>NZ_JABACJ020000015.1 GCF_012524165.2 Faecalicatena faecalis
ATGATAACATTAGCTCGTATAGGCAGGATAATATGGATATATCAAATAATCAAAAGAACGAGAAACATTACAGAGAATAATTCCTAAACAAAAAGCGTTAGTCTTTGTAGAATTTGAATAAGCAATGCAAGGACAAACTGAAAAAAGAGTCAGCGGAGAGCGTATACGTTTTCCTCTGACTTTTTTCAATTTAGCCTTATGCGGCGAAAGTCATCGTCCTATTCAGCGGACATAGATATTTACAGAAAAGTATGATAAGATAAATCATTAGAGCATGTAGTTCGAACAACCCCGGATAAGCTTAAATGCACGAACCAGAGATACATTAAGAAGTAAGCAGGTTTATCAATGAAGATAGTGATAGTTTCTCAGATTACAGCCAAGGAGGATTGAAATGAAGCTTAAAAATATTTTGATTGTTACCACTGATATGGAACGCTCAAAAAAGTTTTATAAAGACCTATTTGGTCTTGATGTCATTTTAGATAATGACGGAAATGTCATTCTGACAGAGGGATTAGTACTTCAAGACAAAAAGATATGGGAAGCTTTTATCGCCAAAGATGTGACTTTCGAAAATAACTCTACTGAATTATACTTTGAAGAAAAGAACATTAAAGAATTTGTAAAAAAACTGGATTCCTATGAAATGCCTATCGTATATGTGAACAGGCTTATGCAGCATTCATGGGGCCAATGGGTGGTTCGATTTTATGATCCCGACGGGAATCTGATTGAAGTTGGAACACCTATGTAAAAAAGCTCATTGTAGTGAGCGGTTAAGCTTGAAGATACGTCAAGATATAAAAGGGTGAAAAATGAATAGAAAAGAAGTATTTGAATGGGTTATGGAAGCCTATGGGACAGAGCCAGATTATCCGTGGAAGGATAGCAATGCAGTACTTCGGCACAAGCACAATAAGAAATGGTACGGAGTCATACTGGAAGTATCCTATAAGAAGCTGGGGTTCGACGAAAGTGGAAGAGAACTGGGGACAAATGAGGATGAAGTGACGGATGTCCTGAATGTAAAATGTGATCCGATGATGATAGGTTCCCTGCGGCAGCAGCCGGGATATTTTCCGGCATATCACATGAATAAGGAGAAGTGGATCAGTATTTTACTCGATGGAACAGTACCACAGGAGAATATAAAGAGCCTGTTGGAAATGAGCTTTGAATTGACGAAATAGAATCCTGAATGAGGGGGGGAACACCTAAATTAGTGGGGGAAGTTGCCCTCTTTTTGATATTATGCTAAAATGTACAGGTAAAAAATGAAAGAAACTAAAAAACAATAGAAAACTCAATAAAAACGAGAGGACGAACTTATGATAAAAATCCAAGAATACAGCGGACACATCCGCAATTGGGAAGCCCTTTGCAAGGAGCTTAGTATTGATTCTACTTTATCCAGGGAAGACCGAGAGGCAGCAATTTTAGTAAAAGCATATGAGACATGGGGATACGAGATGGGGAACCACATGCATGGTATGTTTGCATTTGCACTCTGGGACGAGGAAGAGAAGAAGCTATTCTGTCTGCGGGATCAATTCGGAACAAAGCCATTCTATTATTATGAGACTGCTGAGGGAAAGCTCTTTTATGGTACATCCATTCGTAAGATCATGGAGCAGCCTGGCTTTGTGAAAGAGCTGAACGAAGAGATGCTGCAGTTATATCTGAGCTTGACTTACGTAGCGGGAGAAAATACATTTTTCCGTGGTTTAAAGAAGCTGATGCCGGGACGTTATCTGATCTGGCAGAACAGGAAGCTTACAATAGAACGTTATTGGTCACCAGAATTCCATCCAGATGAGAGTAAGTCCCTGGAAGATTGGGCAGACGAGATTCATACGACGCTGCAGAAGGTACTTAAGGAAGTGAAGACAGAAGATGAGGAAGCCGATTCTTTCTTATCGGGCGGAGTAGACTCTTCTTATGTACTGGCGATGTCGGATGCCAAGATGGCGGATTCCTGTGGTTATGAGGAGGAGCGCTTTGATGAATCAAAGCTGGCACAAGCCACAGCGGATATTCTGGGACGTAAGATGTCCAGATGCGTAATTACTCCAGAAGAATACTTTGGTGCAGTTCCTTATGTGATGTATAATATGGAACAGCCTTTGGGAGATGCCTCCGCTATCGTATTCGCATTGGGATGCAGGGCAACGGCACAGCATACTAAGCTTTGTTATTCTGGCGAGGGCGCAGATGAGTTTTTTGGCGGATACAATATGTACCGCAATGCAGAGCGTTATGGGGAGAATCTCAAGACATTTTATGTTGGCAACACCAACATCATGAAAGAGGATGAGAAGAAGAAAATCCTGAAAAAGTATGACCCGGATGTTCTTCCGATTGAACTGGCCGCGTCGATTTATGAAGAGACAGAGGGCTTGGACCCACTGACAAAGATGTCCGATGTGGATATCCAGATCTGGCTGGAAGGAGATATCTATTTTAATGTAGATAAGATGAGTACGGCTGCAGGCCTGGAAATCAGAATGCCGCTGACAGATACCAGGATCTTTGATATTGCATCCCGTATGCCTTCTAAATATAAGGTGAATGAGGAGCAGAACAAAGTCGCATTCCGCACTGCAGCTGCGAAAGTGCTGCCGGAAGAGATTGCATTCCGTAAGAAGTTAGGATTCATTGTGCCGATCCGTATCTGGATGGCTGATGACAGATACAATCAGGATGTCCGTGAGAAGTTCCACAGTGAGATGGCAGAGAAGTTCTTCAATGTAGAGGAAATCAATGCGATCTTTGATGATTATGTAGGTGGAAACTCTGACAACTGGAGAAAGATTTGGACAATCTATACCTTCCTCGTATGGTATGAAGAATATTTTGTAAAGCGTTAAGATGAAAAACTTACCGGGTTTCAGGAAAGTCTGAAACCCGGTAAGTTTTTTATATAGAAGGTGTCTTTATTCGAATTGACATAACTCTTTGACTAGACTATACTTATATCATAAACTTATAAAAGTATTCAACATAAGTTCTGGTATATGGATATATGTAAATTCACAGACTTAAGATTCCAGTAAATCAGGGGGTATCCGTATGGATCAATTAACGGCAAAGCCGCAGGTTCTCAAACAGGCCAATCTTTCTATGATTCGTAAGACACTTAAAGAAAAAGGTTCGGCAACCCGGGCGGAGATTGCGGGTGCAACACAGATCAGTTCTACGACAGTCCGCTCCATTCTGTCAGAGATGATTGAAAATGATGAGATTGAAAGCATTGGTCACGATGCGTCCAGTGGAGGGCGTAAGGCAGAGCGTTACCGTCTGCGTCCAGACCGCTATCATGGTGCTGTTTTCTGTATTTCCGGGCAGGAACTGCACAGCCTTTTGATCAATGCCTGTGGAGAGATTCAGGAGACATTCTGTCTGGAGGTGCCTGATAGGAATTTTGAACGTGAGATGACTTCTGTTTTAGATGACCTGACTTCGAGGATAGAGATAAGAACAATAGGTATTGGGGTTCCTGGCATCGTGGAGGGTGGTTCGTATTGGAAAAAGAACCTGACAGATGATAAGCTGTACCGGGTGGATATTGGAGAACGGATATCTGAAAAATATAAGATTCCCGTTGTGTTGGAAAATAATTTGAATGCTACGACGATTGGGTTTGTAAAATGTTATCAAAATCAGTACCCCAAAGAGCCGTCCGAGGGAATTAATATGGCATATCTACATTTCTCGAAGGGTTGTGTCAGTGCCGGATTCATTGCGGGAGGCCGGATAATACGGGGAAATAGTAATTTTGCGGGAGAACTGGGGCTGATTCCGATTGAGGACGGACGCACTCTGGATGAATGGATGGCAGATACATTGGATGATGTTCAATATACCAGGCTGATGGCGAAGATCATTTATTGGGTATGCGGTATATTGAATCCGCAGTACATAGCTCTTGCGGGGGAAGATTTAAGAAAGGATTGTATCGGACCGATCAGCGATACGGTTTTTTCCTATCTGTCTCAGCCAATGATGCCTGAAATTCTTTATTCATCGGATGTCTGGATGGATTTTCATCATGGCATGTCTCTATTGACAGCAGGGAAAATGTTTGAGGAGGTTCAACTCATCAAGGAGTAGGGAAGAAGAAAACGCATAGCTGGCTTGATGGTATCAGACCATAGCCGCTATGCGTCGTTTTTATATACAGTAAGCTTGGAAAATCACGATTCGTCGCTGTGGTACAGTGTCTTAGACAGCGTTTCCAACATCTTAGCAACGTCCAGAGGTTTGGCAATATGTCCATTCATTCCCGAAGCAAGAGCCTTATTGATATCTTCTGTAAATGCATTGGCAGTCATCGCAAATATAGGGATCGTCTTTGCCTGTGGGTGGTCAGAAGCACGAATATGTTCAGCCGCTTCATAACCATCCATAACAGGCATCTGGATATCCATTAGAATCAACTGGTAGGTGTCAGGCGCTGAGGAGGAAAATTGTTCGACCGCATCCTTTCCGTCGACCGCACAGTCTACCTTAAAGCCAACAGAGGTCAGGATTTCAGCAGCAATTTCCCGGTTCATTTGATTATCCTCTGCCAACATAAGGCGCATACCTGTAAACTGAAAGGGCGGATTTTTAGAATCCTCAGATGCAGTTCCACAGTTGTCAGCCTGATTGCCTGGTTCAGGTGTACTGTGGACCAGTTCAAAGGGAAGATTCACTGTAAACGTAGTCCCCTCATTTAGTTTGCTCTTTACCGTAATAGTTCCATTCTTGATATTGACCAGATTTTTTGTAATGGACATTCCAAGACCGCTGCCGCCATAACGCCGGGCAATAGATGCATCATGCTGTTCAAAGGGATCGAATAGATGCGTAAGATACTCCTGTGACATCCCGATTCCTGTATCGGTTACTTCAAAACAATAGTAGACCTGTCCATCCTGCTGTCCTGTCCTCTTGACACGAAGTATTACTTTCCCGTGAGGCGGCGTGAATTTAATGGCATTGGATAAGAGGTTAATCAGTATTTGGTTGAGCCTCAGCGGATCGCCCATGATATAGACCTTTTCATCTTTGTCGATCTGCACCTGAAAATCCAGTTCCTTATTCCATGCCTGGGTCTCAAACATCTTCTGGACGGCGAGAATTTCTTCTGTTAATTCAAACTGGACTCTCTCCAAATGAAGCTTTCCACTTTCAATTGCAGCCATGTCCAGTACGTCGTTGATAATCGATAAAAGCTGGTGTGCAGCAATATCTGACTTGTCCATATAGTCCTTTATCTTTTCAGGGTCATCCACATGTTTCCTGCCAATTTCCAGATAACCGATAATGGCATTAAGCGGTGTACGCATCTCATGAGACATTCTGGATAAGAAACTGCTCTTTGTCTCACTGGCCTGCTGGGCGGCTGCAAGCGCATCCTGCAGGACTTTTCTTTGTCTTGCTTCTGTCTGTTTCGCACTATCAATGTCATGACCAAATATCATGATACTGTTCGGATGCATGGAATCCCTTGCCAGACCCTGGATCGTGAAGGCATACCAATGTGGAGAGGGATCATCCCGCAGGACACGGCATTCAAAATAAAATTCAGTGCCCTGATCAATCAGGGAATTCATATATTCCGGGGTCAGTTTACTGTTCAGCTTTTCTGCATCCTCCTGACAGACTGAGCCAGAGAGTCTATTCAGTTGCTCCTTTGTGATCGGCGTTATATTTACCACACCGTTCTGCGCAGTATAATACCAGCTTTTTCCCTCTTTTAGGTCGAGCTCAAGAACCAGGTCATTCATTCTGCAGACATAGGAAATAAAACGCTCAAATTCATTCAGCCGTGCCTTCTCGCTCTTCCTTCCTTTATTTTTATAGAGTAGAATGATAATAATCAGAGCGGTTATAAATAAAAAAGCTAGAACCGCGGCCGTAATGAGTGGATGACTCCTTAAAAAGGAGGATACATTCTGTTCTTTGGGCGGAAACTTGGTATCAGCTTCAATCAGTTCATTGAGTTCTTCCTCACTAATGCTCTGCAGGGATTTCTCAAGAATTGGAAGCAGCCGCTCATCTTGTGTATTATTTACAGCAATTGCAAAGTCATTCGTATAACCGGGTATTTCTTTAGCAACTAAATTATTTTCTAAATCATTATATAGAATGGACTGGGCAATATAGGAGTAAAAAAAGACAGCATCTTGTTTATGTTCCCGGACTGCCTGGGTACATTCCTCTATTGTGTCATAATAGGTGATTGCGTCAGGAGGGAAATACCTTTCTGCATATGTCAGTGTTACATCCGCATTCTTTAAAGCCGCTAAGGTGGAAACTTTACCGGAAAAATCCTTCTGTGTAATCTGAAAGATGGGGGCAGTCATATAGGGCTTGGTCAATTTGTACCCTAGCTTTTCGGCCCGGTTAAAATCAACGCTTGAATCCAGAGCAATATCATAGCTGCCGCTGTTAAGAAGATTCTGATATTCCTCCCTGCTTTTGATCTCTGGAATTTCATAAGGAATTCCAGAGCGGTTGAGGACCTGCTGTCCTAAATGGGCGAACACGCCCTGCGCCTGTCCATTCTCGAACCAGGATAAAGGAGTACGGTCTGGATTCAGCAGAACCTTCAAGGGAGTTCCTTTGTCCTTACATTCCTGGATATAAGATTGCTCATCCACCGTAAAGGCAATTTCTTCTCCACTGGCGGGAATATAATATTTCTGATATAATTCCTCCTCCAGGTTGGGATGGTAACGTTTCACCTGTTTGATTGCATCATTGACATCCTCTAAGAGCCGTGTGTCATCCTTTCTGACAATGGCATAAAAAGGAGAAGAAGCGAATTCATCCAGAACCCATTCGTTTTCGATTTTCCTTAATGTGCTTGTAACAGCCGCGTCAAGCTCACCATCCATAAGAGCAGCTTCTAAATCTTCTATATTGTTGAAATAGACAGGAGTATAATCAAAACCATGTTCTGCGGCATATGCCTCGAAGAGTTTATTTCTGGAACGTCCTTCAATCAGCCCTACCTTCATGCCGTTAAAGTTCTCATAATCTCCGGCAAGATACTTTGTATTTCTTGCCTTTACTGTGAAAATGAGAGAACTGTAACCAATCGGGTCATTAGAGAAGGCAAATCTTTTTTCCAGTTCTGGAGTTTTTTGGACGGAAGTCAAAAGATCGATCTCACCGGCTTCCAACATTCCCAGCATATCCTTCCAGCTCTTGTCATATCCTACATAATCGTAACTCCAGTCTTCATAATTAGACATATATTGTAAATAGTCATAGCCATAACCGCTGCGGATTCCATGATCATCCATCATGTGATAGCCAGAAAATGCAAAAAAGCCCGCTTTCACCTTATGTGAGGATGCTGAGGCGGCAACAGGAAGGCACAGGAGACAGCATAAGATAAGACAGAGAAAGATACCAAGCAATTTTTTTGTCTTTTTCATAGGAAGTACCCCCGCTTTATTTTCACGAATTCTAGTTTTTCCATTCCTTCATATTGTACCAAACAAATATGAAAAAGTACAGAATGTCATCAGAGGGAAACAGCCTGATTTTAACTACTGTGAGATAGAAAATTTTATGGTGATATTGCAAAATACAATAAAATTATTTATGAGATGGTAAAAGTGCACAAATCGAAGTTTTCTTGGACAGATTGTTAATTTATTGCCAAAGTGGCGTGTTTACTGGGAAAACGAGGAAAAAGGCAGGGGTTTAAATTATAAAAATTTTATTAAATTTCTGTGCAATTCCCCAACTTGAATTACGGGCAATAATATTATATTATTTTATGTGATAGGAAAAAATTATGGGTTTATAGAATGAGACTATAATCCGGAGAACAGGGGGAATAGCGAGTGGAATTATTAAACGACATTGTGTTAAAGGTGAATGATTTTCTAACGAGTTATCTGCTGATCGTAGTACTTGTCGGAGCAGGCGTCTGGTTTTCGATCCGAACAGGATTTGTCCAGATCAGAGGCTTTAAGGAGGGCTGGGACCGTACATTTGGAGGGCTCTTTAAGAAGCAGGGAGCAGCGGGCAAAGACGGTATGTCTTCTTTCCAGGCATTGGCAACGGCAATCGCAGCACAAGTTGGAACAGGGAACCTTGCAGGAGCAGCGACAGCTATCGCAGTTGGAGGACCCGGAGCAATTTTCTGGATGTGGGTCAGCGCATTTTTTGGAATGGCAACCATTTATGCCGAGGCCATGATGGCTCAGAAGTATAAAGTAGTCGGCAAAGATGGTGCAGTTACAGGAGGTCCTGTATACTACATAAGAGCAGCTTTCCATGATAACGCATTTGGTAAAGCTCTTGCAGGCATCTTCGCAGTTTTGATCATCCTTGCATTAGGATTCATGGGCAATGCAGTACAGTCCAACTCCATTGGAGATGCATTCCATGGTGCATTCGGAATCAATCCGATCATTGTAGGCGTGATTATTGCAATCCTTGCATTTCTGATTTTTGCAGGCGGAATCAAACGTATCGCATCTGTTACAGAGAAGATTGTGCCAATCATGGCATTATTCTATATTATTGGTTCATTGATTGTAATTATAGCAAATATCCAGAATCTTCCTCTGGCATTTAAGGAGATTTTCGTAGGCGCATTTGCACCTCAGGCAATCGGCGGCGGTGTCCTTGGAGCAACCATCCAGAAAGCAATGCAGAAGGGTGTTGCACGTGGACTGTTCTCTAACGAAGCAGGTATGGGTTCTACACCTCATGCACATGCGATTGCTAAGGTTGACCATCCGGCAGAGCAGGGATTCGTAGCTATGATCGGTGTATTTATTGATACATTCGTAATCCTGACATTAACAGCACTTGTCATCATTACGACACGTTCCGTAACTCCTGATGGATCACTTACTGGAACAGCACTTACACAGGCTGGTTTTACAGCAGTATTCGGTAGATTTGGATCTATCTTTATTGCAATCTGTATGTTCTTCTTTGCTTTCTCTACCATTATTGGATGGTATTTCTTTGGAGAAGCAAATATTAAATACTTATTTGGACCGAAAGCAGTAAAGGTTTACACTGTATTAGTGTGTGTATGCGTAGTTCTTGGTTCAGTAGCAAAGGTAAGCCTTGTATGGGATATGGCAGACTGCTTCAACAGTATGATGGTTATTCCGAATATCATTGGACTTCTCTTCTTGAGTAAGATGGTTAAGAGCGTTCATGACGATTACTATCACAACTTCAAACCAAATAAGTTGAAAAAATAATTCTTAGTAAATGTAATGCAAGAGCAAAAGGTAGGAATGTGTTCTGCTGCTATGGTAAAAATCCGTAATGGATCAGGTAAGTAGTTTAGGCGTAGGATCAGAGATGGTCTTACGCCTTTTTGATATGGAGATATCTGGCTGACCGGAACCAAATTTCAATGTTTCCCAATGGAGAATTTTGAGTATTTATTGTGGGAAGGAATATTTTTACAGAAATTTAGCACAATAAGCGAAAAAGGGAAAGAAGGAATCAGGCATGGAAGATCAGACAGTTCAATTATTAGAGGAGTGCAGTAAGGGCTGTAAGATGGGACTTGACAGTATCGGTCAGGTACAGGATTTTATTACGGAAGATGAAAAATTGAAAAAGGTCATAGACCGTTATCACGAGAAATACAGGACGCTGGATGAAGAAACAGCAAGGCTGCTTGGACAGTTCGGGGAGCAGGACAAAGAGCCTGGAATCATGGCGGCCGCTTTTTCCTGGATGACAACGGAGATGAAATTGATGTTAAAGGGAGACCGCAGACAGGTCGCAAAGCTGATGATGGACGGCTGCAATATGGGTATCAAGTCGATCAGTGAAGCAATCAACGAAAACCGTGAGGCATCAGAGCAGGCCAAATCGATTGCAAGAAAACTTGTAAAAGAATTAGAGGAATTCATGAAGGATATGAAGGAATTTTTGTAACAAGGATTTTCGAGTATCGGCGAAATCATCTGTAAAGTTCCGGTTCTTTTCATATGCCCCTTGACGGATATATTTTGGAAAGCATATAATAGTAGAAACACAAATCCAACATGATGTGCAGGAGGATACAAGAGATGAAAAGAATGACATTGGGGACCAGCAGTCTGGAAGTTCCAGTAATAGCAGCAGGGTGTATGAGAATTAATGCTCTGGATGAAGAGGGTCTTGAGGATTATATAAATAAATGCATGGAACTTGGGATGAATTTTTTTGAACATGCGGATATTTATGGGAATGGTAAGTGTGAATCTCTGTTCGCAGAGGCATTTGAGAGAACGGAGTTCAGGCGTGAGGATATCATTCTCCAGTCCAAATGCGGGATTGTTCCGGGTGTAATGTATGATTTCTCGAAAGAGCATATTCTTAAATCTGTAGAGAACAGCCTGAAGCGTTTGAATACAGATTATCTGGATGTTCTGGTGCTTCATAGGCCGGATGCTCTTGTAGAGCCGGAGGAGGTCGCAGAGGCGTTCGATCTACTCAACGCATCAGGAAAGGTCCGCAATTTTGGAGTATCTAACCATAAGCCGATGCAGATAGAGCTTCTTAAAAAGTATGTAAAGCAGGATATCGTGACAGATCAGCTTCAGCTTAGTGTTCCATTTTCGAATATGATTGCCAATGGTCTGGAAGTGAATATGCTGACAGACTGTGCAGTTGACAGAGATGGAAGTATCCTGGATTACTGTCGTCTAAAGGATATGACGATTCAGGCATGGTCACCGTTCCAATATGGCTTCTTTGAAGGCGTATTTATAGGAAGCGATAAGTACCCGGAACTGAATCAGCAGCTTGAGGATCTGGCAGAGCGTTATGACGTAACGCCTACAACGATTGCGGCTGCATGGATATTAAGACATCCGGCACATGTACAGATGATTACAGGTACAACGAATCTGAACAGGCTGGAGGATATTGCGCAGGCAAGCGAGATTAATCTGACACGTGAAGAGTGGTATCAGATTTATTTGAGTGCAGGACACATC
This sequence comes from Faecalicatena faecalis, assembly GCF_012524165.2. Lineage (GTDB taxonomy): Bacteria > Bacillota > Clostridia > Lachnospirales > Lachnospiraceae > Faecalicatena_A > Faecalicatena_A faecalis. The sequence continues at coordinate 10,968 of NZ_JABACJ020000015.1, forward strand.
CTGCCATAGGAGATACGGACAGCTTAATGTTTTCCATCTGTTTCGAACATAAGAATATCAGAAAGGGCGGCACATGGATCTGTGCCGCCCTTGATTTCTATCTGTTTTTATTTATCTGTAATTTCGCTGTGAAGTTCTTGAAGGGATTTCACATCCCCATTCCCGTGTTCTTTGACATATTTGATTCCCTTAGCGGTAGCTCTTGCTGCGGCCATGGTAGTCATGTACGGAATCTTTCCCTTAATTGCTGCTTTTCTCAGATAGCTGTCATCGTGTGCACTATCCTTACCGACCGGGGTATTGACGATCAGGTCAATCTTTCCATTGGTGATCAGATCCAGGATGTTCGGTCTTCCTTCGTAAAGCTTCTTCACCTTTTCTGCTTCAATTCCGTTTTCACGGATCAGGTCATAAGTGGTTCCTGTCGCTACAATTTTGAAGCCATCCTCAGCAAAGCTCTTTGCAATTTCTACGACCTCCGGTTTATCCTTGCGGCTGACAGATATCAGTACGGTTCCCTCCAGTGGAAGTCTGGTCTGTGTCGCTTCCTGAGCCTTATAGAAGGCTTCTCCATAGGAGGCAGAAAGTCCGAGTACTTCACCTGTGGAACGCATCTCTGGTCCGAGTACCGGGTCTACTTCCTGGAACATATTGAATGGGAATACGGCTTCCTTGACACCGTAATTCGGAATATTCTGCTCCTTCAATGACGGCACCGGTGACGGTCTTCCAGTCAGTTCAGAGGTGATGATATCGGTAGCAAGCGGTACCATACGGATATTGCATACCTTAGATACAAGCGGTACGGTCCTGGATGCACGCGGGTTAGCCTCTAATACATAAACCTTACCATTCTCGATTGCATACTGCATATTCATCAGACCTTTGACATGCATCTCCTCCGCGATCTTTCTTGTATACTCTTTGATCGTCCGTACATTTTCCTCTGAAATATGCACAGAAGGGATAATACATGCGGAGTCACCTGAATGCACACCTGCAAGTTCAATATGCTCCATAACAGCAGGTACGAAGGCATGGGTTCCATCACTGATCGCATCTGCTTCACATTCCATTGCATGGTTCAGGAAACGGTCGATCAGGATCGGACGGTCAGGAGTTACGCCTACAGCAGCCTGCATGTAGTTGACCATACTCTCATCATCGTATACGACTTCCATTCCGCGTCCGCCTAATACATAGGAAGGACGTACCATAACCGGATATCCGATCTTTTGAGCAATAGCGATCGCCTCGTCCACGTTAACAGCCATTCCAGATTCCGGCATCGGGATTTCCAGTTTTTCCATCATAGCACGGAACAGGTCACGGTCTTCTGCCAGATCGATGACTGAAGGAGCGGTTCCTAAAATCTTCACACCATTTCTTTCGAGGTCAGCGGCTAGGTTCAGAGGTGTCTGTCCACCGAACTGTGCGATGACTCCGACTGGTTTTTCTTTCTTGTAGATGCTTAAGACATCTTCCAGAGTCAGTGGTTCAAAGTACAGCTTGTCGGAAGTATCATAATCTGTGGAAACGGTCTCAGGATTACAGTTCACGATGATCGTCTCAAATCCAAGCTTCTTTAACGCAAGGGAAGCATGTACGCAGCAATAGTCGAACTCGATGCCCTGTCCGATACGATTCGGTCCGCCGCCAAGAATCATGATTTTTGGCTTATCCTCATTTACCGGGTTCTTATCTTCTGCATTATAAGTTGAGTAGTAGTATGCACTGTCTTCTGTACCGCTTACATGTACGCCCTCCCAGGCTTCCTCGACACCGATTTCGATACGGCGGTTTCTGATCTCATCTTCTGGAACTTCCAGGATCTGACTTAAGTATTTATCAGAGAAGCCGTCCTTCTTCGCAGCAGTCAGCATCTCGTCAGAAGGCAGATGGCCTTTTTCTTTTGACAGGGCCTCTTCTTCCTCGACTAATTCCTTCATCTGTGTGATGAACCATTCTTTTACCTTCGTGATCTCGTGGATTTCTTCCACTGTAGCTTTCTTGCGCAATGCCTCATACATGATGAAATGGCGCTCACTGGATGGGGTGATGAGCATATGGAGAAGTTCTTCCTTTGTCTTAGAAGCAAAATCCTTCGCATATCCCAGACCATATCGTCCAGTCTCCAGGCTTCGGATGGCTTTCTGGAATGCTTCCTTATAGGTCTTGCCGATGCTCATGACTTCGCCGACAGCACGCATCTGTGTACCGAGCTTATCTTCAACACCTTTGAATTTTTCGAATGCCCAGCGTGCAAACTTGATTACGACATAGTCTCCGTCTGGGACATATTGATCTAAGGTTCCGTATTTACCACATGGGATATCCTTCAAGGTCAGGCCAGTAGCCAGCATTGCAGATACCAGGGCAATTGGGAAACCAGTAGCCTTGGATGCCAGGGCAGAAGAACGGGAAGTTCTTGGGTTGATCTCGATAACGATGATACGGTCGCTGACTGGATCGTGTGCAAACTGTACGTTCGTACCACCGATGACCTGAACAGACTCTACGATCTTGTATGCCTGCTCCTGAAGGCGTTTCTGGCATTCCTCGGAAATCGTCAGCATCGGAGCAGAACAGAAGGAATCTCCTGTATGTACACCGAGCGGGTCAATATTTTCGATGAAGCAGACCGTGATCATGTTACCGTCTTTGTCACGGACAACCTCTAGCTCCAGCTCTTCCCATCCAAGGATGGATTCCTCGACCAGCACCTGTCCTACCAGGCTGGCCTGCAGACCACGTGCACAGACTGTCTTTAACTCGTCTCTGTTATAAACAAGGCCGCCGCCGGCACCGCCCATGGTGTAAGCAGGGCGCAGTACCACTGGATATCCGAGCTCATCTGCAATCTTAAGTGCTTCCTCAACAGTGTAGGCAACTTCACTGCGGGCCATCTCGATTCCCAGCTCGTTCATCGCCTTCTTGAATTCGATACGGTCCTCCCCGCGTTCAATGGCATCGACTTGAACACCGATGACCTCTACATCGTATTTTTCCAGAACACCTGCTGCTGCAAGCTCTGAACATAAATTCAGTCCAGACTGGCCGCCAAGATTCGGGAGCAGCGCGTCAGGACGTTCCTTTGCGATAATCTGTTCCAGGCGATCCACATTCAGCGGTTCGATGTAAGTAACATCTGCTGTCTCCGGGTCTGTCATAATAGTCGCCGGATTGGAGTTCACCAAAACAATTTCATAACCTAATTTTCTTAATGCTTTACAAGCCTGAGTTCCGGAGTAGTCGAACTCACATGCCTGACCAATGATGATTGGACCTGATCCAATGATTAGTACCTTGTGAATGTCTGTTCTCTGTGACATACTTTGTCCTCCTATTTATTTTTAATTTGTGAAATAGCATAACCTGTCAGATATCATTATAGTAGAGGAAGGTGGTGGAAGTAAAGAAAATTATGGCGAAGAATGTAGGATATTGTAAAAAAATGTGCATTGCAGCGTGATATATAAAGGGGTATGATAAAATTTAATAAGCCATTATAATAAATAGAAAAATGTTGAAAAATGTGAGGAATCATGCTTGACTTTGACGCAGCGTCAACTGATATAGTCAAATCACGGCAGGAGGGAATGCAGATGGAATACAGTATTAGGGAAGTATCAGAAATCGCAGGTATCAGTGCACGTACCTTGCGGTATTATGACAGTATCGGATTATTAAAGCCGGCTGGAATCCGGGATTCTGGATACCGTTATTATGGAGAGCGGGAGTTGGAGATACTGCAGCAGATTTTATTTTACAGGGAGCGCGGTTTTAAGCTGGAACAGATCGCGGAAGTTCTATACAGCGAGGAGTTTGATGTGATGAGCGCCCTGCGTGAACATCTGGAAGAACTGGAAAAGGAACAGGCCCATATCCACAGCATGATCACTACCGTGAAAAAAACGATTGCATCAATGAAAGGAGAGATTAAGATGAATAATCGGGAAAAATTTGAGGCATTTAAAAAAGATGCTGTTCAGAAAAATGAAGAGACCTATGGTCCGGAAATAAGAAAAAAATATGGAGATGAGGAAGTGGATGCATCCAATCAGAAGATGCTCAATATGACAGAGGAAGAATATCAGCGTTTCGATGGACTTTCGAAGGAACTCAATACCTGTCTTAAGTCAGCCGTCCAGGCAGGCGAAAAACCAGAAGGAGAAGCGGGAAGGAAGGCTGCCGGACTCCATAAGGAATGGCTTAAGATGACATGGAAGACTTATTCTGTAGAGGCTCATAAGGGTGTCGCACAGATGTATACGGAGGATGAACGGTTCACAAAATATTATGACAGTGAAGTATCGGGATGTGCAGCATTTTTAACTGACGCCGTGAAGTATTGGGCAGAAAAACTTTAAAAGAAACGAATAAAAACATCAGCTTGTGTCAGTCGGTCAGACACAGAGCTGATGTTTTTTTCGTGCAAGACTGAGGTGAATTTAGGGCAGCCTAAAAAGACCTGAAAAAACGAGGTGTCTTTTTTGGGGGGTATCCTTTTACTCCAATATTCTGCCGTCTGTTGATATCGTGACAACCTGCCAGGGAATCATTTTCTCGCTGTCCTTAAGGGCTTTCTTCACGGCCATCTCCAGGCCGCCGCAGCATGGGACTTCCATGCGGACAATCGTTACATTTTTTATGGAATTTAGACGAAGGATTTCTGTTAATTTCTCTGAGTAATCAACACTGTCCAACTTGGGGCAGCCGACCAGTGTAATCCTGCCGCGCATGAAGTCCTCGTGGAAAGCTGCGTATGCATAGGCGGTACAGTCCGCTGCGACCAAAAGCTTTGCTTCATGGAAATAAGGAGCGTTGATAGGAGCAAGCTGAATCTGTACCGGCCATTGGCGGAGCTGGGATTTGGCGCCTGTTAAGGGCGCAGCAGATGTGTCACAGCGGCTTTGGGCAAAAGACGGCTTCTCTTCATCGCTGTCATGCTTGAGTTCGCGTGCCATTGTTCCGGGGCAGCCGCACGCAAGGGGCTGTCCATGTTTCTCTGCCTGATGCTTTTTGACCGCCTCCTCATCATAGGCGGCAGCTTCGCGTTCAACAAAGCTGATGGCATTGGCCGGACAGGCCGGGAGGCAGTCACCGAGGCCGTCGCAGTAGTCGTCCCTTAACAGACGGGCTTTCCCGTTCACCATCCCGATTGCACCTTCGTGGCAGGCATCGGCACATAAACCGCAGCCATTACATTTTTCCTCATTGATTTCTATAATTTTCCTGATCATAATTAATTCCTCCTTAAAATGAATTTGTTTTCAATAAAAGCTCTGAAATAAATATTGGATTGGGCGATGCCTGGTTACTGTTCACTCGCAAGAGTGTATGATTCTGGGCAACATACTGACACTGCCTTGATTCGGTATTCGTATTGTACTATACTTGAGAAGAAAATAGCGTTGTTTTAACAACAAAATTGAAAAAAGGTGAAAAAAATGGACTATCAGTTTATCGCAGAAACGGACCTGTTTGAGGGATGTACGACCAGACAGACGGAAGAGATGCTGAGCTGCCTTGGCGCACAGGAAAAAACTTTTCCTAAGGAATGTATGATCTACCACACCGGCGAGGAGGTACATCATATGGGACTACTGCTGTCTGGTGGCATTAACATAGTAAGGACGGATGTGTGGGGAAATCAGAATATCATCGGGCATATCGCCCCGGGGGAGGTATTTGCGGAGACATATGCTTGTATCTCCGGGGAGCCCTTGCTGGCCGATGTGGTGACAGTCAAACCTTCCGAGGTCTTGTTCCTGGATGTTTTTAAGGTGATGAGCACGTGTGCCTCATCATGTAGTCACCATCAGAGATTGATCCGTAATCTGGTGACGATCATGGCCTCCAAAAATTTGAATCTGACACAGAAAATAAATCATATCACGCCGAAAACGATTCGGGAACGGTTGTTGTCCTATCTGTCACAGGAGGCAGTGCGTCAAGGGAAGGAAAGCTTCGATATTCCCTTTAACCGTCAGCAGATGGCGGATTATCTGTCTGTGGAGCGCAGCGCGCTTTCTGCGGAACTTTCTAAAATGCAGAAAGACGGACTTCTGACTTATCAGAAAAATCACTTCACCCTGAATGGATGACAGCTCTGGAAAAGACAAGCAGGACTGGAAAAGGAAAACAGCTTTAGAAAAAATAAGCTTCTTGTATAAGAGGTAGAAACGAACTATAATAAGAAAGGCGGATGCCGCTGGAGCTGATCAGGAAGAAGAGCGCTTTACTTTAGATGCTCCGGTATGGATATGTGCTTTAAAAAATAAAATATATATTTATTGGGCTACTAATATTTAATTAGATATACTTATTGGACTACAGATGTTCAATAAGGTATACTTATTGAATCGCTAATGCCTAATAAGATACAAAAGAAAGAGGAGTGGCAGATATGGATTACAAATCAATTGGTCTTACTGGAGTTGGAAATGCAAGGCAGCTTGGCGGATACATTGGGGCAGACGGAAGAAAAGTCAAAGAGAATCTGCTTTTACGCACAGCACAACTGGCTGATGCCAGTACAGAAGATCTGAAACACCTCAAAGAGATATACCATTTGAGTGACGTGGTAGATTTTAGGACAACGCTGGAAAGAGATGCAAAACCGGATCCGGAGATAGAGGGGGTATCCAATTATCACCTGCCGATTCTGGATGAGTCGTCCAAGGAAAGCGCTGGAATGGCGGCTGCAGCAGCGGGCGGTGCATTTTCACTGGATAAGGTCATGGAATTCGTGGAAGCAGGAGCTCTGGAAAATATGTATGTGGACATTGCAGTCAGCCCGTATTCCCAAAAGCAGTATACTCATTTTCTGCAGATTCTTGTGAATCATAAGGAGGGAGCTATCCTGTGGCACTGTGCAGGCGGTAAAGACAGGGCCGGTCTGGGGACTGTTTATGTTCTGGCAGCTTTAGGAGTGGATAGAGAGACAATCCTCGCAGACTATATGATGACAAATCATTATTATCAGGAGGATATTGCCAAATTCGAACAGTATATCTTAAGTCAGGGTTATCCAAAAGAGACTGTCAAGGCTGCAAGGGCAATGGCTGGGGCTGAGCAGGCGTATCTGGAAAAAGCACTGGCGGTCATTGATGAAAAATATGGTTCTATGGATGCTTATTTGGAGTGTCAACTCGGGCTTTCTGTAGAGAATAAACAAAAACTTCGGGATAGATATCTGGAAATCTAACAGTCTGTTACTTTACGTTTTAAAGTCAGATGTGTTAAACTGTATGCTGATGCGGGCCGGCTTCACAGATCACACTCTATCCTTATGAAAAATGTATAGCAGTACAATGCCTGCAGTGTACCGATGAAAATTAATTGTGAGAAGGAGAATGAAAAATGGGTGGTTTTTTTGGTGTGGCTTCAAAAACGAATTGTACATTGGAGCTGTTCTATGGGGTGGACTACCATTCTCATCTGGGGACGAGAAGAGGTGGAATGGCAACATATGGAGAAGACGGATTTCAAAGAGCAATTCACAATATTGAGAACTCCCCGTTCCGTACCAAGTTTGATAAAGATGTGGAAGAATTAAAAGGAAATCTTGGAATCGGGTGTATTTCTGATTATGAACCACAGCCGCTGTTGATCCAGTCACATCTGGGAAGTTTTGCAATTACGACAGTCGGAAAGATCAATAACATGGACGAGCTGTTAGAGAAGGTCTATGAAAACGGACATACACATTTCCAGGAGATGAGCGGCGGACAGATCAATGCGACAGAGCTGATTGCATCCCTCATCTGTAAAGCGGATACAATCGTGGATGGAATTCGTTATGTACAGAAGCTTGTAGATGGTTCTATGACCATACTTCTGATGACGCCGCAGGGGCTGTATGCTGCCAGAGACCGGTTTGGACGAACCCCTTTAGTAATCGGAAAGAAAGAAGATGCTTTCTGTGTTTCCTTCGAGAACTTTGCATATATCAATCTGGGCTACAGTGATTATAAAGAGCTTGGCCCGGCAGAAATTGTGTTCATTACACCAGATAGTGTAGAGACTGTCAGCCCTGCGGGAGAAGAGATGAAGATCTGTTCCTTCTTATGGGTTTATTATGGATATCCGACTTCCTCATACGAGGGCGTGAATGTAGAAGAGATGCGCTACAAATGTGGAAGTATGCTGGCAAAAAGAGATGGTGACAGCGTATCACCAGATGTGGTAGCCGGAGTACCGGATTCAGGAATCGCACATGCCATCGGCTACGCCAACGAGTCAGGAATTCCTTATGCAAGACCATTTATTAAATATACACCGACCTGGCCGCGTTCCTTCATGCCGACGAACCAGAGTCAGAGGAATCTGATCGCGAAGATGAAGCTGATTCCTGTACAGGCATTAATCGAGGATAAGAAGCTGCTTCTGATCGATGACTCTATCGTAAGAGGAACACAGTTAAGAGAGACAACGGAATTCCTCTATCAGAGCGGGGCAAAAGAGGTACATGTCCGTCCGGCATGCCCGCCGTTGCTCTTTGGCTGTAAATATCTGAATTTCTCACGTTCTAAGTCCGAACTGGATCTGATTACGAGAAGGATCATTGCAGAACGAGAGGAAGAAGTTACACCAGAGATTTTAGCAGAATATGCAGATCCATGTTCCAAACGTTATGAGGAAATGGTAGAAGAGGTGCGCAGACGCCAGAATTTCACAACGCTGCGTTATCACAGACTGGATGATATGATTGAGTCTATTGGACTCCCGGCATGTAAGCTCTGTACCTATTGCTTTGACGGAAAAGAATAAAATAAAAAATTAATTACAAAAACCCCCGGCAGATTCAAATCTGGTATGTTACCAGAATAAATCTGCCGGGGGTTCGTGCTATAATCGGATTAAAGTTCGATATGTCCGCTGACACCTTCATAGGTGTAATAAGCCTTTTTATCTTCTGGTTTGAGATAAACGGATAACTTTCCGTCAACAGTGATCTCGATGCCGTCAGCCTTACATTTTTCTTTGATCTTTTCGACAATCTCCTTTTCCAGATATTCCTGATCGTGATATTGGATAAAGAAATCTACCTGTTCACAGTGTTCCTTAGGCTGTGCCTGTACTAGTGAAACGGCTGCTATGGTAGTATTGGCGGTGTTCTCATTTTGTCTTTTCAGTCTTTTCTTATCGATTCTTTTGCTCATTTTCCTTACTCCCTTTTTCTATGTATGATGGAATTATAGTACTTTTGGGCGAATAAGTCAAAGTGTGGATGCTTAAAGGAGACCATTTTCAGAAGCCGGGGCAGGAATAAATTTGAGTTTATCTATCAAATTACCTTGAAATATTGTATAATAGAAACAATATCGGCGTACAGTGCAGCAAAAGGCGAAGGAACCAAAAGGAGCTGGATGCTCCGCAGCGTCATGTGATAAATGCAGAAAGACAAGTTAGGTGGATTTATGATCGAGAGAGAAAAGATTTATCCGATTATCGTGGATGAAAGTGAAAATGTGGTTTATATTTCTGATCCAGAGACTTATGAAGTGGTTTATCTGAATCAGGCGATGAGGGAGACGTTAGATATGGAACCGGGGGAGGAATATACGGGACGGCTCTGCTATGAGTTGTTTCAGGGACTCGATTCACCATGTCCATTCTGTACCAATGCATGTCTTTCTAAAGATCGTTTCTATACCTGGAAGCACTACAATGAGAAGTTAAAAACGTATTTCATTCTTCGGGATAAGCTGGTCGAGATTGATGGGCGCGATTACCGGCTTGAGATCTGTGTAGACATTACAGAGAGTGAGGTCCAGCATCAGAATTTGGAACAGCAGCTTTCCATTGAGGAGACTTTAGTGCAATGTATCCATACTCTTTCAGAGAATGAGGATATGGATATGGCGATCAACAGTCTTTTGGAAATAATAGGTAGATTCTATCAGGCTGACAGATCCTTTATATTTGAGTATAATCAATGGAACAATACGGTATCTAATACTTATGAGTGGTATAGAGAGGGTGTGGAATCAGATCTGCCCAAGCTGCAGAATCTGCCGGCAGGACTGGTGGAGCAGTGGAAGAAGACGTTCGCAGATTCAGAAGTATATTACATTTTACCTAACAATGAGGAGATATCCGGGGAAATTCCAGATCTTCTGCACAAGTTCCATGTGCACAGCCATATGGCGGCGCCAATCTGGGAGGAGAAATCCGATGCTTATCAGGGGGAACGCAGACTTTCAGGCTTTATAGGTGTGAATAACCCTTCCAGGGGGATTGAACATATTAAGCTTCTTCAATCGGTCGCATTTTTTGTCAGTAATGATATTTATAAACGCCGTATGTTCAATAAAATGGAGGAGTTGAGCCATTTGGATGCTCTGACGGGGCTGGGGAACCGGAACTATTACCTGGAGAGAGTGGAAGAACTCAAACAGGCCCGGCTTGAGTCCTTGGGAGTTGTATTTATTGATATTAACGGTTTAAAATATGCCAATGACCATTATGGACATCCTTACGGAGACGAGATGATTCAGAGCGTGGCACATGGGATACGCAGGGTGTTTCCAGAATATGCCTACCGAATCGGTGGAGACGAGTTTATCGCTCTTTTTGTCAACGGGACAAAGGAAGAGTTCGAGCAGAGGCTGGATACACTGAAAAGGTATGCAGAGAACGAATGTATCTGCGATTTCTCTATGGGTGTTAACTTTGGTGAGGGCAAGATCAATATTGATGAGCAGATCGGTTACAGCGATAGTATGATGTATGTTGAAAAGCAGGTCTATTATGGCTCAGTAATAGATGGCAGGAGGCAGCAGCATAAGGCATTGGCCAGAAAGCTTGTGCGCGAGATAGAGGCAGGAAATTTTGAAATTTTCCTGCAGCCCAAGATTCATTTGGATACCGGTGAGATGGTGGGGGCGGAGGCCCTGATGCGCCGCCAGGGGGAAGAAGGGGAGATGCTTCTTCCAGATCGATTCATCTCTTTATACGAGTCTGAGGGAGTAATCCAATATCTGGACTGCTATGCTTTTGAGGAGGTATGTAAGATGCTTGCTGTTTGGCTGGAGAAGGGCGGAACACCAGTGCCGATTTCTGTGAATTTTTCAAGAGTCAGCCTGATGGGAAGCGATGTTGTCAAACATCTTGCTGAGCTTCGTGATCGGTACGGCGTACCGTCTGAACTTCTGGTGATCGAGGTCACGGAGAGCATCAGTCAGATGGAACCAAGGGCGTTAAGAAGTTTGATGGATGATTTTGAAAAATATGGCTTTGTAGTGTCTTTGGATGATTATGGATATCAGTATTCCAATCTTGCAATTCTGATCAATATGAATTTTGTAGAACTAAAGCTGGATAAAAGTCTGGTGGATGATCTGGCAGAGAATCCGAAGGCAAGAATTGTTGTTGAAAATTCCATTGATATGTGCAGACGGCTGAATCAGGTGATTTCCACAGCGGAAGGAATTGAGAATGAAGAACAATTATCTATTTTGAAAGAATTCCACTGTAATGTAGGGCAGGGATACTTCTTTTCAGAGCCACTGCCCAAGGAAGTGTTCCTCAAAAAGTTCGGCGGATGTCATAGCTTTTGACCTGATTCGAATGACGGATGACCAGCAGAATGAATTTGGCTGTTACAGCCTATGGATTCATCTGCTGGATCATCTTCATAAGTTCAATATCGTCTGCTTTCAACTTGATATTTGAAGTGTAATTCTTTCCCTCCGGGGAGGTTACCGTGATTTCAATGACCGTACCTTCTGTCAGTGCATCCTGTGAGACCGCTTTTACAAATAGAGGGAACTTTGGATGATTGTTGCGAAATTGGTCAATGCTGCTTTTGAACTTCTGGAGCATGGCAATCTGATTAAGATTCATCTTTCGAACTCCTTTCTCTATAGGGTAGTTGTTTTATATAATATAGAACAAATTAACCAGCTTGACAAGTAGAAAAGGGGGCCTTATTTACTTTGAAAATTGCTGAATAGCAAAAAAATTAAAAAAATTTAATTTAGGTATTGCATTTTGAAAAAAGTTATGATATGATATCACTCGTGTCAGAGATGACGCGGGTGTAGTTCAATGGTAGAACACCAGCCTTCCAAGCTGGATACGTGGGTTCGATTCCCATCACCCGCTTCTTTTTTTTGCCGGGGAAGCCTTGAATATAAGGCTTCCTTTTTTTTCCATTTTTTCCTCTTGCAAAAACAGTCGGATGAATACGGCTGTTTTTTTGCAGTATATGTGGTATACTTTGTTTATGTATTTTGAGAACAAAAATCATCATTATTAAGGAGGAACAGGTATGAATAATACAGCAATGTTTAAACTGACATATGGCCTATTTGTTTTAACAGCAAAAGACGGCGATAAAGACAATGGATGTATCATTAACACGGCAATGCAGGTGACTGCTGAGCCGAACCGTATCATTATTGTTGTGAATAAGCAGAATTATACACATGATATGATCATGAAGACGAAGGAATTTAATGTTTCTATGATTGATACAGAGGCAGATTTCGAGCTTTTTAAGCACTTTGGATTCCAGAGCGGCCGGGATGTGGACAAGATGTCCGATGTTTCCTTCTCTCGCTCTAAGAATGGAGTTGCATATCTGAATGAGATGGTAAATGGATATATTTCAGGGAAGGTCATATCGACAACAGACCTCGGCAGTCATACGATGTTCCTGGCAGATGTTGTAGATGGAGATGTGCTCTCCGATTACGAGTCTGTGACCTATAGTTATTATCATAAAAATATCAAGCCCGCACCTCAGCCAGTAAAGAAAAAAGGATGGATCTGTAAAATCTGCGGCTATGTATATGAGGGAGAAGAGCTTCCGCCAGATTTCATCTGTCCGATCTGTAAACATCCGGCTTCAGATTTTGAACCAATTCAATAAAAGGGAAATAAGTATATAGGAGGAGTGACGATTTGTCAGTCCTCCTATATATATTTACCTTCTATTGCAGGATGCCTCCGGACTGTATCTGATCCTTTCTCTCCCGGCACAGCTTCTCAAGCCATTCCCAGGAAATATATTCATAAAAATTTCTTTAAAATGTATGTTGTGTCCTTGGTCCTTTTAAAGTATAATTACGGTATGTCTCGAAAGAGGCATTTTTCGACAGTATCTGTCAGATGGCTGCTATGAAGGCGGATGTTCCTCCTTGTGAGAAGGAATTTCACCACGGAGCAGCAGTCTGATGTGAATTGTGGAAGAAGAGGAAGAGATATCAAGAAAAGAGGAATACCATGAACTGGACGGACAACGTAGTAATGCGTGCATTGAGCAGGCTTTGTGATTTTATGCTTCTGAATATTCTTTGGGTAGTATGCTCAATCCCGCTTTTTACAATTGGAGCTTCAACGACGGCATTGTATACAGTCATGCTGAAGATTGTAAGGAATGAAGAGGGCTATATTGTGAAAGGCTTCTTCGGTGCCTTCAAGGAGAATTTTAAGAAGAGCACGATCATGTGGCTGATTTTAGCTGCTGTAGGAATTGTACTTGGGATTGACTCCCGGGTAGCAGCAGGGATGACATCCACGATGCGGATGATATTCCAGAGTGCTTTCATTATCTTTGGCATAGTGTGGGTATGTGTGGTCATTTATACATTCCCGCTGACAGCACGGTACGAGAACACCATCAAGAATACATTCAAGAATGCGCTGCTCTTATCGATCGCAAAGCTGCCGTATACGCTTCTGATGCTTGTGATCACGGTCGGTCCTGTACTCCTTACGCTGGTGAATTCAATGACATTGATGATTGGTCTGGCGTTGTGGCTTGTAGCGGGAGTCGCATTGGTCGCATGGCTGAATTCATTTTTACTGCGTAAGGTTTTTGAGATATTCCATACAGATGAAGAACAGGGAAAATAAAAGAGAGGTTATTGAACAATGGGGAATCGAGACAAAAAGTTTAAGGTACAGATGACAAAAGAGGCACTCTTCGATTTTATGCTGCATCATTCCTATTCAGGGCTGACAGGCATTTTTTCTATCGTGTTCTCTGTCGCATTTATTGTTGTTGGAGCTGTCATGTATTCCAATGGAAAGATCAGCATGAACTGGCTTGGAGCTCTGATTTTTATTGGAATCGCAATGGCTTTTTCAACACCTTTCCAGCTTCGGAATGATGCGGCAAGACAGATGAAGAATAATGCTCTTTACAGAGACCCGGTTTCTTATGGAGTTTCGGACAGAGGAATTGCTGTTAATCAGAACAAGAATAAGAAGTTTTTTACATGGAAGCAGATTATCAAGGTCCGTGTTACCAAGAAGGCAGTTGGGTTTTATTATGAAAAGCAGTTCGCGCTGGTTATGCCAAGAGAGGTTTTTGATCAGCAGGGGCTAAAAGAGATCGTTGAGGCGAATATGCCGGCAGAAGCAATCAAAGGATTAAAGTAAATTGGGGATATGCTTAAGAAAAGGAGGAGTCCAGGGATGAATGTTTTAGAAAAGAGAATTGTAAAAGATGGAATCGTAAAGGAAGGCAATGTACTCAAGGTAGACAGCTTCCTGAATCATCAGATGGATATTAAGTTGTTTGATGAGATGGGAAGAGAATTCAAGAAGCGTTTTGCGGGCAAGCCGATCAACAAGATTCTGACGATAGAGGCTTCTGGAATCGGTATAGCATGTGTTGTAGCACAACATTTTGATGTTCCGGTAGTGTTTGCGAAGAAGTCAAAGAGCATTAATCTGGAAGGCGAGATGTATGTTGCAGAGGTGGAGTCCTTCACTCATAAGTGCAAGAATAATGTCATTGTGGCACAGAAGTTTTTATCACCGGAAGATCATGTCCTGATTATTGACGACTTTCTGGCGAATGGATGTGCGCTGCAAGGACTGATTCAGATCGTACAGTCTGCAGGGGCAACGGTAGAAGGAATCGGGATTGCAGTAGAAAAAGGCTTCCAGTCAGGCGGACGTATCATCCGCAACCTGGGAATCCAGTTAGAATCACTTGCGATTGTAGAGAGCATGGATGCCAAGACTGGAGAAATTATATTCAGAGAGCAGCAGAGTGAATAGATTATCATATAGGAAGAGGGATATTTTGAGTAATCAGTTTCAACCGCCGATATATGGGCTTGTCTTTGATATGGACGGGCTCATTTTCAATTCAGAGAGAGTCGTTCAGAGATCCTGGGATTATGCTGGGAAGGAGCTGGGATATGAACGTTTTGGAGAACATATTTATCATACAATTGGATTTAATGTTAAGAGAAGAGAAGCTTATTTTCGGGAGAATGTATGCCCGGATTTTCCGATGGATGAGTTCAATCAACTGACCCGCAGACGGTATCATCAGATTGTTGAGGAAGAAGGTCTGGAGAAAAAGCCCGGAGTCGAAGAGCTTCTTAAATATGCGAAGAAAAATGGCTATAAAATTGCACTGGCCACCTCTTCACGTCGTCAACATGCAGGAGAGTTGATGAAGGAGCAGGGGCTTCTGGATTATTTTGATGGTGCAGTTTATGGGGATATGGTGACTGCCGGAAAGCCGAATCCCGAGATCTACCAGAAGGCGTGCAGTGAAATCGGGGTCGCACCAAAGCATGCGCTGGCTCTGGAGGATGCTCCCTCAGGGATTCGTTCTGCCAGTGCAGCAGGAATGCGCTCAATCATAATACCGGATCTTGTGGAGCCGGATGAAGAGATTCTGGGAATGGTGTGGCACAGATTCGATACACTCTTTGATGTTCTTCGCTTATTAAAGGAAGGAGAGGTATGTTAGGTTCATATATAGCATTCGATTTGGAGACCACCGGCCTTAAGCCGGGAGAACACGAGATCATAGAAATCGGGGCGCTGAAAGTAAGGAATGGTAAGGTAGTGGAGCGCTTCATGGAGTTTGCATGTCCGAAAGAACCAATCACTCCTGTGATTACAAATTTGACTGGGATCACGAATGAGATGGTGGCTTCTGCCAGATGCAGCCAGGATGTGGTGAGGGATTTCCTTGGATTTTGTGAGGATGATATACTGATTGGACATAATGTGATTTTTGATTACAGCTTTGTGAAGGTCAGTGCTCTGAACTTAGGCGATCAGTTCGAGAAGTCCGGGATCGATACACTTAAGATTGCCAGGAAGGTACATAAGGAGATGGAGTCTAAGAGTCTGGGAAGCCTCTGTGAGTATTATCATATAGAGAACCAGGCGGCCCACAGAGCTTATCACGATGCACTGGCGACCGCTAAGCTGTACCAGACACTTGCACATTATTTTGAGGAAAAGGAACCGAAGCTTTTCCAGCCGCAGCCTTTGATCTATAAGCCGAAAAAAGAAGTGCCGGCTACATCCAAGCAGATCGGCTTTTTGAAGAAGCTCATCCAAAATAAGGGAGCTTCCCTGGAATGGAATCCAGATACAATTACAAAAAGTGAGGCTTCCCGCCTGATTGAGGAACTTTGTTCAAAACCTTGATAGAAAGCAGAGAAAATGGAGATGGTGACTAAGTGAGTGTCATCATCTTTATTTTTTATGAAAATTTTCATGGAATTTGAATATGTTTCTGGATTTTTTATCATATCGTTATGAGGGAACATTTTTTATAATAAATACAACAGATATCACACAGGGATCAAAAAGGAGGATGTTTTATGAAAAAGAAAAAATTGATCGCGGTTTTATTGTCAGCAGCTATGGTTGCAGGAATGATGGCTGGATGCTCCAGCGGGGGCGGCGATGAGAAAAAGGCCGAGGGTGACAAGAAGAGCAGCGGCAGCGGGAAAGTATACTATCTGAACTTCAAGCCAGAACAGGCTGACCAGTGGGTAGACCTGGCTAAGAAGTATACGGACGAGACAGGAGTACAGGTGGATGTACAGACTGCAGCTTCTGGTACATATGAGTCACAGCTTAAATCTGAGATGGCAAAAGAGGAGGCTCCAACACTGTTCCAGGTGAATGGACCTGTCGGACTGGCTACCTGGAAAGATTACTGCTATGACCTGTCAGGCAGCGATGTATATAAAGACGTTCAGAGTGATGATTATGTATTAAAGGAAGGCGATGAGGTCAAAGGAATCGCATATGTAATCGAGACATACGGCATTATCTACAACAAAGCACTGTTGAATAAATATTTCGAGCTTCCAGATGCTGAGATCAAATCCATTGATGACCTGAACAATTTTGCAGCACTCAAGAAGGTTGCAGACGGAATCCAGGCACATAAGGATGACCTTGGAGTAGAGGGTGCATTTACTTCTGCAGGAATGGATTCCTCCTCTGACTGGAGATTCAAGACTCACCTTGCGAACCTGCCGATTTATTATGAATACAAGGACGAAGGAATCACATCCACAGATGCGATCAAAGGAACATACCTGCCAAATTACAAAGACATCTGGGATTTATACCTGGCAGATGCAACCTGTGAGCCGAACATGATTTCTTCCAAGACAGGTGATGATGCAGCATCCGAATTCGCACTTGGCGAGGCTGTTTTCTATCAGAATGGAACATGGGCTTACAATGATATCAAAGACAATGAAGTAGCAGATGAAGATCTGGGAATGCTTCCAATTTATATTGGTGTAAAGGGTGAGGAAGACCAGGGACTCTGCACAGGTTCTGAGAACTACTGGTGCGTGAATAAAAATGCATCTGAGGAAGATATCCAGGCAACACTTGATTTCATGAAATGGGTAGTAGAGAGTGACGAAGGCCGTGACGCTCTGGCAAATGAGATGGGATTCGTAACACCGTTTACTACATTTGATGAGTATCTGCCGTCCAATCCGCTCGTAAAGGCGAACGATGAGTATACAAAGGCAGGCAAGACACCAGTGAGCTGGAACTTCACTACAATGCCTTCTGAAAACTGGAAGAATGATGTTGGAAGCGCACTTCTGGAATATGCACAGGGAACCGGAGACTGGGATGCAGTCAAGACCGCATTTGTTGACGGATGGGCAAAAGAATATAAAGCAGCGAACGAGTAGAATCGTTTATTGTACAACAAGTAAAGAAATCCAAATGAGATCTATCATCAGGATATCCAGATAGGACACAGCAAAAGCTCCGGCAGGTTTGACGGAGCTTTTGTTAAAGGAAAACAGTGCCTAAGTGAGGAGTGAGAGAATGGAAAAAGCAATAAAAAAACATTTTCCGATATTTGTACTGCCTACACTGATTGCATTTACAATCGGGTTTATAGTTCCATTTTTGTTGGGAATTTATTTATCCTTTTGTAAGTTCACGACAGTGACGGACGGGAAATTTGTCGGCTTGAAGAATTATATGAAAATATTGGATGACCCGACCTTTTTGCATGCAATGTGGTACACGGCATTGTTCACGATCGTGTCTGTACTGCTGATCAACGTGCTTGCCTTTGCAGTTGCAATCTTGCTGACGAAAGGCATAAAGGGAACAAATATCTTCCGTACCGTATTTTTTATGCCGAACCTGATCGGTGGAATCGTGCTTGGGTATGTCTGGCAGCTTCTGCTGAACGGTATTCTGGCAAAGGTGGAACGGACACTGACGTATTCTTCTGTCTATGGCTTCTGGGGGCTGGTCATCCTGATGTGCTGGCAGCAGGTGGGGTATATGATGATCATTTATATTTCCGGTATCCAGAATATTCCGGGAGAGCTGATCGAAGCGGCCAAGATCGACGGGGCGAGTTCCAGGCAGGTATTAAAAAGCGTGATCATACCGATGGTCATGCCGTCCATTACGATCTGTACCTTCCTGACACTGACCAATGGATTCAAGCTCTTTGACCAGAACCTGGCGTTGACCAACGGAGCACCGTCTAAAATGTCTGAGCTGCTGGCGTTGAATATCTACAATACATTCTACGGCAGGCCGGGATATGAAGGGGTAGGACAGGCGAAAGCAGTGATCTTCTTCATCATCGTTGGTGTCATTGCAGTGATTCAGAATAAACTGACCAGATCGAAGGAGGTGCAGCAGTAATGAAGAAAAAGACAAAGCATGGATGGCTTCTGACAGTCTTCTTCAGCATTCTTAGTGTGCTGTATTTATATCCGATTTTGTTGGTCTTTATCAATTCATTTAAGAAAAAGGCTTATATCAGCAAATTCCCGTTCAAGATTCCTACAGACAATATGTTCGTAGGGCTGGAGAACTATATCCGGGGAATCGAGAAGACGGGACTGATCTCGGCATTTGGATGGAGCTTATTCATTACCATCGGCTCCGTGGCTGCGATTATCCTGTGCTGTTCCATGTGTGCATGGTACATCAGCAGGGTGCATACGAAGTTTACCAGTTTTTTATATCTGCTGTGCCTTTTTGCCATGATCGTGCCGTTCCAGATGGAGATGTATACGCTATCTAAGGTCGCAAATATGCTGCATCTTGGCAATCCGTGGGGAATCATTATCATATATCTGGGATTTGGAGCGGGACTTTCCGTCTTCATGTTCACCGGGTTCATGAAGTCGATTCCGCTTGAGATCGAGGAGGCGGCCATGATAGACGGATGTACACCTTTACAGACCTATTTCAAGATTGTGATGCCGATTACAAAGCCGACCTGTGTGACGGTCACAATTCTACAGGCAATGTGGGTGTGGAATGACTATCTTCTGCCATCTCTCGTGTTGGACACTAGAAAATATAAGACCATTCCGATCGCAGTTCAGTATCTGAAAGGCGGTTATGGCTCTGTGGATATGGGAGCAATGATGGGAACTCTGGTATTGGCGATCGTACCAATTATTATTTTCTATCTTGCATGTCAGAAATACATTATTGAAGGCGTGGTCGCAGGGGCTGTCAAGGGCTAGAATGCTTGTAATGTCCAGACAGATGTTTTATAATAAAAAAGACTCGTAAACATAGAAGCAGCAGTATCCTTCTGTCTTAAGAGGCAGACGGGCACTGCTGTTTTAAACTATTTATAAAAGGGATGCACAATGATTACGATACTGATAGTGGATGACGAAAAACTGGAACGCAGCGGAATCAAGTTTCTTTTGAAACGGGAAAGTGAAGAATTGGAGATTTTAGAGGCAGAGAATGGGAAGGCGGCGCTTGGAATCTTACAATCCAAGAGGGTCGACATCCTGTTTTCAGATATTAAGATGCCTTATATGAATGGTCTGGAACTGGCCGGGAAGGCGAGAGAGCTGTCTCCTGAGATGGAGATCGTGATTTTCAGTGGTTATAACGATTTTACCTATGCAAGGGATGCGATGCGGTATGGTGTCGTGGATTATGTATTAAAACCTGTCAATCCTGATGAATTCCATAAGACCTACAGCAGGGTGATCGGGAAGCTCAAGGAACGCTCTGAACAGGAGCAGAGGCGGTTAGCAGAAGAGAATGATTTAAAAAAGTACCTTCTGTTGAATTATCTTTATTCAGGCGGCGAAGAAGAGAAGCATAAGCTGGAACAGATTTCAACAGAGGAGTGGGACGGATATACAAGGATGATCCTGTCAGGGAGTTCGGATAACTTTTTTGAATCAGAGGAGGAGCCGATCGTCTTCGGACTAAAAGAGAAGATAGGGAGGGGGTTCTTTTATCTGAATTTGAATTCGAATGAATCTCTCTTTTTATTCTCTGAAAAGTATTCTGATTATGAACATCTGGCTAATCAGATGTATCAGTTCTTCCACCAGCACTTTGATGCGGAGTGTTATTTTGTTGTCAGTGAACCGATTACGGGGCTTGTAAAGATGCCCAAACAGTTCCAAAAGATGGAGGAACTGTTAGAAGAGCAGTTCTATCAGCCGAAGCAGCACGTGTTCTTGGTGGGACATAGACCGGAGGAAGTAAGTGCAGAGGCAGTCAGGGATGCAGAAGTGTTAGAAAGCATTTCAGCGGACATTAAGTATCAGGATATGGCACGCTTATGGCAGGATTTTCACCTATTAGAGCAGAGATATTGTACAGAAAAGCAGTTTTCGGAGATGTATGTGAAGTTCGTATTTTCTGGAATCGTGAAGGAAATCTACCAGGCGATGCCTTCTGTGGGAGAAAAGGAGCTTTCCCGGACAGTCGACCGGCTCTATCGCTGTAAGACGATTCGGGAGGTGCTGAATATTACAGAGAAGTGCATTAAGGAGCTGGAAGAGGGGCAGGAGGAGAAGGATGAGGGCTTCCGCAGGGAGATTGCCCAGGTCAAGAGTTATATCTGTCACAATTATCAACAGAATCTAAGTGTGGAGATGCTGGCTGAACAGGTGTATCTGTCTGCGGGATATCTCAGTGCCGTATTCAAAGAGGAGACAGGGATGAACCTGAACCGTTTTATCCGTGAGGTGCGGATGAATAAGGCAAAAGAGATGCTTGCAGATACGAATATGAAGATTACACAGATTGCGAAGGCCGTGGGATTTTCTAATACATCTTATTTTTGCAGAAGCTTCCGGGAATTTTTCGGGAATTCAC
This sequence comes from Faecalicatena faecalis, assembly GCF_012524165.2. GTDB lineage: Bacteria > Bacillota > Clostridia > Lachnospirales > Lachnospiraceae > Faecalicatena_A > Faecalicatena_A faecalis. The sequence goes on from NZ_JABACJ020000015.1 coordinate 32,340, forward strand.
CGGAATCCTGCAGACGGGGAGATATGAATGATCAGGAAGCTGCTTCAGAACTATAAAGATTTAAAGTATCGGAACAAGATTATGCTGCTTACGATTGCAGCAGGAATCATTCCGGTCGCGATCATTGTTGCTTACATGCAGACAGGGATGATCCGGCAGTTGAAATCCAGAGAGACGGACAGTATGGATAAGTCGGTGAGCCAGTCGGTAAAAAGCATTGAAAATCAGGTCCAGATTTATGAGAATCTAATTGATTACCTCTCTTATTCTAAGGACCTTAGAAATGTCCTGAACCAGAAAAAGGGCGGGGACTATGAAAATTATGTCCATTACACAGATGTGGTCGATCCCATCCTGGAGATGCCTCTGGTATACCATCAGGAGATCAAGGGCATTACGGTCTATTCGGATAATATCGAGGTGGCGCATGGGACTACTCTCGTGCCTTTGAGCGAGATACAGAACGAATCGTGGTATGCACATCTGACAGAGGGAAATCTGTTGGAGTGGTTCGTCAGGCGCGGGGCAGGGACCGAGATTGTCGCGGCACGAAAATTTTATGGAGATCAGGATATCTCTGCAGTGCTGGTGATGCGTTTGGACTACGATAAAGTTCTGGAACCGTTCAGCAATCTGCTCAAGGATAATACAGGAGGAATCGTGCTGGATGCAGATGGACACGTTGTATACTCTGATTATTCCATGGAGCAGGAATACCGCCCTGAAAAGGCAGACTCTTTGAATTATCTGCGGGAACATTATGTATGCTCTGAACAGAGGATGTCTAATACAGACTGGACCTTCTGTATCTATCGTCCAGAGAAGGTAATCACAAGGTCCACCCATCAGCTCGTGATGCGCAACATTCCAATTATTGGAATCTGTATTATTCTGCTGGCACTTTTGAGTTATTTCTTCTCGAAGCGCCTGGTATCCTGTCTGGAGCGCCTGACCGAGAATATGAACCAGGTACAGCTTGGGTTCAGAAAGGTAACGGTGCACAGTGATTCCAAGGATGAGGTCGGCACACTGATTCGTTCCTTCAGCCGGATGATGGATGAACTGGACAAGCTGATTTCCGAGGTATATGAGGCGAAGATTGAATTGCAGCATACAGAGATGCGCGCATTGCAGGCACAGATCAATCCTCATTTTCTGTACAACTCTCTGTCAATCATCAACTGGAAAGCAATTGAAGCCGGTGAAGATGAAATCAGCAGAGTGACACTGGACCTTTCGACGTACTACAGGACCAGCCTGAACCGGGGAGAGACCATGACCACGGTGGAAAATGAAGTGAATAATATCCGTGCCTATCTGCGGATTCAGCGGATCATGCATGACGATAATTTTCAAGTCAAGGAGGATATAGACCCGGCATTGTACCACTATGAAATTCCAAAGCTGATTCTCCAGCCCCTTGTGGAAAATGCCATTGAGCATGGACTCGATCTGTCAGAGCGGACGGACCGTCAGCTCACGATTACAGTGAAACAAAAAGAGGAGAAGCTTTTGTTCAGTGTGAGGGACAATGGGAACGGAATGTCTAAAGAACAGGCAGAGCAGATTCTGGGATATCAGTCCCCGGGATATGGGGTGCATAACGTATATGACAGGATTAAACTGCTTTATAAGGAGGAAGGACATATGATAATTGAGAGCAGCGAAGGAAAAGGAACCTGTGTGAAGATTTTGATTCCCACACGCGCAGCAGGTCTCAAGGAAAGGAGCAGGATCGACAAGGCATGAAGAGAAACAAACAGAATCTAGGTATCCAGCTTTCATTATGTCTATTTCTTACAGTAGGGCTTCTGGCGGTATCGTTAAGTGGATGCAGTCAGGAGGAATCAAATAAAGCCCCGGAGATATCAAGTGAGTTAAAGACGGGGGAAGACTTGGCGGCTGAAACAGAAGAGGCCGCACACACTCCGCTTAGCAGATATCCCGAGACAGTGACCTACACCCTTGGGAAGATAGCAGGAGCCAATCATGCAAATCTTCCTGTAGGAGCGACTTATGAGGATAATGCTTATACCAGATATCTGCGTCAGACGCTGAACATTCAGAACAAGGATCTATTTGAATTGGAAGATGGTGCGACCTATGAGCAGGCAGTGGAGATGTCGATTGAAGATAATGATATCCCGGATATACTTGTGATCAAAGGCCGTGATACTCTAAAGGAGTTGGTCAGACAGGGAATGGTGGAGGACTTATCCCAGGTCTATGAAGAGTGTACCACAGACCGGATCAAGGAGATGTATGCAAGCTGCGGGGAAAACCTGCTGGATTCGGCTACATTTGATGGAAAACTGTATGCATTTCCTGACACGGCTGTGGATCAGGGAACCATGCTGATCTGGATGCGGGCAGACTGGATTGAGGAGCTGGGACTAGAAGAGCCTAAGAATATGGGGGAAGCCATGGAGATACTGCGTCGATTTGTAGAGGCAGATATGGCCGGAGACCACAGTACAGTAGGACTGGCTTTGAGTACGGAGCTGGTATCCGGGATCAGCTCTACATATGGTGCAGACCCTATTTTTACAGAGTTTGGAGCAGTTCCGGGGAAATGGACCCTGGATCGTCAGGGGAATGTAGTATATGGTTCTGTTCTTGAGGAGACGAAGGCGGCGTTGGAATATATGCATGAGCTGTATGAACAAGGAATTCTGGACCCGCACTTTTTGCTGCGCAGGACAGAGAATCTGGACCAGATGGTAGCAGAAGGAAAGTGTGGTGCCTTGTTTGGATACTGGTGGGCACCGAATAATCCATTGAGTACCACAGGCAAAGGAGACCGGGCAGTAGCGTGGAAGCCTTATTTATTGAACCGTAGAGAGCAGGCCGTGCTGGAATCTTATAATGACCGGCAGTATGTGGTAGTGAGAGAGGGATACGAGCATCCTGAAATCGTAGGGAAGTATGTGAGCGCCCTCTTTGACCATGCCCGCTATGAGGACCGGAATGCCCGGGATATCAATGACTATTTTTCTATGAATGTGGACCCCACTGCACGTCCTATGAACATCAATGTGGATTATTGGGACAGTATTTACCGTACTACGGATAATATTATGAAGGTAATGGATGGAAAAATGCGTATTCAGGAACTGACCGGGATGGAGAGGGCCTACTATGAAACATGTAAATCCTATAAGGACGGTAATCTGACCACAGTGAATGCCTGGGCGGCTTATGCTTCCAGGATACAGGCGGTCAGTCTGCTCTCTGAATCAGGCAGGGGAACTCTTCCATTGACTATGGGAGAGGCAGACGGGGAGATTCCGAGACATTTGCAGAGCCTGGAAAATGAAGCTTTTCTGCAGATTATCTGTGGAGAGAAACCAGTTGATTATTTTGAAGAGTTTGTAGAGGAGTGGTACCGGGAAGGAGGAATAGAGCTGACACAGCAGGTGCAGGATGGATATCAGGAACAGAGCAGATGAAAATGACGGGGCTTATGTAAAAGAGAAGCCAAAAGGAGGATGTACTATGGCAAAATACAAATGTGGAGTATGTGGGTTTATTTATGATGAGGACAAGGAAGAGGTGCCGTTCCAGGAATTGAGCGCCTGCCCGGTATGCAGACAGCCGGTACGTGTTTTCCAAAAGGAAGACGAACAGGAGGAGGGAAAGGAACATGAGATTCCTTCCGTTGAAAAGGAGCAGGACCCGCTTGCTTACGCACCGGAGTTCTACAGAAAAGACGATTCCTGCCGTTTTATGGAGGAGATACATCAGATGGCGGTGACCGGAAAGCCGATTATCGAGGCGATGGGAACCAAGATGCCAATGCCAGATTGGGACGACATCCTGATTCTCGGTGCACAGTTGAATCCACCGCCGCTTCATGAGCATGCCAAGGTGAACATCCAGACGGTAATTGGTAAGAATGCAAAGAAGCCGATGGTGCTGGATGGCCCAGTCTATATTTCCCATATGTCCTTTGGTGCACTGTCCAAGGAGACAAAGATTTCCCTGGCGAAGGGATCTGCCTTGGCAGGAACCGCAATGTGCAGCGGGGAAGGCGGGATTCTGCCGGAGGAGATGGAAGCGGCCCATAAGTATATCTTTGAGTATGTTCCGAACAAGTACAGTGTCACACCCGAGAATCTTCGGAATGTCGATGCCATTGAATTGAAGATCGGGCAGGGAACGAAGCCTGGAATGGGCGGTCATCTGCCGGGACGAAAGGTGACCCCGGAGATCGCCGCTGTCAGGAATAAACCGCTGGGGCAGGACGTAATCAGCCCATCTAAGTTCGAGGAGGTCAATTCAAAGGAGGATCTAAAGGATCTGGTATCACAGCTTCGAATCGCTTCTGACGGACGGCCTATCGGAATCAAGATTGCAGCGGGCAGGATTGAAAAGGATCTGGAGTACTGTATATTCGCAGAGCCGGATTTTATCACCATTGACGGACGCGGAGGAGCGACCGGTGCAAGCCCGCGCCTGATACGAGACTCTACCAGTGTTCCGACGATCTATGCTCTATACCGTGCTAAGAAGTATTTAAGAGAGCATGGGGCGGATGATATCAGCCTGGTGATTACGGGCGGACTTAGAGTTTCTTCTGACTTTGCAAAGGCGATCGCGATGGGAGCAGATGCAGTGGCAGTCGCATCCGCAGGCCTGATTGCAGCGGCCTGTCAGCAGTACCGCATCTGTGGGAGCGGAAACTGTCCGGTCGGAGTGGCAACACAGAATCCCGAGCTGCGGGAAAGGCTGAAGATAGAAGCGGCTTCCCAGAGAGTCGGTAATTTCTTGAACTGTAGTTTTGAGGAACTCAAGACATTTGGGCGTATTACAGGGCACCAGGATATCCATGATCTGAGCGTAGATGATCTGTGCACGATCAGCAGGGAGATATCTGAGTTTACAGATATACCACATGCATAGAACCGAACTAGAAGTGTATCTGAAAATGACAGATAGGACCGCATAAAAGAGAAACCTACATAAGATGTTTACAGGAGAGGAAGCGTTACGTTATGAATGAGGACACACCAATCAGCAGACAGTTATTTTCAATTCCGAATCTAATGGGATATTTCCGAATCATTTTGATTCCGTTTATAGTGTGGAGATATGTGACGGCAGAAACGATCACGGATTATTATATAGCGGCTGTTATCATAGGAATCTCTGGGATTACAGACTTTTTAGATGGATTTGTGGCCCGGAAATTTCATATGATCACAAAAGTGGGGAAGGCATTAGACCCTATAGCAGATAAGCTGACTCAGGGAGCGATCGTGATCGCACTTTCTTTCCGTTTTCCAGCCATGACAGCCTTGATTGTTTTACTTGTGGTCAAGGAAGGCTTTATGGGCATTATGGGACTGATCATGCTTCGTCGGGGGAAGATGCTGGACGGGGCAAAGTGGTTCGGCAAGGTCAGCACAGCCGTTCTTTATGTGGTGATGTTCCTGTTGATTTTGGTCCCGCAGATTCCGATGAAAGCTGCTAATGGGCTGATCCTCTTATGCGGGGCACTGTTGCTTTTTTCCTTTATCTCGTATATACCTGTATTTTGGAAGATGGCACAGGATTCCTGACATGTGATTCATAATTTCTTAGAACTCCTTAAGAATTTCTTTCGATTCTTCTATAAGCCTCCTTTAGAAATCTGTTTTATGATAAATACAGATTTCTAAAGGAGGCTTTTGGGATTTATGGGGGCAAAAGAGATGGGGCAGAATATTTTAGTATATCTGTTTACAAGCTACTTAAAACTGTTAAAAAGGACAGTGACAATAGAATGGGCGGAAAACTCGGTGCATGGAGGCAATCAGATCCTCGGATTTTGGCATGAGGACAGTTTCTTCATGAATCTGGCGCTTTCCGAGCTGGAAGAGAATACAAGTCCTGTAGATGTAATCGTGACATCCGATAGAAGAGGCGACTGCATCCAGTATATGATCGAGCAGTGCGGCGGCAGCGCCGTGAGGGTGCCGGATGGATTCGCAAGCTTCAAGGCACTCAAGAAGGTCTTAAAGGATTCCTATGAGAGGACCCGCTCTATAGCCGTGGCGTTAGACGGTCCGTTCGGTCCGAGACATGAACCCAAAAAACTGGCCTTCTATCTCTCGGAGCAGGCACAGGAAGATTTTATTGGAATCACCGTATCCTATTCTTCAAAGCTTAGACTGACCTGGAGATGGGATCAATATGTCATTCCGCTGCCATTTTCCACAGTGACTGTAGCAGCCCACAATTATGGCGAAGTAAGTAAAAATAATATTCCAGAACTTCCAATCAATGCAAGTGCGGTAAAATGTGGTATAATTCAAAGGGGTCAGACCCCTCTGCAGGAAAATGCTGCAATCTGAAAGTGCTTTCAGATCGTGATACCCATTTGTATACTAGATATTATCAGGAAAATTAGGAGGAAGTTATGGAGACGAATCACATTTTAATTGTAGAAGATGATAAAGAAATCAGAGAAGGCGTTCAGATCTATCTGCAAAGCCAGGGATATGAGGTATTTCAGGCAGCGGATGGAGTCGAAGGACTTGAGGTGATGGAGCGTGAAGAGATTCATCTCGCCATTGTGGATGTGATGATGCCGAGGATGGATGGTATCCGCATGACGATGAAGCTCCGGGAGAAGTATGACTTTCCGGTGATCATGCTTTCTGCTAAGTCAGAGGAAGTAGATAAGATCATGGGTCTGAATATTGGAGCCGACGATTATGTAACAAAGCCTTTTACGCCGATGGAGCTGATGGCCAGAGTGAATTCTCAGTTGCGGCGTTACAGAAGGTTCCTGGAAAAGCTGGAGCCTAAGGAAAATGTACATGTGATTGGCGGCCTTGAGATAAATGAAGATACGGTGGAAGTTTCTGTGGATGGAAATCCGGTGAAGGTAACACCGATCGAGTATAAGATTTTGTTATTATTGGCAAAGAATCCAGGCCGCGTCTTTTCAGCAGAGGAAATCTATGAAAGGGTGTGGCAGGAAAAAGCAATCAGCACGGACACCATTATGGTGCATGTGCGGAACATTCGGGAAAAGATAGAAGTAGACCCGAAGAACCCAAAATATTTGAAGGTGGTGTGGGGAGTTGGATACAAAATTGAAAAACAGCCATAGACTGGCAGTCATCATTGCAGTGCTCGTATTATTGATCAGTTCCGTGGGGATGGTGCTGACTTACCCGATTTACAGTAATCAGCTAAAAGAGGAGCTGGATGGAGATTCGATAGAGATGAACACGGTGCTTGAGATGTCCAGCAGTCTCTTAGAAGGGAATGCTATTCTTTATAATGAGGTATACGAGGAGACGGACAGATACTATGTGTTGCAGTATTATGGGAATTCCCATTTTCAGCTCATGCGTAAATACATGGATTATGAAGTGTTTAGTAACGACGGGGAGGCGCTGCTAAAGGAGAAGAGCGAGGATACATTATCCAAGCTCGTGAAAAAGGAAGATACTCCTTATGCGTTCCGCGCTGCTTTTACGTATGATGAAGACGGTGAGCTTATAGATATGAAAGTGGGTGGAAACCGGATAGATAAGAGGGAGCAGTTTGACATAGAGCAGAATCTGGTGAACTGGCGTGGGTATGATTACAGTGATATTTCAGAACCGAGTGATGTACAGATCATCTATGGCATGACAGAAGAAAACCTGAATGCATATATAGAAGGAGATGATTATGCCCAATATTATCAGACATATCATTTACTTGAGAACGGGACCTACCATTGGATGATCGCAATCTTTGCAGTCTTTACGATATTAGCAGGAATCGTCCTGACAGTCAGAAAAGGTTTCGGTTTTGGGACACATAAATTATTTGCGGTTCCATTTGAACTTGTATTATGTGTATTAGGCATTCTGGTTGGCTGCACATATATGATATCCGATTTGGTCTTCCGCACGATCAGTGGTAATTTCCTGCAGATTGTACCAGGTATGAACAGTACGTTGAATGAGATTTTTTCATTCATGATAAATCTGTTAGTATGGCTTGCTGTATTCCTCGTTCTCTTCTGGGGAAGTGTCTGCTTAAGCCACATGTTTACAATGAAAAAGGCATATTGGAAGGAACGTACATTATGCGCGAAAGTATTCAGATGGAGCAAAAGAGGTGGTAATGCATATGGTAAAAAAGTAAAAGACAGTGCAGGCGGGCTTTTCAGCCGCTTCAAGTCGTTCTGTAAAAGACAGTATGATATGATGATGCATCTGGATTTCCAGGATAAGACGAATCGGACGATTTTTAAAATTGTAGCAATCAACTTCGTTGTGCTGATTGTAATCTGTACATTCTGGTTCTATGGATTTATCGCACTGGTGATCTATTCTGTCGGCTTGTTTTTGTTCCTGAGAAAATATTTCCATGATATCCAGGAAAAATACAAACTACTATTGCGTTCGACGAATCAGTTGGCAGATGGAGACCTGGATACACCGCTACAGGGTGATATGGGAATCTTCAATCCGATACAAGAGGAGCTGAAAAAGATTCAGAATGGTTTCAAAAAAGCGGTGGAGGAAGAAGTGAAAAGCGAACGGATGAAGACCGAGCTGATCACGAATGTCTCCCATGATTTAAAGACGCCGCTTACGGCTATCATCACTTACACTGATTTATTAAAAAATGAAACAGATGAAAGTAAGCGGAAAGAATATATTGAAGTATTAGACAGGAAGTCCCTGCGTTTGAAAGTACTGATTGAGGATCTATTCGAAATCAGTAAAGCAGCAAGCAAGAATGTGACCATGAATTTTATGGATGTTGATATCGTGGGCCTGCTCAAGCAGGTTGGACTGGAATATGATAATAAAATCAAAGAGTCGAATCTGGATTTTCGATGGAATCTGCCGGATCACAAAATCGTGCTCTGGCTCGACAGTCAGAAAACGTATCGTATTTTTGAAAACATGATTGTTAACATCACCAAATATGCGATGCCGCATACAAGGGTGTATATCGATATGGCGGAGACGGACCGCGACGTTTCTATTTCTATGAAAAATATTTCAGCAGCGGAGCTGAACTTTAATACGGATGAGATCACAGATAGGTTCGTGCGGGGAGATTCTTCCAGAAATACAGAGGGCTCTGGTCTGGGGCTGGCGATTGCGAAGAGCTTTACGGAATTACAATATGGAACTCTAAAGATTTCTACGGAGGCAGACCTTTTTAAAGCAGAAATTACATTGCCGAAGAGGGAGAAGCCGATTGAGGAGCAGGAAAAAGAAACGGAGTCCTCCCTGATTCCAGAGGATCACGAAAAAAAGGAAGAAATCGTTTTGCTCCATTAGAGATATTGGCAGGGAATCCCCTTCGTTAGTCTTGGTGTAAAGTTAATAAAAACTGGGCTCATGACCGTGTAAGGTCAATGGGCCCAGTTTTTGGTTGTAGATTTATTGCAGATCCGGGAAGATTTCTATGCTCCGGGTCAGGATTCCCTGCATATGTGCGATAGCAATTCCGTAGTTCGTAATCGGGATATTCTGATCGAATGCACATTTCAGCCGATATTTCATTTCCCGTTCATTCAAGGTACAGCCGCCGCAGTGGACAATCATTTTATATTTGGATAGATCCAGAGGGAATTCTGTACCACTTGTAAATTCAAACGTTAATTCTTTTCCAGTATGCTTTCTGATCAGCCGTGGGATTTTCACAGTGCCGATATCCTCACATTGGCGGTGATGCGTACAGCCTTCTGAAATCAGGATGGTGTCGCCGTCCTGTAATTCATCCAGTGCTCTTGCACCATTCACAACAGTCTTTAGGTTTCCCTTATATCTTGCAAATAGAATCGAGAAAGAAGTCAGCGCAATGTCTTTTGGCACAATAGCGGAAACCTTCCCAAAGACCTGACTGTCTGTAATCACGAGACGCGGCTTTTTACCAAGCAAAGTCAGAGTGTCCTTCAATTCGGTATCTCTGACCGTGACGGATATCGCACCCGCCTCCAGAATATCCCGGATGGTCTGCTGCTGCGGCAGAATCAGGCGTCCTTTCGGTGCGGATTTATCGATGGGGACGACGAGTACGACAAAGTCCCCGGCATCTATGAAATCTGCAGCAATCCTTCTCTTTTCTTCGTCTACCTGGGCTTGCCGGGCAATCAGCTCTTTTAGCTCATGGATATGGAGACCAGTCACAGTGCTGACAGAAACTATATTTTCTGGCGGAATCTCCGCTGGCTCTGTGATTGTCCCATTTGATGTAAGGTCAGGAGAAGGAGCGTGTGGGTTCTTTAAAGCAGTATCGGAAGCTAAATCAGCTTTGTTGAATACGACCACATAAGGAATCTCTTTTTTTTGAATCCGGTCCAGAATCCTATGATCTTCCTGGGTCATTCCCTCGGAACCATCCACCACCAGTACTGCGATATCCGTCTTATTCAGAATTTGATAAGCCTTCTGTACCCTTAGTGCCCCCAGTTCTCCTTCATCGTCCAGCCCTGGGGTATCGATCATGACGACCGGCCCCAGGGGGAGAAGCTCCATTGCCTTTAAAACAGGATCTGTAGTTGTTCCTTTTACATCGGACACAATTGCAAGATTCTGTCCTGTGACTGCGTTGATGATACTGGATTTTCCAGCATTGCGTCTGCCGAAGATGCCTATGTGCACCCGGTCTGAAGACGGTGTGGAATTTAAACTCATAGAGAACCTCCTGTTTACTTAATCGTTGCTAAAGTCAATACACTAGAACCTGAAATCTCTACGGTTATCCTGTTCGATTAGACGAAGGTTCTCAAGGACAACGGCACGTGCTTTTTCATTCGGTACATTGAGTACTTCTTTTTCAATCAGCTTGTCGCCGAGTGCTTTTGTTTCAGGTGAAGCGTAATCCATCAGATATTCCTTCAAGGTCATCAGTGCATTCGGATGACAGCAGTTCTGAATCTGTCCGCTCTTGCATAAGGACATGAAACGGTCTCCGGTACGGCCCTCACGGTAGCAGGCAGTACAGAAACTTGGGATATATTCCATCTCCATCAGCCAATGAACGACTTCATCTAATGTTCTGGTGTCACTGACATCGAACTGCTCAGATTTGGCATCATCCGGCTCTGGTTCACAATATCCGCCCACGCTTGTACGGGAACCGCCGCTGATCTGTGAGATTCCGAGATGCAGGACACGTTCTCTGCATTTCTGACTTTCTCTGGTGGAAATGATCATTCCGGTGTAAGGCACAGCAATACGGATGCAGGCTACGATTTTGGCGAAGGTATCATCATCGATTCCATTGTCAAAGGCATCCGCATCAATATCATCTGCATGGCGAAGCCGAGGAACGCTGATGGTGTGAGGACCGACTCCGAAAGCGGCCTCCAAATGCTCGGCGTGCATCAGAAGTCCGGCGAATTCATAGCGGTATTTGTCCAGTCCGAAGAGGACGCCCATTCCGACATCGTCGATGCCGCCTTCCATTGCGCGGTCCATAGCCTCTGTGTGGTAATTGTAATTATGCTTTGGTCCTGTTGGATGAAGCTCCAGATAGCTCTCCTTGTGGTAAGTCTCCTGGAACAAAATATAAGTACCGATTCCTGCTTCCTTGAGCAGTCGGTAATTGTCCACTGTAGTAGCTGCAATATTGATATTGACACGGCGGATTGCTCCGTTTTTATGTTTGATGCTGTAAATGGTCTTGATGGACTCAAGATAGTACTCCATCGTATTACGGACTGGGTCTTCACCAGCTTCCAGAGCCAGACGCTTGTGACCCATATCCTGCAGTGCGATGACCTCGCGGCGGATATCCTCCTGGGAAAGCTGCTTTCTGGCGATATGTTTATTCTTCATGTGATATGGACAGTATGTACATCCGTTGACACAGTAGTTAGAGAGATAAAGTGGAGCGAACATTACGATACGGTTGCCGTAAAAGTCTTTTTTGATCTGCTCTGCCAGTCTGAAGATCTCCTCATTTTTTTCGGGGATATCACAGGCAAGAAGAACAGATGCCTCTCTATGAGTCAGCCCTTTTTTCTTTTTCGCTTTTTCAATGAGGGAGTCGATCAGCTCCACATTGTTTTTGTTCTCGTCTGCATAGGCGAGTGTTTCCTGAATCTCCTCGTGGTTGATAAAATCATCCGCGCATTTTGAACTTACATCATACATTTGTGTTTCCTCCATTTTTTAGAATCCATTTTTGTTTCTATAGTTCCATATTGGTGTTCAGGGAGTCGCCTCGTGCAACTGTGACCTGATACCCGATTGCATTCATTTGTTGTTCAAGGCTGCTTTTACATTCGGCCGCTTCCTCTCCGGTGCAGATTTTATTATCATACAGGAGATAGTCCTTTCTCACATCAGTGGGGGAAAGATTCGGCATGACCACATTGGCTCCCGCCAGAATCCCCTGTTGTCTGCCATCCGGTGCAATCGTACCGAGGGCAGTTGTAGAGGGAAGAAGCACCTTCGGGAGAAGCAGACGGATCAGCCCCAGTAAAAATAAGGTCAGCTCCATGGTGCCGGCAGGATGCTCCTTAAAAGGGGTATCATGGTGTGGAATAAATGGTCCGATTCCTACCATCTGTGGATTCAGCTCCTCTAAAAACAACAGGTCGTCTGCCAGATTTTCTGCCGTCTGATACGGGGAGCCGACCATGAATCCGGTTCCTACCTGATATCCGATTTCTTTTAAATCCCAGAGACACTGCCTGCGGTGTTCGGCCGAAAGCGGTTCCGGGTGAAGTATTTTATAGTGCTGCGGGTCATAGGTCTCATGGCGCAGAAGATAACGGTCGGCCCCGGCTTCATAGAAACGCCGGTAGCTTTCATAAGACCGCTCACCGATGGAAAGGGTGATCGCGCAATCAGGGAATCTACCATGAATTTCGCTTATGATATCAACCATTCTCTCATCTGTATAATACCCATCCTCCCCACCCTGCAGGACAAAGGTCCGAAAACCGAGCTCATAGCCAATGTCACAGCACTGAAGAATCTGTTCTTTGGAAAGCCGGTAACGGCGGGCATTTTGGTTGCTTCTGCGAATTCCGCAGTAATAACAGTCATTTTTGCAGTAATTGGTAAATTCGATCAGTCCCCGGATATATACATCATGGTGATAATATTTGTGTCTGACAGCTCTTGCACGCGTGAAGAGATAGGCTGCGGTTTCCGGTGTCCGGCCTTCGATGAGGGCAGTCCACTCTTCTTTGGTGAGCGAATGGGTCTGTTCTAGTTTATCGATCAAATGTTTCATATCCACCTCATTATTTTGTTTTTGCATAAATAGTTTTTGTACTAACACCTGGCAGCATACCAAGCTTGCCGGAGAGAGCACTGATGATATCGTTCGGCGCATCCATGGCAATGCTGATGATTGAAATATTCTTCTCACGGTATGGGATTCCCATTCTGCCTACAATGTACTGTGCGTATTGGCTCAACAGATGATTCAGTTCATCTACAGAATCCATACTGTTGAGGATGATTCCGACCAGGGCGATTCTTGTCTCCATATGACCTCCTTTTCAGATGACGAAGGGAACAAAGGCGCTTCTTGTTTTGTCATACAAAAATACCTGCACCAACAGGCGCAGGTATCCATAAGGCAGTATTATCATCCATAAGGGTAAAATTCCCCCTGGGAAAAGAGCCTTTTATGTATTCATCTGTGCGCCTTTTTACTCAGGTATGTCCCTTCGTAATCAGAACGAATTAGAATTAAATTATAGCATGATAAATCATAATCCACAATATGGAGCATAAAAAGATTCCAGTTTTGTGCAGGGTGACTAAAAAAATGGGGCTCTTATCGTCACCATTACATAACAAAATTATGGTATGATAAAGAAAAGTGCTGCAGTTGGAGCATATACCATGAAAGAGAAAGGGCCAAGTGAAAGGGAGGGACATAGGATGCAGGAACTTTCGAAAGAGGAATTAATGGAAAGAGTGCAGTTACATCGTCTATCCGGCAGCGCAGAAAAACGTTTGGATTTACAGGACATAGTTCTAAGAGATATGGATCTGTCCGGGGCAGATCTTAAGCAGATCGATTTTTCCCGTTCCTCTTTTTATCATGTCAGGCTGGATCGGGCCAATCTCTCAGGCAGTGTGCTCAACAATACATGGTTTGAGGGATGTACACTTAGGGGAGCAGATCTAAAGAAAGCAGATCTGACGTCCAGTGCCCTGCGGGGAGCAGATATGAGGGATTGCGACATCAGAGGTGCGAATTTATTCTGTGCGGTCTTGGAGAAAACAAATCTGGAGGGCTGTATCGCTGATGAGGACACGCGGTTCTTTCGATTATACTGCCCGGAGAGCGGTGCATTTATAGGCTATAAGAAATGCTGTGATGACAGAATCGTGGAGCTCTTGATTCCTGCGGATGCAAAAAGGACCTCGGCAACGCGTAATTCCTGCCGATGCAGTAAGGCCAAGGTGCTGGTCATCAAAAGCTTTGATTGCTCTGAATATTTTCAGGAGGCTTGGTCCATCGTAGATGAAAATTTTGTCTACCGGACAGGCGAGTGGGTCGAGGTACCTGATTTTGATGAGGACAGATGGAATGATTCTACCACGGGAATCCATTTTTGGATGACCAGGGAGGACTCAATTCGATATTAGAGACGAAAGATCTTAGCAGAATCCTGTCATCCATTGCAGAAAGGTCACGAAGTGTGTGGTTACTGTTCACTCGCAAGCTTGACACTTGCTGTCAAGCTATGCGCCAGAGTTGACAGTGGGGTGGATTTCAGCCCCATGCATCAAAGATGCATTTAAAATGGGCTGAAATCGTAACTGTGCACAGGGTACCTGTGAACAGTTACAGTGTGTGAATAAAATATCAGGATGCATTGATAAAATCTTGACAAACAGAGGAGTTTGTGGTACTTTTAGACTATAGTACGAACAACAGTCTAAAACGATGTAACAGATTGTTCAGAAGAAGTCTAAGAGAGGGAATTATCATGAGTCTGATCACGGATATTCAAAAGTATTCCATTCATGATGGCGATGGGATACGCACGACGGTCTTTTTTAAGGGATGCCGTCTTCGGTGTGTCTGGTGTCACAACCCAGAGACGCAGAGTTATAAGAAGGAGTTGCTTTTCGACCAGGAGAAGTGTGTAGGATGCGGCGCCTGTGTGGCTGCCTGTCCGAATGGTGCAGTGAGCATGCAGGATGCAAAGGCTGTGACCGACCGTTCAAAGTGTACGGCCTGTGGGGAGTGTATTGACTACTGTCTGCAGAACATACGCGAGGTTGCCGGCAGGGAATATTCTGTCAGTGAACTGGTAAAAGAGCTTCGAAAGGATGAGATGTTTTACGAAGAATCCGGCGGCGGAGTGACTTTGTCTGGGGGCGAAGTGATGACGGCGGACATGGATTATGTGGAGGAACTTGTAAAGCAGCTTCACCGCATCGGGATTTCCGTTACCATCGATACATGTGGACAGGCGCCGTATAAGAATTTTGAACGGATCCTGCCTTATGTAGATACATTTTTATATGACATCAAGACCATGGACAACGAAGTACATAAAGCCTATATGGGCACAGGCAGCGAGCTGATCCTTGAGAACCTGGAGAAGCTGAATAAGGCTGGGGCGAGGATCTATATCCGAATCCCGACCATAAAAGAAGTGAATGGAACGGATGAGTCGATGAATGCTATCATCGCTTATTTACAGGAGAAGAACATTCACGCGGCACAGGTCAATCTGCTGCCTTATCATAATACTGGATCAGGAAAGTATCAGAAAGCCGGGATGTGCTATGAGGGAAGTGATCTGCACGCACCGGATCAGGAAGAAATGAATCATTTTGTGGAGCTGTTTCAACAAGCTGGATTCCATAATGTCAAAATAGGAGGTTAAGAACATGGAAGAAAGAGGAATGAATGCACGTATCAAAAGCCTTAGAAAATTAAGTCTGGAGACTCCTGCGCACATCGATCTGGAGCGTGCGCTCAGCGAGACCGAGACTTATAAGAAGTATGAAGGCGAATTGTCAGTACCAGAACTTAGAGGCCAGGTGCTGAAGGATTATTTTTCAACCAAGACATTATATATCGGAGATGGAGAACTGATTGTCGGAGAAAAGGGAGACTCTCCGCAGGCTGCACCGACATTCCCAGAGCTTTGCTGCCATACGGTAGAAGATATGCATGTCATGAATGACCGTGAACTGATCAACTTTAAAGTCAAGGACGAATATTACCAGATTCAGGAAGATGTCATGATCCCATACTGGGAGAAGCGTTCTATGAGAAGTAAGATTCTGCGCCAGATGACTCCAGAGTGGAAGGATGCCTATGAGGCAGGTATTTTCACAGAGTTCATGGAGCAGAGAGGGCCTGGACATACGGTAGGTTCTGTGAAGATTTACGAGAAAGGTTTCCTGGATTATAAAGAAGATATCCAGAAGTCTATTGACAGCCTGGATTTCATGAATGACCCGGAGGCTCTGGACAAGAAGAACGAGTTAGAGGGAATGAAGCTTGCATGTGATGCAATCATGATCCTGGGTGAAAGATACGCTGCATATGCAAGAGAATTAGCTAAGAAAGAGACGGACGAGAAGAGAAAAGAAGAGCTGCTTCAGATTGCAGCAAACTGTGATGTCGTACCGGCTCACAAACCGGAGACTTACTGGCAGGCGATTCAGATGTACTGGTTCGTACATTTGGGCGTAACAAGCGAACTGAATCCTTGGGATGCATACAGCCCGGGACGTCTGGATCAGCACCTGAATCCATTCTATGAGAAGGATGTAGAAGAGGGACGTCTGGATGACGAGAAGGCATTAGAACTGCTGGAATGCTTATGGGTGAAGTTCAACAATCAGCCGGCACCTCCGAAGGTAGGAATCACCTTGAAGGAGAGTAGTACTTATACAGACTTTGCGAACCTGAACACAGGAGGAATCACTCCAGATGGAGAGAATGGTGTGAATAATGTCAGCTATCTGATTCTGGACTGTATGGATGAGATGAAGCTTCTTCAGCCGAGCTCCAACGTACAGATCAGCAGAAAGACACCGCAGAAGTTCTTGAAGCGTGCCTGCGAGATTTCCAGAAAAGGATGGGGACAGCCTGCATTCTATAATACAGAAGCAATCATCCAGGAGCTCTTAAATGCAGGGAAGTCTCTGGAGGATGCAAGACGCGGCGGTACAAGCGGATGCGTAGAGACAGGTGCGTTTGGAAATGAGGCTTATATCCTGACTGGATATTTTAACATCCCGAAGGTATTCGAGCTGACATTGAATAATGGATTTGATAAGATGACAGGCAAGCAGCTTGGCTTAAAGCTTGGTAATGCAGAAGACTTCAAGACATATGAGGAGCTCTTCGAGGCATTTAAGGCACAGATGAAGTATTTCATCGACATTAAAGTTCAGGGAAGCAACGTGATTGAAAAGATCTACGCAGAAAACATGCCGGTTCCATTCCTTTCCATCATTACAAATGATTGTATTTCAAAAGGAAAAGATTACAACGGCGGTGGTGCAAGATACAATACCAAGTACCTTCAGGGCGTAGGTATCGGAACGATCACAGATTGCCTTGTAGCAGTAAAATATAATGTTTATGATGAAAAGAAATTTACAATGGCAGAACTGATGAAGGCGCTGGATGACAACTTTGAAGGTCATGAAAGAATCCTGAATCTGGTTCGTAACAAATCACCGAAATATGGAAATGATGATGACTATGCAGACAGCATCATGAAGTCTGTCTTCGAGTATTACAGAAGCCAGGTGACCGGAAGACCGAACATGCTGGGCGGAATGTACCGTATCAACATGCTGCCGACCACATGTCATGTATACTTTGGAGATGTGATGATGGCAAGTGCAAATGGACGTCTGGCTCACAAGCCTGTTTCCGAAGGTATCTCACCGGAGAAGGGGGCAGATACGAATGGACCGACAGCAGTCGTGAAGTCCTGTGCAAAGATGGATCATTTACAGACAGGCGGAACACTGTTGAACCAGAAGTTCACTCCGAGCGTTGTAGCAGGGGAGGAAGGACTGGAACAGATGGCGAACTTAGTGCGTGCATATTTCAATATGGACGGACATCACATCCAGTTCAATGTCATTGACAAAGAGACTCTGATCCAGGCACAGAAGCACCCAGAGGACTATAAAGACCTGATCGTGCGTGTGGCAGGTTACAGCGACCACTTCAGAAATTTGAGCAAGGCACTGCAGGATGAGATCATCGAGAGAACAGAGCAGAGTTTTAACTAACATAAAAAAGAAGAGACTGTCCTGGCTAGCCCAGTGCAGTCTCTTTGCCTATTGTAAAATGGTCTGCTTTTAGGATGGCATAAGCTTCCTCGTACTTATTTTCGCGCATGAGAAGAACCATTTTTTTCAAGTTTTCATTGGTCTGGATGATATCCATTCCATTTTTGACGGAATTCTGTCCCATGCGGATCAGCTCGGAGAGGTTATTTTCATAGATACGGTTGATGCGGTCATTTTCAAAGACACTGACGATCTCCATGTGCATATTGGTGTCTGCGATTTCCCACTGGAAGATGTCATTGGCGGCGGCACACATGCGGACGAGCTTCTCCTCGATACGGTAGGAGTATTCCTCGTAACGGCCTAAGGTGAAGATGAGCCGGAAGGCGCTGCCTTCGAAAAGCTCCCGAAGCTGGTAGATCTCGCGGATATCTTTATCCGTGATTTCTTTTACGGTCATGGATTTGTAATAGTCAGTGACGATCAGTCCTTCGGACTGGAGCATCTTAATTGCCGTGCGGACCGGATTTCGGCTCATATTCAGGTCTGCGGTAAGCCTGGCTTCGGTCAACTGCATTCCGGGGGGATAAGTCAGATTCAGGATATTTGTGCGGATGGTCTCGTAAGCCTGATCCGCGAGGGAAACATGTTTTTCAGCCATAATAGTACCTCGTGATTTATTTCGATTCTTAATTGTATACGATATGGGTTACTGTATACAAATTATAAAGGAATTCAGAGGAGATTGCAACTCGGATATATGGAAATGGGGGTGAGATTCATTGGCAGAGGTCAGGAAACGGATTGTATTTTACGGAAGAGTGCAGGGAGTCGGCTTTCGTTATACTGCAAAATACCTTGCCCAGTCGTTGGAACTGACTGGATGGGTGAAGAATGAATGGGACGGCACTGTCCTGATGGAGGTGCAGGGACGAGAGGCGTTGATCAATAAGCTTCTCGTGGGATTGAACAATGGGCATTTCATCTCAATCGAGTGGATGGACACAAAGGAGATCCCATTGGAAACAGAGAGTAGTTTTACGGTGAGATAGGGAATAATTTCTTGAGATATAGATTGACTTATCATAAGGAAAATGCTATATTGTATCCAAGAGATAAAAATGTATACAAAATATTTAATTGTATACAACTGGAGCTCGAAAGGGTTAGTCCCATTTGAGCATATCGTGAAAGATTGGACGAATCAGACAAGGAGGATCATTATGAAATTAGGATTTATTGGTACAGGCAACATGGCAGGGGCTATCATGGGCGGCATCATCAAAGAGGGTGTTTTCAAACCGGAAGAGATGATCGGTTCTGATATCTTTGAGCCAGGAAGAGAAAGAGCTAAAGCTACATATGGTATCAATGTCACAGCAGATAACAAAGAAGTAATTGAGAAGTCAGAGGTAGTAGTACTTTCTGTGAAGCCGCAGTTTTATGCTTCCACAATTGCAGAGATCAAGGACAGTGTAAGAGATGAGCAGATCATCATTACAATTGCTCCGGGAAAGACACTTGCATGGTTGGAAGAGCAGTTCGGTAAGAAGGTAAAGATCGTACGTACTATGCCGAATACACCTGCAATGGTAGGAGAGGGCATGACAGCAGCATGTGCGAATGAATATGTAACAGAAGAGGAATTAAAGTATGCAGTCAGCATCTTAAGTGCTTTTGGAAAAGTAGAGGTAATCCCGGAAAGACTGATGGATGTCGTTGTTTCTACAAGCGGAAGCTCACCGGCATATGTGTTCATGTTCATTGAGGCAATGGCAGATGCTGCAGTTGCAGACGGAATGCCGAGAGCACAGGCTTATAAGTTTGCAGCACAGGCTGTTTATGGAAGTGCTAAGATGGTGCTTGAGACAGGAAAGCATCCGGGCGAATTAAAGGATATGGTCTGCTCCCCAGCAGGAACCACGATCGAAGCAGTCCGTGTACTGGAAAGAAATGGTTTCAGAAGCGCCGTGATTGAAGCAATGAAAGCCTGCACCGAGATTTCTAAGAATATGTAATAGAGTTGTATATAGACAAGTTATTAATCATAAGATTCACAAAAGACCGGATTCTGCTTAGACAGGGCCGGTCTTTCGTTGCTTATCCCTTTAATCTGAAAATTGTATTTTCTGAAAGGGGCTTGCCCGTTTGAAATGGCCTCTTTGAAATCCTTTGCATGCTTCACTTTTTATGGTAGAATAGTAAATAAGAAATTTACGAAAAGAAGGTTATTGATTATGGAGACGGAAAATAAGGGCGTGAAAGCAAGGATCGTGTCAGCGGCATGGCAGCTATTCCATGATAAGGGCTATGATCACACAACAGTGGACGATATTATCGAATTATCAGGGACTTCCAAAGGGTCTTTTTATTATTATTTTAATACGAAGGATGAGCTGCTCAGTACACTATCTACGGTCCTTGATGACTATTATGAAGAATTATATGCGGGCATGGATCAGGAGATGGATAATTTTGAAAAGCTTTTGTATCTGAATTACAAAGTTCATTCCATGATCGAAGAGAAGATCAGCATCGATCTGCTGGCATCTTTATATTCTACCCAGTTGACAGCAAGGGGACAGAGACATCTCCTGGATCAGAATAGGGTGTACTACAGGCTGATTTCCAGGGTGATCGAGGATGGACAGAAAAAGGGGCAGATTCGTCAGGACAAGTCCATCAGTGAAATCACAAAGTACTATTCTCTGTGTGAGCGTGCTCTGATTTCGGATTGGTGCCTGAGTAAAGGGGATTATTCTCTGGGAGAGTACAGTAGAGAATATATGCCAGTCATGATGGAGCATTTCAAAGCTTAGGAGCTGCTTATCAGGAGGATGACAATAAAAATAGCCAGGCCAGGAGGTTTCGGATGAATATTCAAGGATTACAAAAACTGACGCTTTTAGATTATCCGGATAAAGTTGCATGTACCGTCTTTACTGCAGGTTGTAATTTCCGCTGTCCGTTCTGCCATAATGCATCGCTTGTCACGCATGTGGACCCCGGTAATGATATCCCTGTGGAAGAGGTTCTGGCTTTTTTAAGAAAACGTCAGGGCGTTTTAGACGGAGTCTGTGTCACAGGAGGCGAACCGCTGTTGCAGCCGGATATTATAGATTTTATCAAACGGGTGAAGGAGCTTGGGTATGCAGTAAAGCTTGACACGAATGGAAGCATTATCTTTAAGCTGCGTCAGCTCGTGGAGGAGAAGCTCGTGGACTATGTGGCAATGGACATCAAGAATGCCCCGAATAAGTACGGTGAGACTATCGGAATTGAAGAATATAATCTGGAAAATATTCTCCAAAGTGTAGATTATCTGAAATCAGGGGTAGTCCCATATGAGTTCAGGACGACCGTTGTCAGAGAATTTCATAAGAGAGAGGATTTTGCGGCAATCGGACGCTGGCTCGTGGGAGCCGACCGATATTACCTTCAGGGGTTCGTAGATTCAGGGGACCTGATTCAGAGCGGGCTGAGGGCTTATAACAGGGATATCATGGAGCAGGCATTGGAGATCGTAAGAAGGAATGTGCCCAATGCAGAGCTGCGCGGTGTGGAATAATAGGCCTGTCCAAGAGTTGTAGAAAGAATATTCTGAAAATACATAGAATTTATAAACAACAATATGTAGAATGGAAACGAAAAGTTGCCACTACATATTGTTGTTCTTTTGTTGACAAGACACTATCGCAGTGGTAGAATTATCTCAGATGCCCATCCGGTAAGGTTGGGCAAAAATTATCTGGCATCGTTTAAAGAAAGGGGCGACCGTACAATATGTATCAGGTTACAAAAAGAGATGGAACAATAGCGGACTTCAATCTGTCCAAGATCAGCGAGGCGATCAGGAAAGCATTTGAAGCCCAGGAGAGGGAGTACAACCAGGATATTATTGATCTGCTCGCATTAAAAGTTACAGCAGATTTTGAACCAAAAGTAAAAGAACGCCTTGTATCTGTGGAGGATATTCAGGACAGTGTGGAGTCTGTACTGATCAAGACCGGGTATGCGGATGTCGCTAAGGGCTATATTCTATACAGAAAGCAGAGAGAGAAGATTCGTAATCTGAATTCCACCCTGCTTGACTATAAAGAGATTGTTGACAGCTATGTCAAGATTACCGACTGGAGAGTAAAAGAGAACTCCACTGTTACTTATTCAGTGGGAGGTCTGATTTTAAGCAACTCAGGAGCGATTACGGCGAACTACTGGCTGTCAGAGATTTATGATGATGAGATTGGAAGAGCACACAAGAATGCAGACATCCATATCCATGATCTGTCCATGCTGACAGGCTACTGTGCAGGATGGTCCTTGAAGCAGTTGATCCAGGAGGGCTTAGGAGGAATTCCGGGAAGGATCACATCTTCACCAGCAAAGCATTTGAGCGTGCTGTGCAACCAGATGGTGAATTTCCTTGGAATCATGCAGAATGAGTGGGCAGGTGCACAGGCATTTTCCTCTTTTGACACCTATCTGGCACCATTTGTCAAGGCGGACAACCTGTCCTATCCAGAAGTGAAGAAGTGTGTGGAATCCTTCATTTATGGAGTGAATATCCCGTCACGCTGGGGAACACAGGCTCCATTCTCCAATATTACTTTGGACTGGACTGTACCGAATGACCTTGCGAACCTGCCGGCGATCGTAGGCGGCGTGGAGCAGGACTTTACATATGGTGATTGTAAGGCAGAGATGGATATGATCAACAAGGCTTTCATCGAGACGATGATCGAAGGAGATGCAGATGGACGAGGCTTCCAATATCCGATACCGACCTACTCCATTACCAAGGATTTTGATTGGTCCGACACAGAGAATAACCGCCTTTTATTTGAAATGACTGCCAAGTATGGTACGCCTTATTTTTCAAATTATATCAACAGTGATATGGAACCAAGCGATGTCAGGAGTATGTGCTGCCGCCTGCGTCTGGATCTTCGCGAGCTTCGTAAGAAATCCGGTGGTTTCTTCGGAAGTGGTGAGAGCACAGGTTCTGTGGGAGTCGTTACCATCAATATGCCGAGAATCGCGTATCTGGCAGACAATGAAGCAGAATTTTACAAGAGACTGGACAAGATGATGGATATTGCGGCAAGCTCACTGCATACAAAGAGAGTCGTAATTTCCAAGTTGATGGAAGAAGGACTGTATCCATATACAAGAAGATACCTTGGTTCTTTCGACAACCATTTTTCGACGATTGGTCTGATTGGTATGAATGAGGCAGGCCTGAATGCAAAATGGATCAGAAAAGATATGACTTCTAAGGAAACACAGGAATTTACCAAGGAAGTGCTGAATCATATGAGAGCCAGACTTTCTGATTACCAGGAGATGTACGGTGATCTGTATAACCTGGAGGCCACACCAGCCGAGTCTACCACATATCGCCTTGCGAAGCATGACGTGGCACAGTTCCCGGATATCATCACAGCAGCAGAAGGAGATGGAACGCCATATTATACAAATAGTTCCCATCTGCCGGTAGGATACACAGAGGATGTATTTGAGGCATTGGATATCCAGGATGAATTACAGACATTATACACATCAGGAACCGTATTCCATACCTTCCTGGGTGAGAAGCTTCCGAACTGGAAAGCAGCCGCTTCTCTTGTTAAGAAGATTGCTGAGAATTATAAGCTGCCTTACTATACGATGTCACCGACATATTCTATTTGCAAGAATCATGGATATATCACTGGGGAACATTTTAAATGTCCGCACTGTGGAGAAGAGACAGAGGTATACAGCCGTATCACAGGATATTACCGTCCGGTGAAGAACTGGAATGATGGAAAGGCACAGGAATTCAAGGATAGAAAAGTTTACGATATTTCCAATTCCCACCTGAATGTCAAGACCCAGGAAGCCAAGAAGGCAGAGTGTGAACTACATGCGCCGCAGGGAGAGACAAAGACACTCTTGTTTACCACAAAGAAGTGCCCGAACTGTAAGATCGCGACGAATTATCTGGAGGATGCCAATATTTCCTATGAGGTGGTCGATGCAGAGGAGAATAGAGATCTTGTGAAGAAATATGGAGTCATGCAGGCACCGACACTGATCGTGATTGACAGCGAAGGCGTGCAGAAGCTGGCAAACGCTTCCAATATCAAGGCGTATATTGATGAGCAGTAGGATGAGATAGTAAAAGAATAAATAGAGATATGAAAAAGGAACGTCCTAAAACAGAGGAAAAGAATCTGTTTTAGAACGTTCCTTTTGATTTTCAAATCTAATCCATAAAGAACTTAGAACCCATCCATCCCTTGATATGGCGGAGCATTGTCTCATCCGGTTCGATCAGGATACAGGTATTCTTCTGTTCCAGAGAAATCATAATGGCATAAGCTTTCGCATTAGCATCCCCGGAAGAAAAGTCGATCGTCTTATCCGGGTGGCTGGAATTCAATCTTGGTGATCCTTTTGGTGCGATGATCTCAGCCTGTTGGATATCAAAAGTCATTATTTTCTTTCTTTTTGCTTTGTTGTAGATCGCATCCACCTGCATATCATGGTTCAACAGTGTATACTCATATTCTACATTCAGTTTTGGAAACACAAAATAATATGCCAGAAAAGCGAGTACAACTGTAATCAGGATTCCGAAAAACCCAAGAAGCGGCATTGTGAAAACTAAAACAGCCGCGATCAATACGATGGTCGCGACCCGAATCAGCAGATCAGTCGGGCGGGATTTGCGGGCTACTAATTGTTCATAAAAAGCGTCATTCATATCAGGAGTTCCTTTCTGTCTGTAAATAATTGATCACCATAGTGGCTATTTTAAAAGTCATGGCATCCTCAAATCTGCGAATGTCCAGACCGGTCCGTCTCTCGATCTGTTCCAGACGGTAAATCAGTGTATTTCTGTGCATATGGAGCTGGCGGGAGGTCTCGGCGATATTCAGGTTATTCTGAAAGAACTTATTGATTGTGGCAGTCGTCTCCTCATCAAACGTCCTGGGTACCTCACCGCCAAAAATCTCTTTTAAAAAGTTCTCACAGATGGTTACGGGAAGTTGATAGATCAGTCTGCCGATACCAAGTTGATTGTAAGGAAAGATGGTCTGTTCGGAGTAGAACAGCTTTCCTACCTTTAATGCCAGGCTTGTTTCCCTGTATGCGGCGGAGAGATCCATGAGTGTCTCCACAGTGCCGCTGTATGCGGTCTGAACACGAGTCAGGGCCTCCATATTCAATGTATCCACGATCATATGTGCAAGCCGGTCGATATCCGCTGGCGTCTCGGAGGTCTTTAAAGGTCTCAGAATAACAAGATTACGTTCCCCCATACTGACCAAATATGTCTTGGACTGTGATGGAAAGAGATTCTTAAGAACCTCCATGATCGTATCGTCTATTGGGCCTTTGGTCTCCACCAGAAACAGGACTCTTGGAACCTCTGCGTCGATATGCAGACGGGACGCACGCTCGAATATGTCATATGAGGGGATGCCGTCTGTCATAAGGGTCTGAAGGAAATGATTCTTATTGTACTTTTCCTTGTATGCAAGACAAAGACAGTGGACCTGTGTAAGCGCGAGTTCCAGTTCTTCAGGGGTCTTGGCTTTGACTTCTAATGTAATACCGGTTATTCTTTTTAATTCGGATAATGCCTTATCAAGTTCCAGTTCAGATGCCATATGCGTCTCCTATGTATGTGGATTCATGGTATGTCAGATAGAATCAAAGAGGCCGCACTTTAATAGCACAGCCCCTCTTAATACCATATTCTTATTCTAAAACATTAGTTCACAATCGTCAACTCTGATTCTTTGTCAAATACGTGAATCTTCTCCATGTCAAGAGCAAATACTGCATCATCGCCTGTTCTGAGTGTTGTACGAGGATTAACGCGGGCTGTCATCTGAGTTCCTTCAACATCGAAGTACAAGAATACTTCTGCACCGAGCAGCTCGTATACTTTAATCTTAGATTTGATCACGCTGTCAGGTGAGTTCGCGATAAATGTCTCTGAATCATGTACATCCTCAGGACGGATACCAAGAACAACAGTCTTTCCGTCATAACCGCCATCGATCAGAGGTTTCTTCTTGGATGCAGGAACTTTCAATACATGCTCTCCAACTGTAAGAGTTACATCCTCTCCATTTACTTTAACAACAGCATCCATGAAGTTCATCTGAGGTGAACCGATGAATCCAGCAACGAACAGATTGCAAGGTGTGTTGTACAGGTTCTGAGGTGTGTCTACCTGCTGAACAACGCCGTCTTTCATAACAACGATTCTTGTTCCCAGTGTCATAGCCTCTGTCTGGTCATGTGTTACGTAGATGATAGTTGCGCCTAAGTTCTCATGAAGCTTGGAGATCTCGATACGCATCTGAACTCTCAGCTTTGCATCCAAGTTGGAAAGAGGCTCATCCATCAGGAATACCTTAGGATTACGTACGATAGCACGTCCCATAGCAACACGCTGTCTCTGTCCACCTGATAAAGCCTTCGGCTTACGGTCTAATAATTTCTCAAGGTCGAGGATTCTGGCAGCCTCACGAACCTTCTTGTCAATCTCGTCTTTCGGAGTCTTGCGAAGCTTCAGACCGAAAGCCATGTTGTCATATACAGTCATATGTGGATACAGAGCGTAGTTCTGGAATACCATCGCGATATCACGGTCCTTAGGCTCTACATCGTTCATAACCTTTCCATCGATCTCTAATGTACCACCGGAAATGTCTTCCAGACCAGCGATCATACGAAGTGTTGTAGACTTACCACATCCAGATGGTCCTACAAAGATGATAAATTCTTTGTCATCGATGTCAAGATTGAAGTCTTTAACTGCGTGAAATCCGTTCGGATATATTTTCTGAATTCCCTTTAATGATAAACTTGCCATTTTAATAGCCTCCTTGAAAAATGTTGTTTCGTTGTTTTCTGTGATTAGTATAATAAAAAAGTGGCAAAGGGACAATGGCACGAGTGACTAAAAAAAATGAAAAAAAGTGTACATTTCAACCAGATAGGAATAAAAGCCTATTCTATGAGCCTCTCTTTAATTGTAGGAACCGAAAGTCCCTGTTCCCTAAGGAGACGTATTTCTTCGATTCGGCTGACTGCTTTTTCTCTTGGAAAGCGCCTGGTCAGCTTTTCTTCTTCCTGTTCAAAGGGAAGCATTCCTTCTTCGGTGTAGAATTTGAGGGTACTGTAGCGCACTCCGGTGATGCGGACGAGCTCTCCAATTGAGACGTATTCAGATGTCAAAATTTTTTCCATACTGCGTTGTCTTGACATGTTCATTCTCCTTTTGCATATTTACATATGTGTATCTCTACATGACATAGCGCCGCAGGCGGACACCCTGAATTGGTACTTTCATGGCTCTCTGTGTAGGGATGCATTCGTAATAGAAGTTATCGATCTTCAACAGAGGCACGGTTCCGGCACGCAGCACATGGACTTCGTGCTGCTGCGACTCTAATCTGCGGATCACCGCCTCCAGACGTTTATCATCCCCGGAAAACCAAGCGTCAGCCTCGATGAAGATAGACTGCGAACGCTCGAAAAACGGGAAACTGAATAGGAGGCCTGTTCCTGTCTTTGTTGTAAAGACATCCTCCTTTTTCTTTAAGAACTTGTGAGAAAATGCTTCAAAGCCTTTGTGTACCTCAATAGGGAGCAGAAGCTTAGCCAGCGGTGAATGCAGGTATAATTCACTGATGCGGGAAGAAAGGTAATCCTGTTCCGATTTTGAAAACAGATCGTAGAAACAACTGCTTTCACGCAGCAGCCATAAAAGGCAGATCACTTCGTCTGAAATGTTGCCCTCCTCCATGAGTTCCGCGCGCATTCCTTCGGTCTGACGAGTATATTCTGTCTCATCACTTCGATACTCGAAGATGTTGACAGCGGCGGTGACATAATCCAAATCGCAAGCGAGAAGGTTCGGAATCTCACGGATCAACTGCTTTTCTTCCAGTGAGTTTTTGATCTTGGCCTCTAATTCCTTCAACTCGTGCGAAGAGAGTGAGACTGCATTCTTTAACTTCTCCTCAAGTACTTCCTGGGAGGGCCAGAGGCTGTCCATATATTCTTCTAAAATTCTGGCAGCAGAGATACAGCGCAGAGCAGCTTTCTTTGTGGCCGTGAGATGAAGACTGTCCTGGGCGTTGAGGGACACTAGGGCAAAACGTTCTTGTAATGTTAATTCTGACATAATAATACCTCCCTTATTAGATTACAGTTGATTCCATTGGAATTGGTGTTCCTTAAGACGGCAGCTCATATCTTGTACCGCATCTTTTTTACATACTACTTATTACTTATCACTTACTACTTACGATTTGAATATAGCACTTATAGATGAAAAAGGCAAGGGTCTGCAAGAAGTATTTGTTTTATAAGTATTTATTTTAAATTGGAAGATGAGAGGGAGTGTGATATACTAATACAGCAATCTGAAAGCAAAGAGCATAGGATCAAGTAATGTTCTGGAACATGGGGCTGGTCCTGCTATACAGTAATTCATATGATGTAATGTGAAAGTCAAGAAGGAGAGAGTCATGGAAAATCAGAAGAAGAGTCTGCTGTCAATACATCTCGCAGTACTGTTATTCGGGCTGGCTGGCCTGTTTGCAAAATGGGTACAGTTACCGGCGGTGATTATTGTACTTGGGCGTGTTATTTTTTCTTCTATTTCATTATTGGTTTTGCTAAAAATTAAAAAAGGAAGTATCCGGCTTAAAAGCGGGAAAGATTATGTATTGATGATCACAGCAGGAATTGTTCTGGCGGTCCACTGGACTACATTTATGCAGTCCATCCAGACTTCCACAGTAGCAATCGGGACATTGACCTTCTCCACGTTTCCATTGTTCGTCACATTTTTGGAGCCGATCCTGTTTCATGAAAGGTTGAAGGTCTCCAGTGTGGTCTCTGCAGTCGTCATGCTGTTGGGCGTACTGTGTATTGTGCCAGAGTTCGAATTGGGCAATACGATGACACAGGGCGTGATATGGGGAATGATCTGTAGTCTGACGTATGCAGTCCTGTCCTTGTTGAATCGTCTTTTTATGGAAAAATACACGAGTAGCGTGACTGCATTCTACGAGCAGGCAACAGCCAGTGTGGTACTTCTCCCGGCCCTATTTGTACTGCGCCCGGCTGTTTCAATCCGGGATATTCTTGTACTGATTTTGCTGGGGGTAGTTTTTACAGCGTTTGCACATACTATGTATATCGAAGGTTTGAGACACGTAAAGGTACAGACGGCAGGAATCATCTCCGGTCTGGAATCTGTATATGGGATTCTTGCAGCGTTTCTGTTTTTGGGAGAAAAGCCCGGAATCAAGGAGCTGGCCGGCGGTGTGATCATATTAGGAGTCGTGTTCTATTCCACCCGTCTCTCTTCAAAGGAAGAGGCAGACAAGGTAGAAAAGGCAGGTCCAATCAAATAGAAAAAGTTCAAAAGTGAAAATTAGTGGGACATCAGGAGGCAGTTATGAAAAAGATGTTAGATTATTTTACGATAGATGGTGAGATTGGCGGAAACCAGGATTGGTTCCGCAATGTTGTGATGCATGTCGGCGGATGTGCTGCAGCGACCGCTTGTGACTGCTGCATTTATTTTGCACTGCATCAGGGGCAGACACATCTGTACCCTTATGATGCTCATCATCTTGAGAAGGAAGATTATATTCAGTTTTCGATGAAAATGAAGCCTTATATCCGGCCGAGGGCAGGCGGTGTGAAAAAGCTGGAGATGTTCATCGACGGTTTTTCCAATTATTTAAGAGACGTTGGAGATCACAGTCTTAAAATGGAAGGATTTTCAGGAGAAGATACAGATACAAAGGCATCAGCTCTGATCAAGGCGCAGATCGATGCTGGATTTCCGGTGCCATATTTGATGCTGCGCCATACTAACCCGGAATATAAGGATTTCGTGTGGCATTGGTTTTTGTGTTATGGATATGAGGAAAAAGAGGATGATTTTTTGATTACTGTTGCAACTTACGGGGAGGCGACCACATTTTCGTTGAAAGATCTTTGGAATACCGGGTACGAAGAAAAGGGTGGATTGATTCGTCTTTTTCGAAATTAATTCCAGAGTTTTCATAGAATGGGCACAATTTTCATTTACAATGTGAGTGTTCAGAGGTTGGAAAAGACTACATTGCAGTGAAAGGAAATAAAATATGGTAAGAAGACCAAAAGAACCTAGTAGGAAAAAGTGGAAGAGGACGGCCCTGCTTGTATTGGCATTTATAGGTGTCAGTGTCTTTGGAAGGACGACAGCGATTTCAGCTATGGAAGCCACTGTCAGCAGGATATTGGGGACACCTGATGAAGAGCAGACCGAGGCGCTTACAGAAGAAGAGCAGAAGCAGTTAGAAGAGATAGAAAAGGTCTATGACACTGCAGGACAGGCCGAGATCGCGAAGCAGCTCGAAGAGAAAAAGAGGGACAATGAGTATACGATGGATCACATGTTGATCCAGTATAATCCATTTGGTACGAATACACAGTCGGCCTATGTTTATTTTGAAACAGAGAATCCTGCAAAGATTTCTTATACAGTGAGTGTTTCTGATAAGGAGATTGATGATTTTACACAGGAAGTGACACAGGAAAAGGAATATCAGACGGAGCATGAATTCCAGGTACTGGGACTGATTCCAGACATGGAGAATAAGGTGACTTTCTTAATCACAGAAGAGAACGGAAGAATCACAAAACGTTCCTATGCCTATAACATGGGAAGCCTATTAGGAGACGAAGAGGTGAAGCTGGAGACGGACATAAAAGAAGAAGCTAAGGACCAGCTTTCTGATGGTCTGTATGTGGTGCTTGGCAATGACGATTCCCACTTGGACTTTATGTACTATTATGATAATAACGGGATTCTCCGTGGGGAGGTCCCTCTTCTTGGATACCGGAGCCACAGGATTTTGTTTGACGACAATACAATGTATTACAGCATTTCTGAATCGAAGATAGCGGCTGTGGACCGCTTGGGACAAGTCGTAGGGGTATATGACCTGGGAGATTACAGCCTGCACCATGACTATGTATTTGATGATGACGGCAATATTCTGATTCTGGCTACAGACAGTAAGCAGGACAGCGTGGAAGATGTGGTGGTGAAGTTGGATGTTAAGACAGCTCAGGTGACAGAAGTGCTGGATCTTGGGAATCTTCTCGGGAACTATAAAGAGACTTGTGTGGTAAATGCGGACGGTGATCTGGACTGGATGCATATCAATACGATCCAGTGGATGGGAGGTGGGCAGATTATCTTAAGCTCAAGAGAAACCTCCACGATACTCAAGGTAAATCATTTGTATCAGACACCGCAAATCGAATACATGATCGGAGCGGACAAGTTCTGGGCCGGGACCGGGTATGAGAATCTGCTGCTTACGAAGGAGGGAGACTTCACTATACAGGGCGGGCAGCATTCGGTTACATATGTAAAAGATGATACCCTCAAGGACGGTCAGTATTATCTGTACATGTACAACAATAATATCGGTTACAGCGAGACAAGGCCGGATTATGATTGGACCAGTGTAGGATTGACGAATACTGCCGCAAAGGAAGGCAGCACTTCCTACTATTATAAGTATCTGGTGGATGAGAACAACAGGACCTTCCAGCTTGTAGAGTCATTTAAGGTACCTTATTCAGGTTATGTAAGCAGCGTGCAGGAGGTGGATGACAATATCATCACGGATTCAGGCTTTGCAGGAGAGTTCCGTGAATATGACAAGAATCATCATCTGCTTGCAAGCTATAAGATGGATGCGGAAAAGTTCATATACCGGGTGTATAAGTATAAATTTTAACCTTCGGGATAAAAATCAATAAAAAATAAGGAGTGCAGTTCGTTACCACAGTTGATTGACGAATCCCGCTTTATCCGCTACAATAGACATATTGAATTTTAGAAGAAAAGAGGAGTTTACTATGGCAAATCCAATTGTAACATTTGAAATGGAAAATGGAGATATTATGAAAGCAGAGTTATATCCTGAGATTGCACCGAACACAGTGAAGAACTTTGTTTCTCTTGTGAATAAGGGCTTTTATGACGGACTGATTTTTCACCGTGTAATCAGCGGCTTCATGATTCAGGGCGGATGCCCGGATGGGACAGGCATGGGCGGCCCGGGATATACGATCAAAGGTGAGTTCAGCCAGAATGGTTTCAAGAATGACTTAAAACATGAGCCGGGAGTGCTTTCTATGGCACGTGCAATGCATCCTGATTCAGCAGGATCACAGTTCTTTATCATGCACAAGAATTCTCCGCATCTGGATGGATCTTATGCAGCATTTGGTAAGATCACAGAAGGTATGGATGTTGTGAACAAGATTGCTGACACAGCAACAGACTACAGCGACAAGCCGTTAGAGGCACAGGTCATGAAAAAAGTGACTGTGGATACATTTGGCGAAGAGTACGGCGAACCAGAACAGTCATAAAGAAGCACAGGAGAAGACCACAGATGGAAAAGAGATTACAGAAACCGGCAGTTGTCTGCCTGCTTGCTTTAATCTGCTGTGCGTTATGGGGAAGTGCATTTCCATGTATTAAAGTTGGATATGAGTGGTTTGGAATAGAAGGGACCGGGAGTCAGATCTTATTTGCTGGCTACCGGTTTTTCCTCGCCGGAGTTCTTACTTTTATATTTGGCTGTATTTTGGAAAAGCGGTTTCTTACAATGAAACGTTCTTCCATTCCTTATATCCTGCGGCAGGGATTTTTACAGACCACCGTACAATATTTCTTCTTTTACGTAGGTCTGGCGAATACGACCGGTACGAAAGGCTCTATTATCAATGCTTCTAATGCATTTGTCTCAATCGTGGCGGCACATTTTATGCTCAAGAATGAAAAAATGACATGGCAGAAAGGGATTGGATGTATCCTGGGACTGGCAGGTGTGGTCGTGATCAACCTGGCGCCCGGTGCATGGGGGACCGGCTTTTCGATTCAGGGAGAAGGGATGGTCTTGATCTGTACGACTGCCTATGGAATCAGTACAGTCGTATTAAAGATGATTTCTGACCTGGAGAGTCCAATGACGATTACTTCCTATCAGATTCTGTTCGGAAGTGTACTTTTGATCGTGATCGGTCTGGCATTAGACGGACATGTGGAGGGATTCACTTTAAAATCCACCCTTCTTTTGATTTATATGGCGTTGATATCTACGGTGGCATTCAGTATCTGGACGATACTCCTAAAGTATAATCCAGTCGGGAAGGTCGCTATTTATGGATTTACAATCCCGGTATTCGGGGTTGCGCTCTCGGCGATATTCTTGGGAGAGGAGATTTTTTCACTTAAAAATCTTACCGCTCTGATTCTGGTCAGTGTGGGAATCTTGATTGTCAATCATGTAAAAGGCGGGACAAGCGTAAAAGAGAATTCATAAGGGCTGCCCAGAAGGTATTTTGTAACTTGTGTCCGGTGGGCAGGGATACATAGTAGAGAAGAAAAATATAAAAGAGACGGATGAGAGGAGCGACCAAGTTGGCCAGGCCCCTTTCATCCGTTTTTGTTATAGAATTATGATGTGCTAAGCATGCTGCCAGGAATTTTATCTTGTCAAAAAACAACTGATAACGTACAATACAATAATGAAGAGGCAGCAGACAGGAAGTTATGGAGGCAGAGCCAATATGGATATGATTCAGTCAGAAGAACTGATTTTTGAATATGAGAAGCGGGATGAAGAAGGCAATGTGATTGGGATGAACCGTGCTATTGACGGGGTGGATATCCATGTCAGCCCGGGGGAATTTGTGGCAATTCTGGGACACAATGGTTCCGGGAAGTCGACCCTTGCCAAGCATATGAATGCGATTCTTGTTCCGACTGGCGGTACTATGTGGGTCAATGGAAGAGATACTAAGGAACCAGCAGAATTATGGAATGTCAGACAGTCCGCAGGGATGGTCTTTCAGAACCCAGATAACCAGATCATCGGTACAGTGGTCGAGGAGGATGTTGGATTTGGCCCGGAAAATCTTGGAGTTCCGACAGATGAGATCTGGAAACGGGTGGAGGACAGTCTAAAGGCAGTGGGGATGCTTGAATATCGCAGTAATTCACCGAACAAGCTTTCTGGCGGGCAGAAGCAGCGTGTTGCCATTGCCGGAGTGATCGCGATGGAGCCACAGTGTATCGTTTTGGATGAGCCGACCGCAATGCTGGACCCAAATGGAAGAAAAGAGGTCATCAGGACCATTCAGGAGCTTCGGAAGAAAAAACAGGTCACTGTCATTTTGATTACACATTATATGGAAGAAGTCATTGATGCAGATAAGGTGTATGTGATGGACAGTGGACATGTTGTGATGCACGGGACACCGAAGGAGATATTCAGCCAGGTAGACCTATTAAAAAAATATAGGTTGGATGTGCCCCAGGTCACCATGCTGGCGGAAGAATTGAGGAAGAAAGGTCTGGATCTTCCCAAAGGGATCCTAAGAACTCAGGAATTGGTGGAGGCATTATGTCAATTAAGTTAGAGCATATCAATTATATATACAGCCCCGGGACAGCCTATGAGAAGCAGGCACTCAAAGATATCAGCCTGGAGATCAAGCAGGGCGAGTTTGTTGGAATCATTGGACATACTGGTTCCGGGAAGTCCACGCTGATTCAGCATTTTAATGGACTGATGAAAGCTACATCCGGGGCACTGTATTATGATGGGAAAAATATATACGAAACAGGATACAATATGAAGGAGTTAAGAAGCCAGGTCGGCCTGGTGTTCCAGTACCCCGAGCATCAGCTTTTTGAGGTGGATGTAATCAGTGATGTCTGTTTCGGACCGAAGAACCAGGGTCTTTCACAGGAAGAGTGTGAGAAACGTGCAAAGGAAGCACTGGAACTGGTAGGGTTTCCGGAAAAGTATTATAAGCAGTCTCCGTTCGAACTATCCGGCGGGCAGAAACGCCGTGCAGCAATCGCGGGAGTCCTGGCGATGCGGCCGAAGGTCCTTGTGCTGGATGAGCCGACGGCAGGGCTGGACCCAAGGGGCAGAGATGAGATTCTGGATCAAATCGAATATCTGCACAAGAATACGAATATGACTGTCATCCTGGTCTCACACAGTATGGAGGATATTGCCAGATACGTGGACAGAATCATTGTGATGAACCATGGAGAGAAGATGTTTGATGATGTCCCCAAGGCGGTATTTGCGCATTACAGGGAACTGGAGAAAGTCGGTTTGGCCGCACCACAGGTGACTTATATCATGCATGCATTAAAAGCCCATGGGATGGATGTGCATACAGATGCAACGACGGTAGAAGAAGCAGCAGAAGAGATAATGAGGAGTTTCCATGATTAGAGATATTACAATCGGACAGTATTATCCGGCAAAAAGTGTCATTCACAGATTAGATCCGAGGGTGAAGATTGTCTGCACCCTTCTCTTTTTGATCTCTCTTTTTCTCCAGAACAGTATCCTGGGCTATGTGATCGCAACTTTATTCTTGGGGGCTGTTATCTGTGCGAGCAGGGTACCTTTGAAGTTTATCGTAAAGGGCCTAAAGCCGGTCATTATGCTTCTTATGATTACGGTATTATTTAACTTGTTTTTGACGAGAGAAGGAAGCGAGCTGATTCATATCTGGATTTTCAGAATCACAGATAAAGGACTTCGGATTGCAGTTTATATGGCGATTCGACTGACGTACCTGATTATGGGCTCATCGATCATGACCTTTACGACCACACCGAATTCATTGACGGATGGGATCGAGAAGCTGCTTCATCCCTTGAATAAAATAAAGGTTCCGGTACATGAGGTGGCGATGATGATGTCTATTGCTCTGCGGTTCATTCCTATTTTGCTGGAGGAGACAGATAAGATCATGAAGGCTCAGATTGCCAGAGGGGCGGATTTGGAAAGCGGGAATATCATTCAGAAAGCAAAAGCGATGATTCCGATTCTTGTGCCGCTGTTCGTCTCTGCATTCCGCCGTGCGAATGATCTGGCTATGGCGATGGAGGCCCGCTGTTACCGGGGCGGAGATGGAAGGACAAAGATGAAACCACTTGTATATCACGGGAGGGACCGCGCGGCTTATGTTGTGACGGTCGCATATATGGTGCTGATTTTCTGTGTCGGAAGGTATGTCCCATTCCATATATGGATCTTTTGAGATTGAACAGCAGCTTTGGGGCAATGGAGTCTGTTCATAAATAAAGGAAATAGAAGAGGAATGTATGAAGAGAATAAAACTGACAGTCGCCTATGACGGCACGAATTACTGTGGATGGCAGATTCAGCCGAACGGGATTACGATTGAAGAGGTATTGAATAAAAAGTTATCAAAACTGACAGGGGAAGACATCCGTGTGATTGGAGCAAGCCGGACAGATTCTGGTGTCCATGCCCTGGGGAATGTAGCGGTGTTTGATTCAGAGACAGGGATTCCACCGGAACGCCTGGCTTATGCATTGAATCAGCGTATGCCAAATGATATTGTGGTCGTGAAGTCAGAGGAAGTCCCTCTGGACTGGCATCCAAGGTACTGCAATTGTACCAAGACTTATGAGTATCATATCCTGAATGCGAAAGTACCTGATCCTACGCGGAGGCTGACGAGATATTTTGTTTCCTACAACCTGGATTTGGAAAAGATGCGCCGGGCAGCAGGATATCTCGTCGGGGAGCATGACTTTGCGAGCTTCTGTAATGTGCGGACCAATGTAGAAGATACAGTTCGGACGATATACGACCTGGATGTTCAAAAAGTAGGAGATGAAATAACGATCCGTATCCGGGGAAATGGTTTCTTGTATAATATGGTTCGGATTATTGTTGGAACACTATTGCGTGTGGGAAGGAATTTTTATACACCTGAGCAGGTAAAGGATATACTGGATGCAAAAGACCGGCAGGCAGCAGGAGTGACGGCACCGCCGCAGGGGCTGATGCTGGTGGGCATTGAATACCAATAGAATATGAATAAAACATAAAAGAACTGGTCAAGGCTGGTTCTTTTTTTGTGACTTCAAATGAATGTGGAATTGTCAAAAAAATATCGAATAAACTAAACTGTAATCTATTTTTGATACATTTTCTGAAAATACTTTCACGAGTATTAATAATGCACAAAAAAGAAAAAATTTTTTATTTATTTTTTACGAAAAAGAAATTTTTTCCTAAAAAGCATTGTAATTTTTAAAAGGGATGATATTATGAAAACAAGACGAGATAAAACGACACAAAAAAGAAAAAAGATGAAGGAAAAAGAAAAACACATCTACGAGAAACAAAAGGAGGAAAAAGGAAATGATGAAACCAGAAGAATTAAGAGAACATTTGAAAGGAATTACAGCAATCAGTATTACACCATTTAAAGAAAATGGAGATTTCGATGCAGCAGGATACGAAAAAAATCTAAAGTTTTTACTGAATGGTGGATTGAACCGAGATAATTCTGTTATCGTAATCTGCGGCAGTACTGGAGAATGCGGTGCTATGTGTACAGATGAAAGAAAGATGATTCTGGAGATGGTATATGACACGATTGGGGATGCAATTCCGATTATTCAGGGCTGCAACAGCACCAATGTAAATGAATCCATCGAACTCGCACAGCATGCACAGGAGCATGGAGCATCAGGTGTAATGGCACTCTCACCGTATTATTATCCGGCGAAGGATGAAAATTGCATTTATGCTTTCTATGAGAAATTAGCAAAGAATACAGACTTAGGAATCCTTTTATATAATAACTTTGAAGTTATGAACATTGACTGTCCGATTTCAGTACTGAAAAGACTGAAAGAGTTCCCGAATATCGTTGGTATGAAGGAATGTACACCTGCATTCTTTAAGATGACAAGAGTAGTACAGGAGATTGGCGATCAGGTTTCTGTTGTGAACGGCCATGGAGAATTTCTTGAGCCATATGCAGCATTAGCAGGAACTACTGGATTTATCTCAAGTATGTGCAATCTTGTGCCAGATCGAAGCGTTGCAATCTGGAATGCACGTTCAACGGGAGATTATGAAGAAGCAAAACGAATCAGAAATACGATGATTCCTTACATGGATCTGGCAGTAAAGTATTCAGGAATGGGCGGCGAGTATAAGGTCATTGCTCTTCTGAAATATTTAGCAGATCTGGCTGGTTCATGCGGCGGATATGTACGTATTCCAACGGTTCCGTTGAGTGATGCAGAGAAGGCAGAAGCTAAAGAAGTAGCAAAACAGTGTGGAATTATCTAAAGAAAAGAGATGTAAATCATAAAATATAATAGGAAGGTGCCTGTATGAAAATAAAAACTGTAAAAAAACTTGCGAGTTGTTTATTAGTAGCAAGTATGACAATGGGATTACTTGCGGGATGCGGATCTGGATCAGATAAGGAAGCAAAATCAGAGAAAAAAGACGGCGGCTCTGATGAAAAGGTAACAATTTCTTTTATGAGAACTGGAACACCAGAGATTTTAAGAGGCATATTTGAGCCAATCATTGCAGAATATGAGAAGGAAAATCCAAATGTTACGATTGATATGCAGGATCTTGGATGGGCGGATGCAGAGAAAACATTGCAGGTAATGGCCTCTTCACAGACGCTTCCGGATGTTATGTATCATCTGCCGGCAACTATTTTTGACATGGCAGATAAAGGGTTGATCGAAGATCTAACACCTTACATGGATGATGAGTTAAAGGAAGATATGTATCCGGCACTGTTAGAAGCAGGTCAATATGATGGAAAACAGTATGTAATTCCTTGTGGAGCAACTACACTATTACTTTGGTATAATACAGAGCTGTTCGAGCAGGCAGGCTTAGATCCTGATAACCCGCCGGCAACATGGGAGGAATTCCTGGCAGCAGAGAAAGCAATCGATGAGAAGACAGATGCAGCAGGCGCAGCAATCTACGCAAAGGCTTCCGGTGGAGAAACTTCATTTGTTTTCGAATCTCTGTTTGCAAGTGAGATCAATGGCCCAACATGGGATGGTGAAATGTATACCTATGATAAAGAAGAGAATAAGCAGGCAGCGATTAATACTCTGAACTTTATTAAGGATATGACACAGTACTCCCAGGGAAATGTAGAAGAATTTGGACGTTTTGATGTCAGAACATTATTGAGAGATGGAAATGTCGGAATGGTACTGGATGCTGTCAATATTGAGAACCAGATTCAGGAAGGTCTTGATAGCGGAAAATTCAAAGTTGCACAGCTTCCGGCAGGAGCAAGTGGTGTACAGACATCTGCAGTTAATATGGGTGGATTCTTCATTCCGACCAACTGCGAACATAAAGAAGAGGCATGGAAATTCCTTCGTTACTTAATGGATACAGACAACCAGAAGGCTCACAGTGCATATGGCTCCATTCCGATTTTACAGTCTGAGGCAGCAACATATGATGAGAGTGATAATAATGAAGCAGTTATCATTAAATCAGTTGAAGAAAGTGTACCAGAAGGTGTTTCACCAAAGACAAATTCATTGTGGTCAGTAACGGGAGAACAGCTGCAGTTACTTATGATGGGCAAACAGGATGCGGAGACGACTCTTAAAAATATTACTGCTGGACACGAGAAAATTTATAACGAATAAGGCGCACTGCTGGGAACGTATTGGCGTAGTTCAATACGTTCCTGCCATATTCGGGAAAGAAGGGAACAGATGAAGACGAAAAGAAGTACAAAGATAGAGCCATATCTGTTTATATTACCAACGATTATCCTGTTGATCTTGGTACTTGGGATTCCATTGGTAAATGTATTTAAGTTTTCAGTAGGTAAGTCAAATATCATCCAAGGTTTTTTAGAGTGGAATTCATTTGAGAATTTTCATTATCTTGCTACTCCAGAATTTCTAAAAGCACTTGGAGTGACGGCGGTATACGTGGTGTTTGGTGTTGCAGGAATTGTTGTTTGCGGTACGCTTGTTGCGGTTGCATTGAATAAACCGATGCCATTACGCGGCATTTTCAGATCGATTGTAATTATTCCATGGATTGTGCCTCAGGCCTTTGCAGCTTCCATGTGGAGCTGGGTCTTGAACTCACAGTTCGGATTTATTAATCAGTTGCTTATGAAATTAAATTGGATTACTGAGCCTATTAGTTTTTTGGGCGATGGAAAGGCTTTAGGGACAGTAATCATGGTCAGAATATGGCAGGGAACGCCTTTTATGATTATTTCATTAATGGCAGCACTTCAGACAATTCCTTCTGACATAGAAGAGGCCGCTGATTTGGATGGAGCATCGGCACTACAACGCTTTCGGTTCATTACTTTGCCATATTTAAAGCCAGTCCTTTCCACTACAACATTGATCGTAACAGCCTGGACCATTCAGATCTTCGATACAGTTTATATTATGACCAACGGCGGGCCGGCCGGACAGACAGAGTTAGTAGCACTGGAGATATACAATAAAGCTTTCCGGGACTATGATTTGGGAACTGCCTGTGCAATTGCACTGCTGGTTCTGCTGATTGTAGGAATTATAGGATTCCTAAAATTTAAGAACGAAAGGCAGGTCGAGGAATAATGAGTAGAAAAGCAAAACGCAGATGGATGCTTACGGGAAGAATGGCTTTTGTAATCGCCTGGTGTATATTTACACTCATACCTATTTATACAGCATTTGTTGCCTCGCTCACAAAATATGAAAATTTAGGTAAAAACTTCCTTTGGCCGGCAGATCTGCATTTCCAAAATTATATTGATATTTGGCAGAGAATCGATTTGTTGGGCTACTTTAAAGCAACGATTATCTATGCAGTGGGGACATCCCTGATCAATGTTATACTGGCAACATTTGCTGCATACGCTTTATCGCGATACAAGTTCAAAGGTAAAATGTTTTACTCCTTTATTATTTTCATCACACAGGTAATACCGCAGGTCGTTATTGCAATCCCAATCTTTATGACATTGAACAAAATGGGGCTGTATGATACCTATATTGGAGTTATTATTGCAATTATTGCGACATCAATGGCATTCCCTATTTTGCTGCTGAGAAGCTTCTTTGATGGGATTCCAATTGCATTGGAAGAGGCGGCTTCCATAGACGGCTGTTCCAGACTGGGAATTTTATTCAAAATCATTATTCCATTGTCTGCGCCTGGAATCGCAACAACGTTTGCACTCTCTTTCTTCACTGGATGGGGACAGTACCTATATCCTCTGATTCTGACGAGAAATGCAAATAAAACACCTCTGACGGTTGGAATTGCCCGTTTGATAGATAATCAAACTCCATGGGAAATGGTTATGACAGGGACACTGCTGGCAATTATCCCGGCAATTTTAATTTATCTGTGTGCACAAAAGTCTTTGGTACGTGGAATGATGGCAGGAGCTGTAAAATAATAAAATTACAATACGATTAGGAGATGAAAGAAAATGCAGGAATTAAAGGTAGGAGCAGGTCGTTTTGTTGTTGGAGCAAAAGCAATCCAAAATTTGAAGCGGGAGATGCAGTATTTCGGGAAAAAGGCGCTGATTATCGGTGGGCCGAGTTCTGTAGATAAGGTTGCCGAGTGTGTAGATCTGAACGACCTGGGAATCGTACATAGGCATACCGGTGAGTGCTCCAAGCGATGGGCAGAGGATTACAGCGAGATTGTAAAACAGGAGCAATGCGATCTAATCATCGGAATCGGAGGAGGAAAGTGCATTGACTTGGCAAAATGTGCTGCCACATATGCAAACTGTCCGATTATTACGGTACCGACATCCGTTGCCACATGTGCTGCCAGTTCAGCGGTTTGTATTATGTATACAGATGAAGGAAGGTCCGATGGCTCAGTCGGCATGAACCGAGAAGTAGATGTTGTCCTTGCAGACTCAGAAATTATCAAAAATTCACCAAAAAGATTATGGGGAGCCGGATTAGTAGATTCTTTGGCGAAACTGCCGGAAGTAATTCATAACCTGACCATTAAAAATCATAAGGACTGTGACCTGAACAAGTATATTTGTTATATCAATGGGAAGGTCATTTGGGAATTCATCATGGGTGAAGGTTATGTGCTCGCAGATGATCAAAAGGACTTGGGCCTCGTGGAAAATATGATTGTTACAAATCTGATCCACACATCCATTGTGAGCGGATTTTCTTCGGGAAGCGGACAACTTGCACTGGCACATGGATTGTATGACTTTATACGGAGGGAATTTGTAAAAGAGGCAAAGGATATTCTTCATGGCGAGATAGTTGGCGTCGGACTGATTATGCAGATGTATTATAACGGGGATGATCCACAGGAAATAGAGAACCTGAAATCATTTATGGAGCATTTTGGAATGCCGATGAATCTTAGGGATATTCATTATGAAGATACGGATGACAATCGCCGGAAGCTGATTGAATATCTGACAAAAAGTACAAATGTAACGGATGTTGAACGGTTGGAGAAGGCTCTGGAAAAAATCAAATAAACTTAGAGTGGGAGGTCATGTAATGGGAGTTTTTGATCTACCATTAAATGAACTGAAAGTATATCAGGGAAGTACACCCTGTCCAGATGATTTTGATGATTTTTGGGATAAATCTGTGAAGGAAGCAAAAGGGCTTGAATGGAACCTGCAACTAGAAAGGAGCAGCTTCCAGACGAACTTTGCTGAATGTTTTGATCTCTATTTTACGGGAGTGGGGGGCGCAAGGATTCATG
Organism: Faecalicatena faecalis; assembly: GCF_012524165.2. Taxonomy (GTDB): domain Bacteria; phylum Bacillota; class Clostridia; order Lachnospirales; family Lachnospiraceae; genus Faecalicatena_A; species Faecalicatena_A faecalis. Next base: position 75,214 of record NZ_JABACJ020000015.1, read on the forward strand.
CCAAATATGTAAGACCACTGAAATGTTTGGAACCTCATCCAGCAGTTTTTTTCTTTCATGGATACACTGGGCATTCGGGTACATGGGTAGATAAGTTGAATTATGCGGCAAATGGATATTCTGTATTTGCTCTGGACGTCCGGGGACAGGGCGGGTTGTCCCAGGATATAGGCGGGGTGACCGGCGAGACATTTACAGGACACATTACCCGCGGGGTTCTCGACGGGCCGGAGAAAATGCTTTTCAGACAGGTTTTTATGGATGTTGTGGAATTGGCGGAGATCGCGAAGGCAATGCCGGAGGTCGATGAGAACAGACTAGGTGCTTATGGAATGTCACAGGGAGGTGCACTCACATTGATTTGTGGGGCATTGGTACCAGAGGTGAAAAAGATTGCACCCCTATTTCCCTATCTTTGTGATTACAAAAGAGTCTGGGAGATCGATCTGGCGAAGAATGCCTATGATGATATTACATATTATTTTAGAAAATTTGATCCATGCCATGAACATGAGGATGAGTTTTTTACGAAATTGGGTTATATAGATGTTCAAAATTTTGCTAAAAGAATACAAGCAGATGTGATGTTCGGAACGGCACTTCTTGATACCACCTGTCCTCCATCTTCACAGTTTGCAGTATATAATAAAATCAGGGCGAAAAAGGAGCTTGTTGTTTATCCCGAATACATTCATGAGCCGATACAGGATTTTGCAGATAAGACATATGAGTTTCTACAAACATTGTAAGGAGGAGAACTTAAATGGAAACTACAACTTTGGAAAAAATAAAGGGCGGCCTCATCGTCTCCTGCCAAGCGTTGGAAGAAGAGCCGCTGCACAGTTCATATATTATGCAGCGGATGGCTGTTGCTGCGATGCGCGGTGGTGCTGTTGGTATCCGTGCTAATACGGTCGAGGATATCAGAGAGATCAAAAAGGAAGTAGATCTCCCTGTGATTGGGATTATTAAGCAGGTCTATGAAGGCTTTGATGTTTTTATCACTCCGACCATGAAGGAGATTGATGCATTAGTCGAGGCACAGGCGGAAATCATTGCACTCGACAGTACACTTCGGACGAGACCAGGAAATGTATCATTGAATGACTTTTTTAAAGAAGTGAGGGCAAAATATCCAGACCAATTGTTCATGGCAGACTGCTCTACTCTGGAGGAAGGTCTCAATGCTGCCAAGATAGGGTTTGATCTGATCGGAACGACTCTAAGAGGATATACAGAGTATACAAAAGAAGTACAGCTTCCAGATTTAGACATGATGCGAAAACTGGTAGAAGAGTCTGGTAAACCAGTGATTGCAGAGGGTGGAATCTGGACACCGGAACAGTTAAAAGCTGCGCTGGATACAGGCGTGCTGGCAGCAGTTGTTGGAACTGCAATTACAAGACCGATGGATATTACAAGACGGTTTGTTGGGGCCCTATAACATAGCGGGACAATATGTTACTGTCACATGCGCGATTCGTAAGCTTGTTGACGAGTGAAAGGTAACATAAATATAGTAAATAATGGAAAATAATAAATAAAGTTGTTGTATTAAACAGCGGATAGGGTTTAGAATGAAGTAAAAGCAGTGCTTGGAGGGTGGATCATGGGGCAGGACAATTTTGCAATGCAGATACGTTCGGCATATCCGCATTTGACAAAGGCAGAGAAAAAGGTTGCAGATTTTATTTTAGAAAAACCATCAGAAGTTTTATATATGTCGATTACAGACCTGGCAGATGCCTGTTGTGTCGGCGAGACGACGGTCTTCCGTTTCTGTAAGAGCATGAAGCTGCAGGGCTATCAGGAATTCAAGATCCATCTTTCTCTTAGTATCCAGAAGGGGGATAAGGACAAAGGTCAGGAGACTCTTACCGAGAATGTGAGCATCGAAGATACATTTAATGTGGTCACGCAGAAGCTGTTGAATTCGAATGTGAATGTTCTGATGGAGACACAGTCATTGTTGGATTACGATAAAATCGAGCGGCTGCTAAATCGGATGATGCAGGCACAGCGAATCTTTTTCTTTGGTGTAGGTGCAAGCCAGATCATGGCAATGATGTCTGCTAATAAGTTTTTACGGATCACGAATAAGGTATACTGCTACACAGATTCGCATATGCAGACTATGGTGGCTTCTACATTGACAGCAGAGGATCTGGCGATTGTGATTTCCTACTCCGGTTCCACAAAGGACTCTATCCTGCTGGCTAAGTTAGCAAAGAATTCAGGAGCCTATGTAGCGGTTATTACCAGGTTTGCTAAGTCACCTCTGACGAACCATTCAGATGTCGTGCTCCTATGCGGTGCCAATGAAGGCCCTCTGCAGGGTGGTTCTACAACAGCAGTTATGAGTCAGATGTTTATTATGGAAGTTATTTATATTGAATATTATAGAAGAACCTATGATTCCAGCTATGAATATAATCAGAAGACATCACAGTCGATTATCGATAAGATGTATTAGTGAAATCCTATTTGGGAGACACCATACATGGCGGCTGTGTTTGAAACGAAAGGTATCCCGACATATCGAAGGATGTGCAGGGGTATCTTTTTTTATGCAAATACAGGAGGGATAGAGTGAAAATTCTAGTTTGTATCAAACAAGTACCGGGAACGACTTCTGTGGAAGTGGACGAAGAGACAGGAGTTCTAAAGAGAGACGGTGTAGAGTCAAAGATGAATCCATTTGATCTTTATGCGATTGAACAGGCCCTTTTATTGCGTGAGAGATATGGAGGATGCGTTGATGTCATTACAATGGGACCCAGACAGGCAGAGGAGGTTCTAAAAGAGGCCATTTATATGGGAGCAGATAGGGGAATATTGATCAGCGACCGGAAATTTGCCGGTGCTGATGTTGTTGCTACAAGCTATACTCTTTCCCAGGGAATTAGGAAAGCTGGGACATATGACCTGATCCTCTGCGGAAAACAGACTACAGATGGTGATACGGCACAGGTAGGACCCGAGACGGCAGAATTCCTCCATCTGGAACATGTGACCAATGTCCAGGAGGTATATGGGGTGGAAGAATCAGATATCCTCGTGAAGGAAAACCAGGAACATTATTTCAGGGAACTTCGCTTAAAGACGCCGTGTCTTCTCACACTGGAGAAAGATGTGAATACTCCGAGACTACCGTCTTTTAAACGCAAAATGGCAATGAAAAATGTGGAAATAGAGGTGTTTTCTCTTTCGGATCTCGAAGATACACAGGAATCAAATTATGGACTGGCAGGTTCACCAACACAAGTAGAACGCATATTTCCGCCGGAAAAGAATACATCCAGGCAGCTATATGAGGGTTCAGGTGAAAAATTAGGCGATGTGGTATATGACATTCTAAAACAGAAAAAATTCGTTGACTAGATGGGACTAACAATGGTTTGTGAAGGACCGGGAGGGAAGAATATGGGAGCTTTGAAAGTGCACCAGAATCTGGTGGACGAAAAGACGGCAGAGGAGATGTGCAGTCTGTGCCCATTTGGTGCAATTACCTATGAAGATGGTAAGCTGGATATTGGCGCAGGGTGCAGGATGTGTAAGATATGTGTGAAGAAGGGGGTGCCTGGTGTCATCACTTATGAGGAAGATAAAAGCCCCTTGATAGATAAGACACAGTGGAATGGAATTACTGTTTATGCAGAAAATGAAGAAGGCAGGATACATCCTGTTACATATGAATTGATTGGGAAGGCAAGAGAGCTTGCGGCGGTCAATGGACAGCAGGTATATGTACTCTTGATTGGAAATGGTTTAGAAAAGGCGGAGGAGGAATTGCTGCATTACGGAGTTGATTGTGTATTTTCTTATGAGGATGCAGAACTGACTGAATTTGCAGCAGCTCTTTATGCAGATGTCGTAGAGGATTTCGTGACGAAGGTACAGCCGTCAGTCATGATGTTTGGAGCTACGATGAAAGGGCGCTCCCTCGCACCCAGGGCAGCGGCAAGATTCAGGACGGGCCTGACTGCTGATTGCACGATTCTGGAGATGAAGGAAAATACAGATCTCGTCCAGATACGTCCCGCTTTTGGTGGAAATATCATGGCTCAGATCATTACTCCGAATTCACGGCCACAGTTTTGTACAGTACGATATAAGGTGTTTTCAGCGCCCAAGCGGAATGAAGCTGTATCTGGTGCTGTTAAGAAGATGGATGTGCCGAGAGAAAAAATGTCGTCAGGTATTCAAGTGCTGGACAGAATAGAGAAGCCCAGAGAAATTGATATTGCCGATGCAGACACGATCGTGGCGGTAGGAAGAGGGATACGCAGCCGCAATGATCTGGCTATGGCAGCTGAATTGGCAGATCTTCTGAATGCCCAGCTGGCGTGTACCAGGCCATTGATCGAAGCTGGCTGGTTCGATGCAAAGCATCAAATTGGTCTGAGCGGCAGAACGGTAAAACCCAAACTTTTAATTACCTTAGGTATTTCAGGATCTGTCCAGTTTGTTGCGGGGATGAGAGCGGCTGAATGTATCATTGCGGTGAATTCAGATAAGAATGCGGGGATATTCGACACGGCCCATTATGGAATCGTGGGAGATTTGTACGAAGTGCTCCCTGTTCTACTGAGACATTTGAAAGGCGGTGCAAGATGAAGTTAAATGAGGAACAGCTTTCTTTTTTGAAAAACTTAATCGAACCAGCAAGGATACAAATCAGAGATGAAATTGGTGAGGATTATAGTCATGATGAATTGGGCGGTGTTTACGGATACCCGGATGTTCTGATCAAAGTGGTTTCCACCGGAGAAATCTCCCAAATCATGACATATGCATATGAACAGGATATCCCTGTTGTCGTCAGAGGAGCCGGAACAGGTCTGGTAGGAGCGGCGGTAGCAGTACGAGGCGGGATTATGCTGGAGACTACGTTGATGAATCATATCCTTGAACTGGATGAAGAGAATCTTACCGTGACTGTAGAGTCTGGCGTTCTGCTTATGGAGCTGGCACAGTTCGCAGAGGAGCATCAATTTTTGTATCCACCTGATCCGGGCGAGAAATCAGCCACAATAGGAGGAAATATCAGCACCAATGCGGGTGGCATGCGGGCAGTGAAATATGGAGTTACGAGGGATTATGTCCGCGGTCTGACGGTCGTTCTTCCGAATGGAAGGGTAGAAAGATTTGGCGGGAAAATTGTAAAGAACAGCTCAGGATATAGCTTAAAAGACCTTATGATCGGTTCAGAGGGAACGCTTGGGATCATTACGGAAGCAATTCTGAAATTAGTTCCCCTGCCAGATAAAAGTGTAAGTCTTCTAGTGCCTTATAAGAAGATGGAGGATGCAATCGGGACAGTACCTGAGATTATTAAATTGAAGACGACTCCCACAGCAATCGAGTTTATGGAAAGAGAGGTCCTTCTTTTTGCAGAAGAATTTTTGGGGAAGAAGTTCCCGGATACGAAAAGCAGTGCATATCTTTTGCTGACATTTGATGGAAATTCCGCGTCACAGGTAGAAGGAGAATATGAAAAGGTTGCCCGTTACTGTTTGGAGCATGGAGCTGAGGATGTGTTCATCGTAGATACCCCGGAACGAAAAGATTCTGTGTGGTCGGCCAGAGGGGCATTTTTAGAGGCAATCAAGGCATCTACATCGGAGATGGACGAATGTGATGTGGTCGTACCTAGAAACCGTGTGGCTGATTTTATTCACTTTACGCACGATTTGTCCAGGAAACATGACATCAGAATTCCGAGTTTTGGTCATGCCGGTGATGGGAATCTGCACATATATATTTGTCGGGATGAACTGAAAGAAAATCTATGGAAACAAAAGCTGACAGAAGTATTTGCAGAAATGTACGAGATGGCGATGAGACTTGGCGGAGCAGTTTCCGGCGAGCATGGTGTCGGGTATGCGAAGAAAAAATATCTGGAGGATCAGTTGGGAGAGGTACAGATAGAAATCATGCGTGGAATAAAGAAGGTATTCGATCCGAAAGGACTGCTGAATCCTGAGAAGGTGATTTAGGGGGCGAGAGAACAGATTCTTATGAAACAGGGCAATTGCGACGTGAAACGCAATTGCCCTGTTTCAGATTAAGAGATCGTCATATCACTTGTTGTAAGGGATTCGTTGTAAGATTTACACCGACTTGGATTGATTCCTTAAATGAAGATAAACGGTATTTTTGGATATCCCCAGACGTTCAGCAACTGTAATGACAGCATCTTTCAAATTAAATACCCCTTGTTCATTCAATCTTAAGATAATCTCCTTATTTTTATAGCTGGATGGAATCTTCGAATCGGAGAGTACTTCCTTCTGCACAGTCGAGATGGCATTTTCGATAACATCACTGATATTTTCTGCAAAGTGTTCTGACACAGCAAGGGGGTTCGCTGCAGAAGGTAAAAGTGTTTCAACAAAATTACATAATGGGGTATTCAGATAAAAATTCATGCAGACCAACCCGATGATACGCTGATGCTCCCCGTAGACAGCTAGTGTGGCTGCTTTGATAGGCTCATTCTTTTTACTTTTGCAAAAGTAGATAATATAGGGATTTGTTCCCGTTTCGTTGATTTTTGAGAGCATGGAAAGAGCCAAATCTGTAATGGGTGCACCTACGGTTCGACCGGAGTAGAACCCGTTTAAAATCTTGATGACTGAACAGTCTAAATTTTCAAGGCTGTGCAGTACGATTTCTATACTATTGCCCAGATATTGGGAAAGTCCGTCTAAAAAGTAACTGTAGGACTCCAGAATACGGCGGTCTGTCTCTGATAGTGTGATAGATATTTCCTTCATAATGTGCACCTCCATAGTACAATTTAATTTTATTTAACCATGTTTTGGATAGAGAGTCAATGAATTGTTCCATTATCAATGAACAAAAATAATATCTATAGCTAGTAAAATACATATAAAATGAAAAAAAGTAATGTTATATGATGAAAAAACATAAAATAAGTAAAATAAAATAACATAACAATGAAAAAAAGTAACGTCGGAGTATTGACAAGAAGACTGTCGAATATTATAATCAAATTAAAGTTTCAGAAAATAAGAAAACAGAAAGTGAATGAAAAAGAATTTTCTGTAAACAAAAGCGTTATCGGTGGTGAAAGGAGAAAGAAATGAAAAGAGGAGTAGTACAGACAGAACGGGCACCTAAGGCAATAGGCCCGTATTCACAGGCAACGAAAGCAAATGGAATTGTTTGTATATCAGGGCAACTTCCAATTGATCCTGTTACAGGGATTATGCCGGATGAACTGATAGAACAAGTCCACCAAAGTGTGAAAAATGTGATAGCCTTAGCGGAAGAAGCGGGCGGAGGCAAGGATTCTATTTTAAAGTGTGGGCTGTTCATAAAGGATATGTCGAAGTTTCAGACGATTAATGAGGTTTATCAGGAGTACTTTCCAGAGGAGGCACCAGCACGGTTCGTAGTGGAAGTCGCACAACTGCCCAAGGGAGCACAGATCGAGATCGATGCAGTTGCGGCGGTAGAATAATCATAGGGAGAGATTGATGTGGATGTAAGAAAGAAATTGTCAGAACGATTTGCAGGTGTCGAAGGCGGGCTTTTTTCAAATGTGACAAAAGCAGATGTGGGAGATGGATTCTCTGCCATGGGAAAGGATAAAGTGACGTTGATGGGATGGGCAGACCCTTTTTATCCCGATCCATCCATCCCGGAGCATATCAAACAAGTCATGATTGAAGAAATACAGAATGGATTTCCGTCTCATTATATTATGCCGAGTGGTTCACTTGCATTAAGAGAAAGGGTCGCAAAGAAGCTTAAGCAAAAGAATCATCTCGATGTGGACCCCAAAAGAAACATCTTGATTACGCCGGGATCGGATTCGGGGTTATTCTATGCAATGGCAGTGCTTTTAGATCAGGGAGATGAGGTACTGGTACCGGATCCAAGCTATCCGAATAACTTCCTGGATCCTAAGCTTTTGGGAGCAACGGCAGTTTCGGTGCCACTGGCGCATGATGATGGTTACAGTCTTGATATAGAAGCTTTTCAAGCTGCATTGACGAGTCGGACGAAGGCGGTTGTATTGACCCATCCAAATAACCCGACAACAACTGTTTTCAGAAAAGAAAATCTGGAGGTCTTGGCCGAGTTCGTTATAAAAAATGATCTGATGCTGGTAGTCGACCAGGCATTCGAGGACAGTGTGTTTGACGATATCGAATTTATAACGCCGGCATCACTTCCGGGAATGTGGGAACGGACGATAACCGTCTTTTCTATTTCAAAGGGGATGGGACTTTCTGGTTTTCGAGTAGGATACATAGCTGCCTGTGATCAGATTATGGATGCGATGTACGGAGCCGCTGTTAATGTGTTAGGAGCTTCAAATACACTTGCACAGCTTGGCGCGATTGCTGCTTTCGATGCACCGGACTTTATCGATCCCTATATACAAAGCTTTGATTATCGGAGAAAGAAAGCTTTTGAAATATTCGGGAGCGTACCAGGTGTAAAGATAGAAATGCCAGAATCAGGATTCTACTGCTGGGTGGATGTTTCGGGACTGGGAGATTCTACAGATGTAATGAATTATCTGGTTCAGGAAGCAAAGGTGGCCGTGAATGACGGTAAGAATTATGGAAAGCAAGGAAATGGGCATCTCAGAATTATTCATGGCTGCCTTGGCAGTGATGAAGAGGCCGTGCTGACGATGAGACGGATGGCAGATGCACTGGTAAAGTATCCAAAGAGGAATGGTGAATAAAGGAACTCTTAAAGAGAAGGAGGAACTACATGGGGACATTAATTGGAACAGAAAATACGATTGCGTTATTTGCGGTCCTGTGTGCGATTGTAGCACTTGCAATATGGTTGGAACAGACATATAACTGGGCTTCCAAATTATCAGGCTGTATCTTAGTTCTGCTTGTAACTTTGGTGCTATCAAATTTAAAAGTCATACCTGAAAGTGCACCTGCCTATGATTTCGTAGGGGCATATCTGGTGCCGCTTGCCATCCCGCTGCTATTGTTTACGGCAAATCTGAAAACTATTGCAAAGGACAGCGGACGGCTGCTTATATTGTTTTTACTGAGTGCCGTTGGAACGATGATTGGTTCTGTGATCGCATATTTTGTTATGAATCGTTTTATTGATCATATCGGTGTATTCCTTGCGATGATTACAGGATCTTATATTGGCGGTGGAGTGAACTTTGTTGCGATGGCAGAAAACTATAATGCCTCAGGTACAATGGTATCAACTGCTAACGTCGCAGATGCTCTGACAATGATGTTTTTCTTCTTTGCCTTGATGACAATCCCATCTATGAAATTCTTTCAGAAGAGATTTCGGCATCCACTGGTAGAAGAGCAGGAGAGATTGAAAAACGAGAGTAAGGGAGAACAGAAGACGAATGCGGCGGCTTATTGGTCAGCGAAGGATATTTCTTTAAAAGATATTGCCCTGGCAATTGGTGTTTCTACTTGTGTAGTCGGTGTCGCAGAGCCTATATCAGGATTCTTCGGGAGAGTGATTCCGACCTCGAATTTTGGATGGAACTTTTTAAATGGTCTTTTAGGAAGTAAGTATCTGATAATTACAGTGATTACTGTAGCATTGGCTACCTTAATGCCGAAGTTCATCAGCAGCATACATGGTGCTCAGGAGGTAGGTACATATTTTATTTATCTCTTCTTTGCGACAATGAGCGCACCAGTTTCTATCCGTCTTTTAGTGAATGATGCACCGAAATTCTTTGTCTGCTGCTTTATTATTGTATTTACGAATATTGGAGTGACACTACTGGCAACCAAAGTATTCAAGTACGGAATCGAAGAAGCGATGGTATGTTCCAATGCAAATGTCGGTGGAGCAACAACAGCAGCGGCTCTGGCAGTTGCAAAAGGCTGGGGATCACTTGTAGTGCCGGCAATCCTGGTAGGGACACTTGGAAATGTAATCGGTAATATTGGCGGCATTTTGATTGGAACTATATTTGGTGCATAATGCATTTAGAAAAGGAAGGAGATTTTGAGATGAATATTGGTGGAAGAGAGATAGAAAGAGGAACCAAGGTAAAATGGAATTTTGTTGCGGCTGAAATGACAGTGAATAAAATTGAAGTTCCAGTAACGGTTATATGCGGAGAAGAAGACGGTCCTATTTTTACAGTAACAGCAGGATGCCATCCGAATGAATTGATCGGTATGGCTGCTACAATCGCATTAGCGAACGAATTGGACCCAAAAGATGTTAAGGGGACTATCATTTTTGTTCATGTCATGAATGTAATGGGGCTGCAGTTTAAAAAGTTAAATATCTCACCTCTTGACGGGGTGAACATGAACGGCGCATTCCCTGTAGAGGATGAAATTGGAGAGGATCAGGGAAAAACAGCATTGCACATGGGCCTGTCACCGACAAAAATGTCTGCAAAACGCATTTTTGATAACTTTGTAAAAATTGCAGACTGGCATGTTGATATGCACGGCGGGGAATTGAATGAAGATCTGGATAGCAATATTGAGCTGCTTCCAATCGGTAAGCCAGTAGATGAGAAAACAAGGAAGCTGGCAAGACTCCTGCTTTCAGAAAAGATTTGGGAAGTGCCACAGGGAACGATTCCTCAGATGCCTAATTATCCGGGAAGGGGATCAACAGTTGCCGAGGCCAATCATCGAGGTGTTCCATCTGTTCTATTTGAAATAGGTGGTGAAGGACGTCTAAAGCAAGAGCAGGTAGATCTCGTATGTGCAGCATTAAAAAATGCATTTATGGGAACTGGAGTATTAGAAGGCGAAGCCGTTGTAATGGAACCCAAGGTCTACGTGGGGGGAAATGTACTATTTGCCCAGAGAGGCGGCCTGCATTTTATTAACATAAAGAGTGGAGATTTAGTAAAAGAGGGGCAGGAGCTTGGATATACAATCGATTGGAATGGTGAGGTCATAAGCAGAGATATCTGTCCGTGTGACGGCCTTATGACGAATATGGTCGTTCATGGAGGCGTGAATCCCGGAGACATGCTGTTCGTTATTGCAAATGAAGTAGACACAAAATCTTCTATTTGACTTGACTTTTTTGTACAGCCTTGCTAATATAAAACTAATTAAAAAGACTGGGTTGTTACTCCAAGAAGGCAAAACCAGATTTTCTAAGGATGAAGTACATCTTTATCCTTGGGAATCTGGTTTTTTTATTCCTCATATGAAAGAACATTCAAAATGGATTTCTACCGGTCTTTTTCCTCTAACTGACTTGTGAAAAGTATATTCTGCGGTATATAATAGAGCCAGTAATGAGGTAAAATAATAAGTGATAGTGGAGGAAAAGACAATGAGAATTATTGAAACAAAGGATTACACAGACATGAGCAGAAAGGCAGCGAATCTGATTGCTGCACAGATCGTTACAAAACCAAATTGTGTACTTGGGCTTGCTACAGGATCTTCACCGATTGGTACATATGACCGCCTGGTAGAGATGTATGAGCAGGGAGATCTTGATTTTTCCGGTATTTCCACTGTGAATCTGGATGAATATAAAGGACTTGACCGCGAGAATGACCAGAGCTACTACTATTTTATGCATGAGCACCTGTTCGACCGTGTAAATGTTGTCGCTGAGCGTACTAACGTACCGAACGGGATGGAGCCGGATGCAGACAAAGAGTGCAAGAGATATGAAGAATTGATCGCATCTCTGGGTGGTGTGGATCTCCAGCTTCTGGGATTGGGACATAACGGACACATTGGATTCAATGAGCCGGCAGAGATTTTTGACAAAGCAACACACTGTGTTGATCTGACTGAGAGTACGATCGAGGCCAATAAACGTTTCTTCGCATCTGTGGATGATGTGCCGAGACAGGCATATACTATGGGTATCGGGACAATCATGCGTGCAAAGAAGGTGCTCTTAGTTGTGAGCGGCGAAGACAAAGCAGATATCGTTGCAAAGGCATTTTTCGGAGATGTTACGCCGCAGGTACCGGCATCTATTCTGCAGATGCATCCTGATGTAACTGTTGTTGCTGATGCAGCAGCATTATCTAAAATCCCGAGATAGTCTGTAAACATGCGGCATGGTACTTAAGGCGTGATCACTTAAAAGGGAACATGTTAAATTGACAGTGCCATGCCGGTTAATCACAGGCAGTATCGGAGGAAGAAAGAAGGTTGAAAGTAATGGTAATTAAGAATGTACAGGTTTTCGGGGAAGATAAGACATTCACACCTGGAGAAGTTTATATTGACGGAGAGAAGTTCTCAGCTTCTGCCGCAGAGGATCACGAAGTAATCGATGGAGAAGGATGCTTTGCCATCCCAGGTCTCGTAGACATCCACTTCCATGGCTGTATGGGAGATGACTTCTGTGATGCAAGCCTTGATGCAATTAAGAACATGGCAGAATATGAGGCATCCATCGGTGTGACCACGATCTGCCCTGCAACGATGACACTTGCCGAGGCAGATCTCCATAATATTATGAAGACGGCTGCAGCATATGAAGGTAGTTCAGGGGCGAAGCTGTCTGGAATCAATATGGAAGGACCATTTATCAGTGCTGCAAAGAAGGGCGCACAGGCGGCAGACCATATCCGCAACTGCGATACTGCTTTATTCCGCACATTGCAGGAGGAATCCGGCGGACTGATCAAGCTGGTAGATATCGCACCTGAGAATGAAGGTGCAATGGAATTTATAGAAGAAGTGAAGGATGAAGTCGTTGTATCAATTGCACATACAACTGCGGATTATGATACTGCGTCAGAGGCATTAGAAAAAGGTGCAAGCCATGTGACACATTTATACAATGCTATGCCGCCTTTGAATCACCGCGATCCGGGCGTTATCGGAGCTGCACGTGATGATGAGGATTGTCATGTGGAGCTGATCTGTGATGGAATCCATATCCATCCATCCGTTGTACGTGCGACATTTGCTATGTTTGGAGCAGACAGGGTCATTCTGATCAGTGACAGTATGCGTGCCACAGGTTTAACTGACGGACAATATACACTGGGCGGACAGGATGTTTTTGTAAAGGGTGCAAAGGCGACTCTGGCAGATGGAACGATTGCAGGCTCTGCAACGAACCTGATGGGATGCCTCAAAGTGGCTGTGCAGAAGATGGAGATTCCGTTGGAGGACGCAGTGGCATGTGCGACTATGAATCCAGCCAGAGAGATCGGCATCTATGATTCCTGTGGAAGCATCACACCTGGAAAAGCTGCAGACCTGGTTCTGTTAGATAAAGACCTGAATGTCAAGGCTGTTTATGTAAATGGGAGAAAACAGGCATGAATTTTATCCGAAAGCATCAAAAAGCGGTCTTTTTCGTAGGACTGATCGTGCTCCTGCTTGGTATGCTTGCATACTGGGAGCGCCAGTCTACGCTTTCTAAGTCCACTGCCAGCAAGCTGACTGATGAGCCGAGGAAAAGCGGGGAGGCAGTATCTACATTTTACTATGATCAGCTTACGAAAAAAGAGGCGGCGGTCTACGATCTGATGAAGGATCGTCTGGACCAGATGAAAGGCGGAGTGGTGGAGTTCCCGGAGCCGATGAGCGGCCCAGAATATCTGCGTGTAACGACCGCACTGGAAGATGAAGGATACAATTATTTTTATGGATTTTATGATATTCCAATGACTGCTGACGATGTCTATGTGAAGTATAAAAATACAGATCTGACTACACAGAAGGAAAAGAAGATTACGAAAGCAATCCTATTCCTATCTTGTGCACAGGGGATCAATGAGGCCGGAGACTATGCAAAGGATGGTACGGTAAAGAATCTGGCATCAATCCAGGAGGGACTTTCTGTTAATTCAGAAGAAAAAGTCGAAAAGATCGTAAAGACCCAGAATGGGACGGAGGAAATCCTGTCCCAAATTATGGAGAAACTCCCGTCAGACTATGGCGAGAAAAAGACAGTCGATTATTTTCTGGACTGGCTGGATGAGAATCTGTCAGTTGCTTCCCACATAGGAGAGGAGGCTCTGGATTTTACGAACATGGATGATGTGTTTGATGGAGCCTATATCTATAATAATCTGTCCTCATTGACTGAGAAAAAGGCGACCCCGCTCGGGTATGCAAAGATTCTGTCTGAATTGTGCAATCGGGCAGGGATGGAGTCACATATCGTTCTTGGTATATGGGGAAAGAGCAGTATCCAGCAGGAGGGATATGTTTTCTGCGCGGTCCAGATGAACGGTCAGACGATCTATGTGGATGCCAGTGGCTCGAAAGCCTCAGATCTGGGAGATCAGAAGTATATGAATCAGTTGGAAGCTAAGAATCATTTGAAATTCGTAGACTATTTTGAGTATGAATGATTTGGTACTTTTGTACGAAAATATTAAATAAAAATAAACATTATAACCAAAATATAAAAATTCTGTGTTTTAAAGGTTGACTTCGAAAACTAAGTTTGTTATAGTTGAGTCACGAAATGAATAACATTGGATTGTTACTGTAAGGCAGGCAAAACCAAATTTTATGAGCAAGACTTATCCGTCGTGCTCGTAAGATTTGGTTTTTTTATTTCTTAAACACGGTGGCTTGTAGGATAAATTTTCCGGGATATCACATATCCGGTAAAAGAATCAGATCAATCCTAATAGTAATCTGCAAGAACTGGAAACAATAAAACTTGAAGCTTTAGAATTTGTTAAAAAGGAACGTAAGATTATTATGGTAATTGAAAAGATTATAAACAATAACATAGTTTCTGCCTATGACGACAGCGGGAGAGAAGTCGTGATCATGGGACGCGGCATTGGATTTGGAACCCGTGCAGGGAAAGAAGTGGCCGAACAGAAGATCGAGAAGGTGTTCAGAATCAAGAGCCAGAGTTTGGCAGAACAATTGAAAGAGCTGTTGGCCAACATGCCTCTTGAGCATGTACAGATATCGAATGATATTATTTCCTATGCGAAAAAGAATTTGAAGTTAAAGCTGAATCAAAGCATATATGTGACATTGACGGATCATATTAACTTTGCGATAGAGAGATTCAGTCAGGGAATCAAACCAGAGAATGCATTGCTCTGGGAGATAAAGCGGTTTTATCAGCAGGAGTATCAGCTTGGGAAGTATGCGATAGACATCATTTGGGAAAGGCTGCATATCGCTCTGCCAGATGATGAGGCAGGATTCATTGCCTTACATTTTGTAAATGCAGAGTATGGAACAGATATCCGGGATGCTTTAAATTTTCCGAATCTGATGAAGGATATCCTGGACATCGTGAAAAGTGAACTGGGGATTGAGTTCGATGAGAGCTCCCTGCATTACGAACGATTTGTCACACATGTAAAATTCCTGCTTCAAAGGGTCTACAGAAAAGAACTTCTTCCTAATGAAGAGGATGAGCTGGCAGATATGATGCATCAGAAATATCCAAAAGAGTATGCATGCAGTCAGAAGGTGGCACAGTATATCGAGGATGTAACAAATAGTAAAATTTCCGGGGAAGAGATCATGTATCTATCCATTCATATCCGGAGAGTAACGATGGTGGAAGAATAAAAAGGAGGAGAAGATATGTTTAATTTTTTAAAGAAAAAAGACAAAAAGCATTTGTTAGGAGCACCGGCAGCAGGAAAAGCGGTTTCCATCAAAGAGGTGAATGATCCCACTTTCAGTGAGGAGATTCTTGGAAAAGGTGTGGCAGTCATTCCGTCAGAAGGAAAGATTTATGCACCGGCAGACGGGGAGATCGGAATGGTATTCGATACCCTTCATGCAGTGAGCATGACTACTGATTTTGGTGCAGAAGTTCTGATTCACGTAGGTCTTGACACTGTGAAGCTGAACGGAGAAGGATTTGAAGGCCATGTAAAAGCAGGAGATAAGGTGAAAAAGGGCGACCTTCTTCTGACGGTCGATTTAGAAAAGGTGAAAGCAGCCGGATATGATACGATCACCCCGATGCTGATCTGCAATACGGCTGATTATGCCGCAGTGGAAGCTCTGGCAGGAAAAGATGTTCAGGCAGGAGATGATGTTCTCACCGTAGAAGAGAACTAGGATGTTTTGGAGAATATAGTTTGTTTTGTATTTTAAGTTCGTATTTTAGCCGGCAGTGTACCGGTTTAAAATAATAAAGGGATTTTAATCAAGAGGATTCGAGAAGGAGGAAAAGGAATGAAATATTTACAAAGATTAGGAAAATCCTTGATGCTCCCGGTTGCATGTCTTCCGGTTGCAGCTATTTTACAGGGTATAGGTTACTGGCTCGACCCGTCAGGCTGGGGCGCTAATAGTGTTGTTGCAGCATTTTTACTTAAGGCAGGCGGTGTTCTGATCGATCAGATGGCAATTCTGTTCGCGATTGGTGTTGCAGTTGGTATGTCTGATGATAACGATGGTACAGCAGGTCTTGCAGGTCTGGTATCATGGCTGATGACAACAACGATTCTTTCCCCACCGGTTGTTGCTATGCTTTTAAAGATTGAGGAAGATGCAGTAAACCCTGCATTTGGAAAGATTCAGACACAGTTCATCGGTATCCTTTGTGGTTTGATCGCAGCAGGCTGCTATAACAAGTTCAAGAGCACAAAGCTTCCAGATGCATTCTCATTCTTTAGTGGAAAGAGATGTGTTGCAATCGTTACAGCAGGTGCGTCTATCGTATCTTCACTGATTCTGTTCTTTGCATGGCCGGTGATTTACGGAGCATTGATGAGATTCGGTGAGTTCATTATGAACCTGGGTGCTTTCGGAGCAGGTCTGTATGGATTCTTCAACAGACTGTTGATCCCATTTGGTCTGCACCACGCACTGAACTCTGTATTCTGGTTTGATGTTGCAGGTATCAATGATATCGGTAAATTCTGGGGAACTATGGAAGGTGGTATCCTTGGACAGACAGGTATGTACATGTCCGGTTTCTTCCCGGTAATGATGTTCGGTCTGCCAGCAGCAGCTTTAGCTATGTACCACACAGCAAAAGACAATAAGAAGAAAATTGCAGCAGGTCTGTTATTCTCAGCCGCTATCGCATCTTTCTTCAATGGTGTTACAGAGCCTTTGGAGTTTTCATTCATGTTCCTTGCACCGGCACTTTATGGTATCCATGCAGTATTGACAGGTATCTCTATGGCAGTAGTTGCGCTGCTTCCGGTTCGAGCGGGATTCAATTTTAGTGCGGGTCTTGTTGACTGGGTTTTGAGCTTTAAGGCTCCGTTTGCCGAAAATTCAATCATGTTGATTCCAATTGGCATTGTTGTAGGAATTATATATTACATCGTATTCAGAATCGTAATCGTGAAGTTCAACTTAAAGACACCAGGACGAGAAGATGATGATATGGATGAGACAAAGGTACAGCTTGCTAATGATGACTTCACAGCGATTGCACAGATCGTTCTGGAAGGTGTCGGCGGAAAAGAAAATGTAACAAGCATTGACAACTGTATCACAAGACTTCGTCTTGAAATCAAAGATTACACAGCAGTAGATGAAAAGAAAATCAAATCAGCAGGTGTTGCAGGTGTTATCAGACCAAGCAAGACAGCTGTACAGGTTATCATCGGAACGAAAGTTCAGTTTGTTGCTGATGAATTTAAGAAACTCTGCAAATAAACAGAGCAAACGAATATAATCCCTTTTTCAAAAAGACCGCTTTAGGCGGTCTTTTTGGAATCATGGAGTAAGGAGCGGAATATGGAATTAAAATTAGAAGTCTGTGTTGATAGTGTACAGTCCGCGATTGAGGCCCAGAAAGGCGGAGCAGACCGCGTGGAATTATGTGGGAATCTGATCATTGGAGGAACCTCTCCGGGAAAAGCTTTATTTACGCAGGTTAGAAAGTATACTGATCTGGAGATTCGTGTGCTGCTTCGTCCGCGCTTTGGTGATTTCTGTTATGATGAATATGAATTTGCCATGATGAAAGAAGATACGCAGATGTATAAAGAGTTGGGGGCAGATGGTCTGGTGACGGGAATCCTGCTGCCTGATGGAACTTTGAATATGCAGCAGATGCAGGAATTGATCCGTATTGCCGGGAGTATGGATACGGCACTTCACCGTGCCTTCGACGTGAGCTGGGATCCATTTGTGACACTGGAGCAGGCAATCTCTCTGGGAATGAAGACGATTCTTACAAGTGGTCAGAGGAATAGTGCCTGGGAGGGAAGAGAGCTTTTGAAAAGCCTTGTAAAAGAGAGTGACGGCAGAATTGAAATTATGGCAGGGGCAGGAATCAGTCCCGACATCATCCCGGAATTGGTTCCCTATACCGGTGTGACTGCCTGCCATATGTCCGGCAAAATCGTGAAGGACAGCAGGATGGAATTCCGGCGTGACGGGGTCAGCATGGGCTTTCCAGGATTCAGTGAATATGAGATCTGGGAGACCTCCGCTGACAATATACGCGAGGCAGCGATGGTGCTGCAGGAATTTTGTCAGGCATAATTTTATTGCTTTTGTTTTTTACACCTTGACAAAGAACGGGGAATAGGATAAGATTTCAGCGTAAGCAGCACTTAGGAGGCTGTATCCTTCCGAAGCCATATATTGACTGGGAAGCGGAGTAAGATGAATAACAGATATGGAAAAAGCGCAGAAGAGAACAAGTAGTATTTGATACGGAGAAGACAGAAAGCCGCCGGTTGATGAGAGGCGCATGACACGATCATTTATGAATACATCTCGGAGCTTCACACCCAAAGCATAAGCGGCGAGTAGGCTGTGACGGATTGGTACACGTTACCGTACTGAGTGATTAAGCATGATGAAGCAGGCGGATGCGCCTGAGTAACAAGCCAGATACACTCACTGAGGCAGGTGGCGCGAGCTGTCTGTGAATGAAGGTGGTACCACGAGTTTATGAGCCCTCGTCCTTTCAGGATAGAGGCTCTTTTTGTATTTAAAAATAAAATGTAAATGAGGAAAGGATGAAGAACATGACACTTTACGAAGAATTACAGGCAAGAGGGCTGATTGCCCAGGTAACCGATGAAAAGCTGATCGCGGATCTGATCAACAATGGAAAGGCAACCTTTTATATTGGGTTCGACCCGACAGCAGACAGTCTTCATGTTGGACATTTCATGGCGCTATGCCTGATGAAACGTCTGCAGATGGCAGGAAACAAGCCGATTGCTCTGATCGGCGGAGGAACTGGTATGATCGGTGATCCATCAGGAAGATCGGATATGCGCCAAATGATGACCCCGGAGACGATTCAGCACAACTGTGACTGCTTTAAAAAGCAGATGAGCAATTTCATTGATTTCTCAGAGGGAAAGGCATTAATGGTAAATAATGCGGACTGGCTTCTGGATCTGAACTACATCGAGCTGCTCAGGGAGGTCGGATCTCACTTCAGTGTGAACCGAATGCTGGCTGCTGAATGCTACAAGCAGAGAATGGAGAAGGGACTGACGTTCCTTGAGTTCAACTACATGATCATGCAGGCATATGATTTTATGGCCTTATACCAGAATTACGGCTGCAACCTGCAGTTCGGAGGGGATGACCAGTGGGGCAACATGCTTGCGGGCACTGAGCTGATTCGTCGAAAATTGGGAAAAGGTGCAAGTGCTATGACGATTACATTGCTTCTGAATTCTGAGGGCAAGAAGATGGGCAAGACGCAGTCAGGCGCAGTATGGCTGGATCCGAATAAGACATCTCCATTCGATTTCTACCAGTACTGGAGAAATATCGCAGATGCAGATGTTCTCAAATGCATTCGTATGCTGACCTTCCTTCCGCTGGAAGAAATCGATGCAATGGATTCCTGGGAAGGCAGTCAGTTGAACAAAGCAAAGGAGATCCTTGCTTACGAGCTGACCCAGATGGTTCACGGAGAGGAAGAGGCAAAGAAGGCACAGGAGAGTGCAAGAGCCCTGTTCAGCCAGGGGAACGCAGCGGATATGCCTACTGCAGAATTGGCTGAAGAAGATTTTGCGGATGGAACCATTGATATTCTGACGTTATTATTAAAGAGTGGCCTTGTTCCTTCTAAATCCGAGGCAAGACGTGCTGTGGAACAGGGCGGTATTTCTGTGGATGGAGAGAAGGTCGCAGACATCCGTGCAGTCTTTGCAAAGGATGCATTTGCAGGAGAAGGAATGGTTCTGAAAAAAGGAAAGAAAAATTTCCGCAAAGTTGTGATAAAATAGAAGATAGAAGAGTAACTTAAATATAGCGGACATCCCGGGCGGATTTGGATGCAGCGGACAGACCTCTTGTCGGCGGCAGATCATGGTAGAGTTTACATTCGCCCGTAAAGGGGCCCGCGGAAAGACAGGAGGCAGTGAGAATGGGATTTAAAGAAGTATCAGCAGAAGAGCTTACGTTCAATCCATTTACCAAGATTGGAAAAGAGTGGATGCTTGTAACAGCCGGGAATGAAGAGAAGCACAATACAATGACAGCAAGCTGGGGCGGCGTAGGAGTAATGTGGGGCAAGAATGTGGTCAGTGTTTATATCCGTCCGCAGAGATACACAAAAGAATTTGTAGACGCAAATGATACATTTACTCTTTCCTTCTATGACGAGACATACAAGAAGGCACTTGGCATCTGCGGCAGCAAATCTGGACGCGACTGTGACAAAGAGAAGGAAGCTGGTCTGACACCATATTATGTGGATGGGACGACAGCCTTTGAGGAGGCCAACATGATTCTGGTCTGCAAAAAGCAGTATCACCAGGATATGAAAGGGGAGCATTTTGATGTTAAAGAGAACATTGAAAGATGGTACCCTGAGCATGATTTTCACACCATGTATATGGCTGAGATCGTAAAAGTACTCGTAAAAGAATAGGGGAATGTTATGTACTATAAAGAATACGGAAATACCGGTATGAAGGTGTCTGCAATCGGCTTGGGGACGATGAGGTACGATGAGCAGGATGTCAAGGCCGGCAGATTTGAAAAATGTGCGGAGATTCCGCTGTATGCTCTGGAGAATGGAATCAACTACTGGGATACGGCTCCCTTCTATTGCGACGATAAAAGTGAGATCATTACAGGAATTGCACTTTCCCAAGTGAAAAGAAGTGATGTATATGTGACCTCAAAGACCAATTTCAGTACGCTGGGAGATCACCCTTCCAGGGATGATTTCCGCAGAAGGCTTGAGACATCCCTGGATAGACTGAAGACGGATTATATCGACTTTTACCACATGTGGTGCATGCTGAATCTGGAGTCATGGGAACGGCACATGGAGGTGCTGTATTCTTTCTTTGAAGAGGCAGAAAGGGAAGGACTGATTCGTAACATCGTCTTTTCTTCTCATATGCAGGGGGATGATATTGAGACTGTCGTAGAGACTGGAAAATTCAAGGGAATGCTCATCGGTTACAATGCTTTGAACCACCGTTTCAGACAGAGCGGCATCGAAAAAGCCTATGAGAATGGAATGGGCGTTGTTGTGATGAATCCGCTTGGAGGCGGGATGATTCCAAATCATCCAGAGGCGTTTACGTACCTGACAGAAGGAACGGACCTTACCGTGCCCCAGGCTGCACTGCGTTTCGTGGCATCTCATAAAGAAATTACGGTCACTCTGGCCGGATGTACAACGAAGGAACATATAGATGATGCAGTGAAAGCTGTGGAGAATCTGGAAGAATATTCAGCACAGGAAATTGTAAAGCAATTTGAAGGAAAGGGAGCATCTCTTAACAACCTATGTACAGGTTGCGGATACTGTAAAGGCTGTCCGAAAGAAATTGAAATTCCGAAATATATGGATGCGTACAATCAATACATATTTACAGGAAAGAAAAAGTCCATACTGGACCGCCTGGATAATCATTGGGACATCTCAAAAGAAAAAGTGCTGGAATGCATTGCCTGCCGCAAATGCGAAGAACAATGCACTCAGCACCTTCCAATCGTAGAACGTCTCAAAGAGATCGGAGAAATTTCATAGGGGGCTGACCCCTTTGCGGGGCGCTTTTGTCCCTCTTGAAATTGTCTTTGTCTATCTAAGAGATGGATAAATACTGTACGCTGTAAGGAGGCATATCGAGCTGACCGCTCATTGTGCCTTCTTTTTTTGTGATTAAATCAAGATAATCTCCCTGGAGTTCACCATTGTTGGCGGTGAAATCAGAATCGGAGGCGTTGATAGCAATGAAGATCTTCTCCTGATCCGTCTTTCTCTCGAAGATGAGCTGATGATTGGTAATGACTACATTATGATACCCGCCGTTGCACAGTGCATCACTTTCCCTGCGGATGGCAATGAGCTTTGTGATAAATTCCGTCAGTTCATTTGGTTTAGGCTCATCGAAGGCCGGGCGGAGTGCATAGTCATTGTCTGGCGCCTTCACACCCTCCTCGCCCCATTCGCTTCCATAATAAATACATGGGATACCCGGCATTCCGAACAAAATCCCATAGGCGAGCGGCAGATGTTCCTGGTTCGTAAGGATACTTGCAATCCTTGTTACGTCATGGTTATCCACAAAGTTCATCAGATGCTTGCCCCGATAGATGCACCATTGTTCTGGTCCATACTGGCGGTTCAGAGAATGGGCGATTTCGAACAGATTCATACTGTTGAAGCTGGAGAAGATTCCCTTATAACATTCATAGTTCGTACAGCTATGAAGCATTTCATCATTTACGATCAAATTATAATCTCCAAATAATACTTCCCCTATCAGGGCGAAGCCCGGTTTTAATTCCTCGCAGAATCGACGCAGACGCTTCATGAATTGGTGATCCAGACTGTAAGCGACATCCAGACGAAGTCCGTCAATGTCAAATTCCTCAATCCAGAAACGGACGCATTCGAGAAGATAGTCAACAACAGCCGGATTCTGGAGATTCAGCTTGACCAGCTCAAAATGCCCCTCCCATCCTTCATACCAAAAACCGTCATTATAGCAGCTATTTCCATCAAAATGAATGCAGAACCAGTCTTTATAGGGAGAATCCCACTTTTTTTCCTGTACGTCCTGGAATGCCCAGAAACCGCGTCCTACGTGATTGAATACACCATCCAGCATAATCTTGACATCGTACTTGTGAAGTGTCTTACAAACGTACTGGAAATCATCATTTGTTCCGAGACGGCAGTCTACCTTTTTGAAGTCCCGAGTATCATACCCGTGATTGTCAGAATCAAAGATCGGATTCAGTATGATCGAGCCAATTCCCAACTCTTGAAGATATCCGCCCCACTTGGCAATCTTGCGGATTCTTGGTACTGTAACACCATCATTATGAATCGGCGCATCACAAAATCCAATTGGATATATCTGATAGAAAGTTTCATTATAAGCCCACATAAACTACACCTGCTTTCTAAATAATTGTTAAAATTCCTGATTTTTAAGGCCTTACATTATTCTATTACGATCGGAGCCATAAATATCAATGCAGACGATATAAAATAGGAAATACTTATAAAGTATACCATGGATTCGAAGCTGAGAAAAGCAAAGAGAAGGAAAAGCAGAAAAAAGCAAGAAAAAAATGTCCATAAGCGGAAAAATATGTTGACAATTGAATTGGTACATACTATAATAGTACAGCATGACAAAAGGAGAAACAGCATACACCAAAGCCCCGGAGTGCGCTGATTTCATATAAAAGCAATGAGACCCGAAGGGCGGAAGAGATGTCCGGCGGGAAGGTTTGCAGCAGGTCTGCAGATGAAGGTATATGAAGATTATTTATAGGAGGAACACCCATGAAAACTTATATGGCTAACCCAGACAAGATTGAAAGAAAATGGTATGTGGTTGATGCTGAAGGATGTACATTAGGACGTCTTGCTTCAGAAGTAGCAAAAGTATTAAGAGGTAAAAACAAACCAGAATTTACACCACATGTTGATACAGGTGACTACGTAGTAGTTGTAAATGCAGAGAAGATTAACGTAACAGGTAAGAAGTTACAGCAGAAAGTTTACTACAATCACTCTGATTTTGTAGGTGGAATGAGAGAGACTACATTAGCAGAGATGATGGCTAAGAAGCCAGAGAAGGTAGTTGAATTAGCAGTTAAAGGAATGCTTCCAAAAGGACCTTTGGGAAGACAGATGCTGACAAAGCTTCACGTATACGCTGGACCAGAGCATGCACAGCAGGCTCAGAAACCAGAAGTATTAACATTTTAAGGAAAGGTTGAAAGGAGGACATTACTGTGGCTAACGCAAAATATTACGGAACAGGAAGAAGAAAAAAATCTATCGCAAGAGTATATCTTGTACCTGGAACAGGTAAAATCACTATAAATAAAAGAGACATCGACGAGTATTTAGGACTGGAGACACTGAAAGTTGTTGTTCGCCAGCCACTCGTAGCAACTGGTACAATTGATAAATTTGATGTATTGGTCAACGTACACGGCGGTGGATATACAGGACAGGCTGGAGCAATCCGTCACGGAATTTCAAGAGCACTTCTTGAAGCAGACGCAGAGTACAGACCAGTTCTGAAATCAGCAGGATACTTAACACGTGATCCACGTATGAAAGAACGTAAGAAATACGGTCTCAAAGCAGCTCGTAGAGCACCGCAGTTCAGCAAGCGTTAATAAGAAGCATTATAAGAGAATGAATAGAACCCTTGGAAACTTTGTGTTTTCAAGGGTTTTTAGTATATGAATTAAGCAGAAAAATAGTAGGAGGTATACCAGTGCTGCGGATAGGAATAGCCGGAATCGGTTACATAGCGGAAACATACATTAAACTGCAGGCGGAACGGAAGATCAAAGGCTGTGTGATTTGTGCCATATGCAGCAGAAACAGGGAGCACATGCAGGAAGTACAGTCCGGATACAAACTGGACAATGCAGAGTTGTACACGGACTATGGGGTGATGCTGGATAGCGGTCGCATTGATGCAGTCCTGATCTGCACGCCCCATCGGATGCATATTAAAATGGCGAGGGAAGCTCTGGACAGAGGGATTCACGCTCTGGTAGAGAAACCAGTGGGCGTGTGTATCGATGAGGGGGAAGAACTTCTGCATACGGTACATTTACATCCGGAACTGACTGCAGGAGTACTTTACTGCCGAAGAACAAGTAAAGCGTATGGAGAGCTCCGGCGGATGATATCTGGGGGAGAATTAGGCGCTATTAAGAGGGTCAATTGGCTGATAACGAATCTTTACCGTACACAGGCGTATCACAGTTCCCAGGCTTGGAAGGGGACATGGAAAGGCGAAGGCGGCGGACTTCTGTTGACCCAGGTGTCTCACCAGATGGATCTGCTTGTCTGGCTTATGGGAATGCCAGGGCAGGTGCAGGGCTTTTGCGGTTATGGTATAGAGAGAGAAATTGAAGTTGAGAATGAGGTATTATTGCAAATGTGGTATCCAGGGAATACTACTGTACAGTTCATAGCCTCTTCCAGAGAATTCCCAGGTACGAACCGTATAGAAATCAGCGGGAGTAAGGGGCAGGTGATTTTGGAAAATGATAGAGATATGAGGTACCGGAAATTGACACTGGATGAGCGGGAGTATTCCAGAACGACAGATGAGGTATATGGAAGTATACCATATGTGGAGGAAACTAAGAGGTTCGATGATGCGGACAATTCGGTACAACAGGCTGCAATTGTAAATAATTTCATTCAAGCGGTACAGGGCAGGGAAAATGTGCTGTGTCCTGTGGAGGAAGCGTTAAAGTCCTTGGAACTGATCAATGGTGCCTATCTGTCATCGTGGCGTGAGCAGGCGGTCCGGTTTCCGTTGAATTCAAGAGAATATAAAGAAGAATGGGAGAAGCGCTGCAATGAAAAAGAGGGTAATGATAAGCAATGCCACAATCGTTAATGCGTTTGCAACCCCGGCAGAAATGAACCAGTTCGCGATTGGAAGACAGTAGGAGGTATACCAGATGTTATTTGCAATGTTTTTTATATTTCTTGATTTGTTTATGGTAGGTATTGCATATGCGGTCTACGGCAGCAACAAAAAATACAAGCAAGGGATGCTTCTGGGAGTGCACATTCCCTCCTATGCGGTGGAAGAGCCGGAGGTTGTCGCTATATTAGAGAAGCATAAGCGCTTTACAAAGCGGTTCTACATTTGGAACTTTATTGTTTCTACTGGAATCTGTTTTCTGTCTTTGTGGCACTTTTCTATTTTTTTGATAATATGGTGTTTGTGGCTGGGAGAATTTTTCGGCGGGGCTATGCTTGTCCTATTTTATTCCCACCGAAAACTATATGATTTCAAAGTGAAAAAAGGGTGGTATGGGGCGTCTGACAGCAAGATTATTGTAGTTGATACAAAAGTCAGCACCTCCAGTAATAAGCCTCCTTTTCCAATTTGGTGGCATCTTCCAGCCGTCATATCAGGGCTGGGAGTATGTATGCTGCCGTCTGTGCTGGAATTTTTGAACAAGGAATATGAATCGTGGATTTTTGTCCTGATTTTTATAATGATGGAGGGAATGTTTATAATGCTCCATATGTGTACTAATCGGACGCGGAATAAGATCTACAGCAGTGACATGGAGATAAATAAGCGGGTCGACCAGGTGGTGAAGAGAATCTATTCGGGAATCTGGCTCATCAGCGGTTACTGCAATTGGAGTTCCTTTTTGGCGTTGGTATATCTTTCTGACAAACAGAAGTGGATCGGTGGTTGGGGAACTGCAGCATATATCGGCCTTCAGACACTCGCAGGCCTGAGTATATTGCTGGGGATTTTTTATCTTGGTTATAAAAAGAAAGAGATTCTGGATCAGGATACGAAGCCATTATATGTAGATGACGATATTTATTGGAAGAATGGATGGTATAGTAATCCAAATGATAAACGGATGTGGGTGCAGGACTGGGTCTGTGACATGAATTACACGACCAATATGGCGAGCAGAGGGGGAAAGATATTTACCTTTGGCATATTGGGAGTGGTAGCTGGCATATTAATCGTCATGTGCGCTATGTTTCTGAAGGTGGATTTTACTCCGGTGTATTTAAAGGTGGATCAAGCCCAGGCTGCTGTTATAGCACCAATGTACGGAGTCGAGATCGAACCAGATGAAATTAAAAGCGTAGAGGTGATAGAAAAACTTCCTGATGATTCTGTCACTAAGACAAATGGCTTTGCGGATGACAAGCAGCTTCTTGGTAAGTTTCGCGGTAAAGAAATGGGGCACTTTAGAGCATACATTTATAAAGGGTATTCCCCTGTCCTGAAAATTGAACTTACGGACACGATAATCTACATCAACAGTAAGGATTCTGGCGATGTTAAGATATGGTATAGAGAACTCAATACCCTCTTGCACAAATAATTGCTTCATGCTATACTCCTTCTAAAAACATTTTAGGAGGAGTATTTTTATTATGGATTCAGACCCTGACGGGAACACGATTTTGTTTCAATTGTTACTCTTATTATTTTTCACTTTAATGAACGCATTTTTTGCCGGAGCCGAGATGGCGGTGGTCTCTGTGAACAAGAACAGGATCCGCAGCATGGCGGAGGAAGGCAACAAAAAGGCGGTCGTAATCCAGAGCCTCTTTGAGGATTCTACGAAGTTTCTTTCCACGATCCAGGTAGCGATTACATTTGCAGGATTTTACTCCAGTGCATCTGCGGCAGCGGGAATAGCACCGGCGCTTGCAGGCTGGCTTGAAAGCCTTCATGTGCCATACAGCATGGCGATAGCAAGGAATGGCGTGACCCTGCTTTTAATGTTCTTCAACCTTGTATTCGGTGAGCTTGTGCCGAAGAGGATTGCGCTGCAGAAGGCAGAGGCGTTCTGTATGCTTACGGTGATGCCGATCCATTATATTTCAAAGGTGCTTTCGCCTTTTATCAAGATGCTTTCTGTTTCAACAAAAGGCGTATTGAAGCTCTTGCGGATGAAGACAGAAGATCAGGAAGAGGCTGTGACTGAGGAAGAAATCAAGGCTCTTTTGAAAATGGGAAATGAGAATGGTACTTTTGAGGATGAAGAGCGTGAAATGATTAATTCTGTCTTCTCTTTTGATGACAGGAGCGCAAGGGAAGTGATGGTTCCGAGGCGTGATGTCTATGTTCTGGATGTGGAGGAACCTTTTGCCACTCTGGCAGATGAAATTCTGGAGTCCAGACATTCCAGAATCCCGGTCTATGAAGGGAATATTGATAATATCATCGGTATTCTGCATATCAAGGATGTCATGATTGAAGCAAGAAAAAATGGCTGGGATCAGATGGATATCCGAAAACTCGTAAGAAAGCCATTTTTTGTTCCGGATACTAAGGATGCGGACGAACTATTCCGTGAACTTCAGAGGCTGCGCAGACATATGGCTGTGCTGGTGGATGAGTATGGCGGGTTTTCAGGTATCGTTACCGTGGAAGACTTGGTGGAGGAAATCATGGGTGAGATCAGCGAGGAGTACGAGGAAGTTATCCAGGATATTGTGATGCTGGGAGAGAATGAATATCTGCTTGACGGTGGCGCTCTGGTGGATGATATCAACGAAGAGATGGGATTAAAGCTTCAGACAGAAAATTATGATACCTTGTCCGGCTATCTGATTGAACAACTGGGGTTCATCCCTGAGAAGGGGAGTCATCAGAAGATAGAGTCAGATGGAGTCGAGTTTATCATAGAAGAGGTGAAGGGCAACCGGATCAATAAGGTGAAGGCGTGCCTTACAGGGCATAAGACGCCTTGAAACTATGCTGGTAAACGAAAAAACTTCGCTTAGTTATTGAACTTACGCCTGTTCGCAGTTATAATAAAGCTGTATATCAGAAAAATTCATGGAAGACAAAGGAGAGCCATCTTATGAAAATGTTATCAATCGAACAAGAATTAAAGGGCAACTCTTATCCTGGAAGAGGGATTATCATCGGGAAGAGTGCAGACGGCAAAAAGGCTGTGACCGCTTATTTTATCATGGGCCGCAGTGAGAACAGCCGTAACCGGATTTTTGTGGAGGATGGAGAAGGAATCAGAACACAGGCATTTGATGAGTCAAAACTGACAGACCCGAGCCTGATTATCTATGCACCTGTACGTGTATTGGGCAACAAGACGATCGTGACGAACGGAGACCAGACCGATACTATTTACGAAGGTATGGATAAGCAGATGACATTTGAACAGAGCTTACGCTCAAGAGAATTTGAGCCGGATGGTCCTAACTATACACCACGTATCTCAGGAATCATGCATCTTGAGAATGGGAACTACAATTATGCGATGTCGATCTTAAAGAGCAACAATGGAAACCCGGAGAGCTGCAACCGCTATACATTTGCATACGAGAATCCGGCAGCAGGCGAGGGACATTTTATCCATACATACATGTGTGATGGAAATCCACTGCCGAGCTTTGAGGGAGAACCGAAGCTGATTTCAGTACTGGATGACATCGAAGAGTTTACGTCCCTGTTATGGAACAGCCTGAACGAGGACAATAAGGTCTCTCTGTTTGTGCGCTATATTGATATCGAGACAGGTAAGTATGACACTAAGATTGTGAACAAGAACCAATAAGAACCCATAAGGAGCGAAGGACAAATGAATGAATTAGAATTGAAATACGGCTGTAACCCGAATCAGAAGCCATCCAGAATCTATATGGAGGATGGCAGCGACCTGCCGATCAAGGTATTATGCGGACGTCCGGGATATATCAACTTCCTGGATGCTTTCAATGGCTGGCAGTTAGTGAGTGAATTAAAGAAAGCGACCGGGCTTCCGGCTGCGACCTCTTTTAAGCATGTATCTCCTGCAGGGGCAGCAGTGGGCCTTCCGCTCAGTGAGACACTGGCGAAGATCTACTGGGTAGATGACTTAGGAGAGCTTTCACCGCTGGCCTGTGCTTATGCAAGGGCGAGAGGCGCTGATAGAATGTCCTCTTTTGGAGATTTCATTTCCTTGTCAGATGTCTGTGACGTGGACACGGCAAGGCTGATCAAGAGAGAGGTATCGGATGGTGTGATCGCTCCGGGATACGAGCCAGAGGCACTTGAGATATTAAAGCAGAAGAAAAATGGCAATTATAATGTGATCCAGATTGATCCGGATTATGTTCCAGCTCCGTTAGAGCGCAAGGAAGTATTTGGAATTACATTTGAGCAGGGAAGAAATGAGCTTAAGATCGATGAGAAATTTTTTGCTAATGTAGTAACAGATAATAAAGAAATTCCAGAATCTGCAAAGGTAGACCTTGCAATTGCAATGATCACTTTGAAGTATACCCAGTCCAACTCTGTCTGCTATGTAAAGGATGGACAGGCAATCGGTATCGGCGCAGGACAGCAGTCCCGTATCCACTGTACCAGACTGGCCGGACAGAAGGCTGATAACTGGTGGCTCCGTCAGTGCCCGAAGGTTCTGGAGCTGCCATTTAAGGATGATATCAGACGTGCTGACAGGGACAATGCAATCGATCTCTATATTGGGGATGAGTACATGGATGTTCTTGCGGATGGCGTATGGGAGAATACATTTAAGACCAAACCGGAAGTTTTCACAAGAGAAGAAAAACGCACATGGCTCGATAAGCTCACAGATGTGGCTCTCGGATCTGATGCATTCTTCCCATTTGGAGATAACATTGAGCGCGCCCATAAGAGCGGCGTGAAGTATGTGGCACAGCCGGGCGGATCGGTCAGAGATGACAATGTCATCGATGCGTGCAACAAGTATCAGATGGCTATGGCATTTACAGGACTGCGTCTGTTCCACCACTAAGACAGACTGGAAAGAGGATGCAATATGGTACAGGAAACAAGAAGCCCCGAGCAGACATTTGAGATCGGCTTTCGGCTTGGCAGGAAAGCAAGACCGGGACAGGTCTATACCCTGACCGGTGATCTTGGAGTGGGGAAGACTGTATTTACACAGGGCTTTGCGAAAGGGCTTGGGATAGAAGAGCCTGTCAGCAGTCCGACATTTACAATTGTGCAGGTATATGAAGAGGGGCGTCTGCCGTTCTATCATTTTGATGTCTACCGCATCGGTGATGTGGAGGAGATGGATGAGATCGGATACGAAGACTATGTCATGGGTGAGGGGGTATGCCTGATTGAGTGGGCCAACCTCATCGAAGAGATTCTGCCTCAGAAGCGGACGGAGATCGTGATTGAGAAAGATCTGGACCAGGGATTCGAATTTCGGAGAATTACAATAGAAGAACTGCCATAAGAGAAGTCTGCCGGTGCTTAAAAAGACGCCGGCAGATTCGTGTGGAGTGATTTGTGGGGGTCAGTGAGGTGCTGGCCCCTTTATACCTAAATATGCAGAAGCATGGATGGAGAGGATATAGAATATGCGTGTTTTAGCAATCGATAGTTCCGGCCTGACAGCCACGGTCGCCGTGGTGGAAGAGGAGCGGACAATCGCAGAATATACCATTGATTATAAGAAGACCCATTCTCAGACCTTGCTGCCGATGATCGACGAGGTAGCAAGAATGATTGAGCTGGATCTCTCAACGATAGATGCAATCGCCGTAGCCGGCGGACCAGGCTCTTTTACTGGTCTTCGAATCGGATCGGCAACAGCGAAAGGATTGGGGCTGGCACTTGGCAAGCCGCTGATCCATATACCGACGGTAGATGGGCTTGCGTACCAGGTATACGGATGTGAGGATATTATCTGTCCGATCATGGATGCCAGAAGAAGCCAGGTCTATACAGGTCTTTATACATTTTCGACAAAAGCAGGAGTAAAAGAGGGTACAAGGCAGGTAGATCCTGTCTTTCAGGTGATGCGGATGCAGATGGCTGTGTCCATCGATGATTTGATCCGCCGTCTGAATGCATATGGAAGGCCTGTGGTGTTCCTTGGCGATGGCGTGCCTGTTTATAAAGATACCATCGATAAATACATCCAGGTACCATATTCTTTTGCACCGTCCTATATGAATCGACAGAGAGCAGCGGCAGTAGGGGCTCTGGGTATCAAGTATTTGAAAGCAGGAAAATTTGAAAGTGCGATGGAGCATCAGCCAGACTATCTGCGGGTATCTCAGGCAGAACGTGAGCGGGCCGAGCGAGAAAAGAAGGCAGAGATTATCTGCCGGACGCTGCGTGTAGAAGATGCTGCCGCCATTGCAGAGCTGGAAAGACAGACTTTTTCGGATGCATGGAGTGAAAAAGGGGTATTGGATACAATCAAGCTGAGGAATACCATCTGTGTAGCAGCAGAAAAAGCGGGAAGAATCATAGGATATCTTATGGCTTACGATGCGGCAGGTGAGGCAGAAATTGCCCGCATTGCGGTGGATAAGGACGTAAGAAGGCAGGGGGTCGGCAGTCTTCTTATGCTGGAGCTGGAGAACATCTGTGAAGAAAGAAAGATTAAGAAACTGCTTCTGGATGTAAGAGAGAGCAACATGGATGCACGATCCTTCTATGAGGAGGATGGCTTCACAGAGGATGGAATACGACAGAAGTTCTATGTCGACCCGGAAGAAGATGCGGTGCTCATGAGCAGGGAGCTTGGAAGATAGCCAGGGGTGTGCAAATCTGGATGTACAAACTGTTTTTTGACAGGAAATCCAAGTCTTTTATGGAAAACGTCCATTAATTGAGGAAGCACTTCCCACTAGGAACAGGACTAGAAAGCCGATATAATAAAGGCGTAACAAAAGTGAAATGCACACAGCACAGGAGGAATTTGTATGCGCCAGTATCAGATAAAAGAAGTAAAAGAAGTAAGTAAGATTGTTTGTAATCAATGCGGAAAAGAAATACCGGTTGTGAATGGACGGGCAGAAGAAGGTGTATTTAGTGTGGATTACACATGGGGATATTTTTCTGAAAAGGATGGCGAGAGGCACTCGTTCGACCTGTGTGAGTCCTGCTATGACCGATTGCTCGCGTCTTTTCAAGTGCCGGCAGAAATAGAGGGATAATATGTTAGATGTATGTTTACTGGGAAGCGGTGGAATGATGCCGCTGCCTTATCGGTGGCTGACTGCCCTGATGACAAGATTCAACGGCAGCAGTCTGCTGATAGATTGCGGAGAGGGAACACAGATAGCAATCAAGGAAAAAGGGTGGAGTTTCAAGCCGATTGATGTGATCTGTTTTACACATTATCATGGGGACCATATCAGCGGACTTCCGGGACTGCTCCTTACCATGGGCAATGCAGACCGCCGGGAACCCCTTACCCTAATCGGGCCAAAAGGTCTTGAGCGGGTCGTGAATTCTCTTCGGGTGATCGCACCTGAACTGCCATTTCCAATTCAATGCGTGGAAATTGAAGGTGCACGCCAGACGTTTGAATTGAATGGGTATCGTTTAAAGGCTTTCAAGGTGAACCACAATGTTTTATGCTATGGTTATACATTGGAGATTGACCGTGCTGGAAAGTTTGATGTAGAAAAAGCAAAAGAGCAGGGGATTCCGCAGCAGTATTGGAGTCGTCTGCAAAAAGGTGATTCTATAGAGGCCGAGGGTAAAGTATTGACTCCAGACATGGTGCTCGGTCCGCCAAGAAAAGGGATTAAACTGACCTATACAACAGATACGAGACCGGTGGATTCTATCCGGGAAAATGCAGAGGGCTCTGATCTGTTCATCTGTGAAGGAATGTATGGTGAAAAAGAAAAGGCGGCTAAGGCAGTGGAGTATAAGCACATGACATTTTACGAGGCGGCCCAGCTTGCAAAGGATGCACAGGTGAAAGAAATGTGGTTGACCCATTACAGCCCGTCCCTGACCAGGCCGGAGGAATATATGGAGGATGTAAGGAAGATTTTTCCGGCAGCAAAACCAGGAAGAGACAGGATGTCTGTAGAGCTGACGTTTGAGTAAGCAATTAGCATTTTGGCAAATCTGTAGTGAATGGTCCGAATCATTTTAAACAGTGTGAGCAGAGGTGGATTATGAAAGAACTGAGAAGTATAAATATACTGGCAATCGAGAGTTCCTGTGATGAGACAGCCGCAGCGGTTGTGAACAACGGGAGGGAGGTCCGGTCAAATGTGATCTCTTCGCAGATTGAGCTGCACAAATTATATGGTGGTGTAGTGCCGGAGATTGCATCAAGAAAACATATCGAGAAGATTAATCAAGTAATAGAGGAAGCTCTTAAGGAAGCAGGCGTGACTCTGGATGATATTGACGCTGTCGGCGTTACCTATGGACCAGGACTCGTAGGCGCACTACTTGTTGGCGTGGCAGAAGCGAAGGCAATTGCATATGCGAGGAAGCTGCCGCTTGTGGGAGTGCATCATATCGAGGGACATATTTCAGCAAATTATATTGAGCACCCGGAATTAGAACCTCCATTTTTATGCTTGGTCGTATCAGGAGGCCATACTCATTTGGTTTGTGTAAAGGATTATGGTAAATATGAAATCCTGGGGAGAACTAGAGATGATGCTGCAGGAGAGGCTTATGACAAAGTGGCCCGTGCGATTGGATTAGGGTATCCAGGTGGGCCTAAAATAGACCGTCTTGCAAAAGAGGGAAATGCAGAAGCTATTAAATTCCCAAAGGCACATATAGAGGGTGCGCCTTATGATTTCAGTTTCAGCGGTCTGAAATCTGCTGTGCTTAATTATATCAATGGCTGTCAGATGAAAGGTGAGTCTTATAATCCGGCGGATATTGCAGCATCTTTCCAAAAGGCGGTCGTAGATGTATTGGTAGAGAAGTCGATGGCTGCTGTAGAAGAGTATGGGATGAATAAGTTTGCCATTGCTGGAGGCGTCGCATCCAATAGTGCGCTTCGGGAAGGCATGAAAAAGGCATGTGAGGAGAAGGGAATCGCGTTTTACTATCCGTCTCCGATTTATTGTACAGATAATGCGGCCATGATCGGGGCAGCAGCTTATTATGAATATCTTGCAGGAACACGACATGGATGGGATTTGAATGCGGTTCCGAATCTGAAACTGGGTGAGCGCTAGAGGAGAAACTGGTGATGGCAGGCCCTGGATTAGCATACGAAGCAGGCTTGCATGGAACTTTGCAGTGGGAAAGAGAAAAGGTCATAGAGGAGGAATTGTATGGGAAAAGCATATTGTACGGCCATTGTACTGGCGGCCGGCCAGGGAAAACGCATGGGGACAAAAGTACACAAGCAGTATTTGGAGCTTGCCGGGAGACCGATTCTATACTATTCACTGAAGGCTTTTGAGGAATCCGCCGTGATCGATGAAATCCTTTTGATTACTGGTGCAGGAGAAGAGGATTACTGCCGTCGTGAAATTGTAGACAAATATAAAATCACGAAAGTGAGCAGAATCCTGCAAGGAGGAGCAGAACGTTATCATTCAGTGTGGAATGGTGTGCAGGAGCTAAAGGAGGATGGATATGTATTCATTCATGATGGGGCGCGCCCTTTTGTGGATGAGGAGATTATCTCCCGAGCTTTCCAAGAGGTTCAGGTTCACAAGGCTTGTGTGGTCGGTATGCCGGTCAAAGATACAATCAAGGTAGCGGACAAGAATGAGTTTGTGGAAAAGACTCCGAATCGGAGCAGCTTGTGGATGGTGCAGACGCCCCAGGTTTTTGAAAATCATATTGTCAGAGGTGCATATTCTATGCTGATGCGGGAATCCTATATCAATGTAACGGATGACGCGATGGTGGTTGAGCAGATGTTGAAATATCCAATCAAGCTGGTTTATGGGTCTTACGAGAATATAAAAATCACAACACCGGAAGACTTGGAAATAGCAGAAGTTCTGGTTAAAAGAAAAAAATAAAAAAATTGGAAAAAAGTTGTTGACAGATATTTCATATATATGCTAAAATAAACATCGTCGCGAAAGCAGACAAGATAATTGAAATTATCTGCTTATCAGACAGATAAGATGGAGAGGTATCGAAGTGGTCATAACGAGGCGGTCTTGAAAACCGTTTGTCCGCAAGGGCGCGTGGGTTCGAATCCCACCCTCTCCGTTAAGGAACTCAAGTGAGAGTTCCTTTTTTCTTCCTTTATCTTCCAGGAAGCGATAGCTGGATATTTGTGGCAGAATGTCTTAAAATTAAGGCGAAACCTGTAAAAGCGAAGAAAAATAAAAAAAACAAAAAAAGTACTGGACAAACAGTGCTGTATCGTGTATATTAAATACCGGACGTTTTGGAGAAGTACCCAAGCTGGCCGAAGGGGCTCCCCTGGAAAGGGAGTAGGTCGTTAGTAGCGGCGCGAGGGTTCAAATCCCTCCTTCTCCGTTTGTCTTACGGACGACGAAAGTGATTTCGACATCAGTGAGATAAGATATCAAATCTTGTTGAGAAAAATGGAAAAACATGTAAAAAAGTTTTTTGAAAGTCTTGACAAACGAATTGATAAATGTTAGTATGTTTAAGCTGACTCGCAAGAGATAAGCGAAAAACAGCAAAAAACAAAAAAAAAAGTTCTTGACAGAGTAAAAGCGATGTGGTAATATATAGAGGTTACTGCTTTGGGAGCAAGAACAAAGAACCTTGATAATTAAACAATAGACAACAAACCCTTGAAAATTTCTTATAGAGAAAATTTTTAAGAACAGCATCATTTATGATGCACCCATCACCAAGAGAAATCTTGATGATAAGAACAGTAAAAGGGATAGAATTAGCTAGTAGCGATTCTTGAACTGGAACAAACACTTTTAACGAGAGTTTGATCCTGGCTCAGGATGAACGCTGGCGGCGTGCTTAACACATGCAAGTCGAGCGAAGCACTTTACTTTGATTTCTTCGGAATGAAGAGTGATTTGACTGAGCGGCGGACGGGTGAGTAACGCGTGGGTAACCTGCCTCATACAGGGGGATAACAGTTAGAAATGGCTGCTAATACCGCATAAGACCACGGTACCGCATGGTACA
>NZ_JABACJ020000016.1 GCF_012524165.2 Faecalicatena faecalis
AAAAGAAAAAATATGGCATTGAAGATGATAACAAATAAAATTTTTTCAATCGAAAAAATTTATTTTGATTATTCAATTTTGAAAAACTGAATACCTCAAAATCAGAAAGAGAGCGGCCAAGCACTTTGAGGGATTGGCCGCCTTGTCCACCCATCCAGCGGGACAGCGGGCGGAGGTCAAGGCCGGGTGTAAACCCGTTCATTTCAGCCTTGACGGTTGCCCGTTGTCCTGCTACTTTTCCGGGAGTGTGGCCACAACTTCGGGACACTTTGTCCACAAGTTGGAGCGTAGGACGAGGAACTGGGGCTTTCATATACGCCCTGTCTGCTGATGAGTCCAGACCTGCGCTTGCGGCTCCACGCCACGCAAGCACAGCCCTGTTTTCCTGCCGCTTCAAATGCCCTTGCCCTCCCCGGCGGCAACGGCATTTTCACGGCAACGCCGGCAGAGCGTATAACACACTACACTTTGCTTCGCAAAGTCGTGTGCCAAATGGGGGCGTTGCCCCCTTTGGAAACCCCCACAAGAAAAGGCGGTACGCTACCCCTCCACGGGGCGCATACCGCCTTTTCTTGTTATCCAGCCCTCCGGCTGTATCGGTTGAGCAAAAGTCCGCGTGGGATTGATGTGGTATCTTTAACTTTGGGAAACTCCAGATTCCCATTTTGAAACGGACTGCCTTGAAACATTAATCTTTTCTGCTAACTGCTCCTGCGTCAGGTCCATTCCTTTCCTTAATGTCAATAATCTTTCTGAAAATTCCATACCCATATCCTCCTTAGATTTGATACCGTAACTGTACCAAACTTCCTGGTTGCATTCTATATAGTCGGCTGTATGACTGCGCAACCAGTGGTTGATATCTGCGGAACCGGGCCTGCACGGCTAAATAGTTACTGATTTTCTGACTGTATTGGCTGTCCGTATTGTAATCTTATCTTTTACACCTGCACTGGCTGTCTTTGACCACCAGTTTGTCTTTTGATAACACTTTCGGTCAAATGACCAGAAGACAACATTTTTATAATGATAGACTTTCTCATATTCCTCTTTAGGATTTCCAATCTCATCATAAAATTCCTCATAAGATAAAGGAGGCATCAGAAATATAATATTATCGTATATTTCTTTATTACCAGTTCCCCACCAGCTAGGAGCGTGATTTAATCGTTCATTTAATTCTTCCTGCAGAATAACAAAAACAGGAATATCTAAACTGAAGTTTTCCTTTATCATTATGGCGATTTTATCCGCAAACACATTTTGCTCTTCAATAACACTTGAAAAAGCAATATTGCCACTATTAAGATATGTCACGACCTCTGCAAATCCAAGTTCTGCAAGTCCCTTTTTTAACTCAGCCATAGATATCTTGTTTTTCCCACTTACATTAATTCCTCTTAAAAAGGCGACATATCTTTTCATAGAACGTTTTCTCCTTAAATTGTTAATACAAATATTAGTCGGGATTCAGATGCAGCCAAACAGTCTGTCGTCTTCATATGGAGTAATTCGCCGGTCTATTCTTCCCAACTATCAAATATATACCCTATTCTATCACAAATCACATCGGAAAGTCATTGTATTTATTCTGCAGCAGTTCACCCTTCCCGTTTGAATCCTGATAATGAGATTAGGCTGCTATTGAGATATATGAACTTGAAGAAGCTCCTCTTGACAGGCTGATTTACTACTTAAGAAATGGGAATAACAAGAATACAATGACTCAGGACTTTTTTCGTCATTATCATCTCATTCTTTTTCCATAATAAAGTTTGTAAGCATAATTCCCTGGCGCGCTACCTGCTGTTCTTTGATTACCTTATATCCTCTTTTTTCAAAGAAAGGTCTTGCTGTGATTGAGGCATGGGTTATTATTTTCCCTTGAACCGCCTGTTCCAACTTATTACAAAGAGCAGTTGCCACACCCTTATTCTGATAATCCTTATGAACGTATAACCGATCAAGGTATCCCGTATTATTCATATCCCCAAAGCCTATAATTCTTTCATCTTCAACTGCTACAACGGTATCATGTTCCTGGAATGACTGATTCCACTTTCCCAAATCCACTCTGCCTGTTGCCCATACATCTAATTGTTCTTTTGTATAATCTTTTGCATTCACTGTATGAACTGTATTATAAAACAGCTCTGCCATCTCTTCACAATCCGATGGCTGGTATGCTCTGATCCTCATCTTCTATCTCCTACAGTACTGATTTTTCAAATTCATACCCGTATTTTAAGAGTATATTAATTAAATTTTATCATAATCATATTGTAAAGTCATTTCTTTTCTGTCTGCAGGAGCGTACTTTTAATTAATTGAAGTAATTTTAAAATTTTCCTACTATTCTTCATTTAGAATTACATAGATAAATGCAAGATATTATATAATATACCGATATTATTGCTAGTAGGCTTGTTTGTAAAGAAGTAATATTCAGAACACTTCCATTTATCAGGATTATATATCAACACTCTCCCGGTGCAATTATGAAATATTAATGAAAAATCCAAAGACTTCATATGTGTTGCGGGTAAGATTTCTTTTTCAATTTCAATAACATATTTAGAGTTTATAAAATCATTTTCTAATATACATATTAGAGGGATACTTATCTTTATATTTTGCCATCCAAATGAATCTAATATATTGTTGTAAAAGCCATCAAAAATAAACTTATTCATACCAATACTGTCTTTCCATAAATATAAAGGTGAATACTGATTGTGGCTGCCTTTTTCCTCACTCTTATTTTCAGTTATGAGATAAGCCTTAAATAATAAATCCTGAAATCCATCTGTTTTCTTTCCATTAACAGCAACTCTTTTTCTAATAGTATTCATATCATAATCTTCTGGTAATAAAATTTTATACTGCATTGCAATCATTTGTCACTCCCTCTTTCTGAAACAATTTTAGTTTTCTTCCAAATATAATTATACATTTCCTTTTTATGAGTGTATAATAGTTGCTGATGATAATTGCTATCATTTTAAATGATGGAGGTGTTGATTGTGGAAAGTTTAGAATTAAGGATATTTCGAGAAGTTGCCTACGTAAAATCTATTACCAAAGCTGCTGAGAATATGGGATATGTACAATCAAATATTACTGCTCACATCAAAAAACTTGAAACTGAATTAAACACAACTCTATTGATACGTAACAATAAAGGAGTCACACTGACACATGACGGGGAAAGGCTATTACTTCAAGCAGAAAAGATAATCTCTTTATTGGATGAGACTTCCCGTTCCTTTAAAAGCAGTGAAAAATCTTTAAAAATCGGTGCTACACAAACAGTAGCAGGTTATCTGCTGCCACAATGTTTAATGAAATATAAAAATAAATTTCCAGATGTATCTATTTCAGTTTATACACTTAATCAAAATATTTTAAGTGCACAATTAGGGAAAGGACAACTGGATTGTCTTATAACTAATCGTTCACAAGATATTATACAGGGGAAACAAGTTTTTCAATATCCAGAAGAATTATTACTTATTGCACCTATCTCATGTCAATACCTTGATGAAGTACTAAGATACCCTATTATAACGAACGGTATTGAATCTTGCCCATACAGAAAAATTCTTTTGAATTGGTGGTATTTACATCAATCCAATTTGCCAGACATAATAGAACTAGACACTGTAGAAGCAATCCTGAAGTTGGTTTCTAACGGTGGTGGTTTTTCTTTGTTGCCTAAAAATGTTCTATGTGGCAGACAGGATATTAGTACTTTTATTATTGAAGAATTGCAATCCACATCAATTCATATGTGGGTTGCAAAAGATAAACATCCCTCTGAATACACTGCACTGAAAGATATTCTGGAAGAAGAATTAGAATCTGGTTAACCCATGCTCAAACTTCCTGCCCTTGTTCCATTCATTTGATATAAAGATTTTCGATATCTCCATCTACAAATCCGATTCCAACCCCACTTCTGCTTTTCAAAATATCCGCATATTCACCATGCTTAAGATATTCCTCTATTATTGAAATCATTTCTTTCAGAACCCTCTCCCATCTACCAGGCTGGTTCCAGGTAAAGGGCATCTCTCTTGTATTAAAATCAGTGATTTCATCGCAAGGCCAGTCATCGTCTTCAATATCAAACTTTCCCGAACCGATTAACTCCATCGACCAGTTTCCATCACCATCATCGTATAAATTAAGACAAAACGCAGCGGTTTCCTCAGGAATCTCCTGTCTCAGAGCATTATTTAACCAAATTGATACTTCATCATACATAACCAATCCCTCACTTTTGTTTTCCAAACCCCATTGCAGCTAAATAGACACCGACCAGCATTTCAGCAATAGACACTCCCATTAGAATCCCCGCGAATATATCCTTTACATTACTTCCCCCTATCAAATAATGAAGAATCAATAATGCGAACCCCATAATAATCAGTATTAAGCCATATAATGACGTCCTCTGATTTTCAAGGGCCTGTGTTCTTTTTATCAGGTCAAGTATTTGAGAATCATCGTAAGTGCGGATGCTGCTCTCTGCTGCTTCCTCGCCATCTAAAAGTTCGGCTATGGTAATATCTAATTCGGCACATAACGATTCAATTACGCTGTAATCCGGCATACATTTTCCAGTTTCCCTTAGTTAAAAATATCACTCATATTTATTTAATCAACCTTACCAATAAAGCGGTAATATATTTCAATTTCCTGTGTACGTTCCCCATTTTCATCTGCCTGGGGCGCATGAATGAGTATCTTCTCAATCATGGCATTCAATAATGGTGCAGTCAGTTCTTTTGGTACAGAATATTCCTTGAATAGCTCAATCCATTTCTCCGCACCCACCATTTCCTGCTCCATCTTCTGTAATTCATCTCTCAGACTTGTTATCTGCTCTTCCAACTCCATCTGTTCCTGCTGATATCGCTGGACAGCATGACGAAGTTCCGTTATCTTCTCATTTGCCCTGTCCTCATACATTTTCATAAACAGACGGTCAACTTCTTTCTGGCGGTTCTCAGCCTTTTTCAGTGCAGATACGGCTTTCTTCTTCGCATGGATTCTTTCTACATTTCCAGCCTTTTGTATCTTCTTCAAGACCTTTTCCTCGTCCTGACGGACAGCTTTCGCCCAGTATTGCAATCGTTCCAGTACCGCTTGATACAACACATCATAGCGAATGTAATGCATAGAACAGTAGCCTTTCCCGAACTGCCCGTAAAAGCTACAGGCAAAATAGCTGTATGGGTTCTTGTTCGCCTTATTTGTGCCATACCGCATTGACCAGCCACAGTCCGCACATTTCACAAGCCCTGCAAATATCTGTGTGGTGCTGTCTTTCCGCTTCCTGCGTCTTGCTTTTATCTGTTCCTGTACTTGATAGAAGACTTCTTTTTCTATGATAGGTTCATGGGTATCCTCTACCCGGAACCATTCACTTTCCGGCTTCCGCACCTTTTTCTTACTCTTGAAAGAAACGGTAGACTGCTTATAATGCACACTGTTTCCGATATAGACCTCATTTTTCAATATGGTCTTGACCTGTGCGATTGTCCATGCGTACCGCTTGCTTTCGGGTTCATCCGCAAAGATATGGGCAAACGTGCCGTATTTCTGGAAATTAATCCATGACGGGGTAGGGACTTCCTCTGAAATCAGTTGCTTTGCGATTTTTGCACCGCCACAGCCCTGTGAGGCAAGCTGGAAAATCTTTTCCACTATCCACCTTGTTTCTTCATCAATCAGAAGTTTTCCTTTGTTTTCAGGGTCTTTCCTATAGCCTAGTGGAGCATAAGCACCATAGTAAGCACCCTCCGCAAATTTGACCTTGAATGCGGATTTGACCTTACGGCTGGTGTCCCTTGCCACCCATTCATTGATGATGTTCTTAAACGGCGCAATCTCACTGTCGCCTTTCTCACTGTCTACACCGTCATCAATGGCAATATAGCGCACATTATGGCTGGGGAAATACAGTTCCGTATACTGACCTGTCAGAATATAGTTCCTGCCGAGCTGGGAAAGGTCTTTCGTAACTACGCAGTTGATTTTTCCTGCTTCAATGTCCGCTATCATGCGCTGGAAATCGGGTCTTTCAAAATTCGTCCCCGACCATCCATCGTCTATGTATTCATCTATGACATTCAGATGATGTTCCCTTGCGTAAGAGCGAAGCATACTCCTTTGTGTGGTGATACTGGAGCTTTCCCCCTGTAACTCATCATCACGGCTCAGTCTGAGATAAAGTGCAGTATTGTAAATCATTTGTTTCATTGTCAGTTATCCTCCTAATCATAACCAACCCATGCTTACAATACCTGCTTGCAGATAAAGTATAACATGGGTCAATTTCAACATTCAATCTATTTCATTGCTATCTGCACAATTTCTTATGTCGCCCGCTTCGCCTTTTCCAGCATGACATCTGTCAGCAGTTCATCCAGCATCTTTCCTTGTTTTGGGAAATGCTCTTTCACGATGATGTGGGTTTTCCCACAGGCAATACGCTTTGTTACAGGGCTTTTTTCCTCTGTGCGCTCTGCTTTCTCTAAGACATCCTCAATAACACAGCCCTCCTTTCGCTTTTGGTGTTCTCAGGCAGTCAGACGGCTTGTGTCAAAAGCCCACGGCATGAAAGCCCTGTATGGTTCTCATACAGCCGTACCCATTGTGTGCGACGCTTCTAACGCTCGGACTGTGGCTGTACGGGAGTATCATTACCTGACAGGACAGGTCATGGCGGGAAAATGGACAAATTTCCCTGTGGACATGATAAGGGGAAACGCTCGCTTACCAGAATAAGGTCATGGCGTATCACTCCAACGGCTCACTGTCTGTCAAAGGTATCTGACTGCTGTATTCAACTATCAAAGGACATGGAAAAGGAACTTCTCCTTTTCATACCGTAACTTCC
Organism: Faecalicatena faecalis; assembly: GCF_012524165.2. Classification (GTDB taxonomy): domain Bacteria; phylum Bacillota; class Clostridia; order Lachnospirales; family Lachnospiraceae; genus Faecalicatena_A; species Faecalicatena_A faecalis. The sequence goes on from NZ_JABACJ020000016.1 coordinate 6,908, forward strand.
CACAGAATGCTGTTTTGTTGCGCTTTTAAAGCAGATTTTCTTTTTTCCTTTTCCACTATTAATACGGTTTGCAGGTACGCATTTGGCAATCTTGCAAGAAGAAATTAAAAAATACCGTCATTCTCTTTTTGAGGAACAGCGGTATCAATCATATCTTCTACGGCAGTTGTCATCTGCCTTATGCGTATTCTGTGGGCTTCCTTTAGTTTTGCCTGTTTTAATATATCTTCCAGCAGGTGGGTGCCGTTTTGTTCTTCTATCCTGTGGATGGTTACAAGGCTGGGTGCCGCCTGACGTTTCAGCCATTCCACAGTTCGCTCCATTGTATAGGGTTCTGCCCTCATTTCCAGCCCTATGGGCTTCCTGTCCTTTCCGGTGAACCATTCCCATATAGGGTCTATGGTATCTGTTTTGCAGTCAATAAAACGTATCTGCCTGTTAATGATCGTGAACACCACCTGTTCGGGACTGCGTGTTTCCAGCAGGTCACGGACTGCCTTTTCCGCTTTCTTATCAGTCAGGCGTATCTCAAAGCGGTTCTTGATGTCTGTCTGGATGTGTTTGTTTTTCTGTTCCTTGTCTTTTTGATACAGGCAGAAATACTGGGAACTGCCCCGAGAACCGATATACAGGGTACTTCCTTTGTCCCTGTCTCTTTTTACCTTACTGCTGAGTGCGCCAGCGTGCATGGCTTCCCATTTGCGAGAACGTGTGAGTAGCTCCCCGTTACTGCATTTCTCAATCAGCAGGGGGACATCCAATAACCCCGCCACATCATTGACCGCTAAGTCCAGCCGTTTGATGATACCACCAGCATTGATACAGGCTTGTAGGGAGTCATACCAATCCCTGTTTTGAACCTGTAGGAATGTTTCCAACTGTCGGCATCCCTTTCCCTTTAATTCCAGCAGAAGCCCTTTTGTATCGTCCTGTGAAACCATCAGGGTAATATCTCCGTAAGAATACTGTTCCTTGTAGCCGTAAAAGGCATAGTCCTCATGGAGCAGATAATCCGGTTTGATTTGCAGGATATTTCTTATGGTTTCCCCTGCGTCAGTGGTGGGGAAGCGGACACGGAGATAATCAATCAGGAGGAACAGAGGGGTATCATAGGAAAACAGGAGCAGTGTCGCAAGTAGTTTTTCCTTTAGACTGTCACTGGCATGGGATTTGCCTGTTTCAAGTTCATTGAGGTACTGTCTTGTAATGCCGGACAGATAGGCAAGCCGACCTTGTGAAATGCCATAGGACAGACGTTCTTTTTTTAGATGTTCTTTAAATTCAATATCGTTCATTCTGTATTCCCTCCAATCAAAAAAGCATATGCCATTTTGACATATGCTTTTTTGATTATTTATTTTGTTGTTATCCATAAACTGGATTTTATTGCTTTACATTTTAATATTTTTATTGAATAGTATCGTATACTTTTATAAATGCACTTAATATATATATTAAAAATATGTAATCTAAATCATCTTTACTTTCAATTCTATCCCCTAAATTGCACATTACATCTAACATATGATGAAAATATGAATGATGTTCTAATTCTGCTTTCAAACTAAAAATTTCATAAAGTGCGATTTTGTCATCATCAGACACCTTTTCATCTACTGCTTTAGCCATTGCACTAACACTTTCACGCTTTTTAAATCTTGCTGCACCTGTAATTTTCATACCGTCAAACAGATTTTTCCCATCCCAGTCATCATTCAACCTTTCCCCAAAATATTCCTTTATTAATCTAGGATTTTTCATTATATAGAGATACTCAATTACTTGTTCAGACATATTCCTAATTGTAAAATCAATATATCTATTACTAAATCCATTGTTCTCCAATTTATAAATTGTTTCTATATCTTCCATCAAGCATTCTGATACTACAAACGATAACATCTCTTTTGAATCAAATGATAGTTGTGATTTTACTAGCATCTCTCGAAAGCGTTCGTTTTTTTCTCCAGCTCTTTTTACAAAATTATTATATAGTTCATAAAAATCTTTTTTCATTTTCACACCGCCTTTGTTTTCATTAAAACCACTAATTACATTATAAATTCTAAAGTGCTATCACTTCATCTTCATAAACTATCATTCAAAAAAATGCCTTTCACTTATGACTCGGCCAATTCAAATTTGCTTATCAGATATATTTTATCATAAGCATACCATAAAATCATTTCTTTTCTGCTTGCAGGAGCATACTCGTCAGCCCATAGTTCATCAAGGGTGCTGGCGCATTGCAAAGCAACAAGCCCTTGACAAACCATGCTCTGACAAGTCTTTGATAATCAAGCAGATAAAGGAAATGTATGCTGTAGTTTACAGCAAAACTTTAATTTATCATCAACGTATAAGTTTTGAATAAAAAACAGGTGTCAACTCAACCGTATCAGTTAACACCCATTTTTCATCATCTAAAGTAGCGTTTTACCCCGTAAATTCAAGGGATTTTGTACTTACTGTTACTTGTTTCCAGTTTCCTAGTGCCCCCCTGTTAGATACCGGGGGCTGTCGTGCGGGGCAAGCCCGCACGAAAAGGCGGAACTTGCGGTTTGTGACCGCAAAACCCGCCAGTCGTGTCTTTCCCTGATACGCCAGACACTCTTTATGTACGCTCTGAATAGCTGGCATTGAACCGATAACCGATACCACGGACGGTCAAAATATATCGGGGGTGCTTCGTATCCTTTTCTATCTTTGCCCTCACTCCGCTTACCAAAGACGTAATACTGCTGTTGGTTTCCTGCATGTAATGGTCGCCCCATAAAATCTCATACAGATAGCCATATTTGAACACCATACCTTTATGGCTGGCTAAGAGATAGAGCAGACTAAACTCTCTGTAATTGAAATCTAAAAGTCTGCCGTCCTTTTTAACAGATAACTCCTGTGGATCGACCACAAAATCATCAAAAGTAAGAACAGGTTGATATTTAATTTCTTTTCTAGGTTGAAATTCGTATTGTTTCAACAGATTAACGACTTCATGGAATGCCTTTTCATCTTTATTATCCTTGAATGAGATAACGAGCATTTTCCCCATTTACATCAACCCCTTTTAATTATAAATCTATTCGCACTTTATTAACGTTATGGCTTATTTTCATTGAATTTATAGCCAATACCCCAGACAGTTAAAACATATATGGGTTTATCAGGGTCAGGCTCGATTTTTTTGCGTAGCTTTCTGATGAATGAGGTTAGATTCCTTGTATCTGTAATATAATCATTCCCCCACACATTGTCATAGAGCTGTTCTTTGGTAAATACTTGTCCTTTATGGGAATATAGAAAATATAACAGGTCAAATTCTTTAGCGGTTAAGTACAATGGTGTCCCCGAACAATCTTTGAAAGTTCTTGTGTATGGATTGAGTTGAATTTCATTTGTATCTGTCGTTATCATTCTAGGTTTAATTACAGTTTCTGTAGTTAGCCATTCAAGTGTTTTTTGAAATATCTGTTCTTCTTTATCTGTAAATTCTAGAATTATTATTTTCTCATTATTACCACTCCTTTATATAGATTTATTTTGCGAAAAATTCATTATATGCTCTCTCTTTTATACCCTATTTCCCAAACATTTTATCTGAAAAACAAAAAGCACTAATAGACTTATCGTTATACTGAACAGTGTTATCAATTTTGGAATTCCAAGAGTACCATCAATAATAGGGAATATATTGAGGACGCTGCTCTCACTAATAATTTCAAGTTGACAAAACGTCCAATACCCCAAAACAGACAAATACCCGATAACGTCACTATTTCCTGCCTGTGAAAAAACAAGCCCAAGAGACCCCATAAAAATAGCATATAGCACTGTTACTGAAATGTATTTCCAAAATGGAAATACGCAGTGATATGTTTTCATTACAAAAGCAAATACAAAAATCATAACAGCGGTCAATAGAATACTGCATATCAGACGAATGCTTACACTTTTCATATATGACCATGATTTTGTATAAATAATTTCTTTGATACCTGTTTCTAATTCTCGTTTTGTTACTGGTATCAAAATAATCGCTCCAACCAGAGCAAGAGACTGCCCCAACACTTCCGCTGACTGTATGTTATCTAAGTTTGAAATACCCCTTATGATCGGAATGATGAATAAATAGGCGATACCCAACAATAAACTATTTTTGAAAGTGAGAAGAAAATCTATTCTTAAAAAATCTAAAATGTTTTTGCAGAAAATGTTCATAATTGAATTCTCCACCTCTTTTCTTGCTATATATTAGGATCGACAATCCTACCAGTATCAAAGAAATGACAGCATACAGCCCCCTATTCAAACAAATAAGAGTAAAATCCCGACTTATTATTTCAGAGCCGCCTAATACATTATGGCGTATCATCAATGTGAAGATACTGGTATCTCCGGATAGCCCTGTAACAGCCCCGTCAACGAACCACCATACAAATTGTATTAAAATTGCGACGGGTGTTGATGTTAAAATTGTGAGAAACATTCCCAATGATGTAACAATCATTGCCGTAGGCAACAGCCACCATATCATATATTTAAAAAAGGCAAACAGATCGATTGCAATACTCGTATCCGCTGAATACCTCATTAATGGAATTAAGGACTCAAAGCTCAAAAGAACCACTGGTAACATAACAGCCGTAAGCAAAGCTAAAAACCGAATAGAAATAAATCTTGCTGTTCCTGTTGGTTTACAGTCTATCAATTCATTCATACAATTCCTTCTATCTTTTAACCAGAAAATAACAGCTACAAAAACAGGGTACAGCCCTAATGCTCTTGTTATGTAATCACAAAACAATCTGGCAAAAGCATTACTTACTTTATCGTCATAAATTGTTTTGTTGTATTCATCCATTGCTTCCTCATAGGTCATTTCAGACAAACCATAATATTGTGTCAGATTTTTCATGGAGTAGTTAGAACCTTTCCCAATAATATTTTCTGCTTTCTCCATTAGCGTCTGAAATCTTTCATAAGACACTTGAGGTACGAACTGTTCTGTATCATCCTGTCCAGTATCTATGCCGTCACTGTCCCCCATTTTAAAAGTAAAATTTCCGTTCCCATCCTGATTCGCATTTTCTCCAAAATGTATAATACTACCATTTACAGCGGGGAAGTAATTTTCTGGAAGATGATTGATCTGCTGTTCATTCAATCCTGTTATCTCTGTAATAATATCTAAGATTTCTTTTTGTTCTTTGTCGCTCAAAACAACCTCTTTGTAGTAAGTGAACGGGTAGGTGGAGTAAGAATTTTTTAGATACTCTACTATTAAAATATCTGTACCACCACACATAATTTTTTCTGGTACTTCTTTCTTTTTCATTCCATAACTTTCTGCTCCTCTTTCTGGCTTTTTCAAGAAAGAACCACCTGCTATTTCAGAATAAATAGAAGTATCACTTTCTTTAGCCGAAGATATTTCTTTATTTGTTACCCCATAGAAATTGTCATACCAGCTAAACAACAGAGGCCCAATAAATAAGAGATACACGAAGCTGAAACAAATTCTTTTCAATTCCTTTAAGAAATACATTTATTTCACCCCCTGTTTATAATTCGATATCAAAAAGATATAACTGTCCTCAAGCGTAGGCTCACAAGCAATCCAATCTTTCTGCGGAGTACCACCAGATAAAAATCTACAGGATATATCCGTTCCATTTTGATGAACATTGATAATATGGTACATCTGCTTAAACTTTTCTAATTCATTTTGCATAAGCGTAGTGGTATATACTTTTCTTTCTCCCAATTTTATCAAGTTACCAATCTGTCCCTCAAAGATCACTTCTCCAGAACATAAAACCGCTGTATTAGAACAGGTCGCTTCTATATCGCCCGCTATATGCGTAGATATTAAAATGATTCTGTCCATAGCAAGCTCTGAAAGAAGATTATAAAAACGTAATCTTTCTTCGGGGTCTAGTCCAGCAGTTGGTTCATCGATAATTAAAATCTGGGGATTATTTAACAAAGCCTGCGCAATTCCAAAACGCCGTTTCATACCACCAGATAAATTCTTAAACCGTTTATTTTTTTCCTGTTCCAAATGAACTTGTTCTAATAACTCATTAATACGCCGCCTGCGGATATTTTGGGGGAGTTCTGATAAGACTGCAAGATACTCCAATGCAGAATACACGCTCATATTTGGATATACCGAAAATTCTTGTGGGAGATATCCTATCATTTTACGAACTTCTTTCTTGTCTTTAATATCAATCCCATTCATTTGGATTGTTCCTGATGATGGATTCAACATGGTTGCCAGTATACGCATCAGCGTTGTTTTTCCAGCTCCATTTTCTCCTAACAATCCATACATACCAACTGGAATATGTAATGAAATATCCTTTAACACACTTTGTTTTCCATATTTTTTATTCAAGTGTTTGATTTTGATTTCCATAAAAAAACCTCCTTATATGTTCTATAAGGAGATTATTTCATATGAAAGTCAATTTTTAGAAAAGTTCCAACTATTTTTTTATGTTTATTGTAACGATTGCACCGTGATTGGGGGTATTTTCCAAATATAAACCGCCTCCCAGTTTTTCACAAAGTATTTTACTGATAGAAAGCCCAATACCAAAATTTCCGCCATTCACAGGAGAACTGTAAAAGAAAGACGTTGCAGAGTTTAGTTCTTCCGTTGTAAATCCAATCCCATCGTCTTGTACCTGAAAAGAAAAACAATCTTTTGTTTCCTCTATTGTCAATATGATTTTATCAACAGAAAAACGGAGTGCATTATCAAAAATGTTTTCCATAACTTTTAATAACATATCCTTATCCGTTTCAATGAGCAAAGTTTTAGATAAATCATGTGTTTCAAGCCGTTTGTTATGTTCCGTCGCAAGTATAGAAAATTCTCTTGTGATATCTGTAATCAGTTCTTTGAAATCATAAAATTCTTTTCTGATTTCAATATCTTCCATTTTCTGTATATCTCTGACACACTCCACATATCTTTCTAATCTATTCACTGCTCCTGTCATGTTTTTGACTGTTGTTTGTAAAACTTCGCTTGTAAGACTCTCTCTCTCGATTGATTTCTCTAAATAATCCAGATAACCGTTGATTACAGTAATCGGCGTTCTTAAATCATGGGAAATAGAAGCCGTCAAAGTCTTTCTTTCCTGGAGCATATCCCACGTTTTTCGATTACTTTTATAAATCTCATTTTTCATAAATTCAAACGTGTCACATAATTCACCCAGTTCATCATCAGACGTGTATTGTAACTGAAAATCCAAGTCTTGTTCTGAAATATGAGATATCCCATTTTTTAGATTTTCAAGAGGTGCTTGTAACTTTAACTTGTAATACAATTTTGCAACCAATACAGAAGCGGCTATGACATAGAGAACAGGTAATACTGCCATAAAGATTGTCACGATCCAATAATAGATCTTGTTTTCTTTTGAGAGTTCACCATGTGTATATTCTCGTGGAATGACGGTAATCTCATTATTTGTTTGATATTCACTTGTGTAATCAGTGACTACAATCGGTCTGGTATCTAATATTTTCTGCCGGATATTTGAAAATGTTAATACAGTAATAATTGAAAATACACTTACAACACCAAGACAAATCAGAGCTAACAACACCAGTGATTTTTTTAGTGACATTTTTTGAAATACTTTTTTTATTTTATCCATTTATACCCGACTCCCCATACTGTGGAAATATAGGATTTATCTGTAAATTCAGCAAACTTCAATCTTATTTTTCGTATATGCTCTTTGATAACCGTACTGTCACCGTTGCCATCAATGCCCCAGATGATTTCATATATCTTTTCTCTGTCAAAGACCTGACCTGCATTTATTGACAATAACTTTATAATTTCAAATTCTTTGTTTGATAATTCAACCCGATTGCCTTTAATAAAGAGGCTTCTATCTGAGTAATCAATCATTAACTCTTCTGAAAATTTGCCTTTTGTCTTATTATGATTTCTTTTTTCACGCCGTAAATGCGCTGAAATTCTTGCTAATAATTCATTTATAGAAAAAGGCTTTGTAATATAATCATCTCCACCAACCATAAGCCCGTTTATCTTGTCCTGTTCGGATACCCTTGCAGTGAGAAAGAGTATAGGGCATGATACAAAATTCCGAATGGATGAGCATAAATCAAATCCGTTCATGCCCGCCATATTAATATCTAGTAAAATAATATCTGGACTATGAGATAATTTATCCAGTGCCTCTTTTGCGTTGATTGCGGAATAGACAATGTAACCTTCCAGTTCTAATTGTAACTTTAATATATCCAGTATAGATTGTTCATCATCAACGATTAGTATTTTATATTTTTCACCCACTACATTCACTCCTTATTTGACAATTCGACTATATAGGACTTATAACATATGAAAGTCAATTTTTAGTCAAATGTCGAACATATTATTTCTTTAATAATTATAGCAACAATCCTTGTATAGTGGTATCTTTTTAATCATTGTAAAATTTTACCTACGGCTTAATAACCGAATCATCTTTTGGAATAGAAATCCTAATAAAACATGACAGTTTTGTTAAGTTATCTTACATCAATCAATTTTGTATTATAAACGGATTAAATAATATATTGGTATGCTTATTGGTTTTATACTTAGCAAGCAGGTAATCATGGGTTGTTTTATCAATATCCTTAACTATGTGAAACTCCTGTTTCCCATTTTGAAATCGTTTTGTCCGAGACCCCCAGTTTCTCTGCCAGCCGGGCTTGCGTCATATTTTTCTCTTTCCGTTTTTTAGCCATAAAATTTCCAATCATGATCTGATCCATAAGTAAACTCCTTTTCTATCTGAATGACCCTATTCTAAAATATCAGCCTCAATAATAACACCCCTCCAAAGGAGAATTTGGGTTGAAAAGGGGATTTCTTTATTATAGACAGCGGCTTTTGATGCTTATATCCGTACCTGATTTATTCTTACTCATATTTCTCAATTACTTCACGACCAATTTGAGTAACTAGGATATTGGCCGATGATGTTTCAGCTGGCCGTTCATTGCTATTATATAAAATAGCTTCTGTACTATCTAATGGATATTTTCCCCAAATGGCACTGCATGGTACATACCAGTTATCATCTTCCGAATAGTCTAGGAAAAGCATATACTCTTTTCCGATGCCCATTTTCTTATAACCAGCAACATGATATATTACATTCTTTTCCGCATCATAAGCTTCATTTTCGAAGATGGAGATTGTACTGCCTATTTTAATATCCTGATTACTTTCGTCTTTATATATATTGCTAATCTTTACATTACCAATCATACCCACAAAATAGACATTCCCCTGCCCATCACGCCAGATGACTGGTTCCTCTTCACTCACTTTTTCTGCTTTAACAATAATTCCAATGCTATTTTCTATAGCTTCTAAAGAGTGGTATTCATCAACTTTCGCTTCTACACTCATGTCCATCGGCGCCTCTTCGAACGTTTTATTTTTTTGTGCAATAGGATATACAACATATGCCCAAATGAGCAAAAGTACCACTACGATTATTCCTGCAGTCAGCATTCCTTTTTTCATTCAGTTCCCCTCTTGCTATTTCTATAAGTGCATATACATCGTAATTCTTCTCAACATAATACTCTGTAATGCTCTGTTTATAAATAGAATCACTTATTTTATGCGATATTTTTCAAACGCCTTTTCTCTATCCCAATGTACATCCTTACAAAACAAAACCAGCCAAATAATATATGCCACAATTGCAAGATATTGTGTAATGAACACTGAAACTATCGCCCCAGCCAACATGACCGCGGACCATATGAAGCAGGAATTTCTTATATCCCGGGCAATATATGCCTTATCATACAGCATCTGCTCTTCTTTCGAGAACATATTGAATCCAGAAACAAACTTTGCAGATTTTTCTTTGAATATAGCAAACAGTAAACCGATTACAACAAAAGCAGGCACCATGACAATGCAGCACCAGAAACCAATATTTGTAATAATATTATCTAAAGCCATAATTCCCCTCCCGGACAGATTTTCTATTGTCTTCATAATAATCAAAGCTGTAGATTAGGCCAATTAAATAATCGCCATATTAAACCGATACAGCTTCATCCACACTGATTTTATCCATTTTATACTTCCAGTGATAAACCACGGGCTCACGATTGACCTCGTCAAAGTACTTGTAAATTCGTTCTGTCAGTTCCTGCTTGGTGTTAACACGAATTCCCCTAAGCATCTGTTTCGTCATCTTACTGAAAAAGCTTTTACATCAATTTCACACATCCACATAGGCTTTATCTACATCATGTTCTTATCAATGTAATCAAAATAGGTGGTTCTATTCACTTTTTCTGTATTGCTTTTATACCATTCAAATGACTCTTCTAATCCTGCTGACATCGGTTTTACTTCCTGCATAAGTTTATATTGTTCAGAAACATCAAGATAATATTCGTAGTTATCAAAGCAGAAATACTTCCTTTGTTCCATATCTCCATAGACATATTCGAATTCGGCTTGACTTCCAACAATACGATAACAAAGTTCAACCCATTCACGAATTGATATAGTGTCTCTATTTCCTACATTAAAAATATGTTGAGAGGGTTTATATCTTAATAGTATGTCTATAAATCTGCATAAATCATGAACATGAAAAAACTGTAACCTCATTTCACCATCTTTTGGTAAATAAAACTTTCTACCTGCCAAAGCACAGTCAAATACAAATGCTTCTCGATATACATTGTTCATTGGACCATATAAATATGGTGGTCTGAGAATGTATGCATTTGGATTTCTTTGCAACAAAGCCGCTTCTGCATCAATTTTATCAGTTCCATAACTGCCACAATATTTATTAAAAGCTAATAGAGAATCTTCTTTAAAAGGCTGCATGGTATTCTCTGAATAGACAGCACCTGAGCTGATTAAAATATAATCTTCATAACTGCCTAAAGCATCTAGTAACTTTTCAACATCATTGGAAGTATATGCCGTATCAATAACAATATCAAAATGATAATCACGAAGAACATCACCTAAATCATGTCTGTCTGCCTGGATAAGTTTTACCCCTCTTGATTGTTCCTTACTATTTCTATTAAGTACATATACATCGTAATTCTTCTCAACATAATACTCTGCAATATATCTGCTTATAAATACTGTTCCACCAGTTACAAGTATCGTTTTCATACTCTCCTCCGTCTCCTTGAATAACTATCTTGCTTTTAAGTCCATATTTACCTCAAATGTACATCCACCTGTCCACCAACTAATGCTCTAAATACCCAAGTTGGGAATCACTCATTTAGGGGATTTTAGGCTGAAAAGAAGGCAGCTTTTACTATGAGCCACAATATGAGTATCCATATCATAACTATCGGTATTGCATAGTACCAGTGTCTGGGTCTTCCATCCTGCCACATTCCCCTGGAGGCTTTTCTGTATTTCTCAAAGGTTTCTTTTGGTATCATCTTAATTATCAGTGCAATTAATGCAGGAATAATTATAATATCATCAAGATACCCCAAAACTGGAATACAATCAGGGATCAAATCAATTGGCGAAAGTGCATACCCTATTGTTATTCCAGCCAATCTTTTTACGGCAAACGGAGTTTCCCGGTCTTTCAGACACAAAAATACGGCCGGGATATCTGTTTTCAATTCCGCTGCTTTTTCACTCAATTTCATATATATTCCCCTTCAAATTATAAAGCTATACTATTGATAAGTGTTCTTGAATCATTTGCGCTTACTTGCTTTCTCTGCGAATCCGAATCAATTCGAGTGTATCCTCATAGATCTGGTTTTTCTCTTTTAGATCAATCATAAGCCACCTCTGGCCGTTTCCTTCCTTTGTCGTATGATAGATTTCCTGTATTTCTTCTGATAGCTGTGGTAATATATTTTCGACGCTCTCCTTCTCCTTATTACCAACAACGACTAAAACTGTAAAATATTGTTCCTTGGGATAGATTACGCACAGGCCTTTTCCTGCTTTTCTTAGCTTTATATTCCATCCGCGGGCCCAGACATCCTTGCTATATTCAATTTTGCATAATGCTTTATATTCCTTTTGCATATACTGATAAAACTGTCCAAACAAAGGATTTCCTATATACTCACTTATTTCATGTATATCTGGCGTATAATCAATGTTTTTTATGTCTATCATAACGGTGTCTCTCTCCATTATTTCCCCAAATTCTCTTCTTTCCTAAAAAATGCCGATTCTAACAGCCGATACTCTTCCTCTATACATACATCCAGACATTTTGCTTTATAGAGATCCGAACGTCTCAGCATACTGCATATTTTTTCGCATGGATAATCCGGGCATTGATTACATTTATCAACCTCATGCTCTTTTATACAATCGACCAGCTGGTATGCACACTGCTTATGTGAGGAACATCCTGTGCATTTTATTTCTTCATTTGATACAACGTGGTCTCTCCATCCAACTTTGTGCCATAACTCGGCAGCCTTTTGCAGAGCCTCGTCTGTTTTGGCAAGATACCTTGGGCAGCATAGACAATTGTCTCCGCATAATGTGAACTTTCTAGTGTATGTAACATAGGTATAAGGGATATCCCCCTCAAAATATTGATTGATTTCTTTCTCAAATAATTCCTCGTCAAACTCTGGAAAATACGTATCCCCTTCAACTTCAAGGTCAATTTCCGTAATATACATCTTGTCTGCTAAAGGCAGAGCCTCCTCATAGAGCCTGGCACCTCCAGAGATATAGATATCCTTTCCTTCTGCCATAATAAGTGCTTCATCTAACGATTTAGCTGTCATACAATTCTCTGCATCAAAGTTTTTAGACGCAGATATCACAATTGTTGTTCTATTGGGAAGCGGTCTTTCTATTTCCTCATAAGAACGTCTGCCCATAATCACGACATTTCCAGTTGTCAGCTCTTTGAAACGTTGCTGCTCTCCTTTGATTTTCCAGGGAATGCGGCCCTTGTTCCCTATGACACGATTTTTAGCATATGCAACAACTATATTGATCATTTTTCCTCCACTCAGAACGCTCATGGTATTTTCATACTAATTTTTATTTAAGAAAAGTTTACAGATAATAATGTCTGAACATCTCCTAATCATAACAACCCCATGTTTATAAACTTGCTTATAGGTAAAGTATAACATGGGTCAATTTTAACATTCAATCAAAAAGGCATATGACGTTTTTTACATATGCCTGTAGATTATATATTTTCTTCTTATCTATAAATTGAAATTTATTTCTATTTTTTCATGTACTCGGACTTTACTTTGTCTATTGTTTTCCCACCAATACCAAAATTTTTATCTGGTAATTCTTTAATCGTGATTGAGAAAAATTCTTGTGGTACATGCATTATTTCAGATGATACTTCTGTTAAACGACTAATTAAATTTTCTTTTTGTTCATCTGATAAAACTCCGCTTTCGATTGTTATATATGGCATTTTAATCCTCCTTTCAAATAATGGGACACCGATTATAGTAGTTCCATTATACAGTGCCTTCCTGACAATTACCAGTACTTCATACACTCAGATTACGATGAACACCACACACTCTGCCACTAAAACTCCACCCATTATACAGATGACCCACGGTGCCGTCCCCACCAGCACTGCGGACAGGAGCATCACCGCTGGCACCACATATTTCCTTGGATGGTGCCACAGGTCACTCTCGATTTTCCAATGGCGAAGAGGCCGGAACCATTCCAGGAGGACAGAACCAATGGCACTCTGCAGTGCAAAGATGACTGCGCATAAGATGGTCTCACTGCTTATTTCTCCCCCCTGAATCTTCCAGCTGCATATAAAGATCAGATCTGCCAGGATATTAGAAGTAAAAATGAAAAGGCAATATGGAATACAAAAATGCTTCCTCTGCCCCGGCAGAAAGCGCACCGCCTGTTCCAGGGCCGGATCACAGGAAAGCAGAATACATAAAGGGGTATTCAGAGAAAGGATAGCAAACCCCATGGGCAGGACAGACAGCCCGTTCATCTGTCGGAAAAAGACTGGAAGCAGACAGGCTATAACGCACATTGCTACTGTATTGACCAGGTAATTTTTATGGTCCGTCATATATCTGAAGAAATATTTCCATATAAAATGTCTGCGTCCAGCTTTCCAGCGCTGTCCCGCAATATGCTTTTCTGCGTAAAAACAATAAACATCTGCGCCTTTCAGACAGTAGAACAGACATGCCGCCGTCAGAACTGCCGCCAGAGCACATAGGATGCTCCAGATGATTTCTACAGCCCCCATCTTCGAAATGGAAAATACAACTGCCAGCAGGATGCATGTCTTGGTCACCAGTGTATAACATCCCAATGCCCCAATATACGCGCATATGAACTTCTTGCTTTCAAATGGGAGCATCATCATGTTTTTCAGATATGCCCTGTTGTCAATAGAGGACAGAGCCTGCCACATTACACCTGCAGTAAATGTGGCAGTCATCAGGTACAATATAAGAGGTGCGATTTGAATCTGTATACTGGAAATCGAAAGAGCCCAGAAAATGATAAGGCTGCCTATAAGTGACCTTAAGATCCGCTCATATTTCACACCAAACAGTTTTTTTGCAAATACGTTATACATGTTTTTCATCATGCAGCGCCTCCCGAATCTGTGCAGCCTCTATGTCCTTGTGTTCAAAACATTTACTGATCTTCCCGCCCTCTAACACCAGCACCCGGTCACAGGTAAGCGTAATGCTCTCTAAAATGTGGGAGGAAAATAGGATTGTTCCATACTTCTTATAATCTGCAATCAGTTGATACAGAAACTCCGTACTCGTAAAATCCAGCCCGTTGACCGGTTCATCTAACAAAAGCAGCTCAGGCTTTAATGCAAATGCTGTGATCAGATATGCCTTTTTCTTATTTCCCGTTGACAAATCTTTCAGGAGCATATCTGTATACTCTTCAAAATGAAAACCCGAAATAAGCTCTGAAACATCACACTTTTCTCTGTGATAAGCACAAAATACATAGGACAGATATTCCCGGAATGTAAAATACTGAAAAGAATGATCCTCATCAAAAACGGTATAACGGCGGAGTTTAAAATCTTTATCCCGAAATTTTACAGGACTTACGTTCATCCAGATTCCATCGACCTTATACTGCCCCATCAGACCGGAAAGAATATTGATAAATGTGGTCTTTCCAGCGCCATTTAGGCCAATCAGCCCCACGGATTCATGAGATTTCAAATCGATAGAAAGACCATCCAGGACCGTTTTTTCCCGGCTGTACCATGCCCGCAGATTTTTGACTGTTAATAAAGACGCTTCCATACAAAGTTCCTCCTTTCCGGTATCTTCACCGCTTGTTGAGTCATAGCGGCACTGTGTTTTCATTATGATTTTCGGGGACTATTTCCCTTTACCATTCTGTTCTGTCTTCCACGTTGCATAGGCTGAATATAGGAATACAACGCCAACAACAGCGTAGAGACCAGCCATTGGAAGCATACCGGAAATACCAGATACCATTGCAACAATCAGCCAGACCAAACCTAAAATACTTCGAATATGTACGTGACGCATATCCATACCTCCTTCTATTTACTGTTCTTTGTTTGTTGTTGTCTTTATCATAACTAAAAAAAATGACCAAAACAGAAATGTCCGCAAACGGCAGGTTTTTGTCCACGAAAAACCGCAGGGGTCCATGAAACCGGATTTCCTGCGGTAAAGAAAGCTTTTATGCCGATACTATTCTTTTGTTACTCCATGATAAGACAGTGTCGCCACTGCTCTGAACAGACCGTCTTCATAATCGGTACTCACGGTGCCATCATACTTTGCGGCGGCCGCCTGTGCACTTTTCAGGCCCCATCCATGCAGTCCTTTCTGAGTTTTAGTTGTCTTTAACTGACCATGCTCTGCCTGAATTGTTTCTGCAAAATGGTTTTCTACTTTAATGACCAGCATCTGATGGATGCGCCGTATTGTGAGGGAAATTGTCCGCTGCTCAGGAGGATTAACCTTCTCCGCTGCTTCCAGCGCGTTGTCCAGCAGATTTCCAAGGATGGCACTGAGGTCAGCACTGCGGATATTGGTGTGTCTTGGAAATTCCACCTCTGCCTGCAGACTGATCTGCCGGTCAGCCGCAGCAGCCATCTTACTGTTGATCAGATAATCGATGGTCTCATCCCCAGTCCATACAGTATCTGTCATCTCACGCAAAGGCTCCTGCAGCTCGTCCAGATATGCTGCAGCCTCCTGATACTTTTCGTTTTTCAAAAATTGTCGCAGCACACCGATATGATTATGAAAATCATGAAAGAGCTTGGCATTTACCGAATACGCCTGATTTAATGTGGTGTAATCCCTCTCCAGGAGCTCAGCCTGCTCCGACTTCAGCCTTGCCAGCTCTTTTTCTGCCTCATACTGACGGCTGATATTCAGGACCAGCACCGCCATCATCAGAATGACAGACAGTATCATCCACATGAACATCGTATCCTCTGGAATATCCAGTACTGTTTGGCTGTTCAGAGTAATCACTGCGATAAAACCAGCCATAACTACGGAAGAAACCAGGCGGAATACTTCTTTGTAGGTCAGATCAGGATGTTTGAACACAAACAATGCCAAAACGGCCAGGAACAAATTTAACAGCCACCCTCCTGCCTGTCCAGATAAGGCTGTCTTATCCAGAAAAACTCCAGACCCCCAAGCAACTCCAAGACCTGCGGAAAGCAGAAACTCCCAGAAGGAAACTGCAATCTCATAAAAAATACTAATGCAAAGGCACATTCTGAGCTTTTCTTTCTGACTCTGTCCGGTACAAAATGCAATCACGAAAGCCATCAAGATTCCCTGGTAAAATGGTGTGATATTCATCAATCCTGTGCAGATTACAACTACTATTGTTCCCACAACGCAGAGAACGCCGGCTCTGAGACAGGGCTTTTCTAATTTCAGGCTTCGGCAGATGAGGAACAGACAGATTACGGAGCGCAGAACATAAGCTAAGATATCCAAAAACAGAATCATCCACTTTATCATATGTGTGCCCCCCAATACCCGTTGATCTGATTCTTCACATCCTGCAGATGAGACCGGCTGATGGGAAGCGATCCTCCTTCATCCAGGACTGCCATTGCATCCTTCACCTGCATAATATGTATGATATTGACGATGCAGCCCCGGTCAATAAAAATAAATTCCTCAGATGACAACTCCTCAAATACCTGCTGCAGAGTCTTACGCACTTTAGATTCCCCATGAACTGTCTGTATCCTTGCATATTTTCCATCACGTTCAATATAGAGGATTTCCTTGTAAGGAATCTTCTCGAGTCTTCTGGTGGTCTGAATCGTATAGACCTTTCCTTCCTCTAACTGAAGAAGTTTGACTGCATCTAAAACTGCGGTAGGAAGTCGTCTCTGAATATCATTCTTAGGTACATAACGGAAAATGGACAGTTCAAATGCATCGATTGCATACTCTATGTGGGAGGTAATAAAGATGATCTTCACATTCGGAAGATAGGGCTTGATTTTCTCTGCAAGTTCCATCCCGGTCTTCCCCGGCATCTCAATATCTAACAGAATCAGATCATAAAAAAGCTGATCCTCTGCGATATCCGAAAAAAGGTTGTCGCTCCTTGTATAGGCCGTAATTTTGCCGATAGCTCCTGCTTTCTTTAAACACTCTTCTGTAATCTTAATATTTGCGGAGACAACATCTCTCTCGTCATCACATACTGCTATCTTAAGCATCCTGTTATCACCTCTTCTTCCTTTCGCAACAATTAGCCAGAGGGCTTGCATCCTGTGCACTGCCTGCTGCTCATACTGCTTCCATATTGTCTTTCATTATAAGGCATTTTCCTCTTATACTCAACTTAAGAACGAGAATCCGCCATGCAAGCTCGATTTCGCGGCATTGCCGCTGCATCTCGCTTCGGCTAAACGCCGTATGGTAATTTTTGCACAGTTTGTGCTTAGTGAGCAAGCTCCCACGCATAAACTGTACAAAAATTACCGCATGGCTAAATAGTAACAAAATCTTCAGAAAGATTAAATCATTTTCCACAGTCTGATTCGTTACAGTTATATAGGGGACGCCCTTAGGAGGAATGAATCTTGACGCGTGAAGATGAATTAATACACAGAATTGAACAGGGAGATCCTGATGCAGTTGAGGAATTGGTAAAAATATATTATCCAGAAATCCTGCGTTATTGTCTTTGGCATGCTCCTGACCGTTCTCTTGCAGAGGACGCGGCACAGGAAACATTTTTTAAAGCAGTGCGCTATTTTAACCACTATGTCCACAAAGGAAAGTTCAAGGCATTTTTATATCAGATTGCTGCAAATACCTGTGTTGATATGCGGCGGAAAAGATGGCTTAGCGATTTTTCTTATGAGGAACTGGCACTTGATTTTGCCTGCGCTGAGACAGGATTCGAGGAAATCCATTCCAATCTGTTTTTAAAGCAGGTCGTCTGCCGCCTGCCTGATGACCTGCGTGAGATTGTAATCCTTAGGTTCGGACAGGACCTGACATTAAAGGAAATTGCAAATATCGTCGGTCTACCGCTTCGGACAGTACAATCAAGACTAAATTCGGCTTTAAAACGGCTGAGAAAAGAGTTTGAGAAGGGAGGATTTTATGAATCATAAAACATTTGAAATGCATCTGGAAGCAGCACTGCATCGTTCCACGGACATACCGGCGGATCAGACGCCGGGGCCTGATTTAATAAATTCCAGGAATCAGGGACATATGGATGCTGTAATTTGGGAACTGAAAAAAGAAGTTGTGAAAAAGCGCAGCAGAAAACGAATCGGATTTTCTGACTTTTTACTTTTACAAATAAAAATGACGGGATGGAAAATATGGTTGTTGCAGGGGATGATGTTCCTTGGATTTGTCTTCTTGATCACCGCAATATTGGGACCATATATCTGGCTGGATCATAGGTATACAACAAAACTGTTGTGTTACTTTTCCATCTTGATCTCCATGACTGCACTGCCCTTTCTCCACAGATCAGTCCATTATAAAATGCAGGAGGTGGAGGCAGCGACACGTTTTTCTTCCATGCGCCTGCTGCTGGCAAAAATGCTCCTCCTTGGAATCGGGGATGTTTTTCTGCTGAATATGGTCCTGATTACTGCAGCCTTAAGAACCTCTATTTATACAGGCAGCCTTGTATTATATCTGCTGTTCCCATTTTTACTGGCAAACGGCGGTGCATTGTTCCTGATTGGACATTTGAATGCTGGACATTTTTTACAGGGCAGTCTTGCATTCTATACACTATTGATTACGCTGGTCACTGTGGTGAGATATTTCTCCCCTGCATTTTTCCAGCAGACACTTTCGTCTGGCTGGCTGGCTGCATGTGCCGGGATGACTGTCTTCTGTATCTGGCAGTTACGGTATATTATATATCGCTCTTCCTATTCCGAAATGCAGCTAAACTGACGATAAAACATGATTATAAAAGAAAGGATGGCACAAATGGAATTATACGTAAACAATGTTTCGAAACAATTTAAAGATAAAAGAGCAGTGGATCACGTCACCCTGAACATCACGCCTGGTGTATGGGGATTATTGGGGGCGAACGGTGCCGGAAAGACCACCCTGATGCGCATGATCGCCGGAATCATGAAACCGACATCCGGGCGGATCGAGTACGACGGCATCCCCATCGACAGACTCAAGGATGAATACCGGGATATTTTCGGATATCTGCCCCAGGAATTCGGATTCTATCCGGAATTCACGGTAAAAAATTACCTGGAATATGTCTCTGCCTTAAAGGGGCTTACCGCCAAAGAAAGCAGACGGAGGATTTCCGATCTGTTGGAACAGTTAACCTTAACAAATGTATGTAACAAAAAAATTGCAAAACTGTCCGGTGGAATGAAACGGCGGGTAGGCATTGCCCAGGCACTGTTAAATGACCCGGAAGTCCTGATCCTGGATGAGCCGACCAGCGGCCTTGACCCGGCAGAGCGGGTACGCTTCCGAAACCTGCTTTCTGAATTTGCCAGGGACCATATCGTATTGATTTCCACGCACATTGTGCCCGATGTAGAATATATCGCTACCCGCAACGCTGTCATGAAAGATGGCAGGCTGATTTCCACAGGTACCACAGAGGAACTGGTTAAGCTTGTCGATGGAAAGGTCTGGAGCGCGATGATACCGACCAAATATCTGCCGGAATATGAACAGAAACTCAGAATCGTAAATCTGCGGAATGAGGGCGATGATCAGGTTTCCATCCGTTATCTCTCAGAGCGGCCGCGCACCGAGGATTCTGTCCCTGCTGTCCCGCGTCTGGAAGATTTATATTTATGGCTGTTCCCACAGGACACGTTAGAAAGAGAGGGATAACATTATGAGGATTTTAAAACTGGAATTAAAAAGAATCTTGACGACCAGGACAACATGGATCTTATTGGGAATTGCTTTAATCCTATCTGTGTGCATGGCCTATATTCCGACGACCTTTTACGCAAGTGAATATACCGATGAGAATGGAAATCAGGTCAGGCTGTCAGGGCTTAAGGCCTTTCAGTATCAGAAGTCACAGAAGGCTGGTCTGGAAGGAGAAGTAACCCCCAAAAAAGTCCGGGATGCTCTGGAGGCATACCAGAATTGTTTGAATGAGTATGGGGTAAAGGACACTTATGACTTGCCGGAGGGTGTCTATGGAGAAAGAATTGCACCTTATACGTCGCTGATCCATGGGCTAAAGGAAGCCTTCGCTGACCCGAAGACAGGAATGGCGCCTTCTCTTATGGAAATCGACCTGGAAAAAGCAGAAGACTTTTATTCCAAATGTGACGAACGGATTGTCACCTTGATGGAAGCGGAACAAAGAGACCATCCCGCCGCCCAGGAAAAAGCGGTTTCCATGTATCATAAGGTGGAAAAGCCCTTTACCTTCTACCTTGCCGGGAGTGACTCAAATAGAATGGACTATCAACTGCTGCTTTCTTTCATGATCCTGCTTTTCTGTACCGTAATTGCTGCACCTGTCTTTTCCTCCGAGTATCAGACCGGGGCGGATGATATTCTGCGCTGCACGAAGCACGGGCGTGGACGGCTGGGCATGCTAAAGATCATCTCCGCCATGTGTATCTGCGGAACTGCATTCGCACTCTGTTCTGCTGTATATATTATCATCTCCAACTGCCTGTTTGGATGGGAAGCGGTCAAAACTTCCATACAGATGATTTTTTCCGCCATGAACCTGGCTGATATAAATATGGGACAATTGCAGACTGCCACAGCACTTGCCGGTCTGTTGTGTGTTCTGGCATCTGTCAGCCTGACCCTGTTTCTTTCCTCAAGGACAAAAAATATGGTCATGTCCATCGCCGTGTCACTGCTGTTCTGTTTTCTGCCGGTCATTATTTACGTCGCCATGCCAAATGACCTCGGGACATGGCTCAACTGCATCATTCCTACTGGTGGCTTAGGCATGCAGAGCAGTTTCCTCTATGCGATGGCTGATTTCGAGTTCCTGAATGTGGGGGATTTCGCCTTGTGGACGCCTGATGCATACCTATTCTTCGAAGCGGTGGCAATCCCGTTGCTTATTGGATTGACGATTCATTCATATTCTACACATAAGATAAAATAGGGGGGGATCCAAAAAAGTAAAATAAAGACAGCGAATCTAATCTGTGCCTCTATATGGGGGCGATAAGATTCGCTGTCTCTATTTTAGGAATATCGCGAACGATATATTGACGAACATAATATCTCATAGATTCCTCGTATACCTTATTCTTCTCGCTGATTTCTATCCTCCAGCTGATAAAGATACACATCTTCCATCCCCGGCACGACTTCCCGATACTCATACTCTCCCGGCACCTCATCCGATAGGATCCTCACAACCACATTTTCCCCGGACCGATAGATGTTGCTGACCCGGTATTCCTGTTTTACCTGCTTCAGCTTTTCTGAGGGAATGCTCACTTCGAACACCTTCCCAGCTATTTTCTTCTGTAATTCCTCCGATGGCGCCATATCCAGCAGCCTGCCGTCCTTCATAAGAAGGATTTCTTTTGATATAAATTCAATATCCGAGACAACATGAGTTGCAATCAGAATGATCTTATCCCGACTTAAGTCCGCGATAAAGTTCCTGAGCCTGATGCGTTCCCGCGGGTCCAGGCCGGCAGTCGGCTCGTCCAGTATCAGAACCTTTGGATTATGCAGAAGCGCCTGGAGCAGCAGTACCCTCTGTTTCATGCCGCCGGATAATTCCTTTAGTTTTGTATAACGCATATCCTCTAAGTTCAACAGATGTAACAGTCTGGTCATATTTCCCAGGATCCGTTTTCTGCTCATGCCGCGCAGTGCACCGATATACAGTAGAAACTGCTGTACGGTAAAGGTATCATACAACTGTTGCTGCTGAGGCATATATCCCATGATTTCACGATATTTCTCTTTCATATCCAGGATTTCTTCCCCGTCCAGCAGAATTCGTCCACTGTCCCTCAGCAGATTATCCGTCAGTATGTTCATCAATGTGCTCTTGCCTGCACCATTTGGACCCAGAATCCCGTAGATTCCATTCTCAAATAGAGCGGTAAAATCTGACAGTGCCTGCTTTTCCCCATAGCTTTTATTCAGGTCCTCAATCCAAATCTCCATATGCTCTCCTACCTGCTTCCCCTGCACATCTTATAGAACTGCCTTATACAAAATGCAGGGAGTGCCAGAACAAATATCACGACATAACAAATTATAACAGCAGGACCACTTTGAAGCAGCCGCTGTGTTTCCAGTATTCCATTAAGCGTAAAAAAATGAATTTTGGCAAATCCATACCACTCCAAAATCAATGGGAAAATCACAAGTACTGATGATATAACCATTGTCATAACCGTATCCTTCACCCACATCGAGAGTGCCATGACCGCCAGAATTACAATCATCATTCCCAGAAACTGCCCTGCCTGGATGAAGAGAACATATTCTGCTATCGAGAAATCCCCTGTTATCCAGGACATTGCACTGATTGATTGTATCCTTACATTCCACATATTCATGGGATACCGCTTCTCAATTTCCAGAAATACAGGAATCCGAATTAATACCGCTGTCACGACTGCAAAGAGGCCGGCTGTTAACAGCTTGTTTCCAAGCAGGCTTAAGCGCCCCCGGCTGGTACTGCGCAGCAGTTTCATGACCTTTAAGTCATATTCTCCTCCCAGTGTGACGGAAGCTGCATAGACGGCCGCGATGACACACAGCAGAATCATACTGATTGTATAGCCGGGAGCTGCTTCTCCCAACAGAATCTCATAACCCGTCCCGTAGAGTAATGGCAGGCCTTTGTCAGGATTCTTCTGGTTCCATTCCTGCACATACTCTGCCTGCTGGTATGCCTTCATAAATCCGGAGTAAGTATACATGGCATTGCTCTGTTTTGTCCGTATTTCATCTTCTGTCAAATCACTGCTTTCCGGTGTCATGTGGAAAATACTTTCATATTCCGTCTTTTTATCCTCGAAGTACTGCATTTTTTCTACTGTCAGTCTTCCCTCCTGCTCCAACAGAAAAGAGCGGTAAGTATCCTCCACAAAATCAAATTCTCCAATCCGTCCCCTGCTTAAAAGAACTGCACCACCCAGCAACAGGAAAGCCAGCCACACCGCTTTCTGGCCAATACACAATTTCCAAAGTTCACAGAAAGGCAGTGCGGGCACAATCGTTTTCTGTATTCTGAACCTTTGAAACAGACCACCTTGCTCTTGTTCAGCCCTCTCCCTGGCAGTCCGGCAGAACCGCCTCTGATTTCCTGCATATAACCCAAAAGCTGTTATCAGAATCACTACTGCAAATATGAAAACCGCATTGACCGGATAGTCAAAAAAGTTCAGATTGTGATATTTTTCCACCAGAGGATACACCTTGATGTATTCTGCCAGATTGACAGATCGAAAGAAGTCCAGATAAGAATGTTCCGGCAGAAAGGCTGTCAGTCCATATTGGACCACCCCGAAACCAACTGTCGCAGCCAGGAAGCCTGCAGAACTCTTTACAGACTGTGCCAGAAGCATCGTCAGCAGCGAAATCACAAAGCATACGAGAAATTTTGCCAGCAGATAGACAAGAAGGTATGCACCCACTGTCATTCTATAGGGGCTTTCATAAAACATGGTCACAGATTGGACTGGCCTTGATAAATCGCCGAATCCATACTTCGCAAAACCATAAAGAAAATCCGTACCATAATAAAGCACAACCAGAAAACAGGTGACCACAGCTGCGCTTTGAAGCTTTGCTCTGATTAAGTTCTTCCGTCCCCGGCTGGTTGATCTTAAAAGGATATTCAGCCTGTTTTTCCGTTCCTGAAACACCAGAAAGTACGACAAGGCTATCACAGCAAAGAGCATGCACAGGTCTGTAAATTCTGCTCTGGAAGCAGTTTCTACTCCCTCTGACACCTCCGCCTTTAATTCCAGTCCACGCAGCTTTTCAAACACTGCCGGAGTTTTCCGGGCATTCCTGTAAGCAAAAGTGTGCTCATTGGAAAAGATTACGACTGTCATCTGGTCTGCTTTTTCCTGCATCTCATCCAGATACTCCTCGTACTTCTGGATCTGCTGAAACTCTGACTCCATCCCTTTTAACAGTTCTATCTCCGCAAAAGAGTTCCCCGTATATTCCGGTTCTCTTCCGACCTTTTCCTTCTTCTCCGCCAGCCATGCTTCCTGTTCCTGCACAGGTACGTTTGAGAAATCCTGATATGCAGCCCTGACACTCTCCGCCGCTGGGAAATCCGTTCTCACCCTTTCACGGATCGTCCAGAGATTCAAAAGGAACAGAAGGCTGCAGAAACACCAAAAGAAACGGTTCCCGGCCAGTTTCTTAAGCTCGAACTTTAAAAGCTCCAATCTCCTGCCCCCTTTCTGACTCATAACGGAATTTAGCATTTTTCTTTCCAGGCAGTTAATGCTGTATGTTTCCATCCTTATCCACAGGATTTCCCATAGCGGATATCTGTGGAGCGATTACATCCTTCACTTCATACCGTCCGGCAAGCAGCGCATCCTTGTCAATATAAGCATACCACCTTGCCGTATCTTTCATGATATTGCCGGACTCATCCCTGCCTGTCTCCTCCTCTTTGACATACCAGAAAAAGAGCCCATCCTCTGATTCGCTGCAAAAGTTATAAAACCGTACTCCTTTATCCCTGTTCAGTTGTTCCGGCAGGGCAAGCTCCTTCAAAGGCTTCTTCTCACTTTCCTTTAGGAATACACCGCTGTCAGATATATCCTGCGTATAGGCACCAAAAAGGAATCCCTGTTCAAAACTGCACTGCAAGTTCACTGACCACTCGCTACCGTTAAGTTCTTTTCCAATCTCTTCTTCACTCACACAGAAATCGTCACATTGTCGATCCATATCATAACAGTGAATCTCATCCGTGTTATGTTCTGTATGGTGTATATAATAAAAGGCATTCGCCCCCTTCTTTGGAATGACTGCTCCATATGTATTTCCGCAAATCGGCAGCTTTTTTGATTTCCCAGTGTCATAATCTAAGCGGTAAAAGTCTATTTTTGAATTCTCACCAGCAGAATAAATCTGGTAATCTTTAGTGCCTCCCAGAAACATCAGGCTGCTCCCATTTCCTGTAAAAGTCTCCATCTCCTCTGCATCCAGTGTATCCAAGTCCATCCTGTACAGCTTCCAGACCAGAGCCAGATCAGAAGCACTATCTAAAGCGCTGTTCCCAGACGCATCTTTGTCTATTGCATACGTTGTATAATACAGATTTGAGTGGAACAGCAGGAAATCCTGGATTCCTGAGCCTGCCGGACATGTTCCGATCCGCTTTTTGTTATTTCCATCCAAATCTGACGCATACAGCGCCAGTTCTCCTGCCTCTTCCTTCTTCACCCCATACAGCTTCCCTTTATATGGAAATATGATTTGGTAGTCCTGCAGGGCATTGCACGTACTTTCTTTGTCCAACTGCTTTAGAAGATGGCGGCAGTCCGGCTGATTACAGACAGGTACAGCTACGGCTTTTTCATAGTCAACATAATAGGAAAGACCATCGATTACCCGAAATTCGCCCTCCTTAAATCTGGCCGGACCTGCGAAGTTCATCTGTACATATTCGGAATCAAATGTATCTTTCGCAGAATCCCCGTTCCCAGAACAACCTGAAAGGACGATCACTGCAAGGCACAGTGCAGTTAAAATTTTAAATTGCTTTAACATCATATCCCCCCTCATTCAAATGCCCCCAGCTTCTGATATATTGAAGCTGAAGGCATTTTTGTTTTCCTGTAAAATTTTCCCCAAGCTTTATAATTAATTATATAGCCTGAGCTTATACCCAGTCAATATTTTACTGAATATTGAAGAAATCTCCCGAAAATATCTGGCTATTCATCCCGCAGTGGGCATTTCTACACCTAAAACTCATTCGTCATATAGATATAAGCATCCTCCAGTGTCGCTTCACACGGCTCACACTCGATCCCCGGTCTCCTCTCGCTGATCAGTCTCAACTGCATCCCCCGGTCTGTATACTGCTTTGCGGAAATATGGTACTTTTCTTCCAGCTTCCTTGCCATCCAGTCTTCCTCCACATGGCAGCTCCAGACATGCCCCTTCGCAGCATTCAGCAGATCTCTCACATTTCCTGCAAACAGGAATTCTCCCTTTTTCATGACAGCCAGCTGGTTACAGGTCGCCGCCAGATCTTCTACCACATGGGTGGAAAAAAGGACAGTACGGTCTTCTGCAAAATCCACAAGAAGGTTGCGGATGCGGATACGTTCCTCCGGGTCTAATCCTGTGGTCGGCTCATCCACAATCAGAAAGTCCGGCTCATTTAAGAGTGCCTGCACCAGTCCCACGCGGCGCTTCATACCGCCGGAGAGCTGACGCATCTTCTTTTTCTGATGCTCTGCCAGGCTTGTTTTTTCAAGGTACTTATCGATTCTTTTTTTGCACTCTGTCTTCTCTACCCCTGACAGCTCTCCCATATATTCCAGACATTCCCGCACCGTTAATTGAGGGTACAGGTCGATTTCCTGGGGAAGATAACCGATCTTCTTTTGTATCTTCTCGTAATTCCCTTCGCTGTATAACATACCATCGATTGTCACATTGCCGCCTGTAGGTTTTAAGACGGTCGTCAGCACACGCATCAGTGTCGTCTTTCCGGCACCATTTTCGCCCAGCAGTCCATAGATACCTCCTGGTATCAACAGATCCGCGTGATTGACTGCTGTTACGCCATTTTTAAAAGTTACGGTCAAATCCTGAATTTTTATACTCATCATTTATCCCCTTTTCTTTAATACAACCGGAATCAGCAGGATCAGCAGCACCGCCAGTATCACAGAAAGCGATTTGCCATACATCCAGCTTAAGTCCTTCCATTGATCTGTGTCGCGGAACATGTATGAGAACACATTCCATTTTCCTAAGAAATCGCTGCCCGCCTGGGACACGAGGGTTAACCAGATGCACATTGTGATTCCGATTCCTGCCCACATATTCCGGACAACATTACAAATTGTCATAGAGAAGATTCCCCAAAAGAGCACCGTTCCGGGAATTGCTGCCAGGAACTGCCCAAACGCGGTCCCAGATGTTATTCCCCCCATCACTTCTCCTGGTTTCTGCCAGTAAAACATCCCATATCCTGCAATTGCAATGAAGACCAGATAAATCATCTGAATCAGCAGGCGTCTTAGAATGGCCGTTGTCTGCTTCTTTACCGGAAACAGCCGGAATACGTCTCTTCTCTTATTGTGGAGTTCCACCAGGTAGGTATCTGCACAGAAAATAACTGTCAAAAGTGCAATGGGCGACTCCAGTGCAATTCCTATTTCATCCACAAATGTAATTCCCCGGACAAAACTTAGTATGAGTACGAATGCCGCCGAATACAAAATCTTATAAATTGGCAGACAGATTTTCAATTCTTTTTTCAATATACCCGCCTCCTTTTCCAAATGAAAACTGACAGTGTGATAATCACGCAGGATGTAAGGATCAGGAACATCTGATTCATAAGAACCAGGGGTGGCGGCGCCGTATCAAAAAACTGTCCCGGAAATCTTACTACGATTGCCAAAGGTCTTCCGAAATATCCATAATTTCCATCTGGCCCGATACTTCCCATATTGGAATAAACAATATAGAGAAATAAAAGCGGCGTGGCAGGAAGCGGATTTTTGAACAATAACGCAACAACCGTATACACACAGATAATCATCAACATATTAGGCAGAATATAGATACAGGTAGCTTTTACAAAGCCCAGTATGGTTGAAAAAACGTAGGAACCTGACGCAAGTCCTGCCTCTTTTATGTGAAGGATACATAAGCCTGCAAACACCAGATTCAAAACTGCCAGTACAATCAGAGAAGTGAGGAAACCGCCTCCAATCTTCCCAAGGACATACTGCCATGGCCGTACTGGTTTGGTATGCAGCAGTTCGTAGGTATCTTTCTTCGTATCTCTAAGGAACAAAAATGCAAACAGTACTGTGGAGAAAAAAGCCATATATAAGCCGCCAAAATCAGCAAACTTCCTGGAGAAATAGTATGAAAAAGAATATTTGTTAAGCTTTTCATCCAGATATCCGTTTACTTCCTCCATGCTGCCCTGGTGGTATGCATAATTGTCAAAAATATATTGTGCACCGTTAAAATGATGCTTTTTCAGATATTCACACGCCTCTGGAATGCTCATATTCTGAATAGTACTGATTATTTCGTCTGCATCCTCCTTCGATACCTCCAGTTCTTCAATCAGATCCTTTCTGATGACCTCACCTGCCAGTTCTATCTGCTGTTTTGGGGACGAGGGGATGTACCCCTCCGTAATTCCTCCCTCCAGAGGTGATTCCATATGAATGTCCTGTATCTCCTGGTCTGATTGGAAATAGTGTATTTTCAGGTAAGGTGACAGCATCTGGTAGACACCGATGACCACAACAACCAGCCCCACCCAGAAAATAGGATTCTTTAAATAATTCTTTAACTCTCTTTTGATAATTGCTTTCATGATATCCCGCCTTTCTCTTTGTTAAGTTCAGGATATCCTATAAATCACAACAAAAAAGCAACCAAAATTTTTTCTTTCATAAAAATGGCGGAAAATTGGATTTTACTTCCAATCTCCCGCTCTACAAAAAATGTATTTTGTTCTATTAAAGCACCGTTTATCCTAACATTACACTCCCGCATTTAAAAACCGCCCTGGCTGCAGCACCGCCCTGCTCATGATTCCCGATCAGCAGTGTCCCTCCATGTTTTTCGCAATAGATCCTGCTCAGATACATTCCCATTCCAAAATGCTTTAAGTCATCCTGTGGATTGGAATGATAGAATGCTTTTGTCAGGGCATCCACATCTTTTGTGAATCCCTTCCCATCATCCTCTACAGTAATCACCAGCTCTGTTTCTGTCGAGCCAATCGTAATCTTTGTCTCCCTCTTGGCATATCTGATGGCATTGGAAAACAGATTTTCCACGACTTCCAGAATCAGTTCTGTGTCTACATGTATGCTTTTGTTTTGTTCTTCTGCGGTGACAGTGCAGGTCCTTCCTGTCTCTTTGCAGAGTATTTCCGCTTCCCTGCTGATCTGCTCCTCCAAAATGCCTATTGTGGTCTCTTTCAGTTGCAGGGAACGTTCCTCCAGCCGTTTCATTCTGCGCATCGTTTCGATAAAACGGTCCATTCTTTCAATCTGGAACATCCCGCCGCGCAGCATCTCCATGATTTTTTCCTGGTCCAGTGTCTCATCCGGTACAAATTCCAGAAGCATCTCCTGATAGCCTCTTAAGACAGATAACGGGGAACGGATATCATGTGCGATTGCAGCACGCAGCGCTTTCTCATCTTCTACCGTGCGCCAGAGAGTTTTGTTGTTTTCCTCAAGCTGGGCCCTCATCTTCTCAAATTCCTTACAGAGCTGCCCCAGTTCATCCCTGTTTTCATAAGAAATATGGAAATCCAGTTCATTTTCCGAGATCATTTTCGATGCCTTATCCAGTTCTTCGATCGGGAGTTTTAACTTATTTTTGTAAAATAAGACCACTGCAATACAGCTGCCCAGAATAGAAAGGATCAGTACCGTCCATGTTTCCAGGAAATCGCATATCTCGGAAATATGCCAGTCCATACGGCTCATATCTACGCGGCTTGGCCTTGGGTATGTGATCTCATAATTGTCGTCCCCCCTCTGTTCAGCCTCCTGATATTTTTCAGAGTCGACATACTTTTGCCAGACTACATTCTGGGTCATTACTGCAATCTGTATGACAGCAGTAGCAAGAAAAAAGCTGATTACAAGGCTGACCGCCATATACAGGATAATTGTTTTTTTCAATGATAAATTTCTTAGTTTTTCCATCGGTATCCCATCCCCCAGACTGTCTCAATATATTCATTTTCTGTATGTTTTGCCATCTTCCTGCGGATTCGGCGGACTAACTCCGTAATCACACGGCTGTCCCCTTCTGCGTCATAACCGCAGAGTCTCTCATAGATCCGTTCCTTATCAAAGACCTGTCCCGGATTCATGGAAAGGAACTCGATGATGTCATATTCCAGCTTTGTCAGTTCCAGATAAGCATCCCCCAACTGGACCTTCTTCGAGGAATAGTCAATCATCAGCTCCCCATGAAACTTGAACTCCGATTTGGCCTTATGCCGTTCTTCCCGTTTCAAATGGGCGATGATCCTGGCATCCAGCTCCTTTAAGCTGAACGGCTTTAAGATGTAGTCATCCCCGCCCGAGAGCAGCCCGTTCACCCGGTCCTGTTCTTCCACCTTGGCAGTCAGGAAAATGATGGGGCAGGAAATCTGATCCCGTATCCGTCGGCATACCTCGATGCCGTCTATATGCGGCATATTGATATCCAGTAATATCAGATCCGGGACCAGACTTACCTTTTCTAAAGCCTCTGCTCCATTTTCTGCTGTAATCACGGTAAACTTCCTGATCTCAAAATAACTTCTCAGCATCTTTAACAGTTCTGTGTCATCATCTACAATTAAAATTTTATACTGCATGGTTTTATCACCTCATAACCTGGAATTTGTTTGAAAATTCATTTTTGAGACACACTTTGAGTATACAGGATAAAACACAACAAATAAACAATGGAATCAGGATATCACACGGATTCTCCATCCTTGATCTGAATCACTTCATCCGCCTCCTCTGCCAGATGTCTGCTGTGTGTCACGACAATGACACATTTCCCAAGCTCATGTGCTGTTTTCTTCAAAAGATCAATGATCTCCTGGGCGGTGTTTTCATCCAGGTTTCCAGTCGGTTCATCTGCAAGCAGGACCTTTGCCTCACTGGACAGTGCCCGGGCAATCGCCACTCTCTGCTGCTGTCCGCCGGAGAGCTTTAAGACATTCCGTTTCCAGTCTTCCCGTGGGATATTGACCTCCTCAAGTAATTTTCCCGGGTCTTTCCCACCGCCAAGCCTGACATTTTCCTCCGCCGTCAGATAATCGATCAGATTATAGTTCTGGAATACCAGTGAGACATGGTGTCTTCGATGGTAATTCAGCACCTGATGGCTGATTTCGTTCCCGTGGTATAGGATGCTCCCCTTGACCGGGGTATCCAGCCCGGCAAGCAGGGAAAGAAAGGTGGTCTTCCCGGCACCGCTCGGCCCTACGAGCGTGTAGAATGTTCCCTCCTCAAACTGCATGGAAACATGGTTTAAAATCTGTTTTGTTTTCTGTGATTTATAAGCATAATCCACATCTTTTACTTCTAAGATCATGGTCTGATTCCTCCTTTATGAAGTTAAAATATCTCTTGGGTTCCTCTTTACTACTGAAATTCCGGCGGTCAGAACGGATGTCGTAATCAGCACCACAATTCCCAGGCTGTCAAATGCAATCATCTGGGGAGTGATTTCTACATGAACTCCGGTCACTTCCTGCTCCGGGTCCTGTCCGCTCTTTGCGACCTTCCCTTCATTCAACTCCTCTTCCACTTCTGCCTGCTCGATCTGCTGGGAGACCAGATAATCTGCCGTTATCTTTGAGACGCCCGGGGCCACCGCAAAGGAAAGTGTCACGGCAACGGCTGCGATCATGAATGCTTCCAGCAGGATCTGTCCCAGTATCCTTTGCTTTGGGATTCCCAGGGATAAGAAAATACCGACCTCCTGGGTCCTGTTTTTCAGCCAGAACAGGAAGACAAAAAACAGAATCACAAAGCTTGCCCCGGCGACGACACCGATCATGATCTGACTAATCTTCTGTAAATCTCTGAAATTGGAGGACATGGTCTCCAGATTTCCCTTATTATCAATCAGATCATAGCGCTCCCAGCCGATCTTTACTTTTTTAACGGCCTCTTTGACCGCATCATACTGGTCCACATCTTCTACCATAAAATATGCCTTTTCAAATAGCGGGTCACCTTCTGCACCTTCTGCCTTTTCCGGGAACCTCAGGTCTGTGAAGATCACATTTTCCGAGCGGTAAGTATCCCCTGACATATACGGCGTCATCTTCTGTTTTACCTGATAGATTCCGATGATCTCTGCCGCATGGGCATCCGCGTTCTCCCTGTCGTGGTAATCGTTAAATTCCATCTTATCCCCGATTTTCAGACCATTGTGTGCCGCCAGTTCTTCTGAGATGACACAGACGTTCTGATCCTCTCTCGTAACCATCCGTCCTTCCTTCATCGTGACATTGCCGGACAACACATTAAAATCCATCGTCATATCCCTGTTTCCGATCAGACTCACCCCCAGTTTATCCCCGGTCTGATCCAGATCCGGGTCCTCGATCCTTGAAAAATTCACCGGATTTACTGCCATGGGGGCGGTTGCAATATTATAATCGGAAATGCCCGGAACAGCGGCAAGCTTTTCGATATCCTCTAATCTCAGTGTTTCAAACGAAGAATCTGTATAGCTCATCCAGACAGGGCCGTCGGCAGTCTCCAGTTTTTTCTGGTGGACACCATCCAGACTTCCTTCTTTTTCTCCGATTTTTTCTGTAATACGGTCAAGACGGGTATGTCTGTTCGCCTCGTTCTCTACGAGAAGCAGCCCCGCGCCGACCGCCTGCCGGGTCTTATCCTGAACAGCCACGCTCGCATTGCTGGCTGCCATGCCGGACAGCAGAAAGACGCTGATGACACAGACTACAAGCAGCAGTAACATACTTTTCACAGGCTTTCGGATGACCGAACGCCATGCCAGTTGCATATGATTCATTTTATCATCCCTCCATTTTTGACAAGGTATCCTTCGGATTAGTCCTCAATACCGGAATCAGGGAACAGACCGCCGCGGCCATTACCAACAGGGCGCCTAATCCCAGCAGTGATATGACATCACAAAATTCCAGGGACACCTTAAGCACGATATCAGACGCTGCCGATCCGGTCAGCATGGACTGTAGGAAACCAGCCAGCAGATTTCCAAGAACACAGGCTGCACATACAGCTGCCAGAAATACAAGCAGTGTTTCCAGAAATACCTGCAGGATGAGTTCAGCCTTTTCCCTTCCCAGACTGATCAGTACGGCAATTTCCTTCTGCCTGGTACGCATCCACATACATAGAAGCAGTGATACCACGACTGCACCCGTAAGCAGAGTCAGAACAAGCATCAGCCTTGTCACCTTCGTAATCTGTTCCAGCGGAGCCTTCATCTGCCTGTATAAGGTATCGGAGGCCGTCATTTCGGCCTTTTCCTTCATGATTGTGTGAAGCTTGGTTTCTAATGTTTTAAGCTGCTCCGGGCTCTTTACATAGACTGCCATTTTCTCAAATCCGGTGTCACCAGACAGTTCCCGATACGTGTCATTGTCTATAAAAATCTGATTTTCAATCCGGGCACAGGAAAGGGTGCCGCTTTCTTGTTTTCCTTCACTGCCGGACCGAAAGAGGCCTGTGATCCTGGCTGTCACTGTTTTTCCGTCTGCTGTCTCAAAACCAGCCATGTCCCCCACCTTAAGTCCATTCTGACGGGCCAGCAGTTCATTCATCACGATTCCTTTGCCCGTAGCAGAGGTAATATACTGCCCTTCTGTCAGACGGTATCTCTCTTCTGCAAACGCGCTGTCATTTTCCGGGTCATCGTAAGAAAACAGGGAAACCAGCCGATTCTCCTCTTTTGCAGAATCACTGTTTGTCAGTACTTGAAAGCCGGATGGCCGGGCGGTTCCCCGGGCCATGCGGTTTACAAAAGCCACCTCCTTAAGCGCGCGGATCTGACCTGCCTCCTTTTCTGTGATCCTCTGCTCCTCTTTTAAAATATCCAGGACGATTTTAGATTTTGTCTTTTCCTGCATCGCCGATTTGGAATCTTCTGTTGCCCGCAGAATCATAACGGTACTTAAAATCATACTGTTAACGAGCAGAAGGACCATAAACAGCAGGACCGTTTTTCCTTTTTTCCTTTCCAGATACCGGAAAGCCAACTGATAGAACGTCACGTTTATCCCTCCTGTCCATAGCGCCAGATGATGACCCGGTCTGCCATCAGATTGTGGGAATCTGTGAAGTCGCCATAGATGACCAGCTTGGTACTCTTTTTAATATCAGACAGGGAAGCTGCGCCAAGTTCTGCATTCCCGGATGCCACATCCACGACTGCCGTCTGAAACACACAATCCTCCTGATACTGTACATCCACCTGGTCCGCTATATCCTCATGACCAGCTGCAGCTGATTTTGCCGTCTGCCCGTCGTCGATTGTGGGATTGATCGTGCAGCCGCCGTCCGTGAATTCGATGACACTGCCACTTAAAGAACAGGCGTTGAGCAATTCCTCTGCATTTCCTTTGCTCTCTCCTGCCTGGGCACCATTCCCGGTTTCCGTGGATGCATTCATAGGACTTCCCTGGGTACCGCCAGTTGTATCGCCATTCCCTGCCCCGCATCCGGTCAGTGCCAGTGTACATAAGAATACAAGCACTCCTTTTAACATGTTTGAATTTTTCATATCGCGTTCCACCTTTCTTACTTAAAATAATTTCTTACTTATCATGATTTGTTTCTACCAGCAGGAAGCAGGATGAACGGATTCCTTTTCCTGCTGTGCCCTCATTTTAGGAAAAAACCTATCTAAAAATCCTGTATGCAGGAAAAAATTCTCAACCTTTTTTTAGAGGATTTTTACAGACTTTTTTGTTATACTGATGATACTATCATTAAAACTCATTTATTAAGAAGGAAACGATATCATGAAGATACTGCTTTTAGAAGATGATACGGATTTATGCGGCCTGATTCAGGCGGAATTAAAGAAAAATGGATATGTGGTGGATTCCTGTAATGACGGGGAGACGGCCATGCTGTACACGCTCAATACGGATTACTGCTACGACCTGGCTGTTGTTGACAGAATGCTTCCTATTATTGATGGTCTGACGATCATCAAAGCGATGCGCCAAAAGGGCATCCAGATTCCGGTCATTATCACGACGGGGATGTCAGGCCTGGATGACCGGATCGAAGGTCTGGACGGCGGTGCTGATGATTATCTGGTGAAACCATTTCATGTGGAGGAATTACTGGCAAGAATCCGCGCCCTGACGAGACGGCCCGCCCAGATCAAAGCCTCAGATACCCTGACTTATGCAGACCTGTCATTTGACAAATCGAACCGGATAGTATCAAAAGACGACAGATCACTGGTTTTAACAGCAAAAGAATCGGAATTATTATATGTGCTCATGGAGAAGCCGAAGCAGCTTTTTACAAGAGAACAGCTCGTTTTAAAGATATGGGGAAGCTCGTCCGATGTAGAGCCCGGCAATGTAGACAATTATATCTCGTTTCTCAGAAAGCGTCTCAGGGAACTATTAAGCTGCTGTGAGATAAAAACGGTATATGGTGCGGGATACAGACTGGAGAAGAAAGACCATGCTTAACCGATTATATAAGAAATTACATCTTATCTTTACGGGGGCAGTCATGCTGATCATCACTCTGATCATCGGCATCGTCCTTATGAATGATTTGAAGACAGAGCAAATGAATGAGAACACCCTGTTTCAGAGAATGGCTACCCTGCTGATCTACCAGCTTGAGGATCACGATCAGGACATGGAGGCTTCCATTTCTCCCTATGAAGAAAAGTATTCCATATTCTGTCTGCTCAGGGATTCCGGCGGGCAGCCGGTTTATCAAAGCAGGATTGCCTTTCCTACCAAAGCGGATCTACTTTTAGAGCGTCTTGAAAAGCAGTCCGGCACACAGACAGCTTTGAAATCCAAGACACCGCCAGCTGATGGATTCGGAAAAGCAGCTGCAACAACGCAGCAGGGAGTCTTCGAAATCGAGGGGACTTCCAATGACCGCTACTGGGGAATTCCCGCGCAGATTGCCTCGAAAAGCGGAGATGTTTATGACCTGACGTTATTATATCAGCAGAAAAACGTGTGGGAGCAGTTGAAAGGACATCTTATCTTTTATGCCGTGGTATGGTTTACATCCCTGGCCTGTGTTGTTTTCATCAGCCATCTGCTGTTAAAGAAAGCACTGGAACCAACCGAACGTGCCCTGAAAAGCCAGAAAGAATTTGTTGCATCTGCTTCCCATGAGCTGAAATCCCCCCTGGCAGTGCTTCTGGTGAATCTGGATCTCATCGATGGTCTGGGAATCGATGATTCCCGGCTTAAGAAGGCAGTCAGGACCATGGATAACGAATGTATGCGTATGTCCCGTTTAGTGAAGGATATGCTGCTTCTGGCATCCTCGGACGCAGGAACCTGGACACTGAATCAAAGTTCTGTGGATATCGATACGCTGCTGATCACTCTTTATGAGACATACGAACTACTCTGCCAAAAGAAAGGAATCTCTTTATCGTTGGATCTCTCGGACTGTAGTTATCCTGTTCTTTATACAGACAGAGAACGCCTGATGCAGATCTTAAATATTTATATGGACAATTCTCTCCAGCATTCAAAAAAACAGGCGGATATTCAGATTAAGGCGGAATTCACGGGTAAAACCATTACTTTTTATGTGATAGATCATGGGCAGGGGATTGCGAAGGAAGACAAGCCTTTTATCTTCGACCGATTCTACTGCGCAGATAAGGCTCATGCAGATAAAACTCATTTTGGGCTGGGGCTGAGTATTGCGAAGGAACTGGCTAAAATGCTGCATGGTCAAGTCGGAGTGAAAGATACCGAAGGCGGCGGGGCAACCTTTTTTGTGGCATTCCCGCTCAAAACAAAGTAAGATATGTCCTGAAATGAATAGGATTCCTAATATTTTACAGGAGAAGCCTATATTTCACAAAATCCCAGGAGCCTTTCTCCTGGGATTCTTTTCATACTTTATAAAAAAGTTCCTATTGTTTCGTCCAGTGATGGATGGTATCTGTTCCGGGGCTTATAAGCTCCATCTCTGTATTTCCATCATTGAGGGTATATTCAAACTCTAATGTTCCGCCCGAGACAACCAGGTTCAAAAGCAGCTTTCCCTCTGCATTTTTAACAACACTGTATGTTCCCTTCGTATCACCGTCAGAGCCTTTGATCTTCATCTTTCCATCCTTTTCAAAGACGTATCCATTTCCGCTCTCGTCGGCCCATTCGCCGAGAATCCCTGCCGCACGTTCATCTGCCATATCCAGGAATTCCAGGTCTGCCGGAAGAAGTGAAATATCTTTCCCGCCATTGAGTGAAGCCAGGTTGATGCCGTATCCGGTCGTATCAGTGGTGATTGCATAAAGCTCTTCCTGATCCTGATCCAGTTGAATACGCAGAGTGATATGATTCTCTTCATCAAATCCACATTCAAAAGTGAACTCTTCTCCATTTTTGCTTCCTGTACCGTCTGTTTCTAATACATAGACATCATCATTCTCGATCACGTTCCACTTCTTTGAAATCGCCCTTGTCACAGATTCGCTTGGTGAGATGACACTGTCTCCTGTCTTCTCCTTCATATCATTTGCAAACTGATCCACTTCCTTTGTTGTGGATACACTGGGCTTCTTCTCCTGACCGCATCCTGGGATACACAATACGGCTGCTAAAATTAATGTTAAAATTGCTTTTTTCATAGTCTGTATTCTCCAATGTAAAATTAATATAGACTATCATAACATATATTATTTAAAATTCAAAATAAAAGTTTAAGCATCTTTCGTCTCCACATTATATATGGATAGATACACGGATACCACCGCCAGTACTAACAGGATGATATAAAAAGGAACACTGTTGCTCAGAGTAAAATCTCCGATATTCCCCTGTGTTAGTGCGGCAACAATGACCGCGGTGACAATGACTGCTCTTGAGGATCTCATCTTCATTCCCACCAGCAGTGAAATATAGCTGACACTCACCATCGCCGCCGAACTCAGCATAATATTCAGCCAGAACAATGGATTTCCGATCTGGATGCTGGCTGTTGAGATGTGTGTGTAGGAACTGGTCAGCAGTAAAACGGCATAGATCAGTACCTTCGTCAGGACGATTGCAGTAAAATTAAAGATCCAGACTACCAGAAACTTGGAGAGCAAAATCTTCCGTCGGTCGATCGGATATGAAAACATCAGATGGATCGTCTTGTTTTCATAAGAATTTACGACGCAGGAAGCCAGCATCACCCCGGTAAATATAATGTAGGTCATATGCGTGAACAGTTCCACTGCTGTGTTGAGCATGCTCTTTCCATACAACTCGATGGTTTCGCCCGCATTCAGTTCCCCGGTCATTGCCATGATGAAGATCAGAAGTACCGCTGAGGTGATCGCTGCAATACGGATTTTTTTGCCCAGTCTATTCTTCTTCCATTCCAATTTGATTAATTTCAACATTGTACTTACACCTCCGCCGTTTTTTTCAGAAAATAGTCTTCCAGGGATTCTGTCTTTTTGCTGATAGCGGACATCTCCACGTCGTTTTGTGCCAACATCTTGGAAATCTTTTGTGGTGTTGCTTTCTGATCATAGATGCGGATTTTTCCATTCTCCATGATTTTAAAATTCATAAGTTCCAGCTTTTCTGTCAGTATAAAAGCAGCCCTTTTGGTATCTAAAACGGTCAGCTCGATGTAGTTTAGATTCATTTCCACGATATCTTTCATACTGATTTCCTCCAGCAGTCTACCATGCTGGATGATTCCTACCATATCGGCAGCACTTTCAATCTCCGAGAGGAGATGGCTGGAAATCATAACGGTCATTCCATATTCTCTGCTGAGCATTTTCAATAGATCACGGATTTGTTTCATACCAGCAGGATCGAGTCCGTTGGTCGGTTCATCAAGGATTAAAAGCTCTGGTCTGCACAGAATTGCTCTTGCAATGCCAAGACGCTGCTTCATTCCCAAAGAATAGCTGTTTACCGGTTTGTCAGCGGCTTTTGTCAGATCCAGCATTTTAAGTACTTCGGGGATGCTGTTCTTATGATAGTAGCCCATGTATTCACAGTGGAGCATAAGATTCTCCATTCCTGTCATATGTTCGTAAAAGATCGGAAACTCAATGATGCTTCCCATTCTCTTTAGAACCCCGTAAGATTTAGGAGTTAAAGTTTCTCCGAAAAGTTCAATCGTCCCCGCGGTCGGTTTCCAGAGATTTGTGATCATCTTCATTACTGTTGTTTTTCCTGCACCGTTAGGCCCCAGAAAACCGTAAATCTGTCCCTTTGGAATATGGATGTTGACATTGGAGACCAGTTCCTTTTCTCCGATAGTCTTGGTAAGATCGTTTGTCTGTATCATGTATGGCATGTGATGTGCCCCCTTTCTTACCTGTTATTATATCGGTACAGTTTTTCAAAACTCTTGAATAAATCTTACGAATTTCTTTCTTCCGAAATGATTAATAGGTAATTCTCTTTAATTTTATGGTAAAGACAGTTTTCACATAGGGATCGCTGACCAATGTTACATCCCCGCCTAACTGCTGTGCCAGGTTTTTCGCGATCGTCAGCCCCAGACCATTCCCCTGCATGTCTCTGCTCCGTGAGTCTTCCATCGTATATAACCGCTCGAAAACAGTATCTGCATATGCTTTTTCTATCCCTTTTCCCCTGTCGGCTACGTCGATATATACAAACTCCTCGTCACCGTGCAGGAAAAGCCCCAGGTATTTTCCGTCCGCGCCATACCGGATTGCATTGGAGATCAGGTTGAACAGGATTCTTTGAAGCGCATCCTGATTAGCCTGTGCATAGAGACTCTCTTCCGGGATTTCAATGTCAATCTTGAAATCCTTTTGTGTCAGCAGTTCATAAAAGTCTAAGATATTCTCCCGGCAGGCTTCATTGATGTTTATTCTGCTTAGTTCAATGTCTGTATCTCCTGCCTCCAGTTTTGCCAGTGAGAAAAACTGATTGATCAGCTCCATCACACGGTGGGCCTTAGCCTCCACTTTTTTCAGCATTACCTGGTCCGGATCGCCGTTTAGGCGGATGATTTCCAGATAGCCCAGAATCACCGTCATGGGCGTCTTGATATCATGGGAAACATTCGATAGCATTTTTTTTGAGGAAATCTCTGCACGCCGAAAATCTGCTTTTGCCTTCTGACAGTCCATCAGCAGCCGGTTGATCTGTAACAGCAGTTCCTTCATGGAGGAATGCCCCGTAAAAACCATGACTTTCTCATCGCTGCCGCTGTCAGATATCTCCTCCAGTTTCTTACTGATCTCTTTTACTTCTTTCCTAAATCCCGACCGAAATACATACTGCTGATAAATGATCACACCAATCAGAGCCAGAATCCCCGCAGAAAGCAGGAATATGATCATAGAATCGCTCATGAGACTTCTCCTAACTTATATCCAATCCCCCATACCGTGATAATATACTCCGGTTCACGGGGATTTGCTTCAATCTTATTGCGCAGCCTGCTGATATGGACATTGACCGCATTCTCATCACCCAGATAGGCATCGTTCCAAATCTGAGAGTACAGCTGCGCCTTGGTGTAAACTTTTTTCGGATTCATCATAAGAAGCTTTAAAATATCAAATTCCTTTGCTGTCAGATCAAGCTTCTCACCCGCCTTTGTAACTGTATAATCTGAAAGGTTCATGGCAAGCTCTCCCAAAGTAAGCTCCACGGGCTCCTCCGGTTGGACTGCGGCTGCATACTGGGTGCTTCTGCGGATATTAGCCTTGATCCGCGCCAGTACCTCTGTGACTGAAAACGGCTTTGTTATGTAATCGTCTGCCCCCATCCCCAAACCAAGTGTCTTATCCAGTTCTGTGTCCCTGGCGGATATGATGATGATCGGCACCGTACTTTTTTGACGGATATGCTGCATCACATCCATCCCACTGATTTTGGGAATCATCAGGTCCAGCAGCACAATACAAAAGATGCCGTCCTCAAACTTTTTACACGCCTCTTCTCCGTCTGCCGCGCATACTACCTCAAAATTCTCACATACCAGATAGTCCCGAAGCATCCCACTGATCTCCGGGTCATCCTCTACTAATAAAATTTTCATGAATTACATACTCCTGTTCTTATTTCCCTTTTCTGATCAGCGCGATTACCAGCCATATAGTACTGATTGGTGTAATGATGAAAGCAAAATCGCAGAGAAATTTGACGAGAAATGACTGGCTGCTTCCCCCAACATATCCAAAACCAATGCTTGCCGATAAAATACTGGATACAATTGCAATGATACTGATTAAGACCTGATAACTTCTTTTCATACGATGTCTCTCCCTTCGATTTTATCTGATGAGAAAATTATACGCCCTTTTGCGGCATTCCACAACTCTGTTCATTTATACAAAATTTTCAATATGGATCACCCGATCCACCCAATCGCGGTAAAACAGTTCTTCATGGGAGACGAACAGCACCGTGCCACGGTAATTTATCAGTGCCTCCTTTA
Source organism: Faecalicatena faecalis (assembly GCF_012524165.2). Classification (GTDB taxonomy): domain Bacteria; phylum Bacillota; class Clostridia; order Lachnospirales; family Lachnospiraceae; genus Faecalicatena_A; species Faecalicatena_A faecalis. The sequence continues at coordinate 48,802 of NZ_JABACJ020000016.1, forward strand.
ATGCCTCCTTCGCCTGCACATCCAGATGATTCGTTGGTTCATCCAGAATCAGAAAATTGCAGGGTGTATGCATCAGCAGACACAGCTTTACTTTTGTCTGCTCTCCGCCGCTCAGGCTGTGTACAGCCTGCATTGCATGCTCTTTTGTCACTCCGGCAAGTGCCAGTTGTTTTCGAATATCCTTTATCGTCAGATTTCGATATTTTTCTGCCATTATTTGGATTGGAGTCTGATTCTCATCCTCCCACTTAAGATCCTGTGAAAAATATCCGATTTTCACCTGGCTCGAAAAATGAAACTTTCCATCCAGCGGCGCAATCTGCCCGATCAGTGTTTTCAGAAGTGTTGATTTTCCAATTCCGTTGAATCCTGTAATTACTACCTTCTGTCCTCCCTTAACCATAAAATCAATCCCGGAAAGGACAGGATAATAATATCCTACTGAAAGTTGTCTGACTGCCAAATGTTCTGTATCTGTCAGCGGCAGCTCCTGAAAATGGAAGGATGGCCTAATCTCTTTTACTTCCAGTGTTTCCAGCCTATCCATCCTGTCCAACTGCTTTTTTCTTCCCCTTGCCATCTTGGACTTTCTTCCAGCCATATTTTTTCGGATAAACTCTTCTGTCTTTTGAATTTCTTTTTGCTGAGCCGTATACTGCCGTATATAGTCTTCCCTGAGAAGTGTCTTCTTCTGCAGAAATTCTTTGTAACTCCCATAATATTTTGTAATCTTTCTGTTATCAATATCCAGTATCCGGTCGGCCGTTTTTTCCAAAAATTCATAATCATGAGAAATTACCAGGAAAGCCTGTTCAAGTTTAGAAAGGTATTCTGAAAGCCATGTAATGTGCTCTTTGTCCAGAAAATTAGTTGGCTCATCCAGCAGAAGGACATCCGGTTTTTCCAGGAGGAGTTTTGCTAAGATCACTTTTGCCCTGTGTCCACCGCTCATCTCTGCAATCGGCTTTTCAAGACCAATTGCAGATAAGCCCAGTCCAATGACCACCTGCTGTATCCGTACTTCTATCGAATAGAAACCGCTCTGCTCTAACTTTTCCTGATACCAAAAAGCAAGTTGCAGTTTGTCTTCCTCTCCGTTTGCTGACTGGACATATAATTGGTTCATTTTTTCTTCCATGTCATAGAGCTCCTGAAAAGCAGTTTTTAAAAAGTCCTGCATACTGATATTCTCTTCAATCTCTGCATACTGGTCCAGATAACCTGCCAAAATTCCCTTCTGCCATACAATCCGCCCTGCATCCGGGACGATCTGCCCGGTGCAGATTTTCATCAATGTGCTCTTTCCTGTTCCATTTTGTCCCACAATACCAATATGTTCCCCTTTATTTACTACGATGTCCACATCTTTAAAAAGCAGATTATCGCCAAATGAATGTGCTAATTGCTTTATTTCTAATAAACTCATATCTATCAAATCCTCTCTCAAATCTATTGATTTATGCTTATTTTGTGCATAAAAAAGCAGAAGACAAAATACGCCTGCGTATCTGCCTTCTGCTAAATTGACACTTTTCTTGTAAAATATCAGAAGGCTATGGACAAAACATTGTTCGCCATAGCCCTCTGATACATAAAATCATACGAGAAAAAGAACCAAAACAGACAGAAATTTCCGGCTGGTCTTGATTGCTTCATCCCGATGAATGTGAAATGTACTCTATTCGCTATACTCTGCACAATGCTTCATCGGTATCAATTGTACAGAGTTTTTTCGTGATCTTGGGTGAATCTTAAGTAAAATTTTCATGGTATTATTGCTCCTTTACGTTCCTGATGATAACAAACATAACGGTTTCTGTCAAGTATGGAACACATCTCCTAAATTAGAAATTACCTCTCGATTTTGCAATTATCTATTTCTTAAAGTCTAAGATTTTTAATTGTACCTCTTGCAAATATATGTTAAACTATGACTAAGAAAAACTGAACTGCATAAACTATTTCAGAACAGTAGGAACGGAGTGATAACATAAATCAACAGCTATAAATAAAACCTCTGCCTTACAACAGAATGATGATCATATTTTCAGATTGTTGGATAGAGGAATTGATGATATGGAGGCTGGCAGAGAGATGCCACTAGAAGATGCTTTTAAAAAAATCAGTAAATTGAGAGATGCCAGAAGGAATGCAAGATAATGAAATTCATATACTACGTGTTCTACGTGAAGAACGTGATTGGCAAAAGATTTTAGAACTAGAACAAGATTATACATACCCTGAGTGATACTTCTTTTAGGCAGATTTTAAGCAGTGTTTCTGCGATGAAACACTGCTTAATTTTTTTATGCTCAGGCTTCTGAAACAATCCCTTTCAATGCCTCCAGTGTATGATCCAGATTCTCCTTATGCCAGTTTTTCTCAAAGTCGCCCATTCCGCCCAGGAGACCTGCCATGCGAAAATCACTGAGTTCCTTCTGCTGGGCAGAAAGACGGATGATATCATGATCTGTCTCTATGAGGATGGTGTAATTCAGTCCACACTCTTCCACTTGAATATTTTTAATCGTGGTAAATGGAATTTCAAAAGCGACTTCTCTTTTCAGACCCAGCGTCATTTTCCCAAAGGGTATTAAAATCAGTGTATCCATGCAGATCTGCAGTATAAAAAACTGATTACTGCATCGCAGGAATCTTATGACCGCATCGCTCAGATTTTCCGGGGCGTAGGATACAATGATCATCTCATTTTCAATCGGTTCAAAACCTGCATCTTGCATGATTTCCCATATTTTTTTCTGTTTTGGCATTTGTGTTGTCTTCCTCCTGTATCTGTCTTTATGAAAACAACTATAAATCAAACTTTAGCTGCATTGGGAATCTTTGCCCAAATGGTTCCTTTTATGCCTGAATGGTGTTCTCATGCCTGAAGGTCATTACCATCATCACTGATATGCCGGTAACGAGGGGACTTCGAGTGATTCTGATAATAGATCCTTTTATCTTCATACATATCGGCATCCGCCTGTTTGATCAGAGATAGTATTTCACGGGAGTGCTGCGACCAGCGGTATCCAAGCGCAATCTTCAGATACGGATTCTCCTGGACAATGCTTTTCAGTCTCCTGACATGTTCCATAAATACGTCTTCCTCCATATGTAAGCTCAGAATTACGAATTCATCCCCTCCGATCCGATAAATATGATCCGCAGGGAATACCTCTTTCATATATCCGGCCGCCGCAGTGATCACCTCATCACCACGTGAGTGTCCATAGGTGTCATTAATCTCCTTCAGCCCGTTGATGTCCAGATAAATCACACCGATCTCATGGTCCATTTTTGAAAACTTCTGTACATCTTCTATATACCGGTTGCGATTATAAAAAGATGTCAGCATATCGTGATAACTTAATTGCGCCAATTGATTCTGTGCAATATCCTGCTGGATCGATAAGTCGATAAAATAACTCAATGTCTGTAGAAATGAAACAATATGCTGTACACGGTCGGCCGGAGGGTTGATCAGTCCAATAAAGCCGCTGATTTCTCCTTTATATTCCAGAGAGGACGCAATCATACAGCGGACATCGTACTGTTTGAACATGTCGTACTCCACTGGCTCTTTTTCTTTCAGATATTCAATATCTTCTATGACCAGACACTTCTGCTTTTCAAATGATTTGATCCAGCGCTGTGTTATCTCATACGGGATACTCTGATATTCTATATTCAGTGCGTGCTTACTGTCCTTATGCCATTCCTGTTCGACCACGAGACTGTGGTCCCGGATGTTAATATAATAGGCACAGTCTGCCAGGAGAAACTTCCCGGCAATCTCCAGTACCTCGCGGATATTCCTCTCCACATTCTGCTTTTTATAAAGAATATGTATACAATCCACGATCATCTGCTCGGCATCCAACAGGTACTGTAGCTGCTGCTTCTTACTCTCACTCTCCGTCAGGTCAAAGGCGATCTCCATCCTTGCCTTCCGGTTATCCCAGATAATCTGCCTGTCTTTCAGCAGATAATGGCGTGAGGTGATCGGATTGGTATGTTCCCAGGTGACATTTTCCCCTTCTTTTAGGATATCATTGTTACAGAACGGGCATGGGCTTTCCCGCCCCTGCAAAATCTTGTAACATTTCTGTCCATAAAAATTTTTAATATTAAACGTGCGCTGCCCGGCCTCATTCAGAAAGAGCAGCTCATAGGTTTCAATATCTGTGATATACAAAAGCTCTGACATTTCATTCATCGGAGCCTGAAGCTGCTTTGCCAGTACCGAAAGGTACTCGCTCTTCCTGCGGTTCTCGTCTTCAATCTTCTGAATCTCCTGCTGGCGTTTGGAAATCCTTGAGGTGAAGAAACCGACAAAGGCAGCCACAAGCAGCCAGACTGCAGTCAGCAGGCCCAGTCCCCACCTGGCGTGCTGAACTCTGCGCTCTGTATAGGCTTCTGCATCATGGACTGCAACATCTGTTTCCGTAAAATAATCCTCACTTAACTGATAAAGCTGTTCCGAATCTCCTCCCTGGCGGACATTCTGGATCTCCTCTTTGATCTGTGCCCACTTCTCCTGAAGAAGTGCCAGCTGATCCTGAAATACCTTATCTTTCAAATAAATCAGATTATTGTCGCCCTCACCCGTCTGAAGCTCCTTGAGGATTCCGTCCAGGCGTCTTATCAAAGCATCATCCGGCTCCCCATTCAATTCTTCTTTTACCAGTTTCTGAGTAGCGCCGCGGACGATACCTGTATAATTAACTACTCTGGCATTCCCCTGTACATTACCAATTGAGTATAACGCAAAAAAGCCTGAAATAATCAATGCAATCGTAAAGATAAAGGGTATGATTTTCTTCTGCATATTCAGATCGCATCCTTTCCATTGGTCTTGATAATCACATGACCTCTTTTATCTATCATACCCGAATTTCGACAAACTGGGAAGGCTTTCGGCAATATTTTCCAATTTAATTCCGGATTCCAAAACATTTCATTGCGGTGTGATTTTAAAAGAGTGGTGCAAGGTATCCCATCTGGATTGCCTTTGTGACCGCCTCGACCGAGGAATCCACATCCAGCTTTTCATAGATATGCTGCAAATGGTTAGATAGGGTCCTCTCACTGATATACAGTTCGGCTGCGATATCCCTGCGCTTCTTCCCGATGCTGACCAGGGACAGGATCTTCTTCTCCATGCTCGTCAGTTCTTCAATGATCAGCGCTTCCTCTGCTGGGAAGCAGGTCTGATTCTGGTTCACTGCCAGCAGGGCATCTACCAGCTGGTCAGGACTGATATTCTTGTTGAGGAAACCGCTTGCTCCCATCTGTCTTGCCTCGTACTTATAAACCGGAAGATCATACCCGGTAAGCATGATGATCTTGGCATCAGGGGCATTCTTCTTGAGTCCTCGTGCTATACTCAGCCCGTCATCCGTACTTAGTTTCCCGAGATTGATATCCATCAGGACAATATCAATTTTTTTACTTTTGATCATTTCAGGCAGATCCAGAAGCTGGGTAATATAGTGAAATTCCTCGATTTCCTCATATTCCTCCAGTGCAATTGCAAGGCTCTTTGCAAAAAGCTTATGGTCGTCAACTAACAAAATGTTGATAAGAAACATCCCCTTTCATCGGTATTTCAATTCTGATCTGCATGCCGCACGGCTGATTCCTACTGACATCCATAGAGCCTCCGAGGGCTTCCGTCTGCTCCCTAACCGACAGGATTCCCTTCTGAGATAAAGCATTGGTCACGGCTTTTGGAGATATTTCAGCCGTCCCATTATCACTCACAGTCAATATAGCCCGCGCTTTCCCGAAAGCCAGGATGATCCAGGCGCAGTCCCCATCTGAATGCTTACAAACGTTAGTCAGCAGTTCCCGGAGTATCCTGTACAGGAGCATATCATAAGGCTCAGGTATAAAGATATCCTGCGGACATTCAAAGGATATTGTAATATGGCGCTGCGGAAATGAGGCGGTTACCTCTTTGATTAACTGTTGGTAGTTCTCCTTCACTGTCAGATTCTTCAGAATCACAGGATGATAATCCTGCATCCTTTCCCGGATGCGCACATTTAAGCCGTCAAGTGCCTCATAAATCATATCCTGAACCTCGGGACGGTATGCTTTACCCAGCATATTCTTAACCGAAAGCAGATCCTGAAGGATATCATCATGAAGAAAATTCGAAAACTCCGCTTTTAACTGCTCCTCTTTCCGTAATTTTTCCAGTGCGGCAGTATAATGATTCTTTATTCCCATATTACTTTTCTTTCTTAGATTCCATCCCAGAATCATATTACAGAGAAAAATAAGAAAAACGAACACATTCCATTCTATTGCAAAAAGCAGGGCTGACCGCTGGTATGCAAGGCTGATCAAACATAAGGCGGCAATACATACTGCAAATACGAACCACCTCTGTCCGCGGTCAAAAACCGTTGATAGTGGAACTCCGCTGCTCTCCTTTAAAACAATTCCATGGATACTGAGTGAAAAAATCAATACGGTCAGATAAACTCCAAAATTTCCAATATGATCTCTGATTCCTAGTGTTGCAAAATAGTAGATCAAAAAGCCCATAACCGTGATTCCCACAGAAATCAGGAGTGCTTTCTTTTCACTTCTTACAACATAACCAACTCTTTCATGGTGGTACAATACAATAAAAAGGAAGGAAAGAATGCTTATCACAAACTGTACCCCATAGCAGGCTGCAAATATCCTTTTCGTTAGAAATACGCTGACAATGGCACTTACACAGGTTATCATCAGCAGTACATCAATCCCCTTTTTATACTTATATGAATATCCCTGGAACAGAAAAACCAGGATAAACCTAACGGATACATATATGATAACCGGACTTAACAGCCGGAAAAACAAATCCGCCAGAAAAGCATTTCTAAACGATAACAGCAGATACCAGCCATCCAGCGCTAACAGGCCACAGAACAGGTATAAGATCCGGTTTCCTGTCACGTTGGCCGATACGATATAAGAGATGTCCATTAAAAGCAGTGCCGCCAGATATATCGGGACCAGACCCCGGATGGAAAGATCAGCCATCCCATTGGCTAAACTGCACAGATAGAGAATTACGAAAAAATGGTTCAACAGAAATACCGGCTTTAACACTTCTCTTTTCAATTGACATCACCTCCTGGTCTCATCTATTTTTATTATATCACGATCCACACCTGCGGTGCTTAACGCTGCTTTGCAGCTATCGTGATTGCCATTCGCCGTTCGCACTGAACAAGCTGCGCTTGCTCCTGCTCACTAACGCTCATTATATCATGATTTACACCCGATCCGCACGGAAAAGTATCTTATCACAGGATCGTACCGTAACAAGGTAATAAATCAGGTAGATCCCTGCTGTTATCCCGACCGCGATGAACACAGGCAGATACAGCAGCAGCGAATTTTCCAGTATATTCTGCATCAGACCTGTTTTATATATCAATGCGGCAAACATGCAGTCTAATAATCCCAATAAAAACGGAATGCTAAAAAACACCAGTATCTGCTTTCGAATCAGTCTTTTGATCGTTTTCTTACGATATCCCAGCTTCTTAAGAATCTCATAATCCGCCCTGGAATCCATGACTGAAGAAAGATTATTAAAGTATAAAATACTTCCTGCTGCGATAAAGAACAACACAACCAGAAATCCGATCAGCAGAAAAGTAGAACTATTCAGGTGCAGCAGTTCGTTGATTCTGTGTGAATTTCCCTGGAGATACGGGCTGGCATCTAAATACACGGAAATCTTATCGTAGAGAGCCTCATTATTTATTACTGCCTCACCATTGATGCTGAAAACATGTGTTACAGGAGACGTTCCACTGCTGATCTGTTCATATAACTGATCGCTGACTACCAGAGTGCCGATACTGTTGGCAAAGGAAATTACATTATTCAGGGAAGTCTCCCTTACTGTAACTAAAACCTTTGTGCCATCAAGCATAAGGGAATACCTGTTTGCTCTGCCCGAATCAACTCTGTCTAAATGTTCATCACCCTGAGCAGCCTGATATTTTATCAGAATACATTCTTTGTCCGATAATGCGGTCAGCCCGCTGCTTATATTTGTCCTGCCCTGTGCATTAAGAAGTGCCTGATAGGAGGCGAAGGACATACACTCAAATCCCGGTTCTCTTAAACTTTCCCCGCCCGCTGTATCATTTTGTGCCGCACCAAGGCTGTATTCCGGTGGCAGGTTCTTTGAAGAAGAGCACACTTTGTATAGATCTGTTCTGGTAAAGCTGACCCCTTTTGTATCCGGCAGTTCTTTTTCTACAATCTGTTTCACCTCGTCTACCTGTTCTTCCTTCTCAACCCTGAATTCGATTTCTGACGGTGCAATTCTTTGTACCGCCGCAATAGGGTAATACAGCGTAAGTGCCATCACACTGGAAACCGTCAGCGCCGCTGCAGAAAGCAGGGTCAGCATGATCAGTGTCTTTGCATTGGAGCGGATACGGTAGATAAAGCTGGGTATCGTTATAATCTTGTCTTTCGTATAGAAACTGGCTTTACGTTTTTTACTTTTTTCCATGATATATGGCAGGAAGGAGGCAATAAAAAGGACTGTCCCTGTTACTACAAGCATCATCGTCAGTAATCCCATCTGGTAGAAGCCGATTTTCACCCAGACGGAAGCTTCCCCACGAATAATATCTAGTGCCAGGGCATACCCTCCTAAAACCATAAAAATTCCTAAAATGGATGGAACCTTATGGAATTTCATTTTTCTTTCCGTACTTTTTTCATACCTGACAAGACTCATCAGGGATGTCCGATACAGAAATCTGCCATTCGATATCATTAATACAATTACAACAGCCGAAATGAACAGCAGCGTTCGCCTTACCGCATCCCAGTTCCAGAAGGGGATTGCCTGGCTGTTGATGGACAGATCAAGCAGCATATTGATTCCGCAGACAAGCCCTTTATGCACAAGGCCTCCGAGGATTATTCCAACAATAAAAGCCCCGCCGCAGACAAATATATTCTCGAATGTAAGCAGTGACAATATTGTAGATTTTCGATAACCTAACAGGGTATAGATTCCCAGCTCTTTTGTCCGTCTGCGCAGAAAAAAGCGGTTGGAATAGGACATATAGAATATTACAAATATCATTAAGAAGACTGCTATCGTCCGGCACATGGTCTCCACTCTTCCGTCTTCCGAGATTTTTTCCAGAATCACTGCATTGGAAGAAAACGAGGCAAAGGAAAAATATACGGTAATGACAAATGCCACGGAAACCAGATACAGGGAATAGAATGAAAATTTCTTTTTCAGATTTTTTGCTGCCATATAAAAAGTGTTCATTAACTCCCCTCCTCCTATCTGTCCATATCCAGTTCTGCGACTTCATCTACGATCTGCTCATAAAATCTACGTCTGTCAGCCTTTTCCCTGTGAAGTTCCCGAAAAATGCAGCCATCCTTAAACAGGAATATCCGGCTTGCAAAACTGGCTGCATATGGATCGTGTGTTACCATTAAGATGGTTGTGTTTAATACCGAATTTGCCTCCTTAAGAGCCTCCAGCAGTTCCGTAGCAGAACTCGAATCCAGAGCCCCGGTGGGTTCGTCAGCGAATAAAAGCCCAGGGTGCTTTACAATCGCTCTGGCAGCGGATACTCTCTGTCTCTGCCCTCCTGAGAGCTCATTCGGATATTTTTCCAATTGCGAGGCAATCCCGAACCTTTTTGCCAGATCTGTTACCATCGTCTCTATCTGATCAGGCGGCAGCTTCTTAAGAGTAAGAGGCACCGAAATATTTTCCCGGATTGTCAGACTGTCCAGTAAAAAGTATTCCTGGAAGATAAATCCAAGATGATCTCTCCGAAAATCTGCCGCCTGGGTATCAGTTAGTGATTTCAGATTTATATTGTTCAGATAAACGTCCCCGCCTGTAGGTTTGTCGATGGTAGATAACACGTTGAGTAACGTCGTTTTTCCGGAGCCTGAAGCCCCCATGATCCCGATAAACTCCCCCTCGCAAACCTGAAAAGAAACCTTATGAAGACTCGGTTTCTGCCCTTTCTTATATATTTTCGTTACGTCCTTCACCTGTAGAACTGTATGCATTTTCCTTTTCTCCCTTCGTCGTTGTACAGGTGCATTATATAATTCTCAAACAAAAAGAACATGAGTAAATCACGCAAATATTTCGCATCATTTCCTCATGCCCTTTTCTATTTCTCTGTCTTTATCTCAGCAACGGCAAATTCCCGGTCAGCTTGTTGACCAGCTTCTTATTTCCACAGATTCCGACTCCGAAGTACGTATGGTCCTTCTCTTCCACTCCTGCAGCCTTTTCTATATATTCCTCATATACATTGCAGCTTTGTGCCACATCCGAAAAATCTACCACCGTCAGTTCAGAAAACTGGGGCTGATAAAGCTGCTCCCGGATCTCTCGGATTCTCTCTTTTGAAGCTTTCAGGACCGGTACCGGAAATGCAATAATTCCCAGATGAATCTTTCCACTTTTATCACAAACATCCGGACCGACTGCTTCCGGGATGTGCTTTCCCAGGGTAATGCCCATGATTCCCGCAGTATTCGCAAGCATTCCCAGCGGCAGTTCCTCATCCAGTACCATCACGCATTTTTGATTTTGTGTTTCCATATGTCTTATACTCCTTTGTTGGTTTGTCGCACATAAGCTTAGCACCTTTCGGCAGAGATTTCTTGTAAGATATGACACCATTTTCCAACCTGGCAGAGTTCAGTAAGGATACCCCCGCCCGAAGGACGGGGCGAGAATGTCCTATGGATATGGGGCATTAGGGATATGGAGCATTGCGCGAAAATACGTTATCTGCCCTCTTCTACTCTGATGCGAAGGCGGAAGACAAAGCTTTCTTTCTCCTTTGTATGGTTGACCCGGATTAGAAATGCGGTGCTTTCCCCGGTAATGCGAAGCCCCTTTCTTTTCGCATATTCTTTCAGCGGCTGTATATCATCCGCAGGGATACAATCCAGCTGATCCAGTTCAATGATCGAAGTGAGGAATCTTCCCGGCGGACAGTAGACTGCCCCGTCAGGAATTCGCAGGCCGCATTTCCTGAGCAGTCCCTGATAGGTCCCAATCCCCGTTTTCAGGGGAATACATGCAGGAGTCTCTTTTGCTCTAAGCATCTCAGGCTCAATCCGCAGGCAGACGACAAACTGTTCCATGTGCTGCATCCAGCATTGTATGTCAGGAGCATGCTCTTCATCCAGCAGATAATAATCATACCGCCCATCTTCCACCTGAATCTCCTTCACATCCGATGAAATGCTGACGCAGGAAGCCAGATGTTCCTGGGTGATGAGAAGAGCCTTCCGTTTTTCAAGCAGTGCCGCAATCTCCTGATCAATCTGTCCGATTGCATTTTCATAGTCATCCATCAACTCCCGAAGACTTTCAAAGTGGTACATTTTGTCAATATCCTGCAGTGAGATACTACATCCCCTCTGTCTGCGGATGAAAAGCAGGTTCACCATATCCTTTAGTGTATAGTCATAATAACCATTCGACGGATTCACAGAAGGCCTTAAGAATCCTTTTGTCCGGTACATGCGGATCGTTTCTGGATTCACCTGTGAAATCCTGGATAATTCATTTATTTTCATAATTTTCCCTCTCTGTATTGACTCTGTACTTAATACAGGGTTTATGATTCCATTATAACAAAGAAAACCTGCTGCTGAAACAACAATATACATTTTTACCGGCAGCAGGATCAAAAGGAGGATCACATGAACAGTAAATACCAGAAACTCTTTACCCCGATGCAGATCGGCAATGTCACGGTAAAGAACCGTTTCGTCATGGCTCCCATGGGACCATTGGGACTCAGCGATGCACTCGGCGGATGGAACGAACGCGGTAAAGAGTACTACACGATGCGTGCAAAGGGCGGCACCGGACTGATTATTACCGGAGTCACCTTTGTCGATGATGAAGTCGAGGAACACGGACTTGGTGCGGTTGCTTCCCCGACACATAATCCAGTAGCTTTCGTCCGTTCCAGCAAGGAAATGACAGAGCGCGTCCACGCGTATGGTGCGAAAATATTCTTACAGATGTCCGGCGGGTTCGGACGAGTGACAATCCCTACCAATATCGGCGAATACCCTCCGGTCGCACCGAGCCCGATTCAGCACAGATGGCTTGACAAAACCTGCCGTGAACTGACCGTTGATGAGATACATAAGATTGTAAAATCTTTTGGAGACGCCGCAGTGAATGCGAAAAGAGGCGGTTTTGACGGATGCCAGATCCATGCCGTACACGAAGGCTATCTGATCGACCAGTTTGCCATTTCATTATTCAACCACAGGACCGATGAATACGGCGGTTCTCTTGAGAACAGACTGCGCTTTGCAAAAGAAATCGTGGAGGAGATTAAAAACCGCTGTGGCGAAGATTTCCCTGTCACCTTGCGTTTTTCCCCGAAAAGCTTTATTAAAGGGCTTCGGGACGGTGCTCTTCCGGGAGAAGAATTTGAAGAGAAGGGGCGCGACATTGAGGAAGGTCTCAAGGCAGCCGAATTACTGGTCGCATACGGCTATGATGCACTGGATGTCGATGTGGGATCTTATGACTCCTGGTGGTGGTCACATCCACCGATGTACCAGAAGAAAGGGCTGTACCGTCCATACGCCAGGATGGTGAAGGATACCGTGAATGTCCCGGTCATCTGCGCCGGAAGAATGGACAACCCGGATATGGCTCTGGAAGCCCTGGAAAACAAGGAGACTGATTTTATCAGCCTTGGACGTCCGCTGCTTGCCGATCCTGATTATGTGAACAAGCTCAGAAGTGGAAAATGCGCTTCCATCCGTCCCTGTATTTCCTGTCAGGAAGGCTGCATGGGAAGAGTCGCTTCCTACTCCGGGCTGAATTGCGCCGTCAATCCACAGGCAGCCAGAGAACAGGATATGGCTTACCGTCCGATACTGAAACCTAAGACCGTGATGATCGTGGGCGGCGGTGTCGCAGGCTGTGAAGCCGCAAGGGTATTAAGCTTACGCGGACACAAACCAGTCTTATTTGAAAAATCAGAACGTCTGGGCGGGAACCTGCTCCCGGGAGGCGCACCTGATTTCAAAGAGGATGATATCGCACTTGCAGACTGGTACGCATATACACTGAATGAACTGGGTGTAGAGGTCCACTTGAATACGGCTGTGACAAGTGACATGGTACGAAATGGAGACTACGATACCGTACTCATCGCAACAGGCTCTGCTCCAAAACTGTTTTCACTTGGAAACGATGAACACACCTATTCTGCTGAGGAAGTCCTGCTTGAAAAAGTCGATGCAGGTGACCGCGTCACCGTGATCGGCGGTGGGCTTGTGGGATGCGAAACTGCGCTCCATCTTGCACAGCGTGGCAAAAAGGTCACCATCGTGGAGGCGCTTGATAAACTGCTTGCCGTGAATGGACCACTCTGCGCATCCAATAAGGAAATGCTGGAACGGCTGATTCCTTTCCATCACGTCGATGTTATTACTGGTGCGAAAGCCGTCTCCTTCAAGGATACCAGCCTGACCCTGGATAATGGGCAGACACTGGAAACAGACAGCGTAATCCTGGCAGTCGGCTATCAGTCAGAAAATTCCTTGTATGAGGAGCTTCAGTTCGAGATACCGGAACTGTACCTGCTCGGCGATGCAAAGAATGTTTCCAATATCATGTATGGAATCTGGGATGCATTCGAGGTTGCGAATAATATTTAAAAAATTGTTGTAAACATAGAAACAAAACCTCTATATATAAGAGGCATGAGTAAATGGTCTTTCAATTCATCATTTACTCATGCCTCTTTATTTTACTTCTTTACTTAATTTCAAGACTTAAATCTCCTGCATAAATATTAACAGATATTTTTCCAAGTATATCATACTGCTCCATATTATCATGCTTCCACTATTTTATTATCTTTTTGAAATAACCGTGTCAATCAGGCCATATTTTAGGGCTTCATCCGCACTCATAAAATGATCCCTCTCTGTATCTAGTTCTATTTCTTCTATCGTACGTCCTGTATTTTCTGCTAAGATGCGGTTTAACCGTTTCTTACTGTTTTGCATATAGTCTGACATAATTTTGATATCACTGGCAGGGCCTTGAATACCATTGCCATGTATAGCAGGCTGATGTATCATAATTTCAGCATTTGGCAGCGCCATTCTCTTTCCCTTTGTTCCACCTGCTAGTAAAAACGCCCCAAAACTCGCTGCAAGTCCAACGCATATCGTTGCTACGTCACATTTGATATACTGCATCGTATCATAGATTGCAAATCCGGCGGTCACAGATCCGCCCGGGCTATTGATATAAAATTGAATCTCTTTATCAGGGTCCTGTGCTTCCAGAAAAAGTAATTGGGCTACGATCAAGCTTGCTGAGGTTTCACTTACTTCTTCTCCTAAAAAAATAATCCGGTCAGCTAAAAGTCTTGAAAAAATATCATAGCTGCGTTCTCCGCGGCTTGTCTGCTCAATCACATAAGGTACTGTACTCATGCTGCATCCACCTCAATCTTTCTTACAGAAATTCTATATGTTACAGAAACTTTATATGTTACATAGCCAGAATAAACGCGGAAATTCAAGGAAATTTTATTTTGCCTGGGCACAAAAACACCTATATCTCTGTACGTTTTAGGCGGATATAAATAAATCTGCTTAAATGCCAGTGAAAATGCCTGCTGTGAATTGTACCCTGCTTCATAAGCAATTTCAGTAATCGGTTTCTTTGTATTAACCAGCTTTTGGGCGGCAATCGTAAGTCTTCGCATTTGCAGATATTTGTAAATCGTATATCCTGTTTCTTCTGTAAAAATTCGATTTAGATGAAATTTGGAATATCCGATATTTTCTGCTATCTTCTCTAAATCAATTTCATTTTCTAAATTATCCTCGATATAGTCAATGACCTTTTTCACAATTTTTTTATGCACGTTCATAGTATATCCCTCCTAATTTTATCTATTATAACAGCTTATGGACAAACTTGTCTTAATAAAAAGTGCTATTCTTGTACATCCCTACAACATTTAATCGACCATTTGGATTTATATAGTAAAGGAGAGGCATAAGTAAAATGCACTGATATTACTGCATTTACTTATGCCTCTCTTAACAAAATACATACTTATTCCAAGTGTGGATGTAGGGAAAATGGCTATACCACGATCTTCCCATCTTCAATCCTTACGATATAGTCTGCCATCTGTGCGATCTCCGGGTTATGCGTGATCATCACAACGGTCTGATGGAACTCCCGGCTGGTGGTCTTTAACAGCCCCACCACGTTATCGCTGGTCCTGGTATCCAGGTTCCCCGTCGGCTCATCCGCGAGCACGATGGCCGGCTTTGATGCCAGTGCCCTGGCGATTGCCACTCTCTGCTGCTGTCCGCCTGACAGATTATTCGGAAGACTGTCCAGCTTGCCATCCAGTCCCAGCATTTTGGCAACATTCATGATAAACTTTTTATCCGGCTTCTGTCCGTCCAGTGTAATCGGGAAAATAATATTCTCCCATACGTTCAGGGTCGGAATCAGGTTGTAATTCTGGAAGATGAATCCAATTCTTTTGCGCCTGAATACTGTAAGCTGCTCATCGCTCAGCTTTGATAATTCTTCTCCTGCAATCGTCACCTTTCCACTAGTAGGGCGGTCCAGACCGCCCAGCATATTCAACAGTGTGGACTTTCCGCTTCCACTCGTCCCCACGATCGCAACAAATGTTCCGCGCTCAATCTGCAGATCCACGCCATCCAGAGCGCGTACCTCTGTTTCCCCTTTCCCATAATATTTTTTCAGTCCTCTGGTCTGTAAGATTGTACTCATTCTCATATCCTCCTGATTTTCTATCAACATATTCATTGCATCTTCTGATTTGACATTTCCTTCCCGCTTCTCACCGGAGATTCCCATTTTTCAATAGTTCGGCGATTATTCGGCAACCCGCAGCTTTTCCACGATGCTGCCCTTATTAAACATTTTCAGTGCTATGACCGGCACAATTGCAGCCACGATAATCAACAGGACGGATACAAGCAATGCCGGAACCAGAGTAAACTGGAAGGTAAAATACCACATACTTCCCAACAGAATCTTTACCATCGTATATCCCAGCACCACGGACAGGAGCAGACCGATCCCGCAGGCGCCCAGTGCATAGTAGACACTCTCACATATCATCATTCTGGTGAGCTGCTTATCTGTCATTCCCAGACTCTGCATAGTGGCAAATTCGTGACGACGGGCCAGAATCGTGGTAATCACGGTATTGAGCAGGTTGAGTACCCCGGCGATTCCGAAGATTGCCCCGATCAATCCGCCGACGAAGTGAATCATCGTGCGCGTCGTCTCGGCACTTTCACGCGCCTTCTCAGCAGATGCATAATTGATGCTGGGATCTACTTCTTTCATATACTTTTTCAGGAAGGCAGTCATATTTAATCGTTCTGATTCTTCCACATCAAAGGAATACTTATAGACTACGGGTTCCTCATATAACTCCTGATAGACACTGGTCGGGAAATAAAGGAAAAGGCCATCGCCTCCGACCAGATTCGTGCCATTGCTGGTATACCCAATCTCTTCATCATCTCCGTTTAACGCTGCCTTGGCCAATACAGGCAGTTTCTTTACCGGCTGTCCATCCTGATATACGGTAATGATATCCCCCACATCTACAAAGTTTGCATCCTTTCCAATACTCATATCTTTACGGTCAACTCCTACTCCAACCAGTACACCTTCACCGTTTAACATTTTTTCATAAAGTGTATGAGGATCGTGCTCCCCCTCCTGTATATCCATTCGTGCTATGGAAGATTCCTCCATACCGTATACATTACACATCGGCCGCTTATCATCTCCCAGCGAAAACCAGTAATATTCTTCTGTCGCCGCATATGTCAGACCAGTTCTTTCATCCACATAAGGATCTTTTGTGGGATGAATCCCAAAATCATAGGTTACATTTGTATCTTCTATGGTATTTTTATATACTGCAGAAGCATCCTTGACACCCGGCTGTGCCTTGATTGCCTCCATCGTTTCCTGGCTCAGTGCCTGTGTGCGCATGGTAAATCCTTTTTGTCCGTTGGTGCTGACAGCGTTGACAACTGCAAAGTCCGTACGGATGTTGTAGTTTACCTGTTTCTCCACATCCAGACTGAGTGCTGCGATACCGACGCAGTTAAGTAATGTCACACAGAGCATTAAGGATACGATGATAAATGCAGTACGGCGTTTATTCCGCCCCAGATTAGACATTGCCAGACGGGGAATACTGGCCCCTGTTGTACTTCTCTTTTTCGTGCGTTTTCCTGCTGCATTCTCTACATACCGAAACGCCTCAATCGGAGGAATACTGGCTGCCACACGCACTGGTTTCCTGGTACTTAAGAAGACTGTAAAAGCTGCAAAAACTGCGGAAGCTATAAAAATCACCGGTGATGGCGAAACGCTGACAGAAATATTCTCATATTCTACAGATAAGACATTCATGACCACCGGAAGTGCAGCCTTTCCAACCAGATATCCGACTGCCAATCCCATTGGAATCCCGATACAGGAAAGCCACAATGCCTGCCTGTTGATTAAGTGTCTGACCTGCTTTTTGCTCATGCCTACTGTTCTGTAAAGACCGTAGCGCTTGATTTCCTGCATCACGGCAATATCAAATACGTTATAGATTAACAGGTAACCGCAGAAGGTAAATAATACAATAAATGCTGCTCCTGTTGCGATGGTATTTTTGTCCAGCGCTGGATTGGTCATACCATTGATGACTCCTGGCACGTAATTATCCGCGTTTTGATCTTCTGGTTCTCCGCCTACACTGCGTATCCAGTCATACATTTTATCATTCAGGCCGACTATGCTTTTCGCCGTAAAATCGGAGAAATAGGTTCCTGCAATCTCCCTGTCCTGGGGATAGGTAAAATCAAATATTTCCGGATGGGCTTCTGTAAAGGCCTCCCCCGCAACCATCACGCTGGTCTGGTCATTGTATGCCGGATACCAGCCTGAGACGACCAGTGGAAGGCTGTATTGCTGCTCATGTACAGTGAATTCGACTGTAACCTCTGCTCCCACCTTAGGTTTTGCACCCAGTTCCCGGATCGCCAGGTCAGAAGCGACGATTTCATCTGCCGCAGCAGGCATTTTCCCGTGGCTTGGATTACAGAAGGTCAGCTCCGCCTGCGTCTCATCCATAACATCCAGTTCCACATTGTGTCTTACCGTATTCGTCAGAAATCCGACCGGCATCCGCAGTCCGTATTTTTCTATAAAATCTGCATCCTTTAATGCCGTAAACTGTTCCTTTGTCATATTGCGCAGGTCACCGTCCGACCTGCTTCCTTTCTGCATCTGCATGGTCAGCTTCATAGAATCCATGGCCCCCATGCCTGTCGTTGTCACCGTTGTGAACAGAATCGTAGTGAGCATAATTGCCAGCACCGCGATCAGATTCCGCATCCTGCTGGCTTTAAAACTCCGCTGCGCCAGAAGATTCAACATTTTTGTTTTTATTTTATTTGCGCTCATACCGCTACCTCCTTGCTTCTCTCAATAACAGGATAACAAGGCAATGTCACATTTGAGGCACATTCAATGTCACAATTTTGTGACGTTGCTTAACAACGCCAAAAAAGCAGGATATTTTTCATAAAATTTCTGAAAAATATCCTGCTATATAAAATCCACTACAATTCTTTTGGGAATCTATGCATCCATATTCAGCCGTCGTGTAATGCTCTCCTGTTCTGTAACGTGAACAGAGAAAATAGGAAGCATGACTGCCAGTATTATAAGCACCGCCATCAATACATGTGCGGGTGCCAGTGTAAAATGGTACGTAAACCACACATCTGGTTCACTTCGATTGAGGTACTGCACCAGCGGTCCTGCAGCAATCGCTGATATACCATAAACCAAAACTCCAGCCATGACCGTAAATAGTACATTCTCCAAAATCAGTAGTTTCAAAAGCTCCCCGCGGCTCATGCCCAGACTTCGGTAAACCGCGAACTCTTTACTACGTGCCAGAGTCCTGTGCAGAATCAAGTTGATGAATCCTAAAATCGCAATCAGAAATAGGATGGCGCTCAGGATGATTTTGGGTCCGAGCATTGTCCATACAGACATTCTCCCGCCGTCGTAATAAAGCTGTCTGTCAATGGTAAAATAGTTATACCCCTTCTCTTCCTGATAGGAATCTACGATCCGTGCCACTTCTTTTTCCTGCCCATTCGGTGCACTGATCAGCAATTCTACTGGTGAACGGCCAGGATACTGTTTCTGGAAATTGGCCATTGAAATATAACATTCCAGATAAAATGCGGCATCCGGTTTCACGAACATAGAATTATATGGCCGACGGGCAGTCCCCATGACTGTATAATCGGCTTCATCCACGGAAAGAACAGACCCTTCCTTCGGGAGAGGCTGGTCGTAATCATCTGCCTGATTCATCGTATTCTTATTCATACCGGACACATAGGCAAAGGGCGCATGTTCGAACATTTCCTGGTCATAGTGTCCTGACAGGTCGAACATTTCATTTGTCATCACCCACATGTATTCCTCTTCCACGCCATAGACCGCGGCCGATATCGTATGATCTTCTTTCAACTCACGGAAAGCTTCCTCAAATCCCACATATTGCAGATAATCCTGATAATACTCCATGTTCCGCTCATAGTAGTCCACTATTTCCTTCCAGAGAAAGTCCGTAAGCTTGATTTTTGTCTCCGCATAATAGACCCGGCTGATATTCTGATTCCCCACTGCTTTACTAAGCCGTTCGTACAGCTCCGGCGTCAGGCTGTGGTCATCTGGATCATAGAAAACATTATATTTCTGCCCATCCCCTTTGACCAGATAATCAAAAGAAAATTTATTCGATACAAATTTTTCCAGATCCCGACTGATATACTGCACTGCTACTACACCTGCAAACACCGCAGATACCAGAAGTGCTGCCAAAGCAAATGCCATACGGCCCTTCTGGCGGGCCACTCCTTTCCAGGCGATGAGAAATAGAGAATTGGGATGATATGTATGCCCGGAAATCTCTTTGTCTCTTTTTGGGTGACGCGTTGGATGTCCTGTATAATGTAAGGCAAGTAAAGGAGTCATATGGCTGGCCTTTAAAGCCGGCCAGAAGGCTGCCAGAAAGACCGTCACCCATGTTCCCAGCAGGGAAAGTACAAAATCATACCAGGGAAGGACCAGACTCATCCCCGGTAAATCATTACCTGTCAGCACAAAGGTAGCGGACACCCACTGCGTTAGTCCGTATCCTAAAAGCCACCCCAGCGGCACACTGAATAAGACAAGAATTCCCACCCAGTGATAGACCACGCACCTCATCTGCAACGGCGTCATACCGATTGTCTTCATACGCCCATAGAACTGGATGTCCAGCTCCAGCATCATCTGGAAGATAGAAAAGAACATCAGAAAACCGCATAAAAAAACAATAGGGCAGTTTTTCAGAATGGAGGCTGTATGACTTGTGATGCGTTCTGCATTCTCCTCCTGGAAAACCGAATTCACCGTGTACTGCTGCGGATCTGTCACACCGATTTCTCTGGCAAGCTTCTCTGCCTTCTCCTCGATGTGCCAGGTACGCCAAAGATTCACTCCGGCTGTAATGCTGGCGGTATTTGCCGGCTGCGGGAACTGGTCTGCCAGTTCATCCGACACCCACATAAGATAGGAATACATATTGGAATCCCAGGTACCTACCAGTGTAAACTCCTGCTTTACAGGTTCTTCTCCCTGTTCCGGGACAAAAGAAAGGGTAATGGAATCCCCTACCCTGCTGGACCCTCCCAGTGCATAGGCGGCCTGGACCTCCATGGCAATCTCGTCTGACTTCTCAGGCAGTCTTCCGCGGGTTGGGACTGCTTCTACCGTAGGTGCATATCCTTTAGAATACGAAGCGAGCTGATAGGAAGCGCCTCCCTCTGATACCGTCCCGACAGACTGATACCAGGGTGCCTCCTTCACATCCTTAAGCTCTGAGAGCCTTTCCGCCTGCTGCTTTGTCAGTCCGGTAAAAAGTATATCCGCCTGGGTATTGGACATTCCGCGGATCTGATATTCATAGCCTGCCCCTTCTGTTGAGACAAGAAACAGGACAAAAGAAAAAATCCCTGTTACCAGGACCGCCATCAGAATGGTCAGGACACTGCGGACTTTGTGGAACCGGATTTCGCGTATCGCCAACTTTCGGCAGAGCTTCGTATTGATATGTTCAAACATACTGTCCTGTCCCCCTTACTCCTGAATCCGTCCGTCTTCCATACGGACCACCCGGTCGGCAAGCTGTGCCAGTTCCAGATTATGCGTAATCATGACCAGCGTCTGTTTGAATGTATCTACACATTCTTTCAACAGCCCGGCTATGTTCTGGCTGTTTTTAGAATCCAGGCTTCCTGTCGGCTCATCCGCCAGAATCACAGATGGTTTGGCTGCCAGAGCCCTTGCGATTGCCACTCTCTGCTGCTGACCGCCGGAAAGCTGATAGGGATAATCTCCCAGGCGTTCCTTCAGATGAAGGGTATGTATGACCTCTTCCACAAAAGCCTTGTCCACGCGTCGTCCATCCAGATCTACCGGGAACACGATATTTTCATAAATATTCAGTGTAGGGACCAGGTTATAGTTCTGAAAAATGATGCCCAGCTTCTTTCGCCTGAATATCGACAACTCCCGGTCCTTCATTCCGGTAATCACCGTGCCATCTATGGTAACCGTACCGCTGGTAGGTGTATCCAGCCCGCCTAGCATGTTGATCAGCGTAGTCTTTCCACTTCCGCTGGTCCCCACTACCGCATTGAATGTGGATTTTTCTATGGTAAGGTTCACGTCATTTAAGGCATGGATTTCACTTGCACCGTCCTTAAAGATTTTGGTCAGATGCTGTGTTTCTATTACATTCATAAATAAGTTCTCCCTTGATGTCTAATTTTTAAGCCGGCAAGTATACGGAAAATGTCGTTCCCTGCCCGGGCGTTGATTTAACACTGATATAGCCTTTTTCATAGGTGATGATCTCACGGGACAGATAAAGCCCGATTCCAACGCCTTCCTCCCGTGATACGTCCTCTGACCGGTAAAAGCGTTTGAAAATATCGTGGTGATGTTCCTTTGCAATTCCAATTCCCGTGTCTGTGATATCGATTCGGACATAGTATTCCCAGGCCTGTGCCCGCACAGATACCGTCCCTCCTGGCGGAGTGTATTTCACCGCATTATCTAAAAGATTGCCCAGTGCCTCGGCCGTCCATTTCGGATCATGCTGTGCTTCCAGATCCGGGGGACAGTCGGCTGACAGTTCGATCTGCTTCTCCTCCGCTTTCATCAGGACCACATTCATGGCCTGCATCACCGTATCCTGGACCGGACATTTCACTGCATCAAGCTTCACGATTCCGGTCTCCAGCCGGGACATCTTGATCATGGACTGCAGGAGGAAATCCAGCTTTTCCACCTGACCGTCCAGAAGATCGAAAAACTCATTTTTCTGCTTTGGATCCAGCTCATGCTGCCGCAGAATATTCGTATAAATCTTCACATTGGCAATCGGTGTTTTCACCTGATGGGAAATGTCGGAAATAATCTCCTGAATCTCCTGTTTTGCCTGGATGCTGTCGTTCTGTTTGTCATGCATAACCTCATAATACCGATAAAGAGTCTCCATGATACGTGTATCTGCCCCATTGTCACAGACGTTGACTGAGGGCATTTCGGCCTCTCCCCGGCCCAACTGTTCTATGGTATCACATACGGCATCAGAAAATTGAAGAGTCTTGCGGCGCAGATACTGTGTCCATGCCATACTAATCAGAAAAAGAAGCACCACGCCTGCGAAAATCAGATGACGTGGTGCAGGATCCGGCAGGTAATACCACAGGCCGGCATAAATGAGTACTATCAGAAAAAAAGAAAAAAACGCCGGGATCCATGTCCTGATTTTTAATTCAGATAGCCAAGTCATGCTCTCCCTCCGATCCAGGCATATCCCATTCCGCGGATTGTCTTGATATAGGTATGGTTTTCATCCTCTATTTTATTCCTCAGCCGATTGATGTTCACTGTGAGGGCGTGGTCATCAATGTAATGTTCCACACTGTCAAATACCTTCTCCAAAATCCTCTGTCTGCTAACAATATTTCCTGCATTAGCGATTAAAAGACGCAGAATCTTATATTCATTTGGCGTGATCGCAATCTTTTCGCCCCCACGCAGGGCAACCATATTCTCCAAATCCAAAAGCAGGTTCCCGTCATCAAACGCAGCTTCTGCCGACGGAATCCTCTGTCCGCGTCTTAACAAAATCCCGATCTTCTTTACCAGCACACTTGTACTGAACGGCTTGGTAATATAATCTTCTGCCCCAAGGTCCAGTCCGTTTAATACATCCGCTTCCAGGTCATTTGCCGTCAGAAATACGATGGGAAGTTCCGGGTGTAATGTCTTCATATCCCGGCAGAGGTCGAATCCATTCCCGTCCGGCAGATTCACATCCAGGATGACCAGCGAGAAGCTCTCCGATGCCGTCAGGTACTGTGCCTTTCGGCAGTTATAGGCCGCAACCGAAGCATAGCCAGCCGCATCCAGTTCAAAACAAAGCCCGGCATTTAATGCCAGATCATCTTCTACTACTAATATACGTTCCATTATGATCCTCTCGAACAATTTTATTTTTCCTGGGGGTAGCCTTTCCCCTCATAGACATAATATTCCTGATGATTTTTCATGTAGCTGTCAATCTCCTCTCTGGCCAGATCCGGCATATCCGTAATGAGCCCGGATGCTCCCATCTGAAGATAATTCTCCATATCATCGTAATTATTAGCGGTCCAAATATATACTGGAAGCCAACTGTCTCTGGCCTTCTCCATAAAGCTGTTGCTTGCAAGCCCTTCTTCTATGGCGAGGAAATCAATCTTGTATTCCCAGACAGCATCCTCGATTTTCCCTGCACCGCCGTAAATACAGTAGCCTACCCACCATTTCGGACGCTCTGCCTTTAACAGATACACACTATCATAGTCCAGTGACATAAAAATACACTGATTTTGGGCTTTACACTTTTCTACGATTTCGATTGCCTTGTTTACAAGCTCTTCCTTATTATCTGCTGTAGGTTTTAGTTCCACCAACAGGCCAATCTGATTTTCCGTCTTCTGTGCGGCCAGGATCATCTCCTCAAAAGTAGGAATATCCCCCGTCTTTCCATTGGAGGTGACTGTCAGCTCCTTGAGTTGGGCTGTAGTCAAATCCTCCACCTTGTCGGACACACCGGCCAGCCTCTGCAGTCCTTCATCATGAACCACCATGGGAATACCGTCACTGGAAAGCTGAATATCGATCTCGGCATAATCCGCTCCAAGGCCAGAGGCAGTCTCCACGGCTTTTATCGTATTTTCTGCCTCATACATACAGCCTCTGTGTCCAATTGCCCAGGGCTTATGGAGCAGCGGCGCTTCATTAAAATATCCAATCACTGCCGCTGCTGTAAGCAAAAGAAGAAATCCTGCCCAAAGCTTTTTATGCTTTCTGGAATTCCAGAACTTCTTTCCGATTGCCGCAAGGAACCTTCCGCCTCCTGCTGCTGTCCGGGCTGTTCGCTTTAAGACTTCATTTCCCTTCTCCGGTCCTGAAATGGACGGAAGTTCTCCATATTTTTCCAGAATCCCAAGCATCAGCAGGTATACCAACGCCATTGCCACACACTGGAGAAGGGTAAAGAAAAGCCAGTACAAGAGACCTGTCCGATAAGACTGGGAACGCAGGAAATATTTTAATATTGATAAATTAAAATCCTGGTTTTGAATCAGTCTTCCCTGCAGCAAATCTAAAAGCCAGCTCTCCGCGAAAAACCACAAAATAAATACGGACCAGAGTTTTAATTTGTCAGTCAGGCTGATTAAACGGTACCACTTAAAATTCTGCCTCACAGCTTTTATGAAGTTCATATTTTTCAATATCATAGCAAGCGGCACCAGGGCCAATGCCATAAATAATATGAGAGATCCCGCACGGATTGCATAGACACCGAGACTACCTATATTGGTTCGCTGTAGCTCCCCGATGACAAATCGTGGAATCTCTACCTTCGGGACAAGGGAATTTAAATACCCCACATGGACTAGCGGCAGGAACAGCACAAAATATACAGCCGCCAGAAGGATAGAAATGTGCTTCAATTCCTTCCTGTTCCCCCAAGCTCCCTTTAAAATCTCCTCGAGTCCGGCCCTCTCCCCTATCCTTGACCAGTACACGGCATGGATCAGGCAGCTAATCTCATAGTAGCACCATAACGCAGCCGCAAGAAATAGCACCAGAGTCAAAATCAAGCCCAAAGGCGACAGTATACTGAAGAACATTCCCTCATTGAATACAGGAGTATCACCCAGTACCCAGGTCGTGAAAATCCAATCTAAAATGGGGCCGATCACAAAGAACGTCATAAACTTGAAAAATACTTCCACCTTTAGTACTGCAAGACATCCCTGCCCCCATACATATATTTTACTCTTGTCCATCCATATTCCGTCCTTTCGTGGGCTGGAAAATCCTCCACCTGTTACTCTATCTGTAGCTGTATACAGCATAACCCCCAGTACATCCCAGTGTCAAGTTTTTATAGCCCTCATTGAATGAATACTATTCATTGACAAAATCATGGACTTGCGTATACTGCTGTTAAAAGGAGGCGAAATACATGCGGATTACGAAAGAACCCGAAGAGCGAAAGCAGGAAATCATAGAAACTGCCATGCGTCTTTTTCACGAAAAAGGATATGAAAAGACTTCTATTGCAGATATTGCCAAGGCGATTGGAGTGGCACAAGGATTATGTTACCGTTACTTTCCATCAAAAGAAGCACTTTTCGACTGTACAATAGACCAATATGCCCAGGTATTGGCTGACAGACTTTCCCTTCCGGCGGATATTCCGGATATGCCGCTAAAGCAGCTCTTGAAGGCTATGCCTGCAGATGTGGAAACTGACGATTCGGATTTCTACCAGGTCTTTCATGAAGCCGACAACAAAAAGTTTCACGACCAGCTTTCTCTTAAGGTCTGTGAAAAGCTCGTGCCTGCAGTTATTCGATTACTTGAAAAAGCCCGTGAGAACGGTGAGATTACAATCGATGATATCGAAACCGCCGCCTATTTCTGTGTATATGGACAACTGGGTATTCTGCTAAATAATCACGGTTCTGCTGAAGAAAAAGCAAAACGTATTTATGATTTTTTAATCTATGCATTAAGGCTTTAAATGAAGTTTCGAAGAAGCCCCTGTTTTCGACAGGGGTATTTATAAACTTTACCAATGAATAATGTTCATTCATTGGTAACTTACAACGATAAGGAGGACTTTTTAATGTTCAACGATATTAATTTTATAGAAGGGAATACCAAGCACTGCCTGATGGCAATGACACTGCCTATGATCGCTGCCATGTTTTTAAATATGGCCTATAACCTGGTAGACAGCCTCTGGATTGGAAACCTTTTAGGGGAAACAGCTTATGCAGCTCTTACGAACTCGACCCCTGTCATTCTGATTCTCACCTCTATTGCCATGGGGGCCGCAAATGGCGTCTCCATCCTGATCTCACAGGCAGTAGGTGCTAAGAATCAGAAACGGATCGACAGCCTGATCGTCTCCTCTCTGATTACCTCTATTCTATTCGCCCTTGTAATAACTATAGGACTCGAACTACTGCTTCCCGCTATCCTTTATGGCCTGAACACACCGGCAGAGACCTATTCTATGGCCTACAGCTATCTGTCTATTTATGTATTGGGGTATCTTGCCGTATATCTGTACCTCTATTTTACTGCTGTACTTAGAAGTTTTGGAAATTCGATGTTCCAGGCGGCAGCTATGCTGGTATCCACGGTACTCAACGCTATACTCGATCCTGTCTTTATTAAAAATATGGGATTTAAAGGGGCTGCTATAGCAACCCTTTTGTCACAGTTTATCTGTCTTATATTTATGCTGGTCTATTTAAGGAAAAAGCGATTATTCGGAATCCGTATATCGCTGTACAAAAAAGAGGATATTCTCCTTCTGATCCAAAAGGCGGTTCCCTCCATCGTACAGCAGAGCATCCCTGCTGTCAGTACTACCTTTTTGACTGCCCTTGTCAGCACATACAGCATTACAGCAATCGCCGCCTACGGAATTACCGGAAAATTGGAAACCATACTCTTTTATCCTGCGATGGCGCTGAATATGGTGCTTACTACGGTGATTGGACAATGCGTCGGTGGGAAACGCTTTGACCGTGCAAAGGACTATTTGAAGTGTGCTTTGTGTTTTGGTTGCGGCCTGCTTGTTATTCTATCTGCTGTGATCATATTCTTTTCCAGACAGTTGTCCGGCTTTTTCATCCAGAGTACTGAGGCTGCCTCCATTGTTAGAACCTATTTTCTCATTGTCAGTATCGGCTATGTCCTGAACACAGTCACGAACTGCTTTCTTGGCCTATTGAACGGCTTTGGAAAGCCTGCAAAGAGCATGTTCCTGATGATTTTTTATTATATGATCGTTCGTATGCCCCTTGCTTATCTGCTCTCCCATCTCGGATTTGGGCTCAATGGAATCTGGACTGCCATTTTAGTCAGTCATATTGTTGCAGCAATTGCTGCTGCCTTCACAGGAACCTTACATATGAAAAGGACTGTGGAGAACACAAAATTATAAAGGAGGTTTTTTTATGATCCAAGAGAAAGTAACAACATCATCCCCTGTTATATGTCAGACGGTCAATCTGACAAAAAGGTACAGAAACACAATGGCGCTGAACGGAATCAATCTAACGGTACACAAAGGAGATATCTATGGTCTGATTGGAGAAAATGGAGCTGGGAAAACAACCCTGATCAAACTTCTCGCAGGATTGCAGACTCCAACAAGCGGTACAATCCAGGTATTAGGGACAGACTTACCAAAGGACATACAACGTATGCAGAAATACATTGGTTACATGATTGAGGCTCCGGCAGTCTACACAGATATGACCGCAGAGCAGAATCTGGAAGTACGGCGCCTGCAGAAAGGACTTCGGGATAAAAAATGTGTCTCTGATATCCTTGAATTGGTCCACCTGACAAACAGCCGCAAAAAAGTAAAAAACTATTCTTTGGGCATGAAACAGCGTCTTGCCCTGGCATTAGCACTTTTGGGAAATCCAGAATTATTGATTCTTGATGAACCTGTAAACGGGCTGGATCCTTCTGGCATTATAGCACTGAGGGAAATGCTGCTTCGAATGAACAGGGAAAAAAATGTAACTATCATCATATCGAGTCACATTCTAGGGGAATTACATAAGCTTGCCACCTGTTATGGTTTTCTCCATGACGGTAGCTTAATAGAACAAGTAACGGCTGAAGAGCTGGATGAAAAAGCACAGGACATTGAGACATATTTTACGAACATGACAGGAGGTGGATACTTTGGGTAATCTCTTAAACGCTGAATTATATAAAATAATACATCGCAGTACAATAGGCATATGCCTGGTTTTTACCGTGGTCATTGAATTTGTGAATGGTTTCCTGCATGGAGGGAATCAGATTGGAACGCTGACCTTACTAATAGAAATCATCGGTCTCGTATCCTGTGCTTTGTTCGCCGGACTCTTTACCTGCGCCGATTTCAGCAGCAGAACTATATTCCATGCTGTCACATCAGGAAAGAATCGGATAAGTGTCTGGTTCAGCCGCTATCTGACCTTTTTGATAACCAGCTTCATCCTCTTACTTGTAAATCAGTTCGCGGTGTTTGCCAGCTTTCTCCTATTTCATGGAATAGACAGGATACTCACAATAAATGAACTTCTATCCATTGCCTTATACACTGTCTCAGGCATCATTTATGACCTCTGTCTGGTAAGTTTCTTCTTTTTCGTTGCCATGCAAGTAAGAGAAAGCGGAGTTTCCATAGCTGTCTCAGTGGTTTTAACTGGTATCATGATATCGAGCTCCGGTATTTTATGGGTAGACAGAATATTTCCTTTGCCAAATCCCAGGTCAATCCTGGATAGTATTCCAATCAGCAGTCTGTGTCCAGTGCTTCTGCTTACTCTTTTGTTGATATTAAGTAATGTGCTGCTTTTTCAAAAACGAGATATTTTATCATAGAAAGTTTCCCATATTATAAGAAGTCCCACACCACATTTTGCCGTGATGTGAGACTTCTTAATTTACTATCTTCAAGACAATCCCCTAAGATTTTCCGATTTTTATTTATTTGCCCTGACAACATGACAGGGATTCCCATATGCGATCACATTGTCTGGAATATCTTTTGTAACAACGCTTCCTGCTCCTATCACTACATTATTACCGATAGTCACACCAGGCATAATGATGGCACCTCCGCCGATCCATACATTATCTCCAATGATGACCGGAGCAGTCTGAGTCTTACAGAATTCAAAGGAGCCATCCTCTTTTGGCTCCCCAAAACGCTCGGCTGCATTCGTGGGATGAAATGCAGTATAGATCTGCACATTAGGTGCAATCAAAGCGTTATTTCCAATCACGATTCTATTATCATCTAAAAAGGTACAGTTCATATTCACTTCGCAATTATTTCCAAAGTAGATATTATTTCCATAATCAACAAAAAACGGGGCGGTGATCCACAAGTTTGTTCCCCGTCCTCCGAGCAGTTCCTGTAATATATGATTCTTCTTTTCTATGTCAGCAGAATCTGTACTGTTATAATCTCTGATCAGATCCTTCGCCTTATGCCATTGCGTCAAAAGCTCTTCGTCGCCACAGTCGTAAAGCTGGCCTGCCAGCATCTTTTCTCTTTCTGTCATTTTATTAAATTTCCTTTCCGTTTTCATATTAGAGTTTATATTTTTTATCCCTGATACAGCTCATATCAATGAAAATCCTTCTTTCTATCGATTCTCCTGAATCCACTGTACTGCAAAATCTACGATGTCCCTCTGTCTCATGAGACAGATACTGCTGTTGCCCAGGCTCACTCTCACTGGTTTGTACTGTATTTCAAAAGCAGCACCAATCTCTTCAAAATCTTCCCCGTCAACATAGAGCGTCTGATAGGCCTTCCACTCCCTTTTCCCATCGACCATGACTGCGCTGTGCTCTATCGTATCATGCTTCCCCGGGTATTCTGCTCTTACATCCGCCAGATGAAGGGAGGTGTTTTTATCATATCCAACACCGATCAGAAGCACATACCCGTCTAGCTCATATAGCTTTCCTATAGGAGAACCCTCTCCAAAAATATTCGAAAGATCATGATTCACTGTCAGATATTCTGCTTGTTTTCCCAAGGCCACTACAGAACGGGCAGGATGGTCGCTTCTTAAAGCCCCGGGCCATTTTCTAAACATCTCCGCTACTGCGCCCATTGTATTGGTCGGCGTGATATCTTTATTGTACGCCGGCCAATGCTCACGTATGACAGGCCACCATTCCTTTGGTTCTTCCCAGTGCACTCCTGTCTCCGGGTCCAGGTTCTTCCAGGACTGAGACGGCATCATAAGCGTTCCATTTTCCCCAACACATTCAATCAATGCCTCGATAACGGTCTGCGCCCCTCCACACACAAATCCCAGGCTGCTGAGTGAAGTATGTACCATGATTGTCTGTCCATCCCGCACCCCGACTTGTTTCAATGCATGAATAAAATCGTCTTTTACCAAAATTTTTCTTTCCACCTGATTCCCCCTATGCGCAATGATGACCGAAGAACGATTTCTCCTTATTATCATTACCGCAAATCAAAAATTATCGTAACATCGCTTTCTTTAAATCTGATACAAACTGTGTCTGCTGTTTTTTCAGAAACGCTTTTAAAAATGGTTTCATCACGATTTTTTTCACTGTCACATTCTCTGTAAAATCTATTTCTGTCTCATTCCCTATCGAAGTAAAAATACCGACCCAATGTCCTTTCATATTGGAATTCTCCATATCGAACTCCCACCGTTTGTATGGCTCAACAACAGTAGTTGTAATAGTTGTTGGATATCCCTCTTTTGTATACTCAATGAACTGTTTTTCATTAACGATTTCCGTCCTGCTCAGATCACTGCGCCATGAGTAATCTTCTACTGCTAAAACAACATCCCATACACTCTGAATGTCACTTTGAATAATATCTTTTATGTTTGATATTGCCATTTTAAGCCCTCTCTATTCTTATTTTGGTATCGTGATTGAAAATTCGATCCGGTTACCAGCTTTTCTGACCGTTATCTGTCCGCCATGAAGTTCTATAATTTTTTTGACAATCGGAAGCCCCAATCCTGTACCCGAAGTTTCACTTCTGGCCTCATCTGATTTATAAAATCTGTCAAACAGTTTCTTCTCATCTAATCTCTCCGGGTCTTCGATTTCATTAGACAGAAAAATAAAAACTTGTTCGTCCTGCTCTTTCACTGACATGATGACCTCAGAACCTTTTACTGCATATTTTTTAGCGTTATTCAACAGGTTCTCCATTGCCCGCATGAATTTCTCCGAGTCTATATTGGCAGTGATTGGCTTATCTTCCGTCTCAAGTTTCCATGATAACTGATTATTTCTATAAATTCTGCTGTATTCACTGTCTATAAAATAGAACAAACCACTGAGATCAACATTTTTTTTCGATATCTGATAGTCAGCCTGATTTAATTTTGTATACTCAAACAATTGATCAACCATCGTATTGATATCGGCGAGCCTTCGGTTTACCACCTCTATATATTCTTTACATTTGACCGGTTCTGTAAATATATGTTCCTGAATCAGTTCACCATAACCGATCACTGATGTGAGCGGTGTCCTCAAGTCGTGGGAAATATCGGCTATCAACTGCAGGCGCTCCTCGTTCTGCCGATTTTGCTCATCAATTTTTTCTTTTAATGTGACCGACATCCTGCTGATGCTCTGGCTAAGTTCGGACAGCTCATCTTCGCTTTTTACAGCTAATTCCTTTCCAAATCCGTGCTCTTCCATTTCTTTAACTTCCGCAGTGATGTATTCTAAATATTTGATTTTTCTTTTGACCATCAGTTGAAAAGAAATCACAAAAATCCCAATTAAGGCCATCATATACAGAATCACAAAAAAACTGAATAAAAGGACTTTCTCCGGCTGAGTCATCATATTCTGTATCTTTTCCGGTACATTGCCCACCATCAGCGCTTTTCCAGTCAAGAAAATCAACAGGCAGACGACCGCGATAGAAACCAGTACCGAAAGTATCAGATAACTGCCTAATCCATTTTTTACATATTTGGAAAAGCAGATGACAATGGCAATAAAAACAAGGATACTGATGATATTCCCTACATTTAAAATATAATATGCCGCTGTGTGAAAAGACTCTCCCTTTACAATCTTGAGATAGGATATTAGATAACTTGCCTCTGCATGAATGAAAAAAAATGCTGCTATAGCAACGATTACCCCAAGAATATGTGTTGCCTTAATCTTTATTTTCATATTTTATAACCCGCTCCCCATACGGTCTTAATGTATTGAAATTCCTGTGCTCCGCCTTCGAGTTTATCACGCAGATTAGAAATATGCATAATAACCGTGCTGTCATTATCAAAAAATTCCTCCTGCCAGACATATTCGTAGATTCGCTTTATACTCATCACCATCCCCTTGTTTTTCAACAGATATGCCAGAATCGAGAACTCCTTTGGTGTAAGCTTTATCTCCGCGCCTCTAAGCCAGACCTGTCTTGTGGCTTCATTGAGCTCCAGTTCTTTATACTGCAATGTAGTAGCCCCATTCCCATCATTATACTGCCGATATCGGCGCAGCTGTGCCTTGACTCTGGCAACCATTTCTA
Organism: Faecalicatena faecalis; assembly: GCF_012524165.2. GTDB lineage: Bacteria > Bacillota > Clostridia > Lachnospirales > Lachnospiraceae > Faecalicatena_A > Faecalicatena_A faecalis. The sequence continues at coordinate 81,693 of NZ_JABACJ020000016.1, forward strand.
TCGGATTGAAGGGCTTTGTTATATAATCATCCGCACCGACAGACAGCCCCTGGACCTTGTCCATATCTTGAACCTTTGCAGACATAAAAATGATCGGCACCTTGGACTGCTCCCGGATCTTAATACAGGCATCCATGCCGTTCAGCCCTGGCATCATGATATCCAGCAGGATCAGGTCAATCTTATATTGCTCCAGAATTTCCAGGGCTTTGATGGCATTTTCACACTTAATATACGGTATGGAAGCATTTTCCAAATAGATCCCGATCATATTCCTGATATCTGCATCGTCATCCACAATCAGGACGCATCCCTCATTCATCTGTCCTTCCTCCAAATTCATTATTTTGTCAAATATGTAAATTAACCCTTTTTCATTTCCAGCACAAATGCAGGCGGAAAATTCAAAAGCTCATATGTTGTCTTTTCTAATTCAAACCAATGTAAAAACATACTCTTTTTGAACATTGTATACTGAAACGTTATGAACCGGCCGGACTCCCCTATCGTGGTCTTTATTGCTGCTAAAATACTCTGTGAGGCCGCCTTTGGCAGCGATGCAAACGGCAGCCCGGAGATGATGTAATCCGCCTTCTGCTGATGATATTTCTTTAAGTACAGCCCAATATCGGAGGCATCACCATGCACAACATGGACATTCTTCTTAAACTGATATCTTTGATGGAGCTTACGCCAGAACTCCTGGTTCTGCTCAATCAAAATAAAAACAACATCTTCACCTTTTTGGGCAATGACTTCATCTGTGAACACACCTGTTCCCGGCCCAAATTCAACAATACATCTGCAGTTCTCAAACTGAATCGGTGCTACCATCTTTTTTGCCAGCCTCTTGCTGCTTGGTGCCACAGCACCGACCTTCCTGGGACTTTTTAAGTATTCTAATATAAACATATCCTTCTCCTTATTACTATTTGATGTTTTAAATAATAACAAGGAACTGTAAAATCTCCCTCAAAAAAGTATAAAGGTTTCTTTATATTTTACAGTGAAAGGTCTGTGAATAATATAACCAGTCGAAAATAATTACTTTTTAATAATAACATAATCTTCAAAAATAAACCTGTACAAGTTGAAAAAAGAGGCCTATTATTAAGAAAAAAAGGGGATGACAGTATGCAACAGTACTTTGTTGACCTAAGTGAAGAGACAAGAATCCTTCTGGTACTCTTCATCATTCTGTTTGCAGGTTTTCTTATAACCAGAATAACGAATCGATTGAATCTGCCCAAGGTGAGCGGCTATATACTGGCAGGCATCCTGATTGGTCCCGGCTGTCTGAACATGATACCTGCTGATATCTTCAGTCATATGGAATTTGTCAGCGACCTAGCTCTGGCTTTTATTGCTTTCGGTGTTGGCAAGTATTTTAAAAAGGATGTGATTCAAAAGACTGGTATCCGCATCATTATCATTACTTTATTCGAAGCCCTGACCGCTGGTATATTAGTTGCCTTATCTATGAGGATCATCTTTCACCTGGACTGGGATTTTTCTCTTATACTTGGAGCAATCGCCACGGCCACCGCTCCGGCCAGTACCATGATGACCATTAATCAGTACAAAGCAAAAGGAGAATTCGTCAACATTCTGCTTCAGGTAGCAGCTCTCGACGACGTAGTCTGCCTGTTGACGTTCAGTGCTGTTGCAGCCATTGCAGGCGGACATGATATGGGCCATAAGGCAGATGCTGCGGAGATCGTCATGCCCATCTTCCTCAACCTGTTTGCATTATTACTTGGATTCTTCTGTGGATATGTTCTGAGCCGTCTTTTGATACCTGCAAGAAGTAAGGATAACCGTCTCATCCTGGCAATCGCTATGCTCTTAGGCTTATCTGCTATCTGTACAGCTTTTGATATTTCACCACTTCTCTCCTGTATGGTCTTCGGTGCCTCCTATATTAACCTTACGAAAGATAAGAAGCTGTATCGTCAGTTGAATAATTTTACTCCGCCAATCATGTCCATTTTCTTTATTGTATCCGGTATTAATCTGGACATAAGTGCACTTGCTACGGTTGGAGTCGTAGGTGCTGTCTATTTTGTGATTCGTATTGCTGGAAAATACCTTGGCTGTTATATCAGTTGTCTTCTTGTGAAAACAGATCAAAAAATCCGAAATTATATGGGGCTCGCTCTTATTCCTCAGGCCGGTGTGGCAATTGGACTCGCATTTCTGGGCAGACGGCTGCTTCCCGGTACCACCGGGAAACTGCTTATGACGATCATTCTATCATCCTCTGTACTGTATGAAATGGTTGGCCCCGTCTGCGCGAAGATAGCGCTCATATATTCTGGCTGTATCCCCCGAAAACCGAGCACGGGCTCTAATGAAAAATCGATATCAAAACCCAGAATTGAAGGAACAAAGGAAAACGATGATGGAACAATGATTATGAAGCATTTGGAAGAAATGCAGGCGGGCCTGGAAGACCCAGATGATTTTGATATGGAGGGTGAATCTACTTGTAAAAAGCCGAAAGCAGCAAAAGAAAAGGAACATGAATAAGTAATTATAGATGGGACTGTTACAAAATGAAATTTTCTATACAAGAGAGAAAGAGAAATTCATTTTGTAACGGTCTCTCATTTTTTGTAATGGTCCCATGAAAAAATTATTCAACCTCAAAATTTTCAGAACTGAAATTACTGTAAAACCTCCCTTTTTGGGCCGTGAAGCGTAATACACAATAATCCGGGTCGGTTACCCCTTTCGGATAATACATGGTATCCCCTTCCTGCCATAGCATCTCTTTACAAGCTGGATCTTCAAGCACTTCCATCGTACCCGTCAGCATGACTCCTTTAAAATATCTCTTATCACAAAAATAAAGACATGCTTTCGGGTTATTTCTAAATTGTCGTACCCGCATAGATGAAGTATTGGTATGAAAATAGATAACCTTAATTCCTTCTCTTTTTCGTGGTGCCAGCATTGCCTTCGTATTCGGCATTCCCTCTTCATCCACAGAACTTATAAATACCACGCTTTGCTTATCGAGAATTGTGCCTATTGTTTTCACCGGATTTCTCATCACTTACCTCCTACATGCTTTTTATGCAGCGTCCATACCTGCTTATTTCTATTATAAGGTCAAATAGGGGATGCGTAAATTAGGCACTTTTTTGTAACTATAATAATCCCTTTTCTTTTAGGATATCCTGCCGGTTGTCCTCAACCATGATTTCAATTCCAATACTCTGCATAATCGCAATTGCCTCAAACGTCTTTTTCCCCCGGTCAGTAAGGAAGTACTCGGATTTTAGCGGATATCCGTCACTCATCGTTTTATCAACCATTCCGAATTCCAAAAGCTCATTCAAATGTTGAATCAACATCTTCTGACTGATACCATTAATGGATCTTTTCAAGGCAGAAAGAGAATGGCTTCCCTTACTGAGCTGCCATATGATAATAGGTTTCCATTTCCCTTTGATAATATCATGTGTCATTTCCAAGGGGCATGTGTATTCTTCTCTCACCTTCATCTTTTGCGACCTCTTCTTTCCTCTTTATCTTATCTGGCAAACGATTCCCTGTTCTCCTCCGTTGACAGCTTATATACTGCATTCAATGTTTTCTCTTTCTCTGATCCCTGGTCTGTAAATAATTGTACTTCATACGGAATTGATTCATGCTGCAGACACAGATCCAGGAAGCACAAGAATATTCCCATATCAATCTGATTAAAGTATGACACCTTATCTACAGGCATAATCCCTCTCTTGCCTGGCTTCTTGTAACGGTAAACATTGAGGGCAGCATCTTTATGTTCTACAATCCAGGGTTGTGTATTGCATGCACTGGGCGCAAATCTTATAATGTCACTTACACCATCCACTGTTTCTCCGAGCCAGATCTCATCAACGGATTTCCGCTTACTTTTATACATGTCTTTGCGAAATTTTTTCTCGTCATCAATTTTTGAGATTGCAATCATAATCACAAAATCAAGACCTTCATAGGAAGCCTCACTTGTCTTTCCGATACCGAACCAGAGTGTGCCAATATTCTGCGATACGAGATATAAATCCAATTGTTCTCCTATGTATCCAATGTTCTGTAAATAATGGTCTTTCTTCTCGCTGTATAGTAAGATACAGAGCTGCTGTCCACGCTTACAGGAGGTCTCAACCACGGGTACCACCCTGATTGCTGTCTTGATCTCAGGACATAATGGCATTAATGTCTGATAAACCGCTTCAATTTGTTCAACTTCATCTACAGAGATACTTTCGTTTCCAATATTGCGAAACAGATGGAACGACTTTCTTTTAAATATCATATTATATAATTCATTATTCATGCGCATTCATTTCTCCTGTCTCATAGAATAAGTTTACCTCCAGGTTATAGTTCATTCTAACATTTGTAAGCCAATAAAGCATCTTTAATTTTAAAATTGTGAGGTTATGTATCCGAATCTGTGATCTAGACAATTCAGCCGGCAAGTCCCAAATCCTTTTTTTAACCTCATCAAAGAAGTAGTAAAACGGATACCGAATATCCACTTTGACTACTTTATTACTTCGTTCCTATATAATTCATTCCATTTTTCCGCTGTCAGCCGAGGCGTATGCCACGTTTCCACACCATTATCTTCTGATGGTATGATTCTGTTGGATACATATTGTATGCCTCCATTCTCTAACGGTCGAACTACCACCTCATGAGCATATACTTTCGAAACTCCCTTGTAAGGAAAGACTACATGAACCATGAGTGCGATTGTTCCATCTTGTATAAAAGTTTAGCTTTACAACTTCATATTCCATATTATACAGGCAGTTAGCCTGTGAGGTTATAAAAAAGCAGAATAAAGTAACTACTCGTTACTGTTCACTCGCAAGCTTAACACTTGCTGTCAAGCTATGCGCTAGTATATCAATCGAGTATGCTTCTTCTATACCCCGCATAAGTTGCAGCAAAATACAGGACATATATCAAGAAAAACATTCCCAGCCCCATCAGTATGGATTCCCAGAACATCATAGGAGTAATGATATCCATAAGTATCTTTCTCACACACAGTGAGATAAAAATAGAAAGTGGAACCGGAAGTAACACAGGAATTCCGAAGTAAAGGACCAACTGACGCAGAATCAGTCTGCTAATCTTACGTTCGGTTACACCGAGTTTTGACAGAATACTATAGCGGAATCTATGCTTGGATGCCTCACTTAACTGCTGTACAGTCAAGATGGTTGCCGCTGTGCAGATGAAAATCAATCCTGCATAGTACAGGCTGAATCCCAGCATGATAATCGCGCCGCGGCTGTTATCCAGCGCACGCCCTTTGGTATCCGTGGACAAGACTTCCCTTAAATCTGCAGAAGTAACATTTCCGACGTAATTCAATAAATACTCATAGTCTTCCGTTGTTGTTTCTGCCTTCGTATCCATAACAAGAGTAGTATATGCCTGCGGCAGTTCTCTGGCTGTCTCATCCGGCAGCACAATGATATAACCCACACCGATTGTTCCACCCTGAGATAAAGGTTCGTCATAGGCTGCCTGCCTTTCCAAAGTGATGCCATTTACCGTGTAAGGCAGACTTTTCTTCGTATCTGCAACGGTTTTGACCTGTGGGTAAGCGTGCAGGATGTAGTGTTCCTTCTTAAGTTTCACAGGTTCGTACCCCAGCATCTTACGAAGCCTTGCATAGTCACTATATGCGATGGCATAATCCTCCTCACCATAGGAATCCTGCTCCAAAGTATGATAGAGCGCCTTCTGGCCACAGTTTAGAACAGACACTTGTAAACTTTCCTTTATCCCCCGGGTCTTCTGGAAATACTCTAGTACCTCCCCGAAGATTTCATCATCTCTGGATGATATCTGTGCATCAAAGGTACACCGGTTAAGCGCTGACCTTTCAAAAAATGTGTTGAAAAGAGATGCGCTCTGAATGCAGGCCAGAGTGAGCATCAAAAGCATGGCGAGAGTTCCGATAGTGACACTCATAGTTTTCATCTTTGCGGAAAGATTTCGGTAAATAAACAGATTATCTCCAGTATACTTCCGTTCCTTTTTATCCAGAAAAACTTTAACCAGCACAGCTCCAAGTGTGATATATACACCGTAAAGCCCAGCTATGAGAAGCGCCAGACCAGCTATGAGAAGCAGCGGATTCAACAACTCTATCCAATTAAAAATAGTATACAGGCATCCACAGCCCAGAAGCAGTGCCAAGAACGATAACCCGCTCCATACCAGATGTCCCTTCTTTTTAGAAATCACGGCCGTCTCGTTCTGCTTTTCGGCGTAGATCAAATCATAAATCTTTACTTTCTTCAGCCTTCTGCGCATACGAAGTACAGAGAAAGCGTAAATCAGAACAACATAAAGAAGCGTGAGCAAAAAAGCCTGAAGGGAGAACTCAGTCTGTACAGAGTATTTTACTTCAAAAATGTTCTTGATTATCATATTGAGAATCTGATAGAGAAAACTTCCCACCACCAGACCGGCCAATAGGGCGGCAGCTCCCATAATGACATTCTCAAACAAGACCAGCCGGGAAATTTTTCGGTTGCTGATGCCCAGAAGCATATACGTCCCCAGCTCTTTACTTCTTTTTTCCAGCATAAACCGGTTCATATAATGTACCAGCCATTCCGTAACACCGACCACAATGATGGAAATGAAACCGATCATCATCGACAGACCGTCCATCATCACCCCCAGGCTTCTGATGTCTTTAGAGAATGCCACCATATTAAAAGCATACATCAGAGAAAACGCAATCGTGACTGTGAGAAGATACACACTGTAATCCCTCATAGAACGCCTGGCATTACGCAGTGCTAATTTACCGAGCATTGGACACATCACCTCCCAGCAAAGTCACCACATCCATGATTTCATTGAAAAACTCTCTCCGCTTTTTCTCACCCTTTATCAATTCACTGAAAATCTTCCCATCGCGTAAGAATAAAATCCGGCTGCAATAGCTGGCCGTAAAAATATCATGAGTGACCATAAGAATCGTGGCCTGCATCTCCTGATTCATCTGGGTAAAACATTCCAGAAGCATTCCGGCAGATTTCGAATCCAGTGCGCCTGTGGGCTCATCGGCCAGAATCAGGCTCGGGTGGGCAATCAGGGCTCTGGCACAGGCACATCTCTGCCGCTGACCGCCAGACACCTCATAAGGAAATTTGTCGAGAATATCCCGAATTCCCAGGCGGATGGCTACCTGTTCCACCTCTTTTGAAATCTTTTTTGGGGAAGCCCCCTGTATGACAGGAGCCAAAGCAATATTTTCTTCAATTGTCAATGTATCCAGGAGGTTAAAATCCTGGAACACAAAGCCCAGGTTTCTCTGACGGAATTGGGCCAGCTCCTCTTCCTTAAGCTGGGTGATGTCTACATCACCCAGGTAAATGTGTCCCGCTGTAACAGTATCAATCGTCGAGATACAGTTGAGAAGCGTCGTCTTGCCGCTTCCTGATGCCCCCATGATTCCCAGGAATTCACCTTTTTCCACTGAGAAGCTTACCTGGTCAAGGGCCTTCGTAATCAGAGTCTTCGTTCCATAATATTTTTCCAGTTCTTCGATTCTAAGTAATGTATTCAAATTCATACTCCTTTCCTTCTTCTGCCCTAATCATAACAAAAGCGGTGTCTCTTTGGTACTTACAAAGTTGTAAGTACCAAAGGACGCCGCAGTCAGTCCCGTCGGTCCGGGTGATTATAGGTTCCAGTGGGAAATCCTATGGTCATCTTTGTTCCCTCGTGAAATACAGATTCCGCCTGGATGTCAAGTCCCAGTTTCATACAAAGCTTCCGGCACAGATACAGCCCCATACCGGTGGACTTCCGATTGTCCCGGATGCCTCCGGTAAATCCCTTGTCAAAAATACGGGGCAGATCCTCCGGCGCAATCCCTCTACCATTGTCTTCAATGACCAGAAAGACACCGTTCTTTTCCCGTCTGGCGGATATTTTGATCCAGGCGCCCTCGCTTCTGTGATATTTGATCGAGTTGGAAAGAATCTGGTTCACGATATAAGTGAGCCACTTTTCGTCCGTACAGACGGTATCCGCCGTCTCCTCTACCTTGAGGCTGATCTTCTCTTCCAAAAGCCAGGTCCTGTTTGACATAAGCGCAGGTGTCAATGCATCAAAAAGGGGAAATTCTTTGACAAAGTAATCCTTTTCCACGTTCTCGCTTCTGGCATAATAAAGAGCCTGTTCCACCAGATAATCAATATGGGACAGTTCCTTTTGTATCCGCTTGTTTTCCCCGCCCGGATGATTCCTTAAAATCAGATTTATTGCAGTAATAGGAGTCTTGATCTCGTGTATCCACTCCTCGATATACTCCTTGTACTGCCGCTGGGTGTTCTTAAGGCAGTTGACATGTTCCAGCATGGATTTGGATGCAGTATGCAGAATGTCTCGACAAAGCTTCTCCTCAGCGTTCTGTGGTCTTTCCAGCGTTTCATATATCAGATACTTCTGGTCCAGTTGATCCAGCTTTTGAGAAATCTGTATGGTCCTTTTTCTGAACCTGTAATACCTACCTCCCCAGACCGCGGCCAGAATGACTATCCATACAATCAGTATAGGCAGGACAGCAAAGAAACTATTGCCCATCAGTACCAGATAAATACTCAGGGCAATCATACAGAACAGATTTAAAAACGCAATCATTGCTTATCCTCCTGCACCATCACCCCTTTTTTGGGAATTGTTTTGATAAAATTCTCCAGACCCAGCTCTCTTAAGCGTCGGCGGAGACGGGACAAATTAACGTTTAAGATATTTTCATCCACATAGAACTTGTTCTCCCACAGATATTCAATCAGAGAATCCTTGGTCACTACATGACCTTTATTCAGGAACAGATAATAGAGAATCTTCACCTCGTTTTTAGACAACTCCATTGTCTTTTCCTGATAAGAAATCTGTCCCATCAGCACATTGAGGGAGACCCCAAAGGCATGGATCGATTCCGAGGGAGCCTGGTTCTTCCTGACCAATATCCGGTTGATGCGTGCCAGCAGAACAGGCAGGCTGCAGGGCTTTCGAATAAAATCATCTCCACCCATCAGGATTCCGGTAAGCTCATCCTCCTCGCTGACTCTGCCGGTGAGAAAGATGACCGGTACACTGGACACGCTACGGATCTCTCTGCAGAGCTTTAAGCCATCACAGGCCTCCAGACCGATATCCAGCAGAATCAGATCCACTGGGGCTGCCTCCAGCAGAGCCCTAATTTCTGCAGTCAGTTCTTCCTGGGAACAGGAAAAATGGTCCGGGCAGACTGACGGATGCCCATTCGCCTCAAGATAATCAGACAGCTCCTGACGGATATTGGGGTTATCTTCTATAATGAGTAACATAAATCTTCTCCAATCCAGCTTAATTTTTCATATTTGGGGAAATATGATTCCTATAACATTTGATTCCAGCTTTTACATCTGGCTCCAAAATCAACTTCCTGAATAAATAATTTCCTTTAATCAGATCATTCCCGTAAAATTGAATGTCTTTTTTGCGTCTCTGCGGTGCAATCTCAGTATCATACCCTATCACTTCCTGCTTTCCAGATAAAATTGGAACTCCATTGTCTGCATATATCTTAGATCTGCCATTCATACAAAAACCGGCTTTTGCCATCATATGCCCCATTTTCCCGGGCATGAACTCCAGTTTCCCCACACTATTCACATAGACGACTGGAACATCAAATGCCTTCGCGTAAGCTTCACAAAAAAATTGTTCGTTTTTATCTCACGATCTGCTTTCCTTGAATCTGCAGGGCATCCATGTGGAAATACTATTAAACTAACTTCTTCATCCTTTATATTATTATAAAAGTGTTTCCTTTTTGCATCATAGCAGATTGCAACAGCAACATTTCCAAAGGGTGTGGATATAATACTGTCAAACCATCCTCTTTTTAATACCGCTGCTTCCCCCTCACTTTTGGAAACAACACCATATATTTTTTCTGAATCAGCAATTAAATACCTGTTATAATAGTCACCATTTTCAAAATCTAAATATCCAACTCCAATATATGTCCTGTACTTCTGGGCCATTTCCTTTGCCCAGGCAGATGTAGCTTTTCCACAATCATCCGCGTACTTCCACGCTTCCTGACTTGCCATATAGCTGCATATTGCCATTTCCGGCAATAAGATAATGTCGGGGCTTTCCAGGGATGCAATTAGATTCTCTATATATACCTTTCTCTGAGGTATGCCCTTTATATCATTGTTTAACTCCATTGCAAATATTCTCATTTAAATTCCCCCTCTGCACAGTAAGTATACCATGTTATGAACGAAAATTCAGTATGCAATATTTTCTCATCCTCAAAGTCTACAGCCATGTCTCCTTTATCAAGCTGATCCGTTCTCAGCCGCTCGAATGCAGCCTGTGTCATCCTGCGAAGCCGGATATATTCTGACAAGGAAATCCCGGTAATGCAGGCAAACATCCGCTTAAAGTAGAACGTGGAATAACAGGCTATAAGAGCCGCTTCGTCCACAGAAATCTCCTTATCCAGATTTTCTTCAATATAATCAATTGCCTTACTCAAACTTTGTAACCTTTCCATTGAATTATTATTCATTTGACGTTCAGGTAATAACATATAGTTTCCATTGCTATAACATATTTTTGCAAATTCCTCTATATTTGAATTTAACTGCCTTATTGGTTCAGTATAATCATTTATATGGTGTCCAAAATGATATTATTGTATCTGCACAAAGAGCTTTATCTTCGGGCAATCCCACAATTTTATAATAGTATTTCGCATCATTGTCATACTCTAATCTCATTTCATCCTTACGATTTTGCGAAAGATTATCAAACTTTATTTGTACTTTCCTTTTTTCCCACAACAAATACGATTCTAAAATTTCCAAAACATAGTCTTTCATTATTTTCCTCCTATAAATTCAAACTATTGAATCCTTTGCGTTATAATTTTATCATATAAGAATTCTTCTGTGATGATAGAAAACCACATTTTTCTGATTTTAAACAATTCTCCTTGTTTATAGGAGATATTCTACATCAAACAGGGCTTCTCTGTAATCATGATGGGAAAGCACTCATTAACTTATAATTCTTGGAACTGTTTTACAAGTAAACTCGCCTGCTGATATAAGTAAATCCCCACACCCCACTTCTGTCTTTCTGACATTGAAGTAGGGTGCGGGGATTTACTTGATGAGATTAAACGATGGATTTTTTCCACTCGTTTACTTCATTCAGTAATAAGGATTGAATGGAAGGGTTATTTTGTGGGCAGACCAAAAACAAAAATGCACTGTTCCGGCATTTTTGATAGTGTTCGCCCTTTAACCAAAAGTCATACCCCATAGAGCATCTGGGATTACAGTCGTTTGGATCTGCCAGCCGCTTACAGATTGGGGCTTTCTGAATGGCACTAATCATCTCATCTGGCAACGTTTCCAAAATCTTTTCGTATTCATTGACATGAACCCCATAGATACGAACGAGCATTCCCTTCTTTCGGAACACATAATTCGCTACGGTTTTCTTGTTATAAATATAAGAAACCATGTAACCACTTTTAGCTGTCTTAATCTCAATCTTACAGCCAAGATCTATTAATTTATCATGTAACTCCTTCACAAACTCCTGATTCTCCACGGGAACCGAAGCAATAAAATCATCAAATCCTATTTTCTTATCCATATCCTTGTCCTCCTGCTTTTGTCTATTTTTCCTCGTCTATGACCGGTATCCATATCTGGCTCAGATATTGTTCATCAAAAGAATTGCCATCGCTGTACCATTCCAGTTCCGGGCAGTCTGCATGTTGAAATGGATATTTCATAATCCACTCCTGTTGTAGGTATTTCCAGCCATTTTGAATTGCCTCTGGTACTGGCCCCCTACAGTCAAATACTGCCCACAAAGCCTCTGGTATCCACATCTCACAGTCCACATTTAGTACATCCTCATCTGTCATGACCATAATGGAATATTGCAGTTTATCTACACGGGACTTCTCGCTGTGAAACAGGCCGAACAGACCTTTTGGCGCCCCCTTATCTATGGAGACCAATTGAGAGAAGAACCCGTTTTTTTGACAATCACTCCAAAACTCAGGAATCTTTTGATGCTGTTCACCAGCAGAGCAGATAATACTCTTTCCCACCAGGCGAAAAGCCGGCTTTTGTTCCAACCTCCAGGAGTATTGCTGCCTGATAGAAACCTGCATTTTAGGCACTACTCGCAGCTTGACATCCTTTTCCCGCGCTTCCTTCGGTGTTATACCATGAAACTGTTGAAATGCTTTCGTAAAAGAGGTGGGGGAATCATATCCATATTGATAGCTGATATCGATCACCTTCTTTTCCGTACTTTTCAGATCATAGCCTGCTAACGTAAGCTTCCTGAATCGGATATATTCGGAAAAGCTGATGTCATTCATGTACGAAAATACCTTTTGAAAAAAACCAAAGGAACATCCGGCAATCTGTGAAACCTCTTTTGGGTCAATCGGCTCCTGTTTTCGCTGCAGATGATTTTCTACATAATCTAAGATCATCTGCAATTTTTCGTTCCACTCCATTTCTTAGCCCCTTTCCTCTCGTATTTTTTAATTATAACTGATTTCCCTGAACAATGCCTCTCTTTTTGAGTTCTGTTTGGATAAGTAAAGCAGTATTGAAACTATTGTTCAATACTGCCCTTTATCATTTCATATGAAATTTATGTTACTGCCAGATTGGGTTATGTAATACAATTTTCATAAGACATCTGTCATCCCCGGTCTTAATGCTTTTTAGCAATTCTACATCCACCTCACAGGAAAATGCCTTTTCAAAAAGAACTTTGCTGTAACCCGTCGTACACTGGCACCATGTTTTTGTCTCTAATTTCTCTACTTCCGCAAGCATCGGACAGGGGCAAAAATGAAATTGCAGATAAAGTTCCCCGTCTTCACAAAAAAGTCCTGCAGCTTTTGCTTTTTCTGAATCTGCGAACTCCTCTAAACTCTTAGCAGTAGACCGTAATTCCCTGACGAGTGCAAGTTTTTCATCCATTCCGTATCCGCATTGACAGCTCATCCGTATTTCCTTTACTGTCTCATCTCCGAATCTGCTTTCCAAACGGCGCATTGAGGACTTCACCCACTCCTCATTATTCTCTTCCTCTACCTTCTGTTCACTCCCATATACCACTTCCCTGGCTGTCACTGCATCGCTTCTTACTTTCACACAATCATAAATTACATTTTCTTGTATTTTTCTGATATCAAACATAATTTCCTCCCTGATTTTGATTATTGTTCCTTCTTAAGTATAGGGAGAAAATGATCCTGCTGACTTCTGAATTCTTGCTCTTATACAATCGGGATACATAAATCCATAACAACCCTGTGATTTTCCCGCTCAATGTGATGATAAATATTCAGGCCATAGCTCCGTGCCATATGGTAACCGCTTTGCGGCAGCCAGACATTAAAAATTCCCTGCAGGGTCTCAAAAATATCCTGAATTTCTCCATCGAAATGATACACGATCCATCTGCCGCCCTTGATCCGCATAAGATTGTCCAAATCACAATCCTCTTCCACTGTCATGCAGATATCACAGATACACTGCGAGGGATCTGTAATAGCCGGATCATGGAAATAACGTTCCACCAAGATGGTTCCCTTCTGCAAATAGGACTGATACAGATCTAAAAACTGATACCAATGCTTCTCAAGCTCTACATAGCTTCCTATGAACCGCTCATAGATTACAAGAAAGTCAGGAAGCTCCTGAATCTCGATTCTGGCATCATACTCTTCTGCCGTTTTGAAATAGGCAGTACGCTTTGGCGGAAAGGGAACCTCCATATCAGTAGTCGGTATGGAATGTCTGAATTCTGTTGGCGAAACATCATGATGCTTTTTGAATACAGAACTATAATTAGAAGAACTATATCCGTAATCCAATCCAATGTCTGTAATTGCTTTTTTCGGATTTAATTTCATATCTACCGCACTCTGATCCACCTTGCAGCGTTTTACGAATGCGTAGACCGATTCGCCTGTCACTGCTTTGAAAATACGTGAAAAATGGTACTTCGATATAAAAAACTGGGCAGCCACAGACTCCAGCGATAAATCCTCATCTAAATGCTGCATGATATAGTCAATACTCTCATTGACCAGCTGATATTTATCCATAGGGCTCCATTCTTTTCTTTGAATCCTTTCTGACTATTTTCCAAAAATCTCTTTTGCCTGCCTCATATTTTCTATAATTGATACGTTAAATGGGCATCTCGTTTCGCAAGCACCACACTGGATACATTCTCCTGCATAGTGACCAAGCAACTCATAATGTTCTCTGACTGTCTCTGGGACCTCTCCCTGTGCAACGGCAAGGTTCAAGAATTTCATTATAGATGCAACATCCAATTTTTTCGGACATGGTGCGCAATGACTGCAGTACATACAGTGCCCTTCCCAACTGATATTGGGGAAGTCGGCAAATGCCTCTGCATAATCTTTCTCGCTCTCGGGTGCGTCCTCATAGGAAGCACTTGTTCGAAGCTGCTCCACAGAATGTGCACCGACAAGAACAGATACAGCAGCCGGGCGGGTCAAAGCATAGTGAATACACTGATTCGGTGTCAGGGCTTTTCCTGCCGGAGACAGTGATGCATCTAATAAATCCCCGCCGCCGAATGCCTTCATTACCGTAATTCCTACTCCAAGAGCCTGACAGGTCTCATAAAGCTCCTGCCGTTGTGGATTCATATTGACCAAAGGGTTCTGGTAATTTTCTTCGTTCCATAATTCTTCCACATCTTCACTGGCAGGTTGAAGATCATAACATGGATTAATGCTGAACATCAGTACCTCAATCAAACCACTTTTCACTGCCCTAAGTGCGACTTCAGGGTTATGGCTGCTCAGTCCAATATGGTGGATGACACCTCTTTTCTTTAATTCCAATGCATATGCCATGACCGGACCATCTAGGATTTCCTCCCAATCCTTCACAGAATCACAATAATGAATCATACCTATGTCCAGATAATCTGTCTGAAGAAGTGACATCATCTCCTCAAAGCCTTCTCTCACTTCCTCTATTTTTCTGCTTCTTTTATATTGACCATGTTTCCAAACAGAGCAAAGGTGGGCCTGAATGATGAATTTCTCCCGTATGCCTGTTAAAGCCTGCCCTACGCTGGACCGTAGCTTCGGATCAGAGGCATATAAATCAAAAAAGTTGATTCCCAACTCTTCTGCTGCATCAAAAAGCCTCCTCGTATTCTTATACTCATCTTCTGAAAAACCCTCACAGCCCATTCCTATCTCACTGATTTTAAGCCCTGTATTTCCTAATTCCCGGTATTGCATTTGACCTACCTCCCTATTTTTCAATTCCTGTTCTTACTGACGCATTGTTTTACTGACACCTTGTTGTCTTCCAATTTCATACCCTGATTTTACATTACTACTATTATCATAGTACTCCTTGGTAGTTCCTACAAGTCAATGTTTTTTATCCTGTCAAAAAATAGGGTGGCGGATAGGATGTGTCTTAACAAGCAGCTCTTCTACTTCATACTTTCCTGAAAGATTTCAAGTATATCATCTTGATTCAATACTTTATATCCTCCATCCATAACCAGTGTCGCTTTTACCAGTCCCTCTAACATATCTTCCGTCACGCCCAGCTCTTTGATGCTCATGACTACCCCAATCTCCTTCATCCATGCTTCCATCGCAGCTAGACCAGCTTCCGCGATTTCTTTATCACTTTTTCCAGCCGGATTTATGTTCCACACATTTTCTGCGAATCTTTTGAACTTCGCAAGTCCGTATGGCATAATATGACGATAATAGGGCAATGAAACTGCAGAAAGTGTCATGCCGTGTGTTGCATCGGTATAGGCTCCCACAGCCTGGCCCAGCATGTGCACCATCCAGTCCGTCGATTTTCCCATTGCTACCAGGGTGTTCAGCGCCCAGGTCGCAGTCCACATAATATTACTCCTTGCCTCATAATCCTGTGGGTTGAGGATCGCGATCCGGGAACTGTGAATCAAAGACCGCATCAGACCTTCCATAATGTAATCGGATGTCGTATCATCTTCTCCCGAAAAATACTGCTCTGTAATGTGGTTCATAATATCGTAGAATCCAGCCACCATCTGATATTCCGGCAGAGTATATGTGAATACTGGATTCAGTATTGAAAATTTTGGAAATACATTACCACCAAAGACATGACCGATCTTCAGCCTGCTCTCGTGGTTGGTGATGACTGCGCCGCCATTCATCTCTGAACCAGTCCCCACCATTGTAAGAACGCAGCCGACAGGGATGATTTTTGTATCTGTATCAACATCTTCGAATTTCAGATAATATTTTTCCCACGGATCTTCCTTACAGTGTGCAGAGATAGATACGGCCTTTGCATAGTCACAGCAGGAGCCGCCGCCCACTGCCAAAATTAAATCCACATTTCCCTCTTTTGCAAGTTTTGCGCCCTCATATAATTTCTCTACCGTCGGGTTCGGCATGACACCGCCGTCCTCAATAATCTCTTTTCCGTTGGCTTTTAAAATTTCTACAACTTTATCATAGATGCCATTCCTTTTGATGGAACCCCCTCCATATACGAGCTGAACATTCTTTCCATATTTGGGGAGCTCCTCATTGAGATAACTCAACGAATCCTCTCCAAAATACAGTTTTGTAGGGTTTGAAAACACAAAATTTCCTAACATACTTTATATCTCCTTTCTAATCATATCAAACTTTTTTTAATTTGGCAGACAATGTAATCCAGATAGGAAATCCTCGGTCCTGCATCTTCCAGATTTTAGATGATTGCTTTACGGGAAGTGGACTCTAACATGGATTGATATTCCTTCCTTTATTGTTCTTTGGATATAGTATAATCTTCTATAGTAAAAATAGCCAATACTTATATTATATTATTATCTATAGTTAAAACCTATTCTATTTCTTGATATATTAATGGGAATAGTGATACATTATTCCACCGTCTCAATAGACTCCACAATACTCATTTTAGAAATAGACCGAAGCGGCACAGCCGTTGCCATCAAGCAGGCCGCAACCGAAAGGAACGCTGCCTCTATGATTGGAATATAAGGCACAGCCACCAACTGTAAGGTATCCGAAGCACCCGCATTTACAAAAATGGTGCAGATATAGCCTATTCCCCCGCCGATAACTGACGCAAAAATCCCGTAATACGCCCCCTCCCAGAGAAATGTTTTGTAAAGGCTTACTCTACTCATGCCGATGGCCCGCTGCATCCCGATTTCCGATACCCGAGTATGGATGTTGCTGTAAACGGTGTTAATAATGTTCAGAATTCCAATCAGACCAATCAGGATAATCAGCCCCCAGCAGAGCATATGAATCTGTTCAAAGCTTTCTGCAAGCTGTGCATCACTTAAGAGATAGGAAAGCCAGTGACTGCCCGGATTGGAATCACACCATCCTTCCAGCCACGCTTCAAACTGATCTCTGTCGGCATCCTGATTAAGAACGGGATATACCTCGCAATACAGTTTCTCTCCTGTCAGTCTTTCATATGTCTCATCGCTCACTATGACCTGTACACCATTTACGAAGCCATCATTATTAATTGTAACAGGATTTGAGGCAATTCCTGCCACGATCAATTCCACACCATTTACGCGGATAACGTCTCCTTTTTTCAGGATTGTATGTTCGGCAGTCTCTCCTTGATAAGAAATCGCAATCGGATTTTTAATAATGCACGCCTTTCCTGAGAGCAGTTGACGGATATCCTCCTTTGTCAAGTCCTCAGCCCTTAAAGCTAACTGCGCATCGTCAAGCCCTGCTATGCTAAGTATCTCCCCGGGCTTTAAGGCAAAATCAAGCTCCGCCGGAACCTTGCCTGATTCATCCTGCATATAGACCGACAGCTTTGTCGTGAACAGCTCTTCTACTGCCTCATTATTCCGAATCTCTTTCACACTTTCCGGCTGGATTCCTGACGTTTCATTCGTCACCGCATAATCGCCCAGATGCATCTCTTTCACACTGCTGCTGGTATCGAGCAGTGCAGTAAAGCTTTGCAGTGCAACAAAAACAGTGATGCTCATGACAAGGGAAAGGATCGTAATCACGGTCCTGCCCCGTCCTCGTTTTAAATTTAGCCTTGCATAATAGGCTTCAAAACTGCGGATTCTCCGTCTTTTTCGTATATGGCGTTTTACCTTCACTGCCGATCCGGACATGGCAATCGTCGGTGATACCCGGGACGCATATCGTGCCACAGGAAATGCTGCAAGTATCGCGAATCCCAAAGTGACCGCAGCACTTACGAGGAGATAAACTGCATTCCCGCTTCCGGCCATGCGGATTGCTGCATTTAATTCACTGGAACTGTCTGCCATAAACAAATCAGGATTGAGGAACCCTGTTGCCGCAGTCAGTATCCCCTTTGCAGAAAGTACACCAAGAAATAGCCCAATAGGGATTCCGATTCCACAAAGCAAAAGGAGCTGCAGTGCAACAATCCGGTAGATCTGCCCTCTCTCGCCGCCGATTGCACGAAGAGTTCCATATTCCCGGATTCGCTTTGTAACTGCAATTTTCAAAATATTATAGATGACCAGCCCTGCCGCTATCAGAACCAGAATTCCCACCAGAATACAGGCCACCGCCATGAAGGAAAATCCATTTCCAGAATCAGAGGCATCCTTTTCCCTGTAGGAAATTCCAAGTGCATCCAGAAGAATCCAGTTATACTGAATACAGTTTTCGTTTATGTGAAGTGTCCCGGCAAGGTCATCGACCGTCTCCTGGAAGTGTCTGATATCCTGTACTTTAAAAGCTGTAGAATAGAGCCGGTACTGATCCGGCAAAACCCTTTCTGCACTCCCCGCACCCGCAACTGCCATAACTGTTCCTGTCGCATAGCCGGCATAATTGGCTTCTAAGATGCCGGAAACTGTAAATTGGGCGGAATAATCATAAGAATCCGATCCGTCCAGCCGCGAGAATGCGAGGTTGAGTGAAATAGTACTTCCCACCTTTATCTCTTCGGAGAAATACTTGAGCACATCTTCGGGAAGTGCAATTTCACTTGGTGCAGCGGGCAGATGTCCTTCTTTTAATTTACCAATCAAAGGGTATTGATCCAATGCAGTGTCTAAATACTCATGTACTAACATGGTCAGTCCGCTGTTTTCCAGCCTCTGGATTCCAAGATTGATATAACTGCCTGCATCTATGACTCTGGAATCGGACGACAGGCTCTCCATCTGTTCCTTTCTTAACTCATGAAATGTAACATGACGGTCTCCGTTCAAAGACGAAGCCTGATTCACTCTCATGTTCTGAAGAATTCCAAGGGACTGGCCCACCGCGGCTGACATCACGCTGGAAAGAATCACAGCCAGCAGAATCAGAGCTGCCATCACCTTCTGCGCTTTTAACTCTTTTATGGCAAGTGCTAGATAGGACTTCATGATCTATTCACCTCCGCAAGTACTCCGTCCGTCATCGTAAACTGGCGGTCTGCCATTCTGGCAATTCGGGAATCATGTGTGATTACAACAAGCGTCTTATTCATCTTCTTTTGGATGTCACACAGCATCTGCATGACCTCACTGCCGCTTTTACTGTCCAGGTTCCCTGTCGGTTCATCGGCACAGATGATGTCCGGCATTGCAATCAATGCCCGGGCAATTGCGACCCGCTGCTGCTGTCCGCCGGATAATTCATGGGGCAGGTGTGAAAGCCGGTCTTTAAGTCCCAGGAAATCCGCCAGTTCTCTTAAATACTCCTCATCCGCCTGTTTCCTGTCCAGCAATAGCGGCATCATGATATTTTCACGAGCTGTCAGAACGGGAAGCAGATTGAACTGTTGAAAAATAAACCCAATCTTCCTACGGCGAAATGCCGACAGCATCTTATCACTTCCCTTGTGAATATCGGTTTCATCGTACAAAACACTGCCTTGGGTCGGCTGATCCAGCCCACTGATGATGTGTAGCAATGTACTTTTCCCACTCCCGGACGGACCGGATATGGAGATAAAGTCTCCCTGGTGGATGGTCATAAAAGCCTGGTCAAGCGCGACCACCCTGTTCTCTTTTTCCCCATAGATCTTCGAAATACCATTTACATAAATATTCATAAAAAAACACTCTCCTTTTTCAGTTGTTAAGGAGAGTGTAAAAAAGAATTCTCAAAAATCGCTCAAGATTTACTCTGTTTTTATCATTGCTTTCGCTTCTGCCCCCGTCGGAGTGTTATAGATTTCCAGATGACCTCCATGCTTCTGGCATAATAGACTGGAGATATACAGTCCCATCCCAAAATGCCCCGCCTCTTCACTGCCCTTTTGAAAGGGAAGAATACCGTTCCTTATTAGAGATAATGGAAACCCTGCACCATCATCTCTCACAGTTATCTCTAAGTACGTATCTTTCACATTGCATGTGATCCGAATCGTCTGTTCTGCAAACCGCAAGGCATTGGACACTAAATTTCCCACGATCTGCATCAGAATAGATGGATCTACAGACAGAATCTGCACCACCTCCGCTGCTTCAAAATAAATCTGTTTCTCGCTGTCCGAACCAATAAGCCGAACTGCGTCTTCAAGTTCTAAAGTCAATTGATTCCACTCTATCTTTTTTAGATTGAGAGAGATCTGTTCCAACCGCTGGACACTGCTCATTGTCTCCACATATTCCTCGATTCTGTCAGTATATTCCTCTATCCGCACCAGATTCTCCACAATCTGTTCCGGCTTCGCCTTTTCATTTTTCATGCCCTGACGCACCAACTTGACAGAACCCTTTAAAACGGTAATAGGATTGCGCAGCTCATGGGAAAAGGCGGCATTCAGCCGTTTCTGTTCTTCTGACTGTTTCCAGAGCCTTCTGTTATTTTCAAGCAGAGTCTGACGCATCGTCTCAAAAGCAGTGCAGAGCCTGCCCAGTTCATCATCTGACTTTGCCTCTATTGTAAAATCCAGATCATTTGCAATAATACAATTTGCACCATCTGCCAGCATAGCAACGGATTCTTTCAGTTTGACGCGATAAAACAATACAGCCGTCATAAATGAGGACCCCACAAAAATCAGGACCGGCAAGCCGATCTGCAGGACTTCCAAAAGCCTGACCGTAAGCAGCCCCTCTTCTGTCGGAGCAGGCAGAACGGAAATCTGTCCCGTCCCATTTTCAATAATAACTCCCTGCGGTGCAACGGTCGATTTTAATTCAATACAGGTCATAATTACCAGGATGGAAAGTACCGCCGCACAAAAAACACTGATACAAGTCAACATAAACAGGGACTTTTTCAAACTCATCCGTCTTATCCAACCCATTTATAGCCCACCCCCCAGACCGTATCTATATAACTGTGAAGTGTCACAGCCGCGAATTTGCTCCGTATTTTCCTTATATGCTCCATAATCGTATCACTGCTGCCGTCTCCTTCCAGCCCCCACACACTCTCATAGATCCTTTCGCGTTCAAACACCTGTCCCGGATTTTCAGAAAGCAGCTCAACGATATCAAACTCCTTTCGGGATAGAGATACCTTTGTCTGATAGATCGTGACCTCTCTTTTCGAATAGTCGATCACCATATCCGTAAAAAAATTCAAAAGGCTCTCTTCCTGCCTCCGGTTCTCTCGGCGTAAGTGGGCTGCAACCCGCGCGCCCAGTTCGTCTATATCAAAGGGCTTTACAATATAATCATCAGCTCCCACATGGAATCCTTTGATCTTGTCCGCAGTCTCACCCCGTGCCGTCAGAAACAGGATTGGACAGGAAATGTGTTCCCTGATCTTTTCACAGACCGTAAAACCATCCAATCCCTTCATATTAATATCCAGAAGCACAAGATCTGGGTGAGTGGAAACCTTCTGTAAGGCCTCCTCACCATTCAGGGCAGTGTACACCTGATAATCAGACATTTCGAAATAGCTTCTTAGCATATCGACGATGCCCTTTTCGTCGTCCACCACCAGGATTTTCTCGTTCATATCGTCACCTCCGAATATATCGTAAACCTTAAATCTCAAGATTTTCTCAAGGATGATGTTTTCATTGCTTTTCCTTATGTGCTGTAATGATCGTATAACTATATGCATTTACTGTTAAGATACAGTGGTCTATATTCACGTACCAATTTTTCCCATTCCGTGTAATAGTGGCATTAGCAGAATTGATTTTAGTTTGACACCAACAGACCACGTCATCGGTATCTAAAGACAAATTCCTTTTAATACGTTCTACGCCTAGTTCGGTTGTATGTAATTTATCTATATTTTCTAGTAATTCATGCTCCGCTTTCATGATACGATTAGCCCCTTCCTTTTGAAAATACTCAATTATTCCACTCTGTCGCCTCCTTAGGCATAGGGGCTTCATAATATCCAAACTTATGGAAATTATACCACTCCATAATCTTAGCTTCTGGCGCAGCTTTCAGGGCCAGAAGTACCTCTTTGGCAAATTCTAAAGCGGCCGTACCGTTTGCTGTAATAATATTTCGGTCGCTTACCGCCTGCTGCATCCTGTATAGATGCTCTCCTGTATACCTCTCTCCTGCCCACTGCTTCAGATTATCCAAATCATTACTTGTATGGCTCACATCGTTTAACACGCCGGCTGTTCCGAGAAATCCTGAAGCATCACAGATACCACCCAATATTTTTTTCTCTGCAAGGCATTTCCTTACCAGAGGTTTGATTTGTGCTGCTTCCTCATTTCTCCATGACATACCTCCAACTAAAATGAGTGCTTCATAGTCGGATGGGAGGTCATGGATACTGTAATCAGGCATTACACAAAGTCCACCGATAGATGTGACCATGTCTGTTGTCAGAGACACTGTCTTAACCTCATACTGCCCGTTTCCCAACATATAGAGAGCCGATGACAGATATGCCGCCTCCCAATCCGCAAACTGCTCTAATAATATAAATAAAACTTGTTTTTTCATCACTTTTCTTCCTTTCTGTCTCCACTCATCTCTATTTTGATTTTTTATAAGGCTGAAAGATCTGATCGTTCATAGCGATTATGCCCCGGCAATTGCTTTTTGTATTTCCAACACCTTATTGCTTCCTCCAAAGGTCTCCCCTTATTATCGGCAAAAAAATCCCGGATATAGGTGTTGTACTCAAATTGTCTGTCAATTTTCAATTTTCCTTTTTTCTTATCTTCAAGAATCTGATAATAGGCACTGATTGCTTCCTTATAGGTCTTTCCGGAATTACCTTTTAGCCATTTTTGAAAAGCTACATTAAAAGAAAAACTGTTTCCAATATGCTCTTTGAAAAAGGCTCTATGACGTTCAGAACAGACAAAATCAGCTTCTATTTCAGTATCTTCGGTAATTGAAGAAATAATTGCAGCCTTTTTCTTTCCTGCCCCGGCAGATAATATTCTGCCCGTTTCGAGAAAATAAGCAATCCGATCCGCTATTTCTAATTTTCCCCCAGAGACAGGCAAGCCATTTTTTCTGCAAAAATCTATCAATTCCTCTTTCAGATAATAAAAATCTCGAAATGTTTTGCTGTCTAAATGTTTATCTAAGACTGGTCTTTCAATCATTTGCATTCCCGCCCTCAAGCTCTAACTTTTGCCACGTTCATTAAACTGGGATTTTATTTATTATCAAGACAAGATACAACAAAATCAATCGGTACGTCCATTCTGGTCGCTGTTTCCTCTGCTGACAAACCTTGTTCAACAAAGCGAAGAACAACCGCATCTAACTTTTCTCCAACTTCAACAATGTGCTTGTCAGGGTCATAAAATCGAACCACTCGCTGCCCCCAGCGATGTTCAAACAATTCGTGAACATAACTTATATTAAAAGATTTCAGATGATTGCAAAAAGCGTCCATATCATCTTCCTCAAAATAAAGTTCGCCTGCGTTGTTGGGTAAAACAACTTTATCCGTTCTGATAAAGGACTTCCATGTATCAAGCGTTTGCAAGACAACTCCGCCATCCAATGTAACATTTGCGCCAAAGTCGGCAACTACATTAAGCCCTAAAACATCGTGATAAAATTGTTTGCTCTTTTCCATATCCTTTACAGCTATCAATGTGCTTGTATATTTCATATTCGTCTCCTCAAATTTAAATTTTCCCACCCGGCAAACTGGGATTTAATTGTTTAGCAATTTTGTCAAATCTTCAATAGAAGCATCCATTTTCACAGACACCTCTTCTATTGTCATACCGGAAGCAAGAAAACGATTTATCACCATTTTCATATCTTCACCAACCTCTATGATATATCCGTCTAAATCATAAAATCTAATAACGCGTTGCCCCCACTCATGCTCAATAACGTTCCCGAGATACTCGATGTTCGGGTATTTTTTAAGTTTATTTAAGAAAGCGTCAAAGTCCTGTTCTTCAAAGCATATTTCAATATTGTTGGATTTTTTCATTATGCTTTCTTTGGGTAAATTAACCAACCAATTAAAGTCTTGCTGTAAAGACAGACCGCAAGTAAAAGATATATTGATTCCATAATCCTGATATAATTCCAGTCCGAATAAATCCTCATAAAATTTTCTGGCAGTATTGATGTCTGCGACCGATAATACTATACAAGTATGTTTCATATAAGTTTCCCCTCTCAGTTTCCAATTTGTTGTTTTTAGTTCCTTTGTTTTTCATACTTTATTGTTGAAATCGTATCTTATCTTTATCTGTTGGAATACCGTTTGATATGGTTTTCCACCCATTCTCTTGATATATTTCATATTGCTCAAAAGCACAGGGAAGACCATTGGCGGTTTTAATATCCTCACCATCCATAAGCTGAAAGTGTAAGTGGGGAGCATAGGAGTTTCCAGAATGTCCAACTCTACCAATTAATTCTCCTTTTTTTACATTTTGCCCGATTGAAACTTGAATAGAACTATTTTGTAAATGACATAATGCAGCATAAACACCATCATCATATTTTATAATAATGTAATTTCCTGCTACTAATTGTTCATCATCTTTTTCTGGGTCAAAATAATGAGCATTTTTGTAAGCATTTAGTGTATCTGAAAATATATTTGTCCGTGAGCGTTCTTTATAACCATCTTTCGCTTGTACCACTATACCATTACAGGGTGCATATACTTCTTGTCCCCAACAATAATATTCCTCCAAGGGAACTCCCAGAAAAAGATAATGAGAAAATCCCACCTTATATGCAGGCAATCCATTCCTTTCCCAATCCACTTGGATAAAATCATATGCATATCTTGTACCTAATTTGTTTGTTCCATGACTTGGTATTTTTGTTCCTGGAGTATTGGGGGCTAGCCATGTTCCTCTTAACGGGAACTCTACAATTATCGGATTACACATTTCAATCATATTATTTTCTCTACTTTCATTATTCACATTAGTAATTTTCTAGCTGAGAAGTTGGGATTTTTTATCTGCAATCACTTTCCTTACGATGTCCTACTCCTTTTTTGTAATCTTCCAATACTCTCTCGTGAAATGTTGCTTGCGTAACATCACCGGCATTTCTGTATGTATCAATGGCTATTTTCATCAATGGTTCGGGCAATTTATCCAGATTATTTATCTCTATCCACGGAAGAGCACGAGATTTATGAGTATCCCCAATTAAGAACATATAGCCAATCAATTCGTTATTTCTAAATACAAAATAGAACTGCGGTCTTTCTCCTGCAATGGATTTATCCATGATCCGCTGCATTGTTTTGATTCAAGTCCAATGTTCGTAAAACTAGGATTTATTTGTGAATTACTTTTCTCATGCCAGAGCCGCAAAAATCATGAGGGATTAACTTAAAGCCCATTTTTTGATAGAATGTTTCTTTTCCTTTTTCTGCGATTAGCTGTATGCTGGAACGCCCGTTGACTGGTGTTTCATCATCAACATATTTGATTAGCATATTGATTATTTGACTTCCAACGCCATTTTTTTGATAGGCGGGATGGACTATAATATCAATAATCATATAATACAGACCATCTCCTATCAATCTTCCCATGCCAACAGTTTGGTCATTTTCAACTGCAATTACTGTATATAAGCTACTGTTAAGAGCTTTTTGAGCCTGTTGCTCTGAAAAATTTAACCAATCGACGCTTTTTCTTAACCTATAATAATCTTCGTAGCATAACATATTTTCTTTGTATTCCATGTATTATCCCCAAATTCTATTGTTCAAGCTTGGTAAACTGGAGTTTACCGCGTCCTTTTCAGATAAACCATATCAATCAGTTGTTTCCCATCTTCAAATATTGGGTGGTCATAGTTATCAATAAAAAAGTTTTTTATTCGATGTGACTCTGTAAAACCACATTTATTATAAAAGGTTAAAGAAGAGGGAACATCACCTGTCCCAACAAGCATAGTCCTACAATGAGTATAATGGGAAAATAGAAATTCTATCAAGCTTTTCCCATAGCCTTTACGCTGACAATCGGGTAAAACAGCAATATTTTTCAGCTCATAAACACCATCACCTTCTTGCGTGACTACACATTCGGCTTTTATGCCGGCGTCATCCAAAACGAACATTTCACCACGCTCAAGGTACTTATCTATCATATCTTCCTGCTCGTCAGCCAACAACAGCAAGTCTATATACTCTTTTTTTCCTTCCATAACTTGTTTTATAATCACTACTTATTTTCCTCCAAATTTAAATTTTTCCATCCGACAAGCTGGCATTTGTGCAATATCGCTCTATTCATTTTCTATAGCCATAAACCGTTGAAGTTTTTCTTGTATATTGTCGGTTCCTCTTATACCCATCATCGGAATATAAATTTTTTCTTGTAAAAGCTGGTAAGAAATTCTTTCTACAAATAGTCCCATTCCATTGGTTTCTGCATTGTTATCAGATGTCGTTTCTACACCACAATTAGGAGATCGATTTGCTCCAATAATACCGAGAATTTCAAATCCATATTTTTTATATTCTATGATTTGTTGTACTACATAATCAGCCAGCCTTGTTAGTTTTATATTCGAGCTGTCACTTTTCATTGCCGAACGTATTCGTGTATTCTCTACCACTACAGGACTATCAATACCATGAATATTTCCCCTATCAAGTCCTAAGCAGCAAAACTCTGGACAGGGCATTTGTATAATACCAACATTCGCATTTAAGAAAAAATCAATAACATCTCTAAATGCTGCCGGATAAACCGCCGTTCCATCAGAAATAGAGTTTTGGTTTAAAAGACAATGTGCGATAAAAATAACTTTTTTACTTCTTCCATCATTAAACACATTACACCCCCACAAATTCTAATTCGTAATATATAAGTGAGGGTTTTAACAGCCTTCACTTTTCTTTTATACTGAAGGTGATTGGCTAACGGAATTTCCAATTGGGATACCACGCCCGGAGACAAATGTGT
>NZ_JABACJ020000017.1 GCF_012524165.2 Faecalicatena faecalis
CGCAAATATATGCGTTATATATAAACCAAGGGCTGAATGCTCATAAAGAAGCCTTCAGCCCTACCATTATCATAGAAGATCTGCTTTTACAGAGATTTCTTCACACACTCGCATCAGTTTTCTATTTTAGCTGATGCCGCAGCCCTCTGTGTAAGAGTAGACTTGGAAAGATATGCTTAGCCTACGATTCTCCATTTTTTATCTACAGCGTTCAGGAGCTCATGTCCGTCTTCTGTTACGAGAACGAGGTCCTCAACACGAACACCGTATTTTCCTTCGATATAGATACCTGGCTCGATTGAGAAGATCATTCCTGGTTCTGCAACATTTTTGTTGATCGGGCTTACATCGCCATATTCATGGTCTTCCTGACCAATGAAGTGTCCAAGACGGATTCTCCAGTACTCGCTGTAACCAGCTTCGTCAATCAGGTCTCTTGCCTGCGCATCGATATCGCAGAAACGTACTCCTGGTTTGATTACAGCTTCGGCCTTCTCTACGGCTGTACGTACAAGGTCATGAATTGCAGCCTGCTCATCGTCTACACTCTTGCAGTAGAAGGTTCTTGTCATATCAGAGCAGTAACCCTTCCATATACATCCCATATCAATGAGTACACATTCTCCAGCCTGCAGTTTTCTTGTATCACTTGGAGTGTGATGTTGATCGGCAGCGTTGGCTCCGAAGCATACGATTGTATCGAAGCTCAATCCACTTGCTCCAGCTTTCATATATTCTGCATCGATGAAGTCTGCAACTTCTTTTTCTGTCATGCCTTCTTTAATAAAAGCAGCAGCTTTTTCCATAACACTGTCATTAATTACAGAGGCTTGTTTCATGATCTCGATTTCTTCTGCATTCTTAACAGCACGAACATCGTCGATACAATCAGATCCCCAGATTGTCTTTAATTCCGGGCAGCGCTCCTGAAGCGGGATCAAGAAACGTGCCGGCCATGTCTTATCGATACCAAGTACGCTCTTTGTATCAATGTGCTCCATCAGAACAGCAATCTGGTCGTCCATATCACTGAACCAAACCTCTTCGAACCCTGTATTAGATACATAGTAAAGATAGTTCAGGAATAAAGTGTGTTTTCCGTTGCTTCGAAGAAGCAGAGCGTATAATCTTTCACCAGGATTTACCATGATTCCTGTTAAAAAGCGGATACTTAATGGATCTGACAGTAATAACTGATCCAGCCCCTTTTTCTCCATTTTCTCCAATACGCGTTCAATTCTTTCGTTCATTTTAAAAATCTCCTTTCGTTAGTAAAAATGACTCTGTGAGCATTATATCATAAAGGTCAGAAGATTTCACGAAAATAAACAAAAAATTCATGATTCTTAAATTTTTTGTTATAGTTCACTCGACAATCAGGCCACGCAGCAGTAGAAAGCGCCAAAGGTACAACTTTATGAATGGCCCGAGTAACTGTAACATTTATTTATGATTATGTTTCGGAATCAGCTTAATATCTTTTCGCTCAAATCATTTATTAAGGCAGCAATTCGGCAGGCTGGTAATTTCATACCTGTGCCAAACCAATAGCTCAGGATACTGCTGCTTCCAGAAGTTACATAATGGCACACCATTTCACGATTCGTGGGGGCATAATCTGAAAGTTTATCTTTAAAACATGAATACATTTCCTGGCAGAAGCAGCCGCTGATTTGATTCGAAAATCCAGGATCGGCTTTTATCATATGATAGAAGGGCATGTGCTCCATATCCTGCAACTGCTGCAGAATAGATTCGATTAGTTTGACCGTGTTTGTGCCCTTGAAACTTTGCGTCACTGAGCGCAGGTCTTCCAACAATTCTTCCTCAGATTTTTGCAGCAGGTCGTAAGTATCATAATAATGCTTATAAAATGTAGAGCGGTTTATCTCTGCTAGACTACAGATTTCAGTTACCGTTATTTTCGGAAAAGGTTCTTTTTCTAACAACTGAAAAAATGCTTCTTTAATCTGTCTTTTTGTGTAACGTGTCCTGGCGTCTGATTTCATGATTCCTCCAAAAGCAACATCTAAGTGTTATCTGTTGATTATGTATCATTTCAAAGTTGATTGATGCCTTCTTCCTTCTTTTCCCCAATTATAATATAAGCATAAGGTAATTACAACAGCGACAGGTGAAGGGAGAATAGGGTGATAGTATGAAGAAAAGTGAAAATCCAGACAAACTTCCAATGGGAAAGTTCTTGGCGTGGAAAACAAGGGATATTTCCGCAGGCACAATGAATGTAATAGTGATTGGATATTTAACAATATTTTGTACGGATACTCTGGGGATGAATGCTGCTTTAGTAGGGACGCTGCTCATGGTAAGCAAGATATTTGATGGGATACCGGATTTATTTGCGGGATATTTGATTGATAATACTAGAACAAAATGGGGAAAAGCACGTCCCTATGAGTTATCTGTGATTGGATTATGGATATGCACCGTGCTGCTATTTTTCACATCTCCGGCATGGAGCAGCACAGTAAAAACAATTTGGATATTTGTTATGTATACGATGGTGTTCAGTATATTTAATACCTTATTAAATGCCAACCAGTCCCCCTATATGATTCGCGCATTTTCCAATAACCAGCGGGTGATCGCGAAAGTATCTTCCTATGGAGGTATTATCAGCATGGCTGGGATTATGGGGGTGTCGATTTCATTTCCACTCCTTATGGCAAAATTAGCCGTCAGCACGGCCGGATGGAGGGCATTGATTCTGATATATGCAATCCCCATGGCTGTACTTGGAATTATGAGATTCTTTTTTGTAAAAGAGGATTCTTCTGT
Source organism: Faecalicatena faecalis (assembly GCF_012524165.2). Lineage (GTDB taxonomy): Bacteria > Bacillota > Clostridia > Lachnospirales > Lachnospiraceae > Faecalicatena_A > Faecalicatena_A faecalis. Next base: position 2,800 of record NZ_JABACJ020000017.1, read on the forward strand.
AGATGCCGGGACGAGTGAACGCGTCCATTTTAGAGAAATTGCTAAAATGTTGAAAAGGAATAAGTATTGTCTGATTTATGCACTGATAAGTGGATTATATCAGCTCAGTACAGGATTTGGCGCAGGAACCTATTATTTTACTTATATTATTGGGGATATTTCAAAGTTTAGTATTGTGAACCTGTGCTCTATTGTATTACTGCCGATCATGTTGTTTTTCCCACTGATGATGAAGAAAATAAAAGTTGCAGATTTATTTTCTATATTTTCAGGTATTGCTGTGCTTGGTTACATCATTGTATTTTTCGGGAATAAAAATTTTTCGGTGGTATTGGCAGGGGTTCTGCTTACGACTCTGCTGAATCTGCCACTTGGATATCTGGGAACGTTAGTGGTCATGCAGCTTGCATCATATAATGAAGAACTGGGGCTTCCCCGGATGGAAAGTTCTAGCAGTGTTGTTGCGGGATTTGTCAGTAAAATCGGTGCCGGAGTAGGAGCGGGACTTTGCGGTATTTTGCTGGGAGCGTCGGGGTTCCTCTCTTCGACATCTGGAAATGGTGTGATACAGCCGGAGAGTGCGGTCATGATGATACGGTGTTTATACTCTATTTTACCTGGAATCTGCGCAGTATTGATTATTTTTTTATCCGTGGTACTTAGGAAAATGGAAAAGGAACTAGGGATGAAAAATAAGTAATTTAATAGAATTTAAGCGAATTGTTTGGTATGATATGAATTGGGCAGGCGGTGTCTGCCCAATTTTAGTTAGGTGGATATCATAAATTTAAAATAGGATTTTCAGAAGGAGAAAAAGAGATGATAAAAATACTATTTGTCTGCCACGGCAATATACTAACCTTGATTAAAAATACTTGATTTTACAGTGTTTTGGGGATGTTACAGTAGATTTTTACCAACGATTTACCAAAGCTATTTGAGTAGGGGATAAACTACTCAGGATATGTAAAGTGAAGTATTATAATAGAGTCCTAGCAAAGAAAATCCGCAATTTAGCGGATTTTTTTAATACATTCGTTAAATAAGAGCAATCTGTTAATCTTATCATCATAAAATTCTTTTTGCTGTTCAATCACAGCTTTATCATTATCCTCATAGGCAATTAAATCTATCTGTTGTTTACAATTTAGATAAGAACAAATAGCTTCATTTATTTGTGAATCTTCAAATGTCATGTGTATGCTGCTGGGGATGTAGTTGCCATCTTTATCCTTATCAGCAGATATTTTCAATGGAGATTGTTCGTTAAGCTTCATAACTAAAGAAAGAACATCACTAACAGTATTAATATCGTAATCAAGAAATACAGTTACGCTAATGCCAAGAGCTTCTGCTATTTTTTGAAGCTGATCTGGTTTTGGATTTCGTTCACCGCTTTCATATTTCTTTATGGTAGATAAATAAATACCGGACTGTTTTGATAATTCGTCCTGTGTCATATCTTTTAATTTTCTATATTTTTGAATTTTACTTCCAATTGAATGTCTATTATCCATTAATAATCACCTCAAACAAATTGATATGAATATTTTAACACAGAGTTCACAAAAGTGGTACATTATTTTGAAAATATATTGACAACCACAAATGTGGACTATATAATGAAAATACGAACAGACCACAAATGAGGACTAACATAAAAAGAATAGATATGTTGAAAATACTTCTTTTGGCGAAGTTCAAGGATTCAAAATTTTGCTATATCATAATCCTGCGAGTTGCAAAGCAGCTCATACAATTGAATAACAATTACAGATATAGTGATAATTCCGGTTCAGATACCTGATGGAAATCAAATATACTTGCGAAGAGTGCTGAAGGATTGAGAAATGAAAGTGGAGCGAGTAAGGGTAGTCAATACTGTTGCGGAAGGATAATAAACTATGAAGGTGTTCAAAGGGAACTTCCTGGCTCTCAAAAAGGCGGTAGAGAGGATAGCATTATTTAATTTAACTTAATGCGTCGTAAACGCAGATGCGGCTTATCTGTAATTCCTATGTGTGCAGGCAAATGGGAAAAAAGCACACCTACATGGCATGAGCCGTGTAGAAAGCAGGTAAGTAGTGAATGGAATTAACTTTTAAAGGTGTGGATATAAGCACTGAGGAAAAGTTCGTCAGCTACATTAATTCACTGAATACAGCGATAATGAAGCAAAATGCCATGAATGAAATCAAGCAGGATTTATATGATGTTTCTTATTTGAAAAAGCGTTACCGAAAGATTGTAGCCAAAAATGAGAAAGCACTATTTATGGCAGACCACGAATGTTTGAAATGTGTTTATTTCCAAAGACTGGCACGAAAATGTCAGGCAAATTGTAAGTGCCCCTTAGAAGAATCTACAGAAGGAGGCGTATTTACATGAAGCTATGCTGGATTGTTGTGTTGGTCGGAATAAGTATCATCCTGGTTTTTCTATATTCATTAGTTGCAATGTCGTCCAGATCAGAGAGGTTTATTGAGCAGCTTATGGAAGAGGAAGGGAGAAAAGGTACAGATGAGCAGGATATGGAAGCAATTATTACGGAAGGGAAGGAGAGACAGGAACATGAATAACAAGTTAGAAGTAATCGGCATTGATCATGGCTGGTCAATGATGAAAACAATCTCTCAGGTATTTGTCACAGGTGTTAAGGAGATTACAACAACTCCAGCACTTTTCGGTGATGTACTCGAGTATGAAGGAAAGTTCTATAAGGTTGGAACTGTGAGACAGGAGGTAAAGGACACGAAGGTCGAAGATGGCAGCTTTTATCTTCTCACACTTGCGGCAGTAGCTAAGGAACTTAAAAGAAGAGGTCTTGCAGAGGCAAAGGTATTCCTTGCCGTAGGACTACCACTTACAAGGTTTGGAGCAGAGAAGAATGATTTTATCAAGTACCTGACAAAGAATAAGCGTGTAAGCTTCAAATATGAGAATGAGCCGTATTATATTGAAATTGATGATGTGGCAGTATTCCCTCAGTGTTATGCAGCAGTAGTGGACAAGATTCCTACAATGGCAAAGAAAACGCTGATAGTAGATATCGGTAGCTGGACAATCGACATTATGCCGGTAATCAACAAGTCACCGGATGAATCAAAGTGTGTGACGATACCAAAAGGTCTTATTACCTGTATGCGTTCTATCAATGAACAGTGTGTAAGACAACTTAACGGAGAGGTAGACGAGTCAGAGATACAGAACATCATGCGGTATGGCAGGTCAGATATTGATGATGAATACTTTGCCATTATCAAGGCAGAGATAGAGGATTTTGTTGATAAGGTATATAACTCAATCCGTGAGTTTGGGTATAACTTAAAGACTACACCGATTGTATTTGTCGGTGGCGGGGCAGTTGTGATGAAGAATTTTGGTAGTCATGATGCTAAGAACATTTCCTATAACCTTGATGTAAAGGCAAATGCAAGAGGATATGAGCAGCTTGCCACAATGGGACTTAAAAGCACTAAGCGATTATCATAAGGAGGCAGATGATGGGAAGAAGACTTGAATATGAAGTAAAAACTTCTGTCCGCCTCAACATGAGCAATCCTCAGCATGTGAAAATCAATGATGTGATTCAGAACCTTGATCCGAAGATTTTCAAATCTAAGAACCAGTTCATTATAGATGCGATTCAGTTCTACATTGATAATTATGGAAAAGAAACTTTTGTTATCAAGAAGAAGGAAAAAGAGAGGGCTGAATATATCCGGTCAGAAGATATTGATGACATTAAGGAAGAAGTCATTGAAGCAGCAACCAATGAGGCTAGGAAAGAGGTCATAAGGCTGTTAGGCGGAGTGATATCCGGAATGAATGTTGGTCAGCCGGTAATAATGCAGGCAGCCAATAGTGAAGCACAAGAACCTACAGAAGATGTTATGGACGATGCAGATGTTGCAGGACTTGCAATGGGATGGATGTCGAAAGGAGACTGATTATTATGAGAAGAGTTATGGGAGCCGTAGGAACAGTAATTTTAGAGATACTCAAGTGGATATTAAGGATAATTCTTGGAGCGTTGAAGCTGGTCTTAGGACTTGCCAGAATAATTCTTCTTCTATTCGCTATGGTGGCAAGGATATTTCTTTCATTCGTAAGAATGGGCACATTCTGAGAGGAGGTGAGCGTATGCAGGTAAAGGGTTTATTCTTAAATTATAAGAAAAACAGAAGACTTATGCAGTATTTCTTTAAAATAAGAGAGCTGGTATAATGAAAGGAGTTTAAGATGCACAGAATACGGGACAGTCCTATGTGTCCCGTGCATTACAGATAAATAGTTCACCGCAAGGGTGGATGGCACGGAACACAAAGCCCGTCCCTCTTGCGGAGAAGGGATGGGTGATTACTATGAAGAAGATAAGGATTATCTTATTATCCGCAGTACTGGTCTTTTCAATGGCTGCCTGTAATGGTGGTAAGGAAAAGGCTGATAATAAGACAGAGAAACAGACGGAAAGTGTAAAGCCAACTGAAGAAGCAGAAATGGCAACGGAAGCTGTCACAGAGGTCGCAACCGAAGTTGAAATTGAAGAGACAGAGAAAGATATTGCCGAGGCTAAAGATTCAGAAGAGAAGACTGATAAGGAAGATAACCGGTCAGCTGATAATGAAACTGCTTCAAAGCAGGAAGAAAAGCCGGAGCAGAATGACGAGCCGGAACAGAAAGCTCCTGCAAGTGGTAATAAGGAAGCTGGAGGAAATCAGAGTAATGCAGGTAATGGTGGTCAGACTACAGACAGACCGAAAGACAATGTGAGCAATCCACAGCCTGCATCCGTGGCATACAGTCCACAGAATGTTGTGTCACTTGCAACAGCAAAGTGTCAGGCAGGAGGGATGATTACCACACAGCAGAATTTACAGAATCATTTGAATGACGGTAGTATCACGCAGGAAGAGTACAATGAGTATTATCCTTACGATGGTATGGAAGGCTCTTATTATAGTGTGTTTGTAGAGACAGACCTCAACAAAGCAAGTACCATTGATGGACAGCGGTTATCATCTGAGGATGCAATTGCAGAATATATTGCAAGTATGTTACTTTTGGAAACAGATCCGGTATTCTACATCAGTTATGATGGAGTTTACACGACAGGCGGCACAGACTATTACGAGTTTCGATGTCACAGATAAATAAAAACGAATAGAAGCAGAAGGAAGAAAGATGTAAGCCATAAACTTATGTCTTTCTTTTTTTATGCGTAAATTAAGGAGGAAAGAGCATATGAAACAGAAACTAAAGCGTTTTATGGCAGGATTTATGGCTATGCTCACACTGGTTGGAACACTCTTTACGAATGGAACAACAGCATTTGCAGCCAGTCCGCAGGCAAATATTGCGTTCTGGAATGCGTCAGTCAAAAATTCCGGAGAAGTAAGTGAGCTGAAGCCCGGATATAATCATGGCAAGATTCTGTATTCAATTCTTGACGGAAATTCTGCATATTGTATGAATTTCGGATTAAGAGCAGATGGCGGTCAGCTTATGAACAGCTACGATGATGCGAGCACATCAATGTCAGCACAGCAGAGAAAACTTTTAAGTTACTGCCTTTATTATGGGTTTAACAGTACACAAAAGGCGGCACCAAGCAACAGTCAGTGCGATGAGTATATCGCAACTCAGGCAATGGTATGGGTTATTGTAGCAGATATCTTTGGAACCGGAAGTGGTGATTCGGCAGCAAGAAAGCTCTGTAACACAGCACCAAGTCCTGATTCTTCATACAGCTATTATGAGAGACTCAGGGACAATATCAGCAGCTCCTACAATGCAACACTTCCAAGTTTTGCATCACGCAGAATTAGTGAGGCACCAACTTATGAATTAAAGTGGAATGAGGGAAGTCAGAGATTTGAAACAACACTATCTGACAGCAATGGTGTTTTATCGGATTTTGATTTTGGCATCAGCGGATATTCTGTTGATAAGAATGGCAACAGTATTACAATCTCTTCAACGAGCGTGAATACTACAGCTACAACAGGAACATTCACATCCAATGCTGGCAAGGTTGAGACAACATCAAGCTGTGTATTCTGGCTTACAGGAAAGAGCGGATATCAGGAGTTTATTTCTGAAAGACCGACAGCAGATCCTATCAAAGCCTATATCAAGGTCAAGACAGAGAACATCGGATATGGTGAGCTTACAAAGACAGACGAGTCAAGCGGAGTGAAGCTTTCCGGTGCAGTCTATGGAATCTATTCTGACAGCGGATGCACAAACAGAGTACAGACCATGACAACAGATGGAAACGGATATGCAAAGTCAGCTGCACTTGTTGCAGGCACTTATTATGTAAAAGAGATTACCGCACCAAAGGGATATGTCCTTTCCGGTAAAGTTCATACACTTACTGTAAAAGCAGGACAGACAACGGGAATCTCTGCAACAGATAAAGAGCAGCTTGGAGCAATCACAATCTATAAAGAGGGTGAGGTGCTTAGCTCATGGAATGGAAGCAATTTCACTTATGAGAAAAAGAAGCTTTCTGGAGCAACTTTTAAGGTAACTGCTGGAGCAGATATCTATAAGGCAGATGGTACAAAGGTGTATAGTGCTGGCGATGTTGTGGCAGAAAGCCTTACAACAGGAACTGACGGACAGGTGGTATTATCTGACCTTCATCTTGGAACTTATGTGGTAACTGAGATTAAGAGCATTGACGGGTATACAATCAATACCACACCTCAGACAGTAGCAGTTGAGTATAAGGATCAGACTGTGACAGTACAGTATGAATCAACTACGATTGAGAATACAAGACAGAAAGCGGATGTATCTGTCGTAAAGAAGGACTCTGACACAGAGAATCCTCTTGATGGTGGCAAGTACACACTTTATGCCGGAAATGACATCAAAAACTATGCCGGACAGGTTATTGTGACAAAGGGTACAGCTCTTGAGACAGTATCTACAGGTGAGGACGGAAAGGCAAGCTATAGCGTGGATCTGCCAATCTCTAACGGATATTATGTCTCAGAGACACAGGCACCATATGCGTATATCAGAAACAGTAAAGATGTTTACAGCTTCAATTTCAATGTATTACCTGAAACACAGGCAAAGGCATCATTCAGTCACACATTTGTAAATGACAGAACCACAGCAAAGATTCATATCTACAAGGTAGACAAGGAATCAGGCAAGGCAGCAGCCCAGGGAGATGCAAGCCTTGAAGGTGCAGTTTATGGTCTTTATGCGAGAAACGATATCGTGCATCCGGACGGAGCAACAGGAGTCGTATTCAAAGCAGGAGACCTTGTAGCAACACTTACAACAGATAAGAATGGCGAAGCAGAGGTCAATAACCTTTACCTTGGAAACTATTATGTGAAAGAAATCACTCCATCAGAGGGGTATCTCTTAGACGAAGAGGAGCACGATGTAGTATGCGACTATGAGGGAGACCTTGTAGCAGAGGTATCAAGAAGCACAACCTCAGCAGAGCAGGTCATCAAGCAGCCATTCCAGCTTATCAAGGTATCTGACAATGGCGATGATACTGAAGCAGGCTTATTGGCAGGTGCAGAGTTCACAGCTTATTTGAAATCATCTTTACCTGTAAAGGCAGATGGAAGTTATGACTTTGACAAGGCAGCTCCGGTAGTAATCGGGGAAAACGGAGCAACAACAATCACATCCGATGACAAGGGACATGCAGTTTCTATTGCAATTCCTTATGGAACCTATGTGGTAGTTGAGTCAAAGACTCCGCATAATATGAAAACAATCAAGCCATTTGAGGTAAAGATAAAGGAGAATCATCCAACAGAGCCTCAGACATGGAGAGTTTTCTTGGACAGAGAGTTTACAGCAAAGCTTCGTGTAATCAAGAAGGATTCTGATACAAAGCAGACAGTACTTGTACCAAATGCAGAGTTTAAGATTTTCAACCTTGATAAGAACGAATATGTAAAGCAGTACACAACTTATCCGTCAAAGGTAGAGCATACTTCATTCTTTACTGATGAGGACGGAGATTTAATCTTACCGGAGGCACTGAAAATCGGTAACTACCGCATTGAGGAAGTGTCTGCACCATTTGGATATGTTGTAAATGATAAGTATGTCAACATCTCTGTTGATACTGACACAGCATTTGAGACAGATGGTGATACAAATGATGCAATCATTACTGTGGAATATTCCGATGCCCCTGCAGTCGGAGAGCTGACTGTAGAAAAGAAGGGAGAGGTACTTGACGGATTTAAGGGTGGACTCCTGGCAAGCTCATATGAGAAAGAGTTTGTTTATAAGGAAGGCTCACTTGCCGGAGCAAAATTCAAAGTTTATGCTGCCGAGGATATTTACACAGCAGACAACCAGAAGGATGCAGACGGAAACCGCATTAAGTATTACAGCAAGGGAGACCTTGTGACAACTCTTACAACTGGCAAGGATGGAAAGGCAACAGCTAAGAATCTTCCTCTTGGACAGTACAGGGTTGTGGAAGTGGAAGCTCCATACGGATATGTATTAAATCCGAATGAGCAGAAAGTGACATTCACATATGTGGATGATAAGACACCTGTTATCAAGGAAAGCCTTACTTTCTCAGATGACAGACAGAAGCTTGATATGTCAGTGACTAAGCTTGATTCAGAAGATAATACACCGATTGTAGGTGCAGTATTTGGTCTTTATGCAGACGAGGATATCAAGAATGTAGATGGCAAGGTAATTATCGAGAAAGGCACACTTCTTGAGAAGACAACATCTGATGAGAATGGAAAGATTGCTTTTGTTAAGGATTATCCATTTGCAAAATATGTTGCAAGAGAGCTTGTAAAGCCTGCCGGATATGTGACAAATGAGGAAGCAGTAAACTTTGATACAAAATATCAGGGACAGGATGTTAAGACTGCTGTATATAACAGCGAGTATAAAAACACACCTACAACCTTTGAGTTTACAAAGACAGATATCACAAGCGGTGCAGAGCTTACAGGTGCAACACTTACTGTACTTGATAAGGATGGAAATGTGGTAGACACATGGACATCTGATGCTAAGGAAGCACATGTGATCAAGAGACTTGTCGTAGGCGAGACTTATACACTTCGTGAGGAATTTGCTCCTTACGGATATCTTAAAGCAACAGATATTAAGTTTAAAGTAGAGGACACTGGCAAAGTGCAGCATGTAGAGATGAAGGATGAAGTTCCTACAGGTTCCATCGTTATCAATAAGGACGGCGAATTTGTAACAGACACTACTCTTATGAAGGGTTACTGGTATGACTTTATCTTCAATTTCTTCAAGGACAGCCTTGCAGGAGTAACTTTTGATGTATATGCAAAAGAGGATATCGTAAGTGCTGACGGACTTGACACTGTATATCACAGGGCAGGAGACAAGGTGGCAACCATCGTGACAAATGATAAGGGTATCGCAAGAATTGATGACCTTCCACTTGGCAAGTATTATCTTGTTGAGACAAAAACCATTGATGGATTTGTATTAGATGATACACCGATTGAGGCAGACCTTTCCTATATCGACCAGAATACAAAGGTTGTATTTGCAGGAATGGATGTGACAAATGAGCGTCAGAAAGTGCAGATTACTGTAACCAAGACGGATTTAGAGACTAAGGAAGCACTTGAAGGAGCAGTATTCGGTTTATTTGCGAAAGAAGATATCGTGAACAAAGATGGCAAGGTAATCGTAAAAGCTGATACACAGATTGAGAGAACAGTAACAGGCAAGGATGGAAAGGCTGCATTTACCTCTGACCTTCCGCTTGGACAGTATTATGTCAAAGAACTTGAGGCACCAAAGGGCTATGTGAAGTCAGATAAGACATTTGATGTGGATGCTTCATATCAGGGAGATAAGGTAAAGGTTATCGAGTTTGAGGCAGCATTTGAAAATGCACCTATTAAGGTAGAAATTTCAAAGACTGATATCACAGGAGAGAAAGAGTTGCCTGGAGCAAAGCTTTCAGTAATTGATGCTGATGGAAAGCTTGTAGAAAGCTGGACATCAGAAGCAGGAAAGACGCATATGATTGAGAGACTTCCTGTCGGAAAGTACACACTCAGAGAGGAATCTGCACCGTATGGATATAAGGTGGCAAGTGATGTAACCTTTGAAGTAAAGGAGACTGCAGAAATCCAGAAGGTATCCATGAAGGATGAGCAGGCAGTCGGTAAGATTGTCATCGAGAAAACTGACAAAGTAACCGGAAAGCCGATCGAGGGTGTTGTATTTGAAGTAAGGGATAAGGATGGAAAGGTGCTTGATACACTCACTACTGACAAGAATGGTCATGCAGAGAGCAAGGAGCTTCCTATCTGTACTTACAATGAGGATGGATCATTCAAAGAAGATATCCATTATACAGTTGTTGAGACTAAAGCAGCTGACGGATATATCCTTGATGAAACAGCTCACGATGTAACACTTCGATATGATGATAATGCACCGGATGTTGTTGTAGCAACTCTTAAGCTTGTCAATGTACCGACAGAGCCTAAGCTTCCACAGACAGGTGACAATGCAAATCCGCTTCTTTATCTTGGAATCGGTGCACTTGCACTTATTACAGGTGTTGGAGTAGGACTTCGTGGAAGAAAGAAAAAGAATAAACAGTAACAATTAACCTTGCGGGGAATGTAAGCCAGTGACTTATGTTCCCTGCTTTTTTAGATTAAGGAGGAACCGTAATATGATGAATTACGAGATTTTTAAGGAAGTAGTAAAAGAAAAGTTTATGGATTATATGCCTGAGAAGTTCAAAGGAATGGAGCTTGTGGCAGAGCCAGTGGAAAAGGTGAATGTGACTCTTGATGGCATCATCTTAAGAGAAGAAGGCAGGAATATTTCGCCTACGATTTATATCAATGACATGTATAAGAAGTATCAGGACTGTGGCGATCTTGAGGAAACACTTATGGCTGCATGTGACTTCATGGAAAGGGCATATGAGCAGGCTCCGGTTGTTGATGTGGACAGCATTATGAGGGATGCTAACGAGAAGATTGTATTCCAGCTCATCAATACAGAGCAGAATAAGACATTTTTGGAACAGGTGCCACACAGGGAGTTTCAGGATCTCTCTATTGTGTATAAGGTAATAATCAGTGCCGATAAGGATGCGGTGCAGAGTTCAAAAATTACAAATGAATTTGCAAAAAGACTTGGAATGAGTGAGGAACAGCTCTTTAAGTGTGCAGCGGAAAACACAAGAAGACTCTTCCCACCTGTCGTTCGTAGCATGAATGACATTATGAGAGAAATGTTCGCAAGGGATGGGATGCCACAGGAGATTGCAGATATGATGATAGCCGAGATTCCACCGGAGCAGACGATGTGGGTGATTTCCAATGAAAAGGGTATCAATGGTGCAGCATCCATGCTTTATGAGAATGAGCTTCATGAGCTGGCAGAGAGTTTAGAGAGTGACCTTTATATTCTCCCTTCGAGCGTGCATGAGGTTATTGCAGTATCTTCAGATATGGGAAGCCCTGAGATGCTTGCACAGATGGTAGTCGAGGTAAATATGCAGGAGGTGTCTTTGGACGAGAGACTTTCCAATCAGGTATATCACTATGATAAGGATTTAAGAAAACTCACCCTTGCAACTGATACACCAAACAAGAGACTTGATGGTATCGTTGCAGAACCTCCCCTTGTATATGACGCGAAGGAAAAGTCCAGATAGGAGGCAGCTATGGAGCAGGAACTTACAATGGAAGAACTCATTGCTCTCATAAACAGCCAGAAAGGTGACTTTGTTATCCGTGTCGAGTTTGGAGAGGAGGCGGTGTCTGATGCCAAAGAAGAATGACTTCAAGCTTGATGTGGTTTCGGTAAGACTTGTAAAGGATGCTCCGATTTATTCGGAGCACACCTTTAATAATCCGGCGGATATAGCTGCTGTCATGGGAGACTGTATGTGCCAGTTTGACAGGGAAGTAGTGTGTGTGGTCAATTTAAGGTCAGATTTAAAACCTATCAATGTGCATTTTGCAAGTGTTGGTTCTTTAAATGAGGCAATGGCACATCCGAGAGAGCTGTTTAAATCAAGTATCCTAAGCAATGCGGCAAGCATGATGTTAATCCATTGTCATCCATCCGGGAATGTATTCCCAAGCAAGGCAGACACGATGATGACAGACCGTATGAACAAGCTGTGTGAACTGATGGGAATACCGCTTATTGACCATATCATAGTCGGTGGAGACAATCGTGAATTTTTCAGTTTCAGGGAAAAAGGCATGATTGATAATCCTAAGATTACCCTGAGCACAGATTACCGGACACTTGATATCAAGTCACCGCTTGTAGCAGAGCAGGGAAAGGCAAGGTGAAAACATGGATGGAAGATTTACGGATGAAGAGCTTGCCATAGCAAAGCGTGTTGATCTGTGTGCAGTTGCAGAAAGCCTTGGGTATACAGTAAAGAGGATTGGCAAATACCACACTTTAAAGGAGATGGATTCCATCCGTATCTATAACAGAAGCCATTGGTACAGATGGTCAAGGCAGTTTGACAAAGGAAACAATGGCGGCTCACAGATAGATTTCTTACGGGTATTTTGTGGAATGAGTGTAAAAGAGGCTGTGTTCTGGCTTTTAGATTTTGCAGGATACAGAAGAATTGAGAAGCCTGTAAAGCAGCCTCTTGTTCATCAGGTATCGCAGAAGCAGGCAGAGGAGAGAAAGCCATTTGTCCTACCGGAACCGGCAGGAGATAATTCCTATCTTATTTCATATCTGAATCAGGAGAGAGGAATCAGCAGAGTAGTCATAGATCTGTTTTTAAAAGATGGACTGATTTATGAGAGCAGGCATTACCACAATGTTGTTTTCAAAGGAAATGATAAAAATGGAGTGACAAGATTTGCAAGTATGCGGGGAGTGTTTGATAAGCAGGGTAAGCCATTCAAGTGTGATGTCACAGGAAATGATAAGAACTATGGATTTAATGTGGTGAATGAAAACAGTACAGAGCTTGTAGTATTTGAGGCTGCAATCGACCTTATGAGTTATGTCGATATCTTCGCGGATTATGAATCAAATAAGCTGGCACTTGGGATGCTTGCAGATGCACCACTTGAGACTTTTCTTCGGGAACATCCGCAGATTACTTCCATCCGGTTCTGCCTTGATGGAGATGAGCCGGGGAGAAAAGCAGCAGCTGAACTTATGAGAAAGTATTATGAGCTTGGATATGAGGTAGAAGACTGTCCGCCACCTGCCGGATATAAGGATTACAACGAGTGGCTTGTAGCGGCAAAGCTTAATTTGAACAGGATGAATAAGCGAGCAGATGAACCAGTCAGGGCATGAGAAACCGGATTTTGATGTGTGGGGGCAGAAAGCGCCCCCAAAACAGCAAAGTGGGGGCAGAAAGTGCCCCCAAAATGTCAATGTGGGGGCAAAAAGCGCCCCCGCAATTCGGACACGATAAAAACCGGATTGAATTCAGTATAAAAGTGGGGGCAGAAAGCGCCCCCAAAATAACAAAGTGGGGGCAGAAAGCGCCCCCAAAGTAGCAAAGTGGGGGCAAAAAGCGCCCCCACTTTCATAAACAGAGGGTTTTAGGGAGATTTTCTCCCTAACTAGATGGCATTAGGACAGAGATGTCTCTAATGCGTATCTAGCAGTCGCCGGGGACTAACTGGAGACTGGAGCTTTGGTGAATATTTACTAAACACGGATAAGGAGGTGCAAGGAAGCAATGGATGCAGAAGTTACGCTATTTTCAAAACCAGAAGAACTGATTGCCTGGGCAGACACATTTGATATCTTACTTAACCCTTCGATAGAAGATGCTGCAATATTGCTTAACTATATGGAAGGTCATGATTATGCTATTGGCATAGATTCTGATGGAAAGATGTACAGACAGGATGTAGCTGAGGAGAATGGTGAAATTGAACCATACCCGATAGATGATGTTATAGATACTGTTTGTGAATGGAACTATGAACTGATACTTGATGCTGATGCACACAGGAATGATCCAAAGGATTTTAAAGATTACAGTGAGTTTCAGGATAAGTATGACAGTTTGAAAGCAGATGAAAAGAGGCTGGACAGGTTGTTTGAAAAGACCTGTTATGCAAAGGAGATTGATGAAATGGCAGCTGCTTTGGTGGAATCATTCATTAGTCATCTAAGTAGCAGGGATGATTTGGAAAAAGCTGCGGTGACAGTTGCAGAAGGAATTAAGGATTATAGTACGGGTAAGAGAGGAAGGTGAGTCTATGGCAGATAAAGTTCATTGTATTAGGAAAACACTAAGACTAATGCCAGAGGAAGCCAAGATGCTTGCAAAAAAGGCATGTGATAATGGAATGAATGAGGCTGAGTATATCCGTCTTCTTATCAGTCAGAAACCAAATGATTATCCGGAAGTAAGGAAGATTCTGAAGGAACTCATTAATGAAGTCAACAGAATTGGAATAAATATCAATCAGATAGTATTTAACAATAATGCCAGGCTGTATTCCAAGGAAGATAAGACACAGCTGATAGCTTATATGCGAAAACTGAATCAGAAGGTAGATGAGGCGGTGGTAAAGATTGGCAATCAGTAAAATCCTTAATATGAAGGATTGTGGTGGGCATTTTCACGGAAAACATCTGAAGAGATCTCTTGATTATGTGATGAATCCGGAGAAAACACAGGATGGAAGGCTCGTTGGTGCAATCAACTGTCAGGTCGATTCTGCTTTTGAACAGATGAAAGCTACAAAACGGAAGTTTGGAAAAGTTGATAAAAGGCAGGGATATCATATCATTCTCTCATTTAAGGAAGATGAAGTGAATCCTGATATGGCATTTGAGATAACCCGCAGATTCGTGGAAGAGTATCTTGGAAAATCATATGAGGCAGTATATGTGGTGCATGATAATACAGCACATGTTCATTCACACATTGTATTTAACAGTGTGAGTTTTGTGGATGGGAAAAAGTACCGCTATGAAAAAGGAGACTGGGCAAAGTATATCCAGCCAATCACGAATAAGTTGTGTCAGGAATATGGTCTTTCAATCATTGATGTTGATGATGGCAGTAAGGAAAAAGAGCATGAAAGCTATAAGGACTGGAGCGAATATCGTGAAGGCAGTTTTGTATGGGCAGATATGATCAAGAGAGACCTGGATTCCTGCATACTGCAGGCAGGAAATTATGAGCAGTTTCTGGAGCTGTTATCTGACAAAGGATATGAGGTCAAGCAGGGAAAGTATCTGGCGGTAAAGCCACAAGGAATGACGAGATTTCGCAGATGTAAGACATTAGGTAACATGTATTCTGATGAGGCAATCCGGGAAAGGATAGAAAAAGAGGATATTTCATTTTACCGGGAACAGCAGAAAGAAGTACAACCGGTTCTTTGTAAGTGTAAGGTGAGAAGATACCGAAGGGCAAAGATGTCGGGGCTTCAAAAGAGATACTATGCAAAGCTATACCGGATAGGAAAGCTGAAAAAGAAGCCATACAGTCAGGTATGGAAGTATAAGGATGATATCCGTAAGATGCATAAACTGCAGGAGGAGTATTTGTTCCTTGTCAATCATGACATTCATTCAGCAGAGGAGCTTGTCAGTATAATCAGCTCATTGACAGATAAAAGAAAAGAAGTTTCAGCAGAGAAAAGCCGCATTTATAAGGCTAGGGAGAGAAGTCGAGAACTTTTTGATATAGTAGATGATATGAAAGAGTTAGAACCTGCTGAGAAGTCTTTCCTCCAGGGAGATGAATTTTTTACGGATGAGCATCTGCAATGGGAAACTTTGAAACAGAAGCTTTTATCACAGGGATATAGCCTTGAAGAGGTGGAAGCACTGCGTAAACATTATAAAGAGGAGTATTCCAAAGCATGTGCAAAAGAAAGGGCAGTATTCAAAGAGTTGAATATTGGTAAATCTATATGGAAGAGTCTTATTCCAGACAGCGTATCAGATGGAAAAGATGCACAGTACAACAAAGAGACAATACGAGACAGGAAAGAGCAGCCAGAACGTTAGGCTGTTTTTTTAGTAGTTAGGAGGCATATATGGAAGAAAACAGAGAACCGCTTAGTGCGATAGCAATCGAGAAAAAATTGCAGCTTCTCCGAAATAAGCATTTTAGTGAAGATACGATTGCTCTTGTAAAAAGTGATTATGAATATGGACTGAAAGAGGAGGAGATCAGCCTTTATCTCAATAAGTCATACGACATTGAACAGATGAAGATTTTATCGGAATGTCTGCACAAGGATGTTCCAAAAGATATGATTGATATTATCAAGAATACCAAGTATTCGGTTCATCAGATGCAGGTGTCCCTTGAATTTTATGAAAAGGGTGTACCTGTTCAGACAATTAAGGAGGTTATGGACAAAGGGGAAAAACCTATTACCATGCGACGATTATATGAGGAAGTTTTGGAACAGCTGAATAAAGTCAAGAAACAGATTCCGGAAGAGTCTGAGTATGTGAAAGCACTCATTTCTCAGATGGATGAAGTGGTTGTAAAGATCAATCATCAGAATGAAAGGTATGATGCCCTGAATAAGAAGCTTTCTGAAATAGAGACTTCCAAAGATGATGAGGGAGTCAGGGAGCGTCTGGTCAAGGAGAACCAGGATAAGGACGCTCTTATCAACAGTCAGCAGAATGAACTGAATAAGGCAAGCAGTACGATTGCAAGACTCAGGGATGATATTGAGAAAAAGGATAAG
Source organism: Faecalicatena faecalis (assembly GCF_012524165.2). Lineage (GTDB taxonomy): Bacteria > Bacillota > Clostridia > Lachnospirales > Lachnospiraceae > Faecalicatena_A > Faecalicatena_A faecalis. The sequence continues at coordinate 19,509 of NZ_JABACJ020000017.1, forward strand.
GAGATGAAGCGTATGGGAGACAGAATAGAGTCATTGGAAGATAAGATCATAAGTGTTGCCACAGAGAATAAGAAAGAGGCAGAAAGTAAGGCAGAGCCGCAGGAAAGCCAGTCCGTACCACAGGCAGAAAAAAAGATGGTTGATACAGTTGCAGTTCCGCAGAATATGCAGGCTGTGGCAAACGGGATTCCGGTCTATTATCAGATTCCGGTAGTTGATGGTACCGGAAATGTGGTGCAGAGACTTCCGATTGAGAGAAGTGTGAGAAAGAGCAGCAACAGCGGAGTGGCAAGCCTTTTTGCAAGACTTTCTTTTAAGAAAAAGTCGAGAGCAGACATTGTAAAGCTTGTTGCATCGGGCAATCTTGTTCCGGCACAGCTTGTCCAGATTAAGAGTGCAATAGAAAAGGGACTTACGGAGACACAGCTTATAGAGCTTATTACCAATAATATTTCAGCAGAAAAGATGAAAGAGATTATTGAGATAGCGGTACTTGAAAACAGTATGGCAGATTAGGAGGTACTTATGAATTTAGCAGTAGTAAATGAAGCAGTAACAGAGATGAATGGTGTGGAGCATCAGTTTACAGAGGAAGAGAAAAACTTTGTTGTCCAGTTCGCATTCAGAAGCGGCAGCAAGGAAGATACGATTTCTCTTATTGAAGCATTGGCACATTCGGCGGATAAGGCTGAGTCGGACGAGATTATGGTCACATACAGGGCTAAATATGATATGAAGCCTGCATGGGTGGAACAGGTGGAAAACCTGCTTGTGGCACTTGAAATGTACCGTATCGAGGAGGAAAAAGCAATCAATCATCTGGCAGATATTTTGACTGCTTATGGTATTGATGTATCAGCCGAGGAAATCCGTACTACAGAGACAGAAACACTTAAAACAACAGTCAGAGAGAAAGTGGAGGTGCGATAATGGCAGAAGAGATTCAGGAAGCGGTGCAGATCATCCGTGTTGCTTATGATGGCATTGAGATTGCCATGAAGGTAGGAAGTGGCGGAATAGCTGCCATGCAGAAGGCAATAGATTTCTTAAAAGGGATGCTTGATTATGAAAAGTCACTTGGCAAGACATCCATGAGAAAGCTGCTCTTAAAGGGTGGCGATTTACAGGTGTTACAGTTTAACACCGAAGATATGAAAAAGGTTGAAAAGATGGCAAAGAAGTATGGAATACTCTATTCAGTACTTCCGGACTGCAACAGGAAAGACGGACTGAGTGAGGTAATCTTTCATACAGAGGCAGTTCCACGTGTGAATATGATGATACAGAAGCTCAAGTTTGGCAAGATTGCCACATTTGACGATTATCTGAAGAATGGAGATGAAAAATCACTTGGCAAGCTGATGGATTTTTTGAAGAAACAGCAGGGAAACGAGAAAAGCCACACGATAGAAGGGGATAGGGTTAATTCCGCTATTGACGGACTGATTGAAAAGGTAGGAATGTTTGCAATGGAAAAGAAAGCTATCAGTGTGGATCAGGTCAAGGAGAATTTCAGCATCAATGGTGAGCAGGCTGAAAGTGTTATCAGACAGCTTGAGACAATCGGTGTGCTTGGCAGCAAGAATGAAGATGGCACCCATACAGTAATGATGGACAAAGATGCATTTATCAACCGTGTCAGAGGTTATCAGGACCTTGCTGAGAGAATGAGGGCAGTTGCAGCATCAAAGAATGCGAACCTGTCAGATGTGACTATCAGCAAGAAGCTGATTATCGAAGAGAATGACCATGCTGTTAAGACCAGGGTTCCCGGCACATGGGGAGAAGAGGCAAGATATGTATGGCTCCGTAAGGAAAACATCATGGAGATTCATGGTGGAAAGACAATGCTTACCTTCCTTGATTCAACCAAGGATTATAAGCTTTACGATGAGCAGAATCGTGTGGTGACAACCCAGAAAGGAACCGAGCTTTATACTCACTATGACAAGGTGGAGTCATCTGTCAGGGAGCGTTACGAGAAAGTGCAGAAGCAGCAGAAAAAGACAGCACAGAAGAAAACTGTTACCACGAAGAAAGCGAGGTAGCAGCTTATGCAGACAACAAAGAAAAAGCCGTCACTGATATTCATTCTTGTGGGTGCAGTGTTAGCCGGTTATCTTGGTTATCTGATAAATGGTGCGTGGATAGAGGGAATAGCATTTAATGAATTTATGGACAGATTCAATGAAGTATGTGCGGTTCCCTTTGCCAACTATTACAATTCCAATACAGTAAAAGCAGTAGCCGTTGCATTAGGTATCTATGCGATGGCTATTGTCATGTATTACACCAGTCAGAGAAACTATATGCCCGGTAAGGAATTTGGTACGGCAAGATTTGAAAATCCGAAGCAGGTCAACAAGATACTTGCAGATAAGGATGAAAATTTCAACCGGATACTCAGCCAGAATGTGAAGATGTCGCTGGATTTCAGAAGGCTCAAGCTCAATGGAAATATCCTTATCTGTGGAGGCTCCGGAGCAGGAAAAACATTTTATGAAGTAAAGCCGAATCTTATGCAGATGCCGCATAACTGTTCCTTTATCTGTACCGATCCAAAGGGAGAAATCCTTAGAAGCTGCGGGCAGATGTTAAAAAATAACGGATATAACCTGAAAGTCATTAATCTGTTAGAGATGGATAAATCAGACTGTTACAATCCGTTTTCTTATATCAGAGAGGAAACAGATGTGGTCAAGCTGATTACAAACCTTATCAGCAATACGACACCAAAGGGAGCGACACCAAGTGATCCGTTCTGGGAAAAAGCGGAAGGATTGTTCTTACAGGCTATCTTTTATTATGTGTGGCTGGAGGTACAGCCGGCAAAGAGAAACTTTGAGACAGTACTTAAACTTCTTGGAGAAGCAGAGGTTACAGAACAGGGAAAAGCATCGAAGTTGGATGTGCGTATGAAGTTTTTAGAGGAAAGTTCCCCACTTGGAGCCAATCATCCGGCAGTCAAGCAGTACAACAAATGTATGAGAGGTGCAGGAGACACAGTCCGTTCCATTATCATAAGTGCCAACTCAAGACTTGCATTTCTTGAGAATAAGCAGGTTTTACGACTACTCTCAAAAGATGAGCTTAATCTGTCCGATATCGGTATCGGAGTAAATGGGGATGGTGAGACAAAGACAGCACTGTTTTGTGTAATCCCGGATAGTGATAAATCCTATAACTTTATTATCGGTATGTTATATACGCAGATATTTCAGGAATTGTACTATCAGGCGGACTTTAACTGCGGAGGCAGGCTGCCAATCCATGTGACATTTATGTTAGATGAATTTGCGAATGTCGCATTGCCCGATGACTTCTGTTCCTTGTTATCGACAATGCGAAGCCGTGAGATTTCAAGTATTATCATTATTCAGAACTTTGCCCAGTTAAAAGCACTTTTTAAAGATACCTGGGAGACAATTCCCGGCAACTGCGATACGTTTATCTATCTCGGTGGAAACGAGCAGAGTACGCACAAGTATGTGTCGGAGCTGCTTGGAAAAGGTACGATTGATAAGAAATCAAGCGGAGAGACAAAAGGCAGACAGGGAAGTTCTTCAAGAAACTATGATGTATTAGGAAGAGAATTGTTCACACCCGATGAAGTCAGAAAGCTGGATAACAAAAAGTGCATTATCTTTATCCGTGGTTTTGATCCTATCATGGATAATAAGTTCATACCATTCAATCATCCGATGTTTAACCAGACAGCAGATGGCAATGGAGAGCCTTATGTTCATCAGATAAGGGGAGCAGATAATCTTATCGGTCCACCATTTGAGATTCTTTCAGACAAGGCAGTTAAGTATTATGAAAAGCTGAAAGATAAGGGCGAGAATGTGTATATAGACTCTCTTACCTATGAGCAGTTTATGGTGCTTGGTGATGCGGAATTAAGCAGAAGATTCTCCATGCAGGATGAAGCAGAGCAGAAAGCAAAGATAGACAGAGAGCAGGCAAATGAGCTTGAGTATGTTGATGAATCACAGAAGTCTGATGCTGCTGACAGTGCCAATGCATCTAATGGAAGTGCTGGTGCCAAGCCTGTAAGGAATCCTGAGAGGGAAAAGCCTAAGTGGGAGGATACTATCACAAATCGAATGTTACACTGGTCATATACACTGGAGCAGAAGGAAGAAGTGAAGAAAGCATTAGCTGCAGGAGTTCCGAAAGCAACGATTCTTACTTACTTCTATCCGGAGGTAACTGTGGAGAAGATGAGTACTTATCGTAAGAAGCAGTAAATGTTATCGCATAGGCACAGGAAATGTGGTATACTGTGCCTATGTAAAAAAGAATGTGTTTTACAAATCGGTATTTGAGGAGAAAACAGTATGTGGTTTTGGTGGTTTATTTTGATATGTGATTGTCTTATTCCAGCGATTATGATAATTGCGGGCAGAATGATGTGGAAACATTGTCCAAAGAAGATCAATGGAGTTGTGGGATACCGAACTAAGATGTCAATGATAAATATGGATACTTGGAGATTTGCACATGACCATGCAGGAAAACTTTGGTGGAAAGTCGGTATTGGTCTGTTGGGACCTACAATGCTTATACATATTCCTTTTTATGGAGCAAGTGATGATACAATAGGAATATTAAGCATTATTATCATTGTAATACAACTGGTATTTTTAATAGGCTCTATTTTCCCAACGGAAAAGTCATTAAAAAACAATTTCAATGAGGATGGAACAAAGCGATAACTTCAAGTTTGTCTGACTCACAACAATTTAATATCAAACTAATACAAGCACTTTAGCCAATAAAGGTTAAGGTGCTTTTTTTGCGCCTTGAAAGGAGGTGGTTACAGCTAAACACATCGGGAAAAGCCCGATTTAATCATTACAACAGGCATTGCCTGATCATATAGAGTAACTTTTAACAGCCAGTTAGGGATTATCCCTGCTGGCTTATTTTTTTATCAAAAAGGAGACAAACAACATGAGAAAAGAACAGATTATTACGACAAACAACAATCAGATGGAGGAGAAAGGCATGAAGAGCAGATTCATTCACTTTAAAAAGAGATTCGTTCCGGCATTATCCGGAGCACTTATGGGAGTAATGCTTATGAGCACTACTTGTTTTGCAGCAGGTACAGGTACTTCCGCAGTAACACAGCCGCTTGAGAACTTAAAGACACTTATCATTGCAGTCATTGGTGCTGTTGGTGTCATCATTCTTGCAAAGAATGTCATGGAGTTCGCACAAGCCTATCAGCAGCAGGATTCATCTACTATGAACTCTGCACTGAAAGGAATTGTAGCAGGTGTCATGATGGCTGGTATTTCAACAGTTCTGACATTCTTAGGCTTCTAAGATGGGGAAAAAGAGTTCCCCTTTTAGTAAAAGGAAAGAGGTGAATAACAAGTATGGATATTTTTAAGCTTGGTGATAAGATCCTTGCACTTCTTGAGGCAGTGTTTGGGTTTTGGAACAATCAGATATCCCTGGTCTTTGCAATGCTTGGACAGTCACCGGTCAGTTTCAAGGGCGGAGGTCCCTGGGCAGTCATTGAGGGGATAGAGCCGGTTTTTGTAGCGGTCGGCTCTTCCCTCGTTGTGCTGTTCTTTGTTATCGGTTTCTGCTCGGAAAGCATAGATGTAAAAGATGAGATGAGGTTTGAGTCTATATTTCGTATGCTTATCCGACTGGGACTTGCAGAATGGTTTGTTGCAAATAATGTCACGATTATGAAAGCGTTTTTTACTTCCATAGGAAATCTGGTGGGACTTATATCTGCCGGGACAACGACGCAGCTTGCCATTGACAGTACACAGGCAGACATCATTAAGGGACTCGGATTTGGTGAGAGTCTGGTAATGCTGATACTTACAGCTTTGCTTGCAATCATCATTATTATCTGTGGATTCTTTATCATTTACACAGTGTATTTCAGGTTCTTAAAGATACTGATTATTGTGCCGCTTGGTGCGATTGCATGCTCCACAATGGCAGGAAACAGAATGGTCAGTCATACAATGGCTACCTACTGCAAATATTTTCTTTCGTGTGTATTCGAGGCAGTAACAATGGCACTTGCAATTGTGGTATGTAATGCATTTATCAATGCAGGACTTCCGGCATTTACAGGAAGTTACGCTGACTGGGCACAGACGCTTATTTATTTGTGTGAAATGACATTTACGATAGCAATGACTGTTGGAAGTGTGAAGGGTGCACAGACACTTACAAGCAAGGCATTTGGATTATAGAAGGAGGCAGAAATGGATAATGAAAAGAAACAGGTTACTTATAATTCAAGCATAACCGGAGAAACGCAGGTGACATTTGATATCCAGCAGTATATGAATAACAGGGCAATGTTTATCGGTCTTATGTGTAATGAAGATGGATATGAGGAGCCTTTTGGGGATGTGACTGTGAATTTGTCGGTTGCAGCACCAAATTACTGCGGATATCTGAATGTGAATGACATGCCGGATATTGAAAAGTTTATTACAGACAATGACATTGGAGAGTTTACAGGATTCACGCAAAGGAGCGGTTTCTGTGAATATCCGCTTTATCTGTTCAATGTAGATAAGCTTAGAGAACTGTGTCCGGATGGAATGGATAAGTATGAGGCAAATATCGGAATGACAAGAAAGCCAGAGATAAAGGATTTATCAAGATAGGAGGCAGGGACAATGGTAATCGAAGTAAACAAGGATATTGACCGCTATCAGGAATCGGTTGCAATGGGACTTACTGCAAGGCAGCTTATATTTTCCATTGCAAGCGTAGTGGTTGGTGGCGGTATCGTCCTTCTTCTTTACAAGTATATCGGTCTTACGGGTTCTGCTTATGTGGCAATTCCCTGTGTGGCACCGATTGCACTTGGTGGTTTCTATTCCTTTAATGGGATGAATTTCTACGAGTATATGGGAAAGAAACTGCATTTTATGTTTGGCAACAGGGCGCTTACCTATGTATCAACAGAAGGAGAGCCTGCAATAAAGCAGTTAGAAGCAGAACAGAATGAACAGGTAAAGAAGAAAGGCAGAAAGGCTGAACCGGAGACTGTAACAGCTGATTCGGCTGTAAAGAAGCAGGAGGAGTTTGAAGCGATGAAGAAAAAGACGAGAAATATGCTGCTTGGACTTGTCGCAGTCATTGTGGCGGCAGTAGCAGGCATTGCAGCATATAAGGCAATGCATTAGAAACGAATAGTATCTGACCGCAAGGTCGGGAACACAGCCCGCAGGGTGAAGTTCCCGGCGGGCTTTCATTATAAGAAAGCGAGGTTAGAGACATGGGTTTATTTACAGACGGATTTAAGTTATTAAAGAAGGCGAGTGAGCCTTTGTATAAGACACCTAAATCCATTCAGGAAACCATAGAGATTATGGCGGTGGCTGAAAACGGCATTTTTGAAGTAAGCAAAAATAAGTATTCCAAATGCTACCGCTTTCAGGACATCAATTACACAACAGCAACGGAGGATGAGCAGATCGGCATATTTGAGAGATACTGCAAGTTCTTAAATTCGCTGGACTGTAATTATAAGATTACGATCAACAATAAGAACAAAAACATGGATGAACTCCGTGACAAGGTTCTGATTGCTGAGAAAAACGATGGCTTCAACAATTATAGAAGAATCTACAATGACATCATTGAGGAGAAGATTATTGAGGGCAGACAGGGGATTGAGCAGGAGAGATACCTGACAATCACGATTGAGAGAAAGAACTTCGAGGAGGCAAAGGCACAGTTTGCAACCCTTGAGGCAACGATACACAAGGCTTTCATTGAGCTTGGTGCGGAGATTGTACCACTTAATGGCAATGAGAGACTGAAAGTGCTCTATGACTATTATCATCTTGGAGATGAGGGCAGCTTTGATTTTGATATCAAAAAGGCAAAGAAGGTCGGGGCAGATTTTAGAAATGATCTGTGCAATGGGATGGTGAAATATTTCCCAGACCATTTTGAGGATGAGAGTAAATTCTGCAAGGCACTTTTTATCAAAAAGTATCCGAGCAGTTTGTCAGACAGATTCATCAATGAGATTACTTCCCTTCCGGTTCATTCCATCACGAGCATTGATGTGGTGCCTGTTCCCAAGGATCTGACAACAAAGGTGCTTCAGAAGAAATACCTTGGTATTGAGTCGGATATCATTAAGCAGCAGAGAGTCCGTAATAAGAATAACGATTTTTCTACGGAAATCTCATATGCCAAAAGGACGGAGAAAAAGGAGATTGAGGAAATCATGGATGATGTCCGTGAGAATGACCAGTGCCTTTTCTTTGTGGGAGTAACCATTATTCTTATGGCAGAAAGCAAGAAGGAGCTTGAGAGTGTATGTGAGACAGTAGAGACTATCGGAAAGCGTAACAGCTGCACGATTGACACACACTACTTAAAGCAGAGGGAGGCACTCAACACAGCACTTCCGATTGGTGTAAGACAGGTGGAGACAATGCGTACACTTCTTACCCAGTCACTTGCGGTGCTTATGCCATTTAATGTGCAGGAATTAAATGACAGCACAGGAAACTATTATGGCATCAACCAGATCAGCAAGAATGTGAATATCGGTAACAGAAAGAAGCTCATCAATGGAAATGGCTTTGTATTTGGTGTGCCGGGTTCCGGTAAATCCTTCTTCTGCAAGATGGAAATGGGCAGCGTATTCTTGTCGGGAGATGATGAAATAATCGTTATAGATCCAATGAACGAATACTTTGATATTGCTGAGACTTATGGTGGAACAGTGGTAAATATGTCCACCTACACGGATAACTATGTGAATCCGCTGGAGATGGATGTATGGAGCCTTGATCCGAATGATTCCAAGGGAATGGTAAGAGAAAAGGGCGAGTTCATGCTTGGTCTTTGTGAGCAGTGCATCGGTGACAGCTTAAATTCAAGACAGAAGTCAATCATCGACCGCTGTGTGAGAAAACTGTATATCGACATTGCAAGGAGCAAAGAGAAGTATATCCCGGTAATGAGTGATTTTTACGATATTCTCATGGCACAGCCGGAGGACGAGGCAAAAGACATTGCATTGTCTTTGGAACTTTTTGTAAATGGTTCGCTTAACATCTTCAACCACCAGACAAATGTGGATGTGGATAACAGATTTACAGTCTATGGCATCAGGGACTTAGGTACAGAGCTTAGTCCTATCACAATGCTTGTTATGATGGAGTCCATTCAGAACAGGATTGTTGAGAATGGTAAGCGAGGCAAGGCAACATGGCTCTATATTGATGAGTTCCATGTCCTGCTTAATTCGGAGTATTCTGCAAAATATCTGCAGCAGCTCTGGAAGAAGGTAAGAAAGCAGGGAGGTCTTTGTACCGGTATCACGCAGAATGTTGTCGATCTGTTGCAGAATTACACAGCAACCACAATGCTTGCAAACTCTGAGTTTGTGGCACTCTTGAAGCAGGCAAATACAGACAGTTCAAAGATGGCGGAGGTTATCGGGGTATCAGAGGCACAGCTTCGGTTCGTAACTAATACCGCCTCTGGAATGGGACTTATTAAGTGTGGTTCGGTAGTAATTCCCTTTGATAATCAGATCAGCAAGGATACGGATTTGTACAGGCTGTATAATACCAACATTCATGAGAAGATTGCGGAACAGAAGAAAAAAGAAGCAATGCTGCAGTGATAACAGATGAATTTTTATAGAATCTATAGTATAATCAAGAGGTCGGATGAATGTCCGACCTTGATGATAATAAATTAGATATTCCCTATTTTTAAGAAGAAAGCATATAAGATTCGATATGAAAAATAAATAAGGAAGCAGTTCTAAAATGTATCATTTGTACCGGAGAACATGTGGCTGGATTTTAAGATATGCTTATCGTACACTTTGACGAGAATATGTTGATTGGGGATGCAGCGGACCTGGATGCATTTATGGAAATGTATGGTGTGGAAGCAATTTCCAAGGAATATTTGTAATTATTAGGGAAAAGAAAATTTGAATTTTACGCATCGTTAAGAAAGGAGTAAAGTATGTTAGAAGTAGGAACCAAGGCACCAGATTTTGAGCTGTTTGACCAAGATGGAAAATTGCATAAATTAAATGATTATATTGGAAAAAAGGTTATTTTATATTTTTATCCAAAGGATAATACACCGGGATGTACAAAGCAAGCATGTGGATTTTCTGAAAGATATCCTCAGTTTACAGAGAAAGGAGCAGTTGTCCTTGGGGTCAGTAAGGATTCAGTGGCTTCTCATAAAAAATTTGTAGAAAAATACGGATTGGTATTTACGCTTCTTGCAGACCCGGAGTGCACCGTAATTGAAACATACGATGTATGGCAGGAAAAGAAAAATTACGGTAAGGTTTCTATGGGGGTTGTAAGAACAACATATCTAATAGATGAGCAAGGAATTATTATTAAAGCAAATGATAGGGTGAAAGCAGCAGAGGACCCGGAAAAAATGCTGCAGGAATTAGAATAATGAAAATAATATTATCTCCAGCAAAAAAGATGAATATAAACCTTGATACTTTAGAACCTATGGGATTGCCCATGTTTATTGATAGGTCTACGGAAATATTAGCATGGTTAAAAGGCAAGTCTAAAGATGAGTTAAAGGAATTGTGGAAATGCAATGATAAAATCGTGGAGCAAAATGTGAGACGTTTAGAGAATATGGACTTGTACCATAGGCTTACACCGGCGATATTATCATATGAAGGAATTGCGTACCAGTACATGGCTCCTACAGTATTTGAGGATGGGCATTTTGAATATATACAGGAACATCTAAGGATATTATCAGCGTTCTATGGTGTTTTGAAGCCAATGGATGGAGTAACACCTTACCGCTTAGAGATGAAGGCAAAAGCTACAATCGGAAATGAAAAAAACTTATATGAATATTGGGGAGATATGCTTTACAAAGGTGTTAGAGATGAGAAGGGCATTATAATTAATCTGGCATCAAAAGAATATTCTAAATGTATCGAGAGATATCTATCCGAAGAAGATACCTATATATCTATAACATTTTGCGAATTATCTGCCGGGAAACTGGTAACAAAAGGTACTTATGCAAAAATGGCACGAGGTGAAATGGTTAGATTCATGGCAGAAAACTGCATTGAAAATCCCGAAGAAATAAAGAAATTCAATAGACTTGGATACGTTTTTAGAGAAGACTTATCTTCTAAAATAGAATATGTTTTTGAAAGAAGACTGTGAGTTTGCTATCATAGTTTTTCTTTACTTTAATAAAGATATATGGTACAATATTTTATGGCATATGCTAAAAAGAGGTGTTAAGATGCCAAGATGCAGAAAGAGAATAGTATGTAAAGAGCCTGATGTTAAAGTGTTTATACCTCAGCAAAATGATAACAGCGAAATGTTGATTATGACTGTTGATGAATACGAAAGCATAAGACTGATTGACTTGGAAGGATTCAGTCAGGAAGAATGTGCTAATAAGTTAGGTGTTGCACGGACAACTGCTCAATTAATTTATAATAATGCGAGAGAAAAAATTGCAAAGGCGTTAGTGATGGGAAAGGGGCTTCAAATCGAAGGTGGAAATTATGTGCTTTGTGATGGAAGCCCGCATTGTAAAAAATGTCATTTGACGAAATCTTACTTGAATCAAAGACAATTACAAGAAAAGGAGAATGGAATTATGCGAATAGCGGTAACATATGACAACGAAGAGGTATTTCAGCATTTTGGAAGAACCGAGAATTTTAAAGTATATGAAATAGAGAATAATCAAGTCATTTCTTCGGAAGTGATTAGCTCAAATGGACAAGGACATGGTGCTCTGGCAGGAGTGCTTGCAACAAATCAGATAGATGTACTTATTTGTGGCGGTATCGGAGGCGGTGCACAGATGGCGCTTGCAGAAGCCGGAATAGAACTGTGTGCAGGTGCAACGGGAAATGTGGATAAAGCAGTTTCAAGTTATCTTGCCGGTACACTTGTAAATACCGGTTCAAATTGTAATCACCATCACCATGAGGATAGACATACTTGTGGAGACCATGGATGTGGAAACCATGGTTGTGGAAAGCATTAATTTATAAAACGAATTGAGGTGTAAGAAATGAAAGTGGTAATTGTAGGTGGTGTGGCTGGTGGAGCTTCGGCCGCAGCAAGAATTCGCCGTCTGGACGAAAGTGCAGAAATAATTGTTTTTGAAAAGACAGGATATATTTCTTACGCCAATTGTGGTCTGCCATATTATATCGGTGATGTAATCACAGATTCCAGTGACTTGTCACTTCAGACGCCGGAAAGTTTTTGGACAAGATTTCGGATTTTAGTAAAAGTAAATCATGAAGTAACTAACATTGATGTGACCCAAAAGACAGTAACAGTAAAAAATCTGCTTACAGGTACAGAATGTGAGGAACCTTATGATAAGCTCTTATTATCTCCGGGTGCAAAACCTGTAAGACCAAATCTGTCCGGAATTGACAGTGAAAAGATTTTTTCGCTAAGAACGATAGAAGATACGTTTCGGATTCATGATTATTTGGAAAAAACAAAAGCGCAAAGTGCTGTGATTGTGGGCGGAGGCTATATAGGTATTGAGGTTGCGGAAAATCTTAAGGAAAAAGGTCTTAATGTGACGATTGTTCAGAGGCCGAATCAGTTGATGAATACGCTGGATTATGATATGGCTTCGTTTGTTCATAGTAAGCTTCGTGCAAAGGGGATTTCATTAAGACTGAATAGTAATGTTACCTCTTTTCGACAGGATGGGGAATGCATTGTGACCCTGCTGGAAGATAATAGTGAAATAGCAGCGGATATGGTTTTGCTTGCCATAGGGGTGGCACCCGAAAATAGTCTTGCAAAACAAGCAGGACTAAAGCTTGGTGTAAAAGGAAGTATTGTCGTAAATGATCGTATGGAAACCTCTGTACAGGATATTTATGCTGTGGGTGATGCTATTCAGGTGAAACATTTTGTGACAGAAGAAGATACCGTAATTGCACTTGCAGGACCGGCGAATAAGCAGGGACGTATTGCAGCAGATAATATCTGTGGAGGGGATAGCCATTATCAGGGTTCTATGGGTTCCTCCATAATAAAGATATTTGATATGACTGTTGCAGGAACTGGTTTGACTGAGAAAGTAGCTAAATCTATGGGAATTGATTGTGAAAGTGTTGTCCTTTCTCCAGCTTCTCATGCAGGTTATTATCCCGGTGCAAAAGTTATGACCATGAAGGTTGTTTTTGAAAAGGATACATGGAAACTTCTTGGAGCGCAGATTGTGGGAACAGAAGGTGTGGATAAGAGACTGGATGTGCTTGCCACAGCAATGCATGCCGGTATGAAAGCGAATATGCTTAAGGATTTAGATTTGGCATATGCACCACCATTTTCATCGGCGAAGGACCCTGTTAATATGGCAGGATTTATGATTGAAAACATCAGGAATGGCTTTGTGAAACAGTATCACTGGGATGAGATTGCAGGCCTTCCGAGAGACGGAAGCGTTACATTATTGGATACCAGAACGGCATATGAGTATAAAAGTGGACACATTGATGGATACATCAATATTCCGGTGGATGACTTGAGAGAACGAATGAATGAAATTGATGACAGTAAGCCGGTGTATGTAATATGCCAGAGTGGTCTCCGAAGTTATATCGCTTGCCGAATATTAACTCAGAATGGTTTTGATTGTTACAATTTTTCAGGTGGATATCGTTTTTACGCAAGTGTCATCCATGAAAAACAAATGAGTGAATGTACATACCCTTGTGGTATGGAAAAATAAAAAGGAGGTATTTTATGAGGTACATATGTCAAATTTGTGGATATGTCTATGATGATGAAAAAGAAAAAGTCCCATTTGAACAGTTGCCGGCGGACTGGAAGTGTCCGCTTTGTGGTGCGGTTAAATCTGATTTTAAGCCGGAAGTACCCAAAACAGAAGTAAAGCCAGTCAGTGTGAATACAGAGGCTGCAGACCTAAAAAAACTTTCAGCGGGACAATTAGCTGCGGTATGCTCTAATCTTGCAAGAGGTTGTGAAAAGCAGTACAAATCGGAGGAAGCAGGTCTGTTCAATGAACTGGCAGCATATTTTACCAGTATTACACAGGCAGTAAATGATGCAACTGTTGAAAATGTGGCGAAACTGTTACAGGAGGATATAGATAAATATCCTACCGTTAGAGCTGTTGCGGACCAAAATAAAGATAGGGGTGCAGCAAGAATCTGTGTATGGGGTGAAAAGGTTACAAGAATGCTTTCATCACTGGTAAACAGATATCTGAATGAAGGAGAGGCAATGCTTGCTGATACAGACATTTGGGTTTGTACAGTGTGTGGGTTTGTATATATTGGAGAGACACCACCTGAGCTTTGCCCGGTATGTAAAGTTCCTCCTTATAAATTTGAAAAGATAGAAGGGAGGGCATAAACATGGAATTAAAGGCAGTTAGAAACCTTAGACTTTGTACAAAGGATTGCCTGTGTCTGTATGTATGTCCTTATGGAGCGACAGATACGGAAGATAGTATTATTGATATCAATAAATGTGTGGGATGCGGAATGTGTGCACAGGCTTGTCCTAGTGGAGCTATCAGCATGGTACCCGTTGAGTTTCCGCCACAACAATCTAAAACGGATGAAGTAAAGGTTACATTAAACGAACTGGCACAGAATAAGTCTGATGGTGAGACTATGGCCAGACAAATAGCAGATACAACGGATGGGGAAGGACTTAGCCGTTTAATGAATGCGGTAGCCAAATCAGAAAGACTGATTGCGGAAGATATTGTTAGAGAAGCAGGTTTTATGCTTCCACAGAGCAATAATGTACATGAGTTATTAGAGGAGTTGATTGCAAATCCTCCTACGTCAGACTTTCCAATGGATACAGCAAAGAAGTTATTAGAAATTGTTCCAAATAATGAAAAAAAAGAAAAATCGAAGGGAGAAACAATTATGACAACATGGAAATGTACAGTATGCGGATACGTTCACGAAGGAGAACAGCCACCGGAGCAGTGCCCAATATGTAAGCAGCCTGCTGAGAAATTTGAGAAAGTAGCAGAGGTTAAGAAGAACCCATACGCAGGAACCAAAACAGAAAAGAACTTATGGGAAGCATTTGCCGGTGAGTCACAGGCAAGAAATAAGTACACTTACTTTGCATCTGTAGCAAAGAAAGCCGGATATGAACAGATTGCGGCTTTGTTCTTACAGACAGCAGAGAATGAGAAAGAACACGCAAAGCTTTGGTTTAAAGCCTTGGGCGAACTTGGTGATACAGCAGAAAACCTTCTTCATGCAGCAGAAGGCGAAAATGCAGAATGGACCGATATGTATGAGAGAATGGCAAAGGATGCAGAGGAAGAAGGCTTTACAGAACTTGCAGCACAGTTTAGAGGTGTAGCTGCCATCGAGAAGTTGCATGAGGAAAGATATCGTGCATTGCTTAAAAATGTTGAAACTATGGAAGTATTTAAAAAGAGTGGCGTAACTATGTGGGAATGTCGTAACTGCGGTCATGTAGTAGTCGGTCTTGAAGCACCGGAAGTTTGTCCTGTATGTAATCATCCACAGGCATATTTTGAAGTACATAAAGAGAATTATTAATAGGGAGTTTTTTTATATGAAATATTATATTTGTGAGCATTGTGGAAATATCATTGAATATGTGAAGGAGTCAGGTGTTCCAGTTATGTGCTGTGGTCAGAAGATGACAGAGATTGTACCGGGAACCAGTGAGGGAGCACATGAGAAGCATGTACCTGTTGTAATAGTGGATGGAGACAAGGTGACTGTTGAAGTTGGTGAAGTAGAGCATCCAATGGTAGAAGCACATTATATTCAGTGGATTGCTATTGAAACAACAAGAGGTGGTCAGAAAGTTAAATTAGAATATACAGATAAACCAAGAGCAGAGTTTAAACTTGCGGATGGAGAAGAATTTGTGGCAGCCTATGAGTACTGCAATTTACATGGGTTATGGAAGAAATAAGATATAGCAAATAGAGGTACAAATTTCAGTTTCATGTTGCTTTTAATAATTGAATATTGAATGATTTTACATAGCCGTTAAGGAGTAATTTTTGCTCCCTAGCGGCTTATTTTATTTTTCAAAGTAGGAGGTGAGAAAATTGAAAATTAGAAAGGTTGATGACAAACCGATGGTCATTCACACCAAGGAGAAAGCCAAGATTCATGCCCACGAACCAAAGGGAGCCAAGATTAAGGGGAGTAACATCTATACAGTAGAGAGAGGTCCTAAGACAGCTGGTGCAAAGGTAACTGATACGGATAGAAAGAAGTCCTATCGCAAGAGTACCATTCATCAGTCGGAGCCGAAGAATAAGGGATTATCAAGATTCAAGCAAAACCTTAAGGAATCAAACACTTCCATCAAGACCAAGAACACGAATCTTCACATTGCAGGAAGAACTGGAGCACTTGTAGCCGGGGCAGTAACAGATCAGGTGGAAGGCGGTCAGGAGGTATCGCAGGCAGCATATCTTGCATATGAAGCAAGCCGCCCTGTTACCGGAACTGCTTCTAAGGGGGCTGCACTTTTCAGGAAAAAGGCGGCAGCCGAGGCAAAGAAGCGTATCAAGAAGGTAGAGGCAGGAAAGAAGCTGGCAAAAAAGACAGCAAAGAAAGCTGCCAAAGATACAGCCAAGACTGTAGCTAAAGAGACGGCAAAAGAAACAGCAAAGACTACTGCCAAGGTTGCAACGAAAACTGCTACAAAGGCAGCTGCTACGGCGGCAGGAACAGCGGTTGCACCGGGAGTAGGCACGGCAATCGGCATGGCAGCCGGATATGCGGCAGGTGTGTCCATAGAGGTCAAGGATGAAAAGATGACAAACCGGAGCAGGAAGATAAAGTTCTTTCTGGATAAGATGAAAGCACAGGAGAATCAGACGGATAGTGTGGCAAAGCTGGTAAAGGATCTGATTGTGCGAAAAGCGATTACCTGGGTAAAGGCAGCTGCACCGATTATCGGATTGGTGCTTTTATTACTTGTTCTTGTAGTTGCCATGATTGCGGTTCCGGTTATAGCGGTGATAGCAATCCTTTACAATTCTCCATTTGCTTTATTCCTGCCACCACTTGAATCAGGAGATACCGTGCAGACAGTAACGAGTGCCTATGTGCAGGAGTTTAACCGGGATGTGAACACGAAAGTGAATGAGCATACCGGATATGACCTTGGAGAGCTTGTCTATGTGGATTATGAAGGTATGGAAGAAAATCCAAGCAATTACTATGACATCATGGCAGTCTATATGGTCAAGCATGGTGTCGGAGATACTGCAACAGTCATGAATGATACTTCTAAAGGCTGGCTGCAGGCAGTTGTAAATGATATGTGTTCATACACCACAAGCACCGGAACAAAGGATGTGGAAGAAACAGATGCAGACGGTAATGTAACTACTGTCACGAAGTCGGTTCTGTATGTGAATGTCACACTCAAATCTTATCGGGATATGATTTCGGTGTATGGATTTGACGCTAACCAGGTGGAAATGCTTGAGCAGATTATGAGTCCTGATTTTATGGGGCAGCTTGGATATGCAGGAAGTGGCAGTGGTGGCGGAGGTGGAAGCCCCGGAGTAAGCTCCATGACAGAGGATGAGATAAATGCAATCCTTAGTGGAATTACAGACAGCAGACAGAAAACAGTCTGCTCTTATGCACTTCACAGAGTAGGTTATCCATATAGTCAGGATTTACGAGACAGTGGTAATTATTATGACTGCAGTTCACTAGCATATTACTCATGGAAGGATGCCGGAGTGGATATAAGTCATGGTGGAGCAACCACAGCTGCGGCAGAGGCACAGGGACTAGATGAGGCAGGAAAGACAGTAACTTATGACCAGCTTCAGCCGGGTGACCTGATTTTCTACAGTTTTACAAGCAACGGAAGATATATGAATATCAGCCATGTGGCTGTTTATGTCGGTAATGGCAAGGTTGTAGAGGCACTTAATGAGAGTCTTGGTGTTGTATATCGTGATGTTGCAAGTACCGGAAAGATAGTTGTGATAGGACGACCATAGATTAAAAATTCAGAGAGGGCAGATGTCCTCTCTGAGAATGGAGGTAAGAATGGATTTAAGAGATGTTGTTCTGGTAATAGAAAATGATAAGGGAACAGAGATAAATATGCTTATGTCATTGGACGATTATAAGAAATTTGTTTCTATTGATGATATGTCAGAACTGGCAGATCAGATGCTTTGTCTTGGCAGAACTCTTGGAGAAGAGGAAAGCTTTACAGAGTATTACAGGGCGGCAAATGTAACGATATCCGCAAGATTCTGTAAGGATGATGTACAGCTCGGACACTTTCTTCAAGGATTTTATAACGATTCCAAAGAATTTCGGTTTGATAAAGAAGCCAGTTCTTATGAATGTGTTGCAAAGCTTAAGGAGATTGGAATGACTGATAAGGGCTGGGTAGATGATTTTAACCTACATTATGAAAGTGTGGACAGATTATTTGAAAGGGGACAGACATTCCATAACTTCAATGACCATGATTACATGGTGCTTGAAGCATTATCACCAAGAAATCTTGTGGTGATGGATATGAAGTCAGGTTCCCTTACAATCGCCCTTGGTGCGACAGAGTATAAGCGTTATCCGAAGGATGAGAAGCCTACAAAGGACAATACCACAATCGGGGTATCGTGGGAGCATGGCATTTATCTTGGTTCCACACTCTCAACCACGAATTTCAAGGCATACAAAAGAGAGTATGGCACACCGGAAAAGATAGAGGATATCTATGATTACCGGGCAAAGCTCAAGCAGAAGTTCTATTTTTATCAGGATATGTCAAAGGATGATGATGTACCAAAGAAGCTGCAGAATGACTTCCTTCACCAGATGTATGAGGATTTCGGAACGATTGAAGAGGATTGTTTTTACGACAGGCTGGAAGATGGAAAGTACGATGGAGGCTTTAAGGAAAGACAGGTAAAGGAGGAAAAGAGCCGGTGATGAGATTTTTACAGGAGGCGATATCATATGGAGCAGGAATTTGATGTTGAGATAAAAGAAGTGCTTTCACGAGTACAGAAAGTAAAGGCAGAGTCGCTTGACGATGCCATCAATAAGGCAATGGATATGTATTATGCAGAGCAGATAGTCCTTGGAGCAGAGGACATGAAGGGAGTTGATTTTGCGCCTATCAGCGAAGGTCAGCTCCCTTCTTCATTAAAAGAAAACGGAGGAAGAACAAGATGAAAAGTGATTCAACAACAGTAATTAAGAACATGGAGTTTTTAGTAAAGGAACTTCATAAGGAGTGGGACAGATCGGGTGATTCTAAGGCATCCGTTATTATTTCCCTTGAGGAAGTAGATGGTATCAATGATAAGTTAAAAGAGATTATCTATCAGACACAGAAGTCAGTCGATGAGGATGAGCTGACCTTTAAACAGAGCATTGCAAAGTCCAAGGAGTGCTATGTGCTTCTTCGTGTGGTGCGTAAGATTGCAAAGAAAAAGGATAAATGTGAAAAGCAGGCAATCGACAATGAATTTGCAATCGAGCTGGATAAGGATGAGTTAAAGCTATTTAAAGGATTGTTTGCAGAGATGTTTAAGTAGAGGAGGACAAAGGTATGGGCGTTGATATGAAGGTCAAAGCGATATACGATTCTGAGATTGGTAACATCACCAGATCAGAAAAGAACTGGAAGGATGTGTTAAAGGTCGCAGGTCAGTTATACCGCTATGAATTTGACAATATCGTTATGGTAACAGCTCAGAGACCTCCGGAAAAAAGCACACTCATGGCAGATTATGATACCTGGAAAAAGGTGGGAAGATATGTAAAGCGTGGTGCGAAAGGCTGCGCCATCTTCCCGTCAAGGGCACTGAATCCACGTATGAGATATATCTTTGATATCAGTGATACCGGAGGGAAGAATGTTAAGCTGACATGGGACCTTGAGGGAGAAAATCTTAAGGATTATGTGGATTTTCTTGTGTCAGAAGGTCAGATTGAGCAGTACGATAACGGCGACAGGGAGTCTCTAAAAAATATATTAAAACAGTTTACAGGAACAGATGTTTGGCTTATAATAAAAGAAAAGTTCGGAGATCGAATGACCGAGCTTATGCAGCTATCAGGTAGTGTGATAAAGGAAGAAAGTAAGAAACGCAATGGCTTACAGCAGGAAATGGAAATGGACATGGAGCAGCTTGTATATGCAAGTGTCATGTATGCTGTAGGGACGAGATGCGGATTTGACTTATCTGTGCAAGAACAGGATTTTAGTCAGATCGTAAATATCAAAGACGAAGAGATCATTTACCGTCTTGGTTCCATTGTATGCGATGTCTCCTGTAGTGTTCTTAGAGAATTTAGTCGTAACTTAAAGGCAATCGAGAGCGAAAGGAGAATTGGATATGTTAGAAGAAATGACTTACAAGGAAGTGGACGGACTGCTTTATCCGCAGATAGAGATGCCGGACGAGACGGAGGATCTCACGAAGCTGGGCAAATACGGAAGGATGGCGATGAGTTATCTTCAGGAGAACGAGCCGGCAAGATACAAGACGCTGATGAGATTCGGGAAGATGTACGAGAAGATGTCAGCGGTAGAGGAGGAAGCGAATCAGCTGTACGACCAACTGGAGATGCAGTATCTGGCGAAGCACAAGCCACAGGATCCGTCATCGACAATGGAGATGTGGAAGAT
Organism: Faecalicatena faecalis; assembly: GCF_012524165.2. Lineage (GTDB taxonomy): Bacteria > Bacillota > Clostridia > Lachnospirales > Lachnospiraceae > Faecalicatena_A > Faecalicatena_A faecalis. Next base: position 40,205 of record NZ_JABACJ020000017.1, read on the forward strand.
AAGAGAGCAGGCGAAGATGCAGGCAGAGGAAGTGGTACTCCATCAGGTAGTGATGCGATTCCACTAGAATCTGATGATACAGAACTGAATAGGGAACTTGATGAAATCAATTCATTGGGTGTTAGTAAGGAAGCCGAATATACACAGGCTTCCTTTTTTTTCGACCAGAACGGGCAGGCAAGCATTGGCACCATTCATACTGAGGACGAAAACAATAATCAGTTTATGCGTCAGTTCGAACAGGACAGAAAAGCTGCATTAGCAGGTAAATACAATTATCTGAATCCCAAAAAGTCTGCAACAGTACCAGGTGAGTATATCAAGCAGGTGCTTATGAGAGGTACAGGTTTTATCGGTGGCAAGGGCAGGGTATGCAAGATTTTTGAAACAGAGATTGATGCAGGAACCAGAGCAAAGCGTATCAAAGCAGAATATGGTCAGGGAGGTGCAGGCTGGCCGGTTGACGGACTGGGACTGCACGGGTATGACACATTTCATGGGAACGGACTGCGTTTTCAGTGGCGAGATGAGGATGGAGAGGTTGAAGGATATGTTTCATGGAAAGATATCGAAAAAGAGCTTGGTGTCCTTATTCTTACAGGGGAATACCAGCCTGAGACACCTCGTATTGATGAGCTTGCGATGGACGGACTCCGTGAGGATGATGAGGTCATTGATGCCGAATACCGGGAAGTGGAACCGGAAGAGGCAGAATCAGAGATTGATGATTATGCAATACCGGATGAGCCGGAGAGCTATGCTTCTAACAGAGATTATGTAAGTGCAAAAGGCATGACACCACAGGAAACTGCCGATGAAGACCGCATGGTAACACAGGCAGAATATGGTGCAGAGATAGAAGCTGAAACATCTGAAAAAGATCCATCAGAGCTTCAGTATATTACACCGATTGATTATGCCAAGCGTATTGCAGAGCTTGATGAAGACCTGCGTGATGTGGCGGAGATTCTTGTAACAGATTGCAGCTGCTACACTCCGTTTAGGGCATTCCTTATGGATGTGGTGCAGTCTGATTTTGCATTTATGCCCAATAAACTTGACCTTATCAGGGATATTGCATTAGGGACAGATAATGCAGAAAGAAAGGCATATTCCAACAATAAGTATGGTCTTGTGGAGTACTCAATCAGAAGCGGATATGTGAAGATCAGCTATAAGAACAGGAATGGTGTGCGTAAAGAAGGTGCTCTCGATTGGCGTGAGTTATATGAAATCTTATCTTATATGGTAAAACAGCCATTTTACTGCGGAGAAGACCAGAAGAAGTATTATCAGGAGACAAAGCAGAAGGCTGACAGGGATAAGATGAATCCGGTCTATAAGAGATTCTTTGATATCGAGGATAGTGTAAAAGCCAATCGTCTTGAAACCAGGGAAAGAGCAATAGCGAATGGCTGGGAAACCAAGATTGATGAGAATGGACATGTGGTTTCAGATGATGCAGTATCAGTATCTGTGGAAGATATTCAGGCTGATACAGAATCACAGGAAACTGTAGATTTTACACCAAAGCAGGAGCCAGTACAGCAAGTAGGAAGTCTTGAAAATGAGAAGAATGTTGCCGGGCAGACGAAGCACAACTTCCACTATAATCTCTGGGAAATGGAAAAAGGTGGTGCCAAGACCAGATACCAGTGGAATATGGATGCAATCCGCACTCTAAAGCAGATTGAATCAGAAAACAGGCTTGCCACACCGGAGGAGCAGAAAGTTCTGTCGAAGTTTGTCGGATGGGGCGGACTGTCACAGGCATTTGACGAGGAAAACGCAGGCTGGAGCAAAGAGTATGTAGAGCTGAAAGAACTTTTATCTGATGAGGAATACAGTGCTGCCAGGGCAACAGTAAATAACGCCTTTTACACTTCACCGGAGATTGCCATGTGCATGAATTCGGCACTTGTCCAGTTTGGTTTCAGAGGCGGCAATGTATTAGAGCCATCCATGGGTATCGGTAACTTCTTTGGAAGTATGCCGGAAACAATGCATGAAGCAAAGCTGTATGGAGTGGAGCTTGACAGCATTTCGGGAAGAATCGCAAAGCAGCTTTATCAGAATGCTAATATTTCTATCACAGGATTTGAGAATACCACATATCCGGATAACTTCTTTGATGTGGTTGTCGGAAATGTGCCATTTGGAGATTATAAGGTATTTGATCCGAAGTACAACAAGTATAACTTCCGTATCCACGATTATTTCCTTGCAAAAGCACTTGATCAGGTAAGACCGGGAGGCATGGTTGCAGTAATCACCACAAAGGGAACACTTGATAAGGCAAATCCTACTATCCGAAAATATCTGGCTGAAAGAGCAGAGCTTGTGGGAGCAGTAAGACTTCCGAATACTGCATTTAAAGACAATGCAGGAACCGAAGTGACAGCAGATATCCTGTTTTTGCAGAAGAGGGAGAGAAAGATTGATATTGAGCCTGACTGGGTGCACCTTGGTGTGACCGAGAATGGCATTGCAGTCAACTCTTATTTTGCAGAGCATCCGGAAATGATGCTTGGGGCTATGGAGTATGACACAAGGATTTACGGACAGGACAGCAGATATACAGTCTGTGTGAATGATGATGAGAACTTCAATATGTATGAAGCATTAAACAAAGCTATCGGTAATATCAAAGCACAGATGACAGATTTTGAGAGAGTGGCAGATGAGGCGGAGCAGACGGAGGAAGTTATCCCGGCTGATCCGGATGTGAGAAACTACACTTACACATTTTTTGAAGGAAAGCTCTATTACAGGGAAAATTCCGAGATGGTAAGAAAAGAAGTATCACAGACTGCCGAGGAGCGAATCCGAAGCCTTGATGAAATCAGACAGATAACAAGAGAGCTGATTGATATCCAGATGGATGGCTGCAGCGAGGAGGAGCTTTCTGATAAGCAGAGACTTCTTAATGTAAAATATGATGCTTTTGTAAAGCAGTATGGAGCCATTACTTCAAAAGCAAACAGAATCGCATTCAGGGATGACAGCGATTACCCGCTTCTTTGCAGTCTTGAGGAAGTAAATGAAGACGGGGAGGTGAAAAAAGCGGATATGTTTTATAAGCAGACGATTAAGGCAAAGACTGTCATAGACAGGGTTGAGACTGCTGTGGAAGCATTAAATGTATCCGTCAATGAATTTGGATATGTAAACCCTGCCTATATGCTTTCTATCTATGAGCCGGATATTACTAATGCAAAGGAAAAGCTTGCAGAAAAGTCCGGGCAGACAGCGGATGAGATAACGCTAAGTGATGATGCTTTGGCAGAGCTTAGAAGAGCAGTTCTTGTGGAAGAGCTGGATGGACTGATTTTCCTAAATCCTGACCGTTACAACGAGAACAATCCGGACATCGGCTGGGAGACAGCAGACGAGTATCTGTCCGGAAATGTGAGAGACAAGCTTCGTGCAGCAAAAGCTATGGCAGCGGATACAGACAATCCACAGGCAGAAAGATTTGCAGGCAATGTGGCAGCACTTGAAAAGGTGCAGCCGGAATGGATTGAAGCATCAGACATTGATGTAAAGATTGGTACGACATGGATTGAGCCGCTTGATTATGAGCAGTTTATCTATGAACTTCTCAATACGCCAAGGAGGGCAAGGGCAGTCAGAAGCCAGTTTTACAATACAGGCATTCAGGTACACTTAAATAAGATGAGCATGGAATGGTTCATCGAGAATAAAAGCATGGATAAGCATTCAGTGGCAGCTACTAAGACTTATGGTACAAGCCGCATGGATGCTTATTCTATTTTTGAGGATACGCTGAATCTTAAAACTGTAACAGTAAGGGACAGGATTGATGACGGAGATGGCAGGTATCATTATGAAGTCAATAAGAATGAGACAATGCTTGCAAGGGAAAAGCAGAACATGATCAAGGAAAAGTTCAAGGAGTGGCTGTTTTCAGAGCCGGAGCGTAGACAGAAGTATGTGGAATATTACAACGAGACATTCAATAACATCCGTCTGCGTGAGTATGACGGAAGCCACTTACAGTTTCCGGGAATGAATCCGGCGATTGAGCTAAAGCCACACCAGAAAAATGCGGTGGCAAGAATCCTTCTCGGAGGAAACACACTGCTGGCACACTGTGTAGGTGCCGGAAAGTCATTTGAGATGATGGCTGCCTGCATGGAGCAGAAGAGACTTGGACTTGCCAATAAAACCATCATGGTTGTTCCAAAGCCGCTTATCGGTCAGACTGCATCAGAGTTTTTAAGGCTTTATCCGTCAGCAAATATCTTAGTCGCTACAGAGCGTGATTTTGAAAAAAGCCGCAGAAAGCAGTTCGTATCAAGGATTGCAACAGGTGACTATGACTGTATTATCATGTCGCACTCGCAGTTTGAGAAAATCCCAATCTCAGCAGAGAGAAAGGAGCGAATGCTTAATGAGCAGATAGAGGAAATCAGTTATGCGATTGATGAGATGAAGGAGCGTAACGGAGAACGCTGGACTGTAAAGCAGATGGAAAGCCAGAAGAAAAAGCTGGAGGAACAGCTTAAATCTTTATCTGATGAGAGCAGAAAGGATGATCTTATAACCTTTGAGGAGCTTGGCGTGGATTCTATCATGGTAGACGAAGCACATAATTTTAAGAACCTTGCGATTTTTTCCAAGATGAATAATGTGTCCGGTATCAGCAGTTCGGGGGCAAAGAAGTCAACGGATATGCAGCTTAAATGCCAGTACCTGTCAGAGATAAATGATGGCAGGGGCATTGTATTTGCAACAGGTACACCGATATCAAATACCATGTGTGAGATGTATGTCATGCAGCTTTACTTACAGAAAGCGGCACTTGAAGAGATGGGGATTTATCACTTTGATTCATGGGCAGCAAACTTTGGTGAAGTGACAACAGCACTTGAACTTACTGTAGAGGGAAGCGGATTCCGAATTAAGAGCAGGTTCAATAAATTTACGAATCTGCCTGAGCTTATGAATATCTTTCGTGAGGTAGCCGATGTGCAGACAGCAGACATGCTTGCTCTTGATGTACCGGCTCTTCGTGGTGGTAAGCCTATCATTGTGGAGTCAGAGCCGGACTGGTATGTAAAGCAGGTCATGGAAAACTTTGTTGCAAGAGCAGAGCGTATCAGAGGTGGTGGAGTTGATCCGAGTGAGGACAACTTTTTAAAGATTACCCATGAGGCAAGATTATTAGGAACAGATGCAAGGCTGATTGATAAGGATGCTCCAAACAATCCAGATGGAAAGCTAAACAAGGTTGCGGAGAATGTGTGGAAAGAATATGAGAAAGGAAATGCCAACGGTCATATAGGCTGCCAGCTTATTTTTTCGGACATCGGCACACCGGGACCGGATAAGGATTTTACTATTTATGATTATCTGAAGGAGACACTTATCCAGTATGGTATTCCCGCAGATGAGATAGCATTTATCCATGATGCCAAGACGGATGCACAGAGAGACGCACTTTTTAAGGAGATGAGGACAGGTAAGAAGAAAGTTCTTATCGGTTCGACTGACAAGTGCGGAACCGGAGTTAATGTACAGACACACCTTGTTGCTATGCATCATGTGGACTGTCCCTGGAAGCCTTCTTCCATTGAGCAGAGAGAGGGACGAGGCATCAGACAGGGCAATGAAAACAAGGAAGTTGCAATATACAGATATGTTACCAAAGGAACCTTTGATGCATACAACTGGTCGCTTGTGGAGAATAAGCAGCGTTTTATCAGTCAGGTTATGACCAGCAAGGCAGTAAGCCGAAGCTGTGAGGATATCGACGAGGCAACTCTTTCTTATGCAGAGATTAAGGCGGTTGCAACTGGCAATCCGTTAATCAAAGAAAAGATGGAGATTGATAATGATGTCCAGAGACTTAAGCTTTTAAAGGCATCTTATGACAATCAGAGATATGGCTTGCAGGATAACTTTATGATTAAGTATCCAAAACTTATAAGGTCTGCAACAGAAAAACTTGCAAATGTCAGAGAGGATGTAAAGGCAAGGGATAAGGAGCTGATTGATAATCCGGAGTTTGCCATTACCATAGGCAAGGCAACTTACACAGAAAGAGTGGATGGCGGAACCATGATGCTTGAAGCTATCAGTAAGTGTAAGACAGGTGAGACAACTGCAATAGGTAAGTTTCATGGATTTGAGTTGCTTGTAGAAAAGAATTTCCTTGGCATCAATTATATGGTGCTTCGTGGAAAGACAGAGTATAAAGCTGAGCTTTCAACAAGTCCGGTCGGCAGTATGGTGAAACTTGAAAATCTGTTCAATGGACTTCATGAGAATATTGATTTCTTAGAAAAGAAGATTGAACAGTACCAGAATGACCTTGAAGCATCTAAGGCGGAATACGATAAGCCATTTGCATACAGCGAGGAACTGGAGGAAAAGCTTGCAAGACAATGTGAGCTGAATGCCCAGCTTGACCTTGAAAATGCAAAGGCTATGGATGCTGACCTTGGTGGACCTGGCGAGGAAAGAGAAGCTGATGACAGGGTAGAATCTGCAGGAATTGTAGCGGAGAATAGAGGCACTTATACAACCGACAGAGAGGGCAGAATACGATAGGAGAGTGGATTATATGAGCATACGAAAAGTAGTCGCAGGATTACTAATTATAGTAGGGATTGCCATTATGGCAGTCCCTTTTTTCTGGCGGGCAACCGGAGAAAAACAGACAGTACAGCTCATAAGTGAATTTGAGCAGACATTGGAGGATGATTACGATGAAGAAACAGATGTGGAGAAAGAGCAAACCTCCATTAGTAAAGAGGATGAAGCCATTCTTAAAGAAGGCGGTGTTATCGGCATCATTGAGATACCGGGCTTAGATATCAGGTATCCGGTAATGGAAGGAACCACAAGTAAAGTGCTTAATGCAGGGATTGGTCATATTGAAGAAACAGCAGGAATCGGTGAGAGTGGCAACTGTGTATTGTGCGGTCATAATGGCAGCAGATATGGCACATTTTTCACACCACTGAATCAGATTTCCATAGGAGATGATGTGGCAATTATCGACAAAAACGGACAGACTCATATCTATGAAGTAACAGACACAGAGGTGGTAAATCCTTATGACAACAGCATTAAGACACAGGGAGAGGAAAAGGAATTAACTCTTTTTACCTGTTCCCAGAAAGGAACCATGCGTTTTGTAGTCAGGTGCATTTATAAGGAGGCGGTGATGGATGAATAAGAGATACCGATTAAGTGAGATAGAAGAGGCAGTATCAGAAATGGAAGAGCTAATTGACATCGAGGATGATATTGCAGAGATTGATGATGACTTTCAGATAGTCGTAAGCGGCTGGTTTGTATATGTCGAAAGCATGAATCTGACACTCAGACAGGGAATAGCCTGTGTATGGGATGCGGAGGAAGGATTATTTATGCCTGATTTTGATGTGACTATCGTGTATGAGGGGAACATTGAAACACAGGAGTGGCTCTATTACGAGCAGGACGGAATGGTCGTTACACTTGGCAACTGGCTTAATGGCAGATTGTCTTGTGAACAGATAGAACAGCTTTGGTGTGAGCTTATCATACCGGAGCAAAACAAAGAACAAAAAGAAAGCGAGGAATAGCATATGAAGTATTCAATTAAAGTAAACGAAGTAAGAGCAAAAGAGGGCAGCAACATCAAAGGATTTGCAACAGTAGTATTCGGTGACTCATTTAAGATTACCAATATTGCAATCCTTGAGAATAAGGACAAGGGAGAGCTTTTTGTATCAATGCCTAGATACCGCTCCAATGAGCGTGATGAAAGCAATGGTGTGATTTATAAGGATGTGTGCAATCCTATCACAGCAGAGTTTCGTGAGGAACTCTATACCAATATCCTTGATGCCTATGCAAGAATTAAGGAACCGGAGAAAGAGGAGACACAGAAGCAGGAGCGTACACAGGAAATGCCGGAGTTTTCCGTAACTGTGACACCTTATGAGAGGGAAGGTAGTAACATCAAGGGACTTGCACGCATTTATTTTGAAAACAGTTTCATCGTAAATAATATCAATATCGTGCAGGGTAAAGAGAAAATCTTTGTATCAATGCCTTCTTATAAGACAAAGCAGGTGGATGAGCAGGGCAAGCCAATCTATCAGGATGTCTGCTATCCGGTCACAAAGGATTTCAGGGAAAAACTCTATAATGAGATTATCTCTGAATATGAGAAAGCAAAGGATAAGAGCAACGAAAAGGCAAGAGAGAGTGCAGAGAAACATCATGGTAATCCCGATAAAGAGAAGGACAAAGAGGCAACGCCCTTTCGATAATTAGTAATCAGAGTACAGGGGCGGCCAAGGCTGCCCCACTTATAGAATGGAGGAAACAGAATGGATATGGAAGCAGGAAAAACACTTACCAATGAGGAGGTCATAAGAGAACTTCTCGACTTATTAAAGAAAAATGCCATGAAAGAGCAGGCAAACGATGTATTTGAGATATGCAGCTATGTGGATGGACTGGAGAAAAAGATTGATTCCATGACGGAAGAACTCACCAATATGCAGAATCAGATCAAAGAAATGCAGGAAGATACACTTGTCAATAATGCTAAAAAGGCATTGTCGGAAGCACAGGAGCGACTTAATGCCAGATGTGAGCAGATAAAGTCGCAGGTATTGGAAGTGAAAGCACAGGTCAAATCTACAGCAAAGAGCATAGTTGATGAAGCAAAGGCAAAGGGAAGAGCTGCATTATACAGGCTGTCGGAGTTTTTAGGAATTAAGAAAAGGCTTCTTGATATCCGAGAGAATGTAAGAGGTGCAATCAAGACCACGGATAAGGATATAGCAAAGACAACACTTCTTGCAAAAGGATTTCGTGAAGCAGGGCAGACAGCAGCTAATGCATTCCGTACTTTTGCTGACAAACCGGAGGTAGATTATTCTCAGAAAGAGCAGAAACATCCCATTACAAAGGCAGTACTTGCTCCGATGAAAGCAGTGAAAAAGATGCTTGTATCAATGGAACTTCATTTGGATGCATCTATTGATAAGCTGGATAATTTGGCTATGAATGTGAAGCTTTATAAGGAAAAGGGTATGGAGAATATGAAGAAGCAGGAGCAGACAGAGCCGGAGAGGGCTGAAGCAGAGAGAGTGGAAGCAGAGGTTGTATACTCTCCAATGGTCGCTGAGCCGCAGGAGTATCAGTATAATGCAGATGCATTTGAGGCTAGAGGTGCGGATGAGGTGAAGCAGGAAGCGGCACATGAGGAAGCACCGAAGGTAAGGGGAGATAAAGCCAGATAGTAGTGAGGACGTATCATCAGAAATGGTGGTACGTCTTTTTTTGGTGGAATGGGGATGTCATTTATGATATAATTTACTTATATTTATGGTTTTTGATATTGGTGAATAATCTCATATAGTAAGATTGAATTGGAGGAAATAGACATAGTGTATTGTTCAAAATGTGGTAAACAAATGGATGATAGTTCAACATTCTGCTCAGGCTGTGGGGCACCATTACAGAATCAAATTAATTATGCAGTACCGGATATTAACAAATCTCGTAAGCCTGGATTTGGAGTAGCAGCACTTGTGCTTGGTATAGTGGGAGTATTAGCATGGATTATTCCAATAATTGGATTACCAGTTGGAATTATAGCTTTGGTACTTGGAATAATAGGATTAAAGAAAAGTAGTAAAGGAATGTCAATAGTGGGTATTGTATTAGGTATTATATGTCTTGTGTTGACAATAATAAATAGTGCAATCGGTGCATATCAAGGATATCATGGTGAAGCATGGTTTCAAAAAGGTTCAAATACTATAGAAGAAAATGTCAGTAATGATCAGCCATCAGGGAAACAAGAGACAAATGTATTCACATTACGGGATAGTGATGGGAATATACTTATGACTGGTGGAATAAAATCGGCAGAAGCAACAATGGTTGATAATGGCGACGGAATCAAGAAGGCAGTAGTACAAATAGAGTTTGATGATGAATCAACGAAAACATTTGCAGATATTACTACAAATAATATTGGAAATACGATAGGTATTTATTTGAATGATGAAATGATTGCAAATCCAAGGGTAATGTGTGCAATAACTGAAGGTAGTTGTCAAATAGAAGTAGATACATATGAACAGGCTCAGGTATTGTCTGAGGCACTTGAAAAGTGCAAATAATATTTGCAATATGGAAGTAAATTGTGCCAAGTCCCGTTTTTTGGACATTAAATGATATAAAATAGGAATCAAGATAGAAGTATTCTGCCTTGGTTCCTTTTTTCTTTAGAAAATAGCATTTGATATTTGCAAATGCAAATTGTATATTCGCAATTTGTGTGCTATACTTACAATGATGGTATTAGATTACGACAATTGTTAGAGAGAGGAAATACATATGGCAATTAGTTATAATGGATTGTGGAAACTACTGATTGATAACAATATGAAAAAGGGAGATTTGTGTGCCAAGACTGGTCTTAGTTCCAGTACAATAGCAAAGATGACAAACTGCGAGTCAGTTAAACTATCTGTTCTGGAAAAAATCTGCAAAGAGCTGGATTGTAACTTTGGAGATTTGGTTGACTATGTACCGGATGAAGAAGAAAAGTAAATTACCTTATGGAGGAAAATGAAATGGCTACGAGAAGTGCAAAAATAGATCAGAAAGCAGACCTGATATGGGCAATAGCAGATAAGCTGACCGGAGTATATAAACCACATGAATATGGAGATGTTATATTACCGCTTACAGTAATCAGACGTTTTGACTGTATTCTTTCCGATACAAAGGATGCAGTTTTGCAGAAATATGAGGAAGTAAAAAATCTTCCGATGAAGGATGTTTTACTTCGTAAGGCAGCAGAAAAAGATTTTTATAACACCAGCAAATATACATTTGAGAGGCTTATGGATGATCCTGATCACATTGAAGAGAATTTCAGAGATTATTTGAATGGATTCTCAGAAAATGTGCAGGACATCCTTGAGAAGTTCAAGTTTGATGGTCACATCACCACTATGGCAAATAAGGGAATTCTCTATATTGTTTTAAAGGAATATACAACAGATAGAGGAAATCTTCATCCGAATGAAATCTCTAACCTTGAAATGGGATATATCTTTGAAGAGATTATCAGAAGATTCTCCGAGTCTCATAATGAAGATGCGGGGCAGCATTATACTCCAAGAGAAGTTATCCAGCTTATGGTTAATATTCTCTTCTATGATGATAATGATATTCTTTCTGGCAATAATGTAGCAAAGACAATTTATGACCCGGCATGTGGAACCGGAGGTATGCTTTCTGTTGCAGAGGAATATTTACATAGTCTGAATGCTTCTACAGAGCTTGTATCCTTCGGACAGGAAATCAACGACCAGACATTTGCAATCTGTAAGGCGGATATGCTGATTAAGGGGAACAATGCGGATTATATCAAGGATGGCAACACATTATCGGATGACCAGTTTGCTGGCAGTACCTTTGACTATATCCTTTCAAATCCACCTTTTGGACGTGAGTGGAAGAATGAAAAGGCGAAAGTAGAGGAAGAGGCAAAGCTTGGCTTCGGAGGAAGATTTGGAGCAGGACTTCCGGCGGCAAGTGACGGACAGATGCTCTTTCTTATGACAGCAATATCAAAGATGAAAGACATTGATAAGGGTGGAAGCAGAATTGCAATCATTCATAATGGCTCGCCACTTTTTACAGGAGATGCGGGAAGCGGACCTTCTGAGATCAGAAGATATATTCTCGAAAATGATCTGCTGGAGGCAATCATTGCTTTACCCAATGATATTTTTTACAACACAGGAATTGCAACCTATATCTGGGTATTGTCAAATAAAAAGGCCGGTACAGTCAGAGAAGGTAAAGTACAGCTAATCAATGCTAATGAGATGTATGTGAAGAGAAGAAAGGCATTGGGAAATAAGCGAAATGATATATCTGAGGAGGATATCGCTGAGATTACAAAGATTTATGGTGATTTTAAAGAGAGTGAAATCAGCCAGATTTATGATAACGAGGATTTTGGTTATACCAAGATTACAGTAGAAAGACCGCTCCGTGATGAAGAAGGTAATCTGGTGTTGAAAAAGGGAAAGAAACAGCCGGATACGAGTCTTCGTGATACGGAAAATGTTCCGTTAAAAGAGGATATCAAAGAGTACTTTGAAAGAGAAGTACTTCCATTTGCACCGGATGCATGGATTGATGAGAAAAAGTCAAAGGTGGGATATGAGATTCCATTTACAAGATATTTCTATAAGTATGAAGCTCCAAGACCATCAGCAGAGATAATGGCAGAGATTATGGATTTGGAGACAGAACTGTCCGGAAGTCTTGAGGAGGTGTTTGACCTATGAGAGAGATGAAGGATAGCGGAGTGGAATGGATTGGGGAGATACCAGAAGACTGGAATGTAGGAAAGACATTGTATGCATTGTCTATGCCAATTACAGATGGACCACACGAAACTCCAGAATTATTTGATGAGGGTATTCCTTTTATATCTGCAGAAGCAGTCTCTTGTGGTAATGGTCATATTTTCTTAATTTCTCAAAAGAGCTTGTCCGCCTGTACTGTATCGTGCTTCTCGACGTGTTGAACAGCTCCGCAATCTCGGTATCGTTCATTCCCTCGAAGTAATACAGCAATATGGCTTTGCGCTTTTCTTCCGGCAAAGTACGGATTGCTTCAAGAAGCAGCTTTGGCGTGATTTTCTTCCCGGCTTTCTCAAAGACGGTTTCGGCGGCTTCACGTTTGAAATATTCATCAAACGTATGAAGCTGCCGCGCTTCGTCTAAGGTCATGTCGGAAAAGGTCACTTCCTTTGCCTTGTGTCTGCGAAGTTCTCTATGGGTGTCGCAAGCTTCATTGTGCAATACCGTATTACAAAACTTCTGAAAAGCACACTGTTTGTAAAACTCCCTGCTATTAGGTTCCACATTCTCACCTCCTTTCTCGTTGGAAAGTTGGTGGTGCTTCCCCCCTTTTCGCGGGGCAATACGGCGTTTTTCAAAAACGCCGAAGATTTTTTGAAATTTCTTCAAAAATTTTTTGAACGTACAAAATGCGCCCGTCCGAAAAGCCCGGACGGGCGCATAGGCATTGTAAGCAGTATCCAGATGATTAGACAGTTCATATATATAAGCGTAGTTTCCCCCGGTGGTGGGCGGGCTTTTTTTGATAAGTCAATAACTGTCGGATTTTGTCGATATGCTTTTTGCTTCATGGCGGCTACCTCCTTTAGCCGCCGATTTCAACAGTGATACCGCGTCATTTCATTAGAAGATAAAAAGAAACGGCGGCTTTGATTTTTCAAAGCTGCTGCGGAAATCAAAGAACGACAAGCAACAGTTCTGATTTTGCTCCAATATGGTTATTAGGGGCACAAATTAAAATCAAAAAAGAGCCGATAACAGCAGTATTTCAAACTGCATATTATCGGCTCTGCGTCTGTGCGTCTGGCTCTTTTAATTAAATTATTTCTGTTGTTTTTTGGCTTTATTATATGTATTAGCTAACTGTCCACAAGCTGCTTTAATCTCTCTACCATGAGAAACTCTTATGGTAACTTCAAGTCCTGTTTGCTCTAATTGATGTTTGAACGCAACCATTTCTTGTTTTTGTGGTGCTCTAATTTTTGAATTACTCGTCGGGTTGTATTGCAGCACGTTAATCATAACATTTTTGCCCTTAAACCATTTTGCAAGTTGCCTTATATCTGAGGAACGGTCATTTATACCTGGTAAAAGCAAATACGCAAATACCACTTTTCGATTATGCCTTTGTGAATAGGACAATGCTTGCTTAACAACATCTTCAATAGCGTACATGTGCATATGAGGAATGATGCAGTTTCTCGCAGCCTGTGTTGCTGCATGTAAAGATATTGTCAACTGAATTTTTAGATGTTCTTCGCGCAATTTTTTTAATTGATTAACTGGACCAACTGTTGATACGGTAATGCCGTCGGTTGGAAAGTTAAGTCCATTTCTATCTCGAAGAATATGGATTGCTGCAATCAAGTTGTCGTAATTGAATAAAGGTTCTCCCATTCCCATAAAAACGATACGATTTACTTTTTGACGTATCAATACAACCTGCTGCACAATTTCAGACGGTGTTAGATTACGAACAAAACCATTGCGTCCGGACTCACAAAAAATACAGCCAACAGAACAACCAACTTGCGTACTTACGCAAACAGTCCCACCATCTCGCCGTTTAATAAAAACCGTTTCAATATACCTGTTATCTTTCAATTCATAAACATACTTTTCAGTATCGCTACTTTTATAGACTTTTTTTGTTGATATTGATAGATTTTCTTTGTGAAATGGCTGTTTATACAATTCCGTATATAAGGCTCTTGCTTTATCCTCTCCAATTACTTCCGACATTTCTTTGTAAGTAAATCCGTATGGGTCATTCAATATTTCCGTAGGTGTACTTTTAGGTAAGTGTTTCATTTAAATATCCTTCCTTTTCAAAATTAAAAAGTTTGTTTTTCAGAGTTTTTGATTATGATTTCTAGTTTTTCAACATCAACGATATGCGTTAATTTACATTTAGGGCAGAAAAGAGGAAAATTTCTTAATACCGTATTATAAAATACTTGAACCCTCGTCTTTCCGTTACAAATTGGACATTTTATCTAATACTACAACAAAATTAAGGCATAGTTTTTATACTATGTCTATACGTCGTTAGTTTTGTTGTATAGCATACGCAAAATAAGCATGACAAAAAAGCCCATATTGAAAATGGGAAAAATCTTTTTTGATTTCAATGCTTATCGAATACGCATGCTATGTAACATAAACATTCCCCCCCTTTTATATAATATTATATACAAAAGCAGCTTGTTGTCAACATATATATATATGAATTATTTTGGCTAACTGATAGAACTACGTAGACATATCCAAGAAGAAAGGGGAACAGTAAAATGTAATAGGGTGAATAACTATGGCAAAAAGACCAGTACCACGATACGACTTTAAGGCTTTTGGGGCAGCGATAAAGGCAGCGCGTGAGGGATGCAAGGAGAGCCGCAAGAAAGTAGGCGACGAAATGTTTATCTCGCCGCGCTACCTTGCGAACATTGAGAACAAGGGGCAGCACCCAAGTTTACAGATATTCTTTGAGCTGATACAGCGTTACCATATATCCGTAGACCAATTCCTTTTAGAAACGCCGCCGGAGAAGAACACGCAGCGGCGGCAGCTTGACGCGCTTCTTGACGGTATGAGCGATACAGGCATACGGATTGTAACCGCAACGGCAAAGGAGATTTCCGAAGTCGAAAAAGAGGGCGAATAGGAATGTCCGACTTAAAACTGAACAGGATTTAGAAAGCGTTGTAATCTTTTTTGAGGTTGCAGCGTTTTTCTTTTGCGTAAGTTTGGCAAAATCGCTTTTTCTCCGTAGTAGGTGATAAGAGCCTAAAGGATAAAAACATTCGTAGCAAGCATAGGAAGCGGGTACCACTTCCGTATTTTCGCCCTCCCGCGCTGCGGCGCGTCGGTTGAAAATTGCTTGTTGGGAAGTGTCCCAAACCCTCGGAACGGAAAGGAAAGGAGCGAACACATGGACGGACGCAAAAGGACAGTGCAAATCAAATTCAGAGTGACGGAAGCGGAACGGGATTTAATACTGGAAAAAATGAAGCTCGTACCCACCCGGAACATGGCGGCGTATCTGCGGAAGATTGCCATTGACGGGTATATCATTCAGATAGACCACGCCGATATAAAGGCTATGACCGCAGAGATACAGAAAATCGGTGTCAACGTCAACCAGATAGCACGCCGCGTAAACGCGACGGGGAACGCATACCAAGAGGACATAGAGGAAATAAAGGGGGTGCTTGCGGAGATATGGCGGTTACAAAGATTAAGCCTATTAAAAGCACTCTAAGCAAAGCCCTTGACTATATCGAAAACCCGGACAAGACGGACGGGAAAATGCTTGTGTCCTCTTTCGGTTGCTCCTATGAAACGGCAGATATTGAGTTTGAATATACCCTGTCGCAAGCACTCCAAAAGGGGAACAATTTAGCCTTTCATCTGATACAGTCCTTTGAGCCGGGGGAAGTCGATTATCAGAAAGCCCATGAAATCGGAAAGCAGCTTGCCGACGCGGTAACAAAGGGGCAGCATGAGTATGTACTCACGACGCACATTGACAAAGGACACGTCCATAACCATATCATTTTTTGCGCGGTGAACTTTGTAGACCACCATAAATACAATTCCAACAAAAGGAGCTATTACGGCATACGGAACATGAGCGACAAGCTGTGCCGGGAAAATGGCTTGTCCGTTGTCGTCCCCGGCAAGGGCAGCAAGGGAAAGAGCTATGCGGAGTACCAGGCAGAAAAGACGGGTACAAGTTGGAAAGGCAAGCTGAAAACCACTGTTGACGCGCTTATCCCCCAAGTTTCCAGTTTTGAGGAATTGCTAACGCGGTTACAGGCGGCGGGCTATGAGATAAAGCCGGGGAAATATGTATCATGCCGCGCCCCCGGACAGGAACGCTTCACCCGCCTTAAAACCCTCGGCGCAGACTATACAGAGGAAGCCGTAAGGGAACGGATAGCGGGCAGACGGACAAAGGTGGCGAAAGCTCCCAGAGAGCAGCGCGGCGTGTCGCTGCTTATCGACATTGAGAACAGTATCAAGGCAGCGCAGAGTAAGGGCTATGAACAGTGGGCGAAAATCCACAATCTGAAACAGGCAGCTAAAACAATGAATTTCTTGACGGAACATAAGATTGAGCAGTACGCGGATTTAGTCAGCCGGATTGAGGAAATGGCAGCGGAAAGCGGACAGGCGGCAGACGCATTGAAGAACGCCGAAAAGCGGCTTGCGGAAATGGCGGTGCTTATCAAGAATGTTTCCACCTATCAAAAGACAAAGCCTGTCTATGACGCATACCGCAAGGCAAGGAACAGGGAGAAGTACCGCGCCGGACAGGAACAGGCAATTATCCTCCATGAAGCCGCCGTAAGGTCACTGAAAGCGGCGGGCATTGCGAAGCTCCCGAACCTCGCCGCGCTGCAATCGGAGTATGAAGCCCTCCAAGCGCAGAAAGAAGCCCTTTACGCCGACTATGGAAAATTGAAAAAGAAAGTCCGGGAATATGATATTATCAAGCAGAACATTGACAGCATTTTACAGGCAGACAGACAGCCGGAACGGGAAAAGGAAACAGAACGCGGATAAGGATAGCAAAATCCCCGCCGCTGTGCTATGATAGGGCTATCAAAAAGCAGAGGAGCGTTGAGCATGGAAAACCAGAAAATGCCGGAATATGAAACCATACGCGCCGCCGTTGCCGGGGAAAAATGGGCGGTGGAGAAAGTCGTGGAGTGCTACAAGGACGAAATCGACAGGCTATCGACGGTAGCGGTCAGACAGCCGGACGGAAGCACGAAACAGGAAATCAACGAAGATATGCGCCAGTCCATCACAAAGAAGCTGATAGAAGCCCTCCCGCAGTTCCCGCTTGAAGAAATGGAAAAGGGAAATGTCAGATAGGCAAAAAAAGAACAGGGCGCGGAAGCCAGTATATGACTTCCGCGCCCTGTCTTTTTATGGGTGCTGTTTTCGTGAATGTTACGCAGTAGAACGCCATTTTTGGGGGTAAAGGTATAAAGTATCGCCTATCCGATTTTCACGCCCGGAAAGCCCTGTAAATCAAGGGATTTTCCGCGCCTACTGCGTAACAGGGGCGCGTCTTTTCCTCATGCGCTCGGCGGCTTGTCTGCGGGTGATACGTTTCCGGCAGACGGGGCAGTATTTGACACTGTTAGAGGTTGACGCAAAGAACGCGCCGCACTCGGTACATTTCTTCTTATCCCCTGTCTGGTAAAGCTCCGCATAAAGCAGCCTGTCGGCGGGAAGCACCGCAACCCGGAACCACTTGCAGAGAAGCGAATAGGAAATGAGCTGCGGACATACGCACTCGTCCCCGTCGTCCAGTAAGATACAGTTCCCGTTATCATAATTGCAGCACGTCCGGCGCACAAGGGCGTTGACTTTCCGGCTCTGGGGCGGCGTCAGCCGCTTAACCCCGTTCATACTTCATCAGCGGCGTAAATGGGAAGCTCTGCAAATTCCGCTTCGGTCAAAGCGTCCACTTTGGAAAGGGTGCGCTTTGCAAGCTCCCGCATATCCGCGTCCATGTAGGGCAGCGCGGCGTTGACATTCTCAATCAAAGCCCGCTTGCCGCCCTCGTTGTAAATGCTCAAAAGGTTTGTTTCTTCAACAGTCAGTCTAATCATGCTCATACCTCCATATCGTGATTTTTTGTTTTTGCCGCCGCCTTTTTCGGGGCGGTCTTTGCCTTGTCTGCTTTAAGCTGCGCCCGGATAGAGGGGCGGGGCTTCCTTATCTCCCTGTCCCGGTTCTCCCCCTTGTCAATCAGCGCATACGTCCCATGTCTGCCCTCGATTTTGGAAAAGGAAAGGGTCTTGTAGGGCAGCATGGAGAAAAGGCGGTCAGTGTCCTTTGTGGCTGCAAGCCGCATGAACGCCGGGGAAAGCTCTGCCATGAAATGGGTCTTGTTCGGGCTGTTCGGCTCGTAATGCCGCTTCATTTCCCGCACAATGCGCCGCGCTTCCGTTTCAATCAGCCCGTCCCGCAAAGCGGCAATATGCGCCTTGAAATCCCCCGGCGAAAGCTGCTCCCGGCTGCGCCGTTCTTCCTGTAAGAGCGATTGCAGCGCGTCCGGGTCGTTGGGTACGGCTTCAAAGCGTTCAAATTTCCCAAGCTGCGGGTCTGGGGTTCCGTCAAAATATCTCCCGGCTTCCTGTACCCTTTCCCCATGCTCATAAATCAGCTTCACCGTATCGGCGGGCAGCTCCTTTTCCTTGACGCGCTCATAATGTTTAGAGTAGTCCAGTTCGTACAGATTGCCCTTGATTTTCCCGCGCTCCTTTCCCGTCAGCTCGATTGCATAGGCAAGAACGCGGTCGCTTGTCTGCTCCATGTAGAAACGCCATGTGTTGTGGGGCGCGGTGTCTTTGAGGAAAACGTCGCGCTCCCGGAAACAGTGCGTCCCGGACGGGCGGCAGAACCACAAAAGTGTTTTGTCCTCCCTGTGGGGGCTTGCCGCCGCCTTTGCGATAATCTCTTTGTCAATGTCTAAGTCGCTCTGGTAAAAGCCTGTGTTCTGCTTCATAATCGCTTCAAGGGAAGCAAACAAATCCATGTTTTCAAATTTGCTCTGTTCCGGCATGGGTCAGCTCCTTTCCAAGTCCTGTGACTTCTGCTTTGCGTTTTTCTTCTGTGCCTTTTCCTTGTCGGCTCTAAGCTGCGCCCGGATAGAGGGTTTCTTTTCCGGCTTCGCTCCCTTGCCGCGCTCCTTGTCGGCTTTGACAGCGTTAGCCAGGTCAACAAGGGAAATCTGCTCGCCCGCCTTTACCTTTGCTTCCAGTTCGTCAACGGTGGGGGTGTTGTTGATGATACCGTCAATCATGTTCCCGTTCTGCTCTGTGGTCTGCTCGGCGGTTTTCAAGGGATTGTCCCGCTGCGCCTGTTCTGCGGCAACGGCAAACGCCCGCGTCCCATTCCCCATAATCAGATACTTTCCGTCGTCCGACTGGTGGTGAAAGCCATATCCGGCGGCTTCTATCTGCTCCCGGCTCATGGCGGTCACATGGAAAGTCCCCCTCGGTGTCTTGACAGTTTCGCCCGTTTCCAAGTC
The DNA here is from genome assembly GCF_012524165.2 of Faecalicatena faecalis. Lineage (GTDB taxonomy): Bacteria > Bacillota > Clostridia > Lachnospirales > Lachnospiraceae > Faecalicatena_A > Faecalicatena_A faecalis. The sequence continues at coordinate 59,906 of NZ_JABACJ020000017.1, forward strand.
GTCCGGGGTAAGCTGCTTTTGCTCCTGTAAAAACTCCGGCACTTCCCGAAAACCTACACTGTCAACGAAATGCGCCGCGTCCTGTCCGTCCTGATGAAGCACTACCACGTCGGAAACGGAAAGGCTGTGTCCCTTAAAATCTTTGGGGTGGTCGATATTGAAACAGGTGTAAATATCTTCAAGGGAAGTTTCCGGCGCAAGGGGCGCGGAATAGACAAGCTCATAGTTCGCCCTGTCAACCACATTTCCCGCCGCCTGCAGGCGGTCGTATGGCTCAAAGCGGAAATCCCTTGTTTCGTCCCCGCCCTTTATCTGGTAAATGGAAAAGGTGTCTTTGTCCTGTCCGGCGGTCTGCGCCGTTTCCTGTGCCTTTGCGTAAAGCTGCTTCACGTCGCCCTCGGTCAGCTCGCCGCTTTTGAGCTGCCCCATAAGCTCGCGGCATTTCTCCGGCGTTCCCGTATAAAGCACGTCGCCCATTTTCGCCCGCCCGTTCTCCTGTGTCACATAGGCTTGCAAGAGGTAGCTGTTTTCCCGGCTGTCGCTGTAAGGGTTCCGGCGCACTCTGTAAATCGTTTCCGGGGTAAAGGCTTCTTTCGGGGCTGCGCCCGCTTTTTCCTGTGCGCCGGATTTTCCCGGTGCGGCTGCTTCCGGATCCGGCTTCTCCGGCGCGGCTTCCTGTCCCTCTCTGGTGGGCTGCTCCTGTCCGGCGGTCTGCTCCTTGTCCTGTGCCTTTTGCAGCTCCGCTAAGTTCTCGTCTATGGAATTGATAATCTCGGCGGCTGCGCTGCGTATCGTTTCAAGGGAGCTTTTCAGCTCGGACAGCTCCCGCCCGCTGCTCCACCCGGCGACATAGCCGAAAGAGTAGTCCGACGTGTCAAGCCCGTAATGTTGGCAGACAGTATAGGCGACGCTTTCCGCTTCGACTTCGCGGGTGCGGCGGTCAACGTGGGGCTGCTGCTCGTCCTTTGGCGCGTTGAGGTCAATGTCGTGCAGCTTCGCATGGGCGATTTCGTGAATAGCGGTCTTTAAGGTCTGTAATTCGCTCATGCCCTCGTTGATAGCAATGCGCTTGTCCTCCAAGTGGTAGTAGCCATGAGAGCCGCCCTCGATATTCTCAAAGGCGATAGGAACGGGGGAAGTCTTTTCAAGGGCTGCGAAAAAATCCTTGTAGCGGTCAACGTCGCCTGTCAGCTCGTCAACCGCAATGTCCGGCAGCTCCTTTCCCTCGGTCTGGGAAACGTCAAAGACGGATACCACCTTGTAGGCGGGTATGGTGACTTCCTTTTCCTCGGTGACGGGCTTCCCGTCCTTGCCGATAACGGGCTTCTGCGTGTGCGGGTCGATTTTCTGCATTTCCTGTTTGATTTTATAGGGTGACGGAGCAATGATTTTAATTCCCTTTTGCCCTTTCATCACGTTTCGTTCAAAGTTGTTCTTCCAAGCGGAAAAGCCCGCCACAAGGGAAGCGTCCGGCTTCTGCATGGCGATAAGGACGGTGTTTCGGAAGCTGTAATTATGGAATTTTGACATGACTTTCAGATATTCCCGGTAACGCTCGCTGTCAAAGAGTTCCGCAATACCCTGTTCCAGACGGTCGGTAATCTCTTTGAGCTTTTCGGCGGGCTTCTCGCTCGTCAGCACGATAGGGATAACCGGGCGCGGCTCCTGTGGCTGCTCTGCGGTCTGCGCCGTTCTCTGCCCCGGCGCGGCTGCGTCCATTTCTACCTTTGACGGGTCGGGTCTTTCCGGCTGCGGGGGCTGCGGCGTTACCCGGTATTCCTCCGGCACGTCGCGCCCGTCGTACCATTCTGTAAAGGTGTTGCGGTTGTTGTAGATATAGCCCTTTTCGGTAAACATACCGTCGTCGTTAATGGAAGCGTCCCGCCCGTATTCCTCATACATGAAATACTTTTTCGCTTCTTCGGGAAGTTCCGGTTCTTCCAGTTCATCAACCAGATAACGCCCGTATTCTTCTTCATTGTGGACGGACGGATAAATCCAGTAGCAGTCAAGGTTCTGTGCAAGGTTGATAATGTCCTGTAAGCTGTCGGCATGGTCGCCGTATTCAATGGCTGCAATGAATTTCTCCCGGTCGTCGTCAAACTGCATTTCCAAGAGCTTCCCTAAATAGTTCAGCTCGTCGGGGTGGGAATACTCGCTTAAATGCTCCGTCAAGCCGGGGATAGTGGATTGAAATTCTGTGAAATGCCATTCCTCATAGTGCTTGAAGTCAATCCCGATACGGTCAAAGACTTCTTTCAGATGTTCGGCAGTCGTGGGGAATGTCACCCATTCGCCCGCGGGTCTGCCCTCGGTGTACTTCCCAAGATTGGAAAGATAGCCGCTTAAAATCGGTTCTGCCATTTGTTCGCTCCTTTCTTTTTCAATCATGCGGTGCATAAGCTCAAAATCCTCAATGCTCATGCTCCCGTCAAATACATAGGGGTTAAAATCCTCCCCGTCCCGGTAGGGCTTTTCGGAAAAGGGAAGCCCCGCTTCATGGGCGGCTGCCCTCGCTTCCTCGATAACCTCCGGGGGAAGCCTGTCGTCATGCGCTCCGATAAAACCGTCAATGTCGTTCATGCTGTTTTCGTAGTGGTAACGCACTCCGGCGGTCAGCTCGTCAAGGCTCATGTCCTCGCCTAAATGCCCGCAATAGTAGCCGTTTAAGATAACGGCGGCGGGGTCAATGCTTTTTATTTCCTCTAACCGGCTCCTGTCCTCCGGGTAGAGCGTATCGTCCATATCAAGATGAAAATATTCCGCGTTCCATGAACGCCCCTGTTTCCAGAACGCCACCCATGCGATACCGTCCCTAAGCTCGTCTTGATAGTCCTTTACGGTGTCCCGTAAACTTGCCATAGTGAAAAACCTCCTTTCTCTGCGGCAGCGTCATAAGCTGCATTTTTTGGCTGCATGGTCTACTACGGGTACGCCCGCATTTCTGCCAAATATTTTTGAAAATTTTTAGAGGGTGAAGCCCTCCGCAAAAGAGGGTTTGGGAAACTTCCCAACAAGCAAAATCCCCGTCCGGCGCGTCAGCGTCGCAACGGGGATTTACGGAAGTGGGTACCCGCTTCCTATGCTTGCTATTCAAGTTTTTAGTTCTTCTGCACTTCGATACGGTAGTTGACGTATTTCCCGCCAGTGTCAGCCAGAACGATAGTTCCGTCGTAGGTCTTGCCTGTTTTCGGGGAGTAGAGCTTCTTCACATTCGCCTTGCCGGATTTAAGGAGCGCGGCGGCAATCTTCGCGGAAAAAGCGGTCTTGCGTTCCTCGAAAAAGCGGTCATTCTTCCACATGACAAAGGCACATTCTTTGTTGCTGCAATAATAGTTTTTCTTCCCCTCATGGACGGGGGAACCGCAACGGGGGCATTTGCCGACAGAGGGCTTTTCCTCCCGGAACAAATCCTTTTTCCCGTCCAGTGCTGCGGCGTGTGTCTGCACAAGCTCCCGCGCCATAGCTTCAATGCCGGACAGAAATTCGCCGGGGTCTGCGGCTCCCTTTGCTATCTGCGTCAGATTGTTTTCCCATTCTGCGGTAAGCTGTGGGGAAGTGAGTATATCCGGCAGAATACAGATAAGGCTGTTCCCGTTTTTGGTAGGGATAAGCTGCTTCCCCTTGCGCTCCGCAAAGCCGCCCTTTACCAGTTTTTCAATGACGGCGGCGCGGGTGGCGGGAGTGCCAAGCCCCCGGCGTTCCGCGTCCGGGTCGGTGTCCCCGTTCCCGGCGCGTTCCATAGCCGACAAAAGGCTTGCTTCGCTGTGGGGCTTCGGCGGCGTTGTGGTATGCTCCGTTACTTTTGCGGCGGGGTTAGGAAAGCCCTGTCCCTCGGAAAGCTTCGGCAGCGTCACGTCTGCATTTTCCCCGTCCTCCGCTTCGGGCTTATCTTTCAGCGTCGCCCGGTATCTGCGTTGAAGCTCTTTCCAACCCTCCGCAAGTACGGTCTTTCCCCTTGCGGTGAAGTCTGTCCCGGCGCATGAGAAAACCGCCGTAACCGCTTCATAAATATGCGGCTCGGCGGTGGCAAAAAGCAGACGCGCCCCCGCAAGGGTAAGGATATTCTTCTCGCTTTCCGGCAGCGCGTCCGGGTCAGCCTTTGCAAGCTCCATAGTGGGAATGATTGCGTGGTGGTCTGATACTTTTTTACTGTCTAATACCTTTACAACCTCCGGCGTGAAGTCCGCGCCCGCCATAAAGGGGAGTTTTTCGCAAAGCAGCGCGATAATGCCCGCTGCGGTGCCGCCCATGTCGTCAGTAAGAAAGCTGCTGTCCGTCCTCGGATAAGTAAGGAGCCGCTTTTCATAAAGGGATTGTGCAAGGTCAAGGGTCTGCTTCGCGGTGTAGCCGAAAATGCGGTTCGCTTCCCGCTGCAAAGAGGTAAGGTCAAAGAGCTTCGGCGGGGCTGCGGTTTTCTTCTCTCTGGTGAGGGAAACGCATACCGCCGTTTCCGCTTCGCAAGCCCCTTTCAGCGCGTCGGCTTCTGCCTTGTCGGAAATCCTCCCGCTTGCCGCTTCCGCGCCGGATAAATCAAGGCGCACATGATAATATTTTTCTTTCTGGAAATGGGAGATAGCCGCGTCCCGGTCGGTGAGCATTTTTAAGGTCGGGGTCTGGACGCGCCCCACGTTCAAGGTCTTTCCATACAGGCAGGAGAAAAGCCGGGTGGCGTTAATGCCGATAAGCCAGTCAGCCTTTGCGCGGCAGAGGGCAGACGCAAAGAGCGCGTCGTATTCCTGCCCGTCTTTGAGGGAAGCAAAGCCCGCCTTGATTGCCCCGTCCTCCATTGAGGAAATCCACAAGCGGCGCATGGGCTTCTTGCAGCCCGCCGCTTCGTAGACAAAGCGGAAAATCAATTCTCCCTCGCGCCCCGCGTCACACGCATTTACCACTTCGGAAACGTCGGCGCGGTGCATAAGCTCTTTTAGGGTTTTGAATTGCTTCCCCTTGTCCGGGTCAACGGCGTACTGCCATTCCTCCGGCAGAATGGGTAAGCTCTCAAAACTCCATTTTTTATATTGCTCCCCGTAGGCGGCAGCTTCCGCAAGCTGTACCAAATGCCCGACGCACCATGAAATGAGGCAGCCGCCGCCCTCGATATATCCGTCTTTCTTTTCCTTAACGCCAAGCGCGGCGGCGATAGTCTGCGCCACGCTCGGCTTTTCTGCAATAATCAGTTTCATTTTCTGTTCTCCTTTCGGTTGTTTTAGGTTTGAAATTGGTTTATACTTTAAGCATTACTATAAGAAACAGGTGACAATATGAAATCAATACATACTTTCGATGTTTTTGCTCCTACTGATGAACAGGAAGAAGCAATGAATAAAAAACGTGGCGGGCATTACAGGCGCGGTAAAAACAAAGAAATGGATTACTTTATTGAGTGTGCTACTTCGCTATTTCCCAACAACCATTATTCAAGGTTCACACCTATATATGATACGACAAAAGAGTTTTATCAACTGATTACTTCTTCCGATACAACAGAAAGAGCTATACTAAATTGGATAGCTTCTAATCGTGCATGGAATTATTTGTTTGGCTTATTACGGCATTATTACAGAACAGGACACCATGACGATAATTATATCTTTCCAGAGTTCAAAATCGGGTCGGCTTATGTGGCTGATTATCTGCTCATAGGTAATAGTTCAGACGGTTATCAATTTGTCTTTGTGGAATTAGAAGCTCCCAACGGGCGGATAACAAAAGAAAAAGGTACTCGTTTCGGGGAAGTAATCAATAAAGGGATTGAACAGGTTAGGGATTGGCAAATGTATATTGCTGCAAATTGGAATGTAATTGTAGCAGAATTGGAAAAGCACTCATTCTCCAATACAAAGTTACCCAGACAATTATACAAATATTGCCCTTATCAAATCTACTATGCTGTGATAGCCGGACTCCGTAAAGATTTTGAGAATATTCGTGATAGAAAGCTCCAACTGCAAAATGAAAATAACATAACACTTTTGCATTACGAAAATCTCATAGATGTTGCAAACGAAAATTAAAAGTCCATTTTCAGCGTTCCGGCTCACTTGCCTTTTTCTCCTGTACCTGTTTCAGACAGTAGCCCACACAAGGGAGCTGCCCTTTGTACGGACAGGAAGCGCAAGCCGGGGAATGGGGAACGGGCGGCGCATTGTCACGCCGCCCGCCCGGTCTTTGTATCATCATCTTTTCAAAGGGATTGTCGGTAAACAGGGTCATGCTTCCTCGTCCTCCTGTTCTTCATCAGAAAGCCCGTCCCCCTCGTCCGGCTCGTCCTCGTCGTAGTCGTCAAAATCGAAATCTTCAAGGTCGGTGCCGCCCTTGACGTTTTGCTTCGGCTTCATAAACTTAAAATAATAGAACGCGCCCCCGCCGCCAAGAAGTGCCACGACAAGGAAAAGCACAAGCCCGCCCGCATTGCCTTTCTCTTTGGGCAGCTCCGGCGGTTCCTCGGTTTCCGGCTCTGCTTCCTTGCCGCTGCAAGCGGTCATGTTGTCCTTGCAGACGGGGCAGCTCACATTTACCTTTCCGGCTTCGCATTTTTCGGTGCAACTGCAAACGGCGGGCGGGGCTGCTTCGGTGCTTCCGTCCTCCATAAGTGCTAAGAGGTCGGCTTCGTCCACTTGATTAAGGAAATGTACGGTGTTCTCGCCCTCGTCGTCCCGGTCAATGAGGATATAAAAGTAATTGCCGTTTTTGGTCGTTACGGTGATAAGCTGCTTGTTGCCGCCGAAATCGTCTACAAGGGTCGCGTTCCCGTCCGGGGTAAGGGGTTCTTCCTTTTGGGGTTCCTCGTAGACAACGCCGCTGTCGTTGGTGTCGTCCTCTCCCTCCGGGGTCTGTGCAAAAGCGGTGACGGAAAAGCCGCCCGAAAGCATAAGGGCGGCGCAAAGTGCGGTCAGTGTTCTAAGGATTTTCTTATTCATTCTCGGTGTCCTCCATTTCTTCGGTGTCGTGGTCTGCGGGTTCTGCGGGGTAGCCCGGCGCGGCTTCCATGCCCGGAATACCGCCCCCGGAAAGCATAGCGGAAAGCTCATGCGGGGAAAGGCGCATGGAGCGCACAAGCTGTACGATTTGCAGGTTTTCCGCTTCGGTTTTCTGCGCTTCAAGCCCCCTTAATTTATTCTGGTACTCGGTGATTTTCTCGCGGGTCTTTGCAATCTCCTTGTCGATACGTTCAATTTTGTTCATAGCCATCAATAAATTTCTCCTTTCAGATTTTCATTTTTTTGTTGTCAGTTCCAATTCATTAAGCCGTAGCCCTTGATACAGGAGTAATTGACGGGGTAGCTCTTTATCTTGCAGGCGTCGCCGGAATTGCCCTCGACGGTATAGACGCGCTCCCCGTCCGTCCCGATAACAAGCCCTACATGGTCTGCGCTCCCGTCCCCGTCCCAGTCGAAAAAGATAGCGTCGCCGGGGGCGATATTCTCATAGCCCCTCGCGCCCCATTGCCCGCGTGACTGGAACCAGGGTACGCCCTGTGACTGGCACCCGGCAAAGCGCGGCTCGCTTTTCCCGGCTTGATTGTAGCACCATGAAACAAAACAGGCGCACCATTCCACGCGGCTGTTAAATCCGTACCAGCTCCAAAAGGGTCGCCCGCCTACGTTGCCGACTTGCCGCTTCGCAAGGTCTACAACGGCGGTGTTGCCGGGGCGTGTGCCGTTTACAAGCTGTACGCCGCTTAAATCCTCGGACGCGCCCATATCGGGGGAGCCGCCGCCGAAAATCAGCGGCTTGTTTCCGCTTGTTTCCAGATAGACGCGGTACATTTCAAGCTGCTGTGGCGTTAGAAGTTCCTCCGCAATCTCGGAAATGGGCTTGTTCGTCAGCTTCACGTTGAGGATATGGTACTCGTAGGGTACTTCCTCGCTGGTCGTTTCCCCTGTTTCCGGGTCTGTGCTTGTTTCTGTGCGGTAGCGGATTTCCGTTTCTTCCGTCAGCGTCAAAGTGTACTGCATGGCAAAGACGCGGTTTAGTTCTGCCTGTGCGCTCTGCGGGGTGTAGGTCTGTAAAAGGGCGGTGAGGTAGGACGCTAACTCATGGGGGTTATGCCCGATACTGTCAAGGTCATAGCGGTATTCGTCATAGCCGGGGTGGGTGCTTTCGATATTGTCAATCTGCTGCTGAAGCTCGTTTTCCTTTGCGGCGTAATTATTTTCCGTCGCCACAAGGTCGCTGTCCTCCGACGTGTAGGAAGTCCCAAGTATGCCGTTCATCAAGCCGGAGAACATGGAGCCGCAAGAGGAAAGCCCCGCCGATACCATGATGAATAAGAGCAGCGCGGCAACGGCGATACATACGCCCGCCGGGTGCCGCCCTACAAAAGCGATTGCCTTTTTTGTTTCCTCGGCGGTCTTTTTTGCCGCCTTGCGGGTGTTCTCTGCGGCTTTCTGCGCCGTTTTTGCGCCGCCTTTCCTTGCCGACTTTGCATACTGCCGCTTGATTTGCTGCTTCTGCATGAAGCGGGAAAGGGGATTGCCCGCAATCTGCGGATTGTCATGTAGGGATTTATGGTACTGGAAATCCACATTCGCCTTGAACGCCGCTTTCTCTGCCTTTGCCGCCGCCCGGTAGGGTTTGAGCTTGTGGCTGCGGTAGCCCTCCTTGACTTTCCGCGTCCCGTACTTTGCGCCGCGCTCTGCCAGTTCTTCGGATTTGTGCGCCCCCTCAACGCCGGAATTGTCCTTTTCAACGGAATGTATCTTGTTGTGGACGAAAATACCCGCTTCCTGTGCGGGGCGGGATAGCGGGTTATTGTGGGGCTTATTCCTTCCTATGGGCTTTTCCTGTTCCTCAAAATGTAGGCGGGTCTTGCCTTTCCCGGTGGCTTCATCAAAGGTGCGCTCCCGTACAAGTTTCTTTTCTTTGGGGATAGCCGCCTTTGCCGCGTCCAGACGGTCGGCTGCTTTGTCCGATTTTCGGATATACCTTTCAAGCTCCGGCGTTGCCCGTTCCTCGTCGGTAAACTGCAAGCGGGAAGATTTTTCTTTTGCTGTGGCTTCTGCCTGTGCTTTCCTCGCCGCCTTTTTGCTCGCCTTTCTGGTACGCGCCCCGTCGATACGCTCCAAGACGCGCTCGGCTGCGGCGGTGTCCTGTTCCCGTTCTGCCCCCGGCGCATGGGGAAGCGGCGGCGCGGCGGCTGTGGGCGCGGGAGCTGCGCCGCCCGGTATGGTCTGCGCTGCCTGTTCCGGCGGCTGCGGTGCTTCGGTCTTTGCAAAGTCCGCGTCCCTTATCCGCTTGCTGATACGTTTCTTTTTCCCGGTGGCGGCGTTTACCTCGACAGCCCCCTCGCGGGTCATTTTCTGCGTGACTTTCTCACGCGCTCGATACTGTTTTATTTTTCTGTCCCTCCAATCCGCGCCCTTGCAAGGGCGCAATACTCGGCGTTTATCTCAATGCCTATATAATGCCTGTCAAGCTGCCTTGCGGCTGCTCCCGTCGTGCCGCTGCCGAAAAAGGGGTCAAGCACAACGCCGCCTTTCGGACAGCCCGCCTTGATACAGGTTTCGGCAAGTTTTGGCGGGAACGCGGCGAAATGCCCGCCCTTGTAGGGTACGGTATTGATAAGCCACACGTCCCGCCTGTTCCGCATGGTCGGCATGAGGGCTTCGTCGTAGTAGCTGCCGCTTCTCGCCCGGTTAAGCCCCTGTACTTTCCCCTGTCCGGGTACTTCGTCCGCATATTTCTGTCCCGCGCTGCGCCCGGTGCGGTACCGCGCCGCCGTTGTGGGGGCTAACGGCTCGGCTATGGCGGCTGCGTCATAGAAATATTTCTTTGACTTCGTAAGCAGAAAGATATGTTCATAGCAGCGGGTAGGGCGGTCTTTCACGCTCTCCGGCATGGGGTTTTCTTTCTGCCAGATAATGTCGCTCCGTAAATACCACCCGTCAGCGCGTAGGGCAAAAGCTAAAAGCCAAGGGATACCGATTAAGTCCTTTTGTTTGCAGCCGGAAACGCGGTTGTTTTTTGCAATCTGCTGTCCGTTTCTGCCTTTCGGGTTCTTCGGGTCTGCATGGTAGCCCTTGTTCCCTGTGCCGCAGTAGGTGTCCGCGATATTCAGCCAGAGCGTACCGTCAGAACGCAGTACCCGGCGCAGCTCGCGGAAAACCTCGGTCAGCCTGTCAATGTACTGCTCCGGCGTGTCCTCCCGCCCAATCTGCATATCAAGCCCATAATCCCTAAGCGCATAGTAGGGCGGGCTTGTGACGCAACAGTGTACGCTTTCCTCTGGAAGCTCCCGCAAGGCATAGAGCGCGTCCCGGTTGATGATGGTGTCAGTTTTCAGCCCGTTCATGCTTCGCCCACTTCCTCCGGCTTCGTCGTCATTACCCGGTAAAGCTCGGTGTCTTTCGGGAAGCGGTCTACAAAGGGCAGCACCACGTTCCCGTAGAAGATAAGCCCCTCGCCCGCTTCGGTGTGGGTGACATATTTCATCTGCTGCGGGGAGATGTTGAGCTGCTTCGCAAGGATAGCCCGGTCGCCCGCCGCCTGATTGAGCATGAGGACAAAATCAGAGTTTTCAAAGATATTCTCCACTTCGCGGGAAGCAAGCAAATCCTTGACATTCTGCGTAATGGCTGTGGGTATGCCGCCCCATTTTCTGAAACGCTTCCAGATTTCAACGGAATAGGCGGCGGTCTGTTCCTCTTTCAAGAGAAGATGAAATTCGTCCATAAAATACCGGGTGGATTTCCTTTCTGCCCGGTTGACGGTGACGCGGTTCCATACCTGGTCCTGCACAATGAGCATACCTAACTTTTTGAGCTGCTTCCCAAGCTGCTTGATGTCAAAGCAGACAAGGCGGTTGTTCAGCTCCACGTTGGTACGGTGGTTGAATACGTTAAGGCTCCCGGAAACATACAGCTCCAACGCCGCCGCAATACGCGCCGCTTCCGGCTCCGGCTGCTTCAAAAGCTCGTTGTAGAGGTCGCCCAAGATAGGCATTTTCTCCGGGTCGGGGTCTGCAAGGAAAGGGCGGTACACGTTCCTAACGGCGCGGTCAATGACGGTCTTATCGACGGGCTGCAAGCCCTCCTTGCCGCCTATGACAAGCTCGCAGAGGGAGAGGATAAAGTCGGATTTCAGCGCAAGGGGGCTGTCGTCCTCGCTGTAATTGAGGTTAATATCCATAGGGTTCACATACTGGGGCTTCCCGTCAATGCCCTTGCCCGTAGGCGATAACCGTATCACTTGCCCGTCAAGCCGCTGCACAAGGGAAAAATACTCTGCTTCCGGGTCGCAGATAATTATGTCGTCGTCGGTAATGAGGAAAGCGTTTGTCATTTCCCGTTTGGCGGCAAAGGATTTCCCGCTTCCCGGCGTACCCAAGATTAAGCCGTTGGGGTTCTTTAGCTGCTTGCGGTCGCAGAGTATCATGTTGTTAGACAGGGCGTTTAAGCCGTAATACAAAGCCGCGCCCGTCTGAAAAAGCTCCTGCGTGATAAAGGGGATAAAGATAGCGGTGCTTGACGTGGTAAGCCCTCTTTGAATGGGGATAAGGTTCTCCCCAAGCGGTACAGAGGACATAAGCCCCGCTTCCTGTTGGTAGTCAAGGCGGGTCAAGGCGCAGTTGTTCTTCTGTGCAATGCCCGCCGCCGCGAATACGTCATTTTCCAGTTTCCTTTTTGTGTCTGCCATGTTCACCACAAGGAACGTCAAGAGGAACATTCTTTCATTCCGGCTCTGCAAGTCCTGTAAGAGATTTTTCGCTTCGCTGCCAAACGTGGCAAGGTCGGACGGGATTATATCCATGTCGTAGCCGCTGCGTACCGCTTTTTTCTGTTCCTCGATTTTCATTTTGTCAAGGTCGGTGATTTTCCGCTTGATTGTCTTTATGGCTTCGGTCTGGTCGATACTGTGGATATGCAGATTGACGATAACGCCCGTTTCCAAGTCCAGAATGTCAGATAAGATACGGTCGTTTAATTCCGGCGCAAGGATTTCAAGGAATGAAACCGCGCCGATTTTGCGCCCCATGCGGAAATAACGCCCCTCGCCAAAACGGAAAGAGGAAGGGGCGATAAAGTCCTTTGTGGAAAGCCCGGACGGGGCAAGCCATGAAAAATCAAAGGCAAACTGCCCGCCCTCCGGGTGGAAAATGCCATGCAGCATTTTAAGGCGTTCATAGCCTGTCATGGGGCGGGCAGACACGCCCAAGAGCTTAAAGTTGTTCAGTACGTCCGTTTCGATACGGGCAAGGCGGGATTTCGCCGCGCCCAGACTGTCGGCTTCAATGGCAAAGGTGATATATTTTGCCTTGACAAGCCCGTTGTTGCCCTTTGCAAGCTGGTTTTTCAGCATATCCCGGTATTCTGTGCGGATAGAGTTGAAAGCGTCCTCCTGTGCCGGGATATTGACCGCTTTTTCCGCTTCGCCCCGCTGCGTCCCCTGATTGATGAAAGAGAGCTGCACCGAAACGGAAGCGTCAAAGTAGTTGAGGAAGTCGCACCAGTTCTCAAAAATGGCGGTCTTGTCGTCCGCTTGTGCAAGCTGATAGTTAATATCTTCAAAGGCGACGGTCTTTGAGTATTTCCGTCCCGTAACCTTGCAGATACCGTCCGGGTACATCTGTATATAGGGGATTGTCTGCTGCGCGGTGTGCGCTTTCCCGTCGCCCTTTGCCTGTCTGATGATTTCCGCAATCTGCTTTTTCTCGGCGCGGGTGAGCTTGCGGGGCGGGTTAGGCTTTGCGCTTCCCGCCGCGCTGTTTCTTCGTGTTTCCTTTTGCAATCGCTGATACCTCCTTTTCAAGTTTTCTCTGCCGTTCTAAGGCGGAATAAAAGTTGTCTGTCCTGTATGGTCGTTCTTTGGGGGCAATGAATTTCGTCTGAATGATGTTCTTCACCACTACTTCAAGGGGCTGTCCATGCTTTTCATACATGGCGAACAGGAAACAGGGCAGCATGACGGCAATCATAGCCATAGACGCAAGGCTTGTGCCTGTGCTGTCTTTGAGCAGAAAGAAAAGCGGCAAGCCGATAATGAGAGCCGCCGCAAAACATACAATCTGCCGTTTGGTAAGGTTGAACGCTACTTTTGTCTTGACTTTGGATAAGTCTTTGGGTACGGGTACATACGCCAAGTGAAAACCTCCTTTCTCTGGGTTTGGTGTTGCTGTAATTTTCCATAAGGGTAATCAAGGCAAAGGTCAATCTATGCCCTTTGCCCGCCCGTATTCTATGGGGGTTATCCGCGTCAAGGTCGGGTCGTATTTTCGCCGCTTCGCTCTGAAAATCTCCACCCTGCCCTTGACACGCCGCTAATGCGCGGAGAATATCGACTTCGCCAGTGCGCCGGATTTGAACAGGGAGAAACAGAGGATAACGGTGTAGGCTGCAAGGGAGAATATCGCGCTGTGCAGATTGTCCGCTATTATCATGTTATTCACCAGAACCGCGTAAATGCCGACGCATATCATAATGAGGAAGCCTTGAAAACCGATAGCGAACAGGGATTTTAGGTAGTTGTTTCCTATCTGCCCCCATTCCCGGTTAGTCATAGTTGCAAACGGGATAGGCGATACCGAACAGTAAAGGTAAATTTCTATCATACGCCCGTAGAGGATAACGGTTATCAGTACGGACATGATTTTCATGCACAAGCTCACAAGGCTTGTTTCCATGACAAGTAAGAGCAGTTCGGGGATTTCCATAGCGTCAAGCCCGCTTTGCATGGAAGCAAGGGCGGCGGCAACATCAATCTCTGTGCTGCCGCCGATTACCCCCGCCGCGCCGGAAACAACGTGCTGCGCCATATCGAACACCGCCATAGTGATGTCAAAGGTGTGCGTCACAAGGTAGACTGCCACAAACGCCTTGAACACCCACTTGAAGAACATGGAAGTGTCAACGTCGTGCATATTGTTCTTTTCCGTTACCATGCTGATAAGCTCATAGCATAGGACGTAGGTAATGACAAGCCCCGCAATGGGTACGATTACATTCTCACTAAGCGTCTGTATCATGGAGAATATATTTGCGTTCCACCCTTGCGGGGTCTGCCCTACCTCTGCGGCGATAGTGCCGACTTTCTCGTTTACGTCCCCGAACATAGTTGACAGATTACCGTTTATGGCTCCTATGAGGATTTCCTTTATCCATTCGTTAATCGCGTCAAGTATGCTCTGCATAAGCCTTTACCCGCGCTTCTTAACCGAACAAGCCGGAAAGCAGCGGTACAAGGGTCATGCCGATAAGGGCAACGCCGCCGCCCGCCATAAGCTGCTTCATGCCCTGGCTTTTCGCGCCCGGATTGTCGTTGCCGTAGCCCTCCATGAGGTTAATCACGCCCCAGATACCAAGCCCGGCTCCAAGTGCTACAACAAGGGTCTGCAAAACGTCTACTGCGCTATTGAAAAATGCCATAAATATATCCTTTCTGCCGCGTCTGCGGCTGTCCGGCAAGCGGACAAAAGGCGGTCAGCATATGCCGCCGCATAAAAAAACCGCCCTCTGGTAAAGGCGGCTGTCCCCGCGCTGCGTAAGTTCTGCGGCGCGGCGGTATTCAGTTGTAAGGGGTGCGGCTCCTGCCGCTGTGTACTGCGCCGGAAAGTGGGGGCGCGTATCATGTAGCCGGTATGGATAGATGTGATTGCTTCAATCGCTCCTTTCTGTGTCCCGCTGTGCTGCCGGACGTTTTTTTCAGACTTGCGGGAAGTGAATAGCTTGCGTAGCAAGGTGTTCGCTTCCCGCAAGTTCACAAAGGGGTAGCTGCCGCCAGGCAGCGTAGGGGAAGTGTAGCTTCCCCTGTCCCCCGGCGGTCTGCCATGCTGTCACTGTTGCGGGATAAGCCCCCGGCGCGTGACATACTCCGTTGCAAAACGGCGGTGTTCCGCTTCCTTTTCCCGCCAATACTCCCATAATGCAGCGTCGGCGGCTTCCGCAACATTCATTAAAAACCGTTCAAGCTGCTTTTGTTTTTCCTCTGCGCTACGTTTCCTCATGGTCTGCGTCCTCCTGTAAGTCTGCCGCGTCAATCTCGTAATAGTCAAAAACCTCGTCGGGCTTGACAATGGCGGGGCGGCGTTTAAGGTGCTTTTCCATGTCAAAGGCGTTCTTCGGGTCTGCGTCGGACAGGTACTTGTATTTCGGGTGCTTCGTTATGTCGAATTTATCCGAAAAGAACGGGCGCACCCCGCGTAGCTGCAAGATACATTTCCCTCCGTCCATGACTGCGATTTCATCTTCCGTCATAAGCTGCTTTCCCAATTTCTGATAGTTCAGCCCATGCGAAAGCTCCCGCCCCCTTGTTTCGGAAGTGTTGAAGCTGTCTATCGTTTCCTTGCCTAAAATCTCCGATATTTCTTTGAGCGTCGTTTTTTCCTTGCCGCCCAAGAAAAGCGTGGTGTCGCAGTTGCCGACTATGGTATCGGCGTTGTCCTTGTAGATTGCCTTTAGCTGTGACTGGCTCTGCAAGATGATTGACGCGGAGATTTCCCGGCTCCGTATGGTGGCTATGAGCTTTTCAAACTTCGGTATCTGCCCGATATTCGCAAATTCATCAAGCAAGCACCTTACATGGACGGGAAGCCGCCCGCCGTATTCATCATCTGCTTTGTCGCACAAGAGGTTGAATAGCTGTGTGTAGAGAATACTCACGACAAAGTTAAAGGTGTCGTCGGTGTCGCTGATAATCACGAAAAGGGCGGTCTTTCTGTCGCCTATGGTGTCAAGCTCCATTTCGTCGGTTTCCATAAGCTCCCGCAGCTCCTTAATGTCGAATGGGGCTAACCTCGCGCCGCATGAGATAAGTATGCTTTTTGCGGTCTTGCCCGCCGCCAGTTTGTATTTTTTGTACTGCTTGACTGCAAAATGTTCCGGGTCTTTTTCTTCCAGACGTTCAAACATGAGGTCAACCGGGTTCTGGAAATCCTCGTCGTCCTCGCGGGCTTCCGACGCATTTATCATTTCAAGCAGCGTCGTGAAGTTCTTCTCGTCCTCTGGGGCTTCATACCAGATATAGCCGATTAGTGCGGTGTAGTAGAGCTTTTCCGCTTTCACCCAGAAATCCTCGCCGGATTTTTCCCCGTCGCCTTTGGTGTTGGCGATAATGGTATTGACTAATTTCAAAATGTCCTTTTCGCTCCGCAGATAGGCAAAGGGATTGTATTTCATGGATTTTTTGAAGTTAATCGTATTTAGCACTTTGATACGGTATTTGTACCGCTGTAACATTTTCCCGGTTTCCAAAATCAGTGTTCCTTTCGGGTCAGTGACGATATACGACGTTGGAAAATCCTTTGACGTACATTGCATGAGCGACGGTTTCACAAAGAACCGGGTCTTGCCGCTGCCGGAACCGCCGATTACAAGGATATTTTTGTTTCTTGCGTATTTCGGCTGCTTCGGGCGGCTGTTCATGGTGAGCCGTTCCGTCTGTGTTAAGGGAATATTGTTCTCAAATACCGGGTCGGTGTACGGCTTTATGTCGTCAGCCCCGCCCCAACGCGCCGAACCGTATTCTGTCCCGCGGCGGTATTTCTTCGCGTTCTTGCCTTTGGTGTAGATAATCAGCCGGACAATGACCGCCCCCGCAATGCCTAAAGCTAAGTCTGCCGGGTGGAAGCTCGGCGCGATACTGGAAAAGGCGGCGGTAAAACCGTCCCCAAGATGTAGCAGCTTTGCGCTTGCGTCCGCGCCGGGGGAGAGCCGGACAGCCGCGCCCACTTTATCAAAGAGCCAGACAAAGAGCAGATACGGGAGATTTAGGATAAGCAGCTTCTTGATTTCCGGCTTCATAGCGATACCTCCCTGTCCTTGTTCTTGACCTTTGCCCGTTCCGCGTTTCTGCCCTGTGCAGCTTCTTTGAGGGTAGAGAGCAGCTTTCGGATTGAGGGCTTTTTCTCCTGTGTCAGCTTTTTTGCGGAAAA
Source organism: Faecalicatena faecalis (assembly GCF_012524165.2). Lineage (GTDB taxonomy): Bacteria > Bacillota > Clostridia > Lachnospirales > Lachnospiraceae > Faecalicatena_A > Faecalicatena_A faecalis. The sequence continues at coordinate 76,776 of NZ_JABACJ020000017.1, forward strand.
TTCCTTAAAGGCTGCGGTCAGTACGTCCGCGTCCCGCCCCTTGAAGAAAACCAGATAGCGGGGCGGGCTTTCCGTCGCGTCCTTTTTCAGCGCAAAGTCGATACCGTACTTTTTCGCCGTACTCTCAAAGGCTTTGATATTGCCCTCGGTAATCTCAATGTTGGAAACGCCCGCGTTCTGCTTCATAAGCTGCTTTAAGCTCTGCTTGCCCTGTGGCGGTTTGGAAAGCTGCTTTTTTCCCTTTGACAGTATGGCTTTCATTGCCTTTTGGAGCGTCTGGGCGGTCAGCTTCCCGGTCTTGATGTAAAGGGCTATGGTCTTTTCGTTTACTTCGTCCTGCAATTTGTCGCGTCCTCCTTTCGCGTTTCTTTATGGGGCGGCGGTCAGATACGCACCCGCAGCCCGTTCAAGTCCTCGGCTCTGATACCCACAAGATACCAGTTGTCGCCGTACTCAATCCGGGTCGGCTTCCACTTGCCCCGCACGAATACGTCAAAGCACTCGCCGCAATGCAAGCCCCCGTAGTAGCTGTTTAAGTCAAAGCGGATGTCGTAACGGTCGGTGCGCTCGTCAAATACCAATGCTCCTGTCATTTTCTGTGCCATAATAAAATCCTCCTTTTGTGGTTGTGGGTGGTTACAGGCTTTCGCCCTCGTTGCATGAATAATAGTCCGGGTCGCCGTACTGCGGCTTTTTCGGTGACAGTGCGCCGCTTGCCATGTCATGGGCGACAAGGGAAGTGTAATAATTGCCGATAGTGGACGGGGCGTTGAAAAGGGCTGCTTTCAGATATTGCTTGATGTTGCGGATTTTCGTTGTGTTCTCCCGCATACAGTCAAGCACAAAGCGGATATGCTCGCCGTCCAGTTTCATAAACTTAGATTTCACAAGCTCTGCTGGGTAGTCGTCCCCCGCAATCCGTACCCGCTTTCTGGCGGTGCATACGGTTTCAAGCATGAGGTCTACAATCTCGTCAAGCCTGTCACTGTCAAACTTCATGTCCTGTTTGAGAATGTGGTAGTCGATATTGTCCTTGATGATTTCCCGGTATATATCAACTGCGCTCTGTGCTGTCGCTTCCGTTCCTTTCCGTTCCGGCGGCGTAGCCGCTTCTCTGCAAGGAGAGGGGTTAGGGGAAAGGATAGGAATGGAATGGGTACTTTGTTCATCAGTAATTATTTTTTCTTTTTTTGGTAAGTCAGTTCTTTGTATATCTTTATTTAATTGCGTTGGATTTTCCAACGTAGGTTTTTCCAATGTAGGTTTTTCCTGTGTTGGATTATCCAATGTTGGATTTTCCAATGTAGGTAAATCCGGCGTAGGCGGCTGCGGCTGCTCGAATATCACATAGTCCGCGCCCCGCAAGCGTCCTTTCTCGTCGCGCTCCCTTGAACGGACGATATACCCGGCGCGTTCAAGCTCCTTAATGGCTTCGCGGATAGCGTCTATCTTCTCCCGGTTGATAAGGGATAAGCCTTTCAAGGTGTAGTCCCAATCTTCGGGGAGTGACAGCATTTGCGACAACAGCCCCTTTGCCTTTAGGGAAAGCTCCTTGTTGCGTAGGTGGTGGTTGCTCATTACGGTATAGCCCTTGTTTCGTTCCACTCTGAAAACTGCCATAGTTCATAGCTCCTTTGCTTTGGATTTGTTACGCAGTAGAAGCGCGGTTTCGGGGGATAAGGTATAAATCCCTTTCCGCGCCAGATACGCGCCCGGAAAACCGCTTGTAGCAAGGCTTTTTCTGCCCCTACTGCGTAACAAAGGGCATGAAAAAAGCGGCGTTCCTGTTCTCCCATGTAGAGAGTAAGAAACGCCGCTTCTGCGTCGTATTCAGTTTTTAGTACAATACCCTGCTTGTCCGTCGCTCGAAAAACCTTGATTTTCCAGTGTTTTCAAAAGTATCGTTATCTAACGTCAGCTTTGTTAGAGCCTGATAAGTACACGGGTAAGGTTCAAAAGGCAGTTACAGCATATAAGAATGCACAGAAATATACTCAGTTAAGAAAAAAATGGAAAGACTTAACTGGAACCGATTCACCGTATGCATGGTCTAACAAATATTATATGCCAATTCTTGCTATGGTTCCTGAAGATGAAGTGGTTATTGCAAGAAAGGTATTTGGATTTATCAATTCTAAAACGAAGGATGAAAGATCTATTGCAACTGCTGAAGATTATATAAACAAAATGTCTTATGTGGATAATTTAAATAGTAAATATGAAAGAGATAAGGCATTTAAAGAAACATTTTTAAGAGATTCCTCTGTATTGTTTGATGATGTAGAACCGGTAAAGAATTATCTTCACAGTCATGTTTCTGATTCGCCGTATCACTGGCTTGGGAGTAAAGAGGTTACTAATAGAATTAGAACTTTGTCTAAGGCTAAATACGTTGAATCTGGCTATGGTAAAGCAAAGAAAGTAATTGACGATATGCCGGCTGAACAGGTAAAGGAATATCTGAAGAAGCTGATTGAGGACAACCTTATTGTTGGCTTGGAAATTATAAAGGAACACAAGTAATTCGGAGGACATTGTATGAATCTGGATGATGCTAAAAAAAGAATACAGAATTATTTGAACTCAACAAAAAAATGGGCATTGATTGTAGATGTTCAAACAAAAACAGATTTGTCTGAGATAGTTGACTTCTTTAAGATTGGAGAAAATAAGTTCCCGTCAATGGAAGAACTTTGCAGTCAAGATGGTATTATAAAATTGGATGAATTGTATGATATTGTATCAAACAACAGTGGCAACACATTCATTTCTGGAATAACCGGCTTTTTAATGCTTTTGGGAGAAGAAACCATAAGAAAGACTCTTAAAAATATGATTACAAGTAATATTTCAGGTCATGTTGTAATTATTACTTATCAATGCAAGAAATTTTTAAATTTTTCAGACCCTAGAATTAAGGAAAGCGGTAGACTAGTTGTTGTTGATGGAAATGCAGATAGTGTATGTGATGTTTGTTTTATAGCGCCAACGCTTGCTGGTATCTTTCCGGGTTCTTATCAAGGGATTCAAAAGATAGGATATATTGTTGAAAATTGTAGATATGACAGTGCATATATTGCTACGAAGGTTGATAGGAGTTTCTTCTCAGAGACGCTTTATCATATTACACAGTTAAACAATGGATATGATATTCTTTGTGATAAAGATTCGAGGACAAGCATTGTGCCGCGATATTTGGGAAGTGCAGAACAGTGGAATTATGTGCTCCAACGTATGGGAAAATGTGGGAATTGGAGTTCTGTTATTGCAGAAAATTTTGGCTCTGAAAGTAACCTTACCCATGCAATAATAGGATATGAACTTTTTGATAAGCAAAAGAAATGGTTGTATTTTGTGGCACTTTCTATCTGTGGTATTAAGGATAACGAATACTTGCAGCTTGCTGCAAATAGAGCTTCAAATTCAGATGAGTTAATTAAATCTATTTTTCGTACGATTCTTACTTTGGATTGGCAAAACGAGAAATTCAAAGATTTATATATGCAAAGAAAAGAACTTATTAGAATGTTAGAGAATTCTCTTTCGATGACTATTGACTTTTGCAAGGTTGTGTCAGTTAAAGAGGAAAATGCAATTTTTTATTTGACTGATTTAACACAACCTGAAAAGGAAAAAATTATTGCTTGGCTTGATACATATGGTTCAAACTATACACGGGAAGAATTGATTTCTATTTTAAATAATGTTTATCCAGATTTGGCAAGCTATCTTTCAAAGTTCCATTTCAAAAACGAACTTTTGGATAGTTATTTTGAAACATACAAGTATCAAAAGGTTGTTAATCGTATTCTCCCATCGTTTGAAGTTGTTGTTAATGAACAGTCAACAAAAATGGAGTTTGTAACATTGTTAAAACCACGTACATCGTATATTGATAAATTGGATATGCAAAATTCACGGGCATTTTTCATTGATGCTCTAGGTGTAGAGTATCTTGGATTCATTCAGCAAAAGTGCAATGAATATAATCTTTCGGTAAATATTATATGTGCTAGATGCGAGTTACCTTCATTGACGGAGTATAACAAAGAGTTTGTTGAAACGCTTACCTTGGCGGGCTGTCCTATTTCTGATGTTAAAGATTTGGACGAAATCAAGCATCATGGAGAAAATAGTTTCGATTACGAAAAAGAGAAAACGCCTATTTACCTGATCAAAGAATTGGAAGTAATTGATGATTTGCTGAAGCAAATTCAGGCGAGCGTGTTTGGTGGTCAATATAGCAAGGCGATTATCATTTCAGACCATGGTGCTAGCCGACTTGCCGTACTTCATGGAACAGAGAATGTGTGGAGCATGGCAACAAAAGGTGAGCATTCCGGAAGATGTTGCAGAATTAGTGAAATTGACAGTAAACCTGATTTTGCAATAGAGGAATCTGGCTTTTGGGTTCTAGCTAATTATGACCGCTTTAAAGGAAGTAGGCGTGCTAATGTCGAGGTGCATGGCGGGGCATCTATAGAAGAAGTTGCAGTACCAATTATAGAAATAACACAGAAATCGACTAATATTGAAGCTTTTATAGTTGATACATCGAAGGTGTTAACTTTAGGTGCAAAAGAGCATGCGGTAATTAAACTATATGTTGGGATTAAAAACAATAATATTGCTATTAAGCTTGATGGCAATTATTACGATGCAGAAGCGACTGTTGATTCTTATGTGTATAGTGTGGATTTGAAAGAATATACCAAAAAAGGTAAGTTTACTTTTGATATTGTCAACGGAAGTGAGGTCCTTGCGGTTGAACAGCAGTTTGAAATTAAGAAAAAAGGCATGACTGAAGTAAGTCTGTTTGATTAAGGAGTGAAATGAATGAGCGAAAAACTTAGAGACTATTTTGATGAAATGGTTGTATATAAAGACTTAAGGAATAATAATTTCTTCTCCGCTTTAGGACTTCCAGCGTTTTTAAGAGATTATCTTTTAAAGACGTTTAGTGATGATTTTGGCAATTTCGATATAGATGAAGTATCGGATTTTGTCAAGAAATTCATTCCTAAAAAAGAAGAATGGATGAGTATAAAAAACAAAATCATTTATGAAAATGAGAATGTCCAAATCCTAACGAAAATATCGGTTGATATCAATATTAAGACAGGAGAAATTTCATTTGCAATTCCGGATTTTGGAGTAACAGAAAAAGAAACCTTGATAGAACCAGCTATTTGGGAGGTCTATAAAGATGATTTAATTAATGCGGGTGAAACTTGGGGAATTATCAAACTTGGCTATCGCCCGCCGGATGATATTGTGAAACCTAGGATTCCGGGTAAGATAAAATTGACTGGGTTTAAGAATTTTTGCCCATATACAGTAGAAGTAGATTACTATAAGGAAATGAGAACTCATTTTACAATAAATGAGTGGATAGATATACTACTTGGTGCAATTGACTATAATGCAGAGGGATATGAGACAGAACTACAGAAACTTTCTATGCTTACGAGATTGTTGCCTTTTGTAGAAAAGAGGGTTAATCTCATCGAACTAGCACCGAAAGGAACAGGAAAAAGTTATGTGTTTGGGCATATTAGTAAAAATGGCTTGCTGACAGATGGAGGTAAAGTTACTCGTTCAAAGATGTTTTATGATGCCAACAGAAGAAGACCAGGATACATATGCGGATCCGATTATGTGGCAATAGATGAAGTTAAACTCGTAAATTTTGGCAATGAGAACGAAATGCGTTCAATACTTCAAGGATATCTTGAGTATGGAACATTTAACTCGAATGGATATAATGGGGAATCTGATGCAGGCGTGGTTTTTCTTGGAAACATAAAAGAAGAAAATATGAATGAATACGAATACATGTTAGGAGAGTTGCCAACATTGTTCCAGGAAACGGCTCTTCTTGACCGTATTCATGGATTCGTAAAAGGATGGGACATTCCAAGAATGAACGATAGCCTGAAAATAACTGGCTGGGCACTTAATTCAGAATATTTCTGCTCTATTTTGCATGAACTGAGAAATGATATGAGTTATCGTGCCATTGTAGAGCAAATTGTTGAAGTACCTGAGCATGCAGATACTAGAGATACAGAAGCAATTAAGAGATTGGCTACAGCATATTTAAAACTTTTATTTCCGAATGTCAGAAATGAACTTGATATTGACAAAATAGAGTTTCGTGATTACTGCTTGTTGCCAGCTATGAAAATGCGCCGTATTATTAAAATTCAACAAGGAATGATTGATAGCGAATATAAGGGAAAGGATGTTCCGTTTTTAACGGTAAAAGAATAATGGAAAAAGAATGCATTGCCTGTGGTAAGACACCTTTAGATAACGATACTGTGGGTATTAACAAAAAACTTCTTGGAAAAGGAATCAAAAATTTTTACTGTATGGATTGTTTGGCGGATTTTTTAGGATGTACGGTTGAGGATTTGTTGGACAAAATAGAAGAATTTAAATATGAAGGATGTACTCTTTTTAAATAGGGAAGAACTATGAAGCAACATATATATGCCGATAATGCGGCAACAACAAAATTAGATAATGATGCATTAACAGCCATGCTTCCGTGGCTTCAAGATGAATATGGCAATGCCTCACAACCATATGCATTTGCGCGTAAACCGAAAAAAGCCTTAGCACATGCCAGGAATATAATTGCTACATGTATAGGTGCAGAACCCGATGAAATTTATTTTACATCAGGTGGTACTGAAAGCGATAATTGGGCTATCAAAGGATTGGTTGAACCAAACGATAAACAGGTTACAATCACATCCGAAATTGAGCACCATGCAATCCTTAATACCTGTAATACATTGAAAGATTTTGGCTATCAGGTAGCCTATATACCTGTTAACAATCAAGGAATTGTATCTTCTAAAGCGTTATCAGATATTATTACAGAGAATACCAAGCTGGTATCTGTAATGATGGTTAATAACGAAATTGGAACAATAGAGCCAATTAAAGAATTGGCGGCTATTACGCATGCTCATGGAGCACTGTTTCATACAGATGCAGTTCAGGCAGTTGGACATATTCCAATTGATGTAAATGATTTTGGAGTGGATATGCTTTCGGCTTCAGCTCACAAGTTTAATGGCCCAAAGGGAATAGGTTTTCTATATATAAAAAAGGGCATCCAAATACATTCTTTTGCTGATGGAGGTGCACAGGAATTTCGTATGCGTGCAGGAACAGAAAATATTGCATCGATAGTAGGAATGGCAGTAGCATTGCAAAAAAACTGTGATGAAATGGCTGAGACTCAAAAAAAACTACGAGTGCTAGAACAGAAATTTTTTGAGATTTTTAAAGAATCTAAAATTGGTTTTATAAGAAATGGTTCCGAAAATCATGTTCCTGGGAATATCAATATATCTATTCGTAACGCAAATGGTGAGATGTTGCTTCATCGATTAGATTTGATGGGAATTAGTATTTCTACTGGTTCAGCGTGCGATTCAGTGAATACGAAAATTTCACATGTCATTAAGGCGATTGGTGTGCCGCCTGAATATGCTGAAGGAACTATTCGTATTTCGTTTGGTAAAGAAAATACAGTAGAAGATTCCGCTGCTGTAGCAAAAGCTCTTGTGAAAATTCTCGAGGGATAGGTAAGGATGATTTTTTGAGAAAATAGTATGCATAGTTCGGAAAGGAAGGCTATGGAAACTAAGCCAAGAATGTTATATTTACAAAAGATTTTATTGGAAAGAACCGATGAAGAAAATACTCTTTCGACAACACAGTTAATCAATATATAGAGTGATGAATACGGAATATCTGCACATAGAACGACGGTTACGAAAGATATTGCAGCACTTCAGGAGTTTGGAATGGATATTGTGACAATCCATTCCATTAAGAGTAAATACTTTGATTGAAAAGATACATACGATGACCAGCCCGAGGCAGGTGGTAAAGTTGAAGCGTAATAACTATGTTGTCAATCGAATTAAGCCGGATAACGAGCAGATATATTACATCATAGTTGCTATAAACAATGCCATCAATGAGGGTAAACAGATTTCCTTTCAGTATTATGATTATACCGGTTAAAGAAAAAGGGCGAGGTATATAAATTCAGTCCGTACAAACATTTGGAATGGGGATAATTATTATGTTATCGGATATTCAGAGAAGAAAAGTAAGGTTATCAATTTCAGAGTAGACCGTATTGATTCAAAACCAGAGATATTTGATAAAGATTTACTTCCTATACCTGATGATTTTGATATAGAGAATTACACAAAATAAGTATTCTTTATGTTCCCAGGCGAGAAAGTCCTTGTGGATTTGCGGTGTGATAACAGCCTAATGAAAACAGTGGTTGACCGGTTTGGTGAAGATGTAACAACTCTTGCGTATGATATGACTTCTTTCAAGGTGCAGACCGAAGTGTCAGCAAGTCCGGCCTTTTTCGGGTAGGTGTTTGGTTTTAATGGTAAGGTACAGATACTTGCACCGGAAAGCGTGAAAGAGCAGTACAGACAGATGATTGAAAAAGCGAATGAAGAAAAGATGCATATCAGGCGGTCAATACAACTCTTGTTTAGCGAAATTGGTTACTTGGTTATCGAATTGCTAGTGAAGAATTGCATTGCGAGGACAGAACAAAGTACGGAGCTGAGGGTATAAAAAAACTGGCAAAAGAACTGTCAGTAGAGTATGGGAAGGGGGATACGAAGTCCAATCTATATGCTTTTTATTCTTTCTATAATACCTTTCTTTAGATTTTCCACTCACCAAGTGGAAAATCTAATACTTTGCTTTCTTGGATACATTACAGGTTAAAAACCAAAAAGCCTGTGTTTGGTACAAAAAGGAGGCTGCCAAACAGACTTGGAGTGTTGGTACTTTGCAGAGAAAAATTTCTTCGCAGTATTATTACCGTATGCTTCAGACACAGAAAAAGGGCTTATAGAAAGTAAAATGAAAGAAGTGACAGCACTGTGTAAAAATGATAAGTTGGAATTTATTAAAAATCCGGTTATCGCGGAGTTTTTAGGATTTTCACAGGATACAGATTTTATAGAAAGTGACCTTGAGAAAAGTATTCTTTCAAATTTACAGAAGTTTTTGGTGGAACTTGGGAAAGACTATATTTTTGTGGCAAGGCATCAGCATATTCATACTGAAAAGCAGGACTATTATATTGATTATTCAGATATTGATGGAATGCAACCTGGGGTATCGGAGTAAATACGTAGTCAGGACCGCCCGCAGTGTTGTGAGTGGGGAGTTTTCCCTGGAAGAAGTTAAGAAAATGCCTTATAAAAAGGCAAAAGAGGAACTTTTGAAGCTGTTTGGCGTGGGGGTGAAGGTAGCAGATTGTATCTACCTGTTTGCATTGCACCAGTTAGAGGCATTTCCGGTGGATACGCATATTAATCAGGCTCTGGAAAAGCATTATCCGAAGGGATTTCCGAAACGGAGATATAAGGGGTGCGAAGGTGTGATGCAGCAGTATATTTTCTATTATGAATTATTTGGGAAAGAAAAGTAGAAGAGGCATGGAGGTTCAGATGACAGGATTTATCTTTGTAGGTTTGGGAGGAGCCGTGGGAGCAATGCTGAGATATGCGATCAGTCTGCTTCCCTATAGAGGGGGCTTTCCGTTCCTGACCCTGGTGACAAATTTATGTGGAGCAGTATTGATTGGCTATATTGCAGGAACGGCGGCACAGAGACAGGTGCCGCCTAATTTGGTTTTATTTCTGAAAACAGGCGTGTGCGGAGGATTCACGACTTTTTCTACATTTTCGCTGGAGGCTTATACTTTGATGGAGCAGGGACGCTATGGACAGGCCGGGGCATATGCTGTGTTGAGCGTGGTGCTCTGCCTGGCTGGTGTTTGGTGCGGGATGGCGTTGGCACGAGGGATGGGGAGATAGAGAGGTCTGATAGAAATCAGTATTTCGAAAATTTAGCCAATTAAAAGATTGCATGAGTAGAGATAAGAGGATAAAGTTAAGATGGCATTGATATATATAGGAGACTTATTCCCCATTCTTTTGACGACGGTGTTATTTTCGGCGTTAGCCACGGCACATAGAGTATTAGTGCCCAACAAGTATAGTGCTTTTTTACAGTTTAAACAAGAAGAGGATACAAAGAAAACTGCGCAAAGTACTGCTATAAGAATTGTTTACCTTATAGTAGGGATAATTTTTCTGAATTGTATATTGAAGTTTACTGGAATACAGATTGCTATTGGAATTTTTTTATCTTGTTTTCTGAATATATGGCCTGCAATTATACAACATCAGCTGCTAAGGCTGAGAAAATCAGGAGTAAAATGGCTGTTATTGATTGGCTACGTGTGTTTTGTGGTTTTTTCAGTATTAGTGGGAGGGATAACGATAGGATTACTTATTCCCATACTCAGAGGGGAACGACAACTATTCTGGTTGGATAACCAAGCACTTTCTATTGTGATAACACTGCTTACAGTTGCGATACCAATTCCATTAGAAACGGTTATTGCAAAATTTTCATGTATGGTAATTGTGCAAGATATAGATACTTTTTTGGAAGAAGTATACATATTGGAAAAACAGCTAAATATGAAATGCCCTGAAATCCAAAATAATAAATATGTAATCGATAACGTGGCAAAAGAGTGTGATATTAATGTAATTCTACTCAAAACAATATTACAGTTGGAGATTTTTTATCGGGGAAGGGCTTATTACCGTATCATTGAAAGAGTATTATGTAAATGTTTTAAGCGTAGCGCTATTAAAAGAGATATTTCAATAGGAATTGCACAGATGAAGATATCTACAGTTCAAAAGGTTATGAGAAAGAATCCATATGATTTTATACGAGATATTACGAATGACGAGATGAATATAAAGGTCTGCGGTAAATATTTGAGACAATTAATTGATGAGTATCAGTATAAATTGGAAAAAGAGTATTATTCTATTGAGGGAAAATATTCAGATGTGTTTGACTATATTGCCTGTCAATATTCAGGTGGGATACCAGAGACAAAGGAACGCACAATACTTATTTATAGTGCCATTTTAAGAAGCATGTGTTCTAATTCCCCATTAGTATATGCAGGATCAAGAGAGCGAGAGGAGTATTCTATTTTACTATATAGTCCGTATGACGAGACCTTATCGTATCAGAACTTTCAAAACTTGGTGGAAGAAATAGAAAATTTAGGAATTATAAGGAAGCAGGTTTTAGTAGGCCAGAAGGAAATGAAGATAGAATTGTTTTGTAGAGATTCTTATAATCTTAGTATAGTACAAAATGTAGCGAATAGATATAACTTACAGATGAAGATCGAATAGGGGTGCAATATAAAGAATCACTATTACAAAGGGGAAAAAGTATGGGACATATTCATGAATTACAGAATGGTTTAGAAATGGCATTTGTGGATCAGAGTATTAATTCTAATCTGGCATATCGACCTGAGTTTATTTCGAATGATTGTAAGAAGGGAAAACGTGTAATATCATCCATTGAGCAGGAACTCATGAATTGCGAAGAGTTCTTTATTAGTGTTGCTTTCATCACACTAGGCGGGATTACACCTTTATTACAGACGTTAAAGGAGCTGGAGAAAAGGGGAATTAGAGGAAAGATACTCACAACAGATTATCTAGCGTTTAATGATCCAGCAGCCTTAGATAAATTACATACCCTGGATAATATTGAATTGAAAATGTTTCGTACCAATAAGGATAAAGATGGTTTCCATACAAAGGGATATATTTTTAGGAAAGAAGAGATTTATCGAATTATCGTGGGCAGTGCCAATATGACAGCGGGTGCTTTGAAGGTAAACCGAGAGTGGAATACAAAGCTTGTAGGATATGAATCCGGTGAAGTCGTTGGTGATATTCTTCGAGAATTCAATGATTTATGGTATGATTCGCATAGTTTGGAGTATAGAGACTTTATTGAAGAATACAGAGTTAGATATGAATTGGTTAAAAAGCAGAAAAGGGTGGCAAAAGAATCCCTGCCTGTCTCTATTGAGCAATATAAACTACAGCCCAATACTATGCAGATTGCGGTAGTAAAGAACATAAAAGATCTGATTGCTAGGAATGAGAAGAAAGCATTGTTAATTTCAGCTACAGGAACAGGAAAAACCTATGCATCAGCATTTGCACTTAGAGAAATGAATCCGGGAGAGCAGATCGCAAAACAAGCTCTTGCCAGTTATCAGCGAGTATTTGGCAGCAGACGATCTGATGGTACTGCGTATAAGTATGCTCTTCTTTCAGGGAATAGCTCAGGGGATTTACAGAGGATTAAGGAGGCTGACCTGATCTTTGCAACTATGCAGACGATGAGCAAAGAAAATGTGTTAAATTCCTTTCCACAGACTGCTTTTTCTGCAATCTGTCTGGATGAGGCACATCATTCAGGAGCAGAAAGTTATAGAAGGATCATGAATTATTTCAGACCTGGTTTTTGGCTCGGTATGACTGCTAGTCCCGAAACGAACCGGTTTGATGTTTATGAAATTTTTGATCATAATATTGCTTATGAAATTCGTCTCCAACAAGCATTGGAGGAAGATCTACTCTGTCCATTTCATTACTTTGGAATTACAGATCTAAGTATAGATGGTGAAGTGATAGGAGATGATGACTGTGCAGATGGGCTGCGCAATTTTAACCGACTGGTTAGTGATGACAGAGTGGATTATGTGATTGAACAGGCAGAGTATTATGGTTATAGTGGGGAACGCGTGAAAGGTTTGATCTTTTGCAGCCGTAAGGAAGAAGCAAAGACGTTGTCGCAGAAATTTAATGAGCGAGGACTGCGGACAGAGGCTTTGACTGGCGATGATAATGAGGCGAGGAGAGAGGCAGTTATTGAGAGGCTGGTCATGGATGTTCCCAAGGAAAAGCTGGAAAATTCAGATTATCTGGATTATATATTTACGGTTGATATATTCTCAGAGGGTGTAGATATTCCAGAAGTGAACCAGGTCATTATGCTGCGTCCAACGCAATCGGCTATAGTTTTTGTGCAGCAATTGGGCCGAGGATTAAGAAAGGCGGAAAATAAGGAGTTTGTTGTTATTTTAGATTTTATTGGAAACTATAAAAATAACTTTTTAATTCCGATTGCACTTTCTGGTGATCGTAGTTATAACAAGGATAATATCCGACGATATGTTATGGAAGGTGATCGGGTGATTCCGGGTATATCTACGATTCATTTTGACGAAATCAGTCGGAAGCGGATTTTTACGGCAATCGATGCGGCAAACTTTAGCGATATTAAGCTGATTCGCGAAAATTATACAAATTTGAAGTATAAATTAGGCAGGATTCCTCGACTGAGGGATTTTGATGAATATGGAGAGATGGATGTCTGTAGAATTTTTGATAATGGCAGTTTGGGATCGTATTATAAATTTCTTGTAAAATATGAGAAGGAATATCGGATTCGTTTGTCAGAAAAAGAGGAGAAGGTCGTAGAGTTTATTTCTAAGAAGTTCGCAGCGGGTAAAAGGATACATGAACTAGAAATGTTACGGCGTCTTATGTCATATCAGCATAGTGTTCTAGGCAAATTAGGGCAAACTTTGAAGGAGGACTATGGAATCTCTATAAATGAAAGTACATGTAAAAATCTTGTAAATGTTATGACTAACGAATTCCCCTCTGGTGCTGGAAAGAAAACATATGCATCCTGTGTGTTTATAGAGGAGGAAGGGGGAGAATATGGTATTTCTCGGGGATTTGGGGAGATGCTCAAGAATCCCGATTTTTACGAAATTGTAAAAGAACTGGTTGACTTTGGAATTTACAGATATAAGACAAATTTTAATCTGCGATATCAGGATACAGATTTTGTATTGTATCAAAAATATACTTATGAAGATGCGTGTCGTCTCTTAAACTGGGAGAATAACGAAGTTCCACTTAATATTGGTGGATATAAGTACGATAAAAAGACGAAGACGTTTCCAGTGTTTATAAACTATGATAAATCTGAGGACATCAGTGATACTACGAAGTACGAGGATCATTTTGTGAATCCTGGTATTCTAATTGCAATATCAAAATCAGGTAGATCTTTGGAATCCGACGATGTACAAAATTTTCTCCATTCAAAAGAACGGGGAATTGATGTTCATCTATTTGTGCGGAAAAATAAAGACGACAAGATTTCGAAAGAATTTTATTATCTTGGATGGATGTATGCATCTGGAAAAGCAGAAGAATTTTGTATGGCGAATACAACGAAAACGGCTGTGGAAATAGAGTGGTTATTGGATACGCCAGTAAGAGAAGATATATATCAGTATATTATTGAATAACGTGTGTTAGGGAAAGGAACAGAGCGTGAAAACTGTAAAAGTAGTAGCGGCAATTATACGTAGCGGGAATAAAATTTTTGCGACCCAGCGAGGCTATGGAGAGTTTAAAGATGGCTGGGAATTTCCGGGAGGAAAGATAGAAGAGGGAGAGACACCCGAGGAGGCACTGATCCGTGAGATTCGAGAAGAACTCGATACGGTGATTTCGGTAGGAGAAGAAATTGCATGCATTGAATATGATTATCCCACGTTTCACTTATCAATGAAATGCTTTTGGGCAGAGGTGGTTTCCGGAGATTTGATTTTAAAGGAACATGAAGCGGAAAAATGGCTTACTAAGGAAGAACTGGATGATGTAGCATGGCTGCCGGCGGATTTGGAACTGATTGAGAGGATAAAAAGGGTGCTGGGTGCGACTAGGTAAAAATTAGTGGAAAGTAATGAATTGAAGATATAATTAATTTAGTATTGTGAGGGGAACTCATGGTAAAAAAGGATACAGTTAAAAAATATTGTCGAATGGCTATTAGAAATATATTATATGAAGGAACAACGGATGTTGATTTATTTAATAGACCTTTTGAGATAGATATGCTTACCAATGATAAGTTTGCAACTGAAATCTGCAGTAAAGTTGTAAATGCTATTATGACTGGAAAATTATCAGAACTAAAATTGCATAAATTGGGACATGTATTAATTCCAAAGAAGAGTTTATCTGATTATCGTAAATGTGCGCTGGCAGAGATCTATGATGAAATAGTGTATTTAACATTAGTGTTACTTATTGCTGGTCATGTGGAAACATTACGTATTAATAAAAGTGTGCATAGAGTATTTTCTTACAGATTTATGCCACAGGAGAGTGGCAAACTCTTTGATTCAGCTTATAATTATACAGCTTTTCGTGAAGAAGTCTTACGTAAAAGTTTATTAGATAAAAATAAAGTGATGGTGGAATGTGATTTTTCAAATTTTTATGATCGTTTAAATATACACAGAGTAGAATCCATATTATTGTCGTCAGATGGTATAGACAAAGAGATTATAAGTTTAATTAATCAGGTCTTGTTATTTTGGGCGAATAGAGATTCATATGGGTTGCCAGTAGGATCCAATGCATCAAGGATACTAGCAGAAGCTTCGTTAATTGAGGTAGATAATTATTTGATTTCCAAAAAAATTGATTTTTGTCGATTTGTCGATGACTATAGAATTTTTGCTAAAGATGCATATACTGCTCATAGCCATTTAGCAATATTGGTTCATTGTTTAAGTAGAGAAGGTATTTGTTTAAATACGCAAAAGACAAGAATAAAAGATATTGCCGATAAGCACAAAAATAAAATAACTGAAAAAAATATTGACGAGAATAGCACTCATATAAACAAGGATTTGACATCGATCAATAAGAAATCAGAAAATTTTGAAAAAGAAGCAGGAAAAATTATTAGAGGCTATTCTGGATTGATTCCTACTAAGTTTAGAGAACTTTCAGAAAAGCAAAAAGAAAAATTATGTGTAAATGATGCTAACATATTAATGACGAAAGCTAAAAATAGTTTACTGATAGAACCAGAGGAAATTACAGAATTAGTAAAAACCTTAGTAGCGCAAGAAAAATATGAGAAATTAGCCGAGCTACCTATAGTCTTGAAAAAATTTCCACAGTTTATTCCTTATTATGTGGATGTAATGATTAAAACAGGGGAAAACATAGTCAAAAGAGATAGAGAATGCATTCAAAAGGAATTTAAAAAATGGTTTAATGATGATACGCCAGAATATATACAAGTGTATTTAGTAAGACTATTTGCTTCAAAAGCATTTGATAATAAAGAGATACTATTTAACCTTTTTCGAGGGCTAAAAAGGAACTCTGGAGATTATATAGGAAGGGCCTTATTAGAAGCATTAAGTGGAAAACTTAGCAGGGGAGAGTTACTGGAGATAAGAGAATATTTTTACCGGGCAGATAATTGGGAAC
Organism: Faecalicatena faecalis; assembly: GCF_012524165.2. GTDB lineage: Bacteria > Bacillota > Clostridia > Lachnospirales > Lachnospiraceae > Faecalicatena_A > Faecalicatena_A faecalis. Next base: position 93,059 of record NZ_JABACJ020000017.1, read on the forward strand.
GTCGACAAATTGTTAAATTAATTGATGAAGGGTTTTCGGAAGGGGAGAAAAGACCATTCTATAAGGATATTGCAATATATACAGATGATCTATGGCTAAAGTATATGTTTAAAAAGTAATTTTTATTATTCATATAAGTGATAGTAAAAATCAAAAGGTTTTTAAAAACAATATTATTGACTGAATATAGAATGGGTAAGTATCTTAAGGATTATGTAAAAATAGTACTTACGCGTATAAAGATTTCTTTATATAGGGAGACTAATTGGTTAATGCAGAATATTTAGTATTTGACACGGTAATATACAATAGAAATTATTAAGATATAATATTATCCACACAAACTTAGATTCTCGCACTTCTCCGAATTTCCATTTGACTTTTCCAATAAAACAATATAAGGTTATTCTATGGAACCCGGCTCCCCGCCATATCCCATATGGCTGTGCCTCGTTTCTATATCCACAATCATCAATCATTGTTTTAAGGAGGGAAGTTAAGTGGCAAGTATCAAGGATGTAGCCCAAAGGGCCTGTGTCGGTGTAGGGACCGTATCCAGGATGCTCAATGACAGCGGCTACGTGGCAGAAGAGACCCGGAAGAAGATTGAGGTCGCAATGAAGGAGCTGAACTATACTCCCAATGAACTGGCCAGGAATCTTTATCATAAACGTACTGGGATTATTGCAGTGCTTGTTCCGAATGTATCCAACCCATTTTTTTCTGAATTCGTAGATCATGCAGAAGCCGAATTGTATGAGGCTGGATTTAAGATGATGCTTTGTAATACAGTAAAGGAAAGAAATGCAGAGCTGGAGTATCTGGATATGCTGAACCGTCATATCGTAGACGGTGTGATTACTGGAGTGCATTCATTGGATGCAAAAGAGTATCGGAAAATGCATAAGCCGATTGTTGCCCTGGACCGTTTTTTGGGAGAGCATATACCAGTAGTGGCAGTCAATCACAAGGAAGGTGGACGTCTGGCGGCAGAGACTCTGATTCATAATGGATGTAAAAAAATTCTGCATTTTCGAGGTTCCACAGCAATTGAGTCCCCGTATTTAGAGAGACATTCTGAGTTCGAGCGAATCATGGAAGAGCATCAGATCGAGACATATTCCTATGAGTTGGAATGGAACCGCTTTGATTCTGGATATTATAGGGAAGCAGTAGAAGATGTATTTTCGAAGGGAATTGATTTTGATGGTGTGTTCGCAGTAGATCAGTTGGCTATTGAATGTATGAATGAGACGATTCGAAGACACAGGAAGGTTCCCAGAGATGTGAAATTTGTTGCTTATGACGGAACATTTATCACTGAAATGGTGGAACCTAAGATGACGGCCGTTGTACAGCCGATCGAGGGTCTTGCAAAAGAATCCGTACGCCTGCTGAGTGATCTGATCAATGGGAAGGAATACAAAAATAAGCAGGTCCTGCTGGGAGTGCAGCTTAGAAAAGGGAATACAACAATTGTGTGATTTGGAAATGTGTTGTGAAAGTTTGCTAAATTTGAAGATACAAAATTTAACACATTGTATAAAATAAATAAAAGGTATTGACATATAGGATGGAATGAGTATAATGAAAAATGTAAAGAGAAATCTTATTTTTTTGCTCATATGTGGAACCCATTCCATAAAGCGGAATATGTGATTTACCTTTTATTTTTTGAAAGATATGGAACGCGTTCCATATAATGTAAACTAGGAATATGATGAACCATTTTACGGAACATAGCCTGACAGCAAGACCGGGATAAATTTCGTTAGTGGTCATTATATAGATTCCGTATAAAAGGCTTGGCTGGAGCCTGCAAGCGATTGTCTGAATAATCACCGGTGGAGACATAGCAAAGCGTGCAAGAGCCAGAACAAAGAATACGGGACAGGTGAACTATTTATGATGAACTATTTATGAATTGGTTAAAAGGAGGAGAAGGATGAAGAAGAGAATTCTCAGTATCATGCTTGCAGTGGCAATGATAGGGACAATGGTTGTAGGATGCGGTTCAAAAGAGGATAAGAAAGCGTCCAAGGGGGACGGCAACAGCATTACGGTATTGGTTGAAAGCGGTTCACCGGCAGAGGCGCTGGCAAAAGAGACCGCAGAGGCATTCGAGAAAGAGACCGGATGCAAGGTAGTAATTGATGCAGTTGCTTATACCGGAATGTACGATAAGTTGTCCACAGAGATTAAGGCAAAACAGGCGGCCCATGATGTGGCATGTATGGACGTTGTCTGGCTGGCAGCATTTGCAGATGCGATTGAGGCAGTAAATGATGCAGATACCAGCGATTTTCTTCCTACCCTGCAGGAGAGTGGAACAATCGATGGAAATCTTCTCGGATATCCGATGTGGGTAAATGCAAAAATCCTGATTTATAGAAAAGACTTAATTCCAGAGGAAAAGGTTCCAAAGACATGGGAAGAGTATCAGGCCCTTGCAAAAGAATTGAAAACAGATGATATGTATGGAACGACCGTGTTCGGCAGCGGTTCAGATGCAGTATGCTCCTTCCTGGATTTTGCATGTCAGGCCGGCGCAGAAGGCCTTGTGTTTGATGAAGAAGGCAATGTAAATATTACCGATAAAGCATATGTCGATGCCCTGAACTTCATGGTTGAGAATGCGAACGCTGATTATACTCCAGCAGATTCTCTTTCTACAGCAGCGACAGAGTCTCAGGAGCTGTTCACAAACGAAAAGGTTGCTATGCAGTTGAACTGGAGTCATCAGTATCCGGCAGCAGTAGAAGCACTTGGCGCGGATAAAGTTGGATGCGCACCGATGATCGCTGGCAGTGCAGGTATTGGAGCAACGACTGGTCCATGGTATGAATGTGTTATGAAGAATTCCGAAAATAAAGAAATGGCGAAAAAGTATGTAGAGTTTATGTATGCTCACAATGAAGACTATATGAACCTTACTTTAAAAATCGCAGGAAGAACTTCTGTTTATGAGGAGGCCGGAAAAGAGGCTGGTAATGAACATACAACAGCAGTTCTGGATACTTTGAGTGCATCACAGTCACAGGCAAGACCTATGGTAACGACCTGGTCTCAGATTGAAGAGGTCCTGACAGGGGTTGTGGAATCCTGTTTAGGCGGAGCAGATGTCAATGAGACATTAGAATCAGCAAAGACTGAAATTGAGGCAATTGGGAAGTAATTTACAAGTAGTCAAGAGAGCAAGTTGAAACAGAGGAAATAATCATCAGAGGGGATTACAGAAGGTTTTATAGAACATCTGGAATCCCCCTCTGTTTAAAAAAGGTGGTTAGCAGGAATGAGATTAATTTCAAGAAAGACCTTACTATTATTCTTTCTGCCAGGCGCAGTATTTATGGGTGCATTTCTAATATATCCGATTATTACAATGGTATTTGACAGTTTCTATGAAATTGGGATTACTGGTGATAAGACATTTATCGGTTTAGAAAACTATATCCATGCATTTACAGCCGGCGGGTTTTTAAAACAATTAAAGAATACATTGATTTATATCGTAGTAGCCGTAGGAATTGAGACGGTGATGGGTTTACTATTTGCATTGTTTTTTGAATTAGATTATAAAGGCAGCAAAATCATACGTTCATTTATGATGGCTCCTCTTATGATAGCACCGCTGGTTGCGGGACTTACCTGGAAATTAATGATGAGCTCTAGCTTCGGAATCGTCAATGAACTTCTGACAAGAGTTGGCATCTTATCTAGCAGCGCAGATATTCTCTGGCTCGCGGACGAAAAATGGTCTTTGTTGGCATGCTGTATCGCGGATATCTGGCTTACGACACCCTTTATGATGCTGATGATATTGGCTGGGCTGCAGGGTCTGGATTCCAGTATGATAGAAGCTGCTAAGATAGATGGTGCTAATATGCTGCAACAGGTGTTTACGATTAAGCTTCCGGTCATCAAACCAGTTTTGCTGACTGCGCTTTCTGTAAGAATCATTGATGCTGCCAGAACCTTTGATATCATCTGGGCAATGACAGAAGGCGGCCCGAATAGTTCTTCCGAGACGATCAGTATCATTATCTACAAGACTCTAGCACGATATAATAACATTGGCTATGCAAGTGCGATGGCGGTTGTATTTATTGCCGTATTAGTCATATTTACGCTGGTATTCATGCAGAGCCTGTGGAACCCGAAGAAAAAGAGCAGTTAGGCAGTTGGCTTGATAGGAGGCGAAGAAAGTGAAGAAAAAAGGCGAAATCGGAAAAAAGCTGGGGATCATTTTATCAGTGATTCTCACCGTATTCTGGCTTTTCCCATACATATATGTAATTTGTTGCTCGTTTAAACCGGGATCAGAAGTCATTGCAGTCCCGCCAAGCTTTTTCCCAAAAGTATTCTCTGTAGAAAATTTTTCGGACTTACTTGGAAGAATGGATGCCCTGAAGTTTTTGATGAACAGCTTGACCGTTTCACTGGTAAGCACCGTCATTGCATTGATTTTGGGCTCTCTTGCAGCGTATGCAATACAGCGTTCAGGTGCAAAATTATCGATTGTATTAGTTGTTTTAGTTCTGTGCCTGAAAATGATTCCTACATCCAGTATTGTGGTCCCGATCTATGAACTGATCTGTAATCTGGGGCTATATGATACAAAGATCGCTCTGATTATCGTATATGCGGCAATCAATATGCCATTCGTCATGTGGACGATGTTGAGTTTTTATGAGGGAATTCCGACGACATTGGATGAAGCCGCTTTTGTGGACGGAGCAAGTAGTTTACAGACATTTCGGAAGGTGATCTTGCCGATCTGTAAGCCGGGACTGGCAACGGCATTCATATTTACCTTGTTCCTTGCATGGAATGATTTCCTTGTAGCATTATTGCTGACAAGCACGAATGCAAAGACATTTACAGTCGGTTTGGCAGGCTTTTTATCAGCATACAATCTGGATCTGGGACCAATGTGTGCAGGAGCGTTTTTATTTAGTTTCCCAGTAATGATTATTTCTCTTGCAGCTCAGAAATATATTGTGCAGGGTATGACTGCCGGAGCTGTGAAAGGTTAGCAGTATGGAGGAGTCTTATGTCCAGAGAATTAATGCAACAGAATATTGAAAAGGCTCAGCGTGAGATAGAACGTAGAAAAAAAACGGTAGAGGATGGGAAAATGCGTCAGCACTATCATTTTATGCCGCAGACAGGATGGATGAATGATCCCAATGGTCTGATCTACTACAAAGGAAAATATCATCTTTTCTTCCAGTATAATCCATATCATGGTTTCTGGGATGCGATGCATTGGGGACATGCGGTCAGCGAGGACATGCTTCATTGGGAATATATGCCGCTTGCTCTTGCTCCGAGTGAAGCATATGATTATCATCAGAAGGGCGGATGTTTTTCAGGAAGCGCGATTGAACATGATGGCAGACTGTTTTTGATGTATACGGGAACGACCAACGAAGGAAATGGTTACGAGCAGACGCAGTGCATTGCATACAGTGAAGATGGAATACATTTTGAAAAGTACGAAGGAAATCCGGTAATTACTGCACCGGAGGGAATTCTGGGCTCTCAGTTCCGTGACCCTAAGGTATGGAAGCATGAAGATACGTTTTACATGGTATGCGGAGCAAGCCGCGACGGGAAAGCACAGGCATTGCTTTACAGGTCGGATGACATGTTCCATTGGAATTTCTTCAATGTGCTGGCTGAGAGCCGGGGAGAATGGGGACATATGTGGGAGTGCCCTGATTTTTACCCGTTGGGGGATAAATATGTCCTGACCTTTTCACCGATGGGGGCGGGGGAACATACCTCCATGTATCTGGTAGGTGATTTTGACTATGAAACAGGTAAGTTCAATTATCATGTGACTGGCGAGATGGACTGGGGATTCGATTACTATGCACCACAGTCCTTCCTGACCCCGGATGGAAGAAGAATTGTCATTGCCTGGGCCAACGAATGGGAATGGATGCCGTTGTTCAAAGACTGGGGGCCGACCTATAAGGAAGGCTGGTGCGGCTTCTTCAATCTTCCAAGAGAAGTGCGCATGACGGAGGACAGCACATTACAGTTTCTGCCGATTGTGGAAACAGAAAGCCTGCGGAAGGATTCTGAAATTCTGGATTATTTTGTCGTTACCGAAGAGGAAAAAGATCTGAAGGCCGGAGATGGTGTGGCGTTTGAATTGAAGATGAAGGTCGATCTTGAAAAAACGGATGCGGATAGGTTAGAATTGACCTTACGCTGTGGTGACGGGAAGAAAACGGTCTGTCTGTTTGATTTTAGAAATGCGGAGATGAGCGTGGACCGAAACGAAGCGGATGGTTGGAGCAGAGGAATCTCAAGAAGTACGATGTTCCTGAAAGGGAAGAAGGAACTGGATATTCATATCTTTTCAGACCAAAGCTCACTGGAGATATTTACAGACAGATATCAAAATAATCATTCCAGCAATATATTTGCAGGAGATGCACAAAATCAGCTTAAAATCTGTGCATACGGCGGTAGTGTAGTGATTAAAGACTATGAGGCCTATGGAATGCAGGAGTGTATTAGATAGGGCATTTACGACAGAATGATGAGCGGGTTGACTTTATCAGGAGGATGGATGAATGGCTAGTAAAAATTATTATGATGTAACAGAATGGAAGATTGGTAATCCATATGAGGATATTGGTGAGGTAATCAATAGTATCATTGCAGATATCAAAAGCAGGCAGACAGAACTGGATGTGAATGAAGGGGGAAAACCGGGCGCCGTAATCTATATCCCGTCCGGGGATTATCATCTTCGCACACAGGTGGTGATAGACATCAGCTATTTGAAGATTATGGGGGCTGGGCATGGATTTATCTCGTCCAGCATCCGCTTTAACATTCCGCAGAATGAGTGGGCAGAGCTTCATGATTTGTGGCCGGGAGGGAGCCGTATACTTGTGGACCTTATGCCAGAAGCAGGAGGCGAGGAAGCAAAAGGGGCTGCATTTTACGTGGAGCGCAGCGGAGATCCACGAATCAGCTCAGTGGAATTTGAGAACTTCTGTATTGACGGACTTCATTTTGTGGATGATGGGCTTGGAAAAGCTGAGCCGGAGAATACTTATACAAACGGAAAGACAGGGATTTATATAGCGGGAGCACAGGATTCCTTTCGGATTACAGGCATGGGGTTTGTGTATTTGGAACATGGAATTACGATTTATGATGCAGATGCATTATCTATCCATGACAATTTTATTGCTGAATGTGGAAACTGTATTGAACTGCGGGGGTCGGGCCAGGCATCCAAAATAACAGATAACCTTATGGGAGCCGGTTATAAAGGCTATTCTATTTTTGCACAGAATTTTGGCGGACTTTTGGTCACAGCAAACAATATTTTCCCTCGGGGAACAAGTAGTGTTCACTTTGACAGTGTGGCGCGGTCTTCCATTACCAGTAACAGGTTCCATTCCTTCTATCCCGGCATGTTGGTGTTTGAAGGCAGTTGTTCGGAGAATCTGGTTTCATCCAATCACTTTTTACGGGATCATGAACCATGGCCTCCGATGCAGGGACTGGATAATGGGCTGGATGATCTGTTCGGACTTTTGAATATCAGTGGAGACCATAATTCCATCGTTTCAAATCACATTTCGGAGACCATAGGGACACAGTATATCAAGCCGGAAGGAGCAAGGCCTGTTATCATTCATGTTGTCTCTGGGAAGGGAAATCATATTTCCAACAACCATATCGTTGCGACAACTGAAACAGCGGGAGAACAAAATGATGGAGCCGCTTCTTGCTTTTCCGCACAGGTAGGAGCTTTACTGACGACGGATAGATTGGCAGAGCTTGAAGTGACAACCGTTCTTGTGGAGAAAGAGGCGGTTCAGAATACCGTACTCGATTCAGGAAGTGAGACACAGGTCATAATAGATAAGACGGTAAATGCATTTAGGGGAACTCCTGTGCCTGGAGTATAAGTTGTTTTGAGTAAATAAGATGAAAAAAGTCCTCCGATGAGTTAGGAATGTACAATATACATTCGACTCATCGGAGGATTTCTCTTTTTTATTTTCCACAGTTTAGTCCATATAAAGAGAACAGCAGATCTTTTCTGGTAAAGTTTTTCATAAACCTATCCTTCTAATGAAAGTTTATAATGTGCCGGGGGGAGTCAGCAGCTCTTCCAAATCCTTCCGCTTGAGTATTGTGATCCGTCCATAAGCTACAGCGATGATACCGTTTCGTTTCCACTCATTTAATACTTTGTTGACGGTCACCCGGTTCAGACCTAGGATCAGAGCGAGATCCTCCTGGGTATAAGGAATGCTGGATGCTGTGACACCACGGTCCCGGTCCGGGTGTTTTGTCTCATGCAGCAGAAGACTTGCGATTTTCTGATAGCGGTCATAAAGTGTGACTCGCCGCAGCTGTTCCGTCAAATGGTTGCAAGTATTTGACAGCAACTGAAGCATGATCTTCATCAATTCCTCTGATTCTGCCATATAGGAATATAAATGTTCCAAGTCACACACAAAGAGTTCAACATCTGTGACAGAAGCCACAGAGACCGGACGTACACACTGGGATAAAAAGGAGGACTCTCCGAATATCCTGCCTTTTTCAATGATTTCATATGTGAGCTCTTTCCCAGTATTTGTTATGTAATAAGCGCGGACACGTCCTTTACGTATAAAATAAATTCCATCTGCTATTTCACCCTGCAGATAAATGGCCTCATTTGGCCGATAGGTATGGAGCCGTCCTGCCTGTTCAAAGCAGGGGGTGAGATGTTCGGGAATTTTAATTTGATTCATAAGCTTCCTTCTTTCAAAAGAGTATACCAAAAGTGTTCGTTAGATAAAATCGTAAAAAAGTATACCGTAAAAGTATATCATTTTTTCTGTCAAAATTGTAGCCTTGGCTACAGAAAAATTGTCAGAGTTCTGTTTTAATAGATTTCACAAAAAGGTGGGGACCATGAAAAGGAAGGATGAGAGTTTATTATGAAACAAATTTCTTTAACAGAGGGGAATGTATGGAAGGTATTACTGCGTTTTTCTATTCCATTTGTACTTGCAAATCTATTACAGGCACTTTATGGGGCAGTGGATCTGATGGTGATTGGTGCATTTTGTTCGGCAGACAGTATTGCAGCCGTTTCTACAGGAACACAGGTGACACAGATTATTACCAGCTTGATTTCAGGACTGACGGTAGGGGGCACAATTCTAGTAGCAAAATATACCGGGATGGGAAAATTAGAAAAGGTCGCGTCTGCCATTAGTACGACTATTCTGTGCTTTGCACTATTTTCCGTGGTACTGACGATCGTGATCGCCGGGGCTGTTTCACCGATTTTGAATTTATTGCAGGTGCCTGCGTCATCGATGACAGAAGCATACAGATATATCCTGATTTGTAGTACAGGAATTTTCTTTATTTGTGAGTATAATGCGTTGTGTGCAGTTTTAAGAGGGTATGGAGATTCTGTCAGCCCGCTTTTGTTTGCGGCTGCAGCTTGTGTATGCAATGTGATCGGGGATATCTATACGGTAGGGTATCTTCATATGGGAGCAGCAGGAACAGCGCTGGCCACAGTCTTTTCACAGGGAGTCAGTATGATTCTTGCGTTTTTCTATCTGCGTCGGCGAAGCTGGCCTTTTGGAATCGCGCTGCGCGGATTGAAGATGGAAAGAGGGCTGTTCAAGGAACTGGTCAGCGTGGGTGTACCCGTGTCTTTTCAGGAATGCATGGTGCGTGTCTCTTTTCTTTACCTGACTGCGATCATTAATAGTTTTGGAGTGTATGCGGCTTCCGCAGTGGGGATCGCAGGAAAATTTGATGTATTTGCCATGCTTCCGGGTACGTCCATTTCGGCGGCATTGACGGCACTGACAGCCCAAAATGTAGCAGCAGGAAAGCGGAATCGTGCCAGATGTTTTGTACGTTATGGGATTTCTATTTCTTTGGCGTGTGCTGCCGTCTTTTTCTTGTGGGCACAGTTCCATCCACAGTCTATGATCGGACTGTTTTCGAAAGACGCGCAGGTGGCAGCATGCGGAATTCGGTTTATGAAGACATGTAGTCTGGACTATCTGGCAGTGTCCGTATTATTTAGCTTGAATGCCTATCTGAATGGCTGTGAAAAGACTGTATTTACAATGCTGAATTGTTGTACCGGGGCATTGCTGATCCGGGTGCCGATTCTATTCTTCTTGGTTAGCAGAGGTGTGAAAAATCTGACCTACTATGGTCTGGTCTCACCGTTTTCTACAGTCATCATGATTGCAGTGATCGGCATTTATATGAGAAGAGCATCTGCTCCTGTAAAATATCAGCAGAGAGCGACGGTTTAAAATTACGGTTCACTCGGCAATGGAAAATAACTTTCATAAATGAATTGACAAACATACTGATGGTATGTATAATAAACATACCGTTAGTATGTAAAATCAAAAGATGAAATGGGAGGCAGACAATGGCAAGAAATAAGCATCCTGAGGAGACAAGGAATCTAATTATCGATACCGCGGCACGTCTTTTCATAGAGCATGGATATGAGCATACGTCTATTCAGGATATTATCAACCATTTAGGGGGATTAAGCAAAGGCGCTATTTATCATCATTTTAAGTCAAAAGAGGAGATTATGACTGCTGTGGCCGACAAGCTATATTCGAATACCGAGGCAGAGATGTATCGCATATGCAGCAGAAAGGATCTGAACGGAAGGGAAAAACTGAGTCAGCTTTTTTCAGCCTCATTGTCAAATCCTGCACAGGCAGAGATATTCAAGACTTCCATTGATATGCTGGATAATCCACAGCTCCTTATCATTTATCTCCGTGATACGGTACAGAAGGATTCGACTCAGATGGTTCATAAGGTGATAGAGGAAGGACTTGTGGATGGATCAATCTGCACAGATTATCCGAAACAGCTGGCAGAGGTCTTGATGCTGCTTGGTGATATCTGGCTGAATCCGATGGTCTATAATTGTGAACCAGAAGAAATGCTGGAGAAGATTAAGTTTTATCAGCATTTGCTGCGGCTCCTTAATTTGGATATCATTACAGATGAGATGATTAGAAGTATAGAAGAATATGCAAATATATACAAGGATAATAGATAGGTTCCTGTAAATGATTCTGTCCTGTAATTTCAGGGCAGATAATTTTTAAATATATACATACCGGCAGTCGGTATTAATAAGGTGGAGGTTAAAAGAATGGAGCAGAAAAAAGGTTTTACAAAGGATTTTTGGCTGGTTGTAGCAGGGCAGATCATCTCCCTATTTGGAAACTCGATCATGAGATTCGCGCTTCCGATTCATTTGTTGAATGTAACGGGATCGGCGGCTTTGCTGGGAATTGTATCAGGGTTTGCATTTCTCCCACTTGCAGTGATGGCTCCGATAGGCGGAATGATTGCTGACAGAGTGAATAAAAGAAATATCATGGTATTCCTTGACTTCTTTACTTCAGGTCTGACAGTTCTATTTCTGATTCTGTATGGAAGAGTAAGTCTGACAGGGCTTGTACTGGTCATGCTGTTTATGCTGTACGGAATCAGCGGTGCATATCAACCGTCCGTGCAGGCGAGTATTCCGGTCCTGGTAGATACAGAGCATGTCATGACAGCAAATGCTGTGATAAACATGATTTCTTCACTTTCGGGGCTGCTGGGTCCTGCGCTGGGCGGAATCGCATACAGCTTATGGGGAATTTACCCGATTCTATATGTGGCAGCTCTGTGCTTTTTTATATCAGCAGTCATGGAAATTTTTATTCACATTCCTTTTGTGAAAAGAACGAGGATGGAATCGATTTTACGTGAGATGGGGGCAGATTTAAAAGAGAGTCTTTCCTTTATTATGCACAAGAAGCCCGAAATTGGTAAACTGACATTGTGTTGTGCAGGTGTAAATATGGTTTTATCCGCCTTGATGATTATCGGTCTCCCGGTAATTGTAATGCAGTTGTTAGATTTTAGTGCAGCTCAGGCGTCAAGACTGTACGGGTTTATGCAGGGAATCCTGGCAATCGGCGGATTGATTGGGGGAATCGGAGCAGGTGCCCTTGGAGGAAAGATGGAAGTCAGAAAAAGCTGGAAGCTGATTGGCTTTTGTGGGATTCTCCTGGTACCTATGGGGATTACCCTGTTCGCAGACTGCTCACCATGGATCGCTTATATCGTCCTGGCGGCTGCGGGGATGACGAGTATGGCACTGGCCGCCATCTATACCATACAGATTATGTCATATATCCAGATAACCGTGCCGCAGGAAATTGTAGGAAAGGTCATTTCCTGGGTAATCGCCGTGTCGACCTGTGCACAGCCGATCGGCCAGGTCGTTTATGGAATCTTATTTGAGCAGTTGAAACGCGGAGCATGGATCGTCTTTATGACAGCGGCAGTATGCAGCATAGGAATCGCGATCTACAATAAGAAGTGCGTGGAGCAATTATAATTCTCTGACAGGTATTTCACGAGCATAGTATTCATGATATAATGCTCGTAGAGTTTATTCCTGGAGGTTATGATATGACGAAAGAAGAATTGGCATTAGAAGTGATCGAACGTTTGAAAAGGGAATACCCGGATGCAGGATGTACATTGGATTATGATCAGGCGTGGAAACTGCTCGTCAGTGTCCGGCTTGCTGCCCAGTGCACAGATGCTAGGGTAAATGTCGTGGTAGAGGACCTGTATGCAAAATATCCTGATGTGGAGTCTTTGGCAGAGGCAGATGTGGAGGACATTGAGAGAATCGTGAGACCGTGTGGACTTGGAAAGAGTAAGGCAAGAGATATCAGTGCCTGTATGAAGATGTTAAAGGAAGAATACGGCGGAAAGATTCCAAGAGATTTTAATGCACTGTTAAAGCTTCCGGGAGTAGGACGAAAGAGCGCAAATCTGATCATGGGAGATGTTTTTGGCGAACCGGCAATTGTAACAGATACTCACTGCATTCGTTTGACAAACCGTATTGGGCTGGTAGATGGAATCAAGGATCCAAAAAAGGTAGAGATGGCATTGTGGAAGATTATTCCGCCCGAGGAGGGCAGCGACTTCTGCCATCGTCTTGTTTATCATGGAAGAGATATCTGTACGGCAAGGACGAAGCCATATTGTGACAAATGCTGTCTCGCAGATATCTGTGCAAAAAACGGTGTGGAAGAGTAATGAAGATGGATAATACAATGGAGAAGCAGGAAGTATCCCATAATCATAAAAATACACCGATCACGATCCGGTCTTATGAATGTTTTGATATCGGACAGATCTGTGAATCGGGTCAGTGCTTTCGTATGAGACCATTACAGTCGGGAACATATGAAGTAATTGCAGGTGATAAGTATTTGAAAATTACACAGGATGGAAATGAATGCATTTTTCACTGTGATGAAATGGTATTTGAAGATTTTTGGAAACATTACTTTGATTTGGACACACAATACGAACAGTACCGGGAGAAAATCAATCCCAGGGATCAGTATCTGAAAAATGCTGCTGAATTTGGCTGTGGAATCCGAATTTTAAACCAAGATCTATGGGAAATGATAGTTTCCTTTTTGATTTCCCAGCAGAATAATATCATGCGCATCCGCAGGTGCATCCAGAATATCTGTGAGAGGTATGGGGAGAAGCTAGAAGCAGCAGATGGAACAGTCTATTATGGGTTTCCTAAGGCAGAGGCACTGGCATGTCTTAAGGAGGATGAACTAAAAGATTGTAACCTGGGATATCGCAGCAAATACGTGGTGAGGACGGCCCGCAGTGTGGTGAATGGGGAGTTTTCATTAGATCAGGTTCGAAGCATGTCCTATCAGAAGGCAAAAGAAGAGCTGTTAAAGCTGTTCGGTGTGGGCGTGAAAGTGGCGGATTGCATCTGCCTCTTCGCACTGCACCAGTTAGAAGCGTTTCCGGTCGATACACATATCAATCAGGCATTGAAAAAGCATTATCCCAAGGGATTTCCAAAACGAAGGTATAAGGGCTGTGAAGGGGTCATGCAGCAGTATATCTTTTATTATGAATTGCTGGGGAAAGAACAGAAAAGAGTGGAGTCGGGGACGAAGGATGGTCGGCAGACAATGGAAGATGTGCGGTAAAAGATAAATAGTCGATGATTAAGCCGCAGAAGATAAAGGAATAAAAGAAAGGTTTGGTAGGATGAGGTGACAGGATTTATTTTTGTTGGTTTGGGCGGAGCTGCAGGGGCTATACTGAGGTATGGAATCAGCCTGCTTCCTTATAAGGGGAGTTTCCCACTTTTGACTTTCATAACGAATCTATGTGGTGCAGTATTGATCGGGTATATTGCAGGAATGGCGGCAGGAAAGCAGATGCCCTCGGGTCTCGTTCTTTTTTTGAAAACAGGTGTGTGTGGAGGGTTTACTACCTTCTCTACTTTTTCTTTGGAGACCTATAATTTGATGGAACAAGGGCATTATGGACAGGCAGGAGGATATGCAGTATTGAGCGTGGTGCTTTGCCTGGCAGGAGTCTGGTGCGGCATGGCCTTGGCACGGGTGACCTGCAGGTAAGAAGGAGCATGCAGACATGAAATGTAATAGATAAATGAGGGCTGCGGCATCAGTGAGTCTGTGAAAGTTTTTCTGTAATTAAAGATTTATAAGGTCTTCTATGATAAAATAAAAATCATAGGAGGCCTTTTATTATGGCAAGAGAAAAGAAACCTGTACACAAAG
>NZ_JABACJ020000018.1 GCF_012524165.2 Faecalicatena faecalis
TATAGATAAATTATCTGTCTAATATTTTTATTTCATTATTCATTTTTCACAAATTTGCTTTTCTATTTCGATTTATTTTACTTATTTAGTGATATATCATATTTTTTATTCAAATAAAAAAGGACTACGCTTCTTTGTCGTAATCCTCTTTTATAATTTTTTCTTTTTACTGGTGCTATTATTGATTCTTCCTAAGGCTTTAGATGCGAATAACTTTGCTTTCTGACATATCACACTGTATCCTTTTTGCAGTTCAATTTATGCGCTATGCGTAAGCGACATCGGAACCTCTTTGTAAACAGACCACCGAAATTACAATTTCAATCCACACTCTACGCGCAAGCGACATCATCATGGAATCATTATCGGATTTTCCGGTACGGATTTCAATCCACGCTCTACGCGCAAGCGACATCGATTTTATCTTCCTTGACATGCTGTCCATGAAAATTTCAATCCACGCTCTACGCGCAAGCGACATCCCTGCGGTGGCCTGTATATCGTTCCCCAGTTGATATTTCAATCCACGCTCTACGCGCAAGCGACATCTCCGATGTAGATTTAATTAAATTCCACAGGATGATTTCAATCCACGCTCTACGCGCAAGCGACATCCTACTGTAGGTACACCTCTTTAGAGTATATGGTAATTTCAATCCACGCTCTACGCGCAAGCGACATCAATCCAATCACAGACCTGTTTTATATACTCATCAATTTCAATCCACGCTCTACGCGCAAGCGACATCTCTGCCCCATCAATATCACCAGTCTCTGAAATCATTTCAATCCACGCTCTACGCGCAAGCGACATCGATATTGAATCTTTCAATCCTATCAGTTCATCTATTTCAATCCACGCTCTACGCGCAAGCGACATCCGTTCCGCAAAGTCATATTTCCGCAATCGCTGGATATTTCAATCCACGCTCTACGCGCAAGCGACATCTAAAGGGCGCATGTTTTCAGAACCCAGAGTTAGAATTTCAATCCACGCTCTACGCGCAAGCGACATCTGGATGGAAGAGCTTTTATCCCATTAATAATAGATTTCAATCCACGCTCTACGCGCAAGCGACATCCGTTATTCTCATAAGTATCTTCTATGTCTGGATATTTCAATCCACGCTCTACGCGCAAGCGACATCGCAGTGGTGGCGCTGCTGCATGATGTATGCAAGCTATTTCAATCCACGCTCTACGCGCAAGCGACATCGGAATGCTCTTGGTTGATATTGCTAAGAAATTAGAATTTCAATCCACGCTCTACGCGCAAGCGACATCCTGTCAGATTTGTGGAGAGCCATTGGATTGGTTAATTTCAATCCACGCTCTACGCGCAAGCGACATCGATAATGGGTGGAGCAAGGCCTTACTGGGGGCTATTTCAATCCACGCTCTACGCGCAAGCGACATCAGCAAATATGCACAGCTTTTCTCCTTCACTTTTGTACTATTCTCCTAAATTTTATCTCTTTTCTTCTTTAAATTCAACCTAAATTCAAAATTACTTTAACTTATTCACCTGATTTCAATATTTTCTTACTATTTTCAGGTGCGAATCTCCCAGTAAATCTCTGTTCACTTCACATTCGCACCTGATTATATATTCTCCATCGATCTCGTTATTATTAAAATTACTTATCTCTTTTACACATAAAAATCCCCGGAACACCTGCTAAAAAGGTACTTCCGGGGAGTATAAATTCATAAATCAGTTCAAATTAGTTGCCATCTGTGCAGCAACTTCTGCAGCAAAATCTTCCTGCTTTTTCTCAAGACCTTCACCTGTCTCGAAACGAACGAATCTCTTAACTGTTACGTTAGCATTGTTTTCTTTTGCTACTTTCTCTACATACTTAGCAACTGTAAGATCGCTGTCCTGTACATATGTCTGGTCTAACAGACATACTTCTTTCAGTTCTTTGTTCAGACGTCCGATGATCATCTTCTCGATGATGTTGTCCGGTTTTGGCTTATTGCTCTCTTCATTTTCTTTCTTAGCCTGAGCTAACAGGATCTCTTTCTCGTGATTCATGTATTCCTCAGACACTTCTTCACGGGATACATACTTCGGATACATAGCTGCTACCTGCATTGCTACGTTCTTTAAGCATGTCTTGATGTCTTCGTTTACAACGTCTGTATCAGCTTCTACAAGGACACCGATACGTCCGCCGCCGTGGATGTAAGATACTACGCATCCGTCTGTTACGACCTTCTCAAATCTTCTGATGTTCAGGTTCTCTCCGATAACTGCAACTTTTTCTACTAATGCATCTTTTACAGTCTTAGTTGTATCTGCTGCCCATGTCTCAGCCATAAAAGCGTCCATATCTGCTGCATCAGAATCTGCTGCCTGGTTCGCAACTGCTTCTACGAATGCCTGGAAATCAGCGTTCTTAGCAACGAAGTCTGTCTCAGAGTTCACTTCTACGATTGCTGCAACTTTGTCATCTTTCACAACTGTCTTAACGATACCTTCTGCTGCAATTCTTCCAGCTTTCTTTTCAGCTTTAGCCTGTCCGTTCTTTCTCAGGAATTCGATTGCTGCATCCATGTCTCCGTTTGTCTCTGTCAGAGCTTTCTTGCAGTCCATCATTCCTGCGCCTGTCATTTCTCTTAATTCTTTTACCATTCCTGCTGTGATTGCCATGATTCTTTCCTCCATTATTCGTTATTTATTACGTTTTTAAACTGATCTTCACCCCTGGGGGCTTTTATCTTATCAATAGGTCCGAGGAACTTTTATAAGATAAAAATGCTTCAACCTGTGATCCACAGGCTGAAGCATCTCAAGTCCGTAATTACTCTGCTTCTACAGTCTCTTCAGCTACTGCTTCTTCTGCAGCTTCTTCATAATATACTTCTTCGCCTGCTGCTCCCTGATTAGCTTCGATTACTGCGTCAGCCATCTTGGAAACGATTAATTTAACGGCTCTGATAGCATCATCATTACCTGGGATTACATAATCCAGTTCTTCCGGATCACAGTTTGTATCACAGATACCGATCAACGGAATTCCCAGCGTGTGAGCTTCCTGAACACAGATTCTTTCTTTCTTAGGATCTACGATGAAGATTGCATCCGGGATTCTCTTCATTTCTTTGATTCCACCCAGGTTCTTCTCTAATTTAGCCCATTCTTTCTTCAGTTCAATTACTTCTTTCTTAGGAAGTACATCGAATGTTCCGTCTTCGGACATTCTCTCAATATCTTTTAAACGCTGTACTCTGCTCTGGATTGTCTTGAAGTTGGTCAGCATACCGCCAAGCCATCTCTCGTTAACATAGAACATTCCACAACGCTCTGCTTCTGTCTTGATTGCATCCTGTGCCTGTTTCTTTGTTCCTACGAACAGGATTGTTCCGCCGTTAGCAGCGATGTCTGCTACAGCCTGGTAAGCATCGTCAACCATTCCTACAGACTTCTGTAAGTCGATGATGTAGATACCATTTCTCTCTGTGTAGATGTATGGAGCCATTTTAGGGTTCCATCTTCTTGTCTGATGTCCAAAGTGAACACCTGCTTCTAAAAGTTGTTTCATTGAAATAACGCTCATGTTTCTTTCCTCCGTTTGGTTTTTAACTTCCGCATGCTTTTACTCTTCCTTGAGACCGGCCTGTTCATAACTGACTTCCTTAACAGACTTAGGCACCGTCAAAGATATCCGCATACGTGTTTTTTTGCAACGGTTGTAGTATATCATAGAAAATACTGGAATGCAAGGCTTTTTATGTTGTATCTTGTAGATATTAAGATGTTCCTCTTGATTAAATCACTGTTATTGTACTACTGATGTAATAGTTCAATTATTCACTTCAATTATACGACTTCACGCCTTCGTTATTTCCCGATATCTTTTATATGTCTTGTCTGCAATACCTTCATATGTTATTCTTAACATATCATACTTCTTGCCCGGTAAAACTTTTTCCAGACAAGATATGATAAATAGCATGGTAAAATATATCATATGGAGGTAAACGCATGAAATTTACATTTGCACATAACAATCTGAATGTCTTTGACCTGGAAAAATCCCTGGCTTTCTATAAAGAAGCTCTTGGATTAGAAATTACAGAAACAAAAGACGCTGATGATGGCAGTTTTACTCTGGTGTATCTCGGAGATGGCACAACTCCTCACCTCTTGGAGCTCACCTGGATTCGTGATATGAAACGCCACTATGAACTTGGAGACAATGAAATCCATCTTGCATTCCATGTAGATGATTTTAATGCTGCCCTGGAAAAACATAAGAAAATGGGGTGCGTCTGCTTTGAAAATCCTGCAATGGGGATTTACTTTATCGAAGACCCCGACGGCTACTGGCTTGAAATCGTTCCATCAAAATAGAAAATATGACACAAAAAATCCCGTGGAAACACGGGATTTTTATAATCAACATATGATATTCTTTCTTTTAACTCTTACCAATATCTTACAAATGCGGATGCACGTACCGAACTAACACAGATTGTAGTTCCTGGCTGCTGTGCCTCGATCATCTGTCCATTACCTATGTAAATCGCTACATGCCCAGGTGTCCATGCAATGTCCCCCGGCTGTGGATCGCTTACCTGCATTCCACCAGCAAGCTGCTGTGAATCAACTCTTCCAATATAGATTCCTGCCTGTGCGTGACACCACTGTGTCAATCCTGAACAATCAAGCCCCACATACGGTGTTGTACCACCCCATACATATGGCACCCCGATCTGTGACCAAGCCGCACTTACAATTGTCTGTGCCGCGCTTACATTACCTGAACTGCTTCCACCACCGCTAGGCTCCTCTGGGGCTGGCGGTGCTTCTGGTGTATCTGGAGTGTCTGGGGTATTCGGTGCTGGAGCTGGTGTTTCTGCTCCTCCGCCATTATTACCACTTGGTGTATTGTTATTCTCCTGCTGCTGTGCCTCTGCTTTTTTTGCGGCTTCCTGAACAGCTTTTTCCCTTGCTGCCTGCTCTTCTGCGGCCTTTCTTGCAGCTTCCTGAATCTGTGCATCAAGATTAGCAACCTCTGCACTCTTACTTTCAATTGTTGTATTCAATTCAGTCTGCTGTGCTTCATATTCTGTCTGCATATCCTCGAGTTTGTTCATATCTTCCTCGAGAGATTCTTTCAGTTCTTTTACTTCTGTCACTGTCTCAACATATTCATCTAGCATCTGACGGTCGTAACTATGTACCTTCTGCGCATATTCAGCCTGATTCAACATCTCCGCAATACTACCGGAACTTAAAATTCTCTCAACTGCTGAACCGTCGCCCTCTTCGTACATATACTTAATACGAAGCTTCATATCCTCGTATTGCTGCTGCTCTTTCTCTTCTGCTTCCTTTAGCTGCTTCTCAGCCTTGGTAATCTCTTCACCTTTTGTAATCAACTGGTTCTGCAGATCTGTCATCTTGGACATCAATTCTGATAATTGGGACTGCAGGCTGTTCACTTCATTTTGTGCAGCCTTCTTCTGTGATTCCAAGCTTGACGTATTCGCTGGCGCAGCAAAAACAGGTACAGCCATCATTGAACATGTCAGAGCTGTAGCTAAAAGCATGTTACGTACTCTTTTAAATTTCATAAATTCACCCATCCTTATTATATTATTATCTATGTCCCCACATATATGACTTACTATACAATATTCTACCGCATTTTTCAACAGGATTTCATAAAAAATATATTAACATTAATTTCCATATTGCATATTATGCCAGAATTTTTTTCTCTATAATTTGTCCGTCGAAAACTGCCGGACAAAAAAGGATTCCCTGAATAGCATCAGGAAATCCCTTTTATTTCACCTAATATTATGTTTTATATTCTCTTAGTAACGAACATAAATCATACCGCCTTGTACTGGTCCGACGATAACACCAATACCGTAATCTGCTGCATGAATCATCTGTCCTCCGCCTATGTAAATACCGCAGTGGGATGCGTTCACACACACATCTCCTGGCTGTGGATCACTTACCTGTGGCCATGCTAAGAATGTAAATGTCGTTCCAAGACGAGAATAGCTTCCTGTCAGACAATAGCTGACAAATCCCGAACAATCGAATGATCCTGGTGCACATGCTCCCCATGAATACTCTGCCCTACCTACCCAGCTATTTGCTCGGTCCACGACTGCATTCCCTGTGGAAGCATTATAATTCGGCTCTGGAGCTGGTGCTGGTGCCGGTGCCGGTTCTGGATTATTGTTATTCTCTGGAACATCTGTGTTCGGTGAATTATCTGGTGTTTGCTGCTGGTCAGGTGTCGTAGTGTTTGTATTACCACCATTATTAGTAGAACCGCTATTGTTATTCTGCCCTGCGCTTGCTGCCTGTTCCTTCTTCTTTTTCTCTGCTTCTGCCGCTTCCTTTTTCTTCTGCTCTTCCAATGCAGCCTTTGCTGCTTCCTGAATCATGACATCCAGATTCTCTACCTCTGCCTGCTTGCTGCTGAGCATCGTTGAAAGCTCATCTGACTGTGACTTGTATTCGCCTTCCAGATTCTCAAGCTTTGTCATGTCATTTTCCAGATTGGACTTTAGTGTTTCTACTTCCTCTACTGTCTCTGCATATTCCTGCAGCATGCTTCTATCATAAGAATGAATCTTCTGTACATATTCTGCCTGGCTGAGTACCTCTGCAATCGTGCCTGAGGCAAGAATTCTCTCTAGTGCAGATCCATCTCCTTCTTCGTACATATACTTAATGCGGAGCTTCATGTCCTCGTATTGCTGTGCTTCCTTCTCCTCAGCAGCTACGAGATCCTCTTTTGCCTTTGAAATCTCCTGACCTTTCGTGACCATCTGTCCTTCAAGCTCATTCATCTTTCCCATCAAGGTATTAAGCTGGGACTGTAAGGAATTCGCCTCATTCTGTGCCGCCGCTTTTTTCTCCTGAAGTGAAGCCTGATTGTTGCTTGCTGGTGCTGCAAAAACTGGAGTTACTGCTAATGAACATGTCAAAATAGCCGCGATTAACATACTATGTACTTTTCTGAATTTCATTTTACCACCTATTCCCTATGTATTTATGATAAGTCCTTCTATAAAACGCTTTTTCCCCATAATCTTCCTATTTTAAGAAGATATTACAAAATAGCTCGAATTATATACGGACATTCTACTCTTTGCATTATACTTTATCATTATAAAAGAACTCCTCACTTTTTGCAACATGTTTTTAACATTTTTGTAAATATTTATGTAACATTTTGGCCTTTTCTGCTTATATAATTCTCGTTTCGGGCTGTTTTACAAGAGCTTGGAATCCTTGATCTTTTCCTATTATAACAGTTGATTCTGCAAAAGAAAAGCCCCAACCACCTACTATTGCAGGTGATTGGGGCTTTTTTACGCTCTGTTATATCCTGCCGCTTTAAGCCGGCAGGTATTTCTGGTATCTACATTTACACAATTCTCGTAACATATTGCTTGATGCTATATATTTGTTTTCGAAATCCACACTTATTTAAGATATCCTCATTTCGCTGAATCTGACAAGGAAGTCTGAAATTGCATTTTCCTGCTGACTATTACCTATTCCATGCTCTTTTATGTATTTTTTTACATTCTCTACATCCTCACGACTGAATATCCACGTCTCCTCTGGATCTTTTTCCCCAAGAAGTGATGCTTCAATCACCGCTTTATATTCCGGATCCTGATACCAGCGTGAATTAGAATGCAGGCCGCCACTTTGATCATCTCGGCCACCTTGATTCTTTTCATAATAAGTCTGATTGATGAATCTGACATACCTCGGATCTTCTGGCTCTACGACCTCACCGTCCTCGACTACATGTATTGCGCACTGACTGAAGGTTTCCTTTCCTTCTCCATCTGGCCCCATGCTGTCTTTTACCGCATAGGTGATTACAAGGTATCCTGACTCTTCAAATGATTGAAAATCCTCTTCCTGAAAATCCAACAGTTCTATTTTTTCCTGTAGCTTCCCCGGATATAATTCATCATCCTCCCGGTCCGAAACCTTTATCCGTTCCTCCTTCACAGCATCCGTCAAAAGCTTCTTTGCAGTGATTGTCCCATTTTTTGCTTCCTCTAATGTAAAATATCTGTCTTCTGCCTGGATAACTGGAAACTCATTGTATTTCACGCTCACGTTCCTTATATAGGAGGTCTCATTTCCAAAGCTGTCTGTAACATGATAGGTGATTTTGTGCACTACAGGAGAATCCTCTTCTGCCATTTGCATAAACCACGTATCCAGATGGTAATCATCAGGCATATCACCTTTCCACTGTTCTATAATCCCCTTCTTCTTTTCTCCATCCACAATTCTTCCATCTGCATATTCTATCTGCCGTATTTCGATATCCTGTGTAAGTATGCCGTCCTCCTGATCGTGCGCCTCCATATTTTGAAGCAGCATTTCCTTTGTAACCTCTGTTCCCTCATAAAATTCTAGTTCGCGATTCGATGTGATGACCGGAAATGCATCCCAGGAAGCATACAGATTCACTCCCTGTACCAGAGCCTCACTCGAATAATCCTTTCCCTGCTGCTCTGCTGCCAACGCAAGAAGCTGTTCAAAGCTAAGTCTGCATGACTGTGTATCAGGAAACCTGACTGATTTTGCAGATTCGTCCGGTTTGGTGTTCCATCCCGCAAATACAGCGTCTTTCCCTACATATTTAGTAAATTCTGAATTCTTACGGATTGTATAACCATTATTGGCCATACAGTTTTTCAAAGTCACATATTCTGACCGTTCTTCTCCTGGAACATTTCGGTTTCCAATATAGTTCACCTTGACTTTTGTTGCCCAAACTGCATACAAAGTAACCTTTCTATTAATAGAAGCATTGAGTTCACTTCCCGGTTGATATTCTCCTTTCTCCACATCCACATTTTCAGACCACCCACGAAATTTCAAATAAGGGGCTGACGGTACAGCAGTTGCCAGACGTATTGCTTCATACCAATATTTCTCACTATTGGACGGCATACTTTGTACATTCCCATCATAATTCTTCTGGAATTGAATCGGATATTTTGTACTGAGCACCACATCCTTATCCGCCGCTTTTGACTGTGATATCTGGTAGTCTCCCGGCCGCAGGCAGTAACCACCGTTTGGAGTCAGACCGAATTTTTGATAGCAGGCACTTCCCATTTTATTGTCACACAGGTTTTCCGCTGTTTTTCTGCCGTTCCCATACGTATTTAGCGTCAGCATCGCGGCACACTGTGCGTTCAGCCTTCCTGTAACAGAAATAAACTTTCCAGCACATAGAAACACGTCATTTTCCGCACTTACCATCCCATTTCCACTCATATTCATAGCGATTCCGTTATGGTAGATACCCTTTCCTGTCTTGGCTGTATTGTTTTTTAATGTTCCACCACTTAAATTCAGCTTACCTCCTGGCAGGATGCAGATTCCTCCGCCGGCATTTGACGCACGATTTCCTGTGACACTGCCTCCTGATTTCGTGAAAATCCCACTATTTAAGATTCCTCCTCCATTCGTTGCTGCATTGGAATAGATTTCACCTCCACTGACATTTAAAGTACTTTTATTGACGATCCCACCTGCTGAATTACTGTAGATCTTACCGCCTGTAACCGAAACGGTACCGCCATTCACTACAACCCCTGCACTTCCATTATTATGAATTATAACGGAACCGCTGATTGTCATTTGGCGTCCTTTGATATTGATTCCATCCAATTTGTTACTATAAATATTCCCGGCATTTATTTGGATATTCGCTTTTCCATCAATATTCTCTACCCCAGATTCATTATCATGAATCGTGCCTCCTGTCATAATAAAGGTAGAGTCTCCTTCTCCGACATGAACACCACTTTTCCGATTATTGTATATTTCTCCTCCAGAAAGGCGTATTGTCTTCTCGGCCCGCACGCCATCATAGTTATTTCCATAAATTTTGCCACCATATATATTAATATTTCCCATCGTAGCAATTCCATTAGAGCCGTTTCCTGTGATCCATGCCCCATCATAGACATTTGTCGTTCCGTACGCATTCCAAACGCCATTGCCCCAAGCATTGATGAGTCTGACTCCATTTTTCAGATTCACAGTACCTCCATAGGTACTTAAAACTCCAGAGCCACCCTTACGGCAGGCATCCATTGTCAGCGTGAATCCTTCATTTCCTCCCAGCGTCCATGTGGCTGTCTTCCCCTCCGGCGTACAGATAATGCCAGCAGGTTCCATATGTGTCTCCCGGAATGAAACTTTAACATTCTGTTCTTCTGGATAAAGGGAATAGGATTTTGTCGTAACAATATGTGTAGCCTCACAATTACGAATCACATAGAGAGTCCCGCCGTTTGGCATACCGTCGAAAGCACTGTTAAAAGTCGTATAATATTTGCTGCCGACTCGCGCGACCGCATTGGTCTTTAACGCCCCTCCGACAGCGCCAGGAGCTGCCGCCCCTTTTCCTGTCACTACAATCTGCAGCGCTTCTATACGTTTGGATATGTTCACTGTCCCGGCTGACTGCCCATTCTTCGCCCATCCGAGCCATCCATAGGATTCACAGTAAGCTCTGTAATATAAATCGTAACTTCCAGCATTTTGCCCTATCAGCTTCATCCTCAATGCTTCCATCCGAAGTGACTGTCCAGTCGTGCCAGTAGTAGCTCCATTACTTACCCAGCCCATCCATCCTTTGGATTGGACATGGGACTCATAGGTAATCCCTAAATTGGCATCTCCTGTTATCTTAATCTGCAGTGCTTCCATACGTTTTTGGCTTCCAGCCGTCCCCACTGATCCACCATTACTGTTCCACGCCTGCCATCCTGTTGTCTGACAAGAGGCACGGTAGGTTACCCCTGCCCCTGCTGCAGCACCTAAAACCGGTATGACATTTCCACGCATGGACTTGACAACAGCAGTCTCATCTGCTTCATCCTCAGCATTGTTCTTGTCTATACCATAAATAGCATATAGAAAACATAATGTCTCATCGAATACCTGTTGCACTTTGGTCTCTTCTGCATGATCCAGTTCTTCTAACAACCTTACCAGTTCCGTCAAATCATAGGCAGAATTCCGATTCCGAGATTCTATAAAATCATCAAAATCCAATATATCCGCAATTTCTACTCCAGATATCTCTTTGAGCTCCTCCTGCTTTGGATTTAATATAACCTTCTTGAATATATGGAACGCATTTTCTTTCCATGAGTCTTCCTTCTGTCCATCTTCTGCCTGCTGCATCTTGGCATATTCATTTTCAGAATCACTGCCTTCTGTCTGTTTCCATTTTGTTTCCTCCCTTCCTTTATATTCATCTCTGGGTGTTTCCCCTTCTGTATCTTCCTGCCCGCTCCCCATCTTCTCATTTCCAGAGGCCTCGCTCTTAGAATCCTTATCGTCGGACGGACTGCTTCCTGCAAGTTCATGGTCGGGCTGACTGTTTTCTCCATACACATTACTTGTCGCTTCATTTTCCGCTGCATTCTCTTCTGCATTTTGCTCTGTCTGATTTTCTCCTTCTATTTCTTTTTCCTTTATTTTTCCATCTTCTCCATCTGCCTGTTCACAATGTTCCTGCTGTCCCTCTATATTCTTGTTTTTCTGTATAGCATGCAATCTTTTTATCAGTTCCAGGTAAAAGGCAAGGTTCTCATCTATTTCTCTCTTTTTTCCTTTTTTCTTATCAAGTGAGTCCTTATCTTGAGATATCTGCCCTCCTCGTGCTGCTTCCTCTACTATACTGTACCTATATAGAATTATCATCTGATACAATTCCGCTTCTGACAGTCCATCCAGAAAAGCTGCCCGCGTTTCCTCGTCTGTTGTCTCCAGGATTTCTTTCAAATCCTCCCGCTCCAGCAAGCCATTCACCATCTCCTGAAACTGCTCGGAGCACCACAGGCGTCTTTCCCCGTCGTCTTCATCAGAAGGCCTTTTCACTTCTCTGTCTTCCATATTATGGATACTATTTTCCTGGGCTTTCACATTCACAGGAAAACACACGGTGAAAAGTATCACTGCTGCTGTAAAGATACAAAAGCTCTTGAACTTCTTTTTCATAGCCGTTCCTCCTGCTTATATACTGCCTGGAATTTTATTTCCTCTCTGACACAAATTGTATTGATATTCTCTATTCCATATAGAACGCCCATTCCATTGACCGGTTCTACCATCCTCCAGCCACAGAAAACATACCCTTCTTTCTTCAATTCCGCTCTTGGAAGTACTGCTGCTGTCAGATGATCTCCTCCGTGCACACTTACTTGTTTCAGCACATATTCCTGTTCCTCACTGTCTACATGTTCCTTACTCTGAGCAAGAAAAGAAACTGGATAAAAAACATCCTCCTCTTCTTTTTGGTCTTCCAGTATCACCGTCTTATGTGAAGACACACTGCCATATCCGATGACCTGTTTGTATCTCTCTGACACCCTGACATCTAAAAGACCCTTTTCTACATCAACGTCCAGGATATCTATCGTGTATTTCGAGTCACTGGACATCTTCATTAAAAAGCCCTGGATAAAATCTGCCGTAAATTCTTTTGTACCATTCTCCTTTTCTATATGATAGACCGGATTAACTGTCAGTATTTTCATTGACTGCTCCATCGCTGCCCCCAGACTATTATCCAGTTCGTTCTGCCGGGCCGTCCTGTTCTCTGACGTTTGAATGGCAACTCCCGAAAATATCAGGATGATTACCATAAAAAAGCCAATGACAGCATTTTTCATATATTCCCTTCTCCTTCCTGTTCTTGACAGGCTATCTCGCATAGCCTACAATTTCATGCTCCAGGAACAGATCCAGGATAGGAATGGTGTAATTATAATTCAATGTTATTTTGGCATACTTTCCGCTTTCTGAGCTGATCAAGGGTTCAATCGCCAAGCTGGTATATCCATTATCTACTGCCTTCTCTTTGCAGCTTTGAATGACCGCCTCTGAGAAATCTCCTGCCTCCACTTCTGCCATCACAGCGGAATGATAATTCTGTGCCTTCTGCGTATTTAAAGATGCTGTTATATATGCCGTACTAAGCACTGCCATAAAGGCAATCATAATCATTCCGATCATCGTCTCAACCGCGCCTTTCATCCTTCCTCCTTTTAGTCCACAATAAAACGGTATGTCTTTTCCCTGGCCTTCAAACTGCCAAGATACGTTTCCTCTGCCCTGTATATGACCTGATATGTTCCTTTTTGATTCGGAAGGAAACACTTAGCGTCAGTTGCAGATGTGATATCTTTTCCAGCCGGATTTATAATTTTAACAATAGAAAGGGAAACCTTTTCTCCATCCGCATTTTCTGCTCTGATTTGAAATCTCCCCGTATCCAGCAGATTATACTGTGTCCCCCTTTTTAGCTTCTCTGTGCGAACAGACAGATCTGGAACTTTCCTTGATGCGATCGCTTCTGCTGTCTCAAAGGCATCCTCATGTCCGACCTGTTCCACAGGCTTTGCCTGGGCGAGGAGTCCAAGGAAACCATGGTCTGATCTTCCGAACAAGAACAGTACCATGCCACAGAGGATGACAGCCAAAAGAATCACCTTCCCATACTCACCTAGCATAACCTTCAAACCCTTTGCCTCCCTTCCTTCTTCTTTTTATCCACTGCACATGGAACCTATACTTTCTGCAAAAATCTTTGCCAGCTGATATAAACCGCCATTCCCATCCAACATCTCTGTCATGATTCCCAGGAATAACAGCCCCATAAAACAGGCCAAAATAATACCGCCATATTCTTCTATAAATTCCTTTATAAGTACCACTTCCCATCCTTGTATCCCATATCATCTATTCCTCTTTTATCTGTATCCGGCTCCGGGAACACCCCTATTACTATCTATGCCCCCAGCCCCAGACATCCTATCCTTTTACTGCTGTTTTCCTGAACTTTTGTTACTGCCTCTTGCACTATCAGAAGCTTTACATTCTCGTCTCGCACATCAGACGCAGAATCTCCCATAAGCCTGACATTACTGCATAGCCGGTCAGTGAAATAGCAATAATCCCTCCATATTCCTCAATAAATTCTTTCACGTATCTCCCTCCTCTTAAGCCACATTATTAACTGCCGATAAGATATAAACGACAACCAATGCCAGATCTGCCAGCATCTTTATTACACCTGTAATCATGGGAAGCAGAATTAGGAAGCTCACTCCAGCAATCTCATCTTCTGCCCTGAGCCTCTCTGCTTTATCGGTCATGGCCGCATTCCTTTCTACCAACGGACTAATCTGTCCCCCGATATCGGCCGCACCGAACTCTGCCATAGAGTATAAGACCTTCATCGCCGATGTAACATCCGGTAGTCGTACCGGATTCATAAAACTAAGATATGGCTGTACAGAATCCGGTTCCCTTTCCACTGCCTCCAAAAGTCCGCCTAATTCTTCTTTCAGAATCTCCGGTGCACCCTCCACAGATTTGGCCAAGGATACATGCACATTATCCGTCTGAAGTTTCAGAGACATACTAAGGAGCCATTGTGGAAATGCCTTTTCCACAGCTCTCGTCAGATGCTTCATCGATACCTTATATCTGCGTGCCGGCTGAGTTCCAATCAAAACAGCAAAGATTAAGATAAGACCTGCTGCTCCCATATTTCCTTTCAGGCAGAAAAATAGGATGAATGGCATCAAAATCACCACTGCATACATACCTTTCCGTCTGTCCCTATCTAATTCCCCATGCATAACATATTCATACTGCCTTCTCACCTCTTCATATTCCATGCCCTCCTCGCCCAGAATCAGACTTTTAGAAAGTTTTCTCTGGGCAGCATACCAAATCAGCAGATTCAACAGAATTGTCAATGTTGTGACGATCTGGGATATCACATTCTCAGTAATGGAAAATTCCTTAGGAAGCATGAATACTGTCATTCCACAGATTAAAAATGATAAACCGATTCCAATCGTAATCTTCACCTTGACGTTCTTCTTTTCCCTTTGCAGCTCGTACACTCTGTCAATCCATAATTTCCTGTCATGAAGCAGGATATCTGCAGAGGCATTGAAATCACCGCCCACTTCCTCCGCTTCAATCAAAAAATCATGTATCTTGTACAGCCTGGCACAACCATATTCCTGCTCAATAAAGGCAAATGCTTCTCTGTATAAATGTACATTTGCATCAGCGCTGCGGATATACTCCACTGCAGCCAATATCGCATCATGCAGCCTGCTTTCCCCTTTCTTGAACAGAACAAGTGTATCCTCGAGTGCTGTTAATATCTTGGCACGCCTTTTAAAAGAATATAGAATCTGCTCCATATACGCTGTGATATCCTCAAATCTTTTCTGCTCATACATATTCCGGTATTCCATGGGGAAGATGCCCGGGACAAAGCAGGCTGTTACCAGACATACGATTATGATACACGGTGTCTTTAGCCTGAACACATATGCCATTGCTGCAATCCCTCCTGATATTCCCAGAAAGTAACCTACATATTTCTTTAAGGAAAAATGGTAACCAAGTTTATGAATCTCTTGTTTTACACATCTGGGATCTAAGTATCGGATTCCTTTTTTCTTTCTTCCACCTCTATTCATTCCGTCCTCCATAAAGCGCCATTATTCCTACTCCCTGTTCCTATGTTTCATACCTCCAAAAGGATTTCCTATATTCTCCAGCCTGAATTTCTTCTTAAGATTAGCTGGTATCTCCTGTGAAACAAACCTGCCGCCTTCTGCAATCAACTGCATTATATTCGATTCATCTACACGGTCGAACAGACAGATCTGGTCGATATATCTGACCACTTCTCTCCTGTCAGTCACCCTCTTCCTGAGAAGGACTCCTACGTTCAAAAAACTGTAAATATCGTTTTCCAGCCGGGAAGCTGCATAACTGTCCTGCATCATATTCTGGATTCTGTCCGGTATCTTCCTCGTATCATCCGTGTGCAGAGTAGTCAGCCCATGAAGTCCGGTAGAAAAACACTCCAGTAAGTATTTCACCTCCATTGACCGAGCTTCCGAAAGCAGCACCCACTGCGGATTTTGTCTCAACGCTGTCTTAATCGCCTTCGTATAAGAGAACAACTCATCATCCACCTTTAACTCCACGCAGTTCGATCCTGGATTGATCTCCCGATAATGAATCTCCAGGTTATCCTCTATCGTCATGACCTTTTCCTCTTTCGGAATATACTGTGTCAAGAATTTTAATAATTCTGTTTTTCCAGCACCCGGGCGCCCGCAGAAGACCATATTCATTCTGGCTCTCATGCAGGAGATCAAAAACTCCAGCACCTCCTTAGAACAATACTGCTCCCGAAGCATCCTTTCTTCTGTCAGTCTCATCACTGCAGGAGTCTTGCGAATGGATATCGCATATCCGGTATTCGTCGCACTTGGATGAATAATAGAAATACGCAATACATCCGTCTCTGCCTCCAGCACATTATTGAACTTATTAATCTGTTCACTGACCACATTGGAAACTCTGATACTGAACTGATTCACAAACTCCTCTGATAATTGAACCGGTACTTTATAAATGCCTCGTTTTAAATGCTCTACCCAGACATCTGCCCCATTATAGTTAATGTCAGTGATCTCATCATCCATTACATACCGAAGCAGAGGCCCAAAACTTTCTTCCTTTAAATTCCACGCATCCTTTGCAACCTTCACCTGTCATCCCCCGTCATCCGTTAGCTGACTACAGCTGCGGTCGTTCCCAGTGCAGTGGTCAACTTGCCCACTGCCTCGGTGATGCCTAATTTAATACTGTTTCCAAGCGGCGTTGCTGCCACTACAATAATCATAATCACGATTGCTGCTACAACAATAATCCCATACTCTTCCATAAATGTTTTCATATACATCCTCCTATAAAATTGTAAACTCACCTTTTATCGTGTTCCTATTCTCCCGCAATGTTTATCTGCTTTCAGATAACATGCAGGAATCCCTTGTTATTTGGAGAACATCTGGTGTCCTCGTTTATGAATTACCTATTTAACGGCACAATCAATACGCATCACCGCCTTTCCCCAAATAACATACTGCTCTACCAAAATAACAGCGCACCTTATAAGATGTCCTCCTGATTTCCTAACCGGAAACCTGGACAGACTTCTATCTGTAAAAATATGAATATCTTCGGAGAAGCTCCGAAAAAGAATTGTTGCTAGATTATAAAACGCCTCGATAAAACTCCATCTCATCATAGATTTTGAATGACTGCTATTTGATCCCACCCGTTACTATCCCATCGAAACCGGTCGACCAAAAAAAGATATGCTCTAACTTTTTATCCCTATTCCCGCAATTATATGCATAGCTTGCTATGTATATCCGTGGTACAAAAAAACACACTGCAGCTTTTTAATAGAAATAAATTACATCACAACTCATACAAGGAAAAAAATAAAGATTCCCAGATCCCTAATAGATATATAAAAGATAAATTCCCGATACAGACCCAACCTTGTCTGTGCTATTAGACTACTCTTATCCCGGACAAAAGTCAAGCACATTTTTCTATTTTGTTCTCCGCCTTTTGCCATCACATTCCATAAAATAATTCAGGGCCGGTATCTTCTGACGATACCAGCCCATCTCGTATAAATCACATTTTACTATTATCATGTTATCTAAACATATCCATCATATTTTGATTCTCATGCGGCATATCTGGCAGTTCCGGCTTTTCATCAATTCTCTGTATCAGCACGAACATCACAGAACCTATGAATGCACATGCCACAGTCATGATTCCCAACCTGGATGCCTTTCCAAGCAGCCAGTCAAATCCACCTGTATTCGTTAGAATCAGGGACGTCATATTTGCTACAATATGAAGCAGAAGGGGGGCTTTGAAGGAGCCAAATTTTTCATAAACGTAAGCAAGCAAAAGCCCGAGTACAAAGGTATATAAAAACTGTACCATATTGCCGTGAGTCAAACTAAACAGAATGGTCGAATATAATGCAGCCGAAAAGAATTTACTTCGTTCCCTGTATCTTTGAAACAAGACTCCCCGGAACATTAATTCTTCCGTCAGTGGTATGATAATTCCCAGACACAAGTACTGCACCGGCAGGCTGGCAGAATAGAACACCTCTGATGTCTCCTCATATTCTACGCTTGCAAACGCAATATTGCTCATTACAGCCAGGCAGTTCAAGCCAATACAGACCGCTGCGCCCAGGCCGATAATCTCCAGATATCTCCAGGGTTCTGCCTTTTTATTGACAGGAATGGACATAGTACGCTCACGTTTCCTGTCAGCGTGAAATAGATAGGCTGTTAACGGTATCGTACAGAGTGCTGCTATCGCTAGAATCTCGACCTGATATTTCATGATCAGATTCAACATATTTTCATATTGCTGCATCATCAATTCTGTCGCCTGTTCCTGAGTAGTCACATCTGCCTCTGCCAGTTTCTTCATGAAACCGCCCAGATGTGGAATCATGACAACAAATCCAGCAAATGTACTTGCCACAAATTCAATCAGCCAATACAAAAGAATCGGACCGCATACTCTCCAGAACTGCTTTGCTCCCGGGTTCTTATTCATTCGTTGTTTCCCTCACTTTCTTCTGTATCCACTCCCTCACATCATATTTATTCCCTTTCAGAGAGCCCTGGACCATCTCTGGTTTTCCGCCTCCCCGTCCTGAAAACATCTCATTTAATCCTTTCGCAATTGGCCGCACGTCCATAGACTTACTTCCAATCACATAGCGATATTCTTCCCTGCCTGTTTCCAGAAAAACAGCACATCCTTTTTTCCCTTCTGCCAGGACAAGATTCATCAATATTCGCGGGCCGTCCCCTTCCAATTCATTTTCAAACAGACAGGTAAACGCTTCCTCCTGCGGAATTTCTCTGGCCCTGTATTCCAGCAGCTTCCTCTGGCTTTCCGAAAGTTTTGCCTTCCATCTTACTTGTTCTTCCTTTAGATGTTCTACTGCTTTTGACACCTCATTTTCTTTTGCACACAACAGGGTCGATATATTTTTCACATGGCGTTCTTTCTCTCTATAGTCTCTCAAAGCCCGGAATCCGCAGAGCATGGTCACTCGAACTCCGCCCTTATACCGCTGTACATTTGTCAGCTTGACCATCCCGATTTCTCCAGTATACTCCACGTGTGGCGCACAGCAGGCACATACATCATATCCAGGAATGGTTACGATCCTGACCTGGCCTTCTATCTCTATCTTGCTGCGGTATTCCAGCATTTCCAGCTCTTCTTTTGAAGGATAAGAGACCTGAACCTTAAGATTTTTAAAGACAGCCTCATTGGCCGCCCACTCAATCTCCTTTAATTCTTCTTTTGTAATTTCTCCGTTAAAGTCCATTGTGCAGTCCTCGCTGCCCAGGTGGAACCCAACGTTATGATAACCAAATCTTTCGTGGACCAGTCCTGAAACAATGTGTTCCCCTGTATGCTGCTGCATCTTCATAAAACGCAGTTCCC
Source organism: Faecalicatena faecalis (assembly GCF_012524165.2). GTDB lineage: Bacteria > Bacillota > Clostridia > Lachnospirales > Lachnospiraceae > Faecalicatena_A > Faecalicatena_A faecalis. The sequence continues at coordinate 19,436 of NZ_JABACJ020000018.1, forward strand.
AATCAATCTTACCAGTCACCTCGGTGCATGGCTCAATCGGTGCTTCCGTCAAATGATAAATCAGCCCATTTTTTTCATGGACATCCAGCACCCTCACATCTCCAAGCAGTCCGGTATCTGCATACTGTCCGCCGCCCTCTGGAAAAAAGGCAGTCCTGTCAAGGACCACCTCATATGCTTCCCCTTTTGGCTGACACATCTGGACATTGGCTGTAAATTCCCTTTGATGACTGTCCTGATAAAATAACTTCTCTGTCATATTCCCTTTTTACATCCTTTCAGGTGCCTCAAAACCAAGCAGATCGATACATGTCTCCAGAATTTCCTTTACAAGCTTCAAAAGCGCAATGTATCCTGCCTTACGCACTTCCTCTTCCTCTGTCAAAATCTTGGTCTCATGGTAGAACTTATTGAATGCATTCGCCAGGTCATAAATATAAGCGCACAATTTATGCGGAGCTGTCTCCTCATATACCGCATCGATTACATCATTGAACTTGGCTGCCTCTAACATCAGCGCCTTCTCACAGTCATTTTCCGCACTCTTGACAGAAAGTCCAACAAGTTTTCCACCATTTTCCTGATATTTGTTCAAAATCGACTTGATACGTACAATCGTATACAGGATATAAGGTCCAGTATTTCCCTCAAATGAAGTAAACCGATCCACATCGAACACATAATCTTTAGATGCCTGATTGGATAAATCACCGTATTTGATTGCTGCCAGACCGACGATCTTAGCCGTATTTAGCGCTTCCTCCTCGGTCACAGTACGGTTATCCATGATCTTCTTATACATCTCCTCATCAATCTCACGGATTAGGTTCTCCAGACGCATCACACCGCCTTCTCTTGTCTTGAAAGGCTTACCATCCTTACCATTCATGGTACCGAATCCCAGGAACTCTAACTTCACATCTGGACGCACAATACCAGTCTTCTTTGCACAGCGGAAGACCTGTACAAAGTGCAGCTCCTGACGCTTATCAACTACATAGATGATCTCATCAGGCTTATATAATTCCTCACGCTCTACAAGTGTAGCTAAATCTGTTGTATCATATAGGGCCGCCCCATCCGATTTCAAAATCATACACGGAGGAACTTCCTTTTTATCATCCTCTTCCTGGACATCTACCACAAGGGCTCCTTCATCATAATGAGCATATCCTTCGTTTTTCAGTCTCTCCACCATGTCAGGGATATACTTCTGAGCATCCGCCTCCCCTTTCCACAGATCAAAATCAACATTCAGATTGTGATAGTTCTTCTTTAGATCTGTCACAGAAACATTCATAATATGATTCCAAATCGCGCGGTAGCCACGGTGTCCATTCTGAAGCATAAAGGTCGCCTTAAGCGCTTCCTCACGATACTCTTTATGCTCCTTGGCATAGGCACTGGCTGTCGGATAGATTTCCTCCAGCTCACTAATGGTAAATGGTGCCTCTTCTGGATAATCGCCCTCAAATGCCTCATCAAAATAAGGAAGCTCTGGCTTTCTCTTTTTTAACTCTGTGATGATCAGTCCCATCTGATATCCCCAGTCTCCCAGATGGATATCTCCAGTCACATGATTTCCTTTAAATCTAAAAATACGTTTGAGACTCTCTCCAATGATTGCAGAACGCAGATGTCCCACATGAAGCGGCTTTGCCACATTCGGACCGCCGTAATCAATCATGACCATCTTCGGTTCTGCCTCCTTTTCTACTCCCAGATCCGGGTCCGCTGCCATTTCATTCAAATATGAAGCAGCAAAAGATGGCTCTACCTTTAAGTTAATGAATCCCGGATTCACAGCCTCCGCCATCTCAAAGCACGCACAGTCCTTCAAGCCTGCCACGACATCATTTGCGATCATGATCGGCGCCTTCTTATATGTCTTGGCCGCCGCCATCGCGCCGTTGCACTGATATTCACACAAATCCGGTCTGTTAGAAAGTGTTACCTTTGCAAATGCTTCGTCGTAACCTGCTGCCTGAAAGGCATTTTTCATTTCTATAGTAATGAGTTCCAACAATGTATTCACTTTTATCTCACGCTCCGTTCTTTTTTTCTTCCATTTCGATATTCTATCATGTATAATCAGGAAGTACAAGTATTAATCATAGAAGTTTTCCCGTATTTACGGGCTTTTTAGAAGATAATGAAAGGCAGGATCTACCATGAAAATAGGGTCACATGTTGGAATGAGCGGCAAAGAAATGCTGCTTGGTTCCGCAAAGGAAGCTGTCTCTTATGGGGCAGATACATTTATGTTTTACACAGGGGCACCACAGAACACACGACGCAAGGATATCAGTGAATTAAATATCGCTCCCGCATGGGACTATATGAAAGAGCACGGCATCGATGAGATCATCGTACATGCCCCTTATATTATTAACCTTGGAAATGCCGTCAAGCCGGAAACCTTTGAATTGGCTGTCGAATTTCTCGATAAGGAGATCACACGGACGATTGCATGCAGAAGCCATGTACTGATTCTCCATCCTGGCGCCCACGTGGGAGAGGGAACCGATATCGGCACAGCACAGATCATCAAAGGATTGAATGAGGTACTCACCAAAGATACAGACTGTGTGATTGCGCTCGAAACCATGGCAGGAAAAGGCTCAGAGGTAGGACGTACCTTTGAGGAGCTTGCGCGCATCTATGATGGCGTCACTTATAACGAGAAGCTCCGTGTATGCTTTGACACGTGCCACACCAGTGACAGCGGATATGATATTATCCACCAATTTGACGATGTCATCGCTCAATTCGACCGAATTCTCGGTAAAGACCAGATTGCTGTATTTCATATCAATGACAGCAAAAATGTACCCGGTGCTTCCAAAGACCGTCATGCCAATATCGGTTTTGGAGAAATTGGCTTTGATGCACTGAATGCCATTGTCCATCATAAAGATTTTGAAAATGTACCGAAAATATTGGAGACGCCATATGTGCCATCCCCAACAAAGGAGAAAAAATCATATGCTCCTTATAAATATGAAATAGAAATGCTGCGCAAAGGAGTATTTGACTCAAATCTGCTTACCAGGATTATTGAGGATAATGAAAAGAGCATGGACTGATACTTGACATCTGTCCGCCCTCATTGTATGATTGTATTACATAGTTAGTACAATCGAAGAATAGAAAAAGAGGTGACTTAGATGCCGTGGGATTTAGATAATGACCGTCCCATTTACCTGCAACTCATGGAACGTATCCAGCAGGATATTATTGCAGGTGTATATAAACCGGGAGACAAACTCCCATCCGTGCGGGATCTGGCATTAGATGCCGCCGTAAATCCCAATACTATGCAAAAGGCTCTTTCTGAACTGGAGCGAAGCGGCCTGGTATATTCTCAGCGCACAAGCGGCCGTTTTATCACGGAGGATGAGAAAATGCTCAAAAATATGAAACTGGAATTAGCATCCGAACATATCCACCAGTTCCTTGAGAAAATGGAACTGCTTGGATTCGAAGAAGAAGAGACTTTAGAATTGATTCAGAAAGCATTAAAGGGGGATAACTAGATGAAATCACTTCTGGAATGTCAGGGATTGACGAAAAAATACAATAACTTTTATGCCCTTTCTAATTTAGACCTAACATTAGAAAAAGGGCAGATTGTCGGTCTGCTCGGCCCCAACGGCAGCGGCAAGACAACCCTGATCAAATTGATCAATGGACTTTTAGTCCCTACCGACGGACGTGTAATGGTCGAAAGTATGGCACCTGGAGTTGAGACCAAGAAGATTATCTCCTATCTCCCGGAACGCAGCAGTGTGAGTGAGCATATGCGCGTGAAGGATATCATTGCCTACTTCGCCGATTTTTATGATAATTTCAACGTGGAACGGGCGAATGCCATGTTCAAAGATCTGGAGATCGATACTCATGCCCGTATGCGTACTCTTTCCAAGGGAACAAAGGAAAAGGTCCAGTTGATTCTGGTCATGAGCCGGGATGCCGAGCTCTATATCTTAGATGAGCCGATCGGTGGTGTTGACCCGGCCGCACGGGATTATATTTTGCATACCATCCTGACCAATTATAACGAGAATGCTACTATCCTGATCTCTACACATTTAATCACAGATATTGAAAATGTGCTGGATAGAGTCCTATTTCTCCAGAACGGCCATCTCACTTTGAATGAGACAGTTGATGATATCCGTACAAAATGGGGGAAATCCGTCGATGCATTATTCAGGGAGGTATTCAAATGTTAGGAAAATTAATTAAATATGACTTAAAATATGGAGTACGCATATTTATCGTCCTACATTTTGTGTTATTATGTGCCTGCACGCTCGGACGGTTCTTTGTTATGGAGAGGATCGATTTTAGTGCACCGGTCAATACAATCATTTCCGCTTTGATTGTATTCATGTCCGTTCTTATCCTCTTATTTACTGCCGTTTGTTTCGGTATCACAGCACTGATTGCTGTCCGGTTCTACAAAAATCTTTTTACTGATGAGGGGTATCTCACCTGGACGATTCCAGCCACACCCACTCAGCATCTGACTGCAAAGATCATATCCGGTGTGATTTGGGAATGCGGTAATCTGCTGCTCTGCTATCTGGGTCTGTGGATTCTGTTCAGCGGCAGCAATGTGACCACCGCTTATGCAGTCATTGCTGAGAAGGTAGCGCAGTCCCTGGGCGGTTTGGCGATTAGTCAATTTGGCCTGACCTGTCTATTTTATGGGCTCCTGGGCACAATCGGCAGTGTCATTATCATCTATCTGTGCATCTGCATCGGTCAGCTTTTCCCAGGGCACCGGGTAATGTGTTCCATTGTAGTGTACTTTATTTTGACCGCTGTCACACAGCTCCTTACATTTGCATTTATGTTTGCATTTAATATTGCTCCTGGAACTACAAACTATGCTCTCATGACAGAAGGAGATGCAACACAATATTTGCTTACCGCTTTCCGTATTTCAGCTATAATGGCTGTATTACAGGCAATTGCAGGTTATATAGGTGTTCATTACATCATGCACAAAAAAGTAAATTTAAGCTAAGCAAAAAGGCTCACAGATTCAATCCATTTGCAGATTGATCTATGGGCCTTTCTTTTTTCATCGAACCTAAAATACTGCTTGAACCAGGAACATGTATAAAACAGTACCAGCTCCAATACTAAGTAAATTATTCCTCTTCCAAACATGGAGAATCACAACCGCCAGCACAGCGATTAATTCAGGAATTCCATGAGGAGCCGCCGCTACTGGCGTATCCTTGAGACAATATACAACCAGCATTCCAATCACTGCTGGTGTCAGCACCTTACCCAAATATTCGATCGTCTTAGGGATAGGCTTCCCTTTGGGGAATATCAAGAAAGGGACTGCTCTTGTAGCAAATGTTGTCACCGCCACAGCAAGTATGATCAGCAGGGATGTTGTTGCACTTACTGGCATACTTCCACCTCCCGCTCTTTCTCTAATCGTTTTCTCGTTGCAAATAGAACAAGAATACTCAAAATCATAGTCGGGAATACAAAGCTCCCGCTGCCGAAAATCTGCAAACAGAGTACGGCACATACAACACCGATCACGGCCGGTACCCGGTTCTTCGCATCCATCCACTGTTCTACAAAAATCACGACGAAGAGTGCTGTCATCGCAAATTCAATTCCCTCTGCATTAAATGGAAGCACACTTTTTAAGATACCGCCGATGGCAGATCCGATAATCCAATAACTTTGATCCATCAAGGCGATTGCAAACAGAAACTTATCCTCCTCCACACCCTCTGGCACTTTCGTAGTGCAAAGAAGTGAATACGTCTCATCTGTCAATCCGAAAATCATGTACCATCGTTTCTTCCCCATCTTATTGAACTTATCCAATAGAGAAAGTCCATAAAATACATGACGTATATTCACCATCAGAGTCATAAAAATCACCTGTGCAAAGGAAATCCCAGGCACAAAAAAATTCACCGCCAAATACTGTCCTGACCCTGCATAAACGAGCAGGCTCATCAGAACTGCCCACCATGCAGAATACCCTTTCTCTGCATACATCACTCCAAACGCGATCCCTATGAATAAGTATCCCGTCAAAACCGGAATTGTATAAGGAAACGCCTTTTTAAACGCTATTTTATAACCTGTCATCTTCCCATTCCCTCTTATGTAACTCACATATCTCTAGTTTTTCTTATTCTTTACAGTGTCCCGAGTATCATGAATAGCAGAACTTTATGATAAACTACTCTGTAAAATAAGGCATAAAAAATACACGTCTGGGCGGAGTCGAACCGCCGCACATGCCTCCGGAGGGCATTGCTCTATCCACTGAGCTACAGACGCATAATCTGGTGCAATCCTGCTGTACAAGTCATATCCCTCAACAGAACGCCTTATAATCCTAGCACAATTTTCTGCAAAAGTAAAGAGCAAAACCAGAAAAAGTAAGAAGCAAAACAGGAGAGGGGTGCTGTTCGTTCGTAAACGCTGCCCTCTCCTGTTAGCTCTCATATCAGAAGTACTATCTGCCTATCCCACAATAGTCGATGTGCTCTTCACACCAGGTTTCCCCCAGTCTATTCACAAAGGCCTCCTGTTTCTTATATGCCTCCGCTTTTCTCATCACCAGCCGTTTCCCCTTACGGTGGTAGAAATATGCGTGGTCACTGAGGACTTCCTCTGGCTCTACCTGAGTTTCATTAATTTCCGCAACCATCTCATCCATTTCTTCCGGGTCTAACGCCCTGGAATCAGGAACAATAATTACTTCATGAACACTGCTGGGAAGAATATAGAAGTCTTCCCTAAGCATATCGCCTATCATTTCCAACACATGTGGATACATCATACAGGCCGCCCCATAATTTCTGGGTGGATTCGTCAGTACATACATGACATCTCTTTTGTCCTTTTTGACTTCCTTTAAGAGATTTTCAACTTCATCGTCTTCTGCTACCTCCAGCATTTGTTCGATTGCATACTGCATCGTAAAAAACTCCGCAGGCAGAAGTTCCTTAACATTCTGTACCGCTGCCAGGAACAAATCCTCTTTGGAAACACCCCACTTTTCCATGTTTTCCTCACAGATTTGGATCGTAGCCGTCCCTCTTTGATCCATATCCAAAAGTACATAAAAAACAATCGCCAGATCCAAGACCTCTATATAAGGTAATTTTCTAAGCAGTACCTTGTTTTTTGAACGATGAATCAGTTTAAATACGATTCTTTCCCGGATGGAAGCATAATCCTCGAATTTCCTGCTGTCCCAGATTTTTTCCGGGCTCATGGACTCATAAAAGGCTATGATTTCATGAATCAGCCTTTCCATGGGTTCCCCTCTCTGGTAACGGACATAAAAGCCCTCCAGATAGATCGTAGGGGCAGTTTGATATCCCTTCTTTTCAATCAAAACACCTTTCTTTTCCCTGCCATTGTTCTTAACAGCAGTATATACACTTGCTCTGATCCCCTCCTTTAACTTCTTGTTCAATTCTCCTTCAACAGCGTACAAAAAATCCTGATATCCCATAAATCTCCTCTCTATTAATCCTCTACCGATTTTATCATTGTACGCCCATCCTAAAATTGAGAAAACTGGCATGAAAACTGCCGAGATAAATTGATTTGAAACATATTATGTAAGATGATTATATACGATTGCCCCATAAAACACAACTACTTTCTTTGCGAAAATGGGGCTGTTTTGTTGCAAAATAAAAGCGGGAAAACATAACTTGTACGCTTTCCCGCATATCTTCATAAAACCTTATACACGTGACAGATATTCACCTGTTCTTGTGTCAATCTTTAAAACATCTCCCTGCTCTACAAACAACGGAACCATAACAACTGCACCAGTCTCTACTGTAGCTGGTTTTGTAGCTCCCTGAGCTGTATCTCCCTTAAATCCAGGCTCTGTCTCTGTAATTGCCAGCTCTACGAACAGAGGCGGCTCAACTGAGAATACATTGCCATTGTGGGAACAGATCTTAACGACCTCGTTCTCTTTAACGAACTTTAATGCATCTCCAACTACTTCTGAGTTCAATGCGATCTGATCATATGTCTCTACATCCATAAAGTTGAATAAGTCTCCATCCTGATACAGATACTGCATATCTTTTCTGTCGATACGTGCCTGCTCAAATTTCTCTGTAGGTCTGAAAGTCTTTTCTACGGCACCACCACTGATTATATTTTTTAATTTTGTTCTTACAAATGCTGCACCTTTTCCTGGTTTTACATGCTGGAATTCCATAATCTGATAAATATTTCCGTCAATTTCAACGGTTAAACCATTTTTAAAATCTCCTGCTGAAATCATTGTAATCCTCCTTCAATCGCGCATTATATGCACATACCTAATTTACACTGTTTATAATTTTATAATAGATTCTTCTATTTTTCAACCTTTTTTTACTTAGATAGCTGTTTCTTTTGCTTCTTTTTATAAAAATACAGCACAATCCGCTCTAAATAGCGCTTCAGGACAATCTGTATCTCCTCTTTTGGGTGGATCGGCCTCACCAGAATGTTGTGTATCCCCGTCCTTTTAGCTCCCCAAACATCTGTAAAAAGCTGGTCTCCGACAAAAAGCGTATTGCTTAAGTCAGTGCCCATGATTTCCATCGCTTTCTTATAATTCTTTGTGGAAGGCTTATGGGCATTATAAATATAATGAGTCCCTATCTCTTCATTGAACATCTTCACACGCGCTTCCTGATTATTAGAGATCAAACAGGATGAAAACCCGATATCTTTCAGCCGTACAAACAGCTTCTTCGCCCTCTCATCTGCCGGCGCTCCATGAGGTACGAGCGTATTATCTATATCAAAGATAACTCCCCGATACCCTTCCTCGTATAATTTTTCAAATGGGATGACATATGTAGACATCTTATAGTCATCCGGGAAAAATTTATCAAACATTATTCTGCATCCATCTCCATTAATTTAGAAATTAATTCCTCACAGACCTGCAATACCGTCTTATTATCTGTCTGGATCACAATATCTGCCGCTGCTTCATATTTCTCACGGCGCTTTTCCATCAGCTCCGCAATATATTCTACATTATTATTTCCATTCAATACCGGCCTGTCATCGCTGTCCTTCACACGTTCATACACGGTCTGCGGACTTGCTGTCAGAAGCACGACCCGTCCATTCTTCTTCATCTCCGCAATATTTTCCTCACGCATGGCAGCTCCGCCTCCGCAGGAGATAATCGTATTCTTCCTGGACTGCAATTCAATCAGAAGCTTCGTCTCCAGCTCTCTGAAATATTCTTCTCCATATGTCGCGAAAATATCCGGAATACTCATCTCTTCTCTATCCGAAATCTCCTGATCCATCTCCACAATATTCATCGCAAACATTGTACTTAAATAATCAGAGACCGTTGACTTGCCTGCTCCCATAAAACCGATCAATACAATATTATATGAGAACAGCTTTCTGGCCTGGATACGCTTACTGTTCCGCACGATCCTTTTGAATACATCATGAATTTCTTCCTGATACTTATTGCCTTCCAGCTTCTCTTTTAGCCTTCGTTCCTGCTTTGCCTCCTGAGCCGGCTGTAGGATCGGCATACCATATTCCTCCTTGTATGCCATGATCTTCTCTATGATCGCATTGCGTTCTACAAGTGCATCTATAATCTTGTCATCGCAAAGTGCCAGCTGCTCGCGGTACATCTCTAAATCATTCATCTTTCACTGTCCACCTTTTATCCCTTATTCCTGGTTAAATACACCATATTATATCAATTTTCCACAGTGATAGCAAGGGAAATCACAAACTCCATAAATCACAGTAAAATATAAATCCGTCCCCTGATCACAGTTCTATTATCCGTGGATCGCAACTACTGTAGTGACTGAATTATTTACCACTTTCTATTGCTGCCTTTACATCTCCCTTAAAAAGTTCCCAGGCCTTTTCATCTTCCACGAAGTATTTGGGACAGATCTTACCTGTAACATCGTAGTGCCGAATCACATCATCCTGCGTCAGGCCGAACTTTTTGCAAAGCCATGCTGTCAACTGTACCAGAGACTTATAAGTCTCATCTGTAAACTTTCCTGTCTCATCTGGATGGCAGCACTCAATAGACACCGTGTCGTGATTCCTGCTGTTCGATGCATAGGCAAGCTCCCATGTAGGTACACACTGAATAATTTCACCTTCCATACCAATTACAAAATGGCTGCTGACAGAAGTCTCATGACTGTCCTTTAGGCCTTCAAAATAATCCCTGTTGTTCTGTGCTGTGCTCCCTGGATTCGCCGTATAGTGCACTACTATGCCTGTAATTGGATCAGATTCGATTCCGGGCCTGGAATATTCATTCACATCCAAAAGCTGGACATCAATATCCGGTTCTGATGCGTCTACCTTTAGCCCTGTATTCGCCCGATTCTTGTTCCTGCCAGCCGCACAGGAATAGATTCCCAGAACGACCGTCAAAATGACTAATGCCAAAATCCCCCCATAAATACACATTGATTTTTTATCCATCTTCAGATTCCTGAGATAGTATCTATATCTGCGCCTGCGTCTTTTCTTCATCTGTACACCCTCATTGCATAATCTTTTACTATTTTAGCACAGAAAATGAAGGTAAAGTTGAATAATTCATGATTATTTTATTAACTTTGTCGTAAAAAGTAGTTCAAAAGTCAAAAAAGCTGCTGCAAAATGTTATATTTTATCCTGAAATATTCCCAACATTCTAAATGAGAATATTTTGAGAGTAAAATGCATTTTGCAGCAGTTTTCTTAAAATGGACCTAAATGAATTCCCACACCAATACTAACAAATATAATACATGCGATCATTATAATTAAGAATAACGGCCCAAAAAATCGAATCCACTTTTTATAAGGTATGCCTGCGACCATCAGAATCGCAATTAAAGAACCATTTGTCGGATAAATGAAATTGGAGAAGCCATCCCCGAACTGACTGGCCAGACATGCTACCTGACGGGTTACATGTCCCATGTCTGCCAGTGGTACAATAATAGGGATTGTAATCGCTGCCTGTCCACTTCCTGATGGAATTAAAAAGTTGATAATTGTTTGCATGATCAAAAGTAAATTTGCCGTGAGTAAGGACGACTTACCGACAACAAGCTTAGACAGGAAGGAAATAATCGTATCTACCACCATTGCCTCTTCCAGAATATAAAGTATGGCACGCGCAAACAGCATGACCATGGCCGCATAAAATAAATCCTTCATCCCCTCTCCCATCATATCGCATATATCGTTCAGCCTGCTTCCATATGCGAGTCCTGTCGCAAAGGTCATAGCCACAAAGCAGGCAGCCATCTGTGGAAAGTCAAACCCCATCCTGACAGTACCATAAAGCAAAAATATAAAAACTGCTAAAAAGGCAATTCCTGCCCGAATCAGCGCTGGTGTAAAAGTGACCGCTTCCTCCTGGATCGCTGTATATTTGCACTCTGAATCTTTTAAGATCCGCCTTGACGGATCCTTTTTGATTCTGGCTGCATAACGCATCAGATAAAAGTAGCACAGCATTAGGATTACGATAAAACAGATTGCTCTATACCATAGTGCCGAATAAATTGGAAGCTCCGCTAACTTCTGGGCAATTGCAGTAAAAAGTGGATTTGTCATGGCGGCTCCAAATCCGGCACAGGCCGCAAGCATAACAATTCCAGCACCCACAACAACATCATATCCCAGAGCCAGGACAAGAGGGACTACCATTGGAATAATGACTACACTAAGTTCCCACATACTCGTAAATGCCACCTGTGTACCAATTGCAAGCATGAGTATCAGTGCAATAATATAGAAACTGGTATTTTTTAGTTTATGTGCAAGAGACTTTATTGCCGTTTCAAGCAATCCGATCCGCTTTACTACTCCAAACGCGCCCCCTGCAAAAAACAACATTGCCATAAGGCTGGCGGCATTATTGAATCCTTGGTAAAAGGATAAAAAGAAGTCTGTTATACCTACATATTTTTTACTGACATACCGGAAACTCTGCGGATCCACAACCATTCTTCCATCGACAGTTAATCGATCGTATGTACCACTTGGGATAATATTAGAAACCAGAGTTGCTATCACTAAAATTACAAGCAGTGCCAGAAAAGGGTTCACTTGTGATTGCTTCTTTGTTTTCGCTGTATAAAACCTTTTTACCATTCTAATTCAGCCCCCTCTGCTTATGGCTTCTTATTTTTCATAATCTGCCCCATTAAATTTAACATTGTCATGGCTGCAACTCGCGGGGTTATACCTGCTGGATCATATTGTGGTGCAACTTCCACCAAATCAAATCCAACAATTTCTCCCATCCTGCAGATCCCAGCAAGCATCTCGGCAACCTCATCATAGTATAGTCCCCCTGGTGAAGGAGATCCTACTCCTGGTGCAATGGATATATCATACCCGTCGATATCCAGAGAAATAAAATATTTCTTTGCCTTAGGTACTTTTTTCAATACTTCATCCACCCCAATTTTATGAACTTCTTTTGCTGATACAAGAATACTGCCATATTTCATTGCATCCTCAAAATCCGTCCTTTTACTGGAACCCAGCCCTCTTAATCCAATCTGAATCATTGGACCAATATAATTCATCTCAGAAAGCCTTCTCATAGGGCTTCCATTTCCATAATATTGCGGACCAACATGGTCTGTCCAATCAAGATGGGCGTCAAATTGTACGATACAGATTTCACTATTCAAACATGAAAGAGCACGTCCGATAGGAATGGTAATAGAGTGATCTCCTCCCATGATAGCTGGGACAGCTCCTTTCTCCAGGATTTTTCTTACCGATTCTTCGATACTTTTGAAAGAATATTCTATATCACCATGTAATACATCTGCATCACCACAATCTACGATTTTTATAGGTGCTGCAAGCAGTTGTTCCTGATTTTCTGGATCATAGAATCCCATGTCCCCTCTGGCATAGTGTGTAGATACCTCCCGAATCCTTCTCGGCCCAAGTCTTGCCCCGGAAAGAAACCCTACGCCAAGATCATAAGGTACTCCCAACACCGCAATATCCGCATCAAGTTCTTCTAAATCTGTACATATTGGATATTTGGCAAATGAACAGATTCCTGTAATCGGTTGATTTAATTTTTTCATTTCTTCTCCTCCTTTTTTCTTTTAGTATACAATTTCATTTATTTTTGGTATATAATAAAGAAAACGCAACAAAGTAGAAATAATTTAAAAAAGAAAGGAAAAGAAACAGTAAACATAATATTATAAGGGAGAGAAAATGGACAGAACAGATTTTCAAATTTTAAAGATTCTTCAAGAAAATGCAAGGACAACTATAAAACAGATCAGTACTGAAGTAAATCTTTCTGCACCGTCGGTCACAGAACGAATCCGACGTTTAGAAGATTCTGGTATCATCATAGGATACCATGCTAAAATCAACCCCAGCAAGCTTTCTAGGAATATCATTGCATTTATTGCTGTAGATGTCGCTCCTGAGCGGCATGCTACATTTACCAGCTTTTGTAACGGCTGCCCCCATATTCTGGAACATCATCGGGTAATAGGGCTTTATAATGCAATGCTCTTGGCCGCACTGCATGATTCTGCTGAATTAGAAGCCTTAATTGACAGTTTGAAACGATATGGCACTACAAATACCTCTGTCATTCTCTCGACTATCTTTGAAGACAAGCCTATTGAAGATACAGACTTCCAATAGAGCCACTTCCTTTTTATAAAGAAAAAACTCCTCCTTACTGACAAGATTATCTTTCAAATCTTATCAGCAGGAGGAAGAGCTCTCTAAACATGAAATATGTTTTCTTGATTATTCATCTACACTGTAGTTCGGTGCTTCTTTTGTGATATGAATATCGTGCGGATGACTTTCCTTTAAGGAAGCCGCAGAAATCTTCACAAACTGTCCGTTCTGTTTCAAATCTTCAATCGTAGGTGTTCCGCAGTATCCCATACCAGAACGCAGACCGCCCATGAGCTGGAATACCGTATCCTCAACGGTTCCCTTATAAGCTACACGTCCTTCTACACCTTCTGGAACCAGTTTTTTAGCATCAGCCTGGAAGTATCTGTCCTTGCTTCCATTTTCCATAGCAGCGATAGATCCCATACCGCGGTAAACTTTATACTTTCTGCCCTGATATAATTCAAATGTTCCAGGACTTTCATCACATCCTGCGAAGATACTTCCCATCATACATACATTCGCACCAGCCGCAATTGCCTTCGTCATATCGCCTGAATACTTGATCCCGCCATCTGCAATAATCGGAATTCCATATTCTTTTGCCACCTCATAGCAGTTCATGACTGCCGTAATCTGAGGTACACCGATACCTGCAACGACACGAGTCGTACAGATAGATCCCGGTCCGATACCAACCTTCACAGCATCTACTCCAGCTTCGATCAGGGCCTTAGCAGCTTCTCCTGTCGCTACATTTCCTGCAATGACCTGAAGATCTGGGTATTTTTCCTTTACCATACGAACAGTACGAAGTACATTGGCTGAATGTCCATGAGCAGAATCCATAACAACAACATCAACCTTTGCTTCCACAAGTGCTGCCACACGCTCCAGACAGTTTGCTGTAATACCGATTGCAGCTCCACAGAGCAGGCGGCCCTGTGAATCCTTTGCAGACAAAGGATACTTGATCTGCTTCTCAATATCCTTGATTGTAATCAGACCCTTTAAGTTGCCCTCATCATCTACAATTGGAAGCTTTTCTTTTCTTGCCTTTGCAAGGATCTTCTTTGCTTCCTCCAGCGTAATGCCTTCCTTAGCTGTAATCAGCCCCTCAGAAGTCATAGATTCTTTTATCTTCTTAGAGAAATCTTCTTCGAACTTCAAATCACGGTTTGTAATAATTCCTACCAGTTTTCTTCCCTCTGTAATCGGCACACCTGAAATACGGAACTTTGCCATCAGATTATTAGCATCCTCCAAAGTATGCTCCGGTGAAAGATAAAAAGGATCAGTGATTACCCCATTCTCAGACCTCTTTACCTTATCGACCTCTTCTGCCTGCTGCTCAATAGACATATTTTTATGAATAATACCAATTCCACCCTGACGAGCCATAGCGATAGCCATACGGTGCTCAGTAACCGTATCCATCCCTGCACTCATCATCGGGATATTCAGTCGAATTTTTTTCGTCAAATTCGTTGAAAGATCAACCTGGTTTGGAATCACCTCTGAATATGCGGGAACCAAAAGCACATCATCAAATGTAATACCCTCTCCAATAATTTTACCCATGATTTTACATCCTCCATTCTTCCTCAGTTAGTAATTAAATATTTTAACTGATATAGTACAAAACTTCTCCGAACTTGTCAAGGCATTCCTGATCCATAACTCAAAAATTAGTACTGATTTATTTTAAACTCCATTGTTAAGTCGTACTTATAAGAACATCGGGCTATCAAAAAATCTGCTTTGCTTTTATTACACATACAGCCAGTAAATATCCGTCTTTTCCTGCTTAGCATGCCTCAGACAGAAATCTATTCCCCTCTGTTGAAGCCAAGATAGGGAGAAGGGGGACCAGCTCTCGCTTTGCCAGAAAGATCTTTTCAGAATCCTTAAAGCGGATGATTAGAAGCTCTAATAGAAAAAGGTGTGCACAGGAGGGATGAAATTTGATCCACAAGATCAAATTTCAGGACATACTAAGCCGGGAAAATATCGATTTTCCCGGCTTATCTGTCCGTGCCCTTCTGAGCACACCTTTTTCTATTAGAACTTCTGTCTTACATCATGCCCATTCCGCCTGCGCCGCCTGCTGGCATTGCCGGTGTATCTTCTTTGATAGTAGATACTACGGATTCTGTTGTCAGTAATGTAGAAGCAACACTTGTTGCGTTCTGTAAAGCACTTCTTGTTACTTTTGCCGGATCCAGGATTCCTTCCTGTACCATATCTACATACTCTTCCTTGTATGCATCAAATCCAACGCCTGGCTCGGATTCTCTTACTTTATTGATGATGACTGCTCCCTCAAGACCAGCATTTGTTGCAATGTGGTACAACGGTGCTTCCAGAGCTTTTAATACAACCTTTGCTCCTGTCTTCTCATCTCCATCCAGTTCTTCTGCAAGTGCAGCTACTTCTTTTGCAGCATGGATATATGCAGATCCGCCTCCTGCGATGATTCCTTCTTCAACAGCAGCTCTTGTAGCGTTCAGAGCATCTTCCATACGAAGTTTTGCTTCCTTCATCTCTGTCTCTGTTGCAGCACCTACACGGATTACTGCTACGCCGCCTGCCAGTTTAGCAAGTCTTTCCTGCAATTTCTCTTTATCAAATTCGGATGTTGTCTCTTCGATTCCTTTTTTGATCTGAGCAACTCTGTCTTCGATTGCTTTTTTATCTCCACAGCCGTCTACGATGACTGTATTTTCCTTCTGAACCTTAACGGATTTTGCACGGCCGAGCTGATCTAATGTAGCTTCTTTTAAGTCCATTCCCAATTCTTCGGAAATCACCTGTCCGCCTGTCAGGATTGCGATATCCTGCAGCATCTCTTTTCTTCTGTCACCATATCCAGGTGCTTTTACTGCTACTACATTGAATGTTCCACGCAGCTTGTTCACGATCAGTGTTGTCAGTGCTTCACCTTCGATATCTTCAGCGATGATCAGAAGTCTTGCTCCAGACTGAACGATCTGCTCTAACAGTGGAAGAATCTCCTGGATATTAGAAATCTTCTTATCTGTGATCAGGATATATGGCTCATCCAGATTTGCTTCCATCTTCTCCATATCTGTTGCCATGTATGCGGAAATATATCCACGGTCGAACTGCATACCTTCTACCAGATCAAGCTCTGTCAGCATTGTCTTGGATTCTTCAATTGTGATAACTCCATCGTTGGAAACCTTCTCCATTGCATCTGCTACCATCTGTCCTACAGAATCATCTCCTGAGGATACAGCTGCTACTCTAGCGATCTGCTCTTTATCTTTCACCTTGCTGCTCATCTTAGCGATTGATTCAACAGCAACATCTGTAGCTTTCTTCATACCTTTACGAAGAACGATCGGGTTAGCACCTGCTTCCAGGTTCTTCATTCCTTCGTGTACCATAGCCTGAGCAAGAACAGTAGCTGTTGTTGTTCCATCACCTGCGACATCATTCGTCTTGGAAGCTACTTCTTTGATCAGCTGTGCTCCCATATTCTCGAATCCGTCTTCCAGCTCGATCTCTTTTGCGATAGTCACACCATCATTAGTGATGAGCGGTGCACCAAATGATTTGTCAAGTACTACGTTTCTTCCTTTTGGTCCTAATGTCACTCTTACTGTATCAGCCAGCTTGTTAACACCTTTTTCCAATGCTGCTCTGGCTTCTGATCCGTATTTGATTTCCTTTGCCATGTCTGTCACTCCTCTTTCTATTCTTATCTTAATCTTTGATTGACTGGATTCATTACTCTTCTACAATTGCCAGGATATCACTCTGCTTAACGATGATGAATTCTTCCTTATCAAGCTCTACATCTGTTCCTGCATATTTGGAGTAGATTACTTTGTCTCCAACTTTAACCTGCATTGTCACTTCTTTTCCATCTATATTTCCACCAGGTCCAACTGCGATCACTTCTGCTTCCTGTGGCTTTTCTTTCGCCTGTCCCGGAAGTACGATACCTGATTTTGTTGTCTCTTCTGCTTCTAATTGTTTTAATACAATCTTGTCACCCAATGGTACTAATTTCATAGTAATTCCTCCTTATTATTCGTTTTATTAGCACTCATTTCTTTCGAGTGCTAACCTCATGAATATAAAATAGCACTCTGTTTCCAATTTGTCAACAGAGTTTCTAATTTTTTATATTTAGTTTATAAACTGTTATTTTCTCTTTACGGGGCGTTTCACACCGGAAACATTATAGAAGCCATTTTTAATCTTGAACACGATCATATTCCCATGTTCGCACTGGTAACGCTCCTTCACGACCCCTGTACAATAAAGAAGTTCTTTTTTGGTCGAGATATAACACTGATACTTTGCATCCAGAGAAATCACGGTCAGGTCATCCTCCTTCAACAGCAAGTATATGTAATCTTCTTCCAAATCATACTTAAAAACCTGGCAATGATGTGATGTATCATCAAAAATACCATCTGCCGAAATCACACTCTCCATCTGTAAATCTACCGGGTTCCCTTCATACATGTTTCATTCCTCCTTCATTTTAAGAAAGGGCATCAGATGCCTGACGCCCTCTTAGAAATCTCATTATCGTGAAAATCATCTCTTATATACGTTCTTTTTTAATCTTCTCTAACTCCGTAAATACATAGTCATTCAGGACCTTGATATAAGTTCCCTTCATTCCAGAAGAACGTGATTCAATGACTCCTGCACTCTCGAACTTTCTCAGTGCATTTACGATCACGGATCTTGTAATTCCTACGCGGTCTGCGATCTTACTTGCAACGAGGATTCCCTCTGTCCCATCCAGCTCTTCAAAAATATGGATGATTGCTTCCAATTCAGAGAAGGACAATGTACTGATCGCTGACTGTACAATGTGCTCTTTCCTTGTCTCCTCTGCGCTTTCCTCATTCACAGAGCGGAGCATCTCAAGCCCGACTACTGCTGTTCCATACTCACTTAAGATAATATCATCAATCTCATATACAGAATCCTGTTTGTAAATAAACAGTGTTCCAAGACGCTCTCCTGCGATATCGATCGGTGTAATGATCGCCTGATAGCCTTTGACTGCATCTGGTGAAAAACCTAAGGTCTCCAGATTGACATTCTCTTTTGTTGACAAGATGCTTAAAAGACGTTCATTGAGCATTTCATCAATGTGTGAACCAACAGATTCGGTAATCAGCTCTTTGATTCCGTCCACCTGGCCGCACTTGCTGACTCCAAGGATCTTCCCCTTCTTACTGACTACAAGGACATTGGAGTTCAGAATCTCCGTAAGGACAGCGCAAATATCATTAAAGACTACCTTACTGGAATTGTTGTTATGCAGTAACTTGTTAATCTTTCTTGTTTTATCCAATAACTGTACGCTCATTGATTTCCTCCAATTCTAATTGTATATACAAATCTTTTCAATTTACTCGATACTGATATGTTATCATACAACTTTCGAAATATCAACGTAATTTGTCTAATTCTTTTCTAAAATTCTAATTCTTTTTCAAATTTCGAACATATCCGCACTTTTCGTCCGCGCAAACCAACTTATTTCCCTTTTCTACCATATAGTTTCCGCATTCTGGACACTTCTCTTTTGACGGCCTCTGCCAGGACATGAAGTCACATTCTGGATTATTTTCACAGCCATAATACTTTCTTCCCTTTTTCGTCTTGCGGATCACGACCTCTTTTCCACAAATTGGACATGGGACTCCGATCTTCTCCAGATACGGCTTCGTATTCTTACATTCCGGGAAACCAGGGCAGGCCAGGAACTTCCCGTGAGGACCATATTTCACTACCATATTGCGCCCACATTCTTCGCAGATCACATCGGTGACCTCGTCCTCGATCTTAACGCTCTCCAGTTCTTTTTCCGCAACCTGGACAGCCTCCTCTAAATCTGGATAAAAGTTCCTGATTACTTCTTTCCATGCGACTTTACCTTCCTCGACCATATCCAGAAGCCCTTCCATATTTGCCGTAAAGTTCTCGTCTACAATACTCGGGAAGGATTGTTTCATAATATTATTGACAACTTCACCAATTTCCGTAATATACAGGTTCTTGGCTTCCTTTGTAATATAGCGGCGCCCCAGAATTGTAGAAATTGTTGGTGCATAAGTACTTGGACGCCCAATCCCCAATTCCTCCAGAGTCTTGACCAGGGTAGCCTCTGTAAAGTGTGCCGGAGGCTGTGTAAAGTGCTGCTTTGTATCAAAGCTTTCCTTCTTCAGCTCGGTATCCAGGCTCAGACCGTTGACCAATACATTGCTTTCTTCCTTCTCTTCATCCGCCTCAGTATATACACTGCGGAATCCGTCAAAAACAATCTTGGATGTAGCTACCGTAAAACGATAGCTTCCCGCTGAAATCTTAACAGAGATCGTTTCATACTTTGCCGGCTGCATCCTGCTGGCTGCAAAACGCTTCCAGATCAACTGATACAAGCGGAACTGATCCCTGGAAAGGGATTCCTTCAAGGACGCCGGAGTCCTGCTGATATCAGTAGGACGAATGGCCTCATGGGCATCCTGAATCTTCTTTTCCGTCTTTTTGGCAGCTGTTCCTGCTGCAACGTACTCTTTTCCATAGTGCTCTTCAATATACGCTCTTGCATTCGCATCTGCTTCTTCAGAAATTCTTGTAGAATCCGTACGCAGATATGTGATCACACCGACGGTCCCGTTTCCTTTGATGTCGATTCCTTCATAGAGCTGCTGTGCGATACGCATTGTTTTCTGTGTTCCAAAATTCAGGACCTTGGCTGCCTCCTGCTGCAGGGTGCTGGTCGTGAACGGCAGCGGTGCCTTACGGACACGTTCACCCTTCTTCACATCCGTCACTTGATAATTCTCATTCTCGATTTCTTTTACGATCTGATCGAGCTGTTCTTTGGAACTGATGGTAATTTTCTGATTCTCTGTTCCATAAAACTTTGCTGTCAGAGGACGTTTTTCTCCTTTCACATGGAGAATCGCATCCAGTGTCCAGTACTCTTCCGGGATAAAAGCGTCTATCTCTGCTTCCCGGTCTGCGATCAGACGCAGGGCTACGGACTGTACTCTTCCGGCACTTAAACCTCTTTTTACCTTTGCCCACAATACAGGGCTGATACGGTATCCCACCATTCTGTCCAGGATACGACGGGCCTGCTGGGCATCCACCAGATTCATGTCGATTCCTCTCGGTGCCTTTAGGGATGCCTTCACTGCATTCTTTGTGATCTCATTGAAGGTGATGCGGCGCATTTTCTTATCATCCAGCTTCAGCGCAGTCGCTAAATGCCAGGATATTGCCTCTCCTTCGCGGTCGGGGTCAGTTGCAAGATATACTTTATCGGCCTTTTTCGCCTCTTTGCGCAGGTTTGCAAGGATGTCGCCCTTTCCCCGAATGGTGATGTACTTCGGCTCGTAGTCGTGTTCCACATCTATTCCAAGCTGGCTCTTCGGCAGATCTCGGACATGTCCGTTCGATGCCGCAACAGAATAGCTGCTCCCCAGGAACTTCTTAATCGTCTTCACCTTCGCGGGTGACTCCACAATAACCAGAT
Organism: Faecalicatena faecalis; assembly: GCF_012524165.2. GTDB lineage: Bacteria > Bacillota > Clostridia > Lachnospirales > Lachnospiraceae > Faecalicatena_A > Faecalicatena_A faecalis. The sequence goes on from NZ_JABACJ020000018.1 coordinate 40,674, forward strand.
AATGTGCCATAAAAATTCTTTCCTCCACCTGTTCCGGCAGCCTCTATCCAAAAGCGGCCGGACATATCTACTCTTTCAGCTTAACATAATAATTCTTTGATACTTCTCTGATGTATCCCTTTAACTCTAATGAAACCAGAAGCTCCATCACCTCGTTCGCACTCAGTGAGGTCTCTTCGATCAACTGGCTTACATTCCTGGGATACAAACCAAGTCGACTATACACCATATTTTCTGTAGTTTCAAGCACTTTTTTATTTTTGTCTGTTTTTAACATCTCGAAACCACCCGAAATCTGAAGTTCTTCCAACAGCATTTCCGGGGATAAAAGAATCCCTGCGCCCTGTCGTATCAGGTGGTTACATCCCTGACTCAGACTGTTGTCAACAGGCCCTGGAAGAGCGTAGACATCCCGCCCCTGTTCCAGCGCCATGTCTGCTGTAATCAAAGAACCGCTCTTTTCTCTCGCCTCCATGACAAGCACTACATCGGACAATCCACTGATAATCCGGTTGCGTTTGGGGAAATTCTGAGGAAGAGGTGAAGTTCCCGGGACAAATTCTGACAGAATCCCCCCTCCTTTCTCCAGGATATCATGGTAGAGACCAAGATGTTCCTTTGGGTAACAGATGTCCACCCCGCATCCCAATACCGAAAAGGTCTGACCGCCTCCCATCAGAGCACCGCGCTGTCCCAGACCGTCAATTCCTTTAGCCAGCCCGCTGATGATATGTACCCCGCACCTGGCAAGTTTTTCTCCATATTCTAACGCATATTTTTCCCCGTAAGGAGTACATCTTCTGGCCCCTACGATTGCAACAGACTTTTTGTCCTCTTTTGGCAATTTGCCTTTCACATAGAGGGCATAAGGAGGGGAAGGAATCTCCCCCAGTTTTTTTGGAAATGTTTCCGAAAAATGAGGGACAAAACGAATCGAATTTCTTTTCAAGTCCTCAAACCGCTCCTCCAGATTCGTCCATTTCTGTGCCTGTCTGATCATACTGATATCTGCTTCATTTAAGAACCTCTGTTGTCTTAATTTTGTTTCTTCTATATAAAAGATATGTTTTCCCGTACCAAGCTGCTCCCGCAACAGATATTTTTTCCGTTCTGATACATGAGTGATGGACGCGAACCAATATTCATAGATCAAATCCATCACCTCCCCCAATATTTCTTATCCATTGTCCGGTAACCAATCGCCTCTTTGATATGTTTTTCTTTGATTTCCACAGCCCCCTCCAGATCTGCGATTGTCCTGGCTACCTTTAGTATCTTATGATAGGTCCTGGCTGTCAGTCCAAGTGCAGAAAACGCCTGCTCCATCAGTTGATTCTCTGCACTCCCGAGCTGGCAGTATGTATCCAGCTCCTTTACGTCCAGCATGGCGTTGGAAATGATATGGGTCCCTGCATAGCGCTGGTTCTGAATTTCCCTTGCCCGGCATACTCTTTCCCGAATCTGGGCAGAGCTCTCCTGCCTTTTTCGGTTTTTCAAAGCCTCGTATTTTACCTTCGGAGCCTCTACACAGATATCCATACGGTCCAGAAACGGCTGGCTGATTTTCCCTAAATAGTTCTGAATCTGACCCGGTGTACAGGTACATCTTTCGAAATCAGGATAACATCCGCATGGGCAGGGATTCATAGCCGAGACAAGCATAAAATTGGCCGGAAATACATAGTTTCCATAGGACCTGGAAATCCTGATCTGATGCTCTTCCAAAGGCTGTCGCAGTACCTCCAGTACCGCCTTCTGGAATTCTGGCAGCTCGTCCAAAAAGAGGACACCTCCGTGTGCCAGGCTGATTTCTCCGGGCATCGGAATAAGGCCTCCGCCGATCAATGCAGCTTTCGTTGCGGTATGATGAACACTGCGGAAGGGCCTTTGTCTGATCAGTGGTGCATCTTTATCCACCAGGCCCATAATACTGTAGATTTTCGTGATCTCCATGCTTTCTTCCATCGTCATAGGCGGAAAGATACTGGAAATCCGTTTCGCCACCATGGATTTTCCGCTTCCGGGTGGACCTACCAGAAGTAGATTATGCCCACCGGCCACTGCGACCTCTGCCGCCCTTTTTACGGCCTCCTGCCCCTGAACATCGCTGTAATCCAGATTCTCCTGATCCACTGCAGCCGTGCTCTGAATTGGATGTGGCTGTGCTTCTATGCTTCGAATCCCGGATAAAAAGGCGACGGCCTCACTTAAATCTCTTACTCCAATAATCTCTATTCCATCTACGAGTGCTCCCTCCGATGCGTTCGCCTTCGGGACCATACAAACCGGGATTCCAGCCTCCCTTGCCTCCAGGACAATGGGCAGGATTCCAGGGACCTTTTGTACACAGCCGTCCAGGCCCAGCTCCCCGATCAGCAGCATTTCCTTTACCCGTTCCTGTCGCAGTTGTCCCAAGGAAATCAGGATGGAAATTGCGATTGGAAGGTCAAATGCCGCACCTCTTTTCCGCATTGTGGCCGGGGACAAATTAATCACTGTCTTCTTCGCCGGGAAATCCATCCCCGAATTACGGATTGCCGTGCGCACCCTCTCTGCCGCCTCCTTCACCTCCGATGAGAGATATCCCACCATGTGAAATGCGGGCAGCCCATTGCTGACATCTGCCTCCACATGGATGAACTCTACCTTTAATCCCTGCACAGACGCTGATAAAATTGAACTAAAACTCATTCACACACTCCTCTCTAAAGTATGAACTAATAAATAAAAGTAAATAAAAACTGAATTGAAATTATGACCGAAGCGGTCAGATTTCTGATTTGTGGAACCGGAAACAGAAAATTTCCGGAACTGGTAGGATTATCATAGTCCTTCTTTCCTTAGAAGTCAATTCTTAAATCTTGAAAACTTTTGTGAGATTCTTAAAAAAGAATAAACTAAGCCCTCCCTGTCCTTCTTTCCAGTGGAAAAGCACAATTTCCCCAATTTCCACATAGACTATATCAAATGTGCTAAGAGGTGCTGTTCTTGAAATCTTTTCCCAATCCCCTCACGCCATCGGAAGAAAAATATTACATGCAAAAATATACAGAGGGCGACCTTCAGGCAAAACATGTCTTAATCGAACGAAATCTGCGGCTCGTTGCACATGTCATCAAAAAATATCAATATCTGGACGAAGACCCCGAAGATCTGATTTCCATAGGAACCATCGGTCTGATCAAAGCCGTTGTGACTTTCAATCCTGATAAAGGGAACCGCCTTGCCGCATATGCATCGAAATGTGTCGAAAATGAAATTTTAATGTATTTACGTGCTAAAAAGAAAACAAACAAAGAAATCTCACTGTACGAGCCTATCGGCACCGACCGTGAGGGAAATGAGATTAAACTGTACGATATCATTGAGACGGAGGACGAGGATGTACCCGAGAAGATACATTTAAAAGAAAACATACAGAAGCTTTATGAGAAGGTGGAGAATGAACTTTCAGACAGAGAACGGCTTGTTTTAAAGATGCGGTACGGGCTTTATAACGGGGAGGAATATACACAGAGAGAGATTGCTAGACAGATGGGGATATCACGCTCCTACGTCTCCCGAATCGAAAAAAGTGCGATTGAGAAGCTGCGGGAGTTTTTTTAGCAGGATTAGGGGCGCAAGGCAGGATGAGCACCCTGGGGGCAGTTCCAGATGGAGGGCGGTGCGAAAACCTGAACGCTTGCTAAGAAGGTGTAACTGAAAATCAGGAGTAAATGGAGGTACATGCCACATTCGGTGCAAAATCTGATGATTTTGCGCCTCAGGTGTCAACAGTCTTTGATGTGAGACATCAAAGACCGCCCTCCATTTTCTCCTGATTTTCAGTAACGCCTTCTAAGTGCGCTTGTATGGCTTTCACACCGCCCTCCATCTGGAACTGCCCCCAGGATGCTCATCCTGCTTGCTGGACGCATCCAGTCGGTAGGAGGCCGCGGCTTTCTTGGGAAAGCGCGGCGCAAGAAAGTCTTTTCTTACTAAATTTGCTTATTTACCGCCATCTGTCTTTGCCGCTGTCCAATCATTTTCTTAACAAAAATTTATTCTTATAATTTTCTAGTCTTCTTTTCTTCTTAGGATGTCATAAGGAGCAGCTTTTTGGTCCAGGCCTATATATAGGACTTGTTTGGGGTGTGGAGCGCTCTCCTGGGACTCTCCTTCTTCGGTCAGGATGTTCAGGACTTTAGTTTCTATATTCTGACCGTCGGGCTTCATGATTTCTATGGTCTCGCCTACGCTGAATTTGTTTCTTTGTTCGATGCGGTAGAGACCTTCTTTTTCTTCTCCTATGATTCCCAGGTAGGTATATTCTTTGACGTAAGTGTTGCTGTCATAGATCTGAGTCGTCTCATCGGGTCTGCCAAAAAAGAAACCTGTGGTGAACTGACGGTAGGTACAATTGGATATCTGCTCTAAGTACCAGGGCATGTTTTTCTGGTAAAGGGAAGGATCTTTTTGGTAATCATCTATTGCCTTTCTGTAGGTCCGGGCCACGGTGGCTACGTAGAGGGCTGTTTTCATACGTCCTTCTATCTTAAAACTGTCGATTCCAGCTTCTATGAGCCCAGGGATATGCTCTATCATGCAGAGATCCTTGGAATTAAAGATATAGGTTCCTCTCTCGTTCTCATAGACAGGCATGTACTCTCCAGGCCTTGTCTCCTCCACAACAGCATATTTCCAGCGGCACGGATGGGTGCAGGCTCCCTGGTTCGCATCCCGGCCTGTGAAATAGTTGCTTAGCAGGCAGCGGCCGGAATAGGATATACACATGGCTCCGTGGACGAAAGTCTCTATCTCTAAGTCTTCCGGGATGTTGGCGCGGAGCTCTTTCAGCTCTTCTAAAGATAATTCTCTTGCAGATACCACGCGGCTTGCTCCCTGCTTATACCAGAAATTGTAGGTCGCATAGTTCGTGTTGTTGGCCTGGGTGCTGATGTGGCGTTCAATCTCCGGGCAAACCTCTTTTGCGATTTCAAATACACCTGGATCCGCAATGATCAATGCATCCGGCTTGATCTCTTTTAACTCTTTGAAATATTCGCGTACTCCATCCAGGTCCTTATTATGAGCCAGAATGTTCGCTGTCACATAGACCTTTACATCATGCTCATGAGCGAACGCGATTCCCTCCCGCATATCCTCCATAGAAAAATTCTTTGCTTTTGCACGCAGTCCAAAAGCCTCACCGCCGATGTATACTGCATCTGCGCCGAAGATGACTGCTGTCTTTAAAACTTCCAGGCTGCTCGCCGGAATTAATAATTCTGGGTGTCTTGCCATGTTTCTTCCTTTCTTTTCTTCGTACTGACTGCGGCCCCGTCCCCAAAAGGCAGAATAGCCGTAATCAATTGCTCGTTATGTTTTAACTCATACAGATACTCCCGCATCCGGCTGTGGATGGTCCTGTTACGACGCTCCACGGCAAAACGGGATTCAATGATATCCCCATCCTGAAGTACATTATCAGACACCAGAGTTCCCCCTGGCTCCAACAGCCTCATGACCTCGGGGAAATAATGGATATACTGTCCTTTTGCGGCATCCATAAAGATAAAATCATAGCTGCCTTTCAACGTCTTCATCACTTCCAGGGCGTCTCCCTCAATCAGTGTGATCTGTTCTTCCTTCCTTGCACGCCGGAAATTCTCCCGGGCAATAGGGATTCGCTTTTCATAATTTTCTATTGTTGTTATTCTGCACCCAGCGGGGGCATTTTCACTCATCAATAACGCAGAGAAACCTACGGCAGTCCCCACTTCGAGTATGCGCATAGGTTTTTGTATAGTTAAAAGCACCTTTAGAAAGCTTTGCATTTCTTTTCGGATAATCGGCACATATGAATCTAATGCTTCTCTTTCTATTGCTTCCAATATTTCACTATTCTCTGTCTCTAAGGAATTGATGAATGTAATGATACGTTCATCTACTATCATATCTTACACATCCACATCCATAATTATCGGAATGATCATCGGACGTCTCTTTGTCTTCTTCCAGATGTAATCATTCATAGTATCTCTAATCACCAGTTTGATCTTGTTCCAGTCCGCATGTCTATTCTGCAGGCAGCGGTCCAGTGCCTCTGATACGACCTGGCGTGCTTCTTCCATCAGTCCTTCTGACTCACGCACATAGACAAAACCTCTGGATACGATATCCGGCCCGGCCAGCAGACGGTTGGTTCCCTTTTCCAGTGTCAGTACAACGATCAGGATTCCGTCCTCTGCCAGATGCTGTCTGTCCCGAAGAACGATATTGCCGACATCTCCGACGCCAAGTCCATCCACAAGAATTGCTCCTGTGTGTACCTTATCTACGACCTTCGCTTCCTGTTCACTTAATTCCAGTACATCACCTGACTGAATGATAAATACGTTCTCCTTCGGAATTCCCAGTGAGGTCGCAATCGCTGCATTCGCTTTCAGATGGCGGTACTCACCATGGACCGGAATTGCATATTTCGGCTTTACAAGGGAGTAGATCAGCTTTAGCTCTTCCTGGCAGGCATGTCCTGATACATGGGCATCCTGGAAGATAACATCCGCACCTTTAGCCGACAGTTCATTGATGACCTTGGAAACAGACTTTTCATTTCCAGGAATCGGGTTGGAACTGAAGATGATCGTATCGTTCGGCTGAATGGTCACCTTACGGTGTACATCTGCTGCCATACGGGACAGTGCCGCCATGGATTCTCCCTGGCTTCCTGTTGTGATCAGTACCATCTTCTCCGGCGGATAGTTCCGCATCTGATCGATCTCGATCAGGGTATTCTCCGGCACATTCAGATATCCAAGCTCTGATGCCGTAGAAATAATATTCACCATGCTCCGTCCTTCTACCACGACCTTGCGTCCGTACTTATCAGCGGAGTTGATGATCTGCTGCACACGGTCCACATTAGATGCGAACGTCGCAATAATGATACGAGTATTCTGGTGCTCTGCGAAAATATGGTCGAAGGTAATTCCGACTGTCTTCTCTGACTGTGTAAATCCTCTTCTCTCCGCATTCGTACTATCTGACATCAGCGCCAGTACGCCCTTTTTCCCAATCTCCGCAAATCTCTGAAGATCGATGGCATCACCAAATACCGGAGTATAATCTACCTTAAAGTCTCCTGTATGCACAACGATTCCTGCCGGTGAATAGATGGCAAGAGCAGATGCATCCTGAATACTGTGGTTCGTCTTAATGAACTCAATTCTGAACTTTCCAAGGTTGATCGACTGTCCGTGACGCACGACCTTTCTCTTGGTACTGCGCAGCAAATTATGCTCTTTGAGTTTATTCTCAATAATTCCCATGGTCAGCTTCGTCGTATAGAGCGGAAGATTCAGTTCCTTCAATACGTATGGAAGAGCACCGATATGGTCCTCATGTCCATGGGTGATCACGAAGCCCTTCACTTTGTCAATATTATCTTTTAAATACGTGACATCCGGGATGACTAAGTCGATTCCCAACATGTCGTCTGCCGGGAACGCAAGCCCGCAGTCTACTACAATAATACTGTCCTCGAATTCAAAGGCAGTAATATTCATTCCAATCTGTTCCAGGCCTCCCAATGGGATGATCCTGAGTTTTCCGTTATTTTCTTTTTTCAATAATTTTACACCTCCATGTGTTTTATGTACCTACTTTCCGCGCATGAAAAAAAGAGCAATCCTCCGCATGTCCGTTCTCCTGATTGGAACTAACGGATTATTTGCTTTTATTTAAGCATTCTCTACACTGTCCGTAAAATTTAAGCTCGTGGTCCAGCACATGGAATCCGGTGTCCTCTTCGATATGACGTTCTAATTCTTCCAGAAGGTCATCCTCGAATGGAAGCACCTTGCCACATGTCCTACATATCAGATGATGGTGGTTATGCTTGGTATCACCTTCAAATAAATGTCCGATCTCATATCTGACACACCCATCATCCAGGTTAATGCGGTCCACCAACTGCATCTCAAGAAGCAGCTGCAAAGTCCGATAGACTGTGGCGAGACCGATATCGGGATAATCCGCTCTGATCAGCTCATAGATATCCTCCGCAGCCATATGGCTGCCGCCGTTCTCTGCCAGCGTCTGCAGGACAAGCAGTCTCTGCCGTGTGACTTTTAATCCTTTTTCTCTTAATCTTTCCTTGAGCAGTTCCTGCACTTTTTCCTGTTTCATCGCTAAACTCCAATTCATTTGCAGTAAGTAAATCTATTGTAAATGTCCTTTAGACTTTACATTTCAATGTCAACATCCTCAAGCAGCTCCTCAAATACTTTAGAAACTGCCAGAAGCTCTGTGTCGTCTTCTACGACCTCGTATACACTCTCTTTATCCTCTGCCAGGCTTGTATCCTTCAATATCAGGCATTCCGCGTCGTCTTCTTCGGAGTCTGTAACCAATATGTATACAGCCCCGTTTATCTTCGTTTGTTCCAAAATAAAAAATTCAACTGTCTCACAAGTATCCTCAAAGGTAAACTTAATCTTTTCCATATAAATATCCCCTTATTCCTGCAGGCTTTTTATCTGCTGCAGATGAGTCATCAATCCTCCTGCGGCAAGGAATTCTCCCTCTTAATATAGACAGAGTCAAGATATCCCTGCAAAATAAATACCGCAGCGATCTTATCGATATACTTCTTCCGGTTCTCCCGTCTTACATTACTTTCAATCAGAGTCCTCTCTGCCTCCACGGTCGTCAGCCTTTCGTCCCACATAATGACTTCCAGTCCTATACGGCGCGTGAGCATATCTCTGAACTCTAAAGATTTCTCCGCACGTTCCCCAATATCGTTATTCATATGCTTCGGAAAACCAAGCACGATCTTCTCCACCTCGTATTCAGAAACCAGCTCCTCAATACGTGCCAGAGTACGTCTTAACTTGTTCTCCTCTTTTCTCTGAATCGTTTCAATCCCCTGAGCCGTAAGTCCCAGGGCATCACTGATTGCTACCCCGACGGTCTTCGTCCCATAGTCAAGTCCCATAACCCGCATATTCATTATTCCCATGAATTGTGCGCGATATACGCTTTTAACAATTCTTCTACTAATTCATCTCTCTCTACCTTCATCACCAGGCTTCTGGCCCCATTGTAACTTGTAATATAGGTAGGGTCCCCTGACATAATATAACCGACGATCTGGTTCACCGGATTATATCCTTTCTCCTTCAGTGCCTTAAAGACAATCTCCAGGATGTCCCTTGCAGAAATCTGCGGGCCTGGCTCCACCTGAAAGAATTGGGTATTGCTTAAATCACTCATTTCTTTTCCTCCATTTTGTGTTTTTCATAATCTTGCGTGATTAGTATCATACTAACATGCCAAATATCCTATCTACAATTCTAATATAAACGTTGTCAAAATTCAATGTATAATTTGTAAATCATTTTCAATTTCAACTTTTACGATACAATTTTGAAGATTTTCCTCACTGTCTAGTGCAATTTTCATATATTCCTTTGTATGTCCGACCTGCACTCTTTTTCCATCAAGCACAGCTTCTTCTTCCACAAGCACCTCTACCTCTTTGCCCAGGAAGCTTTCCTCATACCTGCGGCGCTGCGTTTCATTCAGGGCTAATAATACATCACTTCTGGCAGCTTTCACCTGCTCTGGGACCTGGTTCTCCATCACTGCTGCCTTTGTCCCATGACGCTTGGAATATTTGAAAATATGGGTCTCATAAAATCCGACCTTTTCTACGAATGCCCGGGACTTCTCGAACTCTTCCTCCGTCTCGCCCGGAAATCCTGTAATCACATCTGTAGTCAATGCCGGCTGGTCAAAATACTTCCGAAGCAGTTGACATTTTTCATAATACTCATCGCTTGTGTATCTGCGGTTCATTCTTTTTAGTGTCTCATCACATCCACTCTGTAAAGATAAGTGGAAATGCGGGCACATCTTCGGCAGAGAAGCAATTGCCGCGGTGAATTCCTCCGTAATGATTCTTGGTTCCAGAGAGCCAAGACGGATTCTTTTGATTCCTTCCACCTCATGGACTGCTTCAATTAGGGATAACAGATTCTCGTGCTCCTCCTCAAAATCAATCCCATAAGAGCTTAAATGGATTCCGGTCAGCACGACTTCCTGGTAACCATTGTCTGCCAGACGCTTTACTTCTTCTACCACATCCTCTTTTCTCCGGCTTCTGACACGCCCTCTTGCATAGGGGATAATGCAGTAAGAGCAGAACTGGTTGCATCCGTCCTGAACTTTAATATAAGCCCTTGTATGTTCTCCTGTCTTGGATAGATGAAGGGCCTCATATTCTTTCGTATGATTAATATCGATCATCTCCCTGCAAGGTCCCTCATGGGCATCTGCTTCTTTCTGTGCAAGACTGCCATCCATCTCCTCCCTCTGGAACTGTTCCTCTCTACAGCTTTCGCCCTGGTGAGTGCATTCATACTCCTTTAGAATCGTGATCAGATCCTGCTTTTTGTTGTTGCCGATCACGATATCGATGCATGGGTCTACTTCTTGTTTGTCCTCCTGGGCCTGTACATAACACCCCGCTGCCACGACTACAGCGTTGGGGTTCATCCTTCTGGCACGGTGCAGCATCTGTCTGGATTTACGGTCTGCGATATTGGTCACCGTACAGGTATTGATAATATAAATATCTGCCCCTTCCTGAAAGGGAACGATCTCGTATCCGGCCTTTTCCAGCATCTCCTGCATCGCTTCTGTCTCATATGCATTTACTTTACATCCTAAATTATGCAGTGCAGCTTTCTTCATAAAATTTATTCTCCTATTTCCTTGTTTTTCCTCTTTGTTCCTTGACTTTTAAACTATCATCTCGTAGAATATACATGAGGCGAAAAGCCTGACACATGTATAATAAGGAGGGATTACCGATGAAAACAGTACAGATTTCTTTAAACTCAATCGACAAAGTAAAATCATTTGTAAATGAAATTACAAAATTTGATAATGACTTTGATTTAGTATCCGGAAGATATGTGATAGATGCCAAATCAATCATGGGAATTTTCAGCCTTGACTTATCCAAGCCAATCGAACTGAATATCCATGCAGAAGAGAGCGTTTCAAATGACATTCTCAGCGTTCTTGATCCATACATCATCAAATAATATTACATTTACAATAAAGAGCTGTCTCAAAGGAGGCAGCCCTTTTTTTGACCTTCTTTATGACTCTTAAGGTTTTACCAGGATTACTTCTGTCGTCTCGATTGCAGTCTTCATCAGCTCATCGATCTTTTCCGTAAGCTTTTCCTCTGACTTCTCAATGCGCTCCAGGTTCGGCTTAGTCACTGGATGTTTCGCAACGAATATCGTACAGCAGTCTTCAAACGGCTGGATCGAGGTCTCATACGTATCTATCTTCTCAGAAATCTCCACGATTTCCCGCTTATCAAATCCAATCAGCGGACGATATACAGGCAGTGTACATACTGCATTTGTCGCCGCAAGGCTCTGCATGGTCTGGCTTGCTACCTGACCGATGCTCTCTCCTGTAATGAGTCCGAGGCATCCCTTTTCCTTTGCAAAATGCTCGGCGATCTTCATCATATAACGGCGCATGATGATCGTCAATTCTTCATGAGGACATTTCTCATAAATATAAAGCTGGATATCCGTAAAATTGACCACATGCAGCTCAATCGGTCCTGCATATCTGGATACCAGTTTGGCCAGGTCTACGACCTTATCCTTGGCACGTTCGCTTGTGTACGGCGGTGCATGGAAATAAGTCGCCTTAAGTCCCACTCCCCGCTTTGAGATCATATAACCTGCGACCGGACTGTCAATACCGCCGGATAAAAGCAGCATCGCATTGCCGTTGGTCCCGACCGGCATTCCGCCTGGTCCCGGGATAATCTCGGAATACAGGTAAATCTCTTCCCGTACCTCCACATTCAGACGGATATCCGGGTTATGCACGTCCACCTTCATCTCCGGAAATGCATCCAAAATCACGCCGCCCAACTCACAGTTGATCTCCATCGAGGTCATCGGATACTGCTTCCTGCTTCTGCGCGCTTCTACCTTAAATGTCTGATTCCCTTCCGGGTACATCTCCTTCATATAAGCGACGACATCCTTCGTAAGCTGTTCGAATCCCTGGTCCAGAACCCGGACTACCGGACAGATGCCGACAATACCGAACACTCTCTTTAAAGCGTCAATCGTCTCCTCATAATCATATTCTCCTTCACAGTCGACGTACACCCTGCCCTGCGCTTTGTGTACATAGAACTCTCCATCTGCCTCTTTGAGCGCAAAACGAATCTGACGCACCAGTGCATCCTCAAACAGATATCGGTTCTTTCCCTTGATACCGATTTCTCCGTACTTGATCAAAAATGAATGAAATCTCATATTTCTCTCCTTTGTCTGCCTGTTCCGGGCACTCCCGCCCGGAACCCTTTTGCTTATGCTTCCTGCTGTCCTTGGCAGCCGCCATGCACAGTCATTCTGCTGTTTCACTGTATCTTATCCGTCCAGAATCAAAACGGATATTCAAAAGCAGCTTCGCTGCCTCCTTATTCTAACGTCTTGTATATCTTCTAAGCATCGGAACACAATTATATAACGTATCAAGTGTATAGTCAATTTCTTCTTTTGTGGTAAACTCTGACATACTGAACCGAATAGTCGCATTCAAATATTCTGTCGGAACACCGATTCCTTTGAGCACGCCGCTGACGGCCGGATGGTTCGATGAACATGCTGACCCCGAGGAAACATAGATTCCTTTGTCCTCCAGCGTATGAAGGAGCACCTCACTTCGGATTCCCGAGATGCCTACACTGATGATATGCGGTGCACTGTTAACGTCCGTCAGACCATGGACCGTGGAATTTTCAATTCCCTGAAGTCCCTCCAGAAAATATGCCTTGAGTTCTCTCATCAAAGCTACCTTCACGTCCAGGTCCTGGTATATCATTTTTGCTGCCAGTCCTAACCCTGCGATGCCTGGAACATTTTCCGTGCCTGAACGGATATTTTTCTGCTGTTCCCCGCCGAATACAATTGGTTTCACCTTTGCCTTTTCATTAATATAGATAAATCCGATTCCTTTCGGCCCATGAATCTTATGCCCGCTTGCGGTCAGCAGATCAATCCCCTGACGTTTCGGATAGATATGATATTTTCCAAATCCCTGCACAGCATCAGAGTGGAACAGGATGGACGGATTATATTTTTTGACGATCTGTACAGCTTCGTCGATTGGCTGTACTGATCCAACCTCATTGTTCACATACATGATGGATACCAGAATCGTCTCCGGGCAGAGCGCATCCTTTAATGCTTCCAGTTTGACTCTCCCGTTTGCATCCACCGGAAGGTAGGTGACCCGAAAGCCTTCTTCCTCTTCCAGATATCTCATTGTATTCAGAATTGCAGGATGCTCGATCGCTGACGTAATCAGGTGGTTGCCCGCCCTCTTATTGGCCCTCGCACTTCCGATCAGCGCAAGGTTATCACTTTCTGTTCCGCCTGAAGTAAAAAAGATTTCTTTCTGGTTTACTTTTAAGATCTTCGCCAGTCTCTCTTTTGCCTCTTTGACATAATGTTCCGCATCCACGCCTTTTTTGTGCATGGACGACGGATTGCCGTAATCCTGGCACATCACTCTATAAACCAAATCCCCAACTTCCGGGTAACACCTGGTTGTTGCTGAATTGTCCAAATAAACTTCCATGATATTCTTCCTTTACTAATTCTTATTAATACAATATGCTTTATTGCTCAAGGTGGAACATTAATATGGAAAGTACCGTAAGCCCCGCCGTCTCTGTACGCAGGATTCTCTTTCCCAATGTGATAGGGAATGCTCCCATATCCTGGGCCTTTTCCACCTCTTCCTCATCAAATCCACCTTCCGGCCCGATGAAGACACCGATGCTCTGACCTGAACGGATACTGGAAATCATTTCTTTCGTCTTTTCCATGCCCTCTGCCATCTCGTAAGGTATCAGGGTAATATCAAGCTCCCTGGCATATTCCAAAGCCTCTGCAAAGCCCATGACCGGCTTGACTTCCGGCACAAGGCTCCGGCCTGACTGCTTCGCCGCGCCCAACGCGATGGAATTCCAGCGCTGGACTTTTTTCGCCGCCTTCTTATCATCCAATTTTACTACGGCACGCCTTGTAGACACAGGTACTACCTCCCATACACCCAGTTCGACAGCCTTCTGGATGATCAGCTCCATCTTGTCTCCTTTGGGAAGTCCCTGAAAAAGAACAATGCGGGAGGAAAGCTCCGAATAGCTCTTTTCCGAAGAAAGGATATGAAGTACTGCCGCGCCCTCTTCAAAACGTTCCACCTCGCAGGTATAATCTGTTCCTTGTCCGTCACTGATTCCCACTTTTTCGCCTTGTTTCATACGGAGCACATTCTTCATATGATTGAAGTCCGAACCCTCTATAAAAATCTCCGTCTCACAAATCTGGGACGGCTCTGTAAAAAAATGATGCATAGATGGGCCTCCCTCTAATTCTTTCGTGCAGTCACAGAGACCCATTCGCCCTGATAGGTCACTTCCAGGACTTCCAATCCGGCCCGCTCAACTGCGTCAACGACGGTCTTCTCTTTATCATCAATGATTCCACTGGTAATATAGATACCACCTTTTTTCAACTGATCTACAATCACAGGTGTCAGAGCGACTAAGACATCTGCAAGAATATTAGCCGCAACAATATCATATTTCTCATAACCGACCTTATCCTGAACCTCTTTGTCATCAATGATATTCCCGATCATCACTTCATACTGGTCCGGGTGGATACCGTTCACTTCCATATTCTCATGAGTCGCCTCAATTGCGCACGGATCGAGATCTGTACCGACAGAATGCCCTGCGCCGAATTTCAGGGCAAGCATTCCCAAGATTCCACTGCCACAGCCTACATCCAGAATTTCTGCCCCAGGTGTCACATGTTTCTTAAGCTGGCGGATACACAACTGTGTTGTTTCGTGCATTCCTGTACCAAATGCAGTTCCCGGATCAATATGAATCACCATCTTATCCTCGTCCTCCGGCTTTACATCCTCCCAGGAAGGAATGATCAGGATATCATCCACATAGAATTGGTGGAAATACTGCTTCCAGTTATTCACCCAGTCCACATCCTCCGTCTGAGATTCCTCGATCGTACACTCTCCCACATTCACATAGGAGGACATCTCCTTCAACTCTGCCCGGACATTTGCAAGAATCTGATCTGTCTCATCGCCCTCATCCAGATAAAAGCTCAAATATGCTACGCCGTCATCCGGCTCAGTTACTGGCAGAATATCCACGAACATCTGCTCCTTATCTGCCTGGGTCAGAGGCACCTTGTCCTCAATCTCGACTCCCTCAATCCCAAGGTCCATCAGCATACTGCTTACTATATCCTCAGCCTCTGTAGTCGTTTTTAACCTGAATTTATTCCATTTCATTTTTTCTGCCCTCCTGAAATAATCTTTTTAGTTTCTTTATTACATGAAAATATGCCGGTATCAAAAACAGATCGGCTGCGATCCATGCTAATCCATTTCCCAGACAGACCGCCTTAAATCCGAAAATAGGAACCAATACAAATCCAACAAAGCTCCTTGCGGCCATCTCACATACACCTGCCAGAATCGCAAAACCGCTGAATCCCATCCCCTGAATCAGGAAACGTACAATATTGACCAACGCAAGCAGCATATAGCATACAACTGAGCCCAGTAAGTACATATAAATCTGTCCTAAGAGCTCGGTCTCCCCTTTGTTGATAAATAAAAATGCGATATTCCTGCCCCACATTAGCGCAATTCCCAGCGAAATAACGGAATAGACGCCACCGATGATCACGCAGCTTCTCAGCCCCTGGCTGATCCGGTCCAGCCTCTTCGCACCTACATTCTGTCCGCCATAGGTGGCCATGGTAGAGCCCATCGCATCGAACGGACATGCCAGCAGCATCTGAATCTTGGACCCTGCCGTAACAGCCGCCACAGCCATAGAGCCTAAGGAATTTACCGCTACCTGGAGAATGACACTGCCAATCGCTGTGATGGAATACTGCAGTCCCATCGGAATTCCGATTTTACACAGCGTGCTGACATAAGTCTTTCGCAGGCTCCAGTCCTCCTTTTTTAACCGGAGAATTGGAAAATGCTTAATCATATAGAAAAAGCACAAAATACCGGACACGGCCTGTGAGACAACAGTTGCCCACGCTGCTCCCGCAACTCCCATGTGGAAGACAACGATAAAAAGTACATCCAGAACAATATTCAATAAGGAAGAAATCGTCAGGAACACAACTGGAGTCTTCGCATCTCCCAGGGACCGGATGTAACCTGACAACAGGTTGTAAAGGTATGTTGCAGGAATTCCTGCAAAAATAACTACTATATAGTTGTATGCTCCGTCAATGATATCCGACGGTGTGTTCATGAACTCCAGAATCGGCCGGCACAGTATCACAGTAACGGCCGTCATTACTGCCGCGAACAAGATAGCCAGAAGCGCGCTGTTTCCAACAAATCCTCTCAGCCTCACCTCGTCCTTTGCTCCAAACTTCTGCGCCACTGGAATTGCAAATCCATTGCACACTCCCATACAGAAGCCTATCACGCAGAAATTAATCGATCCCGTTGCTCCCACAGATGCCAATGCATGAACGCCCAGGAATCTGCCAACGATCACGGTATCTGCCATATTGTAAAACTGTTGAAATAAAAAACCAAATATCATAGGCAGGGTAAACTCTAAAATCAGCTTCATAGGGCTGCCCTGCGTCATGTCCTTCATGAGAGACTTTTTCTTTGTGGTATGTTCCATCTTCATGCTCCTTGTAACCAATGAAAATTTCCCCTTCCATTAAGAAGGTCCTGTAAGCAATCCAATGTCAACTATATAACTTTTCCATATCACATGCAAGATTTTTTTGTCCCCGGCAATGAACCGTCTTCTTTTGATTTTAGCGTACTTTCTCTGGGATTGCCAGTATAAACAGAGTAGAAAGCACTAATGCAAAGCCCAGGATATCCATCTTCATGAACTCTGTTCCCAGTGCGACAGCAGCAACTGCGGTGGCCGCAACGGGCTCTACACTGGAGAACAGCCCTGCATATACAGAGCCTGTATATTTCACCGATGTCAGGTAGAAGCAGAACGGAAGAATCGTTCCTACTGTAATAATCATAAGAAAGGCCGCTGCTACCTGCCAGTCTATCACAGCAGAAATGCGCCACGGTCTGACAGCTATCATCAGCACGATTCCTCCTGCAATCATCCCCCACGCGCTCACTGCCTCAGCAGAGAACCGCTTTAAAAGAGGTGCCGGCAGAACTCCATAGAAACAGGTCGTCACAGCTACCATCATTCCTAAGACCAGCCCTTTGGTCGAAATCGTCAGCGTAGAAAAATCTCCATGTGTCGCAACAATTGCAATTCCTGCCGCTGCAGCGCAGACGGATAATACTTCTTTTTTGCTTGGCAATATCCGATGAACAATCGCAAAAAACAGAATCAGGATCGCTGGATTCAGATACTGAAAAATCGTGGCAGTACCTGCATTCATCTCTTGAACCGCAGAAAAAAATGTGAACTGCATCCCCATCATCCCAAGGATTCCAAACAGAACCAAACGGATTCCGTCATTTTTATCCTTCCACACGCTGATGATATCCTGCCCCTTTACCTTCGCATAAATCAGGAGCAGCACTCCGGCTGAAATCAGACGATACGGAACCAGCCATTCGGAGACAATTCCCTTCTTTTCAAATAAAAACTGAGCTGCCGGGCTTGTCACGCCCCAAAGTACGCCCGCCAAAAAAGCGTACATGCAGCCTTTTATCCTTAATTTCCTATCTTGTGTCATTATTAAAAACCCCATGTTTCTAAAGAGGCAGATTCTAATCTGATACCATACCCACAGACCAGCAAACCACCTCTTCATTTTAAATATCCTTATCTTTTAAAGTATTCTTTAATATAATGCTTTAATAACAAACGCAATTTTTTTAATACATTTGCAATCTTTATACTTCTTAATTTTCTTTTTAATTTCTTTAGAAACTAATAATTTTCTTTTTGAATAAATATCGTATATTTATCACTTTTAAATTTATTTTGTCACTTTAAAGTTTCTATTTCATTCTTTTCTTTTTTAGCAATCTGCCCTATTTTTACAGAGTATACTCTTTTTTATCATATTTTTTATTTTTACCTTCATACTTTTCCCATTATGACTTCTTTTTTACCTCATTACCACATTCCCCGGTCAACCCTTTCATAATCTCCAGGCCATGGGGAAGGGAAGCCAGTATGTATTCCAGATTTTCCTTCACAGCTTTAGGACTTCCCGGAAGATTCACGATCAATGTCTCCTTGCGTATCACAGAAGCCCCCCTGCTTAACATTGCACGCGGCGTAATCTGCAGTGACGCATAACGCATCGCTTCTGCAATTCCAGGAGCATTCTTCTCTGCCACCGCAAGTGTCGCCTCCGGTGTGCAGTCCCTCGGCGAGAAGCCAGTCCCCCCTGTCGTCAGAATCAGGTCCATCTTCGCCTCATCGCAGAGCTGAATCAACTTTTCCTCAATCATCTTCTGCTCATCTGGAAGTAAGATCATCTCAACTACTTCATACCCCTCTTCTTCTATCATCTCCTGGATCAACGGTCCGCTCTTATCTTCCCTTTCTCCTGCATATCCTTTATCACTTAATGTAATGACTGCTGTCTTCCATCTTCTTTTCATGATAATATTCTCCACTCTTTCCGCCAGTCTTTCGGCATAAATAAATTTCTTTGATCTCCATGGACTTGTCCAATGCCTTGCACATATCATACACCGTAAGTAATGCCGTACTGACTCCCGTCAGCGCTTCCATCTCCACTCCGGTCTTTCCTGTCACCTTTACCGTGCACCAGCACTGCACTGCATATTCTTCTGGCAGCATCTTAAATGTTACTTTACAATTCGTAATCGGCAGGATATGACACATGGGAATCAATTCCGATGTCCGCTTCGCGCCCATAATTCCCGCTGTCGTTGCAACCCCCAGCACATCTCCTTTGCCTACTACACCTGCACAGATTGCCTCATAGACCTCCTGGTTCACTACGATCTTACCGGTTGCTGTCGCCTCACGGATCGTCTCCCCCTTTTCCGTCACATCTACCATAAATGCCTTTCCATTCTCATCGAAATGTGTTAAACCCATATAAACTTCCTCCCTGTCGTAATCCATATCTATCATTTTATCACACTCAAAATAGGCTGTAAATCAAGTTGTTAGCATTTGGAACTGACATTTGCTATAATATTAAAAACCTATTTGTTTGTCCAAAAAGGTCAAGAAGTTAAATTATAAATTCTAGTATGATTACGATACAAGGCAGGTACATAATATATGGAAAATGAAAAGACCAACAAACGTTTTGCCAAGCTCCCGAACAGGGATACCATTGAGGCAGTACACAATATTCAGAATTATATCCGGCTCCATTTCCAAGATGAGGATTTCAGTGTGGAGAGGGTATGTGTCGAGGCTGGCTATTCCAGGCGGCATGTAGACCGGATGTTTCAGTTTTTTCTGGGACAGCCGCTTAAAGATTATATCAACTCCGTCTACCTGACTCAAAGTGCTAATGAACTGATCGAGAGTGATGCGAGTGTCCTGGATGTTGCACTGAACTGTCATTTCCAGACTCACGAGGGGTTTACCCGTTCGTTTTACCGGAAATTTCATGTGACACCTTCCCAATATCGGAAGACGCAGATTCCTCTTCCGCTGTTTACGCAGTATCCAATCGGACACTATTATGCCCTGCTTGACTATGTACAAAATAAGGAGGATCAGGAAATGAACCAGAACATGAACTTATGTATGATTACCGCAAAAGAAAGACCAAGGAGAAAGCTGATCTATCTCCCAGCTAAAAATGCTGATGACTATTTTTCTTACTGTGAAGAAATGGGGTGTGACTGGGAGGGACTTATGAACAGCATCCCGGAAAAGTACGAATCTGCTGCTTTGATCGAGCTTCCATCCGCACTTGTTCCAGAGGGTTTTTCCAAGACCGCAGTCGGTGTGGAGGTGCCGTTATCTTTTGAAAATCCGCTCCCAGAAGGCTACCGAACTGCAGAACTTGAAGAGTGTATCATGCTCTATTTCCAGAGCGAGCCCTATGAGGATGAGAACGATTTCTGTGCCGCAATTGAAAGCACCTATGCTGCCATCGAAAAATACCGTCCCGAGCAGTATGGCTACCGTTTTGCCTATGATCTGGCCCCCAGCTTCAACTTCGGCGCGGAGGCCGCCACAGGTGCAAGACTTGCAGTTCCGGCTGTAGGAATCTCCTAAGTTTCCTCCGATTGTAGCAGATATTAGCAGTTAGGTCCGTCGATACTCATACATTTCCTATCAAAAGCAATCTGTGACTATCTGTTCAGTGACATGCGCGTCTCACCTATAATCACTTTCCTCAACATCCAGATACACAGGATGTTGGGGATTGCCATAAAGGAATTGAACAGATCCGACACCGTCCACACAACATCCAGCGACATCACAGCTCCCAGATAAACCGCCATAATATAGAGGACCCTGTATGCCAGGATCTTTTGTTTTCCCCAGAGATACTGTACCGCACATTCTCCATAGTAGCTCCATCCGATGATGGTCGCAAAAGCGAACAGAACAAGCGAGACCGACAGCATAAAGCTTCCATCCACGGGAAGCCCGGCAAAGGCCAGAAAACACAGTTGATCGTCCGCTACCCCCTGATAGGCCGCCGGAGTCCTCAGCATACTACTGACAATCGCAATCCCGGTAATTGCACACATCACGACTGTATCCCAGAACGGCCCCGTCATGGAGATGATTCCCTGCTTTACCGGAGAACTGGTCCGGGCCGAGGCTGCTGTCATCGGGATAGAGCCCAGTCCAGCCTCATTCGTGAACAATCCTTTCGAGATTCCCGTTCGCATTCCGGTCATTACTGCCGTTCCTGCGATTCCACCCGCCACAGATTTGGACGAAAAGGCGGACCGTACGATTACCGCTAGTGTCTCTCCCAAAAAGTCTCTGTTGATCCACAAAAGTAGAAGACAGCCTCCCATATAGAAAACACTCATAAATGGAACCAGATATGTACATACCCTGGATATCTGTCTTGCCCCTCCCAGGATCACAATTCCTGCCAGTACTGCGGCCACTGCTCCAATGATCTGTGGTGAGATCCGGTAATTCGCCGTAACTGCCGCACAGATGGAATGAGACTGAACGCTGCTGCCCATCCCAAGAGAGGCAAGGATCGTGCTGAGAGCAAAGATCACTGCCGCACTCTTCTGATGAAGCGCCTTCTCCATCACATACATAGGACCACCCAGGAAAGAGCCGTCCGGCTTTTGCACCCGGTATTTTACTGCCAGAAAACATTCTGCATAACAGGTGGCAATTCCAAACACTCCCGTCACCCAACACCAGAACACTGCGCCTGGTCCCCCAATTGCGATGGCCGCACTGATTCCAATGATATTTCCCGTGCCTATGGTCGCCGCAAGTGCAGTTGCCAGTGCAGAGAAGGGCGAAATCCCCTCATTGCTTTCCTCTGTTTTCGAAAAACTAAGCCGGATTCCCTTCGGTATCTTTCTCTGAATCACTCCAAGACGGAACGTAAAATATAAATGGGTACCCAGAAGGACCACCAGCATCGGCATCCCCCACAGGTACCCATATATTGACTTCATAATCTGCGCAATCGTTTCCATGCCATACTCCGCAATCTGCTTTTCTTCTATATATATGACCGGAGTTTTCATTTTAGCCATCTATCCAGGCTGACTTTTCAGACAGATGTAATCTTCCTATATTCCCTCCTCACTGCAATCAGTAGAACAATACCGGACACCGCGCCCGTGAACAGGAAAGACTGTATCAGCGGGGCAAAATTATAACTGCCCTCTGTCCAGAAATCAATAAAATCACTGCTGATATAGCTCATCGGCAGAAGCGCCGCCATTTTCTGTGCAAATGTAGGAAGCTGGTCCACCTTAATTCCCATCATTCCGCACAGAATCATACTGCCAAAGAAAACCGTCATCATCACGACATAGGCGGCTCCAAATTTCTTGAAAATTGTTGCTACACCGTGAGCCAGTGCAAAATAAATTCCACTCAAAAGGAACAAACAGAGAATCAGGCACAATGCCGAACTCACCCGGGGCGTCTCCATTTCCACAGAAGCATATGCCACCGCTGTATAGATTACAAGTCCGGCTGCCATCACTACGAACTGTGCGATGATCTTCGCCAGCAGCACCGACTTTTCCGGATAACCAAACAGCTTCATCCGAAGCGGAATCTCCTTTTCCAGCTCCTGAGAATAATTGGAGGAATATCCAAGCAGAACAACCGCCATGGGGATCATCAGGGTCATAGTAATAAAAACAGCCGTATTAGCCTGTGAAATAGCTGATTCCGGCACATCAGCCTGAACCGTCTTGATAATAAGAAAGAACATCAGCACAGGAAACACAATTCCAAACATATAGATAAACGGATTTCCCAGTACATTTCTGATTTCATATACAATCAACCTTCTGCCGCATCGTTTCTCAGTCATTTACAGACACCCCGCTTTCATGTTCCTTCGCATAAGCAGCCTTGGCATTCACAGACATGATTTCAATATCACTGCTGCTGCGTTTAAAATTTATATTATTTCGAATCAACAAGCCTGCCAGTTCCTCTTCCTCCGCCTGTTCCCTGCATGCAAGCGCAATCAGGTGTGCCGGCGCCGCAAGCTTTCGGTAAGAAGCCGTCAGTCTTTCGTTTTCCGCATTCGCATCCAGGGTAATGATTGATTCACCACAGTATTTTTGAAACAGTTCCTGCTTCCTGCCATAATCGATCACCCTGCCCTGATCCAGAATCAGAAGATGATCCGCCAGAAGCTCCAACTCCTCATAATAGTGTGACACGATACAGAGTGTGTTGCTTTTCCCTTCATACCACTGCAGCAGCTTTTCCATCAGACGCTGCCTTGTCTCAAAATCCAGTCCTGAGGTCACCTCATCATAAAAGGTAAGAGGTGCATCCTGCATCATCACCATGATGATCGTCAGCCTCTGCTTCTGTCCTCCCGAAAGGGACTTGTATCGCTTTTTCAGGCACTCTTCAAATTCAAAATATTCGATCAGCTCCCTTAATCTCTGATTCGTCTTAATACTGGTATCCAAAATCGTCTCCAGGACATGCCGGACTGACATCGTAGATACATAATGATTAAATTGAAGATGTGCTGCCATATCCTGCGGCTTTAACCTCGTCTCGACCCTTCCTTTATAGGTAGTAAGTCCCAGCAGAGTCTTCACCAGCGTCGTCTTTCCCGCCCCGTTGGAGCCGATGATGCCGATCCGTTCTCCCTCATTGATCCTGATCGGGCGGTCGATTTCAAGTGCCTGGAATTTTCCATAGAACACCTGCAGATTTCTAATCTCCACTAACATCCCTGTTCTCCTCTCATCTTTGATGTCTCCATTCTAACGCTCTCATATGAATTTCATATGAAGATACCGTGTGACCCTATTGAATCTTCCTAGTGAAAACGAAGTATCGTAAGAACTCCTTCTGATGTATCCTCCTTCACATCCATCTGCACATTTTCTATGTGAAGCTGATATCCCAGCACTTCACAGTAATAAGCAGACACGTACAGCCCGAGCCCCTTCCCCTTTTCCCTGGTATTTCCACTGACAAACGGCTCATACACATGGGGCAACATTTCCTCCTCGATATGTGCACCTTCATTCAGAATCCTCACACGATCCTCACATACCTCTAAAAAAATCCTGCCTCCGGGCGGTGTATAGGAGACTGCATTGGAAACCAGATTATCCAGTATCTTCTTTAATAGTTCCCGGTCACTCACCAGCTTGCATGGCACAGTCTTTTTCTCGCTGCTTAATTGCTTTGCCTCTACCTGTACTGCATAAGAAGAAATCACATCATCCATCAAAAGCTCCATATCCACCGGTTCCATCTGCAGATGCTCCGTACAGTGATTCAGATACAGGATATCCTCAACAATCCTCCTCATGGACTGCAACTGTGCCTTTACCTGGGGCAGATAGGTCTTTGTATCCTGATACTTTCCCACCTCCTGTATCATCCCATCCACGAGCAGAAGCGCCGCCGTGACAGGCGTCTTGAGCTGATGAGAGGAGGCACGCAGGAAGACCTCCTGTCGTTTATTCTCCTTCCTGAGAAGCTCATTCTTTTTCTCAAGCTCCTCATAATTTTCCCGGATTCTTGTATAAAGTTCGTTCAGAGACCGCCCCAGCTCTCCGATTTCATCCTTCTCCCGGATTTCAAATGGGGTGACCTCCAGATTCCCGGCAGTCCTGACCTCCTGGGCATAGTGTGCCAGCCGGATCACCGGATTCACGATTTTCCTGGAAAAATACTGGGAACAGATCATCACGATCAGAAAGAGTACCGCCGCAATCATCGGAACACTCCCCAGAACAATCGGCTTGATTTCTTTCATCTGCGGTGTCATGACCGGAAGAAAAGAAATCACGAGAGAATCGGCACTTTTTCCCATCGCAATATATGTGGTATACTGATTGGACTCATCAGAGACGCCTCCCTCAAACACAAAGATATCATCTCCCACCACATGCGTTTTCCCGGTCCCGTCTTTCCGAAACACCTCCGCATCCTGATTTACTTCCACTTTCATATCGATCGGGGACTGCTGATTCAATACTTCCCCCTGACTGATGCCATCTTTCAGAAGATTCCAGTCAATTACTTCAAAATCCTCCTTATCCATATCCTTTATATCCTGAAAGCATTCCCGCACCTGCCCAATGAACTGCACAAGATTCTCATCCTTCACTGTGATATCAGCATGAAATCCCATTCCCGCCACATACAGCACATTCCCGGACATGGGGATCTCCAGAGTCGCCGATCCGGTCGGATTCTGCACCTTTAGTCCCTCGTAGCTGTGGTTCTTCATATATCCCTTCTCCACCTCCACGACCGACTTTAGGTTCTCCTTTTTCATATAATCCACATAAAGGGACGGCAGCATCGTCACGAAATAAATCACAATCAGCCCAATCAGAAGCACAGAAATTCCAATACTGTAAAGAAACGTCTTTTTCGAAAGCTTCATCCTTTATCCCTCCTGTCTGAACTGATATCCGACTCCGATTACCGTCTTGATAAAATTTCCCGGCAGCTTTTTTCGCAGATTCTTTACATGCGCATCGATGATCCTGTCATTTCCGATATAATCCTCGTTAAAAATCCGAAGAATCAACTGTTCCCGCGTGAAGACCCGCCGCGGCTCTTCGTACAGCGTCTCCAGCAGAAGAAACTCACTCAAGGTCAGTTCCAGGGCTGTCCCGTTGAAATAAGCCTGATATCCTTCACGGTCAATCCAGAGTCCCTTCTGTACCGTCTCAAGGGGTCTGACCCTTCTGAAAATCGTTTCCATCCGCTTCAGCAGAATAATCGGCGACACAGGCTTCACCACATAATCATCGGCATACTCGTTAAACGCCTGTACCTGTGTCTGTTCATCTCCCAGGGCCGTCAGCATGATCACTGCCATATCAGGAAAGCGCTTTCTGATAAAGCTCAATACCTCCAGACCGCTGATTTTTGGAACCATGATGTCCAGCACCGCCATGTCAAACACACTCTTCTCCAGCGCCTCTATGGCTTTCTCCCCGTCCGAGACCAGAAAGACCTCGTAATCCTGCATCTTCATATATTCTGCCAGAACCTCCTGGATCACTGGCTCATCCTCTAAAAATAAGATTCGTTTCCTCATAATAAAAAAGACCTCCCGGTATTATGTGTACATTATACCAGAGGCATATGAATTTCGGATGAATTTATCTGTGTTTTCTAATTTGTGCTGGTAGTATGTAACTGTTCACAGGTACGATAGGATACTAATACTCCTCAATTTGAATCTATCTAAAAACATTCTTGTGTACTAATGATTATTGTAATCATCACTCTTGTAAAAAACATTTATGACAAGCATAAAAAATACCCTCCTCACTGGTTTTGTCCAGTAAAGAGGGTACATATCACCCTGTGATGAGAAAGTAAACGGCTATTTCGTAAAATCTTTCACCGGGGCGGGTGAGGTGCATTCACCCTCCGGCTGTCTTGTTAAATATATTATAATCACTCTGAACCTATTTATCAACTCACCAAAAATTCAAAAAACACCATGCCCCAGAGAAATTTATTTTTCTCTGGGCCACGGTGTTTCTGTCTGCATCTTACGCTGAAATCGATGCGGTTGTCTTCTCGAACTGTGAGTTATAAAGTTCTGCATAGAACCCATTCTTCTCAATCAGTTCATCATGGTTGCCCATCTCGACGATATCTCCATCCTTCATGACCAGAATCATATCTGCATCCCGAATAGTCGAAAGTCTGTGTGCAATAACGAAACTGGTCCTTCCCTTCATCAGGGTGTCCATCGCCTTCTGAATCTGAATCTCTGTTCTTGTATCAACGGAACTTGTCGCCTCGTCCAGAATCAGAATCTTCGGATCAGCCAGGATCGCTCTCGCAATCGTAAGCAACTGCTTCTGTCCCTGGGAGACGTTACTTGCCTCCTCGTTCAGTTCCATATCATAGCCGCCCGGAAGCGTCTGCACGAATCTGTGCACACGTGCCGCCTTTGCTGCCTCGATGACTTCCTCATCCGTCGCATCCAGCTTTCCATAGCGGATATTATCCTTAATACTTCCGTGGAACAGCCAGGTATCCTGGAGCACCATGCCGAACATCTGTCTTAATTCACTTCTGTTGAAGTCCTTGACATCGTGTCCATCGATCAGGATTGCTCCCGAATTCACGTCGTAGAAACGCATCAGCAGCTTGATCATGGTCGTCTTACCGGCTCCTGTCGGTCCTACAATGGCAATCTTCTGTCCCTCTTTTACCTTAGCAGAGAAATCATTGATAATGATCTTCTCTGGATTATATCCAAAGTGTACATGGTCGAATTCCACATTTCCCTGCAGTCCTTCTACAGATACCGGATTCGGCACAGTCTGATCCTCTTCCTCTTCTTCGAGGAATTCGAAGACACGCTCAGATGCCGCTGCCGTGGACTGGAGCATATTTGCCACCTGCGCGATCTGCTGGATCGGCTGGGTAAAGTTACGCACATACTGGATAAAGGACTGAATATCTCCGACCTCAATTGCATTCTTGATCGTCAAATATCCTCCCAGAATGGCAACTGCAACATATCCCAGGTTACCGACGAACTGCATGATCGGCATCATCATACCGGAAATAAACTGAGATTTCCATGCAGATTCGTACAGCTTGTTATTCATTTCGTTAAACTCTGTGATTACATCCTTTTCTTTATTAAATGCTTTCACGATATTGTGTCCGCCATAGACCTCTTCCACCTGTCCGTTCACGTGGCCCAGGTATTCCTGCTGTCCACGGAAGTACTTCTGGGAGCGCTTCATGATGATGGAAATCAATCCTACAGAAACCGGCAGGATCAAAAGTGCTACCACAGTCATCAATGGACTGATGGAGAGCATCATCACAAGGACACCAATCAGCGTTGTGACGGAGGTGATCATCTGAGTTGCACTCTGGTTCAGGCTCTGTCCCAACGTATCGATATCGTTGGTCACACGGGAAAGCACCTCACCATGTGTCTTAGTGTCAAAATAATTCATCGGCATGCGATTGATCTTCTGGGAAATCTCTTTCCTCAGCCGATATGTCATCTTCTGAGAAATACCGGTCATGATAAAGCCCTGTACAAATGAGAACAACGCACTTACCACATACAGTCCCAGAGTAAACAAAAGAATCTTTCCGATCTTCGTAAAGTTCATTCCGTCTCCACCAGAGACCTTGCTCACAAGACCGTTAAAAATCTCTGTCGTCGCTTTTCCAAGTATCTTCGGTCCTACAATATTGAAAATCGTACCACCGATTGCAAAAATAAGGACGAAAAACAGCTGAATCTTATATGCTTTCATATAACCGAGCAGCTTCTTTAGTGTGCCCTTTAAATCCTTTGGCTTTTCGCCGGGTGCCATTCCCCTCATCGGGCCGTGGCCGCCCATACCTCTTCTTGGACCTCTACTCATGGCTGTTCTCCTCCTTTCCTTCCATATCTGCTTTTAATTCTTCTTCTGACAGCTGTGATGCTGCTATCTGCTGATAGACCTCACAGTTCTTGAGCAGTTCCTTATGTGTACCAATTCCTGCCACCTGGCCATCATCCAGAACGATGATCTGTTCTGCATGTAAAATCGTACTGATACGTTGTGCAACGATCACCACTGTACTGTCCGCTGTATTTTCCTTCAAAGCCCGGCGAAGTGTCACATCGGTCTTGTAATCCAATGCAGAAAAGCTGTCATCAAAGATAAAGATATCTGGATGATTCGCAATCGCCCTCGCAATTGACAGTCTCTGTTTCTGACCGCCGGAAACATTGGAACCTCCCTGTGAAATGCTGCTCTCATATTTGCTCGGCTTCTCATCAATAAATTCTGTCGCCTGTGCAATCCTTGCAGCCTCGATCATCTCCTCATCGGAGCCGTCTGGATTACCGAACATAATATTAGAAGCAATGTCTCCTGAGAAGAGCACGCCCTTCTGCGGAACATATCCGAGCTTCGCTCTGAGCTCATGCTGTCTGATATCACGGATATCCATGCCGTCCAGAGTAATCTCACCCTCGGTCACATCATAGAATCTCGGAATCAGATTCACCAACGTAGACTTACCACTTCCGGTACTTCCGATGATTGCCGTCGTCTCACCCGGCCGCGCCTCGAATGTAATATCATGCAGTACATCCTCGCTCGCTCCCGGATAACGGAAGGAAACATGGTCGAATTTCAGGACTCCATTTATCTTTTCTGGAAACGCTTTTGGCTCCTTTGGATCATGGATCATTGTCTCACTCTTTAAGACTTCATCCACACGGTCTGCAGACACAGCCGCTCTCGGAAGCATAATGGAAATCATGCACAGCATCAGGAAGCTGAAGATAATCTGCATCGTATACTGGATAAATGCCATCATATCACCGACCTGCATCTGACCATCGCTGATTCCATGTGCACCTGTCCAGACAATCAGTACGGAGATTCCATTCATGATCACCATCATAACAGGCATCATAAAGGTCATGGCACGGTTAACAAATAAGTTGGTCCTTGTCAGATCCCGGTTGGCCATATCAAAACGCTCTTCCTCATGCTTCTCTGTACTAAAAGCGCGGATAACAGACAGACCGGTCAGAATCTCTCTTGTTACCAGGTTCAATTTATCAACTAATTTCTGCAAAATCTTGAACTTCGGCATCGCCACGGTAAAGAGCACCAGGATGACAAGGCCGATCAGTAATACTGCCAGACCGATGATCCAGGACATGGATACGTTGGTGTGGAATACCTTGTAGATTCCACCTATTGCCATAATCGGAGCATACAGTACCATACGCAGCAGCATGACGATCAGCATCTGAATCTGCTGGATATCGTTCGTACTTCTCGTAATCAGGGAAGCCGTTGAGAAGTGGTCGAATTCATTATTGGAGAATCCTACAACCTTTCTGAACACCTGCCCTCTCAAGTCACGTCCTGCTGACGCACCCACACGGGAAGCAATGAAGCCTACCAGAACACTGGCTATCATTCCTAAAAATGCCAGCGCCAGCATCTTGCCTCCGGTGGACAGAATATAGGAGTTCTGGATGTGGTCTGTATCCATCTTCAGATTGCTGTATGCGCTTTTGATGTAAACGGTCGCTGCCTGCTCCACCATCGTCTCAGGCATATCATCCATCTGTTCGCTCATCTTATCAATGACCTCGACGCGCTGTTCCTCTGGAATCATCCCGAACAATTCGAAGATATCTGCATCATCGATTTTCTTTAGCTGCTCATCAATCTTCTTCTGAATCTCTTCTTCGACCTGCTGTACCGCCTGGTCCTGTTGTGCCTGCATCTGGGCAGCCATCTGCGGATTTGCAGCTATTGCGGCTTTCATCTCATCCGACATCTGAGCAGCAGCGGCATCCTCCACCTGCTGTGCGGCAGCTTTCTTCTGTTCATCTGCTGCCTTCTGAATCGAGGACTTCATATTCTCTCTCATAGAATCTTCCATCTTCTTGGTCGTATCACTCCCTGATTCTATGCCGGAAACGAAAAGCATCGGTTTGCCAAGAATCTTAGACACTTTTTCGCTCTTCTTTTCATCCTCTTTTACTTTTTCTTTCAGAACATATACGGCCCCGTCATAATCAAAGCCTGTATCCTTCTTCTTTAATTCGTAGGCGGACTTCACTGTCTTGGTTTCATCTGCATTTACAAATAAAAGCAGTTTGTCCATATCCTTCTGCGCAATCGCATCCGGTATAGATTCGTTGATACCGCCCTGCTGGATTCCGACGTTGACAATGTCAGAAGTATACGCCGGCAGTGACAGGTCACAATACGCCTGCACAATGAGAACTGCCAGAATTGCAATCATTGCTTTCCAGTACATTCCCATATACTTGAATAATTTCTTCATAAATCCCTATCCTTTCCTTTTAGTCTAATCTTTTGCTGTGTCTAATCCTGCTATAAATGCGGTTATGTTACAGGCATTTCCGAGAGATTATCCCGCATCTGGAGCAGAAGGCGCCTCAATAATAGTTTTTCCTCCTGACTCATCCCTTTAAACATCCCTGCATCCATCTTCATTGCTACATCTTTGATATCCTTTAAGCAGGCTTCCCCCTTCTCAGTAATGCTCAGCCTCATGATCCTCTGGTCCTTCTCATCCGGCCTGCGCCTGATATAGCCTTCCTTCTCCATCTTCTGGATCGCGGCAGTAATGGACGGCGGCGTCACATTCAGGTGCTTCGCCATCTCCCTTTGAGAAAGCTCCCCTGCATGGTCCAGCATAAACAGGATTCCCGCCTGGCCCGGTTTTAGATTGAACTTCTCGAACAACTGTGTTGCCTTCTTCATACTCAAGTGCATGATCTGTCCCATAATGCCGACTGTCGGAATCTGCCCCATGTCACAATTCATCCTTAACGCTCCTTTCCTCTGTACTTCGCGTACATCCATATGTTCCTGTCGAAACGGATATTCGAAATCCGCTCTGCCTACTTCTTCAGTATCTTAAAATTAGTTAGATACCTAACGATTATATTAGTAGTATTATATAAAAAAGTCAATATAAAGTGTCAGATTTCACAGTTTTTTAATAATTTCGTCCAAAAAATAATTAAATAGCTAATGATTCAAAAACAGAGCCGACATTTTGGACTAAAACTGGCTTCTCAAAAAGGCTAAGCGGCTGTTCAAAATCTGCTTCTCTCCTTTTTTGATGAGATTTAAATGCCATCCAAAAACGGCTCTGTTTGCATATAAATTTATAGTTCTTCAACGATATCTTTATCTATCTCTTGTTTCTTATTTGTCTTAAATAAGAAGACTGCTCCAATACAGATCGGGAATATGATTGCTGCAAGCAGACCTCCTTTTAATCCCCATTTTCCAACATGGTCGGCCACAATTCCGACCAGACCAGGGCCGGACATACATCCCGCATCTCCTGCCAGGGCCAGAAATGCAAACAGGGCCGTCCCTCCCTGGGTACATTCACGGGCCGCTATACTGAAAGTACCGGGCCACATGATTCCTACCGAAAGACCGCATAAGGCACATCCAAGCAGGCTGACGGTTGGAATTGGAGCAAATACTGCCAGCAGATAGCTGACAATACACAGCATACTGCTCATATACATGAACTTCTCAAGTTTGATCCGTTCCCCGCATTTTCCATAGAAGACCCGGGATACTCCCATCAAAATTGCAAAGGAACATGGTCCTAAAAGATCGCCCATTGTCTTTGAAACATGCAGGCTGCTCTCCGCAAAGAAAGAGGCCCACTGGGACATGGCCTGTTCAGAGGCCCCAGCGCATAACATCAGAACAACAAAAAGCCAGAAGACTCTCATCGTCAGAAGCTTTCGTACCGGAATCCGGTCATCCTCCTCTACTAATACGCGAATCGGGACCTTCATAAAGGCAAAAGCATTCAAAAATGGGACAATTGCCCATATAATAGGAAGATACCGCCAATTCTCCATACCGACCAGATGGAATCCAATCGTCGAGAGAATTACGACCCCCACATGGCCAAAGCAATAGAATGAATGTAGAAGACTCATGGCCTTCTCCTTTTCCCCAGTCGGAGCTGCCTCCACGATTGGACTTGCCAGGACCTCCAACAGTCCTCCTCCGATTGCGTTGAAGAATATCGCTGCCATCAGCCCCAGATATGGGGACGGAAAGAGGAACGGGAAGATTCCCATTCCCACAAGTCCTGCAGCAGCCATAAAATGTGCAAATACCATGCTGAGACGATACCCGATCTTATCCACATATTTCGCCGCCAGCAGATCTACGATCAACTGAATTCCAAAATTCAAAGTAATCAGAAATCCTATTTTCTCAACGGAGATAGAAAACTGTGTTTGGAATGTCAAAAATAAAAGAGGGCCTAAGTTATTTACGATTGCCTGTGTGATAAAGCCCACATAACAGGCATAAATTGTATGTTTGTATGATTTCATCTTGTCATAAAATGACGGTCAGGATATCCTGCGTCCTGACCGTTTTTCCTTTCTGTAAATCTTATTTTTGTATCTCGTCTGTCAAGCCTAGTCCAATGCTTTTTTCTTCCAACGCCCTGCGCGGTAACAGAGAAATGTAATTCCTGCTCCCAGCACCCAGGAAATCAAAAGGGAGATAAAGATACATGCACTGTTTCCATTCGGATTTTTAGGCGATCTGGTCAGATATGCAAGCCCATATGCCAAAGGCACACGAATCACAACTGTGGTCACCATGGAAATCCACATCGGAGTCACCGTATCTCCGGCCCCTCTCATCACACCGGACAGACACTGGGTCACTTCCATTGCAATATAGCCGACCGCTAAGATCTTCATCATCGTAAAGCTTAGATCTACCAGCTCCGGGGTAGACGTAAAGATGGCCATCAGATATTTTCCAAAGAGCAAGATCAGTATCGTGATGACTGTGGAAGTCGCAACGGCAATTCCAGTTCCCTGCTTGGCTCCTTTGATCACCCGGTCCATTTTCCGTGCCCCCACATTCTGTCCTGCATAAGTCGTCATGGCTGTTCCAAAGGAAAATGCCGGCATCATGGCAAATCCATCCACACGCATGACGATGACATTGGCCGCAATGAACATTTCTCCAAAACTGTTGGTCAATGACTGGACCACGATCATGGACAAGGAAAAGATGGCCTGCGTCACACCTGACGGGAGACCTAACCGTATCAGGTCCCACATATACTTCTTTTCAGGAACCAGATATTTTTTCCTCATATCAAAAACATCTTTCATCCGGCACAGCTTTAAGAAAGACAGTACTGCAGATACCATCTGCGCAATGACAGTCGCCAGCGCGACTCCGGCAACACCAAGACCGAATTTTGCTACAAAAATATAATCCAGCACAATATTAATGACGGTCGCCACCAACAGATACAAAAGTGCCGACACGGAATCCCCGTGTCCTCTCAAGATTCCTCCCAAAATATTATAAAAGGCACATCCAATGATTCCCATGAACAAAATCATCAGATAAGAATTACACCATCCGATGATCGTATCCGGAGTATTCAAAAGCCGCAGAAGCGGCATAGTCACAAAAGGCGTGATTGCCATGACCAGGATAGTCGTGATAATAGTCAGAGTAATACAACAGCCAATTGTCTTGGACAGCTCCTCTCTCTGTTTTGCACCGAAATATTGGGAAACCATGATTCCCACCCCGACGGATATCCCGACAAACAGTACGAGCAAAAGATTCAGAATCGGTCCCGCACTGCCGACCGCCGCCAGTGCATTATCCCCGACGAACCGTCCCACAATGATACTGTCCACCGTATTATATAATTGCTGGGCAATATTGCCGATCAGCATCGGAATCGTAAATGCCACAATTCGTTTTCCCGGACTTCCTTCTGTCATATCTACCGGGGCAAATAATTTTTTCATCCCTGTTAACATGTATAACCCTCTCTTTTTCCCTTATCTATCTGTATGCACTGTGTACTATTTTACCCCATAAACAGGCGAATTGTCTACTGTGTAAATGTCTGAATTTGTGGTTTTCGCTTTGTCATTCGTCTTTGCCACCATAAAAAATGCGGCCCCGATTATGGGACCGCACCTTGTGTTATCACTCTTGCATTCGAAGTAAATCGCAGCATCTTTTCAGACTATTCTTCTGTCATTCCCCGATAGATCATCTCCAGATCTTTGATCGTCCGCTCCATTCCAAGCCTGCTCACATTAAGGATAATATCATGGGATGTAACATCTCCCCAGTCCTTTCCTGTGTAAGTCTCGTAATAGTAACGCCGTTCCCGGTCCACCTTTTTGATCTTATCAGCCGCCTTCTTCTCTGTCAGATCATAAATCCCTGCAATCCTCTTAATTCTGTCTTCCTTATCCGCACAGATATAAACATTCAGGCATTCTGCATGATCCTTTAATGCATAATCTGCGCATCTTCCGATAAATACAGCAGGCCCCTTTTTCGCCAGTTCCCGGATGATTGCTGACTGTGTATAGAACATCTTGTCGTTGATCGGCTCCATGTACTCCACATTGCCGACATAAGGTACTACCGTTGCCGGAGTATAAGTGTAGGAAGACAGGAATCTGCTCAGAGTTGTCTCATCAACTTCTTCTGCCGTTTCTTCACTGATATCCAGCTTCTTCGCTGCCATCTCAACCAGGTTTTTGTCATATAACGGCAGTCCCAGGCTTTTTGCAAGTCTTGAACCTACTTCACGTCCACCGCTGCCGAACTGACGGCCAATCGTTATCATTACATTCTTTGACATAACTAACAACTCCTTCCTTCTATCCTTCACCACGCCTCTTTGTACACCTTTATTATACGTTTTTTGTCAGACTTTAACAAGCTTATTTGCAAATTTACAGATATTTTATTTATGAATTCAATGCCTGAATCAACTGCTCTAACATCTCCTTCTTCACTCCCGGTACAAAGCTCAAAATCTGACGCAATGGCATTCCTTCCATCATTGCCGCCATCATCTCATTACTGATTGCCCCGCTTCCATCCTGGGCCTCGGCTGACATTTCCTGGGCCGGGCCGCCTCCGGTAATCGATCCCATAGCCTGTTCCATGATTGCCTTTCCCTTTGGATCTGCCAGAATCTCACCCATTGTAGAATTAATGCTGTATACCTTCGGAATCACAGTCTCAGACTCCACCTGAACAAGCTTAGTCAGGACGATCTCCTGTGCAGATTTTCCGATCTGAATCTCATATGCACCACTCTCCACATGCCAGTCATGAATTTCCACGCTCCAGTAGGCAAAGGCACGCTTATCCAGTGTAAATGTGACTGTCTTTGTTTCTCCCGGATTTAATTCCACCTTATCAAAGCCGCGCAGTTCTCTGACTGGACGCTTCATCGCGCTTTCCTTTGCAGATACGTAAAGCTGTACTACTTCCTTTCCGGCACACGTCCCTGTATTGGTCACATCAACAGAGACCTTTAATGCTGTGCTCTCTTTAATCTCCTTCTGGTCCAGAACCAGATTGCTGTACTCGAATGTCGTATAGGACAGACCATATCCGAATGGGAATAGGACCTTCATATCCTTGGAAGCGTAATAACGGTATCCCACAAAAACACCTTCTGAGTATACAGATTTGTCATGCTCTCCGCCGTAAGTCAGATAACACGGTGTGTCTTCCAAACGCAGTGGAAAAGTCTCTGCAAGTCTTCCACTCGGATTTACATTTCCATAGAGAACATTGACTACGGCACCGCCCACAGCCTGTCCGCCGAGGTAAGCCTCCACGACCGCTTTGACCTGGCCGATCCACGGCATTTCTACCGGAGAACCGTTATGAAGGACTACTACTGTATTCGGCTGAACCTCTGCCACAGCCTCGATCAGACGGTTCTGACATCCTGGCAATCCCATGTGCTTCCGGTCATATCCCTCGGATTCGAAGCTGTCCGGCAGTCCGGCGAAAATAACGGCTGTATCCGCATTTTTTGCTGCCTCAACAGCCTCCTTGAACAGAGCCTCATCTGTCTCATCCTTAGTATCATCAAATCCCTTTGCGTAGGATACATTCTCTGTTTTCCATGCACGGACTGCATCCAGAGCGGATTCTACCTTAAAGCTATTGATATGGGAACTTCCTCCTCCCTGATATCTTGGTGCCTCGGCATATTTTCCAATGAAGGCCGCCTTCGCCTCTTTCTTTAATGGAAGGATGGAACCTTCATTTTTCAGGAGTACAATACATTCCTCTTCGATTTTTCTTGCGGTCTCGTGATCCTTCTCAAGATCAAACACTGCCTCTTTGTCACGGTTCTCTTCGAATCTGTATACAATATTCAGTATTCGCTCACAGGCCTGATCCAATATATCCTCATCAAGTGTTCCATCCTGAACAGCGGCCACGATCTCGGCATCTGTGATTCCAGAGGATGCCGGCATCTCAAGCTCACATCCCGCCTTCAGTGCGGCCACACGGTCATTCATTGCGCCCCAGTCCGTCATCACATATCCATCAAATCCCCATTCATCCCGAAGGATATCTGTGAGCATTTCCTTATTTTCACAGAGATAGGTTCCATTCAATTTGTTATAGGAATTCATGATAGTCCATGGCTTTTCTTTCTTCACCATTCCCTCAAAGGAAGCGAGGTAGATCTCGCGCATGGTTCTCTCATCCATCTCGGAGGAGCTGGTCATGCGGTGATATTCCTGGTTATTTGCCATAAAATGCTTCGGACTTGTGCCTACATGTTTGCTCTGCACACCATGCACAAGTGCCCCTGCAATCTCTGTAGATAAGAAAGGATCTTCAGAATAGTACTCGAAGTTCCTTCCACACAAAGGAGAACGCTTGATATTCATGGCTGGTCCTAATACGGTGCTGACACCTTCTGCCTGACATTCTTCCCCGATAGCTTCTCCCAACAATTCTACTGCTTCTCTGCTAAAACTGGACGCGGTGGCACAGCCTGCCGGGAAACACACTGCCCTGATACTGTCATTGACTCCCAAATGATCCGCCGCCTCATTCTGCTTGCGAAGCCCGTGAGGTCCGTCGCTCACCATTACTGCCGGGATTCCAAGACGCTCTACTGCTTTTGTATGCCAGAAATCTGCGCCGGAACATAATCCTGCTTTTTCTTCTAAAGTCATCTGTGCAATCAATTCTTTTAATTTCTGCTTTTCCATCTAATTAACTCCTTTTCTACTATTTGGGCCGCCCTTACCGGGATGCTTTTTCATACAGGCATGAACCGCATGACCTTTTGCCCCTGATATCTTATAAATTATCATATGCGTCATTCATAGTATTGTAATTTTAATCATATTATTGTAAAATTAATCATTCAGAGTTCATGCCTGATTATGGCATGGAAAACATTACATAAGGAGGCCTTCCAATGATCGAAAACCTGCAGGAATTTTGCCGTCTGTTCTACACATCTACCTTTATCCCGGTAAATGTTTGCCGTACCCCCGGTACCGTACTGTATTCCTATCCCGAATATCAGAACAGTATCCTCAATATCACCTCTACACTGCCATATATGCTTACGTTTCATAAAAATCCAGATTATTACCTTATGGAGTCCTTCTGCTATTTTGGCCAGATCAGCATCGAAGGCAGTGATGAATTTCTGATCATCGGCCCCGTCTTTAGTGTTCCGGTCACAGAGTCTTCAATCCGCATGTTCATGAAGGAATGCGGTATTTCCATGGAATTTAAAGACGGCATCACAAGCTTTCTGAACAATACACCACGGATTTCGTTCAATCAGTTTACCCAGACACTGGCTTTCCTCCACCTCTCTCTAAACAATCAGACTGTGGATCTTGCCCGTCATTTTCATCTGGATGATACGCCGTCATTGGAAGAGATTTCCACGATTCACTCCAGCCAGATTCATGATGCAAAGGAGGAACAGCTTTTCCACAATACCTATTCCTTTGAGCAGCAGTATCTGGAATGTGTAAAAAATGGGGAAACGATTCGTCTGAAAAAGCTGATGGATTCTGTAGAGCACCGATTGATTATGGGAAAAATAGGCGATACGCTTCTGCGCAACGTAAAAAATCTGATGATAGCCTGCACGACGCTCACCACACGGGCCGCCATAGCGGGCGGCATGGATATCGAACAGGCCTATCAGCTCAGTGACGTATATATTAACGAAGGGGAAAAGATGCAGAGTGTAAAGGCACTTGCGACTCTGCAGCGCACCATGATCTTTGACTTTACAGAACGGGTCGCAAAAAACAAGCTTCCCCACGGAATGTCCAAGGAAATCTCCGACTGCATCCAGTTCATTTCCCAACATACAAATGAACTGATCCGGGTGGATGACGTGGCCGCCTTTGCCGGAAAAAGCAAGACCTACATCAGCCAGAAGTTCAAGAAAGAGCTGGGCTTCGATATCAGCAGCTTTATCATGCGGTGTAAGCTGGAAGAAGCAAAAAGCCTGCTTACATACTCTGATCAATCACTGAGTGAGATCAGCAGTTACCTCTGCTTCTCCAGCCAGGCTTATTTTCAAAATGTATTTAAGAAAAAATATGGCCTGACACCGATGCAGTATCGGAATCAGACCATCAAATAATACCATGTTACAGATACCGGATGTTCTGCTGAAGAATTCCCATTGCACGCATCTTGATTCCCCCTTAGCTTCTTCCTAACATTCTTCCTGTATTCCCCTCTGCCTTTCCGACTCATTCTTTTCCGGGCTTTTCGGCCCTTTCAAAGGATGTCCCGGTAAAAATGTAACCGTAATTGCCAGCTTTTGTTCCTCCCTAATCTCCGCCTTCACAGTGCCACCCATGCGCAGACATAATTCTTTGACAATGGCAAGCCCAAGCCCTGAGGAACCTTTCTTTCGTGTCTGGTCCGCCTTATAAAAGCGTTCGAAGATCTGCTCCACATCAATCGCTTTTGCATTCTCTATGGGATTCATAAAAGTAAGTGTTGTTCCCTTTTGGACAATACAAAGTCCCCCTGCGCCATGCAGGAGGGCGTTGTTAATCAGATTGCGGAAAATACGGGACAAAGCCTCCGGTGCCGCTGACACGCAGAGTGCTTCATCTTCGAACCGGATATCCGGCTCTATGCCCTTCTCTTCAAATACATGATATAGTCCAATCATACACTCACTCAGAACAGGAAATACCGCCGTATCCCGGCATTCCAGTGAAAACTCCTCACTGGTAAGTTTGGTGTACAGAAACAGTTCTTCCAGCATATCCTTTAATTCTGCGATCCGTTTTTCAATGATATTTTCATATCGAAGCTGCTTGGCGGAATCTGTACAGTCCTTAAGCATCTGCAGATAACCAGACGCACTCGTAAGGGGGGTTCGGATGTCATGTGCGATATCGGAAATAGACTGCTTCAACTGGTTCTGAGAACGGATATATCTTTGATCTCTTGCGTGGGAACCGGAAAAAATATAATTCAGCTTCTGATAGAGCTGCACAAAAGCAGGGTTCCTCGTATTCGTCGTCAGTTCCATCTGGGAGCCTGCCTCCAATTGTTCCAGTTGGCTCTTAAGATGGTGGACTTCCCTGATATAAAGGATAAGCAGCGACGATAATATAATTACAATCAAAATCAATATCACAATGAGAACAAACATCCACACGTTCCTCCTAAACCATCTTCCCGATGATACAGGCAGCTTCGCGACCTGCTCCACTGCCTGCTTATCAAATCAGGTTTCTCCGCAGCCTGTCTAGGTCAAATGTCCCTGCGCGTCAGTACAATTTTGCTGATCACCGTATAGATGACCAGAAATACAAGCCCGGTAATGCACGCCTGAAGACTATAGTTTCCTTCAAATGAACTGGGCAGTGATGCGAGATTGACATACAGGCTGTACTTTGTCAGCCACTGCAGGCCAAACAGACCAAGCAGGGCATTCAGAATCATCACGATCAATCCGCCGTTCAAACAGATCGCCCCTGCGATTCCAGCCGCCTTACTGCGTGTCACAATACAGATCAGCATGGTCAGCGCAGATAAGCCATTTGTCACCATCCAGGCTGAAAACAGGTAAAACAGGATATCCGCTGTCGATGACCAGGCAAAAACACCGCCGCTGATCAGATTTAATGGCAGAAGTGTGATAAAAGATCCCACCAGATACAGCAAATTAATCAGTATCAGACTACACATTTTGCTGAGAATATAATCCCACTTATTCTCATGGGCCGCCATGATATTCTTAATGAATCCACAGTCAAAATCTGTGCAGATGAACAGTGATGCAAGAATTCCAGTACTCACAGAGAAAAGTCCGCCTCCGATGGTTCCCTGACGGTACACTTCCAGGATGGAAGCCGTAGACAAGGCCTCTTTAATCTGGTCCGAGCCGGCGCTCAGCTCTGCCCCATACTGCATGATCAAATCTCTTAGAGTCGGGTTCGTAAGCAAAAGCAATATTCCAAATGTCATGAAGTTGCACAGTATCAGGGCGCCAAAGCAGATGTAAAAGCTCTTGCTGTGGACAATACGGTACAGATCCATACGCAGAAGATTAAGCATGGTGTGCACCCCCTTCCATCAGATCCAGGAAATATTCCTCCAGATCCATCCGGTGCAGGCTGTTGGAATGAACCGCAATCCCGTTCTGCACGAGTAGTGCAGTCAGAGGCGCCGACTCCTGAAAGTCGAAAACATGGAGCTGGTTTCTACCAAACACCTCATAAACCGCTTCCGGGTAATGCTCCGAAATCAGGGCTGCTGTCCTGTCGGCATCGTCTACCTTGAGATCCAGATAATCTCTGCACTGCTCCTCCAGCTTCTGTCTGGAAATCTGACGGATCAGTTCACCTTCCTTGATGATTCCATAGCGGGTGGCGAGCTTGCTCAGTTCTCCTAAGATATGGGAACTAATAATAATTGTCTTTCCTACCTCCGCATTCAACCGAATCAGACATTCCCGGACTTCCCGAATCCCCTCCGGGTCCAGGCCGTTGATGGGCTCGTCGAGAATTAAAAGGTCCGGATTCCCCAGTAGTGCCATGGCGATTCCCAGCCTCTGCTTCATTCCCATGGAAAACTGTCTCACCTTCTTCTTCCCGGTCCCGGATAAGTTCATCAGATCCAGAATCGTATCCACACTGCGCAGATCCGTAAGCCCCAGACACTTGGCATTCAAGACCATGTTGTCTCTGGCGGTCATATGAGGATACAACCCGGCCTCCTCGATCAGCATCCCTACCCTGCGGCGTGCAGTCTGGTCCTTCACAGATGAACCATAGAGCGAGATTTCTCCCTCCGTCGGATGTACCAGTCCACAGCACATCTTTAATGTGGTAGACTTGCCGGAACCGTTCCGGCCGATAAATCCATAGATGTCACCGGACTTCACCTCCATATTGAGGTGGCTCACGGCGGCTTTTGTGCCGTATATCTTCGTTAAATTATTTGTTCTGACTGCATATTCTGTATTCATGGCAGCTCCTTTCTTTGCCTTATAGCGTACTTATGATTCTCATCCCTGTACGCTCATCCTTTGCTGTTATCTACAGTGTAACCGCGCAGGATTCAAAAATCGCAAAGAAAAGGTTAAGAAAGTTTAAAGCCCATCCCCCATACCGTCTGTATATAGGCATCCGTTCCGCTTGCCTTTAGCTTGGAGCGAATGTTGCTGATGTGCACATTGATCGTCTTATCTTCGATATAGACCTCATCCCCCCAGGCATATTCGTAGATGACCTGCTTGGTAAAGACCTTCCTGGGGTGCTTACAGAGCAGTTCCAGAATCTTGAATTCATGCTTCGTAAAATCGATGTTCTTCCCCGATACCCTCATCTCCTGTGTCTCCGGGTCCAGTGACCACTCCTTATAATGAATGACACTATCGGAGTCAAAGGTCTGCGTGCTGCGAAGCTGGACCTGGATACGCACGAGAAGCTCCCGCAGGTCAAAGGGCTTACAGATATAGTCGTTCGCCCCAGAAGATAAAAGCTCCACCTTGCTGTCCAGTTCATTCTTCGCGGACAGCACAATGACAGGGCCTTTTCCCGCGAAGGTATGAATCAGCTCCTCCCCGGTCTGCCCCGGAAGCATCAGGTCCAGAAGGATCAGGTCAAAGTGCTCCATCTGGAAGCGCAGGGCACCCTCCGTTCCTGAAAATGCCTGGGTGCAGGCGTAGTTGTTCTCCTGTAGATATTCAAAGATCATATTGTTGATATTTGGGTCGTCTTCAATGATTAGTATGGACTGCATGGGGGGCTCCTCTTCATTTCTCATTTTCCAGCATGTAACTTTAATATGATTATGATACCATGAACTAAGGGATAGAAGCAATGCAGAAATATTGCACTGGTTATTCTATGGTCAACATGCTATAATCTTTTGAAGAAGTATCAGATTTATTTTCCGAAAGAACGTATATGTTATGGGTAAAAATATTCAGGAGTATATTCACCATCATGGAGAGAACCTTTGGGACTTTGACATTCTTTTCAATTTGGACTACGAAAATGTAAATCACATCCATCCTTTAAAACAAAAGGATGTTGCGGCACTTATAACAGCTGTAAAAGAAGATCCTCATGTTATCGGAATTATAGTTTTTGGAAGTGCCATACACTTTAACTGTCATTCCGCAAGTGATCTGGATGTATTAATTATCAAAGATGATACCAGGTTGGGAATTGATGCCTGTTTGGATCAAATAGAAAGTGATTTAGATATTATTTTTAATACCAAATTGGGTGAACGCCTGAAAAACGAGATAGCAAAGACTGGTGTTATTGTATATAGGAGGGACAACGATGTGTGATATTCGGTATTTTAAATCAGCATATCATTGTTATGATGTTGCAATGCATCTCATGCAATACTATAACAATGATGAAATGTATCTAAATGATGTAGCTTATAATCTGCAGCAGTGCATTGAAAAAACATTGAAGGCCTTTCTGGAATGTAAGGGTGTTACTGTTCCCCAGACACATAATATATTTAAGTTAATTACGATGTCACGGAATCATGGTTCCGTAGTTGTTATCACAGACTGGATTGAACAAAATCAGTATGAAATTGCCGCCTGGGAATCCGACAAAAGATATAATTTTGATATTCGCCTTGAGGCAGACCGAATCCAGACCGGGCTACAGGAAGTGAAAAGATTCCTGGATCTGAATCATATGAGTTATGAGCTGAACCCTGAATTAGATGAGATCGCCAAAGATAAATTAAGTAAAAAGCTTCCTAAGAATCTGATAATACATGATAATTTCGAATGGAACTGCTATTATAATATTTTCAAAAACAGATCATGGCATTTGCATTCAAAGCACTGCTTCGCTGCTAATAAAGCCGACAGGAATTTTCACACTTCCGGCCGGCTTTTTGGTTTTACAGCGGCAGATCCCTCTTACTGAACCTGACGATTCCAATCCCCATGAGCGTAAGCCCGACCGCATACAGGATCACACAGGTCATCCACGCTTCCCCGTCTCCTGCTGCCAGTCCATCCACATGGAACAGGGTCAGAGGCGTCGCATATTTCAGATTCTCGAATTTATCCCCCACCTGTGAGATCATCTGCACAAGAACGGAATATACTACAACTGCCGTACTGATTCCAGAAGAAGTCCTGGATTCATTGCAGAAACAGGATGCACAGAAACAAGCCCCTCCAAAGAAGACCAGCAGTCCTAAAAGCCCCACATTCACTCTCAGGAAAGCCGCCGTCTCCATCTCTCCCGGAAACAGAACTTCACTGACCAACAGGACCAGAGCGGTAATATACACCACCATGACCACCAGAGCCGTCAGCATAAAGACACCCTGTGTAAGCATGATATTCCAGCGTTTCTTAGGTACTGCCAGCAGATATGCCATGGACCCGTTGTCCACATACTTTGCCGCCAGCCGGTTGCAAAGGATGATAATGAATACTCCCGGAAATGCCACATAAAGCATCCCATATAAATATCCTGACACAAACTCCAACAGGGTGGTCCCCACATCCAGCATTCCAAACGCCGCAAACAGATCCGGCATACTCTCTGCCATCATTTTCAGGCTGTCCCCCAGCTTCGGATCGAACATCATCGTGATCATCGTGCCATACATACTGAGCACCGCAAGGAAAATCACAAGCAGCAGCCAGTTGGATTTGATTTCTTTCTTAAATAAAGTCGCACTCATTACTTATCAGCCCCCTCTCCGTAAAAATGCATGAAGAATTCTTCCAGACTCTGCGTACGCACATCCAGGTCTGTGATCGTGTACTCTCCCGCCTTCTTGATAAAAGAGTCCAGATTTCTTCCTACTCTGGCAGTTACAGTCCTGCTTCCGTCCTGATAAACTGCCTTCGGAAATTCTGCCGCAAATGCCTTGGCCATCCCTGTATCTTGAAAGGTAATCTCGATATTCTTTTGCCTTCCCTCTTTCAGCTTCTCGATTTCTTCCACAGCCACCAGTTTCCCTTCACGGATAATGGCGGCGCGGTCACAGGTACGCTCGATTTCCTCAAACATATGGGAAGACATCAGAATCGTCTTTCCTGCCTTCT
Organism: Faecalicatena faecalis; assembly: GCF_012524165.2. Lineage (GTDB taxonomy): Bacteria > Bacillota > Clostridia > Lachnospirales > Lachnospiraceae > Faecalicatena_A > Faecalicatena_A faecalis. The sequence goes on from NZ_JABACJ020000018.1 coordinate 85,351, forward strand.
TCTCCTCAAGAACCAGCTCCACGAACCGGCTCTGCATCAGCGGATCAAGCCCGGAAGTCGGCTCATCCAGAATCAGGATCTCTGCGGAAGGATCCATAAATGCACACACGATGCCGATCTTCTGCTTCATGCCCTTGGACATCTTTTTCAGCTTCCCCATGGCATCCAGTTCGAAGCGTTCCATCAGTTCCTGTGCCCGGCCCATCCCCTTCATATTCTTCATTTTCGCCACAAAACGGATGAATTCCATTCCGTTCATGGAATCAATAAATGCAATCTCTCCCGGCAGATAGCCCAATGACCTCTGGATCACATCCGCCTCTTTAAAACAGTCCCTCCCCAGAATCGTAAGTGTCCCATGATCCGGCTTGATAAATCCCATCAGCTGCCGTATGGTCGTCGTCTTGCCCGCTCCGTTGGGTCCTAAGAATCCCAGTACCTCTCCTTTATGTACGGAAAAGCTGACATCAAAAACGCCCCGTCCCTGTCCGTAATCTTTCGTAATATGGCTGATCTCAATCACGCTCATCCTGATACTCCTCCTTATACACCAGTTTCCTCATCATTCCTGTCCACATACAAAATTCTGACCTTAGCTCTGCCAGGCTGACCTGGCTGCCCGTCATCTGCACATCATGCATGTATCCGTCCGCCATCCACCGCAGCATCTTATAGACATGGTATGGGTCTACCCCATCCTTAAACTTATAAGTATCAATTCCGCTGAAATACATCTGATAAAGCTGGTCCTCCTGCATGAGGTTCACCACTTTCAGCTGCTCCGATACCTCCTCCTTCTCCGAATAAAAAGCCCGCATCGCAAAATCCATGATATATGGATTCTTCTTCAGGATTTTCATTTTCATAGAGGCAGAATAGTTCAAAAGTTCGAAAAAATCTGTAATGTCCCCAAACTTAGAATCAATCACCTGCTCTTTCATCACCTCGATCAGGTAATCATACAGGAACAGATACAGTTCCTTCTTATTATGGAAATAATAGAACAGAAGCCCTTTGGATATGCCTGCCTTTGCCGCAATCAGATCCGTGGAAGCCCGCTTATACTCATTCTTTGCAAACACCTCCATGGCGGCATTCAAAATCGAACGCTGCTTCTCCTCCGGAAGTGAATAAAACTTTTCGTTCATGATGTCCTCCCCTCAAATACTGTGGAGCTATATGCCAGACTGGGCTGCCCCCGACTGGACTGACTCGCTTTGACCTGATCGGTTTGACCCTTCCAGTCAACCCTTAGTATCAGAATACACGATTGACTATAATTTGCAACCCCCCATCATGCTGTAATTTTATATTTTTAAAATATTACAACAAAATGACAGAGCTGTTACGAAAATCTCTGGACCCATAATTTCCATAACTGCTCTGTCATTACAGCTTTTATTCTTTACCTCAATCTATACTTGCCACTGTCTAGTTCTTTCACAAGGTTAAAATACATACTTGCGAAGTCGTTCCATTGCCTCTTTCACCAATTCGTGAGGCAATGCAAGGTTTACGCGGATGGCATATTCTCCATGGAACGGTCTGCCGTCCTGCCAGATCACACCGACCTCGATTCCGGCCTTTAACAATTCATCCAGCGTCTTTTCGTGCTCCTTTAACCACTCTTCGCAGTCCAGAAACAGCATATAGGTTCCCTGCGGCTTTGCCAGCTTCACGCCTTTGAAGTTGGATGTGATGTAATCATAGGCATAGTCCACATTGCTGCTCAACACTTCCCGCAGCTCATCCACCCACACCATTCCTTCCTCACAATAAGCACCTGTCAGTGCATGCATGGACAAAACATTGCAGGAATTATAATGGGAAGCCGCGGATGCTCTTTCTACGCGGTCACGTAAATAAGAATTATAAATCACATGGTAGGAACCAATCAGTCCGGCAAGGTTAAATGTCTTGGACGGTGCATATACGCTGACAATCCGGTTCTTCGCGTCCTCAGATACCATCTGTGTCGGGATATGTGTATAACCCGGCATTGTAATGTCGGCCCAGATCTCATCTGAAATCACAACGCAGTCGTACTTCTTGTACAGCTCCATCGCCTTTTCCAGTTCTTCCCTCTCCCAGACTCTTCCCGTCGGGTTATGTGGAGAACAGATCACTGCACAGTGGATCTTATGTTCCTTTAACTTCTTTTCCATGTCTTCATAATCCATGCGCCAGACTCCGCTTTCATCCATCTTTAAATCACTTAAGACAATGTTTCTTCCGGTATTCTCGATGGTCTTCGTAAATCCGATATAGGTCGGGGAGTGAAGCAGGATATCCTCGCCAGGCGCAGTAAATGCCTGAATCGTGGAGGAGACGCAGCCCAGGACTCCATTCTCATACCCAATCGCATCCCGTGTCAATCCCGTCACCCCGAACCGTTCCTTCTGCCAGTTAATGATACTGTCAAAATAAGCATCTGACATACTGAAATACCCAAAATGATGATGCTTTAACCGTTCCTGTACCGACATAAGAATCGTCGGAAGAGTTGGAAAATTCATGTCAGCGACCCACATCGGGAGTCTGGAAAAGCCCTCCTTTACTTCTACATCTGCCACTGGTATTACATCTAATGCAAGAGCATCATGTCCTGCCCTGTCCATAATCGTTGTAAAATCGTATTTCATACTATCTTTTCCTTTCCTTGGTATCTGTAACTACACAAAGAGTATACCACAGCCTATATCTTCTGGATATACCACTGTCCTGAATAAAGCATAAGAGGTGCCCAAGTTATCTTATGCACCCCTTATGCTTCGGTTATTTATTATATACCTTATCAGACATGAATAGTCCCAATTAGGTATTATAAATTCTCTATTTATTACTTAATTCTCTGAATGCCGTGATACCGGACTTTGTACTAGATTTCTCTTGTGTATTCTTTCAGCCACTCGCGTTCTTCTTCTGTCAGATGCGGTCCAATCACATCATAGACCTGTTTGTGGTAGGCGTTCAGATAATCTCTCTCCCGCTTTGTTAAAAGCTCAGGATTGATTCCGTCCAGATCGATCGGAGACATGGTAATATTTTCAAATACCATGAACTGTCCATTCTCATTCTTTTCCGCTTTCTTCACAAGAAGCTGATTCTCTGTACGGATTCCATGGGAACCTTCGATATAGATTCCCGGCTCATCTGTAATGATCATGCCTTCTTCAAATGGATGTGTCTCATGCTTTTCTGGTACGATATACCAGCGGAAGCCAGTCGGTCCTTCATGTACACTCAGGATATAACCTACACCATGTCCTGTACCGCATTTGAAGTCCAGTCCCAAATCCCATACGGGCTGTCTTGCCAGGATATCCAGGTTGTATCCGCGGCAGCCATAGAGGAATTTTGCTAAAGACAGATCGATCATGGAGCGTAAAACGGTTGTATAGTGTGTCTTTAACTCGTCACTGAGTTCGCCTAATACATAGGTCCTCGTGATATCTGTAGTTCCTTCATAATAGTGTCCGCCGGAATCTACCAGCAGCATTCCTTCTGGTTTCAGTTCATAGTCTGATTCTGGTGTTGCTGCATAATGCATCATTGCAGCATGCTCTTTGTAACCTGCGATGGTCTCAAAGCTCAGGTCAATAAAGCCTTCCTGTTCTCTTCTTAAACGTTCCAGCTCATCTGCTGCCGTGATTTCTGTAATCTTCATCTTGCCCACATTGGTCTTCAGCCAGTACATGAACTTCGTGCAGGCAATTCCATCTTTAATATAAGCATTCCTTGTGTTGGCGATCTCTACGTCATTCTTCATTGCCTTCATCAGGACTGCCGGATTCTCTGCCTCTACCTTGGCAACACCTGCCGGGATGCTCTTGTAAAGCATGTAGTTCATTCTTTCCGGGTCGATCATGATCACCTGATCATTAGACAGGCTCTTCACATAGTCGTAAACGTCATTATATGGCCGAATCTCTACCTCTGTACTTCCAAAGGACTGTTTGATCTCATCATTCAGTTTTCTCTCATCCATGAACAGATATACTTTATCCAGTGTGACTGCTGCATATCCTAAGATAACTGGAGTATAGACCACATCATTTCCACGGATATTGAACAACCAGGCAACCTCATCCAGAGTTGCAATCACATGGACGCAAGCTTTATTCTCACGCATTACTTTACGAATTCTTTCCAGTTTTTCCTCGAAAGATTCTCCTGCATATTTCACATCCAAAAGGAACGCCTTTTCTTCAGACATTGCCGGGCGGTCTTCCCAGATCAGATCAATCAGATCTTCGGTGTCATGCATCTTGATCTGCTTCTCTGCAAATGCTTCCTCCAGGGCCTTTCCTTCCACGACTGGGATGACACGTCCGTCAAATCCAACCGTACCGCCCTCAGGTACTACATCTGCAAGATATTCTTCTACTGTAGGATAGCCTTCCTCATTCATCTTGAACAGACGAATCGGACTTCCCTTTAACTGTGCCTCTGCCTGGATAAAATATCTTCCGTCTGTCCACAGTCCGCCGTCATTCTGTGTGATGACTACAGTTCCTGCGGAGCCTGTAAAACCTGAAATATATCTTCTTGCCTTAAAATACTCTCCTACATATTCACTCTGATGAAAGTCGGCAGATGGAATCATATATGCATCGATTCCCTTTTCAGCCATAACTTTTCTCAGTGCTTCCACACGCTCTGTAACGTTCATGTCCATGTCCTTCTTTCTTATTATTTATTTCCGTAAACTAATTCACCGCTCATATAAACATCTACCAGATTATTCACAGCTTTGATGTCCTCAGCTACATTGCCCTTCACAACAACCATATCTGCTTCAAGTCCTGGTTTTAACTGTCCCATGATATCTTCCATTCCAAGGACCTTAGCCGGGTTAGAAGTTGCCGTCTCAATTGCCTGGATCGGTGTAATTCCATATTCGACCATCAATTCCATCTCACGGTTGATCGGAAGCGGCGGTGCCTCGTACAGAACCATATCACTTCCTGTGCAGACAGTCACGCCTGTGTCATAGAACTTCTTAAAGTTATCTTTATAAGCGTTGTAAGCCGGCTCAAAGAATGCCATATCCTTGATTGCCTTAGCTGCGATTCTGTCACCTTCGTTAAATCCTGCTTCGATCTTTTCTTTGCAGAATTCATAAAGTACTGTGTAAGCTGTCATCGTAGGAACCCATGCCTGTCCATTGGCTGCCATCTGTTTTACCTGCTCATATGTAAGGAAAGTACCATGCTCGATTGTATCAAAACCAGCGTCGATCGACATCTGCAGTGCCGGCTGAAGTCCTGCATGAACTGCACACTTCCTGCCTACACGGTGTGACTCATCTACTGCTGCATTCAGTTCTTCCTGTGTGAACTCTGGAATACTTGTACGGTTGCTTGTCAGAATCTTCACCCAGTCTGCGCCATCGCGGATCTGCTTCCTGATTTCCTTACGAATCTCCCATTCACCGTCTACCTCTTCGATTCCATCATCGTGTCCATGTCCGCCAGTCATGCACATACCTGCATCAGAATGGATGATTCTCGGTACCTTACAGTATCCCTTCTCACCAGCCAGACGAAGCTGCTTTAACAGATTATGCGGTGAAGAAAGGTCACGCACAGTGGTGATACCAAGGCTTAACGCGATCTTAGCCTGCTCCTGTGCATAATAAGCAATCATAAAATCATCAAAATTATACTGGTCCGGCTGGCTGTAATAATATCCGAAATGTACATGCATATCGCACAGTCCTGGAAGAAGTGTCACATCTCCGTAATCCTTCACTTCTTCATTCGGATACTTCTGCACCATATCTGCCTTCGCACCCACATCCTGAATCTTGCCTGCCTCATTCACAACAACTGCTGCATCTGTCAAATGTGTCTTACCGTCTCCTGTCAATAAATGTTTTCCACAATAAATCATGCCTTATACCTTCCTTTCCCGGACAACACTGCTTTTTGACATTCCCCATGCCACAAGACCATATACACCCAAATAACGGCCTCTCATTGTCCATATTTTAACAATACCACATTTTATACAATATTTCAATCATAGTTAGGGTCTTAGTCTATACTTTTTTACTACAATCCCGGAGTCACCTGTCACTATAATTAGTACATTTCTCTAAAAAAGCCGTGACAAAGGAGTCTATTTCCTCTGCCACAGCTTTTTAAAACATTTTATAGCAATTTTTCCTATTCTTCTTCCTCTTCGTTCACTACCTGTATGCTCCCTGGAGCCTTCATAGTGCGCACATTGACCCCATTTACCTCTATATGATCGTCCACTGCGATCACAAGGCACTGTCTTCCGTCGATCATGCGAGTCTCAACGAGGTCCATCCGCTCTGGGTTGACCTTGATCACAACATCCGGTGTCTCAATATTGAACTTCCGTGTTTCCGTGATGTTCGCTGCCAAAAGGGATGCTTTTTCCCCTGCGGTCTCCTCGAAGGTTTGCTCAAAAGTCTCCATTTTCTCGGAAGGCACGCCGCTTTTCTCAAAAATCTTCTTTACATCGGTCTTATCCAGTGCCAGAGGCTCCGGCTCCTCCTTATGCTCTTCGATCAGTTCATTGAGCGTCTCGTGAATATTGCGGACAGTCACATAATCACCGTCTTCTCCCAATGTATCTTCAATCAACATCTGGAAGGTCTCCTTTTGTGTATCCGCGGACATCGGCATTCTGGCCCCTAACACATGATCGATCAGTTCCTCCTGAAGATCTTCTGATTTCTTTGTATAATAAAGTACTCCATGAATATCCATATTCCGGTCCGTAAACGCAGGGAAAATGAAGCCTTTATCTGGCATATCTACGATCCAATCGCGGATACGGTCCTGAATCCGGTTGTCCTCTGCATTATAGCACAGACCTGGCTTGGAAAGGCTGACCGGACAGATGCTGCACAGCAGATATTCGTACACATTATCCGAGGCATCGAACATCTCGATATCATCGGAGGATTTCCCAGGGATATCATACATCGCGTGGATAAGGACAACATAATAATTTTCTTCATATATGTAACTTTCAATGACTTTATCGTAAAACTCTTCCAGCAGGATATCATCCTCCAGCTTACTGTTCCTTAGTTTCATTAAAAATTCCTGTGTTCCTCCCGGCATCTCTGCATCCAGCGGAAATTCCATATTCAGCATGTTGCGCCCCATGGTCCCGGAGAGGGTCTTTTTGAAAATATCAAAGTATTTAAATGCCTCTTCCTCCGGCAGAGAAAGGAATGCCTCCTTGGATTCCATTTTCTTGTTCTTCTCATGGTCCACATAGCACCCGCAGATTCGGGTGATGGCACAGTTGGCCGGTGTAAATTGTTTTCTGATCTCCAGTACTTCTTTCTTATTCATTTATCTTCCCTCTTTCATGGTATATTTTTCATCTTTTCTGACTGTCATATTTCTATTTAGGCTTTTTTATTTTACACCGAAATCACTTTTCAGAAAAGCATTGATTTCTTCTAAAATCTATGTTAGTATAACCTTCGCAATCCAAAATGAATGCTCATCCCTGCCGCCGGGTAGGGAATACATAAGCATCCGCCCCCTATACCGGTAGGCCTTTGAAGGTATAGGGAAGCGGATGCTTTTCTTGATATTTTGCAAATATATGCTTTATAGAGCCTGTTTTGCAAGGAATTTCCTTGTAATGAAAATCATAACAACCAGGAGGAATATTTTACATGAATCAGACAAACTCTATTTTTCGCACCTTTCTCAAATATGTCTCTGCGAATATATTCGGGATGATCGGGCTGTCCTGCTACATCCTTGCAGATACTTTTTTCATTGCCAGAGGAGTCGGCGCCGACGGCCTGACTGCATTGAACCTTGCGATTCCCGTCTACAGCTTCTTGAATGGGCTGGGACTGATGGTAGGAATCGGTGGTGCCACACGTTTTTCTATTGCAGGTGGAAGCGGGGATAAGGCCGCGAGAAGAACCATCTTTACCCAGGCATTTTGTTTCATGCTGTGCCTGGCGTCCGTCTTTTTTATCGCCGGACTCTTCTTCCCATACAGGCTTGCCGCTCTTTTGGGTGCGGATGCCTCGATTCTCCCGCTGACCGGTGTTTACCTGCGCATCCTGATGCTGTTTACACCGATGTTCATGATGAACAACCTGCTCATTGCCTTTGTCCGCAATGACGGAAGGCCGCAGCTTTCTATGACGGCCATGCTGCTGGGGAGCCTTTCCAATATTATCCTGGATTATATCCTGATCTTCCCGTTCCAGCTCGGCATGGCAGGTGCGGCACTCGCTACAGGAATCGCCCCGGTAATCAGTATCCTGATTCTTTCCCGGCATTTTATCAAAAAGGAGAACCAGTTCCATTTCTGCCGTACGAAGGTACATTTTAAGAGTATTCGGGATATCTGTTCCCTCGGAGTTTCTTCTCTGATCGTGGAAGTCTCCTCTGGAATCGTTATGATCATCTTTAACATGCTGATTCTAAAGGACAGCGGCAACTTAGGCGTTGCAGCCTATGGGATACTCGCCAATATCGCCTTGGTGCTGATTTCCATATTCACAGGAATCTCCCAGGGAATCCAGCCTGTATTGAGCAAGTGCTTTGGAAAAAGGGAAGATACAAATATAAAGAAGGTGCTGCGGTATGCCCTGACGGCCTCGGTGATATTCGCTCTGATTTCCTATGGATGTACGTATCTCTTTTCCGACCCGATCGTAGAACTCTTTAACAAGGAGCACGATACCGCCCTCCATGCGATTGCAGTGGAGGGGATGCACCTTTATTTTACTGCATTCCTGTTTGTGGGAATCAACATTATCACTGCTGCCTATTTCAGCTCCATTGCAAAACCGGGAAATGCATTCCTGATTTCCTGCCTCAGAGGATTTTTACTGGTGATTCCGCTGGCCTTTCTTCTGTCAGCTCTTTTCGGGCTGACCGGAATCTGGCTGACCGTACCGGTGGCAGAAGCTTTGGTGACCGTCACTGCGGTATTCCTCCTGATGCGTTCCAGACATTAGAGGAACTTTACCAGCAGCCGGCGGTATTCTGATTGAATTCCATAATAATTTTGGAGGATGGGAGCACAACTATCGGCCACTTTGTCGATGATTTCGTCAAAATGTTCCTTCATAACGGACACGATTTGAGGATTCAGCTTCCCTTCCTCTGCCATCTTTTCAATAATCTTAACGGTCCTTTCTTTGGAAAATGCAGACTTATAGCTGCGGGTGCCGATCAACGCACTGACAATATCGGATACCGCCACAATTTCCTCATCCAATGTCATATCCTTTCCTGTCAAGCCTTTGGGATAGCCGCTTCCATCTATTTTTTCGTGGTGGCGCAAAGCGATCCTTGTGACATCCTCTGCAGCAGCTCCATTCAAAATCTTTTCGGTAATATCCACATGCGTCCTCATGATGTTCATGGCCTGGGCGCTTAGTTTTCCCGGATATTCCAATATCTCCACGGGAATCCCTATTTTGCCTAAATCATGCAGCATAGCTCCGTAGCGGATATATTCAATCCGATCTTCCGGGACTCCCATATATCTTGCACAATACTCACTGATATTGGTTGTAGTGATTGTATGGGTCACTGTATGCTGGCTTCGGAAATCAATGGCATAGGTCATCATTTTCAAATATTTCACGCGTTCTTCCTTGGTCAGCCTTACCGTTGGAAACACCTCATGAAAATCAATGTTTTCCTCTTTGAGCCTGTCAAAGACCGCATACTGTTTCTGAGCATCGAAAAAACACTGTAGGATTTCTTCTGAAAACTGTCCCTTCGGTCTCTTCCGCAGATATTCCTCTGCGGCCTCCCACATCTGTTTTGAACTCATCTCGGATCTGGCACTTCTGCTGAAGATTTCCAGCCGGTCTGCCAAATTGATCATCTGCGCTGTCTTTTTGATTTCCTCTCTTGTATTGGGAATCTTTTCATATGGCACATGGTGGTAGAGAACCCCTTCTGCCCACTCATCCAAAGGGGATAGATACCGCAGGAATAAATATCCATAGATGGAATGTTCCCAGACATCATGCGTTTCAAATTGTACCAGGCGGTCGATTTCTTCCGTCTTATATGCTCCAATGTCATGCAGCACAGACAAGATACAGATATCCTGTCTTTCCTTCTCTGTGAATCCTCCATCTACTTTAAGCATTCCTGACACCAAGAGTGCTACACGTATGCCGTGTTCAACGAGCCTTGTATCTACTTCATTCAAGGTACGCTGGATCACACCGACAATATCCTCACTTTTTATTACAACACGTTCATTCATACTGACTCCTTCCGGCTTCATGCAAAAGATTCTCTGCTTTCATCAGCCCTGATTCATATCATTCCATCTTATCTTTCAGTTGTTCCCTCGATGCCTGCATGTCTTCCCCCTTACCTTGTGCAATATCCATACTCCCTGAACGAAATCCTTCTAAATCAAGTGTGATATATTTATACCCGAGTTTCTTTAGAAACTTTACAATTTCTTCCCTATATTTCAGTGCTTTATTCAAAGCTTCTGTGTCTATTTCTATTCGGGCGAGTTCCTCCTGCACACGTAATCTTACATTATAAAATCCAAGGGACTTTAAGTATGCCTCTCCTTGTTTAACTGCTTCCATCTTTTCTTTCGTCAGTTCGGTACCATAAGGAAACCGTGTTGCCATACAAGGGGACGCTGGCCGGTCTGCCACTGAGATTCCATACGAGAAGGCAAGAGCTCTTACTTCTGCTTTCGTCATTCCCGCATCTGCCAGAGGGCTCACGATTCCTAATTCATGGATTGCCCGGATGCCAGGCCGATATTCTTTTAGGTCGTCCGCATTGGTGCCTTCTAAGATAGTATGGACTCCTAATTTCTCAACGTTCTCCCGAAGTCTGGAAAACAAAAGCTTTTTGCACAAGTAACAGCGGTCGATTGGATTTCGTTCAATTCCGGCTTCTTTCAGTTCATCAATATGCAGGATCATGTGATATGCCCCTGTTTCCTCTGCCACCCGTTTCGCAGTCTCCAGATCCTCCGCCGTATGCAGCTCGGTCTGTATGGTCACTGCATAGACTTTCGTTGTGTACTTTTCCGCTGCCTGACAGGCCGCCTTTAGAAGAAGGCTGCTGTCTGCTCCGCCGGAAAATGCCACCGCGACATCCTGTCTTGCATATTGGTCCATGCTCTCCAAAAAAAGCTGCTGCTTTGTCGTCCTGCTATCCTCTCTGGAATCTTTAAATATCTCGTTCATTGGCTTCCCTCTCAATCAATCTATAGACATCCTGCCAGGACAGTCGATTCTTTTCACTTAATTGTACAACACTGTCATACTCCGGGTAGATGCGATTTCCTGATGGAAGGCTGCATACTTTTACCCTTGCCGTTCCAAGAGAGGTCTCCACTTCTTTGATCTCCCGTTTTAAGACACTGCGTTCCATCCGCTGTCTGCGGATACCGATGGTTGTTGTCTCCTTAAAAATAATTTCTTCCAGCTTTTCCACATCTTCCCTCATGCAAATAACATTTAACTGGTATGCCGGACGATTCTTCTTCATAAAAACAGGCATATAATGGACATCTCTCGCCCCTGCATCCAAAAGCCTCTGCATCACATACCCCAAAGCCTCGCCCGTACAGTCGTCGATATTGGTCTCTAGCTTATAGATACAATCCTCCTGATTGCAATCTTCTTCCTGCCCCTGCGGCTCAATGAGCATGGCACGCAGCAGGCTCGGCCTCTCATACTGCCTCTTGCCAGCTCCGATTCCGATTTTCTGAATAATGAACTGTTCTGGCAGCCTGCTGCTTGTCCGAACCGCTGCTGCGATTGCTGCGCCCGTCGGTGTCACCAGTTCTCCTTCGATGCCTGTCATATGAAGCGGCAATCCATGCTCCTGTACAATTGCTGCTACCGCAGGAACCGGAACTGGAATCATGCCGTGCTGACAGCGGATATAGCCAGAGCCTTCATTCAAAACAGGGACAATGACCTCTTCTATTCCAAGATCATCCAGGCAGACTGCCACGGCCGCAATATCTACAATTGAATCCACGGCTCCGACCTCATGGAAATGTACTTCTTCCATGGGAACACCATGAGCCCTTGCCTCCGCTTGTGCCAGTATTTCAAAAATACGTACTGCTATGTGTTTTGCACGATCCGTCATGTCTGAATCACGAAGGATCGACAAGATATCCCCAAGATTCCTATGAGCGTGGACATGGGAGTGTGTGTGAACATGTTCATGTACGTGGTCATGACTGGTGTGGTCCTTCTGTGTGTGACTGTGGTCCTTGCCATGTGCATGACCATGCAGGTACTCCATATCATGGTCATGATTCTCATACTTTTCGTCTAATACTACATTGAAATCGCAGGCATCCAAGCCATTTTTCGAGACTCTGCTGATTTTTATCTGGTACCCGGGAACATGGAGACTCTCAAGCGTCCGGCGCAGCACCTGTTCATCTGCTCCCAGGTCCAAAAGTGCCGCTGCCATCATATCCCCGCTGATTCCTGCTCCACATTCTAAATATAGTGTTCTGCTCATTTATCTTCCCCCAGTCTGTTGATTTGTGTCGCAATATATCCCGCGCCATATCCATTATCGATATTGACGACTGCGATTCCATTGGCACAGGAATTAATCATCGTCAGAAGTGCCGACAGCCCATGAAAATTTGCCCCATACCCGACTGAGGTCGGAACAGCGATGACTGGCTTGTCCACAAGCCCGCCCAGGACACTTGCCAGGGCGCCTTCCATCCCTGCCGCTGCAATGACACAGTTTGCACTCTGAATCACATCCAGACGGGACATCAGACGGTGAATCCCACTGACCCCTACATCGTAGATTCGTTCCACATAACTGCCAAAATATTCGGCCGTCTGTGCCGCTTCCTCCGCTACTGGAATATCTGCTGTCCCCGCCGTACAGACCGCGATCTTCCCTATGTGTTCCTTGTCCTTTTTCTCAATTTTCAATATCTTGGAGAGTGGGTCGTACTCCACCATCGGAAGCGCCGTCTTTAAGAACTCGTACTGTTCCCTGGAGGCTCTTGTTCCGAGCACCTCCCCCTCCTCTTCATACAGCTTTTGATATATATGGAGTAAATGCTCTTCTGTCTTACCACTACAGAATACTACCTCTGGGAAACCCGAGCGCAGCTTCCTATGTGTATCCAGCTTCGCATACCCCATTTCTTCAAATGGCTCTCGCCGGAAATACTGTTCCGCCTCCGAGACAGACATTTCCCCGCTTTTCACCTTTTCTAATACTTCATGTGTTTCCATCTATAGCCACCTCATTCTTCATGTTCGATCATTACCCAAATCGTTATCTATTATTATATCTTTTCTTCTATCCGTTGTCACGCAGGATTTCAGCCTGGATATCTACGAATAACAAATACCGTCTGAACTATAGCATGATACTGTGCCATAGTTCAGACGGCATTTCTTTCTTTTCTATTTTATTATTCGAACCCTTTAATTCGCTCGACAACTGCTCCTTTCTTTTCCAGATTTCGGTATACGAGAACGGGCACTATCATACAGATTATAGCAATGCTAAGCATTGCTGCCAGAACGGATATTATCGGCACTTCAAATGGCACTCCTTGATAATTTACCGACTGATAAATCTTATATGTCACAGCAAGCCCGATCGTTATCGTAATGCCCCAGGCGCCTCCTGCATATAGCATTCCCTCCATGACTAGCATTTTTCTTAACTGCTTTCCTGTCATGCCAATACTTTCCATAACAGAAATCTCCACCTGACGGCTCTGGATACTTCCTACCGTGGTATTTACATAATTCATAAACCCAATCAATGCAAGAATCGCTATAATTCCGATTCCCACTCCCATCATATTTCCCTGGGCTTTTTTGACATACTCCATCAATTCTATTTTAGAATCATAAGAAAAATCTTTTGCATCAGGACTTTGCTGAAGCAGTTCTAAGATCCTGCCCTCTGTATCCTCATCATACTCCTCATCGTAACGGATTCCCACTTTAAAAACACAAGGATTTTCCACGAATGTATTGACTACCTTTTCACTGACAATGATCGTAGGTGGATATCCATTGAGTGCGTTATAATATGTTTCATCTGTAAGTCCTGCAATCTCAAAGGTACGTTTATTTTCCATGTCAGCATATTCTGTACAGGTGACCTTCTTCCCTAAAAGTTCCTTTTCCTTAAATGATAGATCGTTTCTTACTAAAATACAGGTCTCTCCCTTTTCAAATGCTTTTGCATCCACAGGTGTTTCCAACGTCTCATTGAGGTTTTCCAGATCTGTCCGGCTGATTCCTACCAGACAGGAGCCAAAATTCTCGGGGTGATCTTTATATTCTTCTATTTCATCCTCATAAGGAATTGTCATCCACATCTCATAAAACTCACGCATCCATTTGTCCGAAAATTCCGGTTCCCACGGAACTGTTATTTCTGTATAAATGACCGGATGAACTTCTTTCACTCCCTTTGTCTTTTTGAATTCATTCAGAAGCTTTTCGTCTATAATCTGCCTGTGTTCTGATAAGTCCTCTTTTTTGATCGTATCATTCTTAACGACCATATCTAAATCCATATAATTATAATTAAATTCTCTTGCCCCCTGGCTGTGAATCAACGTCGTCATACAGAGGAATACCGATAAGCTGGCTGCCATGGAAAGCATGACAATGAAAGCTTTTTTCTTATCCTTTCTAAGCTGTTCCCCTGCCATACGCCACAATATTTTTCCTTTTCCTGTTTTATGGCTCTTCTTTGCCCCCGTTTTCGGTCGATACCCCAACGCTTCAACGGGTGAACACCTCATTGCCATTTTAGCTGGTTTTTGGCTGGCAATAAAAACTGTAAATCCGATAAATAAAATAGTCAGGAAAAACACTGCCGGATGAAACGCAATTTCAATCTTCCCTGCTTCTTTGCTAATTCCAAGAGATCTTACGGTAATCGGTATGAGGAAAAAAGAAACAGTGTAACCAAGAATAATACCTCCTGATATTCCAACTCCGCCAACCAGAAGCATCTGTTCTACCATCAGATGGTACACCTGCCTGCAAGTCATCCCGACCGTTTGAAGCAGACCATAATAACGGATATTTCCGGCCACTGTAAGATACATAATATTGTAAATCAGAAGATAGGCACAGAAGCAGGTAATTAACACAAGGCCTAAAATGCCGAAAAGAATCTGGACTGACAATCCCATATCTGCCGTAAAAAACAAACGCTGCTGCTTTCCAAGGTTCAGACTGTTTATAAAAGCATCCTGTTCTGCCTGTGTCATTATCTTCTGTTTGAACTCAATATGCAGTCGTCCTGAAGATACTTCTGCCAGCGAGTATCCTGACTGTTTATAAAATGCCTCTGATACGAAAAAGGCCTTTTTATCTCCAAATCCATCCCACATTCCTGAAATCGTGAAGGTTCTTTCTTCACTTCCACTTGGGGTCGTATATTTCATTTGAATAGTGTCGCCCACATCTACCCCCTCAAAGCCACACTCTTTTAATGCTTTTGGGGTCGCCATGACCTCATTTTCCGCTTTCGGGTAATCTCCTTTCACCCATTCCCGCGCCGGTTCCATCATTTCGTTCCAGTAGTCACTGTCCGCCCAGATAAACCCTGCATTAGGCGTCTTATCCTGTGGTGTTTCTTCTACATATCCGGCTACGCCTACAGCTCCCATTCTTACAATATCTGGATTCTCCCTGCACAGCTTTAGTTGTTCCTCTGTCGCCCCATACATAATTGCATCATACTGTGCACCATGCAACCGTATATTCTGCAATCTCTGCATCTTAAAGAAAGTAGCTCCTACAGTCAGTACACTGAAAAGAAGGAATGTAGAAAGTAAAACAGCAAGAATCATGGTAATGCTGCGCCGTTTATTATTTGTTAAAGAACGCCTCGCCATCCGGGTAACCACTGCTCTGTTATTATTCCTAAGCATGGAAACCACTTCCCTTCACGATCTTTCCGTCTTCAATGCGCACGATCCGGTCTGCAAGCTGGGCGATATCGTTATCATGGGTAATCAGTATAATGGTCTGTCCAAACTGTTTTGCTACAATTTTTAAAAGTCCCAGCACATCATGACTGCTCGCCGTATCGAGATTTCCCGTAGGCTCATCTGCCAGTAAAATGGCTGGCTTTGAGGCTACAGCCCTCGCAATGGCTACTCTTTGCTGCTGTCCTCCTGATAGAGTATTCGGAAGTGCCTCCCTCTTTTCATGTAGTTTTAATAAATCCAGTATCTGGTCCACGAATTCTGTATCAATAGGCCGTCCATCCAATTCTATCGGAAGAACAACATTTTCATATACATTTAAATCCTGCACTAGATTATAGCTTTGAAATACAAATCCTACCTTTCTCCTTCTGAAAATGGCCAGTTTTTCTTTCGTCATGCCGGCCAGATTCTTTCCATTTACATATACGCTTCCGCTGGTGGGCGTATCCAGACCTCCAATCATATGAAGGAGGGTGCTCTTCCCGCTGCCTGACTTTCCCACAATCGCCGTGAATTCTTGTTCCTTCACTGCAAAATTCACGCCGTCCAGCGCTTTTACTGTATTTTCTCCCAGCTTATAATACTTTTTTAAATCCTTTGTCTCTACGATCCAGTCTCCCATAAATCTGCCTCCTTTTTTGATATCTTAAGGATATCCTATAAAAATCACAAACCATTCTCATTTTCGAATAATCTCAAATGTGTGATACTTATTCATTTGGCAGATACAGGCAAAATTCAGATCCTTGTCCTGGCTCTGAATGCACTTCTATATATCCATTCTGCATTTCCATGATTTCTCTTGTAAGATAAAGCCCTATTCCGATGCCGTTCTCACTGTGCACCTCTGGCTCCCTGTAGAACCGTGTGAAAATCTGAGCCTGCCGCTCTAAAAGAATCCCCTTACCAGAATCCTTAATCGCGATTTTTGTAAACATTTCTTGTCGTATCACCGATATATGAATCGTTCCCTTTGGTCCTGTATACTTCACGGCGTTGTCCAGCACATTAAACACCGCTTCCTCTGTCCATTTACTATCGTGCTTAAGAAACATTTTTTCTTCACAATCTACAAATATTCGAATTCCCTTTTTCGCAGCAGGGGGGACAATTTCTTCCACGGCCCGGGCAAGGGTCTTATACAGATTCTCTTCTCTGCTTTTGATTAAGATACTCCCAGCCTCCAGACGAGACATTTTCACCATGCTCTGCAAAAGGAATTCCAATTTTTCCGTCTGTCCCTGAAGATTCTTAAGAAAATCCATACCTCTCTCAGACAGATTTTCTTCCTGTAAGAACTCCAGATACAGCTTAATATTGGCAATCGGCGTCTTTGTTTGATGGGAAATATCAGAAATTAGCTCTTTCATCTGCTCCTTCTTCCGAATATTTTCTTTTTCTTTCTCCGTCCATAGATGATGCACCCGCACCAGCTTCTCACAGCTTTTCCCCCAGAGAGTATCCTCTGTTTCGTCTTCATTTACCAGCTCCTTATCGGAAATAATCCGATCCAGGGAAGTTTCCAGTTTATCTGCAAATTCACCAACATCCTTTTTCAGCAGATACATCCTCCCAGCCAGTATAAATGAGACCGCAACAGCACATATTGTGATTCCTATTAACCAACCCATTGATAACCCATCCCATACACATTTGAAATATACTTGTGCTCTTCATCCTCGATCTTTCCCCGAAGTCGGTTTACATTTACTGCGAGAGCATGCTTATCCACGAACTGACCTCCACTGTCCCATAACTTCTCCAGAAGAATATCATATGTAAGCAGCTGCCCTTTATGAAGAACAAACTGACGTAACAGGCGGAATTCCGTCGGCGTGACCGGACACTCCTCCCCGCCTGCCATCACCTTCACAGACTCAAAATCAATCTTGAGATATCCATCATCGAATGACAGCTTATAATCTGCCACTGTCCTTTTTAAAATCAGATCTATTTTTTTCAATAAGATTTTCATGGAAAAAGGCTTTGTCACATAATCTTCTGCTCCCAGCTCATATCCTATGAGTACATCTTCTTCCAAATCCCGGGCACTCAAAAATAGAACTGGAATGTCCTGTTTCCTTTTCGCCCACCTACAGAATTCAAATCCATCTCCATCTGGCAGATTGATGTCTAATAGAATCAAATCCATCTGTTCTTTCCCATATACTTCTTTGGCTTCTCTTATTGAAAAGACCGGAGCTATGGTGTAACTTTCTTTTTCCAAAGCATAACAAAGTGCCTGGTTTAATTCCTGGTCATCTTCCACAACTAAAATCCTCTGCATTTATGTCCCCCATTATAAATAAAAATCTTTGTTTTATATCATCATATCATATTCACTTTTATCTTTCTTCCCCATTTTGAATAATCACAGAGCTGTGATTATTAGCAAATTTCATATCCTGCTTATTCCTATAGCGCCCACTGTTCTTTAAACACAAAAAAACGATACCAATCGGTATCGTCCTCTCATTCCATCTATCTGATGTACCTTCAAAACTACACACAAAGAATCTTTAAACATCCATTTCCTATCACCTTGCTTGGTTATGCCCTCGACCTATTAGTAACAGTCAGCTCCATGCATTACTGCACTTCCACCTCTGCCCTATCTACCTCGTCGTCT
>NZ_JABACJ020000019.1 GCF_012524165.2 Faecalicatena faecalis
ATCTATCACATGCTTGATGACCTGGGCTGAACTGCGACCAGCCTTTGCTAAACGGCGATACCCATGCGCTGAACGCGCTTCAGCGCATGGGCTAATCGCCCGGAATAATCAATTTTCTGCTTGAAGCGAAGAACCGGGGGATGAACCTGCATCTGATTTTTAACTTTACGGTCGAGAATGTGGGGGATGAGACTTTTACAGAGCAGCTTTACGCGGTGACGCAGCAGTATGGCATCGATCCTCATCAGATCATCATTCAGTTGAATCAGATGGTAGAGATTACGAGGTCGGAAATCTATATGAAGACAATCCGTAAGCTTCGGGAATATGGATTTGATGTCTGCCTGGCAGGCTTGGAATTAGACAGGGTATTCCTGGATTATCTGGACTGTGGGGCCAATGGATTAAAGCTTCGTCAGGATCTGGTACGGCAGATTGAGACAGAGAGGGGATATAAAGTGATTGAGAACCTGATCAGGCTTTGTCATGATCTGGGGCTTAAGGTGGTTCCTGTGGGAGTCGAGAATGAACGGCAGGCAGAGCTTTTAAAAGGACTAGGATGTGAGATGGCGAGTGGGTTCTATTATTACTACCCAGTTAGTCAGAAAAGCTTTGCAGAGATGATAGAAGAATAGAAAAAACGCAGTCGGGGCAGAAGTTCGACTGCGTTTTTTATGCACAAGATTCTGGGAGACCGGAATCGTTATTCTACTAAGCGCCTTTTCTCTGCTTCATTCGTTTGATGACTTTCAAACGTGTGAATTCTTCACGTTCCTTTTCTTCCAAAGCATTCGTAATGTTATATACAAGCTCTGTATACATGGGGATGGTGATATTTTGCAGAGCATTCGCGCGCTTCTGGGTCTTCTTAATATTCGATGCCAGACGGTAGGCAGCATTTTCCACCATAGACAGCTTGACCGTCAGGTCTTTTACCTTGCGGAATGCTTCTGTGGCGATATCGATGGACTCCCGGGTCGTACTGAACGAGTAGGTCGGAGTCTTGCTTCCCGGCGTGTATTTGACGTGGGGAATCTCCGTGCCCATGATACTGCGGGTCTGGATGGTGATGGAGTTCTCGATCGGCACCGTATAGGCAAGCTGTGATACCATGTTGATACCATGCTCGATATTGGCACGCTGCAGACATTGATATGCGTAGGTGAACGTGCTGTCGATCTCGTCCTGGATATCCCGGGCCTCGTCGATCAGATCCATCAGTTCCCGGATCAGGATATTCCGTTTTTTGTCCATCAGGTCATATCCCTGCTTTGCCAGAGCAAGAGAGTTCTTGGCAAGCATCAGATTTCCTTTGGTAGGGAAGGTACGCGGATCCATGCAACTCCTCCTTCTTAGTTAATAGTCTGAAAATTCTGAATATGGAGAGCAAAAGGGTCACATCCCCTTTGCTATTCTTCTTCTGGTGCCGCACGATAATACTTATCGAGTATCTTCGTATCCACACGGTCGAGTTCTTCCTTCGGCAGCAGGCCTAACAGCTCCCAGCCGAGGTCCAGTGTTTCTTCCATGCTGCGGTTCTCGTTCGGCCCCTGGCCGATGTATCTTTCTTCGAATGCTTTACCGAATTGCAGATACTTTTTATCAATTGGAGACAATTCGTCCTCACCGATAACAGAAGCGAGGTTTCTGGCATCGCCCACTTTGGCATAGGCGGAGAAGAGCTGGTTCGCCAGATCCTGATGGTCTTCTCTTGTATATCCGGCTCCAATGCCGTCCTTCATCAGACGGGACAGGGATGGGAGGATATTAATCGGCGGATAGATGGACTGTCCGTGAAGCTCTCTTTCCAGTACGATCTGGCCCTCTGTGATGTAGCCGGTCAGGTCAGGTATCGGATGAGTAATATCATCGTTCGGCATAGTCAGGATCGGAAGCTGTGTCACAGAACCGTTGATGCCCTGTACGATGCCGGCACGTTCGTATATAGTAGCAAGTTCGCTGTAAAGATATCCAGGGAAACCTTTACGGCTGGGGATCTCTCCTTTTGAGGAGGAGACCTCACGCATAGCCTCGGCAAAAGAGGTCATATCGGTCAGGATGACCAGGATATGCATGTTCTGCTCGAAAGCCAGGTATTCTGCCACGGTCAGGGCAACTTTTGGCGTGATCAGACGTTCTACGACCGGGTCATTCGCCAGATTCAGGAACATGGCAACGTGATCCGCAACACCGCTTTCCTCAAAGGTACGGCGGAAGAAGTCTGCTACGTCATGCTTGACGCCCATGGCGGCAAATACGATGGCGAATTGTTCGTCGGAATTCTCGCCCAGGGAAGCCTGCTTTACAATCTGTGCGGCAAGCTGATCATGCGGAAGTCCGTTCCCGGAGAAGATCGGCAGCTTTTGACCGCGAATTAATGTGGTCAGTCCGTCGATAGCGGAAATTCCGGTGTGGATATAGTTTCGTGGATATTCTCTCATGACCGGGTTCAGCGGAAGTCCGTTCACGTCACGCTTTAAGGTCGATGTAATCGGTCCCAGTTCATCGATCGGCTGTCCGATTCCGTTGAAGGTCCGGCCCAGCATGTCTGGTGAGAGTGCAATCTCCATGGGATGCCCGGTGAGCCGGGTATGTGTATTCTTTAAGGACATGTTCTCAGAGCCCTCGAAGACCTGAATGACGGCTCTGTCCTCGTAGATCTCTACGATACGTCCGATTTTACGTTCTGTGCCGTCGACGACAAATTCTACAATCTCATCGAAAAAGGCGTCCTGAACCCCCTCTAATGCGATCAGAGGGCCATTGATACTACTGAGTCCTAAATATTCAATTGACATGAGCAATCTCCCTCCTATGCATTCTTCTCAAGCACACGCTGATAAAAGGCATCGATATCGCGTCTGTATTGTGCGAACATTTCCGGGCGGTCATTCGGGACATCATACTTGATGGCGATGATCTTGTCGAAAATATTCTCAGATTTCAGTACGGACATCGGGTGCCCCATGGTAACGAGTGCACGGGATTGTTTATAAAGATACAAAATAATATCCATCATTAAGAACTGCTTCTGCATGGATACACAGGTATCGTCCTTGTGGAATGCGTTCTGCTGCAAAAATCCAAGACGGATGACACGCGCGATCTCAAGTACCAGCTTCTGGTCATCGGGGAGTACATCGCTTCCGATCAGCTTTACAATCTCCAGAAGACTGCTTTCCTGGTTCAGAAGCGCCATCAGACGGTTGCGGTAATCGACGAACTTCGGAGACACATTGTCCTGATACCAGGGGGCCAGGTCGCCTAAGTACTCGCTGTAGCTGGTCAGCCAGTGAATCGCCGGGAAATGTCTCGCGTAAGCAAGGCTCTTATCCAGTCCCCAGAAGCAGCGGACGAAACGCTTTGTATTCTGAGTAACAGGCTCAGAAAAGTCACCGCCCTGCGGGGATACCGCACCGATAATCGTAACAGAGCCGTCTGTGCCGTTTAAATTGTGCATCATGCCTGCTCTCTCGTAGAACGCAGAAAGCCGGGATGCCAGATAAGCCGGGAAACCTTCCTCGGCAGGCATCTCCTCCAGACGTCCTGACAGCTCACGAAGGGCCTCTGCCCAACGGGAGGTGGAGTCTGCCATGATTGCCACATCATAGCCCATATCGCGGTAATACTCCGCCAGTGTCAGTCCTGTGTAGATGCTGGCCTCACGGGCAGCAACAGGCATATTGGAGGTATTGGCGATCAGAGTCGTTCTGTCCATCAGGGGGTTGCCAGTACGAGGATCGGTAAGCTGTCCGAATTCCTCAAGAACCTGCGTCATCTCGTTGCCACGCTCTCCACAGCCAATGTAGATGATGATATCCGCATCGGACCACTTTGCAATCTGATGCTGCGTCATTGTCTTACCAGTTCCAAAACCACCCGGGACTGCGGCTGTTCCGCCCTTTGCAATTGGGAACATCGTATCAATGATACGCTGTCCTGTAACCAAAGGAGTGGAGGCTGGAAAACGGTGGTGGGTCGGTCGTGCCACACGAATCGGCCAGTGCTGTGTCATATTCAGTTTTTTCTGAGTCCCGTCAGATAATTCCAGCGTGATTAAATAGTCATCAATGGTGTATTCTCCATCGTCAACTGTCTCTACAACGGTTCCTTCCAGGTCAGGAGGAACCATACATTTATGAGTGATCGCATGAGTTTCAGGGATTTCAGCGATGATATCTCCGCCATGCAGGTAATCTCCCTTTGAGACGACCAGATGGGTCTGCCACTTCTTCGAGTGGTCCAGAGAATCTACGCTGACACCGCGGGTAATAAATGCGCCGCCGGATTCCGCGATTTTTTCCAGAGGACGCTCAATTCCATCAAAAATATTATTTAAGATTCCGGGCGCAAGTGTCACGGATACGGCATTACCCGTTGCCACGACCTCCTCGCCGGGACGAAGTCCCGTTGTCTCCTCATAGACCTGAACAGTCGTCAGATCCTTATCCAGTGCGATGACCTCACCGACCAGTTTCTCCTTGCCAACGTGGACCATCTCAGACATACGGAAGCCCGTGTTGCCCTTTAGATAGATGACGGGACCGTTGATTCCGTAAATCGTACCAGTATTAAGCAATTCCGTCACCTCCTAAAAAGATAAATTTATCATATTCATTACGCAAAGATGTCTTAAATGAATTATCAATCAAAATATTGCGGCTTCGGATGACAGCACGGATTCCACCTATGAAATCCTCGGCACTGACTGTAAGTCTCATGCCACAGGCGTCTTCAAGTTCAGAACGGCGCAGGTCATCAGAAGGATTGATGTAGATGACCATAGGGTCCCCAGCGGCAAATGTAATCGCTTTTTTGATACATTTGACCAGGTAATCTTCATAGGCCTCTGTTTTCATAAATTCTTTGACCAGATCATTCGCCTCGTCGAAGATCTTATCCTTTAATTCCAATTGAATCTTGCCCTGACGGCGCTTTAGTTCCAACTGGGATTTGGCCATCGCCTGGTTCAACTGTTGCTTGGCGCTGACTGTCTCAGCCTTGATGCGAGTCTCAGACTGGCGGAGCGCCTCTTCTTTATGATCTTGTAATACTTTTTCCAACGCTTCACGGTAGGTGTCGATGATGGCGTTGCCCTCAGCCCTCGCCTCTTCCATGGAGGTTGACTGTAAGTGTGCGATTTTTTCTTCCAGAGTCAAGAGGGGTACCTCCTTTTTTATAGTTTCAGTCCAATTGCTTCTGTAATATACGATGTGATAAAGTCCTTTTTACGTCCGGTTCCGTGCCTGTCAGGAATTGCAACCAGAAGAGGCATCTTCCTCTCCAGACGGAATTCATCGATGATATCGGGGAATTCACGTTCCAGCTTTTCAGTCAGGAGGACGATGCCAACGGTTTTGTCCTGCAGGACGTTCTGAAGGGCTGTGTACAGCTCATCATGTTCATGGACCACAACACCGTCCACGCCTGCAAGACGCATTCCTGTATAGGTATCAACATTATCACTGATTAGATACATCTTCATCTTACAGTTTACCTAAGATCATGAAGGAGATGATCAGTCCATACAGGCAGACACCTTCCGCAAGACCTACGAAGATCAGGGATTTACCAAGTACGCTGGAGTCCTCGCTGATTGCGCCGAGGGCTGCACTTGCAGCACTTGCTACGGCAATACCACCGCCGATACAGGATAAACCGGTAACCAGAGCGGCTGCGATATAGCCAAGTCCTGTTGCTGTGGAAGCGGCAGCGGCTGCTGTGTCGGCTGCCTGTACATCTCCGCCGAGCATCATGATGGATGCGATGGCAAATGCACCGAAGAAAAAGAAAGCGTTCACGCCGATTGTCTTTTTATAGCGTTTCTTATTCTTTTCACCAATCAGGTAATATCCGAATGGAATGATGATACTTAAGATTAAAGCTGCGATAAGAATGATTTTTGTTGCTAAAGTCATAGTTGAGGTCCTCCCTACTTTTTCTTAGTTTTTTTCGATTTTTTTGTGTATGGATCAAAAGCTCTTCCGCTTCCTTTATAAAAACGACTGAACATTTCATAATATTCCAGACGCAGTACCTGGATACCAACGATCAGTCCTTCGAAACCGCATACAAATAAATTGCCAAGTACGATGACTACCCAGTTCGGGGAGCCGCTCTCTGCGCCTGCCAGGATCAGGACGACCTCCATGATCGCCGCATGGCTGACTGCGAATGCACCGATACGCACAAAGGAAAGTGTGTTGGAGAAGTAGCTCAACAGTGTCTCGAACAGTTCGAAAAAGCCCTGTACAAGGAACATTCCGGCACTTTCCTCCATTGCGTCCGCACGCTTCTGGATCTTTCTTGTAATAGGTTCCTTGAATAAAATTAACAAAAGTGGAATGCCAAACATCACAGCCATGACAATTCCGCCCGGTGTCTTATGTCCTGTCATGAACAATACGATCGTTACAACAACAGACGCATAAAATACAAATCCGGCAACACCGTTTGCATCAAACCAGATATTTTCCATATCGTGGCTTCGTACCGCGTTGACAATATGAAGAATCATTGCCACTAGGATGACTCCCATACCGAATGCAACGGCAACAATAAACACTGTGTTCAGTTTTCCGATGAACGGCAGTGTAGTCATATGGTCGATAGGCCTTAACCACAAGGGCTTGATTACATTCTCAAATCCGAAGATACTGCCGAACATGAATCCGAAAATCGTGGAGAAAATACCTGCTGTAGAAATAATTCCAGCCAGCGGTGCTTTCTTAAAGTAGTAGATCAGGCCGCCTCCGATCAAAAGCAGAAGCCCCTGTCCCACATCTCCGAACATGACGCCGAAAATAAAGGAGTAGGTCAGCCCGACGAACACGGTCGGATCGAACTCATCATGTGAAGGGAGTCCGTACATCTGGATGAACATCTCGAAAGGCCTGAATATCTTCGGATTCTCCAGCTTGGTAGGCGGTTCACCGAAATAAGTATCATGGTCATCTTCTACAACAACAAAGACCTTATCGTCATCCTTGATCTCATTGATGAACTTCTCAATGTCGTCCTCGGCCATCCAGCCGCATAAGATGTAGTAATCCTCTTTCTTATCCTCCATGCGTGCCGCCATCTTGCGGACATCGAAGTTGTTCGCAAGCTCTTCCAGACGATTCTTTGCTGCGATTAGCTGTGGTGCGCGTCCAGACAACATTTCTCCGGCCTGTTTATCTAAGTCTTCAATCTCTTGATTTGCATTGTAGATCTCTTTGACGATCTTACGGTATTCTGCTTCAGGTGTTCCCAGGAATTCAGCCGGAAGTTCAATTTTTTCAAAGTGGAGTGACCGGAAAACAGCGTCGACCTTCTGCGACTCTCCCGGCGAAACGAAATAGGCACCATATACGAAGCTGTCATCCCGCTCCCCTTCCACAAAGATGGCTCCTAAATCATCCATTAAGTACTTTTCCATCTTGTGATAAAACTCAACGGCAATCCTTCCGAACCGATAAGTAATATATTTGTAATGTAAAATCCTGCTCAGCTCACAGTCCAGAGGACGAAATGGCGCGATGATCTGCTGCTTCTTATGCAGTTCGTCGATCTTGCGTTTCAGCTTATCCTTCTTATCCTGCAGCTCCATATAGTCCTGATTGGCCCTGCGGACGACCTCGAACATATCGTCCAGCCCCAGAGATTCGTCAGGCTCTATCTCATCGGCATTCTGCAGATATCCGACGAACTGTATTGCCTTATTCAGAGCATCACGGTAAGGGTTGATCTCCACAAAGGGCCTTAAGTTATCCACTGTCTTTAACTCTGATAAGGCAGATTCCAACTGAATCTCATATCGGGACAGGTAGAGGTCCGTAACGCGGTCAATATCATTGCGGGGGCCGGAGATGTTGATAAATTTCATTTTCACTATCATTGCGTTCTACCTCCAACATACGCCAACGTCTCGCTGGGTGTAAGGCCGTAGCGGATACATTCCATAGCGGTCGTCAGCTTTTTAAGCTCTTCTTCCTTCATAAATAAATACGTATTGATCGTGGCGATGGAGTATGGATTGCGTCTCCTGTCCACGGTATAGAGATGATAAAGGCATTCTGCATACATCTGTTCAATCGTCAGCTTCTGTGCAAAATCATAGTGCCGCGAATAGGCGGTCTTCCTCATGGCAGCATAAAATTCTTCTTTATTAGAGGACTCAACCAGCTCCTTGATCAGATCCATAGAAATCTTGTAATGGATCGGAACCAGGATGGAATAAATATCCGCAGGTGCCATATCATAATATCTCTTGGCCCGGTAGATCCATTGGAGGTTCAGCAGGTCAATTTTGGAGCCGCAGTCTCGTGTAAAAATCTCCAGCTCCTTTTTCTTTAATACTTTTTTACGTTCCTTCCATAAGGAAGAGAAATAGTATAGGTCTAATGTCAGGTCATAATCAAATAAAGTGACTGCCCGACCGTCACGCAGCTTCCGAAGAGGCTCGTAGTACTCCGTACCCTTTAGATTCTCAACTAATTCATCCGTTGTCCTTGAGGTGATCAGCTTCTCAATAGAAATCTGGGAATACCGGTCAAAGAACGGCTTCTTGTAGTTGATGTCGAAGGGCTCGGCATAATGATTGATCACAATACGGAAACAATAATTAATCAGATCAATCTCATAACGCTTAATGTATAAGTGCAGGAATTTTCGCTGTTCTAGACTGCAGAAGCGGTAAATCTTCGTGTAGTCCCGATAGAGCGATTCGACCAATACCTTTTCGATGTCTCCGCGATGCAGCCTGGTATCATCAATTTCTTCTAAGATATCTGTATAGGAAGTATGCTCCATCAGATAAGAAACGACTTCCGGCACATTGTGGAGATTGGCAATCTCTTCGAACTGTTCCGGCTTTAAAAGCTTGGCCTCCATAGCACGGATTTTGGTCACAATCCCGCTGTAAACAAGTAGATTCCCCATAAGCTATACCTCTGTAATCCGTTTTAAAATATCCTGTGCATATTGGGTATGCTTTTCTTCATACTCTTTTTGCAGTGCCTTGATAGAATCGCTGTTCGCACCGGTCTGGTCATCCAAAAGCCTGGTGGTGCTTTTCTCCAGTTCATCCCGAATCTTCTTGATGCGGCTCTGGGTCTTCTCCTCCAGCTCCTCATCGAACCTGCGTCGGGCTTCATCGTATTCCTTGTCCAGGACCGATTTCTGAGCTTCAGCGTGTTCTACGATTGCGGCAGCGGCAGATTCTATTTCTGATAATTTCTTTACAATAGAGTCCATTTTTTGCCTCCTGTCATTCGTTGATAGTAGTTGTATCTATAATACACCTTTTGGTGAAAAAAGCAAGTTACAGAGATGACATACACTAATTTGTATTTGGCGCTCAGTGCCTTCATATGGTATGATAATTCCTGGAAAAAAATCTGATTTTCTACAGGAAGTGGATTGATTTTTTGCTGTACTGTATTATACTAACCATAAATAGAAATAAAAAACGTCATTTGGGGAAGTAAAACAAAAAGGAGTTATAGAGTATGAGATTGAGAAATATTCCGCGTGCAGAAGGGACGATTCAGGCACATAAGACTGTGATCAAGCGCCCGGAAGCACAGAAAGGCTGTTGGAGCCAGGTGTTCGGCAATAAGAATCCGATCCATATTGAGATCGGCATGGGAAAGGGACAGTTTCTGCTGAACATGGCGAAGAGATTCCCGGAGGTCAACTTTGTCGGAATCGAACGTTATACCAGTGTACTCCTGCGTGCAGTGGAAAAGTATGACACGGAAGAGTTCAATATGTTAAATAATGTCCGGTTCGTCTGCATGGATGCAAGAGATGTGGAAGAGGTTTTTGCGCCGGAGGAGGTAGAGAAGATTTATCTGAATTTCTCTGATCCGTGGCCGAAAGCACGACATGCGAAGAGGCGCCTGACATCTGTGGAATTCCTGGCACGGTACGAAAAGATTCTTGTACCGGGAGGAAAGGTAGAATTCAAGACGGATAATACAGAATTATTTAACTTCTCACTCGAGCAGGTGAGAGAGGCAGGATGGATTTTGGAGCATTATACATATGATCTGCATCATCATGAGGTGATGAATAAAGGGAATGTGATGACGGAATATGAGGAGAAGTTCTCAGCCAAAGGGAATCCTATCAATAAGCTGATCGCGTTGAGAAAGTAAAAGGAACAAGAATAAGAGAATGATAAATGTGAATGGAGACATGGCAGGTATGATATGCGGATGTCTCTATTCACATTTTTTTCATATCTTCATATGATAAGAGTGAGGAGATTTTCTTTCATGTCTCATGTCGGATCTTGCATGTTCCGGGGCATGATAGAAAGCTCTGTATGTAACGGTGTGGTAAGAATTCAAGCCTTAAGCGGGCAGTTGGAGGCGGATCATGAAGGGCAGAGGATGGAAGGATTATGTTTGTCACAGGATGTACTGCAGGCCGGACCTGAACCGAAAACTAATGTGTCTGAAGCGTTCATTTGATGAGGTCTGTGAATATCTGAACAGCGGGAATTGTCGTTGAAAATAGGTGATTAGAGAGAAGAGAAAATCGAAGAGGAAGAAAAAAGTAGGTGACGGCTATGAAGGTCAGAGTAACCGGGAAAAATTATTCTCAGGAGGTGCTTAGATCAAGGCTTCCTGTTTTGGTAGAATTTTTTGCTGTTTGGTGCGCGAAATGTGCCATGATGGCGGATATTGTGGATGATCTTGCAGAAGAGTACGATGGTCTGGTCAAGGTATGCCAGATCGATATTGATGAAAGTGTCGACCTGGCGTCAGAGTTCGACATAGAAATCGTGCCGACCTTTGTGGTGTTCCGGAATGGAAAGCCTGTATCGGCGGCGAATGGAGTGCTTGACAAACAGGTGCTGGTGGAGATGATGGAAACTTAGGAGGCTTGTAGCGGTAAGAGCATAGAAAACGTAATATCATATAGAAAGGCGGCGGTATTCTCAACGTTTTGAGTGATACCGCCGTTTTTAATCATATAGAAAAGTTTAAGGAAGCTGCTTTCCTTCGTATACTCCATCTAGTACATCAAAATATTCCTGACCGAACAGTTCCACGTAATCCCTGACGGCATTCTTCACAACAGCTTTTCCAGCCTCGCCAAGTTCTGTCTCCAGGGTGGTTCTGATGGTATATAAGATATGTGCGGTGTGATATGTAAAGTTTTTTACGCAGGATAACCCAAGCTCAGCTTTCTTTTCTGCGAGGAGACGAGCCTCCTCTTCTGTCAGTGGATGTCCCCAGTCAAATTCGCAGCGTTCGCCGCCCCAGCTCAGCGGCGGGGCCATGAGCCGGCAGGTCAGATCAGAGCGGAATCCCTGGTAGACTGCATTGTCCACGTTCAGACAGTAATATTTGCCGTATTCTAACAGATCATGCTTCTGCCAGGCGCTGCACCAGGCACATTTGGATACATAGGTCTGATAGGTGGGTTCGATGCAGATAGGGCCGGCTTCTATCTGCCCTGGATAATCCGGCACCCATTCTCCATAAGCCTGATTAGTCATGGTGTTCAAAGGATCGTTGTGGGCAAGGGCATTCTGTGCCATACGTCTGCCGCGTTCATTTCCGTACTTTGTCATACCCTTTAAGATTGCCTCCTTGCCCTTTTCACCGTGTTCGGTGATCGCATATTTGGACAAAAGTGCAAAAAGAGTGGCGTGGTGTTCAATTGTGCATGTGATAGGGGATGTTGTTGTCATGAGGGCCTCCTTTTGGAAAGAAAAGTTTATCTGCGTGGATCAGTAGTGAATTTTAAGGAAAGTATAACACGAGGGGGTACACAAGTGCAACAGACAGGAAAGGTTACTGATTTCTTTTATTTTTCAATTAAGTTTCGGTTGCTTATTTTGGGTTTACATTTAAAATGAAATTATAAGCGATGTATCTGATTGGAGAAAAATATGAATAAAAGACGTGCCCCTTTAAAGTTAAAGACAATCCTCATTATCCTGACTGCATGTATTATCACATGTACTCTGGGAATCAGCGGGATTATTTCATTTCAGATGTTTGAGAAGCTGATGGTCCAGAAAATATCGAATTCACGTGTGGATGTCCTGAGTCAAATATCCGAGAAGGTCTCTACAATTAAATCGAATGCAGAAATGTTGTCCAACCTGTATTTTTATAATGAAAATCTGACAGAGATCTATCATGATGGCAGTTTTACAGAAGAAGAGAAGAAACAGATACAGGATCATTTTAATAACATTGAGAAAATGACAGGGATGACCCAGGCGGCGACGGGACTTGAATTTTACTATACGTTTTTAATGGAAAATGGGTATGTGTATACATCTGATCCGAAAACACGTATGCAGTCACTGGCCGATTATAGGAACAAACTATGGTTTCTGGATGTTATGGAGGAAAAAGAAAAGTGGATTTCTACATATGAAGACATTCAGGGGAGAAGTGTGATTTCGATTGCGCGGACAATGAAAGATAAAGATGGTAAATTCATCGGTCTGTTTCTATTCAACATATATGAACATAATTTCAGTCAGGTATTTGAAGCGTTGTCCGGCCAAAATGATATTTATATCGTGGATCATGATGGGAATATTGTATCGCATAAAAACAAAGAGTTAATAGGGATTCGATTTTATGATATGGATGTGATGAACCAGATGTTCCAGCATGAGAATTATAGTATCATCGAAAAAAGTCAGAAGAAATATTTATTTTCTATATTCAAGAATCAGGAACTGGACTGGATGATTGTTGAAGAGATTCCATTGGAGCTGCTTTTGGGTGATGTGCAGTCCATAGGCAGGCGAATGGTGTTGATCGGGCTTGTAATCTTTGCGGTCAGTATGCTGGTCTGTCTGTACATATCTCAGAGGACGGCCAGGCCCCTGAAGGAATTAGTGTATGAGTTAGAGAAGGTGGGGCGTTCAGAGAAGAATGAACAAACATTTGAAGTTTCAGGATGGCGGGAGATCAATACGATTTGCGAGGAATGCAATTATATGAATCAGAGAATCCGAGGCCTTGTGACTGCAATCAAGGAGTCAGAAAAGAAGAAACGAGCCGCGGAGATGGGTTTTATGCAGTCACAGATGAGTCCTCATTTTTTGTATAATACGTTGTTCTCTATACGCTGCCTGGTCGATATGGGGAATAAGGAAGGCGCGATTGGAATTATCGATGCATTTACTTCCATTTTAAAATATATTCT
Organism: Faecalicatena faecalis; assembly: GCF_012524165.2. Classification (GTDB taxonomy): domain Bacteria; phylum Bacillota; class Clostridia; order Lachnospirales; family Lachnospiraceae; genus Faecalicatena_A; species Faecalicatena_A faecalis. Next base: position 13,171 of record NZ_JABACJ020000019.1, read on the forward strand.
GTCCTATAAGAGTGAGTTTGTGGATGTGGCCCAGGAGATTAAGTTCTTAGAAGACTATTCAGTGCTTCAAAAGTATCGGTATGGAGACCAGTTCTCACTGGAAATTGAATGCCCGTCGGAATTGTACCAGAAGAAAGTACTGCGGATGATTCTGGAACCACTTGTGGAAAATTCTCTGTTCCATGGGCTGGACGATGAAGTAGAGCGTATTCATGTTACTGTCAGCTTCAAGATAGAGGCCGGTGATATGATTATCACTGTGACAGATGATGGTGTCGGATTTACAGATGAGAACTTCATGAAGCTGAGCCGGAAAATTCGTTCGGGAGAACAGTCAAATATGATTGGAATGAATAACATCAGGGAGCGCCTGAAAATGACTTTTGGTAAGAAATATGGATTAAGTATTGATACAAATTATGAGGAGGGAGCAAGGATTTTTGTGAAAATGCCGGTGATAGATTAAAGATTTCGACATAATAAGGAGGAGATTATGAGAATTTTAATTGTAGATGATGAGCTTCCCATCCGTGAATGGCTAAAGATGTCCATGGTGAATCTGGAAGGGGATGAGAACGAAGTAAATACTGCATCAAATGGAAAAGAGGCCTGGGAATTGTTTTTAAAATGGATGCCGGATATGGTAATCACGGATATTAAGATGCCTAAAATGGGGGGACTGGAACTTCTGCAGAAGCTCAAGGCTTCTCGTCCAGATGTTTATGTTGTCATGCTGACTTCATACAGTGAATTTGAATACGCCAGGGAAGCAATCAAATATCAGGCAAATGAGTATGTACTGAAAAATGAAATTACATCGGATGTGTTAAAACAAATTTTATTTAATTATCAGGAGAGCAGGGAGAAAAAGGGACAGTTAAAGGAAACGAAGTATATCAGAGAGTGGATCGAGCATCCTGGAAACGAGGAGCGCTTTCCCATTCAGAATCAGGGTGGAAAACCTATTTTTGCGATAGCATATGAAGAACCTGAAGCGCAGAAGGAGGTGTTTGACAGTTATTTGAATACCTTTGTTCTGCACATAGAACATGGTTATTATGAGAAAGGTATTTCTATCTGGGTGTGTAGTTATAAAAATCGGCATTCTGCAGGAGCATGTTTTGGGGAAGCGATGTCGTTCTGTCAGAACATAGCAGTCTTAAAGGGAACAGCAATCGGATTCTCTGGATTTTCAGAAGATGTACCTGAGGCCTGCAGACGGGCAAGGATGGCTTTGAACCTTGGTTTTTATGAACCTCATCAGAATGTTTTCATGTACAGAGAGGAAAGCGGCGGAATAGAGAAGATTAAGAGCATTCGAAAAAATATCGTATCCATGATTCATAAGGAGCGCCAGGAAGAGGCGGAGGAATATATTTCTGAGTTATTCAAAGTGTTAGAAAAAGAGCAGATTCTCGACCTTATACAAGTGAGGGAATGTTTTCGGGACATTGTAGATGCATATAAGATAGTAAAAATGGAATTTGCCGGACATGAAATGGAGGAACTGTGCAATGAAACAAAAGAGGGCATCGCTGTTGCCCAAAGTCTTGCTGTAATGAAGGATAAGATGGATACATTCCTCCAGGAATTAAAGGGAACCATGATTTTAGGAGAAAGGGCATATTCTGGTTATATAAAATCAGCAATTGCCTACATTGTGAATAATTACGACCGCATAGAATCTTTATCAGAGGTCGCGGACTATGTAAATATTAATGCGGAATATTTCTGCCGTTTATTTAAGGCAGAAACAGGAGTAACATTCAACAGTTATTTGACAAATTATAGGATACAAAAGGCAGTGGAGCTGCTTACGAAAACAGAACTCAAGGTATATGAAGTGGCGGAAAAGGTAGGGTACTCCAATCTTTCCTATTTTTCCAGGGTATTCAAGAAAGTAACAGGAGTGAATCCATTTTTTTATAAAAATTGACAAAATGTCAATATAATGCAGGAAATCCACAGATGAAATCTGAGGGAATGTCAGGAAAGTGCAATATGCTTACAATTTTGTGCATTTGATTTTTTGCAGAATCCGGTAAGATATGATTAGAGGCAGGGAGAAGAGATGAAGAAAAAAGAACTGTTGATCTACACTGTTATTTTAATGCTAGTGATATCTGCATGCAGCAGACAGATGCATACAGAAAAGGACAGGCAGGAAGAAAAGACGGCCGGACAGACTCTGACACCTCTCAGAGTAGCCGTACAGCCTTATTATATCAGCTCTGCGGTTGGATATGTGATGGAAAAGGGGCTGGATAAGGAATTTGGATTAGAACTGATTCCTGTGGAATATCCATCTGGCGCAGAACAAATCGTAGATATTGAAAAGAATCAGTACGATGTGGCTACGGTCGGAGCAGCCTTTTTATATCCCCTCGTAGAAAATAAGGGAGTCGTCATAGGAGAGCATATCTGCTCTACGGGTGGAGATGCTATTTATGTGAGAAATGGCAGCAGTATCTTGGATGTCAAAGGATTTAACCCGACTTATCCCGAAGTCTGTGGAGATCTGGAAACGGTACGGGGAAGCAAGATCCTTATGAATGTGAATACTACACAGCAGTATCTGGGAATGAAATGGCTGGAGTCTATTGGTGTAAAGAAGAGTTCCGTGAAGCTGGCTTATGGGACCTTTGAGGATAATTATGACAGATTCTTGAAAGGAGAGGGCGATATCGCTGTATTAAGTGCGCCTTATTCTTACCGTGCTGAAAAGGAGGGCTTTCAGAAAGCAGCGGATACAAGGTCTCTGCACACAGAAATCTACGAGGTGATCCTGGCGACAAAAGAAGCTCACAAAGAGAAGCGGGATGAGCTGGTCCGATTTATGGAGTGCCTCTTGTACGCGAATGAGATGTTAGAGGCTGACCAGGAGAAGAAAATAGAGGCATGTGGGAACTGGTACAAGAGTCAAGGCCAAAAGGTCTCAAGAGAAAATCTGGAAGCGGAGTGCAAAGATAAGCTTTTGGTCACGAGAGAAAATTATGAGGTCGGTCAATTCGGGGATTTTGAAATGAAGTATGCAGAGTATATGGCAGCTATCGGAAATATTCCACCGATCGGCCTTCCTAATGTGGAAGCAAATGTGGATCGTGAGTTATTTCAGGAGGCTTTTGCAGGTGGGGAGAATTAAACAAGAATTGTCTTGTTTAAAATAAAAGGAATAAAAGGAGAAAAAGGTATGAAGAAAAAAGCTTTAGCGGGATTTCTTGCACTGACTTTAGCACTCACATCATTAGTCGGCTGCCAGTCGGGAGGGAAAACAGAGGAAAAAAAGGAAACAGCGAAGTCTGAAGATTCAAAGGGAGATGCAGATTCAGGTGAACTTCCGGTCCTTAGGGTGGCGGTCATGCCATTCTATATTTCATCACAGATTGGTTATATCATAGACAATAAATTGGATGAAGCCAATGGATTTAAGATTGAGCCAGTCATGTTCCCGACAGGAGCACCCATGAATGAGGCAATCGCATCTGATTCCTATGATGTAGCAACGATTGGCGGTGCATTTGTATTTGGAGTAGCAAATTTTGATGCACATGTCATTGCCAGCCATATTAATGGAACTGGTGGTAATGAAATATGGGCTTATAAAGATTCTGCCCTGGCAGGAGAAAAGGGTGTCAATCCAGAATACCCGGAAGTACTGGGGTCACCGGATACTGTCAAAGGAGTTAAGATTGTACAGACAACTGGAACAACAGGACAGCTTGCAGTAACAAAGTGGCTGGAGGCAATCGGCGTGCCGGAGACGGATGTACAGATGGTACATATGGAATTCGCACAGTGCTATCAGGCATTCAAGGGCGGACAGGCAGATGTGGCAGCTCTCACATCCCCGTATTGTTTCCAGACAGATGATACTATGGTGAAGGTGGCGGATCTGGAGCAGTTGGGCTTACAGCTTTACGAGGAAATCACGATTACGGATAAGGCATATAATAACTCTGATATTAAGGCAGTCATCCCGGCATTTTTAAAGACACTTTATCAAGCAAATGATGAACTGGAGGCCGATCCGCAGAAGAAGTTCGAAGCAGTTAAAAAGTGGTACAACGATAACGGAGGTTCCGCAACGGACGAAGATATCCAGGCAGAATGCGACCTTAAGCCTTTTGTGACAACAGAAGAAGCGAAAAAGCTGAAACTGGGGGAGTACGAAGCAACTTATGCGGAATTTATGGTATCACAGGATAAACTGGACAGCGATAAAGTGGAAACTGTAAAGAACAACACAACATCAGAATTTCTTGACGAAGCACTGAAATAGATGAAATTCAGGGTGCTGCTGCAAAGAGGTTCCAATACTTGGAAAATTTCTCTATGTGGCAGCACTATGAAGTTAGAAAGAGAGAAATGAGGATATGAAGAAAAGCAAAAAGTATATGGTCATCTCAACAATTTCCATGGTATGCTTTTTTGTCTTATGGGAGATGGTCACAGATGTATTACATCTGTTCCCGGTATATTCCATGCCGAGCCCGATCAAGACATTTCAGGCATTTTTTATAAAATTGGTGAATCCGTCGCCGGATGGTTCGGTCCTGTTGGTCCACGTAGCTGCCAGCCTGCAGGTTGCCCTGACAGGATACATCTTTGGCGCGGTAGTGGGAATTCCTTTGGGAATCCTGATGGCATGGTATAAGCCGGTCGATTTGTTCGTAAAACCTATTTTTGACCTTGTCAGGCCGATTCCTCCTATTGGATGGGTTCCTATCATGATACTTTTGCTTGGGATCGATTTGAAATCAAAGGCCATGGTTATTTTCGTATCGGCAGTCATCCCGTGCATCATTAACTCCTATTCAGGAATTAAACAGACAAGTGAAGTACATATCAATGTAGGCAAGACTTTTGGACTGACCAAATTTGAAATTCTGAGGAAAATTGCAATTCCAACGGCCCTTCCTATGATTTTTACTGGATTAAGAGTTTCTCTGGGAGTTGCATGGATGACTCTGGTAGCAGCAGAGCTTGTGGCAGCAACAAAAGGACTCGGGTATATGCTTCAGATTGCAAGGACGATCGGACGTCCAGATATCATTGTGATGGGAATGCTTGTAATCGCAGGAGTGGGTGCCATTCTGACAGGAACACTTGAGTTTTTGGAAAAGAAGTTCGTGAGGAGGTAGAAGATGAAGACAAAAGAAAAAAGCCTTGCTCTGGGCGTTGGGGTATTGGCGGTTCTAAGTGTATTTTTAGTATGGTATTTTGCTGCCTCCTATACAAAGGTCTCTCTGTTCTTCCCGACTCCGCAGAGAGTCTTCCAGAGATTTGTGGAGTCCCTGACTGTACCAATTGGAAAGTATACTCTTTTGATGCATGTGCTGTACAGCTTGAAGCGCGTATTTATTGGTTTCGGTCTGTCTTCTATAACAGGAATCATCCTGGGAGTTGCGATGGGGTACTCAAAAACAGTGAATGCGATTGTAAGACCTATCTTTAATATCATCCGTCCGATTCCAGGACTCGCATGGATACCTCTTGCCATTCTATGGTTTGGAATCGGGGAGACGACCAAGTATTTTATCATCTTTATGGGGGGATTTGCGAATATCGTACTGAATTCGTTCGATGGTACCAATAAAGTGAATCCGACATTAGTAGGTGCGGCCGAACTTCTAGGTGCGAACAAGTTTCAGATTTTTACAAATATCATCCTGCCCAGTGCAATACCATATATTTTTGCTGGGCTTCAGGTCTCACTGTCAACGTCTTGGATGGCAGTTCTGGCAGCAGAGATGATCAGTTCTTACGAAGGGGCCGGATGGATCATCAATATGGGAATGAACACCGGGGATACAGTCCTCATTCTGGTCGGTATGATTTCCATTGCTATTATTGGATTTGCCCTGGCAAATATTATGAGAGTTTTAGAAAGGAGATTGTGTTCATGGACGGAAAGGGGAAAATAACAGTCAGATGTAAAGATCTCTGTAAAACTTTTTATGCAAAAAACAGAAAACAGGATGAAGAAAACGAGGTGATTCGGAATCTGAATCTGGAGGTCAGGGAAAATGAGTTCTTAGTTCTGTTCGGACCGGGACAATGTGGAAAAACGACGATTCTAAATCTGATGGCAGGGCTTGTAGAGCCAACGAGCGGGGAAATAGAGGTAAATGGGAAAAAGGTGGATGGCCCCAGTAAAGACCGGGGAATGGTCTATCAGACAACGGCACTTTTTCCCTGGATGAGCGTGATGAAAAATGTGTCCTTCGGACCGAGAATGCAGGGAGTCAAGAAGGCGGAATGGAAGAAAAGGGCACAGTATTATATTGATCTGGTAGGACTGACTGGATTTGAAGACAGTTATCCGGTAAAGCTTTCTGGCGGAATGCAGCAGCGTGTGGGGATTGCCCGGGCATACTGCAACGATCCAGATGTGATATTTATGGACGAGCCATTCGGTCATCTGGATGCACAGACCAGATATTTAATGGAGGAAGAAATCGAAAAAATTTGTTCAAAAGAAAAGCGTACAGTCATTTTTGTTACGAACAATGTGGAGGAAGCAATTTATCTGGCAGATAGGATCGTGGTTCTGACGGATATGCCCACAACAGTGAAAAAGGAATATATGATTGAAATTCCGCGGCCAAGAGACTATACAAGCAAACAATTTTTGTCGCTCAGGGAAGAGATTACGCAATGTGTAGAAATCAGCGGAACTTTTGAGGAGGCAGGACATGGAGATGAATGAGAAAAAAGTAAAGGTGGAAGTGAAAAATCTGACAAAGTCTTTTGGAGATCTTCTTGTCCTGGATGATATTTCTTTTGATGTATATGACGGAGAGTTCCTTTGTATTGTAGGTCCTACCGGTTGTGGAAAAACAACATTTTTAAATTCATTGACGAAGGTGTATGATATTAATAAGGGAAGCATCAAGGTCGATGGTGAGGATATCCATCCGAAGAAACACAATCTGGCTTATATCTTCCAGGAATACTCTACAATGGAGTGGTTGAATATTCAGGAAAATGTGGAATTTGGTTTGAAGGCAAAACGATTTCCTCCTGATAAGCTAAAAGAACGCTCGGATTATGTCATCAATATGGTCGGACTTGATAAATATCGGAATTATTATCCCAGCCAGCTTTCCGCAAGTATGCTGCAGAGAGTCGTGATAGCCCGGGCATTTGCCATAGAGCCGGACCTTCTGCTTATGGATGAACCATATGGGCAGTTGGATCTAACGTTAAAGTATAAGCTGGAGGATGAATTACTGAAAATGTGGAATGAAGTCAAAACTACGGTATTGTTCATTACTCATAATATTGAGGAGGCCGTGTATTTGTCAGACCGTATTATTGTCCTGACAAATAAACCCACACATATAAAAACGGAAATCATGAATGATCTCCCACGTCCAAGAAAGGTATCAGATCCAGAATTTGTAGCGCTCAGAAATAAGGTGACGGATCTGATAAAATGGTGGTAATATGGAAAAATATAACCTGATTATTATAACCCCGGATCAGATGCGTGCTGATTATTTGGGATGTTATGGACATCAAAGTATTGGGACGAAGCATATTGATGCGCTGGCGGAAAACGGGGTGCGTTTTCAAAATATGTACTGTGCTGCGCCCTTATGCGGACCAAGCAGATGCAGTTTTGCTACGAGTACGTATTTTTCAGAACATAATCACAGAAATTACTGGTCCACGATCTCTCCATCCGTACCGAATGTAGTGACATCACTCAAACAGGCCGGATATACCACGGGGATGTTCGGGAAAAATCATTTGTTCACATATTCGGAGCTGCCAAAGCTTTGGGATGAATTGGATGAAATCTGCCTTGGCAATTACGATGGGCATCCACAATATGAGCATTCTTTTTCTTCTTTTACATTGGAGGAGGAACATCCTTTTAATATTACCCACAGATTAACAACAGAAGCAATTCAATTTGTGGAAAACAATCAGGAAAAGCCATACCTTCTGTGGATAAATTATCAGGACCCGCATCCGGCCTTTTGTTGTCCCAGCCCATATGATACGATGTTCAATCCCAGTGAGATTGAGATACCTGTTACCTTCCGGGAATATGACAAGGATTGCCAGCCGGTCAAGAACGAGGTATTTAGAAAGCATTCGGAAATGGATCAATGTACGGATGAAGATCTGAAAAGGGCGATTGCTCATTATATGGGGCAGATTCGTTATGTTGATGATAATGTAGGTCGGCTTGTGGAGGCTTTAAAGAGAACAAAACAGGATAAGAAGACGGTTATCTTGTTCTTTTCTGACCATGGCGAACTGTTGGGCGATTATGGCATGACTCATAAGAACCCTACTTTCTATGAATGCCTGTCTCATATTCCGGCTATTTTGGTACATCCTGACGGGAGATGGAGAAGTACTGTGTTTGATGGACTAACAGAAGAGGTTGATATGGTGCCCACTCTGTTGGAGATTTTGGGGATAGAGATTCCGCCGACTATGGTAGGAAAATCTTGGGTAAGTGCCCTGGATGAAGGCGATGTCAGCGGAAAAGAAACGATTCTGTGTGAAGCCGGGGGCGGCTGTCCAACTTATAAGGACGCGATTCCCGGGTTTACATTAACGGCACCCCATGCACCAACCTCTTTTGGACCCGGTGCCATGATAAGAAAAGGCAGTTGGAAGCTCTCTATTTATGCAGATGACAGAGGAGAACTATATGATTTGGAATCAGACCCGCATGAGTTACATAATCTGTATCAGGATAAAGCATACGAAGATATCAAGAGTGAGATGACGCTGCTTTTGCTGAAACGAGTCATGAGCGTGAAGGTGAGAGATATCCATAAACTGGATTGGGATTATCGGCAATATCCTCATGATGTCAGGTTTGAGCCGCTGGAATCCTTTGGGGCTGTTCTGGAAGATATCAGGGCTAGCGGAGAATATTAAAATTCTCCGCAGATTATTCTTGTCAGAGTCGGTTTATAGCCACTGATGACAGGAAAATAAAAAAAGTTTCAAAAAAATAAAAAAAATTTAAAAAAGGGGTTGCATTTTCTCGAAAGATTAGATATAATATCACTTGCGTCGAGGGAATACGATGCAAACAAAATAAGGCTTGCGCGATTAGCTCAGTTGGTAGAGCACCTGACTCTTAATCAGGGTGTCCAGGGTTCGAACCCCTGATCGCGCATTCGAAGCACTGTTTTCGTGGAGTTGGAGTCACGGGGACGGTGTTTTTTTCGCGTAAAAGCTCCCGGAAAATGGGAGTACTCCAATGAGATCAGAGACGGCGCTATGACTCAGAAAAAAGTGGAAGGCCTGAAAGAATTAAAGATGAAGTATGTAGGTGTCGGGGAATAACAGAGCCAGTAGATACAAACTGCTTCATGAGAAAATAAAACGGATGTTGAATATCCACTTTACAGGAAGCGGGGACAGAAGATGGAAGTAATGCGGACGATCATGGATTTTGAATTTGATACAGCGAAAGTGCAGAGTATGCATTTTCATCAGAATCCGGAGATTCTTTACGTACTTGATGGGAAAGCGGAGGTCCAGATCGAAACTGAGAAATATGAACTGGAGAAGGGGGACTTTCTCTTCGTGAATGTGAACAAGAGGCACTCTCTCTTTGAGACGGAGAAGGAGCTTCTGTTCGCCAGATTCCGCATTAATTTTTCCATGCTGTCGGATTATCTTGGCACGAATCAGATTCTGTTCTGGTGTAATACTACTGCGGATAAAAATGAGGCGTATGACCACCTCGGGCGGATTCTGGACCGTATCCTGAACCGTTTTTACGATAAGGAAAAGGAAGGCGCCCTTTATCTGAACAGTATCTATTATGAGGCGCTGTATGTGCTGACCAGTTATTTTATGGTGAAGTCGGATGATATCCGGCTGAAAGATAAAGGGGGACCGGACAATTCCAGGGTTTTTGAGATTCAGAACTATGTGCAGGCGAATTATCAGAAGCAGATCAGCCTGAATGATCTGGCGAAGAAACTTTACCTGTCCAATGCATATCTATCTAAATATATTAAAAAGAGATTTGGCTTAAGCTTCGTGGAATATGTGAATAATATCCGGCTGTTCCATGCAGTGGATGAGCTTTTGTATGGGGAAAAGAAGATTACCCGGATCGCGCTGGACAATGGATTTTCGACGACAGCTTCGTTCAACAAGACATTCAAGGATGTCTATCATATGACGCCTTCTGCTTACCGGACCAGTGTCAGGCAGGAGACGCAGGGGGATGAAAAGGAAGAACAGTCTAGGGCAGAGATCGAACAGAGGGTAAAGGACTATCTGGCAGGAAATAATTTTGTGCCGGATGAGACAGCGACAAAGAATCTGGGTGTTGTGACCGTGGATGCCGAGAAGACGGTGCCGCTTAAAAAGTCCTGGTGCGAGATCATCAATGTCGGGAAGATCGAGGCTCTGCTGGACTGTGATATACAGCGCCAGGTCCTGATGATGAAAGAAGAAATCGGGTTCAAATATGTCCGCATCTGGAATATTTTTGTGCAGGAAATGTATGAAGAGAGGGACGGGGACTGGCATTATAATTTCAGCCGAATTGACCGCGGGCTGGATTTCCTCGTTGAAAACGGTCTGAAACCATATATTGAGCTGTCTTTTAAGCCAATCCATGTCAGCTATTCGATTAATTCCACATTGGCAGAGAAGGATAATCACATCATCTTCCATGAGCGTGACAGTTATGAGAAGGTAATGAATGATCTGGCCTCCCATTTGGTCAACCGCTATGGAATGGATGAGATCGAGACCTGGTATTTTGAGCTCTGGAAGGACGACCGGCTGAATATGCTGGATGAGAATGGATGGTATTTTGACTGCTTTGAGATTGGATATCTTGCATTGAAGCGGGTCTCAGAAAAAATAAAGGCTGGCGGGGCTGGATTTGCATTGGGTTACGACCGCTATCAGTATCATGACCTGATCAGAAACTGGAAGAAACGCCGGATCAAACCGGATTTTATCAGTGTGTATTCATACTCCTATCTGTTGATCCAGCAGAATGGAATGTATTTTGGAAAGCGTTCTTTAGACAGTAACTTTGTGAAGAACCAGCTGGATATTTTTAAAGAGGTGTTAAGAGAAGAAGATTTTCTGCCTGAGGAGCTTCATATAACGGAGTGGAACTTTACAATCTCCAACCGGAACTGCATTAACGACAGTTGTGCACAGGGGGCTTATGTTATGAAGTCCTGTATCAATTCCGTTGGAAATGTGGACAAGATGGGATTCTGGCACGGCTGTGATCTTAATTCGGAATATTATGATACAGAAGCGGTATTGTATGGAGACAATGGTCTTCTTACACGGGATGGTATTAAGAAGCCATCCTTTTATGCCTTTCATTTCCTGCATTTTTTGCAGGATCAGATGCTGGGAAAGACCGAGAATGCGCTGATCTCCACAAATGGAAGAGGGATCTATACGATCGTCTGCCACAACTGCAAGCAGTTTAATTACCGCTATACGATGAAGGAAGAGAAGGATATCCGAGTCGATGATCTGTATGAACTTTATGAAGATCTGGACACGATTCATTTAAAATTCCGCATTCAGAATGTGAAGAATGGGGAGTATATCATGCGTGTATTCTATGTGAATCCGGAGAATGGAAGTGTGCAGGATATCTGGAGAGAGATGGATTATATGAAGAATCTGTCAAAGGGTGAAGTCGATTATATACGCCGCGGGGCCATGCCGAAGGTCGGGATGCGCAAGATCAAGGTGGAAGACGGGGAACTGTGGGTAGAGACACAGATGAAGGCACATGAGATCAAGGTGATGGAGATCTATTATCAGTATTAGAGGAACTCAGTTAAGGTATTAAAATAAACTTTACATAAGGATTAACAGATGCTATAATGTCTTTAGAAAAGGAAAGTACCCACTCCAAAGTGGATGCTCCCGAAGGTGGTTATTTACCTCTCAATGAGAGGCGCCCACTCCGTTTGCCGACGGGGTGGGCATTATTTTTTTCGCTTGTGGTTCCTATCTCGATCGAGAAAGGCAAGCAACGCGATAATTAAGCTGCCGAAGGATATCAGCAAAGCTAATATACCTATAATGACTGTAATAGTCTCGAAAGCTGTCATATGCGCCACCTCCCCTCGTATGTATTCCGCCGGACCGGTTATCAGACTCCGGGAGGATGCCACCCTGTCATGGGTATTTTCCGTGAACGTATTCTACCATATTGATCGGGAAACTCAATTCTATTCCCGATAATCTGTTACAAACATAATACTCCTCAGACCAATAGGACAAAAAAGTATATGCTTTTTTTGTCCTATTTTTTTGCGCCCAAAAAAAAGGGTCAAAATCCGGCAGTAAATAAGGTTAATCCGGGGAAAGTCATCTTCAATGTTATCCGATATAATGATATCAAGATGAAAGAGAAACAAGCAGCAAATAAAAAGGAGAGAAAGCTATGAAATTAGGATTTGTAAGTGCAATTCTTGATACATGGAGTTTTGAGGAGATGATCGATTTCGCATCCTCCCATGGTTTCGAGTGTGTGGAAGTGGCATGCTGGCCGCAGGGAAAGGCAGAGCGCAGATATGCAGGTGTCAGCCACATCGACGTAGACAAGGTGCTTGAAGACGATGAGTATACAAAACATGTTTTAGATTACAGCAAAGAGAAAAATGTAGAGATTTCTTCTCTTGCATTTTACCCGAACACAATGGACGGAAACCTTGAGAAACGTGAAGCCGCTGTCTCACATTTGAAGAACGTGATCAGAGCAAGCCACAAACTCGGTGTCGGCATGGTTACAACATTTATCGGAAGAGACCAGGCGAAGACAGTAGAAGAGAACCTGGAACTGGTGAAAGAGGTATGGCCTTCCATCATTCAGCTTGCAGAAGAGCTTGATGTAAAAGTTGCAATTGAGAACTGCCCGATGTTATTCGGAGCAGACCAGTGGCCGGGCGGACAGAATCTGATGACAACTCCGAGAATCTGGAGACAGGTATTTGAGATTCTGAACAGTGACCATCTGGGAATCAACTACGATCCATCACACTTCGTATGGCAGATGATCGATTATATTAAGCCGATCTACGAATTTAAAGATAAGATCTTCCACGTACATTACAAAGACATCAAAGTATATCCTGACCGCCTGAATGACTGTGGAATCATGGCATATCCATTAGACTTCATGTCACCGAAGCTTCCGGGACTCGGAGATGTAGACTGGGGAAAATATGTTTCCGCACTGACAGACATCGGATATGACGGATGCACCTGCATCGAGGTAGAGGATAAGGCATTCGAAGGTACAAAGGAAAAAGTCGAGGCATCACTTGTATTAAGCCAGAGATATTTAAAGCAGTTTGTGATCTAGTCTCATCAGAAAAGTGAAAAAGAATATTCGCTTTAATGAGATCAGAAAACACACATTTATATAGAAGCAGAACAATTACATAAACAAAATAAATATCATATAAAAAGGAGAAAGAAAAAATGGGAAAATTAAGAATCGCAATCGTAGGATGTGGAGGAATCGCAAATCAGAAACACATGCCGTCTTTAAAGACACAGGCAGATAAGGCAGAAATGGTTGCTTTCTGTGACATTCTTCCAGAGCGTGCTGAGAAAGCAGCAAAGGAATACGGCGCAGAGGGAGCAAAGGTTTATACAGATTATAAAGAGATGCTTGCAGATACAAGCATTGAGATCGATGTTGTACATGTCTGCACTCCAAACGTGGCACACTGCCCGATCACAGTTGCAGCATTCGAGGCTGGAAAACATGTTATGTGCGAGAAGCCGATGGCTCACAACACAGAAGACGCTCAGAAGATGATCGACGCATGGAAGAAGTCAGGAAAGAAATTCACAATCGGATATCAGAACCGTCTGCGTGACGATACACAGACACTTCATGCATCCTGTGAAGCTGGAGAGCTTGGAGACATCTATTTTGCAAAGGCACACGCACTTAGAAGAAGAGCAGTTCCGACATGGGGCGTATTCCCGAACAAGGCATTACAGGGCGGCGGTCCTCTGATCGATATCGGAACACATGCACTGGACATCACACTCTGGATGATGGACAACTACGAACCAGAATCCGTAACAGGACAGGTATTCTACAAACTGGGACGCCAGGCAGACGGACCGGAAGGAAACGTATTCGGACCATGGGATCCTGAGACATTTGAAGTAGAAGATTCTGCATTCGGATTCGTTAAAATGAAAAATGGAGCAACCATTTACCTGGAAGCATCCTGGGCACTGAATGTATTAAAATCCATGGAAGCATCTACAACACTCTGCGGAACAAAAGCAGGCGCTGAGATCCACCACGGTGGAAGCTACCCACAGGATGAGCTGATCTACAACACAGTAGAGCACAATCAGCTGATGGAAAAGACAATCTCCCCAGCCGGAGTCGTAGACTTCTTCGAGGGCGGAGCAGCAGCAGAAGCAGTACGCGAGCAGGAGCAGTGGCTCAATGCAATCATCAACGACACAGATCCACTTGTAAAACCAGAGCAGGCATTCGTTGTAACACAGATTCTGGAAGGAATCTACAAATCAGCAGAGACAGGAAAAGAAGTTTTCTTTGACTAGATGTGACGCACATCTTGCAGAAAGCAATTTTCAAACGCGTTCTAAGACGCACGAAAACAGCAATCATTTCAGGGAGGAATATGGAGCATGGCTGGCAGACAGATTTATAATCCAGATGGATTCAAGAATATAGAAGCAGACGGAAAGACAGTCGGATATCAGTTCGAGTTTAAAGCACAGTATTATCGTGGAATCACCTTATCTATCGTAAGAGATATCAAGATAAATGTAGATGGTGAAGATGTTAAGAGAGAAGATATTCGTTTTACGGTAAACAATGAGACCTTTACATTGGAAGAGATGCGCACGGTAATCGATTCAGATTACCGCTGGGAATTTGGTGACTATGCAACAGTATCAGTCATGAAGGAGGGCGGACTTTCAAAAGGAAACCATCACATTCATGCAGTGCAGGTGATCGACCCATCTTACATGCCGTTTACGATCGAAGCAGTATGCGAAGCAGATTTTACCATTGAATAAGGAGGAACAAGACATGAGTTATGATATTAAAAGAAGTGTTTCCCTGTACAGTTATCAGGATGAATACTACGATAAAAAACTGGATCTGGAAGGCTGCCTTCGCGAGACTGCCAAGACAGGCGCAACAGGAGTCGAGCTTCTGGCGGAGCAGATGATCCGCAGATTCCCTCTTCCGATCGAGACAGAAGAGTTCAGAAACCAGTGGTTTGAATGGCTGAAGAAATATAATCTGGAACCATCCTGCTACGATGCATTTTTGGAAAACCACCTTTATGACAACCGTATGCTCTCTCTTGGTGAGCAGATCAATATGATGAAACGTGATATCCGCCTGGCATCTTTACTTGGATTCAAAAACTTACGTACACTGGTATCCACACCAATGGATGTCATCGAAGGAAGTCTTGAATATGCAGAGCAGATGGATGTGAAGATTGGTCTGGAAGTACATGCTCCATTCTCACTGAATTCAGGCTGGGCTGATGGTTACATGGAAATGATCCACCGCACCGGCACAAAATATTTCGGATTTATCCCGGATATGGGAATCTTCTGCAGGAACATCCCTGATGTGGTACGTGACAAGGCAAGAAGACACGGCGCATCCGAAGAGTGCATCAAGATCGTAGACGATGCTTATGCACAGAGAATAGAAAAAGGTTTTGTAAAGATCAAATATGACTTAAACCTTGGAAAAGCAAATATGGATTACCGTATGGCAAACGGAATGCAGGAAATGATGGATGCTGTCAAGGCAGCAGGCGGCGGCCCGGCTGATATGGAATATGCAGGATCATCCTTTACATATTCCTGGTCAGATCCGCAGGACATCATCGACAATATCGACTATATCTTCCATACACATGCGAAGTTCTACAACGTGCATGAAGATTATAAGGAGACAGCAGTTGCAATCCCTGAGGTAATCGAGGCATTTAAGAAGGCAGGTTATAAAGGATATTTGAGTTCAGAATATGAAGGCGGCGAGCATCTGCGAGCAGATATGCCGGTAGACAGTATCGAACAGGTACGCCGTCATCAGGAAGCAATGAGAAGAGCGATCGAAGAATAATTCAGATAGAAAGAGTTGTGAAAAATGGAAAAAATCAAATTAGGTATTGTTGGATTTGGATTTATGGGACACTGCGATGCAGATATGATGGCAACTTTCGATGAGATCGATCTGATCGCCGTAGCAGATACCAACCCGGAGCAGTTAAAAGATGCTCCGGAGGGGGTAGAGACATACGCATCCTTAGATGAAATGTTAGAAAAAGCGGATATCAATGTAGTGATGGTATCCACACCGAACCCGAGCCATCCGGAGATGGTGAAAAAGGCAGCGGCAGCGAAAAAGCATGTCATCTGCGAGAAACCGGCAGCAATGTCCGTAGCAGAATTTGATGAGATGGTAGAAGCCTGCAAAGAAAATGGGGTGCTCTTTACCGTACATCAGCAGAGAAGATGGGACAAAGACTACCGCATCATGAAAGAAGTCTATGACAAAGAAATGGTGGGAGATATGTACATCATCAAATCCCAGCTTTACGGAGTCAACGGCAACATGCATGACTGGCATGTTTACCCGGAGATGGGCGGAGGAATGCTCTACGA
Organism: Faecalicatena faecalis; assembly: GCF_012524165.2. Taxonomy (GTDB): domain Bacteria; phylum Bacillota; class Clostridia; order Lachnospirales; family Lachnospiraceae; genus Faecalicatena_A; species Faecalicatena_A faecalis. The sequence continues at coordinate 29,848 of NZ_JABACJ020000019.1, forward strand.
CTGGGGTGTACATCTGATCGACCAGATGCTGGATATGGTGAAATCACCGATCGTATCCCTCTACGCAGATGTACAGAATGTCATCAACGAAAAGGTAGACGACTACTTTAAGATCATTATGAAGTTCAAAAACGGCGTGACAGCAGAGATCGAGCTGGGAACCTACTACCTGACACCAAAGCGTGCATGGTTCATCGGCGGAAAGAAAGGTTCTGCGATGATCGATGGATTCGCTGGAGAAGGCAAGATCGTCCGCACCGCACACTTGTTAGAAAATGTTCCGGGCAAGATCACGATGACAGCAGCAGGACCGACAAGAAGCTTCGGACCACCGGAGCCGGGTCTTCTGTCAGAAGAGGCACTGCCGGAAGTAAAGGTAGACCACAGAAATTACTTTGAACATTTCCTGAAAGCATTTAACGGGGAAGAAGAGATCATTGTTAAGCCGGAACAGGTAAGACGTGTACTCTGTGTAATGGATGCGGTCAGAGAGTCCGCAAAGACAGGAAAAGCAATCGAATTCGAAAAATAAAGAGCTGAGAAATAAAGAGCCGAAAAATAGAGATTCGAGAAAAATAGAGAAACGGAGAGGAATCAATCATGGCAGATTATGAAACCCAGGTTGTCGTTATTGCAGGAGGTCCATCCGGACTGTCAGCAGCAGTACAGGCAGCAGAGGATGGAGCAGAAGTCATTGTACTTGAGAAGGCAGCAGCCGTAGGCGGCGCAGCCAATATGGGAATGGGACCGCTTGGTATCGGTACGAAATATCAGAAACAGCAGATGGAAGACATCACAGTTGAAAAAGCATTCAATATGTTTATGGAATACACACACTACAATGTAGATGCTAGACTGGTGAAGCGCTATTTCGAGCAGTCAGCAGAGACGATCGAATGGCTGGAAGACATGGGTGTGGAATTTGAAGGTGCATACCGCTACTTCCCGAAGTCAGAAGCTACCTGGCATATCGTAAAGACAGACCAGGGAATCGGACCAAGAGCTGCCTCCTTTATGAATAAAGCACTGTATTCCAGAGCACAGGAATTAGGTGTTAAGGTGTTATTAGAGACACCGGCTAAGAAGATCATTATGAAAGACGGCAAGGTTGCCGGAGTTCTGGCAACAGACAGAGACGGCAAGGAAGTAGAGATCGCCTGCAAGGCAGCAATCGTCTGCACAGGCGGAGCCGGATGCAACAAGAAGTTCATTCAGGAAGAGACTGGCTACAAACACGGAGAAGATATGTTCAACTTCGCAATCCCGGGTATCATGGGAGACGGTCTTAGAATGGCATGGGAAGCAGGAGCAGATAAGCTTCCGGTCAGAATCGAGCAGGCAGCAGCAGTAGAAGGTGTTGACGATCTTCCTGGAAGCGTCGGCAATATCATGGGACAGCCGAACCTTCTTGTAAACCTGGCAGGAAAACGTGTCATGAATGAGGACCATATGCAGAATGCAACCTACCTCTCCAATGTGGTTTCCCACCAGAAAGGCCGCGTATGTGTCAGCATTGTAGACTCCTCCATCGTGAAGTACTATATCAGAAACGGTGTGGATAACGTATCTATGGTACGCCCGGACCCGGATGTATCTGATTTCGTAGAAGGCGTAAAGATGGCACAGGCAAATGGAAACGAAGGTCTGTTCATCGCAGACAGCATCGAAGAGCTGGCTGAAATGGCAGGAATCGACGTGGATAACCTGGTAGATACTGTAGAAGAATACAACGATTTCTGCGACAGCGTAGATGAAGAATTCTTCAAGGATAAGAGATATTTAAGACCAATTGTAAAGGCTCCATTCTATGGCGCACGCATCCGTCCAGGCGGATATGGAACCGTCGGCGGTATCAGAATCAATGAAAACTGTGAGGCCTGCGACAAAGATTTCGAGCCGGTACCGGGACTCTATGCAGCCGGTGCAGATGCCTGCAACATTTATGATGACAGCTATATGTTCCTGCTTCCTGGAAATTCCATGGGATTTGCAGTTAATACCGGACGTATTGCAGGTATGAGTGCAGCAGAATATGTAGAAGACGAAGACTAAAGATTTGTAATACAAATGTAATACAACGTAATACAAGCATAATACAGGCATAATACGCAGCGTAGTTGCTGCAGCAAATTGACAGGCAGAGAGCGGAGTGAACAGCATGGAGAACTCCGCTCTTTTTAAAAAGAACGGATTACGGGGGTTTTGAAGATGAAAAAGGAAAAACGAATTGCGGTAAGCGTATTTATTATTGCTTTCGCATTTGGATTAAATATAACAGGAATCTCACCGGTTCTGGGAATCCTCAGCGAAAAATACCAGAAATATGGAACGAGTATGGTACAGCTTTTACAGACAATGCCATATCTGTTATTGATGGTGGGTTCCCTGCTGGTCGGATGGCTGACAACAAAAATAACAAAGAAAAAGATCGCTGTTTTCGGGCTGTTACTGATCGGTATCTGCGGAGTTCTTCCATTTTTTACAGAAAGCTTTGCAGTCCTTCTGGCGGCCAGACTGCTGATCGGATTCGGATTTGGTATTGTAGGGCCCATGAATACGGCGATTATCAGCGATTTCTTCGAACCGGATTCCAGAGCATCCTATATGGGGCTTCATGTGGTCGGTATGGGAGTCGGAACCATGGTGGGCAATCTGCTCGGCGGAGTCTTCACCCATGCGGGTTACCGGTATTTTTATCTGGTATATCTGATTGCATTTATCGGAATGGCAGGGGTGCAGGTGTTCCTGATCGAGACACCTCCGGTACAGACCGAGAAAGCATCGGACATGAAGCTGAATAAAATGGTGTTTGTGATTTCATTTGCTTCTTTTGTCCATACATTGTTTATCAATGCATACAGCACCAATATCGGAATCTACATTTTAGAAAATATTACAGATGACCCGTCGATCACGGGAATTGTTACAGCGGTCAATGCGGCATTTGCCCTGATGATCGGAATGCTTTTCGGAAGAATCTCCAAAGTATTAAAGATCTATACCCTGCCGTTTTCAATCCTTGCGGCGGCAGTCGGATACGGCGCGCTGCTTGTGGTACCGGGAATGGCCGGCGTATATCTGACCAGTGCTCTGTGTGGCGTCTCCTTAAGCAGTTTTATGGCGATGGCATCTTATCTGATCTCCATTTCCGTAGAGCAGGAGGCAGTCGCAAAAGCAAGCGGAATGTTTTCCATTATTGGGGGAATCGGCGGACTGATCGCGCCGATCGTATTGGGAAATGCGGCATCCGGTATCCTGGGAAGCAATACGGCGAAGAATCAGTTCATTGTTGCTTTTGCCGGAATGCTGATATTTAGTGTAGCTGCTCTGATCGCAGCACAAAGAGGAAGAAAAGCAGAGAGAAAGTAAAGAAGGAGGAAATCAAAATGGCAGTCATTACAATAGACGGAAAAAGACTGGAAGTTGAAGAGAATAAAAATATATTAGATTGTGCATTGGAAAATGGCATCTATATCCCACATCTGTGCCACCACAAGGACTTAAGTCCTTTAGGTTCCTGCAGAATGTGTATCGTGGAGGTGGAAGGGGAAGAACAGGTACAGACCTCTTGTACATTAAAAGCAAAAGATGGTATGGTAATAACAACAAAAACGCCGAAGCTGGAGAAGTTGAGAATGCTTGCACTGGAGCTTCTGCTGACCGGGCATCCTGAAGACTGCTCCACCTGCCCGAAGTATGGAAACTGTGAGCTTCAGATGCTGATCCAGTATATCGGACCGAAGACCGGACGTCTGAAAATGCGTACAAAGGGATTTAAGGCAGAGGAGGGGAACCCGCTTCTCCTTCATGACATGAACCGCTGTGTTCTCTGTGGAAGATGCGTCCGTGCATGTAACGAACTGCGCGGAGTCAAGGTCCTTCAATATCAGAAGAAGGAGATGGAGACCTATGTCGGCACCTTACATAACAAGCTGTTAAAAGACGCAGACTGCCGTTTCTGCGGAGCCTGTGCAGAGGTGTGCCCGACTGGTACGATCCGTGACAAGCTGATCGACTCCGAAGTGAAGAGAGAGGATGCCATCGTTCCATGCCGTCATGCATGTCCGGCACACACAGATGTTCCGCGTTATATCAGACACGTCAAAAATGGTGAGTACGATGAGGCCGCAGCAGTCATCCGTGAAAAAGTACCGTTCCCGAAGGCTCTCGGATACATTTGTAATCATGTCTGTGAACTGGAGTGTAAGAGAAAAGAAGTCAATGAGGCAATGTCGATCCGCAATATCAAGCGTTATGCAGCAGATCACGACACCGGGTCTTACTGGAAAGGGAAAGGCAAGCAGCTTGCAGATACAGGAAAGAAGGTCTGTGTTGTAGGCGGCGGCCCGGCAGGAATGACAGCAGCTTACTATCTGAGAAAACAGGGACATGACGTGACGATCAAAGAGGCGCTTCCGAGCGTGGGCGGTATGATGGCATACGGAATCCCATCTTATCGTCTTCCAAGAGAGATCATTGCGGAGGAAGCAAAGGTCATCGAAGAGCAGGGCGTTAAGATTGAGGTCAATACAAGAGTCGAGAATCCACAGGAGCTTCTGAAAGAGTATGATGCAGTACTGATGACCATCGGCGGACATCAGGGCGTGCGTCTTCCGATGGAAGGCAACAGCCTGGACGGCGTGATCCTGAATGCAGATTTCTTAAGAAATGCAAGCATGGGAAAAGAGACCGGAATCGGGGAAAGAATCATTGTCCTGGGCGGTGGAAACGTGGCATTTGACTGTGCAAGAACCGCAAAGAGACTCGGTGCGAAGGAAATTCATCTGGCATGTCTGGAAGCAAGAGATGTCATGACAGCAGATGAAGAAGAGATCACGCAGGCACAGGAAGAGGGCATTTTCGTACATCCGGCACAGACCTTTGAGAGAATCACAGGTACAGATCATGTAACAGGTGTTGACTTTATGAATGTAAAATCCTTCACCTTTGATGAGAACCGTCGTGCGATCATTGAAAAAGAAGAAGGGTCCGAACATCATATTGATGCAGATACCGTTATTTTTGCCGTAGGACAGAGACCGGATATTACGGAAGAAGCAGGACTGGAATTAGGAAGAGGCAACAGCATCGTTGTGAAGGATATGGAACATGACAAGATGACTTCTGTTCCGAAGATTTTTGCAGCAGGAGATGCCATCTACGGTACAAAATCTGTTATCATGGCGATCGAATCAGGAAGACAGGCGGCAAGCCAGATCGATCAGTATCTGGGAGGCAGCGGAGATATTTCCGAAGTCCTTGCACCTGTGGAAAAAGCTGATCCATATATCGGACAGTGTCCGGGATTCGGTTATCAGGAAAGGAAGAAACCGCAGGTAGATGCGCCGGAATCACGGTGCAGTGATTTCCACCTGTTTGATCATGGAATCTGTGAAGAGGATATCTGTGCAGAGGCAGGACGGTGTCTGCAGTGCGACTTAAGACTTCAGATATCCAGACCAAGCTTATGGGGCGATTATGCAGAACAAAAGGAGGCCGAATAAGATGAGTGCGTTAGAACAGGTTAAGAAATTAAGCAGAGAAGAAGTATTGGATAAGATTGCAGCGCTTGGAATCGAAGAATACGGGCTCGTGAACCAGAAGCTGTCCGACCGCCTTGTGGCGGCAGTTCAGGAAAGTAAAGAAGAGGGAAAAGAGACAGGCGTCGTATGTGCACTGAATAATGCGGATACGGACGGTGTTCTTCTGGAAGTTCTGCGGTCAGAGCCGGAAAAGGTTCTGGAGGGAATTGCGATTGCTGCATATGTACTGGAAAGTGAAAATATGGTACTATATATACCTGATTATGCAAAAGAGACGGCAGAGGATGAACGCCTTAACCAGGCGGCTGACAAGTATCAGGTCACCTTACAGACCGGACTTGTGGATGTAAGGGCCAGCCAGGGCAAGGCGCTCCTTCATCTGATCACGGCAGCAGAGCTTGCAGATGCATTCAATGACTCCTATGAGCCGGAAATCTTTGTATCTGTCAATGGACAGGCACTTCAAAAGGTTTCCTGTGAGACGAAGATCGCAGATCTTGTTTCCCTGGAAGGCGCAAAAGCAGTACAGCTCGGATACCAGTATTACACCCCTGCGGAAGCAGAGGAACTGACTGTGGCAAGCGCAGGGATTACAAACGGCGTGATCCGTGTCCTGGCAGAGAAAGACTGTATCGTTGCGGAGACAGAGAAGCGCTTGAGCGCATCCAGAATGTTAAGCTGCGGGAAATGCGTTTTCTGCCGGGAAGGTCTGATTCAGCTGACGCATATGCAGAAAGAGACGGCAGCAGGAAAAGGAAAGGCAGAGTTCCTTGATATGACACAGGAGATCGGCGAGGCGATGACATTTTCCACCCCGTGTACGATGGGACAGACCTCATCTCTGATCGCACTGTCTGCAGTGCAGAAGTTCGGCAGCGAATATGAGGCACACATTAAGAAGAAAGCATGTCCGGCAGGAGTGTGCTTCTCCACAGAAACGATTTATATCGATCCGAAGACCTGCGATGGCTGCGGAGAATGTATGGACGTATGTTCTCTGGACTGCATCGAAGGAAAAGCAGGATATATCCATATGATCGATGATATTGACTGCGACAGATGCGGAAAATGTATGGAGGTCTGCGAGGCAGGCGCCATCCAGAAGACATCCGGAAAGCTTCCGAAGCTGCCGAACAGACTGACCAAGGTGGGCAGATTTAAGAAGAGATAGCAATACAAAAGATTGGGGAAACAAGATGGATTCCGAACGTAAACTCATGCAATTTTATTTTATTACAAAGGCTGAGATATCCGCACATTACCATCAGAACCCGGAGCTGTTCTATATCCTCCGGGGGAAGATGGAGGTCAAGATCGACGACGCGGTGTTTCTGATGAACCCGGGCGATATGATTCTGATCAATGCCAATAAACAGCATTTAATGTCAGCCCAGAGTGACGATGTGCTTGGGGCGAGGGTGGAGATCGACTTTCACCTGCTGGCGGAACACATGGGAACGATGCAGCTTTTCTTCTGGTGCAATACCGTGGCAGATAAAAATGAGGCATACCAGGATCTGCGCGCTCTGTTGGACCGGATCCTGGCAAGATATTTTGAGAAGGATGACAAAGGCGCGCTGTATTTGAATGCCCTGTATTATGAGACGCTCTATGTATTGACGAGCAACTTTCTGATCAAGACAGATGATGTGCGTGCACGGTATGATGATTCTCAGGACAGCATCCGTATCCGGCAGATTCAGAATTATATCCAGGCCAACTACCAGACCCAGATTAGCCTGAATGATCTGGCAGACCGCCTGTATCTGTCCAATGCATATCTGTCGAAATACATTAAAAAGAATATGGGACTGACGTTTATGGAATATCTGAATAATGTGCGTCTGTTCCACGCAGTGGATGAACTGCTTTATACAAAAAAGAATATCACGCACATTGCATTAGATAATGGATTTCCGACCTCGGCTGCATTTACAAAGGCGTTTCGGGACATGTACAGAGAGGCGCCAAGTGAATATCGCAAAAAGGCACAGAACCAGCAGGATATAACAGACCATACGCAGACTCTGACGGAGGCGGAAAGACAGCACGTTATGGAATACCTGAAATTCAGGGAGCACAAAGAGGCACCGGAGGCAAAAAACAGCAGGCAGTGTACGGTAGATGTGAAGGAAATAAAAGAAAAATTGTCATCGTGTTGCAAGGCTGTCAGCCTTGGAGATGCATATTCGCTCCTCCAGTCAGACGTGCAGAGCCAGTTAAAAGAGATCCAGAAGGAGAGCGGAGTAAAGTATATTCGAATCTGGAATCTGTTATCCCGTGAGAATTGTTTCAATGAAAAAGAAGGATACAATTTCCATAAGATGGATCTTGTACTGGATTTTTTGATCGAGAATCAAATGAAGCCCTATTTGGAGCTGGGGCATAAACCAACTCTGTTTATGTATACGCCTGAGCGGAGTGTCAAAGAAGAGGAAACAACACCGGGGATCTATAAAATAAAGGTTTTTCAGGATATCATCACCGCGCTCTGCCTTCATCTTGTGAACCGTTACGGGGTCGATGAGATTGAAACATGGTATTTCGAGTACTGGAATGCACCGCAGCTCAAAATAACGGATGAAGACGGAGCGTATTATCTTTACTTTGAAACCATATACCGGACGTTAAAAGAGATATCCCCGGCCATCAAAGTCGGCGGAGCAGGGTTTATTCTGGGATATGAGACTCTATTGTGCAAAGATATTTTCCAGATTTGGAAAAAGCGGGATATCCACCCGGATTTCCTTTCTTTCTGTTCGTTCCAGTATGTTGCAATGATTGAGAGTGGAATACGCTATGGAAGAAAATCCATCGACTGCAGCTATATAAAGAACCAGGTGGACATCATGAAGAAAGTGATGGAAGAGGCCGGGTTCGTTCCCGGTGAATTCCACATTGATGAATGGAATTTCACAATCTCCAATCGGAATGTCCTGAATGACAGTTGTGAACAGGGGGCTTACATTCTGAAGAACTTTATTGATATGAATGGTTCTGTGGACTTTATGGCGTACTGGCATGCTCTTGATCTCTATTCGGATTATTATGACACGGATTCCATTCTGAACGGAGATTCCGGGATGATCTCAAGGGACGGTATCCGCAAGCCATCTTTTTATGCATTGTCCTTTATGAATAGACTGCTTCACAATGTACTGAAAAGGGATGAGAATTCCATAGTGACTACCAACAGCAGAGATCGGTACGTAATCGCCTGCCATAACTTCAAAAGGCTTTCCTCCCGCTATGTATTTACAGAGGAAGATGAGATCAGAATCGAGGAGCTGGATGATTATATGGAAGACACAGACTCCATAAAGCTGAACTTTACATTAGACAATGTGAAGAATGGAAGCTATCTTGTGAAGATCTATTATGTGAATAAAGAAAACGGAAGCGCCCAGGATATCTGGAAACAGATGGAGTATACCAAAGGGCTTGCCAGAGATGAGATCGAGTATCTCAAGAAGAGCGCGATTCCCTGTATCGAGATGAAGAACATACAGGTAGACGACGGTGTACTTGAGATTGAAAATGTCCTGAAGGCCCAGGAGATCCGGTTGCTGGATATTCAGTACCGGTATCACATGTAAACGTATTGCATAAAATATCTATCGTAAAAATATATAAGCGTAAAATATGTCAATCTCAAAAGTAGCTGTACAAGCTTTAGAAAGTGCTTGTACAGCTGCTTTTTTGTTTTTTTATAAGTAGAATTCAAGGATTTGGGCATTCGTGTCCAGGCAGGAGAACGGCTTGAGGATACTTGTTTTCCTGTAAAACAAAAAAGCGCGTACATTTTTTGCTCTGCACGTTTTCTATAGGAAAAACACAGCAATTATTTTGTCTGAAACAGGGAAAATGCAGGGAAGAGAAAAGGTGGAAAAGGCAGTAGAATGAGTACATCAAGAAAGAAAACGGAGGTAAAACATGAGGGTATTAGGAATCTCCTTTGGGAGAAAGAATCAGCGCAGTGACGTGATGGTAAAAGAAGCATTGTTTGCAGCGAAGAAAGCGGGGGCAGAAGTCGAGTTCATTAACACGGTAAGAATGGATATCGGACACTGCCGTGCCTGTGATTATTGCAGCAGGCTGCGTGATCAGGGTGAGCCGGAGATCCACTGCTGTATGAAGGATGATTATCATATTCTGGAAGAAGCGTGCCTGAATGCAGATGGTATCATTATTGCCGCACCAGTATATGCGGTGGGAATCGTAGGACAGTTCAAGAACTTTGTGGACCGTTTCGGACCATCCCATGACCGCGCAGCACTGCTTGAAGAAAATAAGAAGAGAAAAGAAGAAGGAAAGCCGGAGCTTGATCCTAGATATTTCAAAGACCGCTACACAGGCTTCATCTCTGTCGGCGGTGCTCAGACACATAACTGGGTATCATTAGGACTGCCGATGCTGGATCTGTTCAGCTTCTCATTCTGCATGAAATGCGTAGGACATGTGGATGCATATGATCAGGGAAGAACAGGGCATCCACTGTTTGACCAGGAGTTGATGGCAAAATGTGCCGAGCTTGGGAAAGCAGTTGCAGAGTCACTTGGAAAACCATATGATGATGTAGATACATGGGTCGGCGAAGAGGGCGTATGTCCGGTCTGCCACAATCCGCTTCTGAGCATGAATGGAACCACACATGTAGAGTGTCCGATCTGCGGAATCTGGGGCAATCTGTCTGTAGACGGAGACAAGGTAAAAGTAGAATGGCCGCAGGAAGAAATCGACCGTGCGCGCAATACCAATATCGGAATCTACGAGCATTACAATGAGATTCAGAATATGATCAAGGTATGTGTGCCGAAACTGGTTGCAAATAAAGACACTCTTCCGAAGATGATGGAAAAGTATATACATTTTGAGGAAACGATAGAGAACATGTAAATGAGGAGGAAATTATGAAGGAGCAGAAACTTAATGCTTATGGCATGACGCCATTGACTGCCAAGCATTATTTTGTATATGGGTTAGGAAACTTTGCATCACAGTTGTCCTGGACAATGGTCAGCACATATCTGTCTATTTTTTACACTGATGTATTCGGACTTGGAACCGGTGCAGTTGCACTTCTGATGCTGATTGCAAAAGTGTGGGACGGAATCAATGATCCAATGATGGGAACCATCATGGAACGTACACACACCAAACATGGAAGATTCAGACCATACATCTTCGTCGGTGCGATTTTCCTTGTTATCTTTACCGTACTGACCTTTACCGTACCGGGATTTGGCGGACCGGCAAAATTAGCTTATGCTTATATTACATATATCGGCCTGGGTATGTCTTATACAGTAACAAACGTGCCATATCTTGCACTGCCGGTTGTTATGACAAGAGATCCTAAGGAAATCAACAAGCTGAATGCTGCACAGATGATGGGAATGACGATCGGACAGATCATTCTGAACCTGTTCGTACTTAAGCTGGTACTGTGGTTCGGAAAAGGAAACGAAGCAGCAGGTTACCAGAAGACAGCTATCATGCTTGCACTGATCGCACTGCCGATGTTCTGGGCAGTTGCCATTCTGTCAAAAGAAAGAATCACCGTAAAGAAAGAAGACCAGGGAAAAGTCAGCGAAGGCTTAAAGCTCATATTCAAGAACAAGAACCTTTTATGTGCCATGCTCTATTCTTTCTTCAACATGTTCGGTATGCTTGGACGTATCTCTGTCGCAGTTTACTTTTATCTGCACTGTGTACAGAACTTTACCTTCATCACTGTATTCATGATGATGCAGATGATCGTCGGAACACTGATCATGCCATTTACACCAAAGATCATCGAGAGATTTGGAAAGAGAAATACAGCCATTATTTCCATGGTTATCCAGGGCTCTGCACTGATCATCCTCTTCTTCGGACCATATGAAAATATCGTATTTGACTTTGTAGTCCTGATTTATTACGGACTCGGATACGTAGCAGGTCCTTGTGGAGCAGGTATGATGGTAGATGCAATCGATGATTTTGATGACAAGCACGGATGCCGTAATGACGGTATGGCATTCTCCTTCCAGGGAACAGCCATCAAGATCGCAACAGCAATTGCAAACTCTTTATTCCTCTTAGTAATGGGTGCATTCGGTTATGTAGGAGGCGGCGAGATCACTCCACACGTACAGACAGGTATCAATATAGCAGCCAACCTGCTTCCAGGTATTGTATTCTTAATTGGAATCATCCCGCTTATAATCTATAACCTGGATAAACCGGGATATATGGATGGAGTCAGAGCAAGACTGACAGCAAGAGATAAAGCAAAACACACAATCGTAGCAGACGGTGAAATAGAAGAATAGGAATTATTTTGCTCCATTATTGAAGTCCCCCGCTATAATGCTGAATAGGCATAAGCGGGGGACTTCTTTGAAAAGATGATTGCTGGATTCTTTCGTATCTTCGGAATTTGAGGTGTGCTCTCAATGGTATTGTATTATAAAGGTTATGAAGTTTAGCACAAATCCACACAAAATGATGGCATTATGGTATAATTCTATAAAATAAGCCGATGTTGAATTTCCCTGGCCAATGAGAGGATAATGAGAATGAAAAGAAGAGGTATGTGTTTTACAGCAGTGACTGTTTTGGTTTCTATGCTGCTTGGCGGATGTAAGGGAAGTTCAGATCCGGATTCCCTTAAGATTAAGGAAACAAAGAAAGAAAAGACCGTGCTGACCATGTTCCTGCCCATGGATGGAACTGGACAGGCAGTTTCCACATATCGGAATGCAATTGCAGATTATAATAAGACTCAGGAAGAGGTTGAGATCCGGGTAGATGGGATTCCGACTGCTGATGGCTATAATGAAGCACTGGAACGCAGATTGAAAGAAGGAGGAGAGGGGGCCGACCTCTTTGTGGTCAATGCAGACAGCGTAAAGGGGCTGTATGAAGATGGCTATTTTATGGATCTGTCCGACCTGTCTGTGTATGATCAACTCAATGAAAATGCAAAGATGCAGTCTAAAATAGGTGATATTGTATATACGATTCCATTGCAGATGACAGCCTATGGGCTTTATGTGAACGTGGAGATACTTAAAGAGTTCGGTCTGGAAGTACCTCAGAACCGGGAGGAATTCCTGCATTGCTGTCAGGTGCTCAAAGATGGCGGGATTACCCCAATCAGTCTGAACCGCTGGTATGCGTTGACAACATATACGATGGGTGCGGGGCTGGCACCTATTTATCAGGCAGAGAATAAGGATGAAATTATCGCTGGATTAAATGATGGCAGTGTAAAAATCGGAGATTATATGGTGGAGGGATTCCGCCTGTTCCAGGAATTAGTCCAGAAAGGGTATTATGGCGACAATATTACGGCTGCAGAGACGGATAAAATCAGAGCTGGAATTCAGGGAATTGAGAAGTTTAGAAACGGAGAGAATGCCTTTTTAGCTTCTCCGCTTGGCACTGAGAAGGGGATAGATGATGCTGGCGATGGGAAGATGGATTTTGTACAGATAGGATTTCCTGTACTTTCCGATGGTTCTGTCAGTATTCCATCCGCAGGTGCCAGACTATGTGTTAATGCGAAGGGGAAACATTCTAAAGAGGCTTACGCTGCAGCCGAATATCTGACAACGGTAAAGTTTCAGGATTTGGCGAATTCAGAGAGCGGCTATCCCTCCGCTGCTGTAGGAGACAAAAAGGATGAAATTGATGAAAGATGTATGTCTCTGTATGAAAAATCAATTGAACAAGGGCAGGTCCCGATTGAGGATATGTCTCTTCATTTTACTTATTGGGATACGATACGGGAGCTGTGCTTGAAGGTAATCGATGGTATGACGCCCGAGGAGGCTGCGGAGGAATATAACCAGATTCAGGCAGCACAGATTGAGGAGAACGGTCCTTAGAAATTGCAGGTGATAAAGCTGTGAAAAATGCAGATAAGAACATTAAGAAATACCGAAGTGGTAAGCTTGTCCTTATGATAGCAGCAATTATTTTTGTTGTGCTGGCCGCAGGAATCAGTACTAATCTGGTCGGCAGAATCCGGGAAAGGGTCAGGAGTACGTCTGTTCAGGTCATTAGTGAGCTGACAGACAACAAGGCAAAAGTATTAGTTGATATTTTGAATGAAGCGGAGGATGATCTGCTTGTTCTTTCCAGATACTTGGGCGAGGAAAAGGAAACCGTTCGTCAGGTACAGATTATTGACCAATTCCAGGCAACACATTCCCTGGAGGCATTGGCTGTCCAGGATGCCAATGGGAATGATATTTATGGGAACGTGGACGAGATGTGTATGAATGGAATTCCCGAGGAATTTGATGAGGCGCTCGATGTGGGTCCTTTAGAGGCCGTATGGGATACTGCGCTTGATTTAAGTGGCAGGCGTATGGTCCTATTTGGCGTGTCCATACCTGGCGGAGGCTGTATCTATGGAGCGTTAGGGGCGGAGAGTCTGGAGAATGCCTATGGAGAGACCACCTACGTGGATGAAGGATATAGCTACATCGTAAAGAAGGATGGAGATATCGTCCTTCCCCCTGTTCGTTATAGTTATGAACAGATTTATATGAACATTGAAAATCTTTTAAAGGCCAATGGAAACGAGAAAGAAAAAGTAAATGCCTTCATGAAATCTCTGAATAGTGGAGATACGGGGTCTGTTGTTTTTTCCTTTGATGGGAATGAGCAGTTGATTTGTTTTGAACCACTGGCACTGGATAAGGCATGGCAGATCATTACGGTCGTGCCGCTGGCTGCAGTAGAAGCAGATGGTCACCAGATTATCAGGATGTCTGTATATATGGCGGTATGTATTGTGGCAGCACTGGCTTTAGTTCTGATCTGCGGGATTGCCTTCTTCTTTTTTAATCAGAGGAAGCAGAAAGAAAATGATAAGTTCCTCAGGAGGATTTACCAGGCTATTTCAGAGAACATTGATACCGTTATTTTCATTCTGGATGATGCATCCTCCACTCTGGATTATGTGTTCGAAAACAGTCAGAGGATATTGGGGATAGGTGCAGAAGAATTTATAGACCAGGTGGAACGTATTGACCATGGATTTCAGGTGAAGTTGGAGGAGCTTATGCAGATGGAACGGCCAAAGAAGTGGGCCGAGCGAGAACTGCAGGTCTATAATGACCGGATGAACCAGGATATGAGGCTGAAAGTAATCAGTTGTCCATTTTATCTGGGAGACTCCCGAAAATACATTTTTTCTGTGACGGATGTAACAGAAGAATATAAGTCCCGGGAAAATATTATTGCTGCGGTGACGGCAGCAGAACAAGCCAACGCGGCAAAGAGCCAGTTCCTGGCCAATATGTCTCATGATATCAGGACGCCTATGAATGGAATCGTGGGCATGACCTCTATTGCCATGATGAATCTGGACGACCGGGATAGAGTGGAGGACTGCTTAAAGAAGATTGACCTGTCCTCTAAGATGCTTTTAGGGCTCATTAATGACGTACTGGATATGTCTAAGATTGAGAGCGGCAAACTGGTCTTGAGCAGAGAACCGTTTGATTTGAAGGACTTTTTGGACAATATAGAGACTGTATTTCAAAATCAATTTCATGCGAAAAATCAAGAGTTCAGCATGCAGGTTCAGATTGAACACAGGGAACTTTCAGGAGATAAGACAAGGCTGAATCAGATATTTGTCAACCTATTGTCCAATGCGGTGAAATTTACTCCCGAAAATGGAAAGATTACTCTTTTGGTACAAGAGCTGGGGCAGAGGCATACAGGGTTCGCAGCGTATCGTTTCCAGGTGACTGATACAGGGATTGGAATGGAGCCGGAATTTCTGAAAAGGATTTTTGATCCCTTTGAGAGGGCCGATGGAGGCATTGTGAACAGGACAGAAGGAACTGGGCTTGGTATGGCGATCACGAAAAATCTTGTTACTGCCATGGGAGGCCAGATTTCTGTGGAAAGTAAGCCAGGACAGGGAACAACATTCTGTGTCGAGATGGAGCTTGCTTCTCAGGATACAAGCAGACTGGAAAGCAGTAGTATCAAAGAAGACCAGCAGTACTATGATTATTCGGCGAAGCGTTTTCTTTTGGCGGAGGATAATGAGTTGAACCGGGAGATTGCTGTTGAACTTTTAGGAAGCCGCGGTGCCATCGTGGAGTGGACTGAGAATGGAAAAGAGGCAGTGGATCGTTTTGTATCCAGACAGGAGGGCTATTATGATGCCATTCTGATGGATATCCAGATGCCTGTGATGAATGGATATGAAGCAGCCCAGGCGATTCGGGCATCCGATCATCCCCAGGCAGCATCGATTCCAATCATCGCGATGACGGCCAATGCATATGTGGAAGATGTGAAGGCGGCAAAAGATGCGGGGATGAATGGTCATGTGGCGAAGCCGATTGATATAGATCAGATTTCAAGAGCATTGAGCGAAGCAATGTAGGAATTACAAAGAGATGTCCATTTCGTTTTAAAGACGGAGTGGGCATTTGTTTTATCCGATTATATTGGAAATAATAGAGAGAATCCATTATAATAGAACTGTTAATTTACATCGTTCAGGTCTATAAGCGTTACAAAGTATGGGTAAGCGGGGAAAGATAAGTGGGGAAAGCATCGTGAAAAAGAGAAACAAAGCAACTGCAAAATATCCTTCAAACAGGGTTCGTTTTTCAATTAAGAACAAGATTCTTCTGCTTGTGTCAATGGCAGCAATCCCGTTTTTAATTCTGGCATTATGCATTTTGATATCTATGTCGAGATATAACCGGACGTACGATGAAATTGTGGATAATCTTACAGTGGCCAACAGCTATAACATAAGTTTTAAAGAAGAGATGGACGAGAGCCTGTATAAAATTGTGGTCGGATATACCACATTCGAGACAATCGCAGAGGAGAATGAATTAAAAGACCCTTATATTTTAATTAAAGATCTGCGTAACAGATTTACAGAGCTTGAGAAGGTGACGATAGATGAAGAGAGCGCCATATGGCTTGCGAGCCTTCTTCGTAATCTGGATACGCTGGAGGAGAGGGTAGATGACATTGTAGAAAATGTAGAAGCAGGCGGGCATTATGAGGAGAATATAAAGGAGCTGGACAATAATATTTATATTCTGACAGAGCTGATACAGGATGACATCCAATATTATATTTATTATCAGACACAGAGCATGGATACGGTGTCTAACAGACTGAATCATCAGATCAGGGTCTTTGCCATTATCAGCACGGTATTATTGATATTCTTTTCGATCGTAGTAATCACGCTGGTCATCTGGGCGGTAACTAGAATCCTGACACCGATTCAGAGCTTATATTGTGCAGCAGAAAAAATAGCAGAAGGGGATTTTGAGGTAAGGGTGAACACCGACAGCAATGACGAACTGGCCGTACTGTCACAGGGGTTCAATGACATGGCAGGGAATATAGAGATTCTGGTCGGTCAGATCAGAGAGGATGAGCAGAAAATGCGGCGTGCGGATCTCAGACTTCTGCAGGAACAGATCAATCCTCATTTTCTGTATAATACGCTGGACAATATTGTATGGCTGATTGAAGCAAATTCCCCAGAGCAGGCAGTTGAAATGGTAATCACTTTGTCAGACTTCTTTAGGGTAGTGCTCAGCAAAGGGAAAGAGTTCATCTCTATTAAACAGGAAGAACAGCATATCCGCAGTTATCTCAAGATACAAGAAAAGCGTTATCATGATATTTTGGAATATGATATCCAGATCGATCCGGTATTGTATGATTATCAGATATTAAAACTGACCCTGCAGCCATTAGTCGAGAATGCACTTTATCATGGAATCAAGTATAAGCGTGCAAAAGGTTATATTCATATTTACGGGGAAAAGGAAGATGGACTGATACGTCTGATTGTCAGGGACAGCGGAGTCGGCATGGAGAAGGCGGAGCTGGAACAGTTGCGCAAAGAAATCACCCAGCCATGCCAGGAGACGGAAAAGGGCTTTGGTCTTGCAAATGTGAATGAGCGCATTAAGATGTATTTTGGAGCAGAATATGGAATGCAGATTGATTCAGAAAAGGGAAAAGGGACAACTTGTGTCATTACGATTCCTGCAATCAGGATTGATGAAAAGCAGAGTGAGAGGTCAAGAGGATAGATGAGTCAGAACATAAAAAGAAAAATAGGAATCTGGGGTATGATTTTTTTAATGACGGCACTTCTGACAGGCTGCCAGGACCCGAAAAAGGAAGAAGAATCTAAGAATGAAGATACGATCCTGAATCAGGAACTGACAGTGGTAGGTGTCTCCCAGCTTGGGAGTGAATCCATGTGGAGGTCTGCGAATACGGTGTCTATTAAAGAGACCTTTTGCAAAGAGAACGGATATTTTCTGCTTTTCGACAATGCAAGGCAGAAGCAGGAGAATCAGATCAAGGCGATCCGAAGCTTCATTTCGCAGAGAGTCGACTATATTGTATTTTCACCGATCACAGAAGAGGGCTGGGAAACGGTGCTGCAGGAGGCAAAGGATGCAGGGATTCCGGTGATTCTCATGGACCGTAATGTGAAGGTAGCGGATGAGTCCTTATATACGACCTGGGTTGGGTCTGATTTTACAGAAGAAGGGAGAAAGGCGGGAGAGTGGCTTGCCGAACACCTTGCCGGAATCAAATTTAATGATGAAGATGTTAATATCGTTGTTCTGCAGGGGACAAAAGGGTCTTCGGCCATGCTTGGACGGTCAGCGGGATTTCATGAAGTCGCATCACAGTACCCCAACTGGAAGATCTTAGAAGAGGTGAATGGTGATTTTACAACGGTGAAAGGGAAAGAAGAGATGGCACAGCTTCTTAAGAAGCATGAAAATATCGATGTGCTGGTATCTCAGAATGACGATATGACATTTGGAGCCTTGGAAGCAATCCGGGAAGCCGAGAAAGAAACGGGGGTCAAGAGAGATATTATTATCATTTCTTTTGATGCGACCAGGACGGCTCTGGAAAAGGTAAAGGCTGGTACGATCAATGCAGATGTAGAATGTAATCCGTTATTGGGAGATGAGATAGAAGAGGTCATACAACGGATTGAGAATGACGCGCCAGTTGAAAAGGCTTATTATATTGAAGAAAAAGTATTCACACAGAAAAACGTGATGAGTGTGATCAAAGATAGAATTTATTAAGAGTAGAAGTTGTTAAAGATACAAGTTGTTAAGGGTTGAGTTTATCAAGGATAGAAGTCATTAAGGAAGGATAGAAGAGAGTATGCTGAAAGTTTTTTTGGTAGAAGATGAGAGCCTGATCCGCGAGGGACTGCGCGATAATATTCCGTGGGAACAGTATGGATACCGTTTTGTGGGTGAGGCAGGGGATGGAGAGATGGCACTGCCGTTGATCAGAAAGAGCAGGCCGGACCTTTTGATCACAGATATAAAGATGCCTTTCATGGACGGCCTGTCCTTAAGCAAAATTGTGAAAGAAGAATTTCCGAAGACAAAGGTCGTGATCATCAGTGGCTATGATGACTTTGAATATGCCAGAGAAGCCATCGAAGTCGGAGTCGATCAGTATCTGTTGAAACCGATCACCAGGATGAACTTAAGAAAAGTTTTGTTAGAAATGAAGGAAAAGATTGAAAATGAGACGGAACCGGAGGATTATAAAGTTCAGCTTCAGAATGAGATGCGGGAGTATGAGCAGTTCTCACGCCGGAGATTCTTTGAGCAGGTGCTGGAAGGAAAATGGTCCGTGAAGCAGATTTATGAAGAAGCGGCGAAGTGTTCCCTGGAGCTTTCGGCATCCTGTTATAACCTGATGTTCTTGTACATGCAGGAAAAAAGCAGCAATGGGATTTCAGATTATCTAATGGAACAGTTTTTCTCGATACAGGATAAGGTTCTGCATTATTTTTTGCGCTATCCACAGTACATCCTTTTCAGATGGAATGTGAATTGTTACGGGATACTTGTGAAATCAGAAAATGCGGATATTCAGGTGATGACCGAGAAGGCGATTGAGTATGTGAGACAGGTATGCTCGGAGGCTGAGGAGTATCTGACCTGGTATATCGCGGCTGGGAACCCAGTGGAGAGGCTGAGCCTGCTTCCCCAGTGTTACCAGAGCGCGAATCATTATTTTGCCTACAGATTCATCTTCCCGGCACTTCATGTCTATGATGAGAGTACCATGACAGAGCATCTGCCTTCCTCTGAAGATCATGAGATTCATTATATAGATTCTGCACAGATGAATCCAAAGATTATTCAGGATTTCCTGGAAGAGGGAAGCAGTAATGAAGTCCATGATTTTGTGGAATCTTATCTGCAGCGGATCAAGGGAGCGTTAAAATCCAATACGTTCCGTGGGTATGTCGTGCTGAATATCCGGTTCGCGGCGATTGAGTACATAGAGTCCATAGGAAGAAGCAGAGAAGAACTGTTAGGCAGGATGGAAAAATATGCAGAAGAGATTCATATTGAGTTAAATGATGTATTTGATTACTTTGTGGAGATCTTTCAGGCTGCCATCAGTATCCGTGAGGAGGAGAATAACAATCAGGGCAGTATGACACTCAGAAGGGTGCTGGATTATATCAATGAGCATTATACTAAGGAGGACCTGTCACTTGGCAGTGTGGCAGCGGCGGTCGATGTAAGTGCGAATTATCTAAGCTCTGTATTCAGCCAGAATATGCAGAAAACATTTACCGAGTATGTGACAGAGAAGCGGATGGAAAAAGCCAAAAAGCTTCTCAGGAACAGTGAAGATTCTACCGGAAAGATTGCCTCGGAGGTAGGCTATAAGGATGCTCACTATTTTAGTTATGTATTTAAGAAGACACAGGGATTAAGTCCGAGAGAGTATAGAAGCGGAAAGTGATTCATTTCCGCTTATCTCTTCTCGAGGGTACTTTCTTTTGGGATAAGTTTCCATGGAAGTTCTGTCGGCATCACAGCAAATCCCTTCAGGGAGTCAATCAGCATCTGCACGGCCCTCGTCCCCATTTCGTGAGGGGTATGCCCGAGAGTGGTAAGTGCCAGATGGTTTGAATTGCTCAGATAAGTATGGTCAAAGGTGACAATTGACATCTCATCTGGAAGCCGATAGCCGGAAAGTTTTAGTTCCTTCATAAGAAAATATGCAATCATATCATTATAACAGACGACAGCAGTACAGGAATTTAACGATTCCTGTACTATTTTTTTTAGAAAAGAAGTATCCTCATGCTGCTGTAATTTATTGAAATCATCAGTGTGAAACCAACTGACCCGTTCATCTGGAACCGTAAGACCCGCGTCCCGCATCGCTTCCATGAATCCTTGAAAACGCTCAATTCCCTGCATATCGTCGGCCTTAAAGATACCTCCGATCTGTGTGTGTCCCTGGCTGACCAGGTAATTTACAAGCATCATACTGCCCGAGATGTTGGCATCCTTGATATAGGGGCAGCCTTTCAGGGCTGGATAATAATTATGCAGAAATACAATGTGACATCCCTTCTTTAGCAGAGCATGGTATAAATCGAGATTGGGATTGGGCAGTGCACTTTTACAGCCCTCTACAATGAGCCCTCTTGGGGAAAGAGGCAGAAGTGCAGTAAGAATTTCCCGCTCCGTACTGGTCCGATTTCCGGTCACGAATGTTTCTTGGAAAAATCCATTCTTGGTCAGGGCGGTATTAATATCATTTAAAAGTCTGGGATAAATGTACTCGGAATCATCCGAAATCAGAATTCCAATGACATTCTTCTGAGCATTTGAAGAACGTCCGGTAATGTAGGTTCCGCTCCCTCGTCTCTTCTCGATCAGCCCCTCTTTTTCCAGGATAGACAAAGATTGACGTACCGTCTGGCGGCTGACTTTATATCTGCGGCAGAGCTCCTGCTCCGCAGGCAGTTTATCGACTCCTTTTTTCATATTTTGGGTAATCAGATCTCTCAGACGTTCGCTGAGCCATTTATATTTGATGGGCATGGATATCTCCTTAAAAAAATGAAATTCAATGGGGAATATTTTCCGGTTCTACAGGTAAATGGTTTGGTGCAACATGAAAAAAACAAAAGTACAGTATTAGATTTTTTACTATTTTTCCATGATTTTGAAAAATTGCTCATACAAATCACAGGAGAAAAAGCGGATTTTGGGCATATGAAAGGTAAGAAAATCTAACATATAAACTTAAAAACCTAAGAAAAACGTACGCAGTACATAAGTTGTATTTAAAAAGTATTGTATCATGTAAAAGTTGTATTGTAAATAACTCATAAATCGCTAAAACACAGTGTTTTTGGCATTGAATGTATGATGTCCGGCTGATATATTGAACTTAAAGAAAACGAGGCCCCGTTTAAGATTAACAAGTAAAACCAGACACCTTAAAACCAGGAGGAAAGAAATTATGAAAAAGAGAATCATCTCAGTTTTATTAGCATCTATGATGGCATTAAGCCTTGTTGCATGTGGCGGCGGCTCTAAAGATAAAGAAGCATCATCTAATGACGTAAAAGCAGATAAAAGTGAGTCAATCAAAGTAGGTATTATTAATAATGACCCGAACGAGTCAGGATACCGTACAGCAAATGACAAAGACATGAAAGCAATGTTCACAAAGGAAAATGGATATGATGCGTCATTTGCATACAGCTTGAAGAATGATGAGCAGATCGCATCCGCTCAGAAATTCATCCAGGACGGTGTAGACTACTTACTCCTTTCAGCAGCAGATACAGCAGGATGGGATTCCGTTCTGAAAGACGCTCAGGATGCAGGAACACAGGTAATCTTATTTGACCGTACCATCGATGCTGATGAAAGCCTTTATGCAGCATCCATCGTTTCAGATATGGACAAAGAAGGCGAGACAGCAGTGAACTGGTTAAGAGATCAGAAGCTTGACGAGTACAACATTATTCACATTCAGGGTGTTATGGGTTCTGCAGCTCAGAAAGGACGTTCCGGCGCTCTTGATGAGGCAGCAAAATCAGATGGATGGAAGATCGTGACACAGCAGACAGCAGAGTGGAATGCAGAAAAAGCACAGCAGATCGTTCAGTCAGTCATTGACTCAGGTGAGAAGTTCAACGTAATCTATGCTGAGAATGACGACATGGCAAAAGGTGCTGTAGCAGCTCTCGACAAAGCAAATATCTCTCATGGTGTTGGCAAAGATGTCGTTGTTATGGGATTTGACTGCAACAAGTGGGCATTGGAAGAACTCCTTGCACAGAACTGGAACTACGATGGACAGTGCAACCCATTCCAGGCTGAATATATTGCAGACGTAATCGAGAAATTGGAAGCTGGCGAAGAAATCGCAGAAAAGACAATCATTATGGATGAAAAGGGATTCGATGCTACAACGATTACAGAAGATGATGTAAACCAGTATGGAATCTAATCTCATCAAGGAAGCAGCGTAGCGGATTTAGAATATTCGCTTTGAAAAAAACAACAAATCTGAACAAGTATCAGAAAATGGAATGCGGCGCAGTGTAGGATGACCAATAAATATGCTGCGCCGCATATTTTGCAGAAAAACAGATTAAGAGGTGAATACGTCGGTGAAAGAAAATTCTGTATTAGAGATGAGAAATATTTATAAAAGCTTTCCAGGGGTTCGTGCTCTGCAGGCGGTGGATTTTACACTTTGCGAAGGTGAGATCCATGCGCTTATGGGTGAGAACGGAGCCGGAAAATCTACACTGATCAAGGTCCTTACCGGTGTCTACGAAAAGGATGAAGGGGAGATTTTCTTAAAAGGACTGGATAACGCTGCGGTCATTCGTTCACCGCAGGATGCACAGAATCTGGGAATCAGCACTGTATATCAGGAGATCACACTCTGCCCGAATCTTACAGTTGCTGAAAATATGTATATTGGACGTGAAAAAGGACTGGGCCAGAATTGGAAGAAGATAAATGAAGGCGCAGATAAAATATTAAAATCATTAGATATTCCGGCAAGAGCGACACAGCAGTTATCAAGCTGTTCTATCGCCATTCAGCAGATGGTAGCGATTGCCAGGGCGGTAGATACGGACTGTAAGGTACTGATCCTGGATGAGCCGACCTCCTCCCTGGATGAGCAGGAAGTTGCGAAGCTGTTCGGACTGATGAGGGATTTAAGAGCCAAGGGAGTAGGAATTATATTTGTTACCCACTTTTTGGATCAGGTATATGAGGTGTGTGATAAGATTACCGTTCTGCGTGACGGCAAGCTTGTCGGTGAATTTGAGATCAAAGATCTGCCGAGAGTAAAGCTGGTTGCCAAGATGCTTGGAAAAGAGCTGGATGATGAGGCTCAGATCAAGGATGAAAGCCAGGTATATGTAGCAGATGAGGCGATTCCACCTGTAATCGAGGCCGAGGGCCTTCAGAGCAATGCAGGGATCAAACCATTTAACTTCAACATCAGAAAGGGAGAGGTCAATGGATTTACCGGACTTCTCGGATCTGGACGAAGTGAATGCGTACGTGCGATTTTCGGCGCGGATAAAGTAATCGCAGGAACCGTTAAGAAGAATGGAAAACCAATTAAGATCAACAAACCACTGGATGCCATGAAGGCAGGCATTGCCTATCTGCCGGAGGACCGTAAGGCGGACGGTATTGTAGGAGATTTATCTGTCAGAGATAATATTATACTGGCAGCCCAGGTTTTGAAGGGATTTTTCAAACCATTTTCAAAGGCCCAGGCAAATAAACTGGCAGACGAGTATATCAAGCTTCTGGAGATTAAAACAGCATCTGCGGATACACCGATCAAGTCACTGTCAGGAGGAAACCAGCAGAAGGTAATCCTCGCCCGCTGGCTTCTGACCCATCCAGAATATCTGATTCTGGATGAGCCGACCAGGGGAATTGACATCGGCACGAAGATCGAGATTCAGAAACTGGTATTAAAACTTGCTTCTGAGGGTATGAGCGTGACATTTATTTCTTCTGAAATGGACGAGATGCTCCGTACCTGTTCCAGGCTGATTGTCATGAGAGACAGAAAGCAGGTCGGAGAGCTTTCAGGAGAAGACTTGTCCCAGAGCAAGGTCATGGATACAATTGCCGGAGGTGACGTAGAATAATGCAGACAAAAGAAACAAATAAATT
Organism: Faecalicatena faecalis; assembly: GCF_012524165.2. Classification (GTDB taxonomy): domain Bacteria; phylum Bacillota; class Clostridia; order Lachnospirales; family Lachnospiraceae; genus Faecalicatena_A; species Faecalicatena_A faecalis. The sequence continues at coordinate 54,428 of NZ_JABACJ020000019.1, forward strand.
CAATATCAGTAATTTTGCATCAAAGCTGGCAGGAAGACAGATTCTGATTCCGATTGCAGCACTCTTGCTGTTGGCAGTATTCAACCTGATCGCTGACCCATCCTTCTACAAGATTTCGTTGGATGTCAACAGCGCAGGGGACCAGGTACTGTCAGGCTATCTCATTACCATCCTGGATTACGGTTCAGAGCTTGCCATTCTTGCAATCGGTATGACACTTGTAACTGCAGCGTCAGGAGGACAGGACATCAGTGTGGGCGCTACGATCGCGATCGCAGGTTCCGTCATCTTAAGAGTCCTTTGCGGGTCAAATTCAAGACCGGACGAACTGCAGGCACCGATTATCGTAGCATTTTTAGTAGCATGTGTGGCAGGGATGCTCTGTGGAGCCTTTAACGGAATACTGGTGGCAGGCTTTAAGATTCAGCCGATGGTCGCAACTTTGATCCTTTTTACGGCAGGACGTTCTATCGCAGCATGGATCAACAACAATGAACTTCCAGTCATTAGCGATAAAGGATTCACATACTTTGGTGGATTCATCCCGGGAATTCCGGTTCCAACACCATTTTTCATAGCACTTGGCTGTATTATCATCATGGCGCTGGTACTGAAGTTTACAACCTTAGGATTATATGTGCAGTCCGTAGGTATTAATGAAAATTCTTCCAGACTTAACGGTCTGAATCCTGCGTTCATTAAGTTTATCACATTCGTAATTCTTGGAATATGTGTAGCGGTTGCAGCTTTGATCAAGGTCAGCCGGATCTCATCCATCAACTACTCCGTAATTGCCAAGGATATTGAGATGGATGCCATACTGGCAGTTGCGCTTGGCGGAAATGCTCTCGGAGGCGGTAAATTCAACATGGGAGCTTCTATCCTTGGAGCTTATGTGATTCAGTTCCTGGCAACAACACTTTACAAATTTAACGTAAAGTCCGATGCGATTTCTGCATATAAAGCAATTGTAGTAATCATTCTGGTGGTGATCAGTGCACCGGTCGTTAGAGAGAAGTTCAAAGCATTTACTGTGAAAATGAAAACAAAAAAGGAGGTTGGTTAATATGGGTGGAAATAAAAAGAAAAAACCAATTACCGATACGACTCTCCTTTTGACGATCACGATTGTCGTATTCTTCTTAATGTATATCGGAGCGATGGTATTTCAGGGTGGCGGCTTCTTAAAGGCTCAGACATTTTTCAATATCCTGAATACCAATGCAGCGCTGATCATCACAGCCTGTGGATTAAGCCTGGTCATGATCACAGGCAGTATTGATATTTCCGTCGGCGGCGTGGTAGCCTTAGTCAGCATGTGTTGTGCGGTTTACCTGGATTACCTGGGTGGAAATGTATTCGTATCTATCTTGATTGCGCTGGGCATCGGCCTCGCATTCGGTCTGGTACAGGGATTTTTGGTGGCTTACCTGGATATCCAGCCATTTATCGTAACACTGGCAGGGATGTTCTTTGCCCGTGGTATGACGACGATCGTACATACCAATCCGTTCAATGTGCAGAACAAAGCATTTGTTGCTTTAAAAGACACCAGAGTTGTTGTTCCCGGCATGGGTTCCATCAACAGAATCGGAAAATATGTAGATGCTTATGTGGAAATCGGAGTCATTGTGGCACTCCTTGTTGTTGTACTGATGTTTGTTATGCTCAGATGGACAAAGCTTGGCCGTTCCTTCTATGCAGTAGGCGGAAATAAGCAGAGTGCATTAATGCTTGGTATTAATGTCAAGAGAACAAGATTTCTCGCACAGTTATTCAGTGGAGTTCTGGCAGGTCTTGCCGGATATGTCTACTTCTTACATGTAGGTTCAGGGGCCCCATCTCATGCATCCGGAATGGAAATGAATGCCATCGCATCCTCCATCATCGGCGGAACACTGCTGACAGGAGGTGTCGGTAACATTATAGGAACACTGTTTGGCGTACTGTCCTTAAGTACGATCCAGAATATCGTAGCATCCGCCGGACTCGACCAGGCATGGTGGACAGGAATCACAATTGCGGCAATGCTGTGTCTGTTCCTTGTAGTACAGAGTATCGTCATGGCGCGGAAGAAGAAGGCAGCGTAAAAGAAACCCTATATCCATAATATAAAAAAAAGAAAAAATTGTCTGTAACTCCAGACAATTTTTTCTTTTTTTATGCCCTGATATGATAAGACTGTAAGGTTGATACAGAGATTTCCATGCAGAGGAGGGAGTATATGATATCAGTAAAGAATGCGGAAAAAGAAGAAATATTAGATGCGGCATTACTGCAGAAGTACTGGACAATGCCGGAAAGGGGGAAGATCAATCTGGTCTATATCAATTATGAAGGAATTACACAGATACTTCGCTTTTCCTATTATGAAACGTACATGAAGCAGCTTCTGAAACGTCTCAGTTGTGTAGAATTCCGTACTTTATACAGGGAGGCATTTCACGATTGGGGAATGCGGTTCATGAATACGTCAGAAATCACCGGATACGTGAAGTATTTAGCTGCAAGGTATGAAAATCAGGCGGTAATGATCGATGAGAATCAGGTCATTGTTTTTTCCCTTCCTGAAAGGGACAGGGCAAAGTATCTGTTCGAGACTGGAAGGGCGCTGCTAAAGGGGGCTGGATATCATGGATAAAGCTGTTTTATTTCAGGTACTTTCCATGGTCAGTTTAATCAGTTTCATACTCTATTCTATATGCACAGAGAAGGATTATAGGGAGGAGTTAAGAGGGGAGAATCTTCAGTTTGCGGTGACCATCCTGGTGACAGATCTGAATGGAAAATATCGCATATTTCATAATTTGAGAAGGCGTAAGGTAAGAGACTCGGTCAATCTTGACGAGGGTGCATACTACCTGGGAAATTCATGGATCAGAGGTCTTATAGACCCCAATTATATATATTTGAAGGGGCGTTATTTAAAAAGGAGAGTGCTTTTATTTTTGCAGGCAGAGAAGGACGAGGTTGCTGTCAGTGTCCTGAGGGGAGAAATTGAAACGGCATTTGCTGTATATCGAGAGGATGAATACAGAATTTTAAAATTCAGCCAGAATGAGTATTTTATGATTGATGATTTAAGGTTTGAGATTGCATAGATAGACCAAAGTCTAGGGGGTGGTTCATTTGACAGAATTAACAATTCTTCTGATAGGGTGCTGGGCAGGAGTGTCTGTAAAGGCAAAATCGCTGGCGGGAATTTTCTATCTCGCTCTGGCTACCCTGATACTAATTATTATGGCAACATTGATCGAGATCTATGCCTGTTATAAGGACCGTGATGTCACCTATCTTCATATCGCATTCATTCTCTCAGCGATTGGAATGATGCTTCAATATTCTTATAACTCTCCCAGGGCTGTGCTGACAGAAGTCATAATAGAAATGGCCGGGCTTCTGCTTGGCGTTATATTTGGCCTGACAGGGCTGTATAGAAAAAGATTGATTGGACTGCTGTGCTTTTTAGGAATTCCGCTTGCATTGATTTTGACTCGTATCCTGGGGAAGGAAGTGAACGGATCATATCTTAGCATTTATAAAGAAAGCGTCATAACGCTAGGGTGTCTGATGCTCATGGCACCCATCGCAGCAGGATACTGTCTTTCCAGAGATGTAGAACTGACGAATAGGAAAAGACCATGGAAAAAGTTAGGGGAAGGGTCACTAAAAAGGGTAGATGCGCTTCCACTCAATCATTATCTATTATTAGGGCTTATATTAATAGTCGCGTTTCTTGCAGGCGTGATAAACAATGAGTATGGAACTGTCATAGTGATCTCAGGTATGAATGCCATTATGTTTTTATTGTATGGTAGAAACATGCAGTCAAAAATAAGGTTTTCACTGGCTGGTCTGGCGGGGATCATAGCGGTCCTTGGAACAAGCGTAAAAGTAAGAAACCGCCTCTTAATATTTATTAATATTCAAAAAGCAATGGAACAAATACCATGGGATGCAGCTCCAGTTCTGTATCTTCAGGAGAATATACACCACATTGGCCTATATGGAGCCGGAAATGGAGCGTTGGAACAGGACATCATCCAGAACGTGACTACCGATTATGCGATAGCGGGTATTCTCTATGGTAATGGACTGATATTTACCATTTTAGCAATCACACTCATAGTGTTATTGATAAAAAATGTATGGAATAGTAATGTTTCCACCAAATATGAACGTATCGTGGTTGATAGCATTGGTCTTATTCTATTCATAATGACGCTGTTTGCAGTGTCCGGTGTTCTTGGTTCTTTTTTACTATCTGGGATCGGTGTTCCGTTCTTGTCACAAGGAAAGTCCACGAATATGGCGATGTATGTTTTGATGGGACTCTTGATAGTGATAAGAGGAAAGGGGGAAAGTATGCATGCTTAAACAAAAAACAAGATGGAAGAATCATCTATTGGTTACGGTGCTGATTCTGGGCTTATTAGTAAGCGGGAAAGTTTATCTGGGAAAAGCAGCGCAGGAGACGCCAGGAAAGTATGCTCTGGCAATCAGTAATGAAGTCACTATGGGAAAAATTTACGACCATGACATGAAATTAATCGGAAAGGGTGTAGACAATGAAACGGAAATATTTGAAAAGGAATATGCGGAGTCCTTCTCCAACTTGATCGGTCCCGACATCTGGACCAGCCTGAAATCCTCTTATACAGTGAGAGGAATGGCAGCAGACTATTTGTATGGACTCAAACAGGACAGACTTAAGGAGCTAAACCCATTCACCCGAAATGTTGGCAATGATATTCAGCTCAGCTTAGAGGGAGATTTGACTAATTTCATTTATAGTTTACTTACAAAAAATGCTTATACGGATTCAGCTGTGCTTGTTTTAAACTATAAAACGGGAGAAATTCTAGCAGCAGTCAGTCTTCCGGCATTTGACCTGAACGATGAGGGAAATTTGAACCTTAAGGATGGACTTCTCTCTGATGACAGAGCAGACAACAAAGTATTTAAATCTTCCTTAATGCTTGGTTCAACAATGAAGCCTCTGTTGTATGCAGCATTGCTCGAAATCGACCCCTCATTGGAACATCTGAACTATCAGTGTGTGAAGGGAAATCACATGTTTCAGGGAGTACAAGTACAGTGTGACAGTAACGTATATCACGGTTCGCTTAGTACGATGAAAGAGGGGCTGCGTATTTCTTGCAACGGGTATGCCCTCGCTGCCGCTTCCGCTGTTCCCCAAAAACAGCTCCTTGAGAAGTTAAAGCGGTTTGGTTTTGATAACAGTTTTTCTTTTTCTCAGTCCCTTACTTATTCAGACAGTACATATTACGGGGCAAAAGCTGATGCGGGTGACAAAGTAAGGGCAGCGATAGGTGCAGGAAACTGTAGAGGCAGTCTGCTCAGCCTTGGTATTTCATATAGCGCGATCTTCAACAAAGGCGTTGCACCGGCCCCAAAGATTCTTCTGTCTGTTCGTGAGAGGGGAAAAAGTGAATTTATCCCTACGAAGGATGATAGATCAATGAGGATGTGCAGTGGAGAGACAGCAGAGAAAGTTGTGGAAATGATGGCAGGTGTTACAGAAAATGGTACCGGAAAAAGGCTGGATATGTCAGATCAGGGTTACAGGATTGCTTCAAAGACAGGAACAGCAGAGGAGACGGATCGTGTGACAAATACGCTCTGGTGTGTGGCAGGGGTGACGGAAGTTGAAAGCAGGGAGTCTTATCTGGTCATCACTTGTATTGACCATGCAAAGCCGGAATGGACAAGCTCGCAGGAAGCGTGTGGTGCGGCCAGAGAGATCTTGGAATATCTTTTATTAAAAGAAGGTGGAAAGTAAAATGAAGAAATTAAACTGGAAGAAAAGTGAAATGAATACCCACACATATCACGATAATTATGGAAACTCCCTGGAAGGAAAATCTGAGGAACTGTGGGTGACCAACCGCCTCCTTCTGGAACAGGCGGATGCAGTCAATCATTTTCCATACCTGAAAAGCTGGGATAAAGTAAAGCAGTTCGAAGAGGTAAGAGACTATTTTAAGGACATTGAACAGGATGATTTGGAGCCGGTATATGACAGGACCGGAAGTGGAATCGCGCCCATTGCATTTCGGGACAGGGCAGGCATTTACTATGATGTGCTTTATATCAGAAAATCTTTTGAACTACTTCCGTTGAGCAGCTTTGAATGCAGGCAGTGCAGAATCTATTTTCTGGGTGCTCCTGGCGCAGGAAAAACAGTGAAGCTTATGAATCTTTATGAGATGATGAAAGCTCTGGAAATTCAGAGTGAAGGGAAATTGAATTCGGAACTAGATCTTTCCTTCGAGAGTAAGGAGCGAAGGAAAATACTCGATAAGCTGGCAGCTTTTAGGTCAGGAATTCTCCCTGACAGGAATAAGATAGGGGAAGAAATCGAGGGAATCCCATTGAGAGTCAATTACAGAGAGAGGAGCCTTCTGCTGGAGGCATATGCCGAAGCAGGAGAGCTGTACAAGGACCTGAACATGATGAGCAAGATCTGGCATAACGCAAATGCAGTAACAGTGTTTCTCTTTCCAGCAGATGAGTATCTGGAGATGGCTGCGGGCAGATCGACCCAGAGTGTAGATATACTGGAACGATATTACCATTATGGGCAGCGGCTTGGCGGGGCGAGCGGAAGACGTTTCTCCTTTATCCTGACCAAAGCAGATCTTCTGTCAGGAGTGGATAATAAGCATTTGAGGACACTGCTCAATAGGAACACACTTAAGGGAGAGGGAGGCTGTACGAGGTTGTCAGAATCCTCACTGGATTTTGATATAGAGGCCTATCAGGAATTACAGAGAGAGCTTGGGGCATATATCAGGGAAAGTAATCCTTTGCTCTGGGCATTGATTCAGAAAATAGGGAAGGTCCAGCCGGTAGATCTGTTTATCTGTGCGGATCTAAATGATCAGACTGATGATCCCGATCTGGGACATCAACGTCAGGTTCCGTTTCGGTCAGATGAATTTTGGCGGTATATCCTGTGCAGGGAAGGAATTCTTTCTGGAAAAAAGAAGGGGTGTGAGGAGGTCACAGAAGAAGGAAGCAGGATACCAGATAGTACCGCAGACATTGGGAAGATGACTTTGAAAAAAATCGGTTTATTTTGCCATAAGTTTATGGGAGGGGAGATGTAAGCTATGAAGACAGGAAGCTTTGTAAATGGAATCAAGGGAAGCCGTGGTGTAAGGAACGTATACTGTTCTGAGGAAATTGCTGGAAGCAGAGAATACTATGAGATGGAAAAAAAGGCTCTTGATATTGACTTGGTTTCTCCCGCAGGTTCCCCCGGACTTTGTATCATGCCGATCGTGGATGGGGCCATGCTGCTCAGCCAGACGACGTATATACCCGGAACCAAGGTGGAATCCAGACCTCATGGATATACACATGGCCACATTGTTTCTAATCAGCAGTTTGATGCTGAGCTGAAAGAGGTATTGGATCATCCCGTTTTTGACGAGCTCTTTACCAAGGGACCCATGGATGAACTGGTGAATTATCAGAAGGAAGGGCTGCTTGACTACCACAGCCCTGAGATTGCAGACGACCAGGAGGAAATGAGCGTATTCTGGAGGAAGCTGTCCGAAGGCAGACGCTGGAACTTTTTTGTACATGTGATGCTGGTGCTGGCAAAAAACGAGCATATCCTTTTGAACACACTGGAATATGATTCCAGAGAGGTTCAGGCAGAGATGTACCGGGTCCTGCCCATGCAGTATGCTCATAAGCTGTCTACATTAAGTTCAGGAAATTGTGTGCAGACGACCTTTCATTTTCTGTTTCATACCGAACGGGAATATACAGATGCAGAACTGTATACCAGGTGGACAATGCAGGATATGACAGCTGAAATAAAAGAGTATCAGTTCAGAAAATTTCCTTTTCTTTCAAGACTCATTACCTCATCGGATCAGTCTGTGCGTACTGCCTTTTTTAAAAGCCTGTACAGGAACCAAGGGATCGGTATGGCAGACAGTCACGGACAGGATCTTCTGGCAGATCTGGAAAGCCTGAATGCAGCAGCATACCGCTATTTAAAAAAGACAGAAGGGTTTACGGATAAGAAGCAAAAGCAGAAGGCAGTGAAAGTAGAGCTGGAGGAGGATCTGAGGAAAGCTGTTCAGGACTACTATGTTTGCGGAGATGAGAAGTATGATTTGATGCGGCTCAGGGAAAAACTCATTTATCAGGCAGGGAGCAGCGAAAGTTTTCTGAACATGGTCAGACCTCAGTTGAGGAAGCAGTTAAGCGGGATAGATCTGTATGATGCAGGAAAATGCCAGAAAAGAAAATTCGTACGTCTCGCGCTTCTTACATTTGAGATGACAGATAAAGAGTATTGTAACCTGCGCAGGAATAATCAGAGTACTATCTCCATGGGACCGTACTACTACACAGAATTTTTCAGGTTTTTAAGTGACACTTCGTCTTCAGCCAGGGAATACAAAGAGTGGATCAGAATTTTCGCAGAAATCCATAACGACTTCTTTGGCTGGCAGATCGGAACACGCATGACCGACAGAATCGTCAGGGACACGGCGGTACAGATATATAAACTCGGCGGGGAGGGATAATCCATGTTCGAACAGTATCATTCGAAGCATTATGCTGTGGATATTGGTACATCCAGCATTACTATGGCAGTGTATAATCAGAAACTTCATAAAAATATTATTATCCCAAATGGAGATGGAAAACCATGTACATCGCATGACGTACTGGCGGAAAATGCGTTTGAACGCAGTGAGATGATGAAGACATTGTTTGCCAGAATCAGGAGGGAATACCGTCACTCAATAGATCCCTATGGTTCCCTGGGAATCACCATGGAAGGGCTGACACTGACTTGTCCGGCAGATGTTTCCGAGGAAGAGAAAGAACTTTTAAAAAGGAGTGCCCAGAGTGCCGGATTTCATGTGGAAGCCTTGCTATCGGAACCGGCTGCTGCGGTCCTGGCTTTCCTTACATGGAATGAAATGACGGAGAAAAAGAAGTATTACCGGGTAGTGGACGCAGGGGCAAAGACTCTGGACTTTGCGTTGGTGGAGACAGAAGGCAGAAGGGTGACAGTAAAGGCGGTGGAAAGGGCGCAGCCGGGCGGCGATGGTGTGGACCGTCTGATGATGGAATTTTATGCGAGAAAGCTGGCGAAAGAAGGAATCAGCCTGAAAGAGGATAGCCAGATGCAGGAAGCCCTTCGGTCAAAGGTGGAAGAGGCAAAAATCAGTTTATCCTCAAAGGGAATCGAAGAAGATACCTTTGTTCTCTACTCTGAAAAGGATACAAAGAGCTATAAAATGAAAATGACCAAAATTGAGTATCTTGTACTCTGTGGACTGGTTCAGAAGCAGTTTTTGGAAGCAGCAGACAGGTTTGATGCTTCTGTAAGAAGGCTGGGGATCGGTCATGTGGATACTACGGTTTTAATTGGAGGGACGAACTGCAATCCCTTTTTCAGCGATACATTCAGAGAACGTTATGCCAACAGCAGGGTCTTAGGATACAAGGAGAGGGAGGCAGCGGCGCTGGGGGCAGCAGCCTATGCAAGACTGGTGCTGGATGAAAAAAAGGAACTGATCATTGAAAATGAGGCAGCCAGGATGCCACAGACTATGAAAGAAAGTGCGGAACCCAAAACCGTAGAATATCTGGGAGACCGGACTGTGGTTCCCATTCAGAGGGTGAATTCCCTGGGGCTTAAAAATACTCTTGATTCCAGGCTTTTGGAGGCGTACTGGTCACTGGTCTATGCCATAGCAGAACTGAGCGGGGAGATAGAGGTTCCGATCAGGACAGACAGAGAATACTATGCAGTCGTTAATGCCATCATATATGATTACCCGGAGCTGGGATTTTACTGGAATTATGGAGACACACGGATTAATGCCAGGTACAAAAAGGATGGGGTGGATATCTGGCGGCTCGGGCTGAATTATAACAGTACAAAGCCAGAAGTGCAAAGGAAGTTAAGCCAGATCAATCAGACGGTAGAGCAGATCGTGGATGCTGTTACTGCAAAGACAGAATTTCAGGCGGGTAATGAAGAGCGCCAGATGATCATAGCTGTGTATGACCATCTGGCACGCAGATTTACCTATTCGGAGAAAAAGGATGGAAAGTTTCCGGATTATGCGCCAACGCTTGAGTGTCTGTTGCATGGAGATGGTATTTGCGCAGGAATATCAAGTGCCTATACATATATCTTAAAGAAGCTCCAGATTCCGTCCATGGTGATTATTGGCTATGGCAGAGGCTACGAGGGCCATGCATGGAATATTGTGCAGCTATCCGATGGAAGGTTCTGCCATCTGGATCTGACGTGGGATCTGCAGAATTTTATCTATCAATATCTGCTCAAGGATGATGCAGATATGGCCGCAGGCAGGCATCTGTGGGATTATCGTGTATATCCGAACTGCCGGTAAAGCCTTACACTTGACTAGCCTTCTCACATTCCAGGAGAAGCTGGCTGATCTCAGTTTCCAGTGATTCTTTATAGGAATCCACGCCGTTGTGGTTCTGCTCAAGGGCATCATGAAGGAGCGTTTCTGCCTGTGCCAGTGCACTGGCATCCTGCGTGTTCTCCCAACGCTTATAATAGTAGCGGGCCAGGTCGCAGGTCGCACGGGCCAGCCTGCGCTGGGAGGCCTGGTACAGGTTGGAGACGTAGAGCTCTTCGTTAGGCTGGTAACCGTCCTCGCAGTATACCTTTGAAGCCAGATTATACTGGCTCCAGTGGAACCCCTTGGATGCTGCAATAGAAAAGTAATAAACGGCCTGATCTTGTCGTTCAGGGTCCTTCCAGAGGATATCGTTTGCGTACTTATTCATTGCCCATGTGTTCTGAAGTTTAATGGAATCCACCAGGCGTTCCTCTACAGATGCGTGCTCGATAGAAAAAAGGCTTCTGTGCCGGGTGAGAAAATCCTGATAATAAGGATTCTGGAACAATGCGGCAAGACGGTTATGGGCAAATTCGTAATTCATAGACCCAGCACGGTCATAGTAGGTGATGGCATTTACCAGTGCTTTGCAGGCAGCATCTTCATCCTTATAGCCAAGGAACTTTCGGGCTTTCTTATCAATATCCATATAAGAGAGGGCTTCCTGCTCATAGAGTACACCTCTGGTGTTGAAGCCGGCAGCATAGTTCTGTTCCATAGAGATATCCAGCAGCCGTAACACTTCTTCCATATAATCCGGGTTTGTATAATACGGATTGGTGTGCTTGTACATCATATCAGCCAGTGCCCAGCAGGCAGGACCGAAATGCTGGTCGGCACCGATCTGATAATAGTAGAATGCCAGGTTGTAATCTGTGGATACACGGGTATACTCATTGCTTTCGTAGGTGAGAATACCTCCGGTATAATACAGATCCCCCAGTTCCAGTGCGGCCCAGGCATTATCATTATTTGCCAAAAACTTCAGCTTTTCAAAACGGCTGTTTGTATTAATCGGGTGCATACATACAGATTCCAGATATTTTATGTGCTGCTCTTCAATCAGTTCAGGATAGTTAATGTTTTTATTTTTCTTAGTCTCGCGTGGTAACTGGCTGTCATAGGAGAGCCGCCAGTAGACGGTCTTATAGGTCAGATAGGCACAGTTTGTAAGGGCATCATCATACGGCGTTTCCGGATCAATGGAAATCTTCTTAAGATCTTCCAGGAGAGCAGGGAAGATACTGTCATCTGCTGCAGTTTCCTTCAAATAGTAGGTATACTTGTTCAGAATATTTTCAATATTTTTCTTTCCATACATCTCAAGATAATTGATACCATATCTGGCCTGCGGTATTTTTGCATTCTGTTTCTTTTTTTCAAGAGAGTCATCATCATCGCGGCTTATACGCGGTGCGAGTATCTGATGGGAAAACTTCTTTTTACCACTGAAATAGTTGGAAACGTTGGCAGGGTCAATGGAGTAGATATATGTATAATTTTTAGAAAGAGTCTTATTATTAATCGGATTAGATTTGGAATAGTACTCCAGCGGGATATCATTCCTCATATAGCGGAAAAGAAAAATAAAAAAATCCGACTGCGTATGAAAAAGGCGGTATTCGTGGTGTACCTTGTACAATTCCTTTAAAATAGCAGTATTTGTGAAATCCAGGGAAGGGGTATTTGTTGTAGATTTAGGTTTGCTCATTGTGGAACCTCCTTACTTTCATCTGGTGAATATGAATGTGTGTTGGACTGCATTTCAATGCATCTTTAGCTATTCTACCACAAAAGACAGATTATTGAAAGAAAAATCAGATAATTAACCCTGGTTTACTTCTGATTTATTGCCGCCAGGTGAATCGAGAAAGGCTCTTATGATCCACAAATAATAAAAAGTTGTCTCCACATCCAGACAATTTTCAACTGGGACAAAATTATTTATGATGTGTATATACTCAAGAAACAGCAATACAGGGGAGGAGAGAGAGGATGAAGAGTAAATTAAAAATAATGTATCTTGCAGGTTTGGCAGTCTGTGTATGGCTGTTGGTCTTCGCAGCTGATTATGCACAGGTGTACCAGAAACACGGTCATATTCCGGCCAATACAGTCGAGCATGAGGCTTATACGACAGGGATCGTTCTTTTGTGTACAGGAGTGATGTTCTTCCTGATATGGTGTCAGTGGGAATGGTACAGGAAAAATATCTGGAACGGCTGGTCTGTTGAGAAGCTGCTGCTCGTTCTTATCGGATTCGTTTTGCTGGGTGAAATAGTACGGCAGCTGATCATGGTTCCGTTCATGGGGAGCTCCCGGACAGATATCTGGCTGAAGATCGCGCCGCTTCAATTGTCGGTCACGTATCCAAGGTTTATAACATACTGGCTCATAATCAATGTGTTTTATCCGGTTTCGCTGATTTTGTCGGCAAAGGTGTGGACCAGAACGTATGGAAAGAATCGGTTCCTGTGCTTCTCACTCTGGAATATCCTGCTGAGCAGCCTGGCATACATACAACTTGAAAGATGCTGGGATGGGGATGTTGTAAGAACACTCTTTGCGGGCGGAGTTATTTTTCTGACTTATGTATATTGCTCTTATGTATATTTTTTCAGGGGTTACATAGTGAATGGGAAAAGATGGGCTTTCAATTCAATTGCAATGGGAATCGGAATGTTCTGCGTGGGAGCATTCATGGCGGGGACTCATATCAGCTATTTTTGGGAAAGAGTCGGCGGGTTCTATAGAGGAGAACAGATCTATGGCTATACAGGTCATCTTGTGAGGGAGCTGATGCTGGAAGCCAGCTTTGCGGGGCCAATGAGGAGAGTCCCGGTTTTCCTGGACGACTGGCTGATCAACACATATGCTGCCAATCCAATCTGGGTCCTTTTAAAAGAGTATGGGTGGCTCGCAGCTATCGGCTATCTGTGTGTTACGGCTGCAGCGATCTGGCTCGTGATCCGGTTATGCAAAGGAATTCAGGGAAGCGGGCTTCGGGTATATGTCTTTTGCTCGGCATGTATGCTGGTAGTCCGCTGGGGTGCTGGACTTGCAATGTCATTTTCACTGCTTCCCATACAGAAAACATTTTCACTCATGCCATTTTGCGGAGCGTATGGATTGTATGACGTCTGCCTTCTGGGAACCTGTCTGCTTGGATGTGCTGTAAAGCAGAAGTCGAAAAGGCACAGCTTAGCTCCTAAATGTAAACTCGGCAGTCTAATAGATCATAGGAAAGGTGGAGAATACGATGGAACGGCTTTTACAGATGGAGACATATAAATTTAAGGAGGCGCTTCAGGACATTATGGAAGAAGCGGTCGAGGCACATTATAAAAATAAGGATGAATTAGAAGAAATGGAGAAGGCGGATGCACTGCATATCCTGACCTGTGTTTTCCGTTACGTAAAAATGTTCAAGGCGGAGCTCCAGACAACGGAAGAAATGATCAAGCAGTTAAAGCAGATTTTGTTTACCTATGAATTTGCTTATATTGTTGGACAGACAGGATATATTTGGGGAAACAGGCTGTGCAAAGAGATTCGGGCGGGCAAAAAGAAAAAGGCCATTGTCTTTGCTGCACAATGGCTGGAGTACTATTTCAGAGTCTATGAAAGACCAGCCCATGAGGTTCAGTACTCCTCCATTGTTGTTTTGCTGGCGGAATTAGAATATCTTGCCATGCGGCAAAATGAAGGCCGCGGCCCGTGTGAAGATACGCAGTGCTCATCGGAATTCCCGATGGAGTTAAAGGCATACCTGGATCAATATGTTGTTGGACAGGATACCGCAAAGAAACGGCTTGCCATGACGGTCTACCACTATTTGCGGTATGGGGACAGGACACCTCTTCTTATGATAGGACCAAGCGGTTCCGGAAAAAACTATCTGATCAATCTGCTGGCGCAGTTTGAAAAGATCAGTGACCAAATGGCCGTGATGACTTATGACGCTTCACAGCTGACACCGAATGGATTTAGCGGAAATGATATTGAAGAGATCTTCCGGTGTTTTGCCAAAAAATGCACGGAAAAAAAGCTTAGCTTCAACAGGGGAATTATATATCTGGATGAGATAGATAAGATTATGAAGCCCAACTATACCAAGGACGGAGATATGAATGTCTTTGTCCAGCATCAGCTGATGTCCGCGATTGCAGGGGATGCGAAGTCAAACAACATAGATACAAAAAATATTCTGTTCATTCTCGGCGGGGCGTTTCAGGAACTGGAGGAGTTGGAGAATAAAAGAAGGAAGGAGAGTTCCCTGGGGTTTGTCATGCAGGAGCAAAAAGGACAGGGATATGCGCGGGAGGGAAACAGTATCAGGGAGGATCTTCTGGCAATTGGGGCACAGAAAGAGTTCCTTGGGCGCATTCCGAATATTGTGCGGCTGGAACGTCTGAAAAAGGAACAGCTGCGGGAAATCCTGCTTCATGAGTCAGGTCCTCTGAAGAGGAGATGTAAAGAGTATGAATGGGATGACCTGGAGCTGATCGTGGAGGATGAGGTGATCGATATGATCGCAGAAAAGGCGGTAAAAGAGGATTTTGGGGCAAGATCCGCATTTTCAATATTGGAAGAGCTGGTCGGGGGCTATAAGTTTGATATGATGCAGAATCATTATTCAAGAGCCCGTATCCATTCCGGAGTATTAGAGAATGGGGAGCCGCCTGTTTTTGAAAAAGGAGAGAAGCAGAATGAGAAATGCAGAAGCGAATTGTAAAATGCGTGAGAGAACGTGGGAAGATTTCAGTAGTGTTTTAACAGAAGCCTTAGTGCGTGAATGTATGTATATTTATCCAACAAACCCGCCAGATGTTGACCGTTGTATGGAACTGCATAAAAAAATGAAAAAGTGGAATCTGCATAATATTAAAGAGGGGATTCAGCGGACCTGGATGTATATTTACGTGGAAAAGAAAGAAGAGGGCATGGAGGAGATGGTCAGTGTTACAGTCAGGGATGATTATGTATGGGAGAATGATATATACGATTATCCAGTTGAGGAGCTCGCTTCTATGCGTGTTGTAATAAATGGCAATGGGAGGCTGAGGGATGAGGAGGCTCTGGCGTGGATTTATTTCTATGTCCTGTATCCACTGCGCGTGGACAGGCAGAGGAAGAGGGATAAAGTAAAACAACTGGCCACTGTCATAAAAGAGTATTCACGCTTGAAGGAGCAAAAAGGGTACCGTATAGTGCTGCCGCTGGACAAAAAGAAGAAGTACATGCTTACAAAGTGGGAAGAACACACATTGGCAGTGTTTGAGGTGGAGCAGTTCAATGAGATGCTTGCACTCATTGAACTGATGCCAGATAAGAAGATGAAGAGGCTGTACTCACAGATCTTTGCGGCCAGTGCTGTGGAGATGGAGTATGAGGATGGATGGTATATCCCTGGTGTGCTGGCTAAATATGTGGGGGGAGATGAGAGACAACTGTATTACAAAAAATATAAGGAGAAGGGGAAGAAGGTGGCGCCTTTGTTGAGGATATGCTGCGAAGGGGCAAAAGGGGAGGACTGGAAATGTTCCTAAGGCTTGCAAGTGATTGATCAAGTCCCCCTGCTATTCTTTAATGCAGGGGGACTTGATTCGATAGGTGCGCCCGGCGGCGCACGTTTCTAACGGGTGAATGTATATGATGTTAGGAAGTACTCTTAGAGACTGTCCGCCGTATCGTTTACAATATGTCATGTAAGATCCCAGTGATTTTTCCGCGCATTTTTAATGGCGAAATTTTCAAAAAGCAATCGGCCAGTTATATAGATTAATACGCTTGCACAGAGAAAAATCCACAGAGCCGCTCCGGGGAGCTGGGGGCCAAGGTTTAAAAGTATATTTCTTACGTTCTGCAAAATAAAAGGAAGAATTAGGAATGCAAAAATTATAATGGTAAACTTGCACTGCCGCGAGGCGAAGACCAGGCGGTTTATGTTAAAAATCACGAGATAGGCGGCAATGGCATAAATCACAACAAAAAGGATAAATAGTAAGGATATGTTTCGCTTATACATACCGAGAGGTACAATAAATAGCGCTGTCATAATACTCAGCAATGCACCGACCTGCCAGATTCCATAATACAGCTTTTCAAATTTTCTTACCGTAAGATCTGTACAGGCATTCTCAGAGACGAGACTTTGGCTAAATGCTGCGGCATCACCCAGGCGCTGCTCTAAAGAGGAACCTAATGCTTCGGCCTCCAGTGCCATGCCGATTAAATCTTTCCGTATAAATTCGCCCTCCAGCATGCCAATTCCTGCCGAGCAGACATAGCGTATTGTTTTATCAATATAGGTTCGGTCTGCATCTGTTAGTGAATATAAACTAGATTTATTTTTGCTTTTTAGATTTTGATATTTGTTCAACATAAAGAGCACCTCTTTCCTGAGTTTAGTTGTCAGAACTTCCATGATCGGGGGACAGTGTGAGGATGGAGTTCACGGTAGCGGAGACGCTGCTCCAGCAAGTTTCAAATTCCTTTAAAAGTGTATATCCGTCTTCTGTTAAAGTATAATATTTTCTGCTGGGACCAAGAGGAGAGGGCCGGAATTCTGAAGAAATCATTTTTTTCCTCTCCAGCCGCACAAGAAGGGGATAGATCGTTCCCTCTTTCACGTCTTCGAATCCGTAATACTGCAATTTCACCACGATTTCATAACCGTAGGTCGTCTCGATGCTGAGGATCTTCAAAATACAACCTTCTAAAGTTCCGCGCATCATCTGTGATTTGTCATACATGTGGTATCACCTTCTTAATGATATGTTTTCAAACACACTTTGATTTCACTACTATGTAACACAAAGTACTTGTTGACTATATTGTACCACATAGTAGATGGATGTCAAGGAGGGAGATGTATTTATTGTATCAAACTGAGACGAGATGAGATTATCAGCATGGGAGTCGGAGTAGCCGGACATGTGGCTATTTTACAGTATGCAGCTCTGGCGGAAGCAGGATTTTTCCTAGTGGAGGATCTGGTACATACCAAAGAAATCGGTCCCTGTTTGCAGGGACATCCGGATGTGAGAAAGATACCGGGAATCGAGGCGGGAAGGCCACAAGCTATTTGTTTTATCTATCATGAAAGTGCATGGGGGGATTAGACAATAAGCCGGCGCTGTTGCAAAACAATAAATTTCTACAATAAATAGTTTGGCTCAAATAAACTAGATGCTATATTCTGTATGAAATCTTCATTTTGCAACAGCGCCTGGTTTTACAGAATTTTGGAAAAAGTGCGTACTAAAGTGAGTATCAAAGCGAGTATCAAAATGAGTATCAAATACTGTGATACTTAATATTAGTTTTGAGCTTTTACAACGGATGACTTGATCGTCAGCAGTTTTCCTGAAAATGCAGGCAGATCTAACACAGCTTTTCCTTCTTTTATCTCCCAGCACTGTCCCTTTTTATAAGAGGTTGTCCCGCCGAAGCGGTCTGCATCGCTGGCAATGAGCAGGTGAAGCGATTTTTGAGTCTCTTTTCCTTTAGAAAGTCCGTTTCCAGCAATTGTTCTCTTTTTTTGCGTGAGTTCTGTTTCTTCCCCAACCGGAAGTTCATATCCTGCAATATCTTCCCCGGAAAAGTTAAACACAGCAATCACTTTCTCTTTCCCATCTGTCCGCTCAAAAGCATAGATGACTTTTTCTTCCTGATGGCAGTCCAGCCATTTGAATCCCGTCCTGTCGAAATCCATGGCGGACAGTTCAGGATGTTCCAGATAAACGGTATTGAGTTCCTTCATATAATGATGGAATGCATCATGCAGAGGGAATTTTAAGATATCCCAGTCCAGCTCCCGTTTCTCATCCCATTCGCGGAACATACCGAGTTCGGTTCCCATGAAGTTCAGCTTCTTCCCCGGATGTGCCATCATGTACAGGTACAGCGCCCTTGCCTGTGGGAATTTATCCTCATATTCCCCGTGCATTTTTTGTGTAATTGTGGCCTTCCCATGTACGACTTCGTCATGGGAGAGCGGCAGCAGGAAATGTTCATCATAGTAGTACTGCATGGAGAAGGTCAGCTTATGGTAGTCGCGTCCGCGGTACAGTGGGTCCGTGCGGAAATATTCGAGGGTATCATTCATCCATCCCATGTCCCATTTATAGTCGAAACCAAGTCCGCCTTCTTCCACTTTTTTGGTCACGCCGACATAAGAACTGGAATCTTCAGCAGCCAGGATGACGCTCGGATAAGTCTGCTTAATATAGCGGTTCATATTTTTCAAAAATTCGGTCGCATTGACATTGATTCCGCGCTGCGGTTCACCCTGCCAGTAAATGATATTGTTGATGGCATCCATACGAAGCCCGTCAAAGTGGTACTCAGCCAGCCAGTAGTTGGCGTTGGATTGCAGAAAACTCTGCACCTCACCGCGGGAGTGATTAAAGTTCTTGCTTCCCCAGGAACTGTACCCGATATCGCAGTTCGGATATTCATAGAGCTGTGTGCCGTCAAAATTGGAAAGTGCATAGTCATCCACTGCAAAATGGACCGGTACGAAGTCCAGGATGACGCCGATCTCGTTCTGGTGGCACTGGTCAATAAAATACTTCAGGTCATTCATGGTCCCGTATCTGGAAGTAGGACTGTAATATCCAGTACCCTGATATCCCCAGGACTCATCGGAGGGGTGCTCGCTGACTGGCAGGACCTCCACATAGTTATAGCCGTACTCTTTGAGATAAGGGATGAGCATGTCCGCTGTCTCGGCATAGGTATACCAGCCGTACTCGTCTTCTTTATTCTGCCGCCAGGAACCGAGATGCATCTCATAGATATTAAGCGGGCTGTTCTTACAGTCGGTCCGCTTCTTCATCCACTTTTCATCATGGAATCTGTAGCTGTGCAGGTCGCGCACGACAGATGCACTCTGGGGGCGCAGTTCCATCCCATATCCATAAGGATCGCAGTGGTCCATGACACTGCCGTCACTCTTGTAGATCTTGTACTTATACAGCATCCCATCCTTGATGCCGTCCAGCTCAGCCTGCCAGAACTGTCCGTTGTAGATCTGTTTCATCGGGGTCTCTGTCCAGTTGTTAAATTCCCCAATCAGGGAAATCCTCCTGGCTGCCGGGGCAAACACAGTGAAAACAGCTTTGTCCCCTGTCAGCTGACAGCCCAGGTACTTGTATGCGTCGAAAATCTTGCCAGTATAAAATCCATAATAATCCATTTGTGTCCTCCTTTTCGTATCCTGCTCTTTATGAGAATTTTTGGTATTCTGAGAATTTAATTACTCAACTCAGAGAATTTAATTACTCAATGTGAAGCTGAAGTTTTTGTAAATATTTAACAATGTTAGTTTAATTGACTATAGTTGTTTTTCTTAGTACTATTATATAAAAGATATGAAGCCAAATTCAATCGTCGATTTCAGAAAGGAGTATGTTATTCAACGATTTATCAATATTGTTGGGTAACCGTGGATTGTATGGATCTGAGAATCAGAAAGACAAGGAACAGCATTATCAATGCATTTATTGAGCTTCGTTCGAAAAAGGAACTGGAAAGAATTACGATCAAGGAACTGGCGGAGCTGGCCTGCATTAACAAAGCAACTTTTTACCAGCATTATAAAGATATTTATGACTTGTCAGAAAAACTGGAGATGGAGGCACTTACATCTGCAATCCAGGATATGACCCATCCTGAGAATTTAATTCAGAATCCCAGGGAGGGCGTCGTGGAGATTGCGAATGCGATTATTTCCAGACGGCCCTTATTGGACATCTTGTATTCAGGGAGCCGCCGTCCGCTGCTTGTTGACCGTCTGGAGCAGTCCCTGAAAGAAGTGATATATACAAACTGCCCGGAATATAAGGATGACCTGGAAAAGGATATCTTGTTTACCGTGCTGATCCAGGGCACTTTCCGGGCATTCGAACAGCATATGAATGATGATTATGAGAGGGTTCTGGAGATATTGGCCGGGATCAATGAGAACATGCTGAAAAGGTAAGGAAAAGCGAATACATCTGGATCAGCTGTTCAATCTGTTGCGCTTCGGTGTGTACAGTAGTTTGCAGCCATAGATGTGACAGCCTTATTTTGTGGAAAAATCCTTTTGAAAAGGGCCGGATATTAAAAAAGAAAGTAATGAAGTCTTCCGGGATGTTTTAACATTTCATTAATATTCCCATGCTATATTTCATTTAGAAACTGACAAAGACGGTGAAAAACGTAAAGGACCGTGAGAAGAAGCAAAAGGCAGTGAAAAACAGCCTATGAAAATGTTCTATGAAGTATAAAGTTTGATAAACAGGAGGAATATGTGATGGAAAAGAAGATATGTGTGATTACAGGCGGAGGCAGCGGAATGGGTTTGTCTACGGCCAGCCTGATGGGAAAGACACACTATATTATAATCTGCGGGCGTACTGTGAATAAGCTGGAATCTGCGGTTGAGAGGCTGCAGGCGGAAGGAGTGGAGTGCGAGGCATTTCCGTGCGATGTCTCTGACCGTGCATCTGTAAAACGCCTGGCAGAACACGCGGCAGCTCTCGGGGAGGTGCAGACGGTTGTCCATGCGGCAGGCATGAGCCCACACATGGGGACCGGAGAGCAGATTATCCAGGTCAATGCGATGGGGACGATTTACGTCAATGAGGAATTCGCGGCAGTTATGGGAGAAGGTGGCTGCATTCTGGACGTGTCTTCTATGTCAGCTTATCTGGCTCCGGGACTCGTAATGCCGAAAAGGGCATATAAGTATGCTTTAGCGGATCAGGAGAG
The DNA here is from genome assembly GCF_012524165.2 of Faecalicatena faecalis. Taxonomy (GTDB): domain Bacteria; phylum Bacillota; class Clostridia; order Lachnospirales; family Lachnospiraceae; genus Faecalicatena_A; species Faecalicatena_A faecalis. The sequence goes on from NZ_JABACJ020000019.1 coordinate 75,631, forward strand.
GTTCTACCGTAAAATGCTGGGGCGTGTGAATTTGTTTCCCAAAAAGCTGCGGTCCAGTATCGCATATGTGGTATCAAAAAACTTTGATATCTGGTATGCTAAAAAGTGTGCAGGTGTATATGGAGATAAGGGCATCCGTGTACTGTCTGTTTCGCCGGGAAATTTTGAGACCCCGATGGGAGAAGCAGAGAAGGAAGAGGCGCTTGGGTACCTGAAATACGCAGCAATCAAGCGTCTGGGCAATCCGGATGAGATTGCATGGCTTCTGGCATCCTGCGCGGATGAGCGAAATTCTTACCTGACAGGGACAGACATCCTGTGCGATGGCGGTCTGGTAGCTGGACGGTAATAGGAGGAAGATTTCATGATAAAAATATTAGTAGTGGAAGATGAGGCAGGCTTAAACAGGGCAGTCTGCCAGTATCTTCGTGGAAATGGCTTCGATGTGACGGGCTGTCTGGATGCGGATGAGGGGCTTTCGCAGCTGCCTGAAAAGATGTTTGATCTGATCATTTCAGATGTGATGATGCCGGGAACGGATGGGTTTGAGTTTGCAGAGTCGGTACGCGCTCTGGACAGCCGCATCCCGATCCTGTTCATGACGGCGCTGGATGATCTGTCATCCAAGAAAAAGGGATTCCGGCTGGGAATTGACGATTACATGGTAAAACCAATTGAGTTTGATGAACTTCTGATGCGGATACAGGCTTTGCTGCGGCGGGCAAATGTACTGGATGAGAAACGTCTCACAGTGGGCAGTCTGGTGCTGGATTCAGATGAGATGACAGCTTATCTGGATGGGGAAGAGGTACCGGTGACTGTCCGGGAATTCCATGTGCTGCATAAGCTTTTGTCCTACCCGAAGAAAACATTTACAAGAATTCAGCTGATGGATGAATTCTGGGGATATGATACGGAGACAGATCCGCGGACTGTGGATGTGTATATTACAAAGTTGCGGAGTAAATTTAAAAATTGCAGTGCTTTTGAGATTGTAACGGTACATGGGCTGGGATATAAGGCTGTTGTACATGAATAGGGGAAATCATGACAGAACAAGATGAGATGAAGAAAATTTCAAAAGGGCGCCATGGCGAAATATCGAAGACGAGTTATGGCAAAAAAGATTATCACAAAAGGGATTATCATAAAAGGGATTATTATAAAAGAGATTATGCCAAAAGAATTTATGCCAAAAGAAATTATGAGAAAAGCAATTATGAAAAAAGAAACAGTTTGTTTTCTTTAAAAAATTATGTCATTTTTTTCTTATTAGTCTGCTTTATCTGTCTTTGCAGCATTTTATTATATGCGAAATCAGTGAGTGTGTATGGGAAAAGTCTTTATGACTGGCGTGCAATCTGTGCGGTGCTTGTGAATGTATTTTTTATCAGCGCGGTCATAACGATCATTGACAGCATGCGGCGGAGATTCACGATTGAAATGCCGGTGCGGAGAATCATGGAGACTGTTGGAAGGATTTCGCGGGGAAAGTATGGGATTCAGATCGAGCCTTCTTATACGAGGCGGATCAATGAATTTGATGACATCATCGATGGAATTAACCAGATGTCAAAGGAACTGGCGCGTACGGAGACGCTGAAAACGGATTTTATAGCCAACGTGACTCATGAGATCAAGACACCTCTGGCAATCATCCAGAATTATGCGTCCATGCTTCAGGATGAAGAGTTGGACGGGGAGACCAGACAGGAGTACGTACAGACGCTGCTGGACGCTTCCCGTCGTCTTTCAGGGCTTGTGGCAAATATGCTCAAACTGAATAAACTGGAAAACCAGGAAATCAGCCTAGAAAATCAGGAATTCAATGTGGGAGAGCAGGTTCGCAGTGTCCTGCTTTCCTTTGAGGGTGCATGGAGCGGGAAAGATCTGGAGATTGATGTGGATATCGAGGATGCGGTGATCTGCTGCGATGAGGGGCTCCTGGAAATCGTCTGGAGCAATCTGATCTCCAATGCGATTAAGTTTACGCCGGAGGGCGGGAGTCTGGGTGTATCTGTGAAGCAGGGGAAGGATGCCGTTGCAGTAAGTGTTCAGGATAGCGGATGTGGAATGGATGAGGCGACCGGGCGGCATATTTTTGACAAATTTTATCAGGGAGATACTTCTCACGCAAAGGAAGGAAACGGCCTGGGGCTTGCTATGGTAAAACGGGTCGTGGATATTGTCGGCGGGGAGATATATGTGGACAGTAAACTGGGCAGCGGAAGTACATTTACGGTGATTGTGCTGATGGAACCGGGATGGGCGGATAATCCAGGGAAAGGAGATTGAATATGAAAGATGAACATAGAGCGGCGGATGGATATCAGTTCCGATATTCTGCGGGAGAGCAGAAAGGAATTCAAGATGAAGTGGAGCGGATACGGAATCAGTATATGGAGGAAAATTCAGACCGTGAGATAGATGAGAAGTTAAAGAGGCTGCGCATGCTGGACCAGAAGGCCAAGACCCCGGCGCTTATTGTGGCTTTGGCGCTGGGAGTTGTCGGTACTTTGATCCTGGGAACCGGGATGAGCCTGTGTCTGGCGCTGGGGCATATGGTGGCGGGAATTATTGTCGGGGTGTTGGGAATGGGGATATTGTCAGCGGCTTACCCGGTTCATCAGATCATGCTGAAGAAGGGGAAGAAAAAGTATGGGGAAGAGATTCGGAATTTGAGCAGTGAACTGCTGGGTGAAAAGTAAGAGATTTATAGAAAAGAATCAAGGGCACCGCAGAGAGAAGAAGATCCTCTGTGGTGCCCTTGTTGCAATTTATATGGTCAGTATTCTTTCTGCTTTGAGCCATGCGACTTCATCCCGGATTGTCTCGGCGTAGGATCTTGTCTGATATCCCAGTTCTTTTTTTGCCTTGCTGTAATCAAAGGTGTTATTTCTCGCCAGGTTATAGATGGAGAAGGTAGTCAAAAGAGGCTTCCTGCCGCTTTTCTTTGCCTGCTTTTCCATCATTTTCGCGAAGAAGTTGGCAATTCCTAACGGGAGGTAGAACTTTAACGGCTTACAGCCGGATTCCCTGGACAGCATCTGGCAGATTTCTTTGAGCGTTACTTCTTCGTTTCCAAGGATATAGCACTGACCTTTTCTGCCTTTATCTGCTGCTTTTATACATCCGTAAGCAAGATCCCTTACATCACACAGGTTGAAGGAACCCTGGATCCCTGCGGGCATTTCCCCATTCATGATCTGGATGATCGTTCCGGTCGTTTCGCTGATGGCGTGGTCATTGGGACCTAGGATTCCACTGGGATGTACGACACAGGCGTTCAGTCCGTGCTCATTTACCGCATCCAAAACGGCCTGCGTTGCGATTGCTTTTGACTGGCTGTAACATCCAAGGACCTTTTCTGGTTCAAACTGCGATACTTCCCGGATAGGCTGGCCCTTGGGCAGTTCCGGGATAGCACCTGTACTGCTGACATAGACTAATTTTTTACACTCGGTGTGATGCAGACATTGGTCAATGATATTCTGCGTTCCGCCCACGTTGATATCTATCAGTTTTTGATTATAGTCGGGATTGACGCTGACCATGCTGGCGCAGTGGATTACAATCGTCTTCATCCCCTCTGGCACCTGGAAAAAGTTTTCCAGAGATGCAGGGTCACATAGATCACCGTCACAGATCTCGATTTCATGGGGAACATATTTTTTGGCAGGGTCATTCGGAAGGACAAGCGCCCGCACTTTATCCCCACGTTCTAAAAGCTGGCTGCATACATTACTTCCCAGAAAACCAGCGGCTCCAGTTACTAAATAAATTGTATTGTTCATTTTTAAATCTCTCCTTTAAATATGTGTTTTGGTTTGTTGTTTCTGTGAGTATTAAATTACAGGAAGAGATTTAATGAGATGCTAAAGAAATGTTAATGAAATATGAAATGGGGACAGGTCTTCTTGGCGCAAGACCTGTCCCCGCGATATTAATTTTAAGAATATTCTGAAAACGGACAGCAAAAGGGTCTGACCCCTATGAACTACAAAGCGCTGATCCCGTCATCTTCATACAGTTCATATTCTGCATCAGTATATCCGATCATCATCTTCGTAGCCATATCGATCTTATCAACGCATTCTGCCGCATCGACAACAGGGATGCATTTTCCGCTGCGGATGAACAGTGGCACCTCATTCAGGCCAACTTCGACGTAATGATGTCCTTTTTCAAGTGTTTCTTCGAATATACTTCCATCCGGCATGAATTTGATGAATTTCATTTCTTCTGGCAGGTAGACGTAGCGTCCTGTGGCATTCTGTGTATAAACCGGGGCGATCATGATTTCGTTTCCGATCATGAGCTGGTCCTCGACCTGTGCAGCCATGGAATCTTCCGGGTATTCGAAAGCCAGCGGCTTGAAGTACATATCATCGTTCAGGGCAGCTTTCATGTATTCGCTGTAGAGGTATGGCAGCAGGCGGTAGCGTACTCCGATTACATGACGGAAGTCCTCGATGTTCTCAAACTGATAGCATTCCTGTTCCCGTGTACCAAGAGCTGCGTGGTTGCGCATAAGTGGGGTGAACACTCCAAGTGCCAGCCAGCGGAGCACCAGGTCCCTTGTGGTATCGGAACCGAATCCGCCGAGGTCTGCGCCTGTGTAGAGGAAACCGCACATGTTGAGGGATGGCATCATTTTCAGATTCAGGAGCAGATGGGACCACCAGGACTGGTTGTCGCCTGTCCAGATTCCGCCGTATCTGTGCATTCCAATGTAGGAGGAACGGGAGAACATCAGTATTCTCTTGTCTGGTACGATCTTCTGGAAAGCTTCTCCTGCGGCACGGGTCATGTTGAATCCGTACAGATTGTGCACCTTGTCGTGGCGTACTTTCTGACCGTTCACTTCATGGTAAAAACGCTTGTAATCCTCTGGGTTATTCGCCAGGCTGCCTACTTTGTCACCTAATATGAAGCCAGGGGCAGCGTTCTCTTTTTTCAGGAAATCTTTCATAAAGTCTTTGACCTCTTCAACGCCTTCCGGGGTGCAGAAGATTGCCGGCTCATTCATGTCATTCCAGAAGCCATCGATTCCCTGGGAAATCAGTGTCTCATATTTGCCGCCGAACCAGGCTCTTGCCTCCGGGTTCAGTACATCCGGGAAATGTGTCCAGCCCGGCCATACTGCGGCTACGAAATCGCTTCCGTCTTCACGTTTACAGAAGTATCCTTTTTCTTTTCCTTCCTCATAAATATCGTAGCCGTCTTCGATCTTGACACCGGCATCGATGATTGGGATCAGGTGGATATTTTCTGCCTTCATTTCATCTACAAATCCCTTAAAGTCAGGAAAGTTTTTTTCATTCACGGTAAAATCTTTGTAGTCCTGCATGTAGTCAATATCCATATATACCATATCAATCGGAACATGGTTCTCACGGTAGCCTTTTACCACGTTTTTAAAATCTTCCGGTGTGGTGTAGCCCCATCTGCTCTGTCCAAAACCGAATGCGAACTTCGGTGGAATATAGCTTCGGCCTATGATTTTGCGGAACTGTTTTACGATATCATATGCATTCTCACCTTCAATCACGTAGAGGTCCAGGTCAGCATCCTCGCAGCTGATTTCTAACTTGTCCTGCCGGGTGTAACCGATGTCGAACTTCATGGCTCCCGGATAATCGAGGAAAAGCCCGAAGGTTTCTTTGCCGGAAACGATGATAAAGTTGTGTGCCCCGTAAAGGGAATTTTTGTTTTCTGTGTGGTTCGGGTCGTCACTGCAATTGCTGATGTAGAGGAACCCTTTCTTATTGATGCCTCTGTTCGCCTCACCGAGACCGTATACAATATCATTTTTGTCCATTTCATAGGAAAGATGGAACCCGTTTTCTAATGAAATCGTTCCATATTGAGGGGTTCCCGTGGCTGGGGAAATCTTTTCTACGACTGCCTCTGTGTCAAATGGATTGCCAAATACATATTTCTGGATCATAATGTTACCTCCTGGTACTTTTTATAGATATATTTTAGTTGCTTTAACCTTCTTTTTGTTTCTTACATAAAAGAGCGGCTTCTGTAGCACTTTTTTCATAGTATAAGAAATAAATGTTGATAAATCTTGCATTATTTCGTAAAATAATAACACAATCTTGATAAAGGTGGAAATAAATATGAATAAGGAATATTCTCTCGAGGAAGATGTCAGGCATGGTACACAAAAGCGCCCGATGACGGCCATGCATTTTACCACGGGACCAGGGACTCTATATCCGGAATATTTTTTTGTGCAGAGGCACTGGCATCATAATGTGGAAATTGTAAAGGTAATGAGGGGAAGTTATGCGGTGGAGCTGAACCTGGAAAATTACGTGCTGAAAGAGGGCGATATCTGCTTTATCAACAGCGGCGAGCTTCATCAACTAGAAGGGAAAGAGCGGGATACCGTTCATAATGTACTGATTTTCAATCCGCATATTTTAGAGTTTGTCTATGAGGATGAAGTACAGGAGGGGATGATTGCGCCGTTTCTGGCACATATTTCTTCACTGCCCCGGATCGTATCATCGGGGGATGCGGTTTACGAGACCATATCCGGCCTGTTTGACAGGGCTGTGGAGCAGGCATTGGAAGAAAGGGATGGGTGGTATTTCCGGGTGAAGCTTCTTCTTATGGAAATGTTGTACGAGGTGGAGCAGAGCGGCAGGATGGTTTCTGTCTCCAGTATCCAGAGTGCCTCGGATAAGGAACGGATCGACCGGTATAAGCGGATCGTTTCTTATGTTGAGAAGCATTTTGCGGAAAAGGTGTCCCTAGAACAGCTCGCAGAGGAGGCGCAGTGCAATCCGCAGTATCTCTGTCATTTCTTTAAAGAGATCGCAGGTGTCTCGCCGATCCAGTATCTGATCAGTTACCGGATTGAACAGGCACGGGAAATGCTTGCGGATACGACGAAAACGGTGCTGGAGGTGAGCTTTGACTGCGGGTTTGAGAATGTGAGTTATTTTATCCGGCAGTTCAAACGGGCGGTCGGGGTGACTCCGCGGGAGTACAGGCGGAATGGGGACAGCACATAAAGTGAATGATTTTATATGTTTTTTCTATATTTAAGGGGTGTAATCCCAATATGCTTTTTAAACATCCGGATAAAATATGTGACATCGGAATATCCTACCATTTCCGCAATATTCTGCACGGATATTCTGGTGGAAGCGAGCAGTTCACAGGCTTTTTCGATTCTTACCTGCTGGATGACGTCCATAACCGTTGTCTTTGTATTTTCCCGGAAAATCCTTCCCAGATAGGAAGTGCTGAATGAAAAATGCCGGGCAATATCTTCAACCGAGGTCTCGGCATAATTTTGCTGGATATAACTCAAAATCTGGGGGATATACGTGATTCCGGCGGAGGTAGTCCGGGAAAACTGTACCCCTTCGGAATGTTCCCTCTGCAAATAAGTAAAAAATAATCCGAGCATAAGAAGCAGTGCTTTCTGACTGTACTGCTTTTCCATACAGGATTCATTGATCATATCCAGAATCAGATCACGGATAGAAGTATCCCCTTTTGTATGGAACAGAAGATAATTGGGTCTCGTATTTTCATAAAGTGTATACAGGAAGAAATCAAACAGTGCGTGACCGCCTGCGACCAGCTCTGCCAGTGTATTTTTCATGACAGAAGTACGGATCAGGAGATTGATCATAATGCTGTCGTCGAATAACATCACTCTATGTTCCAGCTTAGGCGGCAGGATACAAAGAGAGCCCTCCGGTAATTTCAGTGCTTCCGATTGGCCGCCGGGATAGCGAAAATCCTGGTGACAGGTTCCCTTTAATACATAAGTGATTTCAATAAAACCGTGCGTATGATAAGAAGCAGGAGAGTATCGCGGGTGTTTGCGCACGGAGATATCCTCATGCTCAAGAAACCACTGACTGTCAGAAAACTGGCCGTCACGCGGAAAGTCGGCGGGGATATCCGAGGAATTGGATACAATAACAGTCTGGAATTCTTCCTTTAAAGTATGTGGCATCCTGCCATATTTTTTAAGTAGTTTCATAAAGTCATTCTCAGAGACCGGGGCGCCGGTCTGCTCATATATTCTTTTAAAATCCATCTCTAAAGGTGTAAATTGTGTTAATAGTTTTTCAATTTCTGAACGGTTACTCATGATATCAGCCTCCGTGGAAAGTCAGGGGAATATGTAATGCAGAAGTAGTTGCATAAAGTATAACATTAATAACTGGTGTATGTATAGCAGATTGCAGGATAATATGAAAATATAGAGCGGAGATAAATTACAGTGGAAAGAAATGTAGTTCGCAATAAGCCGATTTTATGAATGGATATCTGGGTATTTTTACTCTTCTGGAAAGAATATAATGGAGGCAGCAGTGGAGATGGGGGCAGAAGTCCAGCAAAAGGGTCAGACCCTTTTGCTCACCATTTTCAGAATATTCAGTTTACTTGGTTTTGGAAGGAGAAGGTTATGGAGATTACGAGGTTAAAGATTAATGGAATGATGTGCCCACTGGGGTACAGCTGTGATGTCTTGAATGTCAGCTGGAATGTGGAACATGCAAAGGGAAAAAGAGCTGTTATGGTGAAGGTGGAGGCTGCCGGGGACGAGGGATTTGAGAATATCTTGTTTAAGAGAGAGGGACAGGATCTTTCCTGTTCCGGTACTAGGCTTGAGCTGGAAATTACTCCCCGTACGAGGTATTTTGTGCGTGTGACTGTGACGGATGACCAGGGAGATAGTGCGCAGGGAACGACATGGTTTGAGACAGGGAAGATGGATGAGACATGGAAAGCTGACTGGATCGGAACGAAACAAGAAGATTTCTTTCATCCTGTTTTAAAGAAATCTTTTCAAACCCAAAGATTGGCGGGGATTGTAAAGGCAAGATTATACATCTGTGGTGTCGGTGTTTATGAGGCATATCTGAATGGAAAAAAGGTCGGGGATGAGGTGCTTGCGCCATTTTTGAATGATTACCGTTTTGCTTTGCAGACGCAGACTTATGATGTGACGGATATGATTGGTGGAAAGAATGACTTGGAAATTCTGCTGGGAAATGGATGGTACAAGGGCAGGTTCGGACAGTCCGATGAGACTTATGGTGACCGCTTTGCGGCGATTGCGGAACTGCATCTTATCTATGAAGATGGCACCAGCGATGTGATTCAGACGGACGAGTCCTGGGTTTACCGGGGCAGTAATATCGAGGACAGCGGAATCTACGATGGTGAAATTCTCAACCGCATTTTGTGGAAAAACCGGGAGAATCCATGGAAGTCTGTGGAAAAACTTTCCGAACCGCAGCAGATTGAAATGAAGGAACTTCTGACGGACAGGTTCAGCATTCCGGTCTTGATAAAAGAGACTCTTCCGGTAAAGGATGTGATTCTGACTCCGGCAGGGGAAACGGTGTTAGATATGGGACAGAACTTTACGGGATGGCTTGTGTTCAGGGATGTTCTCCCAGAGGGGACAAGAGTACATCTGGAGTTTGGTGAAGTGCTTCAGAATGGAAATTTCTATAATGGCAACTATCGGACCGCTACAGGCGGATTTACCTATGTCGCAGGGAAAAGGGAGAGCCAGATAGAGTCAGGAGAAGGAAAGACAGAGGACGTGGAACTTGTCCGGCCACATTTCACTTTCTTTGGATTTCGGTATGTGAAGGTAAGCGGCTGGCCCGGGAAATTAGACCCAGAAGATTTTACAGGATATGTGATCTACTCTGACTTGGAACGCACCGGATTTTTGGAGACAAGTGATGCCAAAATCAATCAACTGTATTCGAATTGTCTGTGGGGGCAGAAATCAAATTTTCTGGATATGCCTACGGACTGCCCGCAGAGAGACGAGCGGCTGGGATGGACTGCCGATGCGCAGGTATTTTCCCCGACAGCCACCTATAATATGGATACACGTGCCTTTTACCGGAAATATCTCTGGGATATGAGAAATGTGCAGACTGTGATGGACGGTGCTGTGCCGGCCCATCTTCCGGCGGCCGAAGGGATGTGCCCTGTGTGTTCGGTGTGGGGGGATGCAGCCACATTCATTCCGTATACAATCTGGAAATTTTATGCGGTCCCGGATGAAATGGAATTCTTGTATCCATTGATGAAGGAATGGGTGGATTATATTGCGGGTCAAATGCAAAAGCAGTATGGAAAAAATGTGGGAATCTGGGATTTTACTTTTCATTTTGGCGACTGGCTCGCGCTCGATGGACCAACGGAGCAGTCAGTGAAGGGAGGAACACCGGATGGTTATCTGGCTACAGTGTATTACTATCAGAGTGCGTCTATTGTGGCGGAGATTTCGGGAAAGCTTGGTAAAGAAAAAGAACAAAGGGAGTATTCTCGGTTGGCAGAGGAAATCAAGGACTGCCTGCTTTACGAATATTTTACCCCAGCAGGACATTTAAGCGTGAATACACAGGCGGCATATATCGTTGCCTTGAAGTTTGGGATTTATAGAGATAAAGAAGTGCTGCTGAAAGATTTTCTGGATCTGCTGAAAAGGCATCAGTACCGGATTAAATGCGGATTTGTGGGGGCACCTCTGCTTTGTCAGGTATTGAGTGAAAATGGGCAGTCTGATCTGGCATATCATTTCCTGTTCCAGGAGGGATTCCCGAGCTGGCTGTATGCAGTCAATCTGGGGGCAACTACGATCTGGGAGCGGTGGAACAGTCTTCTGCCAGATGGAACTATTAATGGCACGGAAATGAACAGCCTGAACCACTACAGCTACGGCAGTGTGATTGAATTTTTATATGCGTATGCGGCAGGTCTGCGTCCAAAAGAGGCAGGATTTGAACATGTGATTGTGGCACCCTGTCCGAGCAGCAGGATGAGGGAGTTGAAATGCACTTACTTGTCTCCGGCAGGAAGGTATGTGGTGAACTGGAAGCTGACCGGGGAAGGAAAGGTAAAGATGCATCTCGAAGTGCCGTTTGGATGCAGAGCTTTGGTTACATTGCCGGAAAGCGGAAATGAGACGTTTGAGGCAGAAGCAGGAAGTTATGATTATGAATATATGCCGGTTCATGATTACCGTCAGAAGTATTTTGAAAATACACCTCTTTGTGAGGTGTTTGCAGATCCTGAGGCAAAGGCGGTTCTATTGAAATGTATTCCTCAGGCGGCAGTACTGGATAATCCGGTAGACGCGGAGGAAGAATTGAAAGTACTTTATGACCGTGCCTTTATGGGGATTACGGCAGAAGATGCTAAGAAAGCTGTCGGGGAATTGGAAAAAATAAAATTATGGTAGAAACAGACTTTTTCAAAGGGGTCTGACCCTTTTGAAATGCACCCTTTAAAAGATGCATATTGACGCCCGGCATTTTCTATGTTACTGTATACATACAATGTGTATGTAAAAGAGGTGATGACATGCCGAGGAATAAATACCCGGAGGAGACGGTGCAGAAGATTCTGGATGTATCTTTGAAGCTGTTTATGGAGAAGGGGTATGAGAATACCACGGTTCTGGACATTGTAGATCACCTGGGCGGGCTGACGAGAGGTGCTTTTTATCATCATTTTAAGTCCAAAGAAGAGGTGATCGATGCTCTGACGGATAGGATGTTCCATGAAAATAACCCGTTTGAGAAGGTGAAGCAGGAAAAAGGGCTGAATGGTCTTCAGAAGCTTCAGATGATCATGAACGATACGACAGTGGAGTCAGATTATCGGACGATCAGTGCCCAGGCAGTTTCGCTGCTGGAGAATCCGAAGTTTCTTGCGGAGTTTATTGAAGGCAACAAGAAGGTCCTTGTTCCGGCTTATCAGGAACTGATCGAAGAGGGAATCCGGGATGGGTCGATTCAGACGGAGTATCCAAAGCAGACAGCAGAGATTCTTTCTTTTCTGACGAACTTCTGGATGGTTCCCTCGATCTTTCCATTTACGGCGGAAGAAGGGATCGCCAGGCTCAGGATGATAAAGGAGATTACGGCATTTCTCGGAGTTCCGGTCATAGATGATGAGCTTTTGAAAAATCTTGAGGAATCTATCGCGGAATTGGGAGATGAAAATCAGTAGGAATAAAGTTGCCAGAGATGGCAATTTTATTTTAATCAAATACATACATACAGCATGTATAAATAAAAAGGAGGATTCTTATGAGTCAAAAAAGAGAGATGTTAAAGGAAAAATATCCTGATGGTAAACTGCCAGGAGCAGAGCCATCAGGTGAAGGGTTATTCAGCAGGAATTTTACCCTGCTTGTTCTGGGGCAGGTCAGTTCTCTGTTTGCCAACACCATGTTAAGGTTCGCACTGTCCATGTATATACTGGAGTTGACAGGTTCAGCTTCCATATTTGCAGGGCTTCTGGCTATTTCCATGATTCCGACGGTGATTCTGTCCCCATTCGGCGGCGTTCTGGCTGACCGTGCAAACCGGAGGAACATCATGGTAGCATTGGATTTCTTGTCGGGGGTGACCGCGGCGGTTACCATGCTGACCATACGTGAGGCAAATGCGGTTGTAGTGGCAGGCGGGGCTCTGACGGTATTTTCCATCCTGGGAGCCTTTGAGTCTCCAACAGTGCAGGCGGCGGTTCCACAGATGCAGAAAGGAGATAACATTTTGAAAGCAAATGCGGTCGTAAACCAGGTAGCCGCCCTTGCGGCGTTGATAGCACCGTTTATCGGTAGTGCCTGTTATACCACATTTGGATTGAAAACGGTACTGACAGTCAGTGTGTTTGGATTTTTCCTTACCGCCTTTTTAGAAGTTTTTATCAAACTTCCGTTTACCAGGGAGAACCTTCATGAGAAATGGGGGAAGGTGATTAAAAACGACTTCAGGGTCAGCTTTCGTTTTATTACAAAAGAGAAGCCTGAGATTTTCAAAATTCTGCTGGCAGCATCAGCGGTCAGTTTCTTCATTATAGGAACGGTAAATGTGGGGATGCCGTTTATCATCCGGACTATTTTGGGACTGAGTGCGGAATATGTAGGTGCTGCGGAAAGTATTTGTGGTGCGACTGCCATTCTGGGAAGTGTGATTGTGGGAGTTGCTGCCAAGCGTCTGAAAACGGATGGAATGTACATGTATCCAATGATTGTGGGAATCTGTATGATACCAATGGGAATGGCATTTTTGCTGAAAAATGAGAAAATGGTGTACGCGGTAATCATGCTTTCGATTGCAGTCATGCAGGTTCTGGTCAGCATTTTTTCAATCTACTGTATATCCCTGATACAGCAGCAGACGCCAAATGAGCTGCTGGGGAAAGTTATGGCATATATTTCTACAATTTCTCTGTGTGCACAGCCGTTGGGACAGATGATGTATGGAGTATTGTTTGATGTACTCCGAGATAACGTCATGTGGATCATGATTGGGTCTGCGGTCTGCATTGTACTGATGAGTATGGCGGTGCGGCCGGCATTTCAGGGAGTGGAGAATCTGAGACAGGGAGAAGAGGTGTTAAATTAAAAAGATACAATGTATAACGAAAGAAAAAATAAAAATATTTAAAAGATTTCGATATAACGAAAACTATTATTTTAGAAACAATTCCGGATAATTATCCAAAGTATGTCGTTACTATGGATGCAATAGATCGTAGCAGAAATGGGATAAAACATGTCAATATCAGAAAATTTCTGCAAATGAAGTCTTTTGAGTGAAAATGGAGAGCAAAAGGGTCTGACCCTTTTGCTCTCCATTTTCAGAATATTCTTAAATCTTTTTATGCTCCCTGAATTCCATCGGAGTCATTCCATAATATTTCTTAAATACCTGCCTGAAATTCCCGGCATCGGAATATCCCAATTCTTCTGCAATCGCTGATATGGAAAGGTCGGGATTCCCCAGGAGGCGTGCGGCGTGATTCATTTTGAGTTTCTGGATATTTTCGCTGAAACTCATTCCGGTACTGCTTTTGATAATCCTTTGCAGCTGTCTTTCACTATAATTGAAGAATATAGAAAGCTCTTTCAACGAGATAGTTGCGTAGTGCTCCTGCATATATTTCAGGATATAGATCAGATTCTGGTCACTGCCGGTCATATCAAGATCAGGGGCAATCACGCTGTCTCCGTGGTTTCGAAGCAGGACTATGAAAAACGCTGTGATAATGGAATTGAGCATCCTGTTCTTGTATTGTCGGTTGCTTAGAAATTCGCTGTAGGCATATCCGATATAGTTATGCAGTTCATGATCTTCTCCTGTGCGGAATAAAAGATACGGATGGGTCTTGGATCGGTAAAGTGCACGCATGAAAAAGTCGGAGAGTACATCATTATCTGAAAGGGTCCCGAAAAATGCCGCCTCAAAGGTGCTGGTCCGCAGGATGATATTGAAGATTACACAGTCGTCAGAAAATGCACTGATCGCGTGGACGGTATCCGGTGCAATGATGCAGATATCTCCGGCAGACATTTTCAGAGTCTGTTCCAGGATATAATTCGTACAATTCCCCTGGATGACACAGACAACTTCTAAGAAGGAGTGAGTATGCCAGTTACAAGGCAGATATCTCAGATGCTGGTAGATCTCCGTATCCAGTTCTCCTCGGAAAAATAGATCCTCCTCCAGCGTATTGGATAGAATTGTGGGAAAAAAGTTGGAGCTTTTCGCGGATGCCTGTAATAAAATGTCACGGACATACTCCAGATCGTGAGGCTTGTCCAGACTGCGCTCCTGATTTTTCAGCCAGAGTTCCTTTAGTACCTGTTCCAGTTCTCTTAAATCCGTATTTACTTCATATTGATATTGATCAGAAAATTTCATGACATCCTCCTGGTGAAGCAGTTCTGCTTTTTCTGTCTATAAGAGCAGTATAAATTGCGACACCGGGGGTGTCAATCCCGACAGGCGGGGATGTCGTTTTTCCACAGTGCGGATGTCCGGTTATCAACTGTTTCTGCATAAAATTTATTGTTATACTTGATGACAACAAGAGAACAAAGGATTTCATGACGTCGGAGATCTTGCTTACAGAATGAGTTTATTACAATAGGAGAGAGGATCGAGAAATGGGAAAAGGAAATGACATCGGTTTTAAAGAAAAGTTAGGATATGGGCTCGGAGAGCTCGCGGGAACAGCAAATGCGATCATAGCGGCATTTTTGACAATGTTCTACACGGACAGTATGGGGATGGCAGCGGGAGCGGTCGGCACGATGTTCTTCGTATCAAAGTTGTTTGATGGTATTACGGATTTAATCGCAGGAAATATTGTAGATAAGACAAAAACGAAATGGGGAAAGGCAAGACCATGGCTTTTATGGCTGTCTGTACCGACAGGTCTGGCGCTGGCCCTGATCTTCTGGGTTCCTCAAAATGGTTCATCCACAGCAAAACTGGTTTATGCATTCGTGACCTATAACCTGTTTATGGCAGTGATGTATACGATGGTAGGAGTTGCAAAAAGTGCACTGATGCCACTGATGACACAAGATGGTCTCGGAAGAGCGGCACTGGCAAAATATTCTCTGATCTTCGGACTTGGCGGCGCAATCCTGGGATGCTCCATGACCTTCCCATTCATTTTTGCAATGGGCGGCGACATCAGAGCCTGGAGAATTGTTTTCATGATCTATGGAGCTGTTGTAACAGTGGGATTGTTATTGTCTTTTGCTCTTACCAGGGAAAATGTGCAGTCAGTAGAGTCTGCAGTTTCCAAGAGCGGTAAAGTGGAGAAAATGAGTTTCATAGAAGGAATTAAGAACTTCTGCAAGAATAAATATTTTGTATTTGCATTGGCTATGAATGTTGTGGTAAATATCGCAGTCCAGATCAACTCCGGTTCCCAGACTTATTTCTATACTTATGCGATGGGAGATGCGATGCTGACGACTTCCCTGAATATGGTCAGCCTGATCCCAACTGTGCTGGGAATCATGTTCCTTGCAGGACCGTGTCTGAAAAAGTTTGGAAAGAAAAAAAGTATCTATATTGGAGCTACAGGACAAATCATCGGATATGCTCTGCGCGGTTTTGCCGCAGTGACGATGAATATCCCAATGCTGGCGGCAGGAACGGTAATCTGTGGACTTGCAACAGGACCGCTTTCTGTTCCGGTGAACACCTTATCAGCCGATGCTGTTGATTATGGCGAGTATCTGACAAATAAAAGAATCGAGGGAATCGGTTCCTCTGTAATCACATTTTCACAGAAGGTCAGCGGAGGTCTCGCAGCAGGTATGGTAGGATGGATTCTGGCTTTGACCGGATATGTGGCAAATGAAGTGCAGAGCGCGGCTACAAACTTTGGAATCACATTTATGTTCGCGTGGCTGCCGATCATTTTACTCGTGATTACGATTATCAGCTTCAAATTCGTATACCGCTATGATCAGGAAGAGGCGGAAGTAATCGCGGAGTTGAACAGAAGGAAAAATAGAAAGTAAGCTGCAGATTATATGCCTGGTGAATGAACCGGGCATATTGCAGTATCGAAGCACAGTAAAGTATAGAAAAGAACTGTAGAATAAAAGCGCAATAAAGCTGTATAGGAAAAAGAAAGAGGAGTAAGACAGATGGATAGACTGGGAAATTGGATTACAAATAAAACGGCTGTTCCGTTCTATGCGAGAAAGCAGTTTGAAGTAAAAGGGGCTGTGAAGTCCGCCAAAGCCAGAGTGTGTGGGCTCGGACAGTTTCATTTTTTTATGAACGGGCAGAAAGTGGAGGATCATGAACTTGATCCGGGCTGGACAAATTACAAAAAACTGATTGAGTACGTTACATTTGACGTGAAGGAATACTTGAAAGAAGGCATGAATATGCTGGGCGCAGAAGTGGGAAATGGCTGGTTTATTATGGAAGATGAGCATTATACATTCCATTTTCCGCCGTTCATGCCGCCGAACCCGAATCCTTACAGAGCATTTGGAAAATATCTGGTCCTGGCGATGGAGCTGGAAATCTGTTATGAAGATGGGACAACACAGCGGATTGTGTCCGATGAAACTTTTCAGGTGAGGGAACATCCAGTTGTGATGTCAAATGTGTATGGTTCTGAGACAATTGATGGAAGAAAGGCTGTCAAAGGCTGGTGCGTGGCGGATTGTGAGAGGGAAAGTTCCCAATTAAAAGCAGCTGCACCAGAGAGATATCTTCCGCAGGAATCAGGCTGGAGGCAGGCGGTGAAGGTACCTGCCGGAGAATGCCCGGAAGGGAAACTAATCGAGCAGTTCCAGCCTCCGGTAAAGGTGATTCATACATATGAAGGAAAGTATCTGCATACATACCAGGAAAAGCGGGATATCTATGATTTCGGGCAGAATATGTCCGGTATCCTGGAATTTGAAGTGAAAGGGAAGACTGGGCAGGAAGTCAGGCTGTATCCGGCAGAAAAGCTGACTCAGGACGGCGATGTTGATCAGATGGCAAAGGGCTGGGTGAACGTAGATTCCTGCATGACTTATATCATCGGACAGGATGATGTATGGGAGACATGCAGAATGCGTTTTACCTATTTCGCGGGCAGATATGTAGCTGTGGAAGGAATCAGCGGGCAGGTCTGCGGATCCGTTTTGATTCGAAATCTTAAAGCAGACGCGATCTCAAGTGCTTTTGTCAGAAGTGGAACTTTTGAGTGTGATGACATCCGCTACATGCAGGTCTATGATCTTGTGGAGAAAGCAGTGGAAGCGAATATGGTCAGTGTACATACAGACTGCCCGACAATTGAGCGTTTTGCGTGGCAGGAGCCAAATCACCTGATGGCACCATCCATTTTTTATATGAAGGATGGAAAAAAACTTTGGGAAAAATTCCTTCTGGATATGAGGACGGACCAGCACACGGCAGAGGACTATTTCTACGATTATGAGGGAAAGAAGGTCTACCCCGGTGATGGGCTGATGCCGTCGCAGTGTCCGTGCTACATTCCGAATGTGCTGCCAGTTCCGGGAATGGGGAGCTTCTATGATATTATTCCATGGGGAAGTACCTGTATTCTGGGAACTTACTGGCATTACCAGTTCTATGGAGATGTGAAAATCATAGAGGATAATTATGATGCCGGGATGCGTTATCTTGAACATTTAAAATCCAGGGTGAACGAAGAAGGTTTCCTGAACCATGGTCTTGGTGACTGGGGGAATCCGAAAAATGAGCTGGCACGGGAAAATATTGAGACTGCGTTTTTATATGCAGATGCGGTAACATTGGCAAAATTTGCGGACATACTTGGTAAGACACGGGATCAGGCGAGATTAAATCAGTATGCAGATGAGATTAAGAAGAATTATAATGAGAAACTTCTGGTCAGACATCCTGAGGAGGGCTTCTGGTGCTACCGCTCCTTTGATCATCCAGGGGAGATGTTCTTGACCCAGTCAGGGCAGGCGCTGCCTCTATTCTGGGGGCTTGTTCCGGAGGGGATAAAAGGGGATATTGTGAATGCCCTGCGTTATACTCTGGAACGGGAGGATGCTTTTATCTGTGGGGAAGTCGGACTGCCTTATGTGATTCAGTGCGCGAGGGAGTATGGAATGAACGATCTGATCAGCAGGTTTATGATGCGGAGGGAGCATCCCGGATATTATGCTTTTGTCTTGGACGGTGAGACGACCCTTGGGGAGTACTGGGAGACAAATCCGCGCAGCCACTGCCATGATATGATGGGACATATTATCGAGTGGTATTATAATGGGATAGCAGGAATCATTCCGACCAGACCAGGATTTTCCGAAGTACTGGTGAAGCCTTATCTGCCGGAGAATTTACATAGATTCATGTGTAGTTATGAATCGCCACATGGTATAATAACGGTAAAAGCAGAGGAAACAGAGGACAGAATTAACCTTATAATATCCACACCAGAGGGAATGAAGGTGGAGACCGATATTTCCAATTTGAGAAGTAAAGAGAAAGAAATTATTGTAATTAACAGGGAAGAACATAAACAGGAAAAACATTAACCGGAGGACAAGATTATGTATCATTCAATCAGACCTGGACAGGTATGGCTGGATACAGATGGAAAAAGGATACAGGCACATGGAGGAAGTATCATAGCTGTTGACGGCGTATATTACTGGTATGGTGAAAATAAAGAAAAAACTACAGGGGAAGATAAAATCTGGCATTGGGGCGTCCGCTGTTATAGCTCTGGTGATTTATACAATTGGAAAGATGAGGGCGTAATCATTCCACCTGATCTGGAAAATGAGAAGTCCCCACTGCACCCATTTTCTATGATGGATCGCCCGCATATTCTGTATCATAAAAAAACGGACAGATTTATAGCCTGGCTAAAGATTATGGGGGAGCCGCCATATTTTGCTGTATTGTCAGCAGAGAATATACTGGGTCCATATAAGATGGTAAATCCCCGGGTGAATCCCTTTGGTATGGAAGTGGGAGATTTTGACCTGGCAGTGTCGGCAGAGGACAATAAGGCATATCTGTATAGTGAAAGACCTCATACTATGTTGTATTGTGCGGAACTGAATGAGGATTACACGGATGTGGGAGAACAGTTTTCTGAACATTTTCCGCATACAGCCCCCCCTGAGACAAGAGAGGCCCCTGCACATTTTACGAGGAAAGGGCTGCATTATCTGATTACATCCGGTACAACAGGATATCATCCGAATCCATCGGAAGCAGCCGTGGCAAAGTCGTGGCATGGTCCATTTGAAATACAGGGCGATCCTCATGTGGATGACAGGACAAGGACATCTTTTAATTCCCAGATTTCCTGTATTTTCCAACATCCAGAGAAAAAGGATCTGTATATAGCGCTGGCAGATCGGTGGATGCCGGATCTCCCTCAGATAGAAGGGGAAGCATTCTACACGGGAGAAGCATATGAGAAAACACATAAGAAATTTCAGCAGATTTTTGACCCTGAGGTAGAATTTGTGTTTACAGAGGAGGATGCAAAGGCAATGAGTATTAACTCCTCGCTATCGAATTATGTATGGCTGCCCTTAAAATTTGAGGGAGACAGGGTTTACATTGAATGGAAAGACGAGTGGAAAATCGAAGATTATGAGTAGGCAGGAAAGGTGGAGTGAAAAAGATGAGAGAATTTAAAAACAGGAGGAATCCGATCCTCCCTCTGGACATTCATATCCCGGACAGCGAGGGACATGTGATGCCGGATGGAAAGCTTTATTTGTACGGAAGCTTCGATGACCGGGAGGATGTATACTGCAGTGACAAATACCATGTTGTATCGACACCGGATATGGAGCATTGGACGATTCATGATGTATCGCTCACAGGTCCGGACATCCCCTGGTACAACAATCCGGATGCTCCTAAATATCCGGGAATCGACTGGTCCCATCCGACGCCGTTTATCCAGAAGATGCTGGCAGATGCGGCGGCAAAAGGGGATGATATGAAAGAGGCTTTTGAAAAAGAGGATGAGGAAAAACCACCGCTTTTATTTGCCCCTGACTGTATTTATAAAGATGGGAAATATTATCTCTATTTCTGCATGAGCGATGACAGTGAGGGTGTTGCTGTATCAGACCGCCCTGAAGGGCCGTTTACAGATCCGGTACAGCTGCCATGTGGCGGAATTGATCCGGCCATTTTTATCGATGACGATGGACAGGCTTATTATTACTGGGGACAGCTTTTTTCACACGGCGTAAAACTGAATGAAGATATGGTTTCTTTTCAGGAAGACGAAATTGTGGACGACCTGGTGACGGAGGAAGAACATTTCTTCCATGAAGGATCTTCTATGAGAAAAATCGGGGATACTTATTATTATGTCTATGCGGATATGCAGCGTGGAAAACCGACCTCTTTAGGATATGCGACGAGCAAATCCCCGCTGGGACCATTTGAATATCAGGGGATTATCATTGATAATGACGGCTGTGACCCGGAGAGCTGGAATAACCACGGATCTATTGAATGTGTGAACGGACAATGGTATGTGTTCTACCATCGAAGCAGCCGGGCAAGCCAGCAGCACAGGCGTCTGTGTATCGAGCCGGTCACGATCAATGCGGATGGTACGATAGATGAGGTGAAGATGACCTCCCAGGGAGTTGGAGAACCTTTTGCGCCAGGTGAGACAATCATGGGATATCAGGCTTGCGGGCTGAAAGGGACAGTTTACATCGGTGTGGATGGAGAAAACCCTCAGTGCGGAAATGATTGCGGAGGCAGCGAGAAGCTGATGAATATTTCTGACGGAGATGAGGCGGTGTTCCGCTATATAAAGAGTGACAAGGAGTATTGTGAAATACAGCTGGCAGCGTCCGGAAGCGGTTTCGTCGAGGTATGGATGAATGAGACACTTGCCGGGAGCGTG
The DNA here is from genome assembly GCF_012524165.2 of Faecalicatena faecalis. GTDB lineage: Bacteria > Bacillota > Clostridia > Lachnospirales > Lachnospiraceae > Faecalicatena_A > Faecalicatena_A faecalis. The sequence continues at coordinate 96,859 of NZ_JABACJ020000019.1, forward strand.
ACAGTGGAGGACGGAGTGCAGCAGAATTCAGAAATCAGGATGGAAGCAGGGGAGTATGAATTAAGACTTGTGTTTAGAGAAGCTGACGGGCTGGAGATCAGGGAGATCACAGTGAAGTAGCAGAGGAATGGATAAACCGAAGATTGTTACTTATAAGATGAAAAGCAATCAAAAATAGTTGCAAAATGGAAATGCAACCGTTTTTGATTGCATTTTTAAATTGCAACTAAAAATGATTGCAAAAGTAAGTGCAATGGGATATTATGATAATTAAAAAAGGTGATGCTATGACAAAATATGTGTCTCTAATTATCGATATTGAGAACTCAAGAGGATATAATGTACAGGAAAGAAATGCAATGCAGGAGTTTATGATAGACTGCATAAAGAGATTGAATGTGTTGTTTTCAGGAGCCGTTCAATTTGAGGTAACGTTTAGTGCAGGAGATGAAGTGCAGGGGCTATTTAGGGATGTGACATCAGCAGTACTGTATCTGCGTCTTTTTGAAATGTTGATCAGACCAGTGAAGATCAGGGCTGGGATTGGAGTCGGAGAGTGGAACGTCAAGATTGAAGACGGATTGTCAACTGAGCAGGATGGACCGGTCTATCACAGAGCCAGGCAGGCAATCGAGGAAGTCTACAAAAAGCAGACCCAGCGTTATAGGATATGTTCCGAGAACGATGATGATTTGTTGAACCATCTGTTGAATTCATCGTGTACCTTAAAGGAACAGCAAGGATATATGCAGAATATAGCTTTTATAATTATGGAGTTACTATATCCATTTACAAAAAGTGACTTCGTTTTATACAAGCATGATATCATAACAGAGTTACTAAAGATAAAGTATGAATACAAAATAGGAAAACGAAATGGTTACCAGACAGGCCGCCCCTTATATACAGAGGATCTGGACACTTGTCTTCATGGCGATGTTTTATATGTAGTAGATCCAATCAATATCGATGGTAATAGCTTTGAGTCAGAAGAGGTGATTATTAAGAAGAATATGAGCAGCAATATTGCAGAAGTGTTGGGGTGCAAACGGCAGAATGCGGATATGTTAATCAAAAGAGGTAATTCGATTGCAATCAGGGCGATGGATTATATAGCATTACAGTATATTGAGAGGGAGCAGAGGATGTATGGCATTTAAAGTACTTATGATAGGTCACCTGCTGGGCGATTTTTATTTCCAATCGAACCGGGTGGCAATAGAAAAGACGAGACATATTAAGAGTATGGTTCTGCATGGGCTTCTTTATTTTACTGCAATATTCCTCGCTTTACTTTTTGTGGTGAATCCCGATTCATACATAAAAGTGCTGTTAGGCGGAGTGGCAGTAAGTGCTGTTCATTGTCTGATAGACTGGATAAAAGTAAATATAGAAAAGCGGATAAAAAATATAGAAAAATATGGAGCAGGCATTTTTCTGGCAGATCAACTGCTTCATATTATATGTTTATATCTATTTGTGTATCTCTGTGGGATTACGGCAGGAATCAGCTCCTGGATGAATCGGATAGACTGCACAGAGGTGAAACTGAATGCGTCATGGATTATTGCTGTACTGATATGTTGGAAGCCGGCATCTATTTTTGTGACGATTATATTTAAGTCCATTCCGAACATTGTCAGCCAATCAGAACTGCCAGAAAGTAATTTGATTAGAGAGTGTAAAAATGAGGAATGCCCTTATAGAAAAATAGAGGAAGAAAGTGCGAAAGTTGGTTCCTGGATTGGAATTTTAGAGCGTGAAATTATTTTAGCTCTAGGAATTTTAAATCAATTCAGCGCGATAGGCTTTGTGCTTGCGGCCAAAAGTATGGCCCGGTTTAAACAGCTGGAAAACAAGGCTTTTGCGGAAAAGTATTTAGTAGGAACATTACTCAGCACGTTGATTTCGTTTTTATGTATTGGCTTGACTAAATGTTGGTAATAGATTTTATAGAAAAAAGCTGTTATAGTTTTAGGTAAATAAAATAGTACGATGAAAGGTGGAACAAAATAATGGAGAGTACAATCACAAGAGAACAGGCACTTGAGTTGCTGAAGAAGTATAATAAGGAGGCGTTCCACATCCAGCATGCGTTGACCGTGGAGGGGGTAATGCGTTGGTATGCGAATGAGCTGGGCTATGGGGCTGAGGCGGATTACTGGGCAGTGACGGGTCTGCTTCATGATATTGATTTTGAACTGTACCCGGAGGAGCACTGCCAGAAGGCACCGGAACTTTTACGCGAGGCCGGTGTGGGGGAGGATATGATCCGTTCTATCTGCTCACATGGTTATGGAATCTGCAGTGATGTAAAGCCGGAGCATGAGATGGAAAAAGTTCTGTTTGCGGCCGATGAGCTGACAGGGCTGATCGGAGCAGCCGCTCTGATGCGTCCGTCTAAGAGTGTGATGGATATGGAAGTATCCAGTGTGAAGAAAAAGTTCAAGGATAAGAGATTTGCAGCAGGATGTTCCAGAGATGTGATTCGTGAGGGCGCGGAGAATCTCGGCTGGGAATTAAATGACCTGTTTGAAAAAACAATTATGGCAATGCGTTCCTGTGAAGAAAGTATCAGTAAAGCAATGGAAGAATATACCGCTTAAACCGCGTATTTACGCCATTGCAACCAGTGGTTGACAAATTGCAAAGCCGTGTGTTCTTGTCATTTTTAAGCCTATGGGTTAGGGTGTGATTAATGATTCTGATATGTGAAATCATCGATCACACCCTAATATATTTATTCATTAGAAGAGCAGGAGGCAGATATGAGGTTTGACGAGAAGTTAATGACATTAAGAAAAAAACAGGGGATGTCTCAGGAACAGCTTGCAGAGCATCTGGGGGTGACCAGACAGTCGGTCAGCAAATGGGAGTCAGGAGTTTCCCAAACAAAAGGATATTAAGAAATAACCTGTGTTTGCCTGCTTGCAAACAAAAGAATATTGCTACTAAGCTAAGAGATACTGCATAGGTGTGTTGGTATCTCTTTTTTTATGCTGCGAAACAGCACACTATTTCATTTCTGCTTGTTCGTTATCAACGTCTTAGCTCATAGCTTGTCAAGAACCTGTTGCAACGCAATGCGTCAGCACTCTTTACAAGCTGTGTGATAAGGCGTATCTTCTTGATGGCAGAAATTACCAAGCATTTTACTTTTACAGTAAGGTGCTTTTTTGTTTATGATATTTATCTATATCCATAGGAAGGAGGATTAATAAAAAATGGCACAGGTTTATGGATATGTACGGGTTTCCAGCATAGACCAAAATGAGGAACGACAGATTGTCGAACTATCAAAAAGAAATGTACTTTCAAAAAATATCTACATAGACAAGCAGTCTGGAAAAAGTTTTGAACGTCCGCAATATAAAAAGCTTGTAAGAAAGCTAAAACAAGGCGATTTGCTTTATATTTTAAGCATTGACCGACTAGGCAGGAACTATCTTGAAATACAGGAGCAATGGAGAATACTGACGAAAGAAAAAGGGATTGATATATGCGTTATAGATATGCCCTTGTTAGATACAAGGAATGGAAAAGATTTAATGGGAACATTCATTGCCGACCTCGTATTACAGATACTATCGTTCGTGGCACAGAATGAGCGTGAAAACATCAGAAAAAGACAGGCACAGGGCATTGCGGTGGCAAAGGCAAAAGGAATAAAATTCGGCAGACCAGAAATCGCGCTTCCAGAGAACTTTGGGGAGCTTGTCCATGAATGGGAAAAGAAAAGGCTTCCTCTATCGGAAGTCTTGGAAGTATGCAAAATGAGTGAAGCCACATTTTACAGGAAATTAAGGGAATATCGCTTATTAAAACAAAAATAATTTGTGCTGAACTCTTAAAAGGTACACTTTTTAACAGTCTATTGTATCACTTCCATTATAAGCGATAATGCCTATTTTTTCAATACTCGTGGTATTTTTAGCCGTTTTTCTAACCATAATCTCTTGCTAAGGTTGATGGTATTCCCTGACTCATGATTATCAAAAAGTGTACTTTTTGATAATGATATAAAAGCAGGAAGGGAGGAATAGAATTTTTTAATCGTCTGTTGTAAATTTAAGAAAGGAGAAAGAACAATGAATCTAAAGAGGTTCACAAGTTTTGCACTTGCATTTATCTTGTGTTTCGCATTAGCACCTGTTAACGCTGACGCTCTTGCCAGTGAAAACGATGCAGTGAAAAATGGTTATTATGACAGTTCTGGTCAATGGGTTGAAGGTAAATTACAGCAGACGCTACCAGAAGGAATTCATTCTGTTAATAAAACTGCCACGCCTGTTGCTGACAACACTTATGAGGTTACCTTGGAAGTTGTTACTAAACAAAAGGTTGAATCATTCACCAAAAAGTCTGCAACTGTTCTTGTGCTTGATACATCAAAGAGTATGAACGATGATTCACGCCTAAAAACTTTAAAAAATTCGGCTGCTGAATTTATCACGACATACGCAGGAAAGAAAGAAAACACGGGACGTTATTTAGCCGTTGTCCAATTTTCTACTGGAACTAAGGTAGTTCTAAATTGGACAGATGTTTCTACGGAACAAGGAAAGAAAAGTGCTATTGATTCGATTCAAGCATTAAGGGCAAATGAAGGAACTAATTTGCAAGCTGGATTAAAACAGGCATCTTCTTTATTTAAGCAGTCTACGGTTCAGGAAATTCAAAAGGAGAATAGAAACACAGTTGTATTAACCGATGGAGCACCAACCTATTATCTTGAAAAATGCTCTGGTGGAATATTTACATGGACACATACGCATGTTGTAATTGATGGTGTCATCTATGATGAAAAAGGTTCTGGAAGCAGTGGAAGTCAAAATATTATTGATTTGACAACTAAAGATGCTAAAGTTCTTAAGGATGAATCAAAGGTTTATACCGTGTGTTATGGAGCACAGAATCAAACCACCTATAAAGGCGGTCCGTTGGTTTCTGATTTTCTGGCAGATAATATCGCACAAAGTCCAGATACAGCATTTATCGCTGGAAAAACTGAAGATTTAATGAAAGTCTTCGAAGCTATTTCTGAAAGTGTTGTCAGTGGGATTACTGGTGAAAATCTAACTGTTACTGACGGTTCTGCTCCATTTGTTACAGTGAGCAACTTGCCAACAACAATTCAGCAAGATGAGAATGGCTTTACATGGAAGTTGACGAATGCAACTACAACAACGGAAGGTAACCAAACTTATTATACTTATCAGCTAAAGTATACTGTCAAATTAGATGCAGATAATGCTGAATTTAAGGAAGAAAACTGGTATCCGCTTAATGGCAAGACCGAAATCAATATGCCAAGTGGAGAAAAAGTTAAATTCCCGATTCCTGCAGCACAGGGAACAAAGACACGTTATACCGTCACTTATACTGATGGGGTCGACAATGAAGAAGTATTCAAAGACAAAGTGTTTGAGAACATCGTAACAGGTTCTAAAACACCGGATTTCGGAGAAATACCGGTAAGAGATGGATATACTTTTAAAGGATGGTCACCTCAAATTGAAGATACAGTAACAAAAACAGTCGTCTATAATGCAACTTGGGATATGAACCTGATTGACTTAAACATAGCACCAACCATCACGGCAACGGATAAAGTACTGACTGTCGGTGATACCTTTGACCCAAAAGCAGATGTAACAGCAAGCGATAAGGAAGACGGCGA
>NZ_JABACJ020000002.1 GCF_012524165.2 Faecalicatena faecalis
TTCATGGGCAGGCAGATCACCTGCCTGCCCAAACACTAAATGACACAAATATGAGCTGTTTCCTGACAAATAAAAAAGTCAGTTTGGTGACAGTTCATGTGAGCAGTAACACCTTAGAGGGCTGTTTTCCCCAATATTTATATATTGATAAATCACTAATCCACTCTTTTAAATCTTCAATATCATTTGGAGTTAAGACTCTTAACATAAGATGTTCTGTATCAATCGTTGGTTTTTCATATACAAAATCCTGTAAACTCATCATTCTTCACTCCTAAAAATTAAATTCATTTTCCCAGGCAAAGGAAGCGGATTGTTCTAAGCTTTTCGGCCAATGATTACACCACTCTGGCACAACAGGCACTTCAACTCTATCCAGACTAGGCGTGTAAGGTTTAATATCAAGTAATGGGGTGTTATCATTAGCATCAATATATCCAATTTGTATGATACCATTTTGATAATCAATTTTAATAACCTCTACTACCGTTAATGCAATAGGGTTTGGTCGTATTGGCGATCTTGTAGCAAAAATGCCCATTTGTTCGGGAGCATTTTTGTAAGGCTGATCTGTTACTAATGTAGACCTAAATTGCTCACTATCAAAATCACTGAACCACCAAAACACATTGATATGGCTAAAACCCTCAAGTGCTTTTAAAGCTGGTATAAATTGTGGCTCAAGTTTAATAAACACCCCCTCCTCGTTGTTACAGATAACTCCAATTGAATTTACTTTATATATCGTCATATTTTTTTCCTCCTTCTATTTATCTGTAATCAAACAGTAAACCCTCACACCATGTGAGAGTCAATAAAAAACGTCTTGCTAATTATCACAAGACATTTTTTCCATTCTTTTCAACGGTATTTGAATTTCAGTTAGATATTTTTGTGGATCTACTTCATTCCAAGGACCACGGTGTACAATTTGTCTGTTTTCACCATACATCGTGTACTGACTGTTTTTTTGAAGCCATTTGGCAAACACATTATATGCAATAGATATATTAGAGAAATCACCATAAACCATAGTGCAAGCCATGATAGGGACAGGGTTCGTATAATAGAATTTAAAGCTGCCTATATCTTGTCCAGACTTATTTACCTTTGCACATAATTCAACATCTACATTTTCTTCTCGATAATCCTCATCATGGTAAATGGAGAATGTATCTTCTGAAAGGTCAATGTTTCTTTCTTTAGCAAAATCGGATAATTCTTTCCACAGTTCACCCTCTGCATAATAATTAGGTATTACTTTTCTAAGTGACAAAACGTAATAACTGGGAATAGACTTAATGGAAACATTATAATGTATCTCATTTTTTCCGTTCAATAATTCTTGTTTTGCTGTTTCGATTTTCATTAACTTTTCTTGTTCTAGCTGCATATTCTTTTTTATTTCACACTGTTTTTTCTCAAGCAGTTCAATTGTTAAAGTGTTGTCATCACAACTCAGTGCGATGGCTATTTCAGATACATTAAATCCGCTATCACGTAGATATATGATTTTGTTTAAAGTAGGAATTTGTTCAACAGAGTACATACGGTATCCTGTCCAAGTGTCAATTTCAGCAGGTTTTAAAAGACCTGTTTCATCATAATATCGTAACATCCGAACAGATACTTGTATTAATTTTGAAAACTCACCAATTCTAAACATTCTATCCCTCCATTCCTACCACTGATTATAGATGTTGTTTTTTTATACTTCAATAAGAAAAGACTCATCATAGAAGTATACAACACGTCTCTATCGAAACTATGGAATTTTTGCAGGATAGTTTGTTTTATCTTCTATATAATATACTTTTTGTTCTTATGCAATCGCAGCCAGGGAAAGCCTGTACCACGAAAAACAACGTGTTTATAAGGCTTTTCGCCTATGTTGTTCTTATGAGGTTGCAGCAGAACAAAAAGCCAGAACCACCTACGATAATATCCTGCGGCTTGTCAAGGACCCTGAGGTATGTGAACCGATCCGCTTCCTGCGTGCACGTGAAGTCGTTCATTATCAGCGTTTTGGTGAAAGCCTTAGAATCGTTCAGGATCATTTGGACAGTAAAAACTTCTATGCCATCAATCCTGAATTCGATATACGTCAGGATGGAAATTGTAGATAACAGCAGAAAAACTCTTTCATCAAGCAAAAAAGACGGCTTAAACACAGCCGTCTCTTTTGCTTCAAGAGCTTTCCTTTTACTCAGATTTTGCTCCCAATACCACATCATAGGATTTTTCTACATATTCCCCGCTATTCCCCGGAACCTGTACGGTCAATTTCACCTTTTCACCTTTTGCATAATATTTCAGTTGTTCCTGCAGGGTATTCATACTATCAATTGTTGTACCATTCAATTCTGTAATGATGCAGCCTTTGGTCATGCCTGCGTCTTTGGCGCCGCCTCCATTACTGACATCTGTGACATATACGCCCAGAGGCATGCTGAATCTCTCTGCGTATTCGGATGTTACATCAAAACCGGTAATCCCGAGATATCCTCTGTCTGCCTCGGCGACCTTGGTCTTAGTCTTCTGGTTCATCAAATTCGTAATAATATCTGACACATCACTGATCGGGATGGCATATCCGACACCTTCCACAGAACTTCCGACCAGCTTTGCGGAGTTGATTCCAATGACCTCGCCACTTGCATTGACAAGGGCACCGCCGCTGTTGCCTGGATTAATTGCTGCATCTGTCTGAATCAGCTTGACATCACTGGTCTTTGTCTCCCCAGTCATCTGATCCGTTGTCGTGCTCTCACGGTCTGTGGCACTGATAACGCCCGTTGTAACGGACTGTCCATAACCAAGTGCATTTCCGATTGCAATGGCCGGCTCTCCTACCTGAATCTTTGAAGAATCACCTAGTGTAGCAACTGCAATTGCATCCATTGTACTATCGGATATTGAACTGAGCGGAACTGCGATCACTGCCAGGTCATGTGCCGGATCTGTTCCCTTAATGTCTGCTTCCAGACTCGTATTGTCATTGAATGTTACGGTCAACGTCTCGCTGCCCTCTACCACATGGTTATTGGTCACGATCAGCAGTTCCTTATCATTCTGTGAAATAATGATTCCTGTACCAGCACTCTTACTCTCCTGCTGGGAAACTCCACCGAAGAAATCCTGTACCTGCTGCACGCTCATGTTCGTGATAGATACAACAGAAGGCATCACACTCTTTACAATGCCTGATACATCGGAGGTCACTACATTGGAGGTCTTCGTCAGGGATGCATTACTGACCGGAGCTGCTGTCTTCGTGGAGCTGACTGTGCTGTCATTGAGTCCAAGCAGCTTGCTTCCAACGATGTTGGAGGTAATAAATGTGGCACTTGATACCACTCCAAAAAGCAGGGCGCATCCGGTTACTACTACAGCCTTTGGCATCTTCTTTTTCTGTTTCGGTTTTTTTTCCGGGCCGTCAAAATTCTGCTGGTTATTATACTGAGCATTCCCCTGCTGTCCTTCGGGATTGTAATAATTATATTGGTTTTCCATACAAATTCCTTCTTTCTCTTGTATTTTATATTGATATCATAACGGGTCTTTGTGATGGAATTGTGTTCATTTATTTAACAAACTTTGAAACAATCAATTATTTACTCAACTGTTACCGATTTAGCCAGGTTCCTTGGTTTATCCACGTCACAGCCTCTGCCCACTGAAATATAGTACCCGAACAATTGCAGTGGAATAATCGCAAGAGAATTTGTGAAATATTGATTCGTTTCCGGGATATAGATCACATAATCGGCAGCGCGTTCCACTTCATCATTTCCTTCATTCGTCACAGCCAGGACAAAAGCTCCCCTGGTGCGCACTTCTACCATATTGCTGATCATCTTTTTATACAGGTCTTCCTGCGTCAGCACGGCTGCAACTAGTGTTCCTTCTTCAATCAGAGAAATCGTGCCATGCTTAAGCTCGCCTGCGGCGTATGCTTCCGAATGGATATAAGAAATCTCCTTAAGCTTTAGAGACCCTTCCATCGAAATAGCGTAGTCAATCCCTCTTCCGATAAAAAATACGTCTCTGGCAGCAAGATAACGGTTCGCGAACTTCTGGATTCGATTCTGATTATTTAAAAGCAGTTCAATCTGATCTGGAAGCCGCTTCATGTCTTCTATGTATCTTTTCATTTCATTTTCGGTTACCTGACCACGGACTTTTGCAAATTTCATAGCCAGAAGATACATTGCAATCAATTGACAGGAATAAGCCTTTGTGGTCGCTACCGCAATCTCAGGGCCTGCCCAGGTATACATTACATTATCTGCCTCTCTGGCGATCGAACTTCCTACCACATTAACAATTCCCAGGACTCTAGCTCCTCTGGCCTTTGATTCTCTGAGTGCAGCAAGCGAATCCGCTGTTTCACCTGACTGGCTGATGATTACCACTAAGGTCCCCTCATCTATGATTGGATCACGATAACGGTACTCAGATGCCACGTCCACTTCCACCGGGATTCTTGCCATCCCCTCAAATACGTATTTGCTCGTTACCCCTGCATGATATGCAGAGCCGCAGGCTACGATCATGATCTTGCGGATCGCACGAATCTCCTCATCTGTCATACCCAATTCTTCTATCACAATATCGTTCCCTTTGATTCTTGGTGAAAAGGTATCTGTGACAGCCTTAGGCTGTTCATACATCTCTTTCAGCATAAAGTGCTCATAACCGCCTTTTTCTGCGGCATCCACGTCCCAATCGATGTGGGTAGATTCTTTCTCGATCTGTTCCTCGTCCACATTAAAGAACTCCATAGAATCCTTTGTCATACGAACAATTTCTTCATTTTCTATAAAATAGACATCTCTGGTGTACTTTAAGACTGCCGGAACATCTGAGGCGATGATGCATCCCCTCTCTGACTCTCCCACGATCAGCGGGCTGTCCTTACGTACTGCATACAACTCATCCGGGTGGTCCTTAAACATGATCCCCAGTGCATAAGAACCCTCCATACGATGCATGATCTTCGTGATTGTCTGAAGAGGATTTCCATGGTAATAGTAATCCAGCAAGTGTGCAATTACCTCTGTATCCGTATCTGAAATGAACTCATATCCTTTGGCTGTCAATTTCTTCTTAAGCTTTAGATAATTTTCTATGATTCCATTGTGTACTACAACAATGCTCTGGTCTTTATTAAAATGAGGATGCGCATTAATGTCTGACGGTTCCCCGTGGGTCGCCCATCTGGTATGACCAATTCCAATCATTCCCGGCATCATTTCACCGTCATGGGTCAATTCACTTAATACTTTCAGCCTCCCCTTGGACTTCTTCATTCCAATCTCTTCCCCATTATAAACAGCGATTCCCGCTGAATCATATCCCCGATACTCCAATTTAGATAAACCGTCTAACAAGATTGGGGCTGCCTGCTTTTCACCTACGTATCCAACTATTCCACACATAATGTACTCCCTTCTTCCAGTAAAATGATCAAGTATATGAGTTGTCTGTTATGCTAATGTAAATGGTGCTTGATTAATTGCAAAATTAGGATTGTAATATGGATCTCCGTCCTTCAATATTCCAGGCCATTTTTTTTGAAATTTTTCAACTTCGTCTTCAAATCTCTTTAATTTTTCAGGGGTGTCTTCATACCCTCTTGATTTGGACTCATAATGATACCATTCTGAAAACGCATTATAAACAACAAGTTTCTCTTCTGCGCGCAATTTCAAACAAAAATCGACATCATTACATGCCACTGCAAACTGTTCGTCAAATCCGCCCACCTGCTCAAAAGTTTTTTTCTTTGTCAATAAGCATGCAGCTGTCACAGCACTATAATTGCAGTTAATCCTAGCTCTTACCATATACCCATAATCATCTCGACCAATTCCTGTATTGACATGACCAGCATAATTTCCAAAACCTATTACAATTCCGGCGTGCTGCACAGTATCATCTTCATACAACAACTTAGCTCCAACAGCTCCAACTTCATCGCGCAGACATATTCCAACCATTTCGGAAAGAGCTGTTTCTGTAATCATTTCAGTATCGTTATTCAAAAAGAGAAGATAGTCTCCTGTTGCATATTGAACACCAAAATTATTGATAGCAGAATAATTAAATATTCCATCCCAAGTCACTACTTTAATATTTTCAAAATTTTCTTCTAGTGTTTTATAAAAGTTAAACGTCTCCTCTTCAACACTATTATTCTCTACAATAATAAATTCGTAGTTCTTATAAGTACTCTTTGTCTGAATAGATTTTATACATGTATCTAAATCTTTAACATGATCCTTATTAGGTATGATAATTGATAGTTTAGGTTCATCTACTACTTCATATTTCACATGATACATTCCCCATAATCCTACATGCTCTACTGTTGCTTTAATTCCCACTCTCTTCAAATGCTCCTCAATAGCATGCTTTCCTGCTTCATAAGCATACATTTTACTGGAGGGATCACCAGCAACAGAATTTTCATGAATCCTCCAATGATAAAGGACTTTAGGAATATGTTTAATACTTTCTGCATTTTCAATACACCGGAACATAAGATCATAATCCTGCGAACCATCAAATTCACTTCTAAAGCCACCGATTTTTTTAATAATATCTGTTTTTACAACGAAAAAATGGGTAATATAGTTATGGGAACGGAATAAATCCATACTAAAATCAGGTTTAAAATTAGGGTCATTAAATGCCGTGCCATCCCCTGACATTTTATCCTCATCCGTATAAAGAATATCATAATGTACTTTCTGTAATGCATGTACAACCTCATAAAGTGCATTTGGTGTTAATACATCATCATGATCAAAAAGTCCTACATATTCTCCCGTTGTCATTTCCAAAGCTGCATTAGTATTTCCCGATATTCCTAAATTATCTTCCAAAATTTTAAAACGAACTCTCTCATCACAATCAGCATATTCTTTTAAAATCTTCTCAACGCTCTTATCTCCGCCACTTCCGTCAGCAATGCATAATTCCCAATTCGTATAGCTTTGGTTAACTACAGATTCAATCATTTCTCTCAAGAAAACTTCTGGTGTTTTATAAGTCGGAACAATTATACTAATCTTAGGTGTCCAATACAGCCTTTCATTTCTTTGTCTTTTAAGTTCTTCTTCTGTCACTCTGTTTTCTTCAAACCATTTTTGATAGTCTTTACCTTTATTTAAAAAAGAAATAATTTGTTTCCTAAACCCTCTTATTCCATGTTTCTTAACAAAATGTATCCCCTTTTCTATATTCTCTTTGTTTAGAGATTTCACAAATTTCGCTAAATAACTTTTTACCTTTTCCGCATTCTCATATTTCCTAATTTGTTCAACATCTAAAGGTATTTTCTTTCTTTTTATTCCATCCTCTATTACCAAAATATAAGTACGATTAGGTTCATGGATAAACTCAAACGTAAAGCCACAATTAATATCTTCTTTTCCGATAAAGCCAGCATTTAAAATATCATTTCTCTTTTGTCTCTGAAGCCTGACCTCTACATCTTTGCCACTATCTTTTTCCTTGACCCGTATCGTAACTCCATCACTACCTTTTATTGAAGTGGCCCATCCTGAACCTAATATCTTTAATTGGTCTGCATGTACATAATCTAGTCTATAGGAAATAGTACTATCATCTATGCTTTTTTCTATCCTCTTCCTATCTAAATAAACTATACACTTCTGTTCCTTTTCACTAACTAGATAAAGTCTAAATTTTTCCGGATTTATCCCTTCTTGTACATATACCTTAATATGAACACCACAATCTGCAGGCACTTTAAACTTATTTTTGAACTTTTCCTGAACATCTGGACGTATAATCGTTTTAATACTACATTCAACTGGCTTACCATTGATTTCTGCTCTATATGAAAATTTCCTCCCCTGCTCTTCAAAACACCATCCATTAATTCGTATATATCTTTCGTTGGGTTTTATACGATATTTTTTTTGATCAATATAATATCTGTATGTCATTACATTACTTTCCTTTCTCCATTTTCGCTCTATTTAAATAATTTATAAAGGAACTTAATGAAAAGCAATATATATATGATATATACTAACAAAACTATAAAGGTTTCTATATCAAATTTTTCTGTTACCGCTTTTATAATCAATGTTCCTGATGTTTCTTTATCATTAATACTCAATTTTGTCCCTGGTTTAGTCCCCTTCTGATAAAAGAATCCTATTCCTGCATCCTCACTCTCATTTTCAAATACTATTTTATAAGAACGACCTCGAGCATTCTGTAAAGTATCAAATTTAAAATAGTAAAATTTACTATTTTTAACTTCTTTAGCTGATACTTTCCCATTTAACAATACTTTATTACTTTCCTCATCAATTAAAGAATACTTCACAAATTTATCTTCTATATTACCTATAATCTGGCATTTTGCTCTCACACCATCTAGTGTATCTTCTCTACAAATAAAAGATTGTTCAATATTAGCAACCGACCCCGTTGCCACATATTCACTATTATCAACCTCTCTATCATAAATTAGGTTATTCTTACCTATATGTGCATATAAAAAGGCAGCAACTACTACCAAAATTATAATTACTAAATTCTTAATTTTTTTCATATTATTCCCTCTATGATTAGTAGCATTTACTATATTCTTCACAAATCACTTCTGCATCACCAAATTTTCTTAATTGTCCTTTTTCCAACCAAACTATCTTATTGCAAATAGATTTTACCTGTTCTATGCTATGAGATACAAATAAGATAGTGGTTCCACTTTCCATCATAGTTCGAATTCTCTTTTCACACTTCTGCTGAAATCTAAAATCGCCAACTGACAACACTTCATCGACAATCAAAATATCCGGAATTCCAATTGTTGCAATTGCAAATGCTAATCTTGAAACCATTCCCGAGGAAAAATTTTTAACTGGCACATCCATAAAATCGGATAATTCAGAAAAGTCAACAATATCTTGATAATATTGATCCATTATCTTCCTAGAATATCCTAATAATGCACCATTCAAATAAACATTTTCTCTTGCTGTCAAATCAAAGTCAAATCCTGCCCCCAATTCAATTAAAGGAGCTACATTTCCATAAACTTCTACACTCCCCTTAGTAGGCTTTAGTACTCCAGCAATTGTCTTTAACATAGTGCTTTTCCCACTGCCGTTTAATCCGATCAATCCAAGGGAGTCCCCTTTAAAAACCTCAAATGATACATCTTTCAACGCCCAAAATTCATCAAAAGAAACCTGTTTTTTTAAACTCTTTATAAAATACTCTTTAAAACTATCAAACTTTTCTGACGACAAATTAAACTTCATAGAAACATGATCAACTTTAACTACCGTTTGTTTTTCCATTTTTATACTCCTATATATTTAATATAAATTTATCCTGGTTCTTATAAAAAACATATAATCCAATCACTAGCGCCGCTGCTGTTTCTATGATTGCAACTACTAAAGATGAAATGCTGAAAACAGTATTGTTTAACATTACACTACGAAACATAATCATAATATTGGTTATCGGATTTAACATTACAATTTTATATAACCAAGTTGGTAAAATCGACATAGGATAAATTACTGGTGTCAAATACAGCAATGCCGTTATAAATACTGAATATAAATGCATAACATCTCTAAATTTTACAGTAATAGCCGCTAGAATCAGACCAATCCCCAATGAGAATAAAACCAACAATAACAACGGAACTGGTACAAGAAATGATGTCCAATGCAGTTCTGTTCTGGTCGCAACCATAACAATTAATAATGCAGTGAAAGATGCCATTAGATTGATGAAACTTGAGAATACCCTTGATAGCACAAATAGGTATTTGGGAACATACACTTTCTTAATTAAAGCTGCACTACCAATAATAGAGGATAATGCTCCATTTGTTGCATCTGAAAAGAAATTAAATACTACCTGTCCACTCAATATATATAATGGAAAATTCTCAATATCAAATTTAAATAAATTTGAAAATACTACAGATAGAATAATCATCATACAAAGAGGATTTAATAACGTCCATAAGACCCCTAGCACAGAACGTCTATATTTTATTTTTATATCCCTTGCAACAAGTTCCATTAACAATGGATTAAATTTTAAAAAATTCTGTATATACTTTGACAAACCAGTTCCTCCTACTGTCATTCCAGGCCTGTAAAAACTATTTACAACGGCCTGGATTATTTACAACAACCTAATTATTCTTTAAAAACTTCTTTATCCATTATACACTATTTTAGCTTATGGGCAATCTCCTTTTTAATTTCTGCCAACCAATAACGTATATATAAATCCCCCATATCCCATTAATATGACAGATATAACAGCACTTACTCTACATATGCGTATTGCTACAGAATTAACCTCTTTCTTACACTCAATATAGCCAAATATGCCCGCAAAAGAGTAAGCTAATATCGGTACCCAGCACAAATAGTATCTACTTTGGAAACCACCCGGATATCCAGAAGCATAATAAAATCTTTGAAAGGCATTGAAGAATTGCATGATAATTGCAAAACAAATACCTATAAAAATACTTGTACAAAATTCGCCACCTTTGATTTTATTTTTTATTTTAAATAAAAATGCAGGTGAAATCAGCAAAATAATATATATAATTCGATCTAGCCCGAACCATTTCGAAGATTTACTTATAGAAATATGTGAACTAATTTCGGACCAACTCGAGAAAAACAGCGTCCAGTAATGTTGTATATAATCTTTTACGGAGTATACCGTTCTATTTCCGAATGGCACATAAAAATTTGAAGCAGCATACTCCGAAGGGTTCAGATGTTCCAAGCTTGGCTGGAAACCGCCATATTTGTAATATATAAATAAAAAGTAGGATGCTATAACAATAATAAATGGAATTACAACAATACATGAGCGGTTAAAAACTGAATTTATACTTTTCTCATGAATACATATATAAATAATATAAATAATATACGCAAGTCCCAAAACGATTCCTGCTGTCAACTTACTAAAGACTACAAAGAGCATTCCTATCGATAGTAATAAATAAGACACCATATTTCGTTTTTTCTCTTCAAACCGAAGTATGCCCCAAAACGCTATCGCGACCCCTAAAAATGATAAAGTATCATTGTTAACACCCGAAAATCCATAAGTAACAAAGGGAACACTTATTATTCCCATTGCATATAATAAATGTATATAAGGTATACGTCTTTTTATTCTTGTGTACCCTAAATAAAAACAAATACCAACCGCCAATACTCCCAGCGCAGCAGATGTCATTCTTAAAAGATTCACGTTGACCTGTGTTCTTCCAAAAATCATTTGAATTATTGTCAACATCCAATAATATAGTGGTGGATGCCCCAAATAATTCGTTGAATTCTGTTCTAAATACACACCATCCTGTAATTTATACATATGCATATTCGCAAAATTAGGTATCAGTTTTTTGTTTTCTAATAAATATTGTACATAGGATATGTGCGCAGATTCATCTGGTGTATGCCCAATACACTTTGCGTAATAGAATACCTGCAAAATCATATAGCATAAAAGCCCGATATATACCATACTAATTAAGGCTTTAGTTGGAATCTTAAAATCTTTGTAACCAAAAACTAATAAGAGCAAAAATGCTATTCCCAAAACTGAGGCAGCAAAAACCATTTTACTCAATAATGATGAATCATAATAACTTGTCACACCCATCAGCTCTTGTTCCCCTTCTGGTTGAAGCCAGACTTTCAAAGTATTATAATTCGTCGCCCCTAATGGTTCTATTTTTATTTGATATACTTTCTCATTAGAATTTCTAATTGGAGATTTAAAAACAACCTCAATAGATTTCATTCTTTCTAAATCAGCTGCATTAATAACATGAGAATATACAAGTTCCCTATTTTCTTTATCTATAACACTAACTCCTAAATCGCTATATACCGATTCATCGTCATAACTAAAATCAATATGAATCTTCTTTAGTCTCTTATCCCTGGAAAAGAAGTTCCCCGACACTGCTTTATTGAGTGTAACTTCGTCCAACGACTTTCCTTCTGAAATAGTGCTGTATCCTACATTAAAAGAATTAGGTAAATGGAACCTATCACCAAACAACACCATTAATATTACTACTGCCAGTACAGACCACAAAACTATTTCTGTATATTTTAATATTATCCCAGTCTTTAGTGTATGAACAATATACAAACTATAAATCAAGACTATCAAAAATAGCAGGTACTTTTTTAAAACCATACCAGTTTCTAGACACCTACTCATTTTATTAAGTACATTTTCATTTATTCTAATTGTCCCATCCTCTAATTGTGAATACTGTTCATTATCTAGGATAATTTCTTTTAATATTTTATCCTGATAAGTATCAAAGATTCCACTATAGATACTAATTGAATTTAATACTACTCCTGGCCCTTCTGGTTTTATTTGAAGGTAGTCCATTCCATAATACTTCGGATCTAGTGCTATTTCTGCAATCCCATTATAAAGTATAGCTTTTTTCGAAAATTCATCCTTATTTTGAGTTTTTAAGGTAAAATCCAACAATTCTCCATTCTTTGATCCATCTGTTTGAAATTGTAAAGTAACATTAGTAGCTTTAATAGGCATTAACAGCACAGCTGTAAATAGTATAATTAAAGCAATTGATCCCATTAGCACCTTTCTTCTAGTTTTATCCTGTTTTAATTGTTTATTTTCTACACTTTTCATGGGCAGCCTCCAAAATACTTTTTAGCTATACACTTTTATACTTCTGCAAATACTGGGGCAGTTTTTCTGCATAACATAAAACATACCGCAAATACACAATCTGGTGATTTTGCGGTATGATTTATCTTATATAATACATCAAAACCTGTGTAATATAACTGTCAGAAATCAGAAACAGTTTTTATAATACTTTAGAACTATGTGAAGTAAGCGTAATTTAGTTTAATCTTTAGATATCTATAAAATTTACAGAATAATCATCATCAGATTTCTTTTTTCGTACTTCGCTTTCATCGTCATACTCTTCAAAGAATTCATCATCATAATCTTCGAAATCATCGTCGTCATAATCATCGCTGTCATACTCTTCATCACTATATTCATCCAAATCATCACTATCGTACTCTTCATCATAATCTTCGAAATCGTCATCATAATCATCGTCTTCCACATAATCATACTCATCCTGATCTTCACTGAAGTCAATGAATTGTTTTCTAGATTTCTTTTTAGTATATGAGATATCTCCAACTTGAGAATTGTCTAAATCATACTCATCATATAAATCATCAATTTCTTGATTTCTATGTGACAGTTTTACTCCAAGAACAATAACAATAATTAAAAGTAATAAAAACGCTCCCCATATTACACACATAATAATAGTTAAATACTTTTCTACAAAATTCATTACTTTACTTGTTAATGTGTTTGTTGGTTTTTCTTTATTCTCATTAACTGGCAACGCATAACGTTGATAAGTCTTCTCCACTGAATCATATTGATAATATCCTTTTACACCATCACTACTCAAAGCGTACACCAAATAATAATCCTTATCTGATACATTATTCCACGCCGTAAATACCTTGCCTCCTATATCTGTCGTCGTTTCCTTAAATTCCGATGGTAAACCTTCTTTATCTTTGTGATCCATTAAATAGATGGACAGGTCGGAATTCACATCTATCACTTCGGTTTGTGAAAAGGAGCCGTCATCTGTACTATAAAGAAAGTAATCTGAATTCCCTTCACTATCTTCAAGATAGTATAGATACTGCCCACTTACCTCTTGGTACATCGCTTTTGTAGGTTTTCCATCTAATTCTAGTTCCGCTGCCGTAAACCCCTTTGGTATAGCTGCCTCTGAAAATTTTTCATTGATCGTATATGACTTACCATCAATTTCTACTTTAACGCCACCTGAACTGCTATTTTTATTTTCTTTCTCAGTAACAGGTGTCCCACCTTCAATAGTAACTGTAGAATCTCCTGTTGATAAATTCAAAGACTCATCAGAATAAAGATATGCTGTATAATCTGTAGCTTGAATCTTTGTCGTAGCTTCTTTTAAAGCCATAAACTCCATAGTAAACTCTGCAGTATCCGAACTACCATCTCCTTTAGAAGATAACTGAATTGTTCCATCATTCCCAGTTGCATTTGTTCCACTTATAAACTCTAAAATAGATGTATCATAGGTTACTGTAATATCAACATCTCCAACTGCTGCTCCTCCGGTAATAACCTTTGCTGTAACTGTAACTTTTTCCCCTGCTGCCACAGATGGATCTGAAAATTGTAATGTTCCCTCTGCTGCAAATGTGTTAAATGATATACACAAACATAGAACACATAACGAAAGTATTGTTATTCCGATTTTATTAAATATTTTTTCCATTTGTCTTACCTCGTTTTCACGTCGTTCTCTATTCTGTTATATTATTTTGGTTATCACCAAAACCCGCTTCATTATCTGTTCCCGTTTCAGGAATCTCTGTAGTCTCTCCACCACTACTATTTGTACTCCCATTTTCTGGTAATGTACTACCATTTTGAGCATTTTCTGCGTCGGATGTATACGTTGAATCATTATTCTCTGTTGTAGCACCCGAATTTTCTCCATAATAATAGCTTTCTTCTGGAATTTCATAAACAGAAGGATCTTCATCTGTAACATTTCCAGCAGTATAACTTTGTATCTCATATCCAATCGACTTAACAATAGATGAAGGTGTATATCCATCGTTTCCAAAGAAAAAATTATGCAGTTTTGTCACATTATCCTCAAACCCTTCCGGAATAACAGAACTTCCAACATCTGTTAACGTAGCTGTTGTCTTATCAAATGGAAACCCCTCCATCTCCGTCAAACTATAATCAAACGCATCTTTTGCATAAGCCAGTATTTCTGTCAAAGTAAAATTAGTAGCAATTTTAGGAAAAACCTTATCAATAATCCTGTTAATAGTAGACAAATCAGCTTTTTGTGCCTTATTTACAACCTCTTGCAATACAGTACGCTGCCTTTCCGCCCTCTTAAAATCATCCCCTTGAGTATATCTTATCCTACAATATGAAGTGGCCTGTACACCATCCAAAAGTTGTTTTCCTGGTTTTGTAAGCTCTGTCGTACTTTTACCTGTCACTCTAGATGTCTCTGTACAATACCCATTTGTCCAAAATACTTCTTCCCCGGTTAAATCAAGTTCTATGCCTCCGAGTTCATCAATTACATCTACTAAAGCATTGAAATTAACTGTAACGTAATGCTGTATATCCATATCCAAATTTTTGTTCAACATTGCTATTGCGCCCTCTGCATCATCTGTTGAATATGCAGCATTCGCTTTATTATAAGACCCATCCGGCTGTTGTAATAATGTATCTCTAAATACAGAACAAAGCTTTACTTCTTTTGTTTGTCTGTTTAAACTTGCTATAATAATTGTATCACTGCGTTCACCTGACGAAAGAGAGCCATCACGCGAATCTAAACCAAAAAGGGCAACATTCAAGTATCCCGTCTCATTGTGTTCAATTTCTGTTGAAATATTCAGCTTATCTGTATCTAACGTAGTAGTTTCCAACTTTCCTAACTTTGAAGCTGCAAAAGCAACCCCAGCTGTTGTCAACAAAACAAGCGTCCCCCCGGCAATTGCCAGCACCTTTTTCCAAAGAGCCCACGCCATAAACCCTCTCTGCGCTCGTCTTCTGCGTCTTCTATTTCTCTTCTTCACCATTGTAAACCCTTCCTAAATAAATTCATAAACTCATGATTACACTTTATCATACAATATTTCTATACAAACTTCAATCACTTTCATTTTATTCTTTATCCATATTTGTCCAATACTTCGGGTTTAAAGAACATAACAATATTAATTTTAACGGTAACTTTTTATAGTTTTTCCCAAGTAAAAAGCCTAAATATTTAAATCCACTTTTAACCACCAGTTGCACAAGTAACCACGGTTTTTTCTCTCTAACAAGATAAACCGCAGTACTCCTCACCAATCTTATTCCTTCATTTTCTGACTTTATCCCCTTGAATACTTCTGGATTTTCTAGTTGTGATACTGCTATATCAAAATTCCTTTTTAATTGCTGTGTACATGTATAGTTGTGAGAATGTATCACCTCCGCTTCCGATACATATGCACATTTATACCCTAGCTGCAACATATGGGCAGCCATTATCATATCTTCATTAAAAATTGCTTTTTTTATAAATCCACCTGCTTCATCATAATAAGTTCTCCGGTATGCTGCGCAAACATTAGAACAGAAATATGCTTTTATCCCCATTTCTTTCACTGATTGCATATCTTTTATGCAGCTTTTAGCCGGATAATTAAACTGTCTTGTATAACGCTCAATTGTATCGCATTCTTCAGCAGGAAGTTGTCTTGCATAAGTACAACCCACCTTTTCATCATCAAACGGAGCAACTAAGTATTCGATTAACTGATAATTTTGCGGAACAGCATCTTGTGTCATACAGACAACTATTTCGGCATCTGACATTTGTACTGCCATATTCCGCGTTGCACCATGATCAAATTCCTCTTTTGATATTTCTATCACAGATATCTTTTTACTGAGTCCTACTGTCTCATAAGGAAAACTTCCTGATTTTGTATTAACAACTATTATTTTTTGAATCGGATAATTCTGCCTCAACAGTTTTGAAATTAATATATCAAATTTTATATCTGGTCTATATATCGGAATAATTATATCAACAGTCCTATACCTCATTTACTCTCCTTTTACCATGCTGTTTCTGTTCCCCAATCATCACTTTCTTCTGTATTATAATTTTCTTCCACATCATAGCTTCCTTCTGTATTATAATTCTCATCTGGATTGCCCTGTCCATAACTCTCATCAGTATCTAACGATCCGTTTTCATCCTCTAAATTTTTCTCTTCATTTCCTGCTATTCCTGTCAAATATACTATATCACTATTAATTTCCTGGACTTTATCAGAGACTTTATAATCTTTTACGCCAAATAAAAATTCATGCAACTGCCTTACATTATCCGAAAAACCTATAGGTACAACATAGGAACCTTCCATTCCTAACACATCTTCTGAAGTGGTCACATCAAAAGGAAAACCTTTCATTTCGCCAATTTTATACTTCGCCGCACTGGCTGCAATTCCTATAAAATCACTGCTGGATAAATTAGTTGACACTTGTGGCAGGGCCTTATCAATAATTTTATTTAATGTAGTAATTCCTGCACTTTTAGCCTTTTCTACTACTTGTTGCAAAACAATGCGTTGTCGTTCAGAGCGTTTAAAATCATCTCCTTGTGTATATCGAATTCTTGCATAAGAAACAGCTTGAATCCCATCCACTGTCTGTTTTCCAGGCTTCGTAAGTTCCGTAGTAGTACGTCCTACAACTTGAGAAGTCTCTGTACAATAACCATTTGTCCAAAAAACTTCCTCTTCCGTTAAATCTAATTCAATACCACCAAGTAAATCAATCACATCCGCTAATGCATTAAAATTAACACTCATATATTTTTTTATGTCTAAATCAAAGTTCCTATTTAATAATGCAATTGCCTCCTCTGGTCCCCCAAAAGAATATGCAGCATTTGCCTTTTCATAAGTCCCATCTGATTGCTGAGTCAAAGTATCTCTAAATACTGAAACAATTTTCACTTCCTTTGTCTTATTATTTATGCTTGCCACCATAATGCAGTCACTACGGACTCCCCCATCTAGCTCCCCCTCCCGGGAATCTAACCCAAAAAGTGCTATATTCGTAAATTCACCTGTATCCTGATAAATTTCCAAATTCTTTTCATTTATCGTTTGAAAATCCAATTTATCAAATTTTGACATTGCATACGCTGCTGCCCCTAAGGCAA
Source organism: Faecalicatena faecalis (assembly GCF_012524165.2). Classification (GTDB taxonomy): domain Bacteria; phylum Bacillota; class Clostridia; order Lachnospirales; family Lachnospiraceae; genus Faecalicatena_A; species Faecalicatena_A faecalis. The sequence goes on from NZ_JABACJ020000002.1 coordinate 17,900, forward strand.
CAAGAAGTATTAGTTCTACAATAAGAAGTATGATACGTCTTCTCATTTTCTTCTTATGTAAAAAAACTCTTTGTTCTTTTGTCATTCTACTTTTGGATTTCTTTTTTGCCATACTACTTCCCCTTATTTAATAAGCATTCTTATTAATAAACCCTTTAAAAAAAGTTAAAAACAATATTTTAAAGTCAAAACCGATTGTCCAATTTTCAATGTAATAGAGATCATATTCTATCCGCTTTTTTATAGATGTATCTCCTCGAAAACCATTAATCTGAGCCCATCCTGTTAATCCCGGCCGTACCTGATGTTTCACCATATATCTTGGAATTTCTTCCTTGAATTTTTCTACAAATAGAGGCCTTTCGGGCCTTGGTCCCACAAGGCTCATATCACCTTTTAGAACATTCCAAAGTTGTGGAAGCTCATCAATACTTGTTTTTCTTATGAATTTTCCAACTTTCGTCACCCTTGGATCGTCTTTGGTGGTCCATTTATTCTTTTCTTTATCAGAATCCTGCACTACCATCGAACGAAATTTATACATAGCAAATGGTTTGTTTTGCAAACCAACTCGCTCCTGCTCAAAAATCAAAGGACCAGTAGAAGAAATTTTAATAGCCATCGCCGTCACAGCCATAACCGGTGAAAACAAAATTAATGCAAAAACTGCCCCCAATATATCTACTGCTCTCTTAATAATCTTATTTACTGTATTGTTTAACGGAACATGTCTAATATTAATGACTGGAAGGCCTAATAAATCTTCTGTATAAGGCTTTGTTGGTATTATATTATTGTAATCAGGTATAAACTTTGTATGAACTCCCGATTTTTCACACATATTAACGATATATTCTAGTTTATGATACTCATCAATACCAAGAGTTATTGCAATCTCATCTACTCGATTCTGTGGAAGTATAATTAAAAGATTGTCAATACTGCCGATTACTTTAACCCCTTTATACTCCATACCTCTCGGCTGATGATCATCAAGGATTCCTCTTACCGAATATCCCCATTCTGGATTTGAAACAATTCGATCTATATACTGCTCTGCCGCACGGCTATAACCAACTAAAATCATATGTTTTTGATTATACCCGTTTTTACGTATATTTCTCAAAAAGATACGTATAGAATTTCTAGCCAACACCCCTAAAAATACGTTAACGACAAAAAACACAAAAATCATAGTTCTGGAGAAATTTGGTTCTTTTATTAAATAGAGGATTAGTATAAATCCCATAACACCTATTGCATTAGCCTGCATTATGTGCCATGCTTCTAACCTTCTCCCCTGCACTCTCTTGGGCGTATATAATTGAAATATTGTATATAAAACTAAATATCCGGGAACAATATAAATCAATGCGCGCATATAAACTTCTAATGGAAGATACCAATCATCCATCACAAAAATTCCACTTCTAAACCTCAACATCCAAGATATAATATATGATATAATTATAATAATACCATCGATAACTACCTGAATACGATTAAAATATTTCTGATTATCTTTAATCAATCGATTTCACCCTACTTTACTTCCATTTATAAAAGTACTCGCTATATAAACGTCATTATTTTCTGTTATATGATACAATACTTTTCTATAAAGGACAAGCAAATTTTCTTGTTCTTTTAACATTCTGTTAATATTTTTGTAATATGCTTTAATCAATTATATTAAATTTATACTATACCATTTATCACTAGGCTCTGAGAAAAAAACTATGATAATCCCATCTCTTTCTATAATACTCCCTTCTTGCGGCCAACTTTTCATTGTCCCTTTGAATTCTAATGCCCGCAAAATATCCTTTCGATCTGGAGCAACAACACGGTAGCCTTCAGTCTTCATAAAATTACACATACGCAAAATATTTCCATCATCCCATTCAAAAATGGAACTCCCCACAGTATCCGAAACCACCAGTCCTACATCATCCATCTTTTCCATTCCCAAAAAAACTATTGGTTCTTTATGATAGTCATACCCTGATTTTTTAATATCATACATCACTTGATTTGCAATAGTCCTATCATGCTCATATGCAACGTTAGCAGAATAATATAGCATATTCATGTTTTTAGCATTTAAAAACAATATATATGCACCTGCTATGATTCCAACATACTCTAAAGTCCTTTCCTTTATAGCATTAAACAAAATATATATTTCGACAGCACCCGCAAGAGCAAGTCCTAGCAGCACCCTCCCGTGTGTTTTATAAGTTCCTAAAGCTAAAAATAACGAGAATGGTGAAATGATTAATGCAAAAGAAAAAAACAAAATTCCTGCTTTTCTGTTCATTGTTTTTTCCTTTACCACATACCATAAAACAATCAAAATAAATGCGACTGTTATACTCCGAATCACTTCACCACCATAAATATATTCTCCTGCTATTGGTATTGCAAAAGACACTCTGACAACATTCGCAAATGCCAGAAACAGCGCCTTACCTATCCCTCCTGCATCAAACCATCCCACGTAGTTATCAGAAAGATAACTAGTCGTTCCAACGAATTTCATCAAAATAAAGTGCACTGTATAATATATCCCTATTCCAATAAGACACAGCACTGCACACGAACAAATTTTCTTCCAAACTTTTTCTTCCTTCTCAAAAAAAGATATAAATCCATATGCGCAAACTGCCGTAATATAGACACATATATATGATTGGTAAACAGAAAATGCATAAACTAAGCACATTAGTGCAAACAACCATTTTTGTTTTTTTCTTAATTCAAATGTTAAAATGCTATAGTGAAATGCGATTGCCGTACAAAACATACCGAGAGAAATTTGAAGACTAAACATTGAAAATGAAAACATTTCTCCCAACACAAAAGGAAGTGAACAAAAATACGCCTGGAAGAAAAAAAGAGGAATTTTTTTAACCTTGTCCCCAAACATTGCATAGCTAAAAATAATTCCTGCTCCATTCCAGATTACAATTGCAAGGATATCCCATAAAACAGGTGCATATCTCCAATGATTTCCTGAAAAAAAGTTAAATAAATCAATTCCCCAACGGCCTTGGACTAACCACATTGCAAATGGCTTTTCTATTTGAATCCATGTTTCTTCATCTATAGAAATTCCAGGATTTACTAACATGTAACAAAAGCAAAGAAATGAAAAGATTGCTGCTGTAATGAACACATTTTTCCATTTGACGATGTACTTTTTAAGTTTCATTTTTCCTTCTCCTCTAAAAATAGAGTCCCGGCAAATTCGATGCCGTAGACTCTATAGTATCACCTTTACTAATCTCGAAAATATAAATCCCTAGTATACACTTTATCAATAACATCTTCCAACTCTGAACTGTATCTATTAGCCACTATCACATCCGAAATTTTCTTAAACTCATCTAAGTTTCTTATTACTTTTGACTTAAAGAAAAATTCTTCTTTCATTGTTGGTTCATAAACTACCACTTCAATCCCCTTTGCCTTGATTCGTTTCATTACCCCTTGTATGGAGGACTGACGATAATTATCTGAATTTGCCTTCATTGTCAATCTATAAATCCCCACAATTTGTGGATTCCTATCTATTATACGTTCTGCAATAAAATCTTTTCTGGTCCTATTCGATTCTACTATAGCTGACATAATATTATTAGGAACATCATTATAATTTGCTAATAATTGTTTAGTATCTTTTGGAAGGCAGTACCCACCATACCCAAAGGAAGGATTATTATAATGTTTACCTATTCTGGGATCCAGTCCCACGCCTTCAATAATCTGTTTCGCATTGAGACCTTTTATTTCAGCATATGTATCCAATTCATTAAAATATGATACACGCATAGCCAAATAAGTATTTGCAAATAACTTAATCGCTTCTGCTTCTGTAAGATCTGTAAATAGAACTGGGATGTCCTCACTTATAGCGCCCTCTTTTAATAAACCCGCAAAAATTTTGGCCTTTTCTACCATCTGTGGATTTTCCATAGGTGCCCCTACAATAATACGAGACGGGTATAGGTTATCCTTCAAAGCTTGTCCCTCTCTTAAAAACTCTGGTGAAAAAATGATATTTTCACAATTAAATTTTTTTCTTATAGTCCGAGTGTATCCAACTGGAACAGTAGATTTTATAACCATAGTTGCATTTGGAGCTATTTTCATAACTGTCTCTATCACAGTCTCAACAGAAGATGTATCAAAATAGTTCATTTTAGGGTCATAATTAGTAGGTGTAGAAATGATAACAAATTGAGCGTCTTTATAAGCGGCCTCAACATTTGTTGTTGCTTTTAAATTCAATTTTTTATTTTTTAAAAATTCTTCTATTTCTGCATCAACAATAGGTGACTTCCCCTGATTAATCATTTCTACTTTCTCTGGAATAATATCTACTGCAAACACTTCATTATTCTGGGACAGTAACACTGCGTTTGACAATCCAACATATCCCGTTCCTGCAACTGCTATCTTCATTATTACCTTTAACCTTCTTTCCTCTATATCGCCTCATTCTAGCATATTCTAAAAATTATATCAAGGTAAATACGTCCATGTTAACACGTTCATGTTTCTATAACCAACACAGAACATTTTTAAATATTATACAATTTAACCATCTAAATAGTCCCTATATTTTTTTGCAACCTCATCATATGAAAATGCATTTAGCCTTCTCATTGCATTCTCTTTGATATTATTCACTAGAATTTTATCATCAATCAAATTCTGTATAGCCCTTCGAATCCCCTCTACATCCTTTTCTGGAACAAGTAAACCAGTCTCATGATCAAGAATTATTTCAGGTATTCCTCCAGAATCACTGCCAATAACAGGTAACCCTGATGCTATAGCTTCTAGCAAAACCAGTCCAAAACCTTCACGACTTCCATCTTTTGCAGTAATTGAAGGCATAACAAATATATCCGCAGAAGCATAGATTGTTTTTAACTCATCATGCGATTTTGCACCTAAAAAAATCACCTTTCTGGAGTCTGCTCTATTGACCAGTTCTTCTTTAAGAGGTCCATCGCCAACAATCACCAGTTTAGCATCTATGCCGTTCATTGCATCTATAAGATATTCAACCCCTTTTACTTCTGCAAGCCTTCCAACAAATAAAACTACATTCTTTTCACCCTGATCAAAAAAATTTTCTCTACGATTTATTTGTCCAAATCCTTTCAAGTCACATCCCATTGATTGTACCACAACATTAGTAGAGGGATTTAACTCAAGTACCTTTGTCTTTAATGCTTCCGATACCACTGTAACGCATTTTGCCCTTTTTAACGTTCTAACTTTAAGCTTTTTAACAAGGCCTTTGTTTAAAGACATAATATCACTTCCATGACCAGTAACTATATACTCTTTTTTAAAGAAGGACTGTACAATTCCCTGGGGGATCAACCAATGTGCATGTACAATATCATAATCTGGAAGAATCCTAAAAAGTTTCCACCACAAGCCGATAAACAGAAAAGGGACTAATAAACCTCTTACTTTCTTCTCTTTGATTCTAGGAACAATTGAACCTGGATAACACAGACTTTCCCATTTATGAATGGGAAAATAATGATATCTAATTACTTTTATCCCTTCTAATATCTCAACATCTTTTGAATTTGGACATGCTGGAACCAGAACTGTTACATCAAAATACTCCGTTAGGGCCTTAGATAAATCTAATACAAATCTAGGTTCTGTATCTCCTTTCCAGCGCGGAAATGTAGATGCAGTCACCAATATTTTTTTTCTTATCGACATATTTTCCTCTCACTTTCATTTACCTTGATGTTCTTTCTATTTATATAATCTATCTATGAAATTTCCTTTTTACCCAATCTACAACATAGGAAAAGGTATTTAAAATCAATTCACCTTCTATAAGCATATAAAAACGCAAGTGTTTCAAAGTAAATTTCACCTTTTTACATTTTTTTATTGTTTGTATTCCCTCTTTAAGCCCAGCTTTATAGTCCTCACCAAATCCGTTACTTTTAAAAAAATAGTACTTTAGTAAATATCCCATTGCTAATGGTATGCTATTTATTATCAATTGTAACATTGGCATGTTCTTATAGATAAGGTATATACTATTTCTTGCTGATAGCTTAACCTTAAAGGAATTATATTTTGAACCACTTGTCCCACTGCCCACATGAAAAACATGTGCAGTTGGACAAAACACATTATCAAAGCCAAATATTTTTGCACGATATCCTATATCTATATCTTCCATATATGCAAAATGATTTTCATCGAAAAAACCAATTTTATCAAATACCTCTCTGCGATAAATTGCTGCCCCTGCACACGCCGAAAAAATCCTATCACCCTTTGTATAGTTTCTAATTGATCTGCCTGCCCCTCGACAAATTCCCCACCCCAATACAGTGTACAAATCACCTGCGCTGTCTATTAATTTAGGATTGTATAATTGAATCATTTTACTACTGACAGAAAATATATTCCTATTCTTTTCTATCATACGAACCATTTCTTTTATATAATTTTGATCAACTACAGTATCATTATTCAATAAAATCACATATGGTGTTTTCGACCTTTTTATCCCCAAATTAACTGCATAGCTAAATCCATAATTCTGATCAAGACTAATCACCTCTATCTCTGGATAATCTTCTTTCAAGTATTCCAGACTACCATCTGTTGAACAATTATCTATAACTATTGTCTTAAAATCTTCAAATTTTTGCTTCATCAAAGATTCCAAACAATTTTTCATAAAATGTTTTCCATTGTAATTTGGAATAATCACCGTAACCTTCATATTTGTCCTCTATTCTCTATATTAATATACGCCTATTTTCTCAAACGCACAAAGTGGATATTAAGTTATTTAATATCCACTTTCCTAAGTTTCTACAACTATTCTCTATCCTCTTTTTCTTCCTCAGATTGCCCATAATACATCTTACTAACCTTGTATCTCACATCTTCCAAGAGCTTTCTATTTGCCGCTATAATATCTGCCTGAAGTCCAATAATAAACGTCATAAAACCAAGCATCATTAGAGTACTGGACAAAATTAAAGACTGAACATGCCCGCTACCTGCTCCTAAGCAAAAATATATCAAAAACCGAATGCCTAACGCAAGACCGATCAAAAAAGGAATCGCAGCTACAATAGTAAAGAAACGCATAGGTTTATACATCATAAATGCCCTAAGTATAGTAAGCATGGACTTCTTTACATAACCAAACATACTACTGAACAACCTTGATGGTCTTAACTCTTCATTTGTTCTAATTGGGACTGACTCCATTGCAATCTTATTCCTACCAGCTTGTACAATGGTTTCCAAAGTATAAGTATACTCATTACTAACATTCATCTGCATGGCAGCATCACGACTGTATGCACGAAATCCGCTTGGTGCATCTGGTATACTTGATTTCGATGCGACGCGCACTACCCAGCTCCCCAAATGTTGCAACTTCTTTTTCAATGGCGAAAAGTGTTCAGTCTGATCAATTGGTCTTTCTCCAATAACGATATCCGTCTTTCCCTCTACAATTGGGCGTACTAACTTTTCAATATCATCTGCACAATATTGGTTATCCGCATCTGTATTCACAATTATATCTGCTCCATTCCTCAAACATGCATCTAACCCTGCCATAAAACCTTTTGCCAAACCTTTATTTCTTTTGAAGTTGACAATATAATTAATTCCCCAATTTTTTGCCACCTCCACTGTATTATCTTTACTTCCATCATTAATAATTAAATACTCAATTTTGTCTATTCCTTCTATTTGCCTCGGCAGTGCATTCAACGCAATCTCCAATGTATCTGCTTCATTATAACAAGGAATTTGTATAATAAGTTTCATGCTTTTATCCTCTCTCACTAAATAGTAACTTCTATTCCTAATAATTATATTTTAGTTATGATTTACATAAACTAGGAACAATTCTTCCAAACAAGTATATTCCATCTGAACTTTCCCTGTCAATAGTAAGCATTCATTCATTAGAATATACTATTATTTATTCACAGAAATATACTAATACAATTCCATAAAACGTGTAATAATGGTAGCACATTGAGCTCTACTAAGACGCCCCTGTGGATTCAATTTTCCCTGATCGCCTTTTATTATTCCTGATCCAACTGCCCACACCATAGCCTCTTTAGCAAACCCGCTCACTTTATTTGTATCTGGAAATACATTTATATCACCTTTTGCACTTGTATCATAACCTAATGATTTTGCATATCGATACATTAATGTAGCAATCTGTTCTCTTGTTGCCAAATCTGGCGGACCAAAATACCCATTATTATATCCTGTTATAATCCCATTATTATAAGCCCATAATACAGGTAAGGTAAAGAAGGCTCCCTGAGGTACATCTGGAAATACATTACTGTAGGATACATTAGGCTGTCCTGCCATTCGATATAAAATCGTTGCAAATTGTCCTCGACTGAGTATTGCTGTAGGTCCAAATGTTGTTTGATTTAATCCTGTCATAATACCACGGTCGTATACATATTTTACATATTCATAAAACCATCCACCATTAATATCTTGAAATTGACCGATACCAGATATATTATCACTTCCACTATTTCCATTTTCTTTATTTCCCTCGTTAATAATGGAAATATAGTCCGTTGATACAAATAACCTCATTTTATTAAAATCATATTTACCACTGTTATTGTCAATCCCTGACTTTGAAGCATTCAATACGCCATCACTCTGCACTTGGTAAAAACCACTTTGTGAATTTTTGTCACATATCAAAAATGCTACATTTGACTGACTTCCCGTTGTATATAACACTTTGGAATTCAAATTACTAGCCGCTCTTACATTTATATCCTGGTGTACTCCTGCAACGGGATCCTTTATGCCTAATGAATATGCAAATTGATCTAAACTCCCTCCATGATCATCCAGATTCCATGCATGTGCTGCCGCCTTTTCCCCCCAATAAGGATCAGATGCGTACTTTACATTAATACCACTTCCCTTATTGCCTAAAAACGCACCATAATATACCCAGTTCTGAGGGTTTAAATATCTCTTTGACATATACGTTTCCATAAAATCTTTAATACATGTGCTTACATTCGGAAAAGCGATAGCATTATCCGGATTGGAATCTACTGCTGCTATCCCAAAAAGATTATTTTTATACTTCGCATAATAACTATTCCCCCATCCACTCTCGTTTGCCGCAACTCCTGCTGTTAATATGGCATTAACACCATAACTATCCTGATTTTTTTTCAGACTATCTCCTATACCTCTCATCTTTGATTCTGACGTTGTCTTTGCTATAATCAATGAATCTAAGACGGATGCCGAATAATTACTTGTACTTCTCAATGGAAGATATTGAAAATAATTAAAATATGGGGCTGCTGCATTAATAGCATTATTTCGGTTATTATGTTTATAATCCTCTAACATCACACCAAAACTATCTGCCCTATAAAAATAGTTACCATCATAACTAAAATATTGACCGCCTTCAGACAGATATGAGGGTGCCTTTCCACAACGGACACTGCTAGCAGCGCCGCCGTTATTAACATTTGTAACAATTTTATGTACAAGCCATCCATTTGATACGGTATAATAACTCAATGCTTTTGCCGACGACTTATTAATCACTTGAACTTGTCCTTTATCAACCAGTCCTATTACTCCTGATAACATAAACTTTATTTTTCCATTAGATTCCCCCAGATAAGCGGCATCTGCTCCAAATGCCCCATTCGTGTAGCCGCTTTCATTCGTCCCAAACTCTACATATTCAGTGACCGCATTTCCTTTTGTGTTAAAATTCACAATTTTTTCATTAGTATTGGCAAAAGTTGAAATCTCGTCTTGTACAAGACCAATCTCCGGTTCAACTTCACAGATATTTCCTTCCTCATCCATTGAAGTAATTGGACGATCTGCATATTCCTCTGCTCTAACCTCTAATGCTATGTACATACTAATAAATAGACCTAAAAACAGACTTAGAACTACAATACCTATACTCTTTTGTATCTTTCCCACAATATAAACTCCTCTCAAGACATCTTTTTATTTATTGCTGACATTTTCTTTACAGCTCTCCCAACTTCTCTGAAGGGTGCCATAATCTTCCATGTCGTAGATTCAGCATATTCCTGAATTAATCTCTTTTGATTCTTATTCTCCTCTTCCAATCTTTCTACTTTATCTTGCAGCCTTTGGCAATCTTCCAGTGCTTTCTCTAATCTTTTATTCCACATTTTATCACAATATAAGTGTTTTCCCGTCAACTGATATAAATCCTGCACTCTAAAATTATATATATCCTCTAGAACCGACACAGCTTCTGGTCGCCTAAACAATTCGTGCAAACGTCGTATTCCAGCAGGAGGTATACCTTTTTCTCCGCAAATAGGCCTGCACATTAAAAAAGCCTTCTCACATTCTAACTCTAATTCAGTCTTAGCATTTTTATTTATAAAATCAGTTCCAAACGTTTTTCTGAAAAGTGCATTGTCCATATCGTCAAAAAAATGCGCTCTGATATCAGTAAACTCATTAAAAAAGCGAGTATTACATTCTATCGAATCGTTACTATTATTTTTCCCTTTATTGACAGATTCCACGAACCGTCTCATCGCTAATAGCCTTTCTGGAATTATATAAATTGAAAATTGTTTTGCTATTCTGATCCAATAATCAAAATCATGTGCCTGCATATAACCAAGCTCAAATCCCCCTATTTCATTCATTACTTTTGTTTTCATTAATACAGATGGATGAGATAGACAATTTCCTATGAAATAAAAAGTATGAAGCCATTCTTCCTGCCCTTTATAATTTGTCTCAAAAAGTCTAACCAATTCCCCACATTCTTCATTTATATTATTTCCATTTTCATCAATCAAATCTATCCATGAAAAACATATATCCCTTGTTGAATCCTCCTTAAGAAAATTTATTTGTCTTTCTAATTTTCCTGGATACCAAATATCATCACTATCTATCCTTGCAAGATATTTTCCTCTAACTTTCGTCAACCCATAATTTGTTGCCTGACAAATATGACAATTCTTTTCTAGCCGATACAATTCAATGCGGGAATCATTATATTTTTTAATCACATTACAAGAATTATCCGTGGAACCATCATCAACAATAATAAACTGTATATTTGAATACGTTTGACTTAATACACTTTCTATCGTTTCTCCTATCGTTTCCTCATGATTATAGTTTACCATTAATACACTAATCAATTCACTACCCATAAAAGCCCCCCATACCTCACCGTTTAAAAAGTTTATCTAAATCACTGAACTGACCTTGTGCCTCATACCTTAACTTCTCCACATCTACGTTCTGCACTTCATCAATTCTTTCTATCAAATTAGCCATATTTCTTAAATGATATTCCAAACATTCTAATTCAACAAATAAATCATATCCCATATCTTCTAGAATATTTCTCGTCTTACTATCATATATAATAGGGAGCACTTTTTTACCTGTAATCAACCCTAAAATAACGCTATGGAATCTTGTTCCTATAACTATTTCTGACTCTATAAAGCTTTTTAAACAAATTTGGAAATCATAATCATAGTAACATGCCGAAATACGATTTTCATTTGCCTTTAACAATTCAATAATCTCATCAATTACTTTATCATCTCCCTGGTACTTACAAAACGAAATAAATTTCACGTTATATCCCAATAATAAATACTGCCTTGATAGCGCAACAATAAACTTTTGATACATATCACTATACTGGCTTATTCCAAATTCACCATTTCTGTTTTTCATATCTATAACCGAAATAAGCACCTGGTGCTTTTCAGGTACCTTCTCTTTAATCTTCATATTAAAAATGATATCCGGAGCATATTTTATATTCGGCAGTTCCTTAAATAATCCATATGAATATCTATCTCTGAACACAATCCCCTTGTATTGTTTAAATAACTCATAATAATCATTGTAATACTTTTTATCAATAAAGGGACCAAAATTCGCTCCTACTATATATGTTCTTTTACTCATAGTTACAATTTCATTGTCTAATTCATATGCATCCGAAAAATTCTTGGCATGCTGCACAAACACAGAACCTCCTATATGTACAGTTGCATATGAAGTTTTAAGCATCAATTTCCAGAAACCCCTTTTTTTATTCTTTTGTCGATATATTATCCAGTCTATTGCGCGAACTATGAAACTGTCTGGAGAATACACTTTCAAATTGTGGATATCCTTAAATCTTTTTTTATACGTATCATCCGCTATTATTCTAAAAGTCATATTATGATAACGTTCACAAAGTACTCTTACAAATAAATCATCCCCCAAATTGCCAGCCATATAAGCATGTATAAATATTTTCTTCATATTTAATTCTCTTTCTAGTCATTATTTAACAATTTCTTATTAACAGTATATCATTTCAAATTTTAATATACAATCACTCAATACGCAACATAGTAATTCGAATTTCTTTTTTCAATTTAATATATTATTAAAATACCTACAAACCGTAAACGTTTTTATTGACTTTCCTCCAAAATTTCTGTAACATACATACGTATAGATTATAAAAAAAGAGGTGCTTATCATCAAAAATTTTCTTATTCAAAGTAAACATAAAGAACGAGATGCGTATATTTGGAATTCAACTTCTGCAATGTTGAATTCTTTCCAATTAGTTATAATTCTCTTGGTTATCTCCCGAATCGATAACATAAAAGATGCTGGTAATTTTGTTATAGCATATGCTATTGCAAATCTTTTAATAATGATTGGGCGATATGGTGTACGTCAATATCAGGTATCTGATATTAATGAACAGTTTATTTTTCGTGAATATCTTTCCTCAAGAATCTTTACAACAATCCTAATGATGACTGTTGCAATTATATATGTTGGTATTCATTATTATAATGGTTCATATGATTCCGAAAAATCAATTGTAATTTTATTGGTTTGTGGATTAAAAGCTGTTGATGCTTTTGAAGATGTATTTCATGGTTTACTTCAACAACATGATCATCTAGAAATAGCTGGTAAAATTCTAACTATTCGACTATTCACTTATATTATAGAATGTATGCTCATATACTACTTCATCCACGATTTAATTATAACTATCGTCATTTGTCTTTTAACTACAATTGCTTTATCCATTATATTAAACGGTTCTGTTATACGTACTGTAAGTTATAAAAAAGGGCATTTTAATTTTACTCATTTTAAAAATCTAACAGTGGACTGCTTTCCCATTTTTATTTCTACATTTCTACAGATTTATATGGCGAATGCTCCTAAATATTCTATAGACATAGTATTAACCAGCAAAGAGCAGGCGGAATTTAATTACATTTTTATGCCGGTTTTTGTAATCAGCCTTCTCAGTACTTTTATTTATCAACCTCTTGTACATAAGTTAGCAATCATCTGGAATCAGAAAGATTTGAAAAAATTTTGGCTTTTAATACTACGTCAGACTGTTATCATCGCTATTCTCACTTTATTATGTATGATAATGGGATATCTCCTGGGCATTCCTGTTCTTTCACTATTGTATAGTGTGGATTTATCCGCATATAAATCAGAACTGGTAATACTGCTATTGGGCGGAGGATTGATGGCTGCAGTCAATTTTTTCACTATGGTTATCACCGTTACCAGATATCAGAAAAATTTAGTTTGGGGATATTTGCTTATCAGTCTGCTATTTTTATTAGGAGGAAAAAAGGCAGCTATCTCATACGGTATTATGGGGATTTCGAGCTTTTATACCCTAGCTTCTGCATGTTTGACTTTCGTTGTCATTATATATATATGCATAATCGTGAAGTTGTCAAAGATAAAGAGCTCTTAATATAAATGCGGAACAGCTAACTAAAAACGTTGGATGTTCCGCATTTATCTATTAATATTTCAAAACCGTCTCATATCGCATCATCATAACAGCAGTAGCTGCTCTGTCCGCCGGATTTCTAGGTGCTAAAGTTCCATTTGCATTTCCACTAATTATACCAACACCAACAGCCCAGCGCATAGCATCTTGAGCAAATGGTGCAACCTTACCACGATCACTATACTTACTTAAATCACCACGTTGTGAGGTGTCATATCCGCAATACTTAGCATAACGATATAGTATAGTGGCCATTTGTTCTCTTGTGATAAAATCACTTGGTCCAAAGTTACCTGTGTTTTTATATCCAGTAATTACTCCCACTTTATTTGCCCAAAGAACTGCACTTGTATAAAATTGCCCATTAGGCACATCTGGAAATGTTGCAGAATAACCAATCTGAGGTGATCCCGACATTCTATATAAAATTGTTGTAAACTGCGCACGACTTATTTGTGCAGACGGACCAAATTTATCAGAGGCAAGACCTGTCATATACCCACTTTCATACATATAAGAGACTGCATCATAATACCAGCTATCTACATTCACATCTTTATATGGTAAATCATGGCTCATTAAAAAGTTCACATCCACATTGCCATCTATTCCATCTACTTTACCAGCTGATGTACACTGCCAAATATCATATTTACCTGCATAGTCACATGTGGTATTATACTGTGCCACCCATTTAGACCATGAAGGATTACTAAAAACAGAACTTGTAAGTTGTGTACTCCACCAATCTAAATTGGCATATATGCCAACCTTATATCCTGACGCCATGATAGTATCACAGAAAACTTTTGCAATCTGTCCTTTTAGCTCACTGCTAAGATTAACAGTTGTATCATCCTCCATATCAAAGTAAACAGGATATGACGGATTATGCCCTCTTAACAGCCTGAGGGCATGTTTTGCTTCACTTTTTGCCATCGTTACGTTAGTCGCGTAGGAATATAGATACACTCCATATGGAATTCCGAGCCTCTCGCATTCTGAGACATTATATTCCCACATCTTATCATCCTGATTTTTATAGTCGTCTCCAAAGCCACATTGTATAATCGCAAAACTAATTCCATCTGCTTTTACTTTTTCCCAGTTAATTACTCCCTGTGCATAACTAACATCAATCCCTTTTTTCACTGCACCCTTTATTGGCTGTCCTGCACTGTTCATATAAACACCATTAACTTTTTCCCATGCATTGGGATAAGATGATGCCCTTGATCTGTATTCTGGTGTTGTGAGCAGTTCACCATCACGGTATCTCCAACTATTTGCTTTTTGTCCTTGCTGTTCAGGTGGCACAGCCTCATCTTGTTGTGCCTGATTTTCTTCCAAAATTGAACCATCATCTACATTGGCGTTGTCTATCAATTGATCAGTTTCTGTGTTGTTATCATCACCTTGAACTTCTGAACTTTCGTCCCCCAATTCGCTGTTATTTGATTGTTCTTGATTCTGGACTTCCTCTGTTCCGACTTTAGAATCTACCTGTTCCTCGTCCATCTGCATCTCTGTCTCCTGTTGATCAGTATCCTTGATTGTACTCGATGAATCCGTACTATCTTGCATCTGTCCCTCCTCTGCCCTAACAGATACAGGCATGGATATACTTGCCACCGACATACAAATTCCTAAAAATAAAGCAGTTAACCTTCTCTTCTTGTTCATCATCTATAACGCCCTTTCTATCTAATCAATTAAACTACTCTTTCTTCCATTATTTCCCATCCATCTAAAAACGCACAAAAGCACATGCACCCACTATGGATGCACATGCCTCTCACTTTTTTTAATACTCAAATAACTTCTCCGGATAAACTCCCGCATCGATCAATCCCCTTACTGCCGCAACTACTGCTTCTTTGTCTTCCTTATAAGTTACTCCAAACCACTTGTCATGTGATTTTAACACTTTCACAGCAAGCTTCCCTTCTTCCAACAGCTCCCCTATAATTGTAGGTAGAAGGTATTCCGCCTTTAAATTTTCAGGCTCAACTTTACTTAAAAACTCTTTGAATCCGCCATCCAGCGTCTGGAAGAAATCTGGCCTTAAGCCCCACATATTCATGGAAACCGCTGAATTTACATCCACCGCCTCCAATCCATCTTCCTTGCGTATGGCTGCGCCGCCCTCTACTTTCTCTATATTGTGTGTCTCAACAATCTTTGTCAGCATGCCATCGTCCCCGACCTGGCAGATTCCACGGGTAACTGCCCCGTTATCACTCAAGGTATTCTTTAAGACAAATCCAATCATGCAGATTTCTCTGCCCTCGTTATTCTGGGCACCAGTCAGATATTCGAACCCTTCCTGAAAGGCCTCTTTTCCATAATAATCATCCGCATTGATCACTAGGAATGGAGCATCCACCACATCTTTACAGCACAGAATCGCCTGTCCGGTTCCCCACGGCTTTGTCCTCTCCTTGAACGTCTCTTTGTAAGGCTGTGGGATATCATCGACCTCCTGGAATGCATAATCAACATCTATCACTTTTTCAATGCGATTGCCGATCACTTCCTTAAAGTCCTTCTCCAGATCCTTTCTGATGACAAACACCACTTTATCAAATCCCGCTTCCATTGCATCATAAATGGAATAATCCATGATAATCTCACCGTTCGGCCCTACCGGCTCTAACTGCTTGATTCCGCCTCCGAATCTGCTTCCAATTCCTGCTGCCATGATCACTAATGTAGCTTTACTCATTTTCCTTCTCCTTGCATTGTCTCTTTTTTTACTTTTCTCCTGCCAGGCTCTTACTCTCCCAGGCCGTCCTCTACGATACGTACCATCTCCTCGAGAGCTGACTCCTCATCTTCCCCTTCACAGACAATACGAATTTCATCCCCGCTTTTAATGCAAGCTCCGAGTACACTTAATACACTCTTTGCGTTTGCTGTCACATCTTCATGCTTGTTCTTTTTCTCCACTGTAATCTTACAGCCATACTGCATAGCAGTCTTACAGAACAATCCTGCTGGTCTTAAATGGAGACCTGTTGGATTCTTGATAATCACTTTTTCACTTACCATTCTGTGCTGCCCCTCCCTTACTCTTTATCCTTCGGTTCCGTTGACTCCGTTAAATCCGTTGAATCGGAAGAACCTGTATTGTCCTCTTTTTCCGTCACAGTCACCTTCACGCTTGGACGCTTGGACAATGAAACTTCTGCTTTCACATCATCCGGCAGATCCACATTGACAGGTACATCATACTTTCCTGGCTTCACGCGGCTCTTCATATCAATATAGACCGCATCCTTTAAGTCAAGTGCATCCAGATCCTGCTTTGGTCCTCTGAACTGCAGCTCGATCTTTGTATCCTTATCATAAGAAATCAGAAGATTATCATTCAGATTATCTACACGAATCGATTCCGCCGGCAGCTCAATCGTCCGGGTTCCCTCTTCTTCTATGCTCACCGTTACGATCACATTATTTGCCGTCTCATCTACTAATTCGATTCCATCCGGCAGATACGGAAGGATATCCACGGTCTTCTCCATCTTTTTATTCATACCTGTAATATCCAATTCCGTTGCCGGAATCTCAAGTACGGAAATACTGGACAACGCATCGGCTGTCCCACAGACCTGTATCTTTTCTGGTTCGCTCGTCAGACCGCTGAAGACATATCCTGTCTCCGGCATTCCTGAAACACTGAACTTCAACGTCAAGTTTTTAGTATTCAGAACTGTTACATTAACAGTAACCCCTTCTTTTCCTAAATTGTTCGTAAGCTGCGTCGTCTCAATTAAATTGCCACTGCTGCCATAAAATATTAATTCTGCTGGTAAGACCCCGGACTTTGATATACCGGAGACATCTACCTTAGCCACTGCCTTGTCAATACTGTTGACCAAGGACTCCGGCCCATTCACCTGAATCTTATTTGGATTTGGTGCGAACTCCCCGACTACATGTCCGTCACGCGGGGCGCCGGATGCACTGACCGTCAGAGGAAATACCTTCGTTGTATATTTTTCTATCTTTACCTTCAAATTACTTGGTGTTGCTTCTGCCGTATACTTGTCATATCCTGTCAGTGAAGCCTTAATTGGAACTAAAGATTCCATCTGCATCTCTGCAAAATCCGCTGTTGCCGCTATATTATCTGTTGAAATCTTAGATAAGATGGAACGTTTCGCTGTCACGACCACACTGACTGTCTGTGTATCATCAAGAATGGTATAGGTGTCTCCTCCATTCGTCACAACCTGTGTGTTCTGCAATGTAACTGGTATATTCCGAAAAGTGGCACTTTCTATGGGATCATCTATGTTGACTACCACCAGCCATAAAAGAGCTGCAAAAACAAGAGCCATAATCTTCAGCCCGAGATTATCTGTAAACTTATACTTCTTCATGTTTCTGCCGTCCTTTCCGTATAGTAAATTTCTTTCCCTCAGAGGTCCTATACTGGATTTGACTCAGCCTTGTCGCAAGATATTCCGGCGTAATTCCTCTCGCCAGCTGTCCGCCCATTGCCACGGATACCTGTCCGGTCTCCTCAGATACAACAATGATGAGGGCGTCACTCACCTCGCTCATCCCCAGGGCAGCTCTGTGCCTGGTTCCCAGATCCTTGCTGATCTGCATGTTGTCAGATAATGGCAGATAACAGGTCGCAGATGTAATTCTGTTTCCCCGGACAATCACCGCGCCATCGTGGAGCGGAGTATTATGCTCAAAGATGTTGAGCAGCACCTGAGAGGAAACTTTACAGTCTAACTCTATCCCCGTCATCTCATATTCCGTAAGACGTATTGCCTGTTCTACTACGATCAAAGCTCCTGTACAGACACTCCCCATGTCAAAACAGGCCTTCACCAGACTTTCCACTGTCTCGTCAGAAAAGCGCTGGTTTTCTTTGTTCCTGTCAAATAGATTAATATTGCTGAGCAGATTCTTCTCTCCCAACTTTTCCAAAGCCCGACGCAGCTCCGGCTGAAAGACGACCACGGCGGCGATTGCCAGCACATTGATCGATTCTCTGGCCAGGAACAGGATCGTGTGCATCTGAAAAATCGCAGCGACCAGGATAAACAATGCCAGGACAATCATTCCCTTAAGAAGCATCCACGCCTTTGTATTCTTGATCCACAGCATGATCTCATATACGATCACCGCAACGATCAGAATCTCAATAATATCCGTCAGGTGTACATTCGGAAAGTACATGTCATTCACATAACTATCAAAAAATCTTCTTATCCACTGTTCCACTATGCCACCTCCTGTCTTAATTATAATGATACTCCCTAATAGCATTTTCCAAATTATTTATTTAATTCATCTTCCAGATTCTCTAATCCAAGTTCTCTTGTCAGGCTTCTTGTCAAAAGAATCTCATCCGCTGCTCTTGCATGATCCACTTTTCTCACCTGATTCCTCGGCTTCGGTGCCGGACGTCTCTTCTGTGGAGGACGCTTCTTCACTTCTACGGCCTGCTTCACATCCTGTGAATCTATCACCACTGTCTCCTGTGAATCTGCCTGTTCTTTTCTTTCATTGATATGTTTCACACTGACCTCCGGTGCAGATACTCCAACCTTCGGAACAGCCTTTACATAATAATAGTATTCGTCATCCTCGAACTGCATACGCTCTGTCCGTGCATAGTTCACAGAAAAGAATAAAAACTCCAGAATTAGTCCAGCAAGCATTGCTGCCACACCACTGACAGTCAGAAGCACATAGGACAAATGCACATTCATGGCAATATTTCCTGCTGTTCCAACGACGATCGCCGCCACAGCTCCTACTGCTGAAGCAATCTTCCAGGAATGATCGATGGATCTGGTGCGGATGGCATACACAAGCAGGATACTGATAGAAACCGCCAGGACCATCACCCACATCTCTTTATTATTCAGGGACTGCTTTGTAAATGCCATCAGCCCTTCCACGAGACTCTTGGCATCTGCCCCCTTATAAGCAGAAGAAGATACTTTCACAAAATGAATCATATAGTATGCGATTGTTCCAAATGCTGCCGGAAGCACCCAGATTGGTGTTCCAAGGAGTCCAAAAGCAACCGGAATCACAAATGGGACTTTTAAAGCAAATGCAACGGGAGTCAATACTACCAACCATGCTTTTTTAGGAGTAAACCGAAAATAAAAGATATACATGATCAGGAAAATGACCAGCGATACAAGTGCAATCGGCATGGACAACGCATAAAAGTGCAAAAGCACGAGGACCGTTGCCGCAATCACCATCACCACAAGCGGGAGGAATGCACATACAACGGAAAGCCCGACTGTACATAAGATAGAAGAAGCGGCTTTCATAAAACCGATATTCGAATTTATAAGGCCGAAAACACATAATCCCAGAACGAATTGTAATGCCTTCATAATGTAAGTGGAATATTTTGCATATATCTTTTGAAGCTGCTCTTTCCAGACAAGTAAAGTACTCATTTTTTAATTCTTCTCCTTCATATACATCTTTCCCAGACGGGATAAATCGCGGTAATACATTTTTACACGCTGCTTTGCTTTATTGTGCTTGGACTTGTAAAAGCTGCTGGCACATACACAATACACAACAAGCAGAATAATATAAGCACCGACTGCCACAGCAATGATGATGAACATCTTCGTCATGGTCAGATCCTTGAGCAGTGCATCTACATTGCACAATACAACAAGCCCTGCAGCCAGTGCATATCCAATCGTGATCCAGATTACTGTAATCAGGGTATTCATACTTGCATAGTCTTTTTTATAATAACTGCTGATCTTTAAATCTTCCGGCGCCAGTGACTTTTCATACTGTGCCATCTTCGTCATCAGCCTGATACGGTTTTTATCTAACATAGCTTCACCTCGAAGTATTCTTATGCTTTCAGTAAACATCATTTTTAGTATAGCATATAGTCAGAGTCCTTGTCCAATGCTTATAGTCAAAAAATACACTTTTTCAGCCCCTGCCATTTTCAGCATTTTCGCTACTCTTTGTATCGTACTGCCTGTCGTATAAATGTCATCGATGACCAGTACCACGGGCTTTACCCGATCATGTCCGGCCGCTGCGAAGGCGCCTTTTAGATTCTTAGAGCGCTGTGCATCATTCAGCTCTTTCTGGGGTCTTGTATCGCGAATCCTAAGGACCACATCTGCATCTACCGGAAGGTGCAGAAGCTTTCCTAACTCCTCAGCCAGGATTGCTGCCTGATTATATCCTCGCTTTCTTTGCCTGCGCTTATGCAGGGGAACCGGAACGATTTCCTGGACGCCCCATCTTTTGATCTGCGCTCCATAACATCGTGCCATTTCCTGTGCAAACACCTTTCCGTAATTTCTTTTATTCTTATACTTCAATCGGTAAATGGCCTGCGACACAGGAGGACGATGCAGCCATATGCTGCGCCCCTGTTCATAATAAGAGGAATGCCGCCCACAGTCACGGCAGTATTCTTGTTCTTCTTTTTCCAAAGGCTTTCCGCATCGCATACAGCGCGGTTCGCTGATATACGGCAGCCTTTTTCTACATAAGCTGCAGATTCCCTCTCGTGAGATTCGGCCGCAGAAAGGACATACCGGAGGATACAAAAGGTCTAAAATTCCTGAATACGCTCTGCTAAGCTTGTGTAACGGTTTTGTTCGTTTTTGTTTTGTATCATTTCCTGAAATGTCGTATCACTCCCCACAATTGTTAAACATTTTTTTGCTCGAGTCACGGCCGTATACAGCAGATTCCTGTTGTATAAAAGCCTGGGGCCCGGAAGAAGCGGGATAATCACCGCCGGATACTCGCTGCCCTGGGACTTATGTACTGTAATGGCATAGGCAAGCTCCAACTCATCCAGCAGATCGTAGGGATACTTTACCTTCCTGCCTTCATCGTATTCAACTTCCAGTGTCTCGTCATAGGTGTTGATATCTGTGACGATTCCCATATCTCCGTTAAAAATCCCCGTACCTTTATCCACAGTCAGCCCAAATTTCGTGCAAATTTCCCACTCTAATTGATAGTTATTCTTAATCTGCATCACTTTATCCCCAATTCGGAAGATTTTATCCCCAAATTCCTTCTCCGCCTTACCAGGAGCAGGTGGATTCAGATATCGCTGCAAGATCGAATTCAGGCGTTCCACTCCCAACAGCCCTTTCCGCGTAGGTGTCATCACCTGGATGTCCGTGGGTGCTGCATTTACATATTTGGGAAGCTTCTTCTGAATCAGAGTAATGACAACACTGATAATCACATCTGCCTCCTGACGTTTCAGGAAGAAGA
Organism: Faecalicatena faecalis; assembly: GCF_012524165.2. Lineage (GTDB taxonomy): Bacteria > Bacillota > Clostridia > Lachnospirales > Lachnospiraceae > Faecalicatena_A > Faecalicatena_A faecalis. The sequence goes on from NZ_JABACJ020000002.1 coordinate 40,083, forward strand.
AATCCCGGCTCTTATTATTCAGAACGACCGGCTCCCCGGCATTGATCTTATGTGCATTCACAACGATATCGCTCTCTCCCGCCTGACGGAATATCTTCGTCAATGTAACGACCGGAAAACTACCGGATGCGATGATATCCTTCAATACGCTTCCCGGTCCCACAGAAGGAAGCTGATTGACATCTCCCACAAGAATCAGCCTGGTCCCCTCTACCACCGCAGACAAAAGAGCATGCATCAGTGGCAGGTCTACCATAGACATCTCATCAATAATCAGCACATCTGTCTCCAGGGGATTCTGACGGTTCCTCATGAATCCGCCTACATTTCCCTCCTCCTCGGGATTGCCGTTGACCTCAAGCAGACGGTGGATGGTCTGTGCCTGATATCCGGTCGCCTCTGTCATCCGTTTGGCCGCACGACCTGTAGGAGCAGCTAACAGAATGCTCATCCCTTCACTTTCAAAAAACTGAATCATCGTATTGATCGTAGTCGTCTTTCCAGTACCAGGCCCTCCCGTCAAGACCAAAAGGCCATGCTTGATAGATTCTATGACCGCCTTATGCTGCATCACATCCAATGAAATGGCTTCCTGCTCTTCCACCCTTCGAAGTCGTTTTTCCATCATATCTTCTGGCATATTACAGTCGATATTCAGGTCATGGAGCATTCGGGCCGTATTCAATTCCAGATAATAATAATGTGCCGGATAAATACGGATTTCGTCCCTCTCCTCTTTCCTTACTACCTTTCGTTCAATGCACAGATCCATGATATACTTTTCCACATCCTGAATTTGAACTCCAAGGAGCTGGCCGGCACGTGCCGCCAAAAGCTGCTGCGGAAGGTAGATATGCCCCTCTCCCACAGACTGCTGAAGAGTATAGAATATTCCACTTCGGATACGGAAATCCGAATCCGTATGGATACCGATCCTGGATGCGATCTCATCCGCCGTCTTAAATCCCACTCCTTCTATATTATCCGCAAGCTGATATGGATTTTCTTCCAATACCTGATATAGCTTAGAACCATAATATTTATATATTTTGACCGCAAGTGTGGTGGAAATCCCATAATTCTGCAAATAGATCATGGCCTTTCGCATGTCCTTTTTATCTTCCACCTGCTCCGCGATCTCTCTGGCCTTCCGTTCACTGATTCCTTTGACTTCTGCGAGTCTCTCCGGCTCTTCCTCGATGATACGGAAGGTATCCTCCTTAAAACGCCTTACGATCCTTGCCGCCAGTGCTGCTCCGACCCCTTTGACAGCGCCGGAGCCCAGATACCTCTCTATAGAGACCAGGTCCTCTGGTTCCTTGACTTTGTGGGAGCTCACCTTGAGCTGGCTGCCATAAACACTGTGATTCACATAATCCCCTTGGATTTCCAGCATCTCACCTTCGTTTATGTAATGAAAGTTCCCCACACATGTCACTTCCCCATCCTCACTGTCCAGATTAAATACAGTATACCCATTCTCCTCATTTCTAAATACGATGTGCTCCACATATCCGGTAACTACTTCCACAATTTCCTCCTAACCAGAGCAAGTACACAAAATAAGTTAAGACAGACTCCTCCCTTTCTTCTCGAAGTAGTCTGTCCCATTCCTTTTATCTGACACTTGAAATCTGTTCTGCCTCTCGAAATCTATCTGAAAACACCTGCTGCTTTTCCACATGCACAGGCCTGTCAAGAAATACGTATCCTTTTCATCGTTCAGGCTTAGACTGCTGTTAAAAATCTGTCCTGCCGCTCATAAATTCTACGAACTGACCGGTACCGATTGCTACGACCTTCATAGGGTCTTCTGCTGTCATTGTATGGATACCTGTCTTCTCCTCGATCAGTTCCTCTAAGCCGCGGAGCATTGCTCCTCCTCCTGTAAGGACAATCCCGCGGTCCAGAATATCCGCCGACAGCTCTGGCGGAGTCTGTTCCAACACGGCAATGACAGCCTCCACAATCTGGCCGGTCGCTTCATGCAGCGCTTCCTCCGTCTCTGAAGACGTCACCGTGACCGTCTTTGGAAGTCCTGTCACAAGATTGCGCCCTCTGACTTCCATCGTCTCCTCCTCTACAAGAGGATAGGTGGTTCCTATCTTTATCTTAATATCTTCTGCGGTACGTTCCCCAATCAGAAGATTATGTTTCTTACGCATATAACGTACAATCGCTTCATCAAAATCGTCTCCGGCAATCTTAATCGAAGTATTCACGACAGTACCTCCCAGTGAAATCACAGCGATATCTGCTGTTCCTCCGCCGATATCCACGATCATGTTCCCGCATGGTTTAGAGATATCGATTCCTGCGCCAATGGCTGCTGCTACCGGCTCTTCAATCAAATGCACTTCCCTTGCGCCTGCCGCAAATGTAGCTTCCTCGACTGCCTTTTTCTCAACTTCTGTCACCCCACTTGGCACACAGATACTGATACGAGGTTTCTTAAATGTTCTCTTTCCCAATGACTTCTGGACAAAATACTTAATCATCTTTTCCGTCACCGTATAATCTGAAATGACGCCCTGACGGAGCGGCCGTACTGCTATAATATTGCCCGGTGTTCTCCCCAGCATCAGGCGTGCCTCTTCTCCAATCGCTTTGATCACATTGGTATCTCTGTCAAATGCAACAACGGATGGTTCCTTAAGCACCACTCCTTTGCCTTTCACATACACAAGTACACTGGCTGTACCTAAATCTATCCCGATATCTACAGACATATTGATTCTCCCTTCTAAAACCCTTATTAATCCTTCTCATCATCTTTCGTTCCTTCTTATCCCTCTGCACAAGGGCCGGTATTTTTCCCGGACTCTATCTGTTCTTTTTATCAGCTTTTTTGTTCTTCTCATCCTTCGTTCTTAGACAGCCTTTTTATGCCTGTCTTCCTGAAGTTGCACAAATAGTATAATAAACTTTTCCAAAAATGGAAACCCTTTTTTTATATTTTTAGTTTTTCTTAAGGAATGTAAAATACTCCCGCAACATCCGACTTTTTTCGCAGGCACAGAGTTTACATGTAATTCAAGCCCGGTCTCCCACGGGATTCCGGGCTGTCATATTCAGAATCAGCGTCTGCTCTTTTTCAAAGCTTCAGCAACATACTTTCCTGTATAAGAATTTGGATTCTCTGCGATCTCCTCCGGCGTACCCGTGGCTACGATCGTACCACCCTTGTCACCGCCCTCGGGACCAATATCGATGATATAATCCGCCGTCTTGATGACATCCAGATTATGTTCGATAACGACCACTGTATTTCCATCTCCTGAAAGTCTTCTCAGAATCTCAGTCAGCTTATGGACATCCGCAAAGTGAAGTCCTGTGGTCGGTTCATCCAGAATATAGACGGTCTTCCCTGTGCTTCTGCGGCTTAGTTCTGCAGCAAGCTTGATTCTTTGTGCCTCTCCTCCTGACAGTTCCGTGGACGGTTGCCCCAGCCTGATATAGGACAATCCAACATCATACAGGGTCTCCATTTTCCTTCGGATACTCGGAACATGTTCAAAAAATTCCAGAGCCTCCTCTACTGTCATATTCAGCACATCATAAATGGTCTTCCCCTTATACTTCACTTCCAGCGTCTCTCTATTGTAACGTTTACCGCCGCATACCTCACAGGGCACATACACATCTGGAAGGAAGTGCATCTCGATCTTTAAAATACCATCTCCACTGCAGGCTTCACATCTTCCGCCCTTCACATTAAAACTGAATCTGCCCTTCTTATATCCTCTTGCCTTAGCATCCGGGGTAGCCGCGAACAGATCCCTGATCAAATCAAATACCCCCGTATACGTCGCCGGATTGGAACGCGGGGTACGTCCGATCGGAGACTGATCGATATCAATGACTTTATCCACCTGATCGAGTCCTTCGATCCGCTTATGCTTGCCAGGGATGGTCCTTGCCCGGTTCAACTCCTTTGCCAGTTTCTTATATAAAATCTCATTGACCAGGGAACTCTTTCCTGATCCAGACACACCAGTCACACAGGTCATGACTCCCAGAGGAATCTTGACATCGATATTCTTCAGGTTATTTTCCTGTGCTCCCACAATTTTTAAATACCCCGTCGGCTTTTCCCTTTTTTCCGGTACCGGAATCTGCAGTCTGCCGCTCAAATATGCACCTGTGATAGAATTCTTGTTCTTCATGATCTCCTGCGCTGTTCCAATGGCAACGACCTCACCGCCGTGCTCTCCTGCGCCAGGTCCAATATCGACCACACAATCCGCTGCCAGCATGGTATCCTCATCATGCTCGACTACAATCAGTGTATTCCCCAGATCACGCAAATGCTTTAAGGTATCCAGAAGCTTATCATTATCCCTCTGATGAAGACCAATACTTGGTTCATCCAATATATAAGCCACTCCGACCAGCCCGGACCCTATCTGGGTCGCAAGACGGATGCGCTGTGCCTCACCGCCTGAAAGAGATGCCGTTGCTCTCGCCAATGTCAAATAATCCAGTCCCACATTCATTAAAAATTGAATTCGGGCCTTGATTTCCTTCAAAATCTGGCTTCCAATCATCTTCTGTGTTTCTGTAAGCTCCAGCTCTGCAAGGAACTGCTGCAGTTTATCTATTGAGAAGCCTGTCACCTCAGCAATATTTTTATTCCCTACAGTGACTGCAAGAGATCCTTTTTTCAGACGCTGCCCTCCACACTCGGAACAAGGAGTAATATTCATAAAGGTCTCATACTCTGCCTTCATCGTCTCGGAACCAGTCTCACGATAACGTCTTTCTACATTCTTGATCAGGCCCTCAAAGGCTACATCGTAAACACCTTCTCCGCGCTGTCCTTTATAATATACTTTTACAGATTTCCCATTTGTACCATACATGATCACATCATGTATCTTCTTTGGATACTTTTCAAACGGGGTATCCAAATCGAACTTATATTCCTTACATAAAGCATCCAGAATCGCTCTTGTGAAGCTGGATTTATCTGTACAGGACTGCCATCCCATCACCGTGATTGCTCCCTCGTTGATACTTAGAGAAGAATCCGGTATCATCAATTCTTCTGAAAACTCCATCTTGTACCCAAGGCCGAAGCATACCGGACATGCACCGAATGGATTATTAAAGGAAAAGCTTCTCGGTTCAATTTCCTCAATACTGATTCCACAATCTGGGCAAGCAAAGCTCTGACTGAAATTCATCGGCTCTCCACCGATAATGTCCACGATCAGAAGCCCCTCTGCCAAAGCAAGTACACTTTCTACAGAATCTGTCAGCCTTTTCTCGATTCCTGGTTTTACGACAAGACGATCGACAATGATTTCTATATTATGCTTAATATTCTTATCCAGGGTAATCTCCTCGGATAACTCATAAAGATTCCCATCGATCCTGACTCTTACATATCCGCTTCGCTTCGAGCGTTCCAAAAGCTTCGCATGGGTTCCCTTCCTTCCTCTGACCACGGGTGCCAATAATTGAATCTTCGTTCCCTGGGGCAGCTCCATCACTTGATCTACCATCTGGTCAACAGTCTGTTTCCTGATCTCCTTCCCACATTTCGGACAGTGTGGAATTCCAATCCTGGCATAAAGCAGACGGAAATAGTCATAGATCTCGGTCACGGTCCCAACTGTGGAACGCGGGTTATGGTTCGTGGACTTCTGGTCAATGGAAATGGCCGGGGAAAGACCTTCTATGCTCTCCACATTCGGCTTCTCCATCTGCCCAAGGAACTGTCTCGCATAAGAAGAGAGAGACTCCATATACCGTCTCTGTCCTTCCGCATAAATAGTATCAAATGCCAGTGATGACTTACCGGAACCGCTCAGTCCCGTCAGCACGACTAACTCATTCCTTGGAATATCCAGATCAATGTTCTTCAGGTTATTTTCATTTGCCCCACGTATCTTGATATACTGGCGGGCATCCATTTTTTTTGCCATGTTTTTCCCTTCCTGTACTCCTATCTTATCTTATTCTTCTGTATTTTCTGTGAAATATTCATTTAATCGTCCATTTCATTCAAGGTCCTCTTTAATTCGACCAATTTATCACGCAGCTCTGCCGCTGCCTCGAAATTCAGTTCTGCCGCTGCCTTCTTCATCTGCTTGGACAGCTCTGCAATCAATTTCTCCAGCTCCTTTCGGCTCATGGACTCCGGGTCTTTCTCCATCTGCAGCTCTTCCGCTGCCACCTTCTTGGAAATACTGATCAAATCTCTGACTGACTTCTGAATTGTCTTCGGTGTAATGCCGTGTTCTTCGTTATACTTCATCTGAATCTCACGACGACGCTGTGTCTCATCCATCGCGATCTGCATGGAATCTGTAATCTTATCCGCATACATGATGACATGACCTTCGGCATTTCTCGCTGCACGTCCGATTGTCTGAATCAGAGATGTCTCCGAACGCAGAAAGCCTTCCTTATCTGCATCCAGAATTGCTACCAGGGTAATCTCCGGTATATCCAGACCTTCTCTCAGCAAGTTGATGCCCACGAGCACGTCAAAGACATCCAGACGCATATCACGGATAATCTCTGTCCTTTCAAGTGTATCAACGTCTGAATGGAGATACTTCACTCGAATCCCCACTTCACGCATATAATCTGTCAGATCCTCTGCCATACGCTTGGTCAAGGTAGTCACAAGTACTTTATTCTTCTTGGAAACTTCCTTATTCACTTCTCCGATCAGATCGTCAATCTGTCCCTCAACCGGACGTACCTCTACTTCTGGGTCCAGAAGTCCAGTCGGACGGATTACCTGCTCTGTCCTGAGAAGCTCATGCTCCTCCTCATACACGCCTGGTGTCGCAGAAACGAACATGACCTGATTTATTTTACTTTCAAATTCTTCAAAATTCAAGGGACGGTTGTCCTTTGCCGATGGAAGTCGGAATCCATACTCCACCAGTGTCGTCTTACGTGACTGGTCCCCGGAATACATACCGCCGATCTGAGGAATCGTCTTATGTGACTCATCGATCATCATAATAAAATCATCCGGGAAATAATCGATCAATGTATATGGAGGCTGTCCCGGCGCAAGACCCGCCAGGTGCCTGGAATAATTCTCAATCCCAGAGCAAAAGCCTGTCTCCTTTAGCATCTCAATATCAAAATTAGTCCGTTCAGCAATCCGCTGTGCCTCAATCAGCTTATCCTGGCGTTTGAACTCCTTCACCCGCTCTTCCAGTTCCGCCTCGATATCCACTACTGCACGCTCAATATTCTCCTTGTCCACAACATAATGTGAGGCCGGGAATATTGCGGCATGCTTTAGCTCATCCTTAATCTCGCCGGTAAGAATATCAATCTCCGTGATCCGGTCAATCTCATCTCCGAACCACTCGATCCGAATTGCTACATCTTCTGAGTTGGCCGGGATGACCTCCAGCACATCCCCCCTTACCCGGAAGGTTCCACGGTGGAAATCCATCTCATTGCGATCATACTGAATCTCGATCAGCTTGGCCATCACCTCATCCCGGTCACGTATCATACCAGGCCGCAGAGAAATGACCATGTTCTGGTAATCCACTGGACTGCCCAAACCGTAAATACAGGACACACTGGCTACAATGATGACATCACGGCGCTCTGACAACGCCATCGTGGCGGATAAGCGGAGCTTGTCTATCTCATCATTGATGGAAGAATCCTTGGCGATATATGTGTCTGATGACGGAACATAGGCTTCTGGCTGGTAATAGTCATAGTAGGAGACAAAATACTCCACGGCATTATTCGGGAAGAACTCTTTAAATTCACCATATAACTGCGCCGCAAGTGTCTTATTGTGGGCGATGATCAGCGTCGGCTTCTGTAACTGCTGAATCACGTTCGCCATCGTAAATGTCTTACCGGAACCAGTAACACCAAGCAAGGTCTGGCATTGGTTCCCCTCTTTAAAACCTTTGACCAGTTCGGCAATGGCCTGCGGCTGGTCACCAGTTGGTTTATATTCTGATACTAATTCAAAATGATCCATGAAAGCTCCTCCTTTATGAATCGTTCTAGTATATAGTTATTATTCCTGTAACTAGGATTGATTATATCAGAATATAAAATAAAAGTACAGAGCAAGTTCGAATGTTTGTTCTGTATCTTTGTTTTATAAATTACGAAATCCCATTTTCCATATTCATATGTTTTGTCGGGTGGCTTGCATATATTCATCTGCTATGCTCTCTATCTCTTCTATAATCAGAACAATCATAATATTTACTTTCACGCTGCTTTGTCTAATGTGAGAATTTTTCAATCGCACACTTAACAACACATTATTTTTATGCTTTCAATAATACTTCTTCCTTCTTATCTGACTTGAATATATAGAATAGCAGGAAACGGATAAAAAGCCATTTTTACTGGTCTTAACCCGCTTCTTTATTTTCTCCTACTCATCAAAATACTGCTGTATAGGTTCTCTATTTCCATCTTTCAACGGATCCCTAGATCCATTTCCATAATCCTCATAACCAATCATTTCACTGCCCCGAAAAAATATATTCTCATATTCATAATAATACACCGTTTCTTGAAGAAAACTATTGACACTGGCTACCATGCGAACGCCATTATGCACTACAATGTGTTCTGGCTGATACATAAATGCGCTGACAGCAAATCCAATATATATCACTCCGCTTGCTACAATTCCTAATACGACATACCAAATCTTTTTTATCACCGGAACTCCTTTTAACCCTTTTTCGCATCCCCATTTTAAAATTTTTCGGCTTATTCCAAGAATCAGCAGCATAGATGTGATAACAGCCATCCAAAACAAAAAGATCTTAGGAATACTCCTCAATGTCAAATTCGTTAATTTTCCTACTACTACAGCCAATAATTGTAATATTAGATAAACGCCAAATGGCAGAAACAACCGATATTTTTTAATGTACTCTATTATTTTCTCTTGTTTCTCATTCAATTTGTTCACTCCCTTTTGTTTCTATTTATTGTATTATCTTCTTGATATACCTCAATATGGTAATAGACAATATCTTCCGCTTTTTTGTGAACTCTTTATTTGGACATACAGTTTCTTCATAAATAGGTTGTATGTCTTCTGTCAAACTTTTTCAGATTCTATTTAAGAACACCCTGCAATTGAAAATGCTATAACAAATATGATATAAACCAATAATCTTTTTTTCTGTTTCATTATACTGCCTCACAATCCGGTATTGATATTCAGGAATACTATCAATACCATTATTTAAAATAATACTCCTATTCTTTTACCACTCTGACCAATACCGCTCCAATTCTGCTTTATCTTTTTTAACAACATATCCACTCCCTCCTATGTTCTTTACGTTTTCTACCATACTAATAGTGAGAATCGACTTCTATGTATTTTCCTTATATAACAGGAAAGGTTTTATCATATTTTTAAAGCTGCTTTTGCAAAATATATATTATTCGAATAAATCAAGGCATTTTACATAACAACTGGCTCGTATTCATGTAAAGTTGTCATTTAATAAGAGCCCAAGAAGAATCTCTTCATCATATATTACAGATGTAAGTTTTTGATAAATCTTACATCTGTAATATATAAAAGTCAAGTATCTATTTTACTCTTATTATTTAATACGCCGGAATTCCATTTTGCATATAAAGTTTGTAATTTTTTTTACACATAGCTGTTTCTGCTAAATAAATTGTGGATGATGATCCGCATTGGCTACTATAACTACTGAATCATGTTCCCCTAGTAAATATCTTACCGGAACCAATGTCCCCAAGAAGCATCTGGCATTGATTGCCTTCCTCAAAATTTACGGGCCAACTTTTCGATTGCCTGGGAATAGTATAATGTTTACATCCTTCTCCTTCCCCGGCGGTCGTACTTATTTTAGGAAAACTGCCTTTGACTTGAAATTCGCCCTTATATATGATTCCTCATTTATTCTTCTCCCTCGACTAATTTGTTGAGTTATTTATCCCGGACATCCCGGGGAATATACTCTCATAATCGGTTTCGTAAATTGTCGACAATCGACAAAAATAAGAACCCAATTTTGTTGATTATTTTGTGCTTAAATGGACAATCACATATGCATAAATAATTGACAAACATCTATTCCCACCGCCCCCCCTGCAGCAATGCTTAGATACTAACAACAACGCAAAGGATTAACTACACGGCAGTTAGCTGAGAGTGTTGGGATTGTACCTGCTACGATATTAGTGTATGAGTGTGAACAGTTTCCGATATCATATTTTACAGCATATCTGTTTTTATTGCAGATACGCTGTATTTCAAATCGGTACATTGGTATTGTTCCCTGTTATTCTGTAAAATGAAAATACAATAAAATACAGGATGAAAGCACTATAGAAAAATCACTATTTAAACAGATGAGTGGTACATATACCCAAGTTGGGGATTATCTGTTACTAAATCTTATCTTACCCGAACAACAATCTCAACCAATCGGAGTTCGAGAAAGAGCTACTGAAATAGTTAATGCTAAAATAATCTCTGTATAAAGAATAAAGAATCAGTTACAGAACATCGCAACTGATTCTTTATTCTTATGGCAATAAGTTTAATCCTAATTCCTTCAAAAACTCATTATGTCGAGCCTTTGCATTCTTAATATCATACTCAATTTTTTCAAGCTCCTGCCGTACTTCTTCAACATCAACAATTTCTTCTTCTGGTGCAGTGCTGACATAGCGAGAAATATTTAGATTATATCCATTTTTCTCGATTTCTTCCATAGAAACTCGGCGGGAATACCGTTTGTCATCTTCTTTTCGGTATTGATACGTTTCAATTATTTTATCAATATGCTCTGTTAAAAGTGTATTTTGGCGTTTTCCTTTTTCAAAATACTCACTTGCATTGATGATCAGCACATCATCATACTTTTTACATTTTTTTAGAACTAAAACACATACCGGAATACCTGTGGAGAAAAACAGGTTCGCAGGCAAGCCAATGATGGCGTCAATATTTCCATCTTTAAGAAGTTTTGTTCTGATTTTTTCCTCAGCGCCACCACGGAAAAGCACTCCATGCGGTAAAATAATTGCCATTGTTCCATCATCACTTAAAAAGTGAAATCCATGCAACAAAAAAGCAAAATCTGCTGCCGACTTTGGAGCAAGCCCATAGTTTTTGAATCGGAAATCTTCCGCCATTTCTTCTTTTGGCTGCCATCTATAGCTAAAGGGGGGATTGGCCACAACTGCTTCAAATTGCATTTTTTTTGCCGGATTCATCTCCTTTAATATATTCCAATCATTTACTAAGGAATCTCCATGATGAATCTGAAACTCAGAATCTTTCACGCCATGAAGCAACATATTCATACGAGCAAGGTTGTAAGTAGTAATATTTCTTTCTTGTCCATATATCTGCCCAATACCATTTGCGCCAAATTGTTTTCGCACATTGATTAACAGAGAACCTGAACCGCAGGCAAAATCAAGCACATTTCTTAGTTTGCTCTTTTTTCCGGTGCTGGGATCTTGACTGTCAAGAGAAACAATTCGAGAAAGGATGGTTGAAACCTGCTGCGGTGTATAGAATTCGCCCGCTTTTTTACCAGAACCAGAAGCAAACTGACCAATCAAATATTCGTAGGCATCACCCAAAAGATCTGTTTCATTTGGAAATTTAGAAAGACCTTCTGCAATTTCGGTTATAATCGAGCACAGTAATGTATTTCGTTCATTATAATTTTTCCCAAGCTTATCGGAATCGAGGTTTACTTCTGAAAATAAACCACGAAATCTACTTTCAAATGACTCATTCTCAATGTATTTAAACCCACTCTGTAAAGTTTTTAATAATTGTTTATTTTGTGTCCTTGCCAATTCATATATATTACTCCACAAATATACCGGTTTTATCACATAGTGAATTTTACGACGCATTTGTTTTTCAAGCATATCAACTTGATCCAAATTGCGAATATACCAGACTGCAAGAGGAATTACATTGTGGCTATAGAGCATTTTATTACTATCATCCACAAACTCTTGTCTTGCTTTTTTAATTTTTTCTTGATCCTTTTCATCTTCTTGTAATCCTAATTTCTTTGGAGAAAGAGAGCTACTGTATTGAGCCATAACGGTTTTAAGCTCATCAATATAGGCGTCAAGATTGTTTTCATTTTTTTGAATTTCAAGCTCACTTTTCTGATAATCACTGCCTAATTCCTTTTTTACTGACTCTTCATAATTATCAGACAGGTAACGCAAAAAGAGAAAAGATAGCATATAATCTCTAAAATCATCGGCGTTCATTACGCCACGCAGTTTATCAGCAATCGCCCATAATATTGAGCCTAACTGTTTTTGTTGTGTATCATTCATAATTCGCTACCTCTATCTTTCTGTAAACAGATCATCGTTAAATTTGTAATTTTCCAGAAATCTGTTCAATATATTTTTGAAAATTTCCTTATTATCCTCAACCATTTCGAGAGGGTTAAATATTGAGTGATTGCCATGACTTAAAAGATTCGTCATTCTTGCAAAAATCACATCATCTAAATCATCATCTTCCCGTCTTATACAGGCTGAAAAATCGTCAAACCCGTGAAATGCTGCCGTTTTCTCAAGGATATTTCTTAAAATATTAAAATGGTAAGTATATATTTTTCCGCTATCTGCCACTTTTTTTAATTCCTTTAACAATGCAACATGATGAAAGAACGGGGTATCTCCAGTGTTTTTTACTATGTATTTGTTTGTTTCTTTGTCAAAGCTCAAGAAACGACTCGCTGTGCTTTCTTTTCTTAACTCATTATACATCACATTAAAAAACAGTGTGTGATGAGTAGAAATAACAGTTTTAATTTTACAATCTTTAAGTAATTCTGAAAGCTGACATGCTAACGCTACAACATTATTGTCATCAAGGGACGAAATTGGATCGTCAATATAGATATATTTCACCCAATCATAAGATAAAGCCTCGTCTTTTACCAGTTGAACAATAGCAAGAAAGAAACACCAAACAAATAGATTCTCCTCTCCACGGGAAATTTTTATTCCGGTAACAGTTTCCTCTCCGGTTCTGGTTTGCACTTTTCGTGAAAAACTGACATATCCCTCATCATAACGAATTGTAAAGTCAAAATCTGCATGAATCTGCAAAAATCCCCTTATTCTTGTGTCCATTTCGAGATCTCTCAAACCGTCAAAAAAGCGAGAGTTTGTATTAAAAAACAAGCGCCTATCTGTATCTCCTTCTAAATCATTGTCCCAGTAGAAAAGATCCTCGGTAAAGGCATTATAATACAGTGTATCTCTTGTCTTTTCTTCACTGCCACGAATTTCTTTCTTTCCTAAATTTTTGAATTCAACCGAAAGCCTTGTTTTTCCAGTTCCATTATAGGCAAATAAAAGATAATAATTTTTTGTATCTGTTGTATCCCCAGTACCCAGCGTATCGCGAATATTGCGTGCTAATCTTTTTAAATTTGTAAATCGTTTTGTACCACTCATACATCTGCCTCCTCAATAGAAGGAAACAATCCCTGCATTAATCCCTTTTTATGTGTTTTTAACTGTTCCACTTTATTTGACTGTTCTGTAATTAGGATATCGATTTCTGACAAGCAATCTGTAATTTTTTTTTGTTCTTCTGGTTTTGGAAAATATAACTTCACAGATTTGATGATTTGCCCCGAAAGATTACCTTGACCCCCTTGAATATATTTTGAAATAATCCAGTTTTTCATATGGGTAAAATAGTGGTATACAAACGCATTGTTTGTTTCATGTCTTAAACACAAAATTGCTTGGTTTATCGCACCATCAATTTTAGACAAAGCAACCTCTCCACTATTTGCTCCATATAAGGCTATTAATATATCTCCCTTTTTTACCATTTTTGCAGAAGAATTTTTGAAACCGTCTTCCGTGATAAAAAGTTCTGTAAAAGATTTATTTATTTCCGCTGATCTAATAAAAGGAATTGTACCTCCATAGAACTCCTTTTTTGAGGTATCTGGCGTTCCTCCACTAAACATTTTGCAAACCTTTCCTATAAATTTAGCTTTCCACTCTCCACATCCTTGAAACTCAGGAAATCGCCATTCAGGAAGAGTTTTCCCTTCAGCAGGGAACAGCCTTTGCATCAAGCCTTTTTTGTATTTTTCTAATGCTTTCAGTTTTCTGCTTTCTGCGTCGATCAGCTCATCAATAGAGGATAAACAATCAACAATCTTTTGTTGTTCTTTGAAATCAGGTAACGCAAGTGGCATACTCCATAAATGTTTTATATCAACACTTAAAGCTCCGTGCGCTCTTGCACCCACCTCGATATATTTTCTCAGCCAATGTCCGTGATAGTTATTGTGCCAGAGATAATTAAAAAACGGGGGAAATGATTCATTACCAGTAATTCTAAAACAAGTAAAAATACTATTGGGAACAGCGGCTATATCGTATTCTTCCAACATAGAAATATAGCCTTCTGGAAATTGTTTTGTTGCGCTTTTATTATAGGCAAAATCATATTTTTTTATAACAATATAATTCTTATAGGAATCCCCAGCTATTTCTCTCCCAAACTTTTCTGCTTGTGATACTAAACCAACTCCAGATGTCACACTCATAAGAATGTATTTATTTTCTCCAGCTTTTTCTTTTACGATAGATGATATTTTTCCCAACTTCGTAATTTTCAATTTATTCCCGATATATTCTGGAAACCTTAGTTTCGGTACCATTTCTTTCTTATTATTCATACGCATTCAACCCCATAATTTCACGACCATCTGCCAGTTTTTTTAATAACGGAATCAGGTCAGCCATTAAATCCAACTCTTTTTGCGTTCTTTCTCTCCAGCTTAAGTCAAGCGGTGCCAAAAGATCACTAAGTTTTTCTCCGTCAAAAATCATTCGGTCGATAATTTCCTGAATAAATGCCTGCAAACTTTGGTTTTCAATACCGTGTTTTTCTGCAATGACATTGATTTCCTGACTATTTTTCTGTTCTCTGAATTTCTGATACCCTGCTTTGATTTCCTTCTCATCCAAAGCCACACCAACTTGAAGCGAGTCGATATATTCGATAATATCCTCTCTTTCATCAAGCAAATTGGAGGTAGCAGAAAGCATGCCGATTAGCTGTTCTTTGCTAACTTTTTCTTTTTTATCTTTAGACTGAGACTGCGTATATTTAGCAATCAACGCCATTATATAGTCATAGTCAATAATGGCAGACGAAAACAGAACAAACTCGAAATCGAGCTGCTCAACCTCAGAATCTTTATTCTCGGTCATTTTCCCTTGTTCGGCTTTCAGCCTTTGTGCCACATCAATATAGGCACCACGGAACGCACGCAAGGTGTCCTCCGGCAACAGTTCCTCGATTTTTTCTGCGTCTTTTTCTTCAATTTCCGTATACTGATCCAACTGTGTTTTTAAACGCTGCACTTCCTTGAATTTATTAATAAATTCACATCTTGCGGCATCGCCTTTCAGATTATTTACTTCTTCCGGCTTACACTCCAAGCCCTGAGATTCCATAATCTTTTCCAATTCACTTACTGCCTTATCCAATTTCTCAACAACCTTTGGAGCAGGATCAACAAGCCAGATTTCTTTTGCTCGTTCGCTGTTATTTTCACCGGAAAACAGAGCAATTGCTTTGTCCACTTCATCTGACTGGTTTCTGAAATCAAGAATATTACCGTAAGGTTTTGTATCGTTTAAAACTCGATTTGTTCTGGAAAATGCCTGAATCAACACATGATATTTCAAGTTCTTATCTACATACAAAGTGTTCAGATACTTGGAGTCGAAACCGGTCAGGAGCATATCCACAACAATAGTAATGTCAATCTTGTTTTTATGGTCATAGTCCCCATTGGTATACTTCTGGTCTTTAATTCTTTGCTGTACATCCTGATAATACACATCAAAATTGTTAATGTCATGACTAGTTCCATACTGTTCGTTATAGTCTTTGATAATACCCGTCAATGCTTTTTTCTTTTTATCAGGTTCTTTTTTGTTATCTTCTTTTTCCTGCGGAAGATCCTCTTGAATTTGCTGAACATCCTTATTATCTTCCGCCGGCGGCGAAAATACACAAGCTATATTTAATGGTGTAAACTCACTGCCAGCAGCATTAATACAACTTTGTTGCGCTTCTTTGAACAGGTTGTAATATTCAACAGCGTCATTGATAGATGCTGTGGCCAAGATAGCGTTATATCTTCTGTTGTTCGTCACAGCATCATGTTTTGACAAAATGGTTTGTACCACAGCCCTTTTTTGTTCTTCCTCATTGATTCTTGAAGCATCTCTGTCATTTTCTGGTTTGAAGTAGTCAATATGAAATCGCAATACATTTCTGTCATCAATAGCATGAGTAATCGTATATGCATGCAGTTCTTTTTCAAAAATATCTTTCGTGGTTGTATAAAAGCCGATAGTTCCATCAATTTGCTTGTAAGTTGCATTCTCTCCAAAAATAGGTGTACCGGTAAACCCAAACAGCTGAGCCTTTGGGAAGAAGTTTTTGATTGCTTTGTGGTTTTCTCCAAACTGCGAACGATGACATTCATCAAAGATAATTGCAATTCTTCTATCTCTCAAAGGTGCCAATCTCTCTTTGTATGTGAGTTCACCTTTTTTCTTTTTCTCTTTACTTCGCTTATTATCATCATCAAGCGCCAAACCCAATTTTTGAATGGTTGTAACAATGACTTTATCCCGATAGTCCTCCGAAACAAGTCTTTTTACCAAATTTTCAGTATTAGTGTTTTCTTCTACACACCCCTCTTGGAATTTATTGAATTCCTCTCTGGTTTGCCGGTCAAGATCCTTTCTGTCCACAACAAAAAGGCATTTTGCTATGTTGCGATTATCCTTTAACAAAGTGGACGCCTTAAAAGATGTGAGAGTTTTACCGCTTCCCGTAGTATGCCAAATATAGCCATTTCCTCTGTTTTGTTCAATGCAATCCATAATGGCTTTAACCGCATAAATTTGATACGGTCTCATAATCATCATTTTTTGTTCGCTTGCCACTAAGACCATATATTTGCTAATAAGTTCCCCCAAAGCACATTTACGCAGTACTGCCTCAGAAAAATCATGCAGATGTATGATCTTTTTATTATCCTTATCGGCGAATTGATATACCGGCAAAAATCGTTCATCAGCATCAAAAGCAAAATGCTCTTTGTTATTATTGGCAAAATAATAGGTATTGCTCTCGTTGCTAACGATAAAAAGCTGCATGAAGCAAAGTAGGGAATTGGTAAATCCATTTCCCGGATCATTTTTATAATTAACAATTTGCTCCATTGCTCTCTTGGGTGTAATTTGCAGCGACTTCAACTCAATTTGCACAACGGGAATACCATTGATAAGAATAATAACATCATACCTATGGTGACTATTTTCTGTGTTAATACGGAGCTGATTGATCACCTCATACTCGTTTTTGCACCAGTCATTCGTATTTACAAGAGTGTACTGTAAAGGTGTATCATCATCTCTTTTGAATGTATTTGTTTCTCTCAGAATTTTTGCTGCTGAAAACACATCCGGTGTAACGATACTTTCTTTTAATCTTGCAAATTCAGAATCACTCAATCTAACTCTATTGAGTTCTTGAAAATGCTTTCTGAAATTTTCCTCCAAAGAGACTTTGTCTTTAATATCTTCTCGATATATATATTTTAGCTCTTTGAGTTTTTCGATAAAATTCAGCTCAATTTGCTTCTCATTCTTCATATTGCAACACCTTTCACTTAGTTATTTACTTCTAATGAATCTATCAATTCTTGATCTAAATTATTTTTCCTGCAAAGTTCTGCCAAAGCGTGTCTTGCAATCTGATTTGGTTTCGATTTATTGTTCTCCCTATCCGTTTAAGCTTCTATATAATATAGCATAAGCTATAGCGAATTGTAAACACCTCATAATTGTTTGAAAATTCATTTGATTTATTACATTATTTAGGAACAAAATAGAACTTTTATGACGAAATTGCGAAATTACAGTATTTCGCAATTCTTCCGACAGCAAAGGAACGGTTAAAGAACGAAGGTGTAGATGAAAACTTCTGTTATGTGTCGGAAGAAGAAATTTCCGACTTGTTCGCTTGGCTTGTCTCGCAGGCGATGGTGCAGCACAATATGAACGCTGTCATAGATACTGCAATATTGATTATAAATCATTTTTCATCTATACTTTGGGGTAAAGATGATGTGATATTTACACATCCACTTTGTATTTGCAAGTGAATTCGTTTGCTTTGCCATAAAATCACCTTTCCCTTCTCTAATAATGACCTGAACACTTCTATTATAACGGAAAGGTGGTAGCTTATATTTCGCACGTTTCGTTTCTCTGATGAGAAACTCCAACGTACTCAGCAGAGTCTATCCGCCCCATAATAAAAGGAGATACAGAAAATCTCATTTGATTTCCCATATCTCCTACTCACTGCAAAATCGAATCTTCTCTGCAATCGTATATACGATCTATTCCTTATTTAATTGCACAAACGTCTCCAGCTTCCCAAAATAGTATTCTAATGCTTCATAAACTCCGATTTTCCGCAAATAATCCTCATCTGTTTCCTTGTACAAAGAAACCGCGATATAATCCTCTTTCTTGGTACAGATCCCCTGCCGTTCTATCAGGGATCTTCGGGAACTTTCTGCCAGATATTCCTCTGCATCTGTCAGATAGGCAATTCCTAGGTTATCAGCCAATATCATCGCATCCTTCTCAAAATATGAGCCTCCGCAGATTTCACCATCCAAATCAATATCCAGCTCCCATCGGATATCCTCCAGAAAAGCTGCTGCTCTTTCTGCTTTCGAAGGATACTGATTCAAAAATTCTTCCAGCTTTGGTACCACATACTTCTGACGGAATCCGGTTCTATCTATCTCATCCATGATACACTGTATCCTTTGAATCCAATCCATATTGGAAGGATTCACAAAATCAGGAAAATAAAATGCCTTATTCCCTTTCTGAGTCTTCAAAAGGCACTTCCCACAGCCTTTCTCAAAAACAATATCCCAATCGATGCCCTCATCCTCTTTCATCTCATGGCATAACAAATAAAGTAGGAACAGCTCCTGTTTTATCACGATCCATTTTCCCTGACGTTCTAACAGATACGTAAACAATAGTGTCTCTAATTCCGGGTGATGTTCCACATTCTCCTTATAGCAGGACAATTTTCTGAACTTTGTTTCTGAGAGGATTGGGCGCTCTTTATACAGTAACTCTATAGTATAGTCGATACAAAAATGAATCAAATTGGCATAGAGTCCTGTTCGTCTATCTGTCATTACATCGAAAATCCCCATGGCGAATAGGTCCAAATTCCTTCCAACAGTTTTTAACACCACTTTATCTTCCAATCGTTTCAAGAGTTCAATACTGCTTTCGTCAACCATAAACTCATACAGATACCAGGGTTCTCTTGTTTCCATTGTCTGGAGCAAAAAATCCTCATTTTCCTTCGTAAATCCGTTCCTCTTAATCATCTCTATGAGATCTTCGTTACTATATGGTTCCGGGAGTTCTATTAACTTTTCATACCATTCCTCTTTTGTCTGCTCATAATCCATTTCTTCTCTGGAAAGATGGCTTTCGTGCTGTGGTATTTGTATTCTGGTATGCTTGGGTTCCTCAAAGTATCGTCCGGTAATATCCTCAATTTCGTTCTTGAACTTTTTCGTGTAGTAAAGACCGAACGTTTTTAGAATCGAAGGGACTTCTTCCACCAGCATATCTTCTTCAAAGTCAAATCCGTAATCATCCGCATATGATTAACAGGCTCTCGCCCTATCTCTCCATAACTCTCCATAAGTGTTACCCGTATTACCTTTTTGGGATTTCTGCTTTCCCTAACTCGGCCTATCACTCCACAGCACGCCGTAAGTTTAGTATTACGATAGTATAAAGAAAAGCCTTAACCATTCATTCGTGGTCAAGGCTTTCGTTTTTACTGTATTTCTTCTATTTCGCCAGTATCTTTGTTTACATGGTATTCTTTAAGGAGCATACCGCTGAAAAGCAATTTTGCATCATGTTCTTCTTTGTCAACATATTCATACACAGACACATCGAGCAGATTTCCCATGACAGAGATTTTAGTTGTTGTCTTGTAATTGAAGTTGACTATTGCATGGATTTCATCATCGCTCTTGAAATACTCTTTGTAGTAGTCCAAAGCATAGTCCTGCATTTCAATGTTTTCTGCGATTGAAGCAATTCTCCAATTACCTGTCACATCATTAGGAACATTGGTAACCACAAAGGAAATATCATCTTTTGCTGTGCTTTCGTTTTGCTTTTCCTCTGTCTGCTGTTCTGCTGAACTGATAGTGTCCTTTGCTCCGTCCTCAACGCTGTCTTTTGTTCCAGTATTTCCGAAGATAGCGGCCAGAATAACGACAACGATTACCCAAAACCACCACTTCTTGAAAATCGGCTTTTTGACTCCGTTTTTGGTTGCTTTATCTTTCATAATGCCATACCTCCAAGTTTTGGTTGATATTAGCATTATAGCAGAGCGTAACACAAAAGTACAGTATAATTTTAACTCATTATTGTGTCATAGTTTTATGTGCCTTGTCAATACTATAATGTAATTAAAATCAATGGAGGAATTGCATTATGGAGAAATTTATCGTAACACCCAAAGAAGATAAATCTGTCACCATGACGATACGCATAGATAGAGCTTTGCAAGAGGAATATAACGATTTAGCAGCTAAAACGAATCGTTCTCGTAATGAACTAATCAGCATGGCTTTACAATATGCCCTTGACCACATGGAATTGAAAGATGAATGATGACTAAATGAGAGCCTTTGGATTTTTTCCTCTGGCTCTCAATTATTTATGCGTTCAATCGTAAGAACTCATTTACCTTTGTTGCTACTTCCTCTTGCTGTTCCTCAAAGCTATGAGCATAGATGTTCATTGTAGTGGAACAGGTTGAATGTCCTAATGTCTTTGATATTTCAATGATATTGACTTCCAGATAATTGAGCAGGGTAGCACATGAATGTCTCAACCCATGAAGCGGAATAATCGGTAATTCCTCTAATCCCTCAGCCTTTGCTTTTTCTGGATTATTCTGCACCCACTCATTATAGCGGTGTAAATGCTTTGTGAAATACTGATAAGGTGTTGTATGCCCCATAAGCTTTCCGTCTGCTTGAATGAACAGATTACCGCCATTGCTCAAATCGCCTTGCCATGCAGTACCATGACTAAATCGTGTCTGTATGTACTCAAAGTGATACTGCTTCAAAAGTGGGATTACATCATCTGGAATAGATACCTTTCTGACAGATTTCTTTGTCTTAGGCTCTTTATAATCAAATCCGTTTTCCGTCATACCCACAGACTTTGAAATAGAGATTTTCTTTTCCTTAAAGTCAATATCATTCCAGTGCAAAGCAAGTGTTTCGCCTTTTCTGAATCCGCAGAACAATGAGAGAGTAAAGAACACTTTGTATTGTGTAGGCACAGTATAGGATTCTGTGTACTCATTCACATAGTATGGTTTACCTGTATCATCAATACGCTGATGGCCTTTGTAGGTTACCTCGTATGACATATCCAGAGATTTCATAAACATCAATGCTTGCTTTGGAGTAAAGAACTTTAAGCCCTCGTCCTCGTCTTTTCTCTTTGGTTTTTGTGCGTCTTGGCAAGGATTGTTCTCAATCATGCTGTAACGCTTGGCTGTCTTAAAAATCAGATTCAACACATTAGCAAATCTCTTTATTGTACCTGCGGAATAATCGTCAACCAGAGTTCTATAAAAGGCTTCAATGTGTGGTGTTTTGATATGAGCAATCTTGTCTCCCTTAAAGTAGGGAATGATTCTACTTTCCAAAACCTGTTTATATCCTGCATAGGTACCATAAGCAATGTTATCTTTAACACTCTCAAGCCATTTGTATGCAAAATCTTCAAATGACATTTTTTCTGCGTTGTAGTCGTAGCCATATTTCAGTTTATCTTCCATATCCATGGCATACTTCTTCGCTTCTCGTTCTTGTTGTTTGGGTGTTGCTGACTGATTGACTGAATATGTAAGATTCTTAACCAGTTTGTTTCCCTTTTTATCGTATCCTTGACAGATAACTATGCGATAAACAACTCTACCGCTTTTGTACTCAACTCTTTTAACAGATGCCATTCTTAACACCCTTTCTCAATTTGATTTTTGTAACGATAGAAGGTCGGCTTCGTCATACCTAATTCTTTCATCAGTTCAAATGGTTTCTTTTCCCCTTGCTGTACTAAGCGATAGTGGGTAGCAAATTCTTCAAGGTCCATAACTCTTGGTCTGCCATAATCGTCCCATTCTCCACGAGCCTTTTTCTGTTCAATGCCTTCTCGCTGTCTTTTCTCTTTTTTCTCAATTTCAGCCTGTGCCATGCTTGCATACAACTCAATCATCATATTATTGATAGTCTCTAACATCATACGAGCCATTGAGTTTTCCATAGCTGACAGGTCAATCAATGTTGTGGGTAATTCTAACACCATAACACGAATACCGTTGTCTTTAAAGAATCGTAATTCCTTTAGTGTGGCTTCTTTGTTTCGTCCTAATCGGTCAAGCTCTGTGACGATCAGCACATCACCACTTTCAAGAATTTCATCTTTCAGCATTGTGTAGCGTGGTCGGTTGAAGTTCTTTCCTGTCTGTTGGTCTGTGTAGACCTTGCCCTTATACAGAGAAATTGCATTATCAGCACAATACTTGGTGAGTTCTGCAATTCCTCTGTCTAAGTGCTGGTCCTTTGTGCTTGTCCTGTGATAAGCTACATATTTCATTCAGACACCCCCTTATCGTATAAATCACAGTTTCCACCATCAATAACGGTAGAGGGCTTTTCTTCGTACATCTCACATTTAGAAACATTGCATGGCATATTCGTATCGTCATATTTGTATAGGCAATCCGTACACACCAAATCAGCGTTTCTGATAAGCTCAAACTTTAGCTTGTCATTCTTAAACTTATCGTTCATCTGAACACCTCATTTCTTTATCGAACACCTGTTCGTTTCTGATTTAATCATATCAGGCAAGTCTCAAAAAGTACACACTTTTTATGAGAATAATCAAAAGTTTTTACGCATACTTTCTGATACTTATTTGAGGTTTCATTTGCATGGTTTCAAAAAGTATAAATTCTGATACCACATCAACAAGCGGCCATTGCTCGCTGTTTTGCTCTGTATCTTTTCATGGATTTACTGATTCGCTGATTATGCGTTCCATAGTTATTGTTTTCTGCACGAGTAACTAATTCCAGATTATCAATGCAATTATTCGTTTTACATTCATCTTTATGATTGATTTCCAGACCTTTAGGGATTTCGCCTTTATGTGCCATATAAACTAATCTATGAACTCGCATACTCTTTGCTTCGCCATTATCGTTTCTAATCACGACTTGCAAATATCCACAACCATTATCATACTGTGATATAATCTTGTCGCGTTCTATACTGTAAACCTGTCCGTCAGTAGAAATAAGATACCTTGAAAATCCCTCTGCCTGTTCCCATTCAACAGGGGTATTGCTTTTATGCTGTGTTGCTCTCTTTGTCATTGCTCTCAACCTCCGTTTCGCCGGTATTGAGAAACTCAATGAATTTATCCACATTCACAAGAAACTTATTACCGGACTTAATATGCACGATTTTGTTCTGTTTGCACATCTGCCAAAGTGCTTTATATGAAATACCAGATTCATCTGCAAGAGTCTGTAAAGGCACCATACGAGGAATGCGTACATCTGATACAATAAAGTTAAACTCCTGCTCTGGTAAAGTGTTCGTATTGTTTGCATTATTCTTCTTTGCCATTTTGTATTCTCCCTTTCGATTAGGGACACGAATACAAATTCATCTGAACTATTGTATTGTTGTCCATGTTTTTGTGTTTACTCCGTCTGGACAACTGGACTATTCTTTAGTGACCGATTTATTTTATTCTCAATTTTATGTTTATCCCCAGAGGTTCTCTGTTGACTTCTGGTGAACTTTTATCCTATACCATAGGAATACATTACCTTATGACTTCTGATTCAATCTGGATTATCCTGTGTTATTCTGGGATTATCCTTTATGCTGTCTGTTCGTCTGGATTCCATGCGGAAGGCTTCTTAAACGCATTGACCTGTTTTTCAATGTTTCTAAGGTGGAATCCCTGCATATACACAGAAGCAAGCCCCTGTTCAGCTTCTTTCAGTTCAGATTCTTTCAATCTGTCAAAAGCCTGTTCAGCAGAAGATTTACTACCCTCAAAAGCACGCTCCCTAATCTTTGCAGATACCATATCAGCATAAGCAGGATATTTAAGCAGTTCCAGAACAGCCTTGCTACCGATAACACCAGAATTGATAGAATCTGTCAAAACCTTAGTAATACGGTTTGCATGATTGCTGTTCATCACTTTAGGCATCTGAGACATAAGCTGAAGTGCTTTGCTCTGTACTGCCTGTGTATCGTCCTTTTCATTTGCATAGTCATAACCACGATTGCGGATTTCCTCAACTCTGTTATTCATACGGTCATACACAAAAGCATTTTCAGCAACCATATCCTGCAATTTGCCCTGGAGTTTTTCATAGATTTCATTTACCATGTTCTTATCTACACGCTTATACACAGAAATAAAATCTCTGACGCTTGCAACCAGAATACGCACATCATCAATGGTCTTTGTTTTTCTGAACTGTTCAAGCAGTTTATTGTAGTTCTCAACGATAGTCAGCCCGTTGTTTGCAATAGTATTGACTTTAGCCATTTTCTTCTTCCTCCCATTTGATATTTTCGTTTTTGTCTGACACAATCACAAAGCCTTGTTCCTTGTAGAATGTATCATACGCACCTTGCGTTACCTCTGTTGTAACTGTTCCGTTTGTAATCTTTACCATAATTATTCGTCCTCATTTTCATCTGGGGCATTGTTCCATTCTTCTTCCCAGTCATCTTCGTTCCAGTCCTCGTTTTCTTTACCGTATGGAACAATCCTAATCACAGTAGGAGCAGTATCTTCTGTACCGTCTAAAAGAAAAGCAGTATTTGCACCATAAGCCTTGTCAATGATGTACTTACAAGCATTGAATCGGTCCTTGTTATATCTGTCATTGGCAATCTGGATTATGCTTTGCAGAGCTTCAACGGTAGAAGATTTAAGCAACCTCTGAAATTGCTCCTTTTGTGATTTCTGCTCTGCGGTTTGCTTAGGTCTGCCTTTTGGATTACCACTTTGTCCTTTAGCATAAGGCATAGAAAATCACTCCTTCCTACATATCATAGATGTTCACGCTCCTTGTTGTAGGATTCCAGTTCTCTATGAATTTCTGTTTTACTTTGTCTTGTGAGAGATGAGATAAAATCTCTTGCTTTTCCTGTATCTCTGCTTTGAGAGATTCAATCAGCATATTGTAAGCCTGTGTTCCCGTTCTGGGTTTGTGCTTCAATGTAATGTCTGCTGATATGCGTTCTACCTGCATTAGTGAACACCCCCTTACTGTTAATGTACTGTTATCTGTTTGTGTATCTGTCTCATATAATTATGGACAAGATTTGATTTTTGCAATTTGCTCAAATGCCTTGTGAAACACCTTTTACACCCCAATGAATGGTGGTTTATGCTCAATTTATGAGATTTTCAGTTTTTCAAGTTTGGGGTCGCAGGGTAACATCGAATGTAACTTTTCAGACCTGTTTTATCCTAAAGAGTTGTGCATGAGTTTGAGCGTTCTAAGCACATCCTCTGGAAAACCCATATTTTTCTCTCGATAAAATGAAACAATGCGTTTTGAGCTATCAGGCTGTTTCTTGAATACATACCACTTCTTTAATGCCTTGCGTAACACCTCAGTATCTACAATGAGTTCCTTACACTTAATCAAAGTTTCGCTTACTTCCTTTCGTGGAGTAGAGCAAGTTAAACATTCAAATATCTCTTGCACACAAGCATTCAGCATAGGCGTAATATTCTTTTTGCATATCTCGTCAAAGGTTTCTTGGTACTGGTCAATCAGCGCTTTGATTGCTTTCCTTGTGAGAATGTCCTCTAATGATTTCTTGCTCGAATACATACGGTCAAGCATTCTGTCTAAGAACACCAATTCCACACGAATCAGATTTGACTCAACTTTAAGATTGCCTGCTTGCCTTTGCTGAAAGGTTTTGTCATACACCTTTAACACCCATTCATGGGGCTTGGTTGTTGTGATTCCTCGTTCTGGTTTCCTGTGTGTTTTTCCGTTTGGGTCGGTTTCCTTATAAACAGTAACCTTTGCAAATGACCTTTCAAACAATCTAATCACATCCTTTGGCTTACAATTCCCAACGCATTTTATCGTTAGATTGCACTCCATTTTTGTGACACTCATCATTGAGAGAAATTCATCAGAATACTTATCCTTTAAGTGCTTTTGCAAATATGACCTCATGTGCTCAATGACTTGGTTTCTTACCAATTCGATTTTGATACAATCAGATAGTTGAAATGGCTGCACATTATTTGGCCTGATTGCGTTAGGCAAATTCACATAAGCAGACAGTTTGCCACCCCAACAAGATATTTTCATAATGTCATTTCCAGATTCATTCGTGAGATTTTCCTCTGGAAGATTTATGCTCTCTAAGCCTTTTATTGTAAGTTGCAGTTGAAAATTCATTCCGTCTGCACCTTGTAGTTTTTTCTTTCCCATTTTCACACCTCGCCCATTGCTTTCTTTATGTCTTTGATTATTGAAGCTGTTTCCTTGATAATTGCTTCGATTAAAGCAATGTAGCTTTCAGCATAATAATTTCTTTCGTCAGTCTTTGCTCCGTTCATATTCAATACCTCACATTCTTTGCTCACATATATTCATCAATGCAATTCACATCAATGCTGTTCAAGATTTCCCTTAACTTGATAAATTCTTCCTTAGAGAAAGTGATACCACGCAAAGGATATTGCAATCCGTCTCTGTCAGATACTCGCCATGCTCTAATATCAAACACAGGCTTCTTGTCGTTCCACTTTACAATCGACACTTCCTTTGAGAATCCACGAAAGCCCACCATGATAGTGTCAATATGTTCCTTAACTTCGTACTCGGTAACCTTACCAGCATTACACGCAAATTCATGCTTATTTGTTTTGTTATCCATTTTCCTTGTTCCTTTCCTTTTGATTTTAGGCAACAAAAAAGAGAAGCCAGTTAAACCTCGTCTAAAGGTAACTTTGCTTCTCTAAGCATTCAAAATATTAAATTAACTGGTCTTTTCCGACCTGTATATATTATACCACATTATTTTCTGAAAGTACATAGGCAAAATAAACTTTTTTCCTTATTTTTCCGACTATTTTCTTGAGGCCCTTTTTATATATAATCCTCAGATTAACCAGATTGACCCCAGATTGATTTTAATGGATTAACCTATATTTTATATATCCTATTCCTAAAAGTCAATTCTGGATTATCTGGGAACTTCTGATGATACCCCTTAAATAAACAGTAATACAATAGTATAAAGTTGTTATGCCTATCCACAAAATACAAAGAAAATTAAGGGGCAAATAAACCGAAACTCATTTGTTCAGTTTTGTATTGTGCAGTATGAGAGATAATTGTCATAAAAGCCTTTAACCGCAATACTTTGTTGACCTTTTCTGCCTTGTCAAAAGTGAAACTCAATGCTATGCTTTTTCTATATTGCTTGTGATGTCAGTATTACGCTTGCTGAACAAACAAGCACAATCATAATATAATAAAGTTTTCAGGATCAGTCCTTTCACATGGTTTTTCATAAAAGTCGTATACTTCTCTCGCCATTCTACCGAGCATTTCGGATATACTTTTATCAGGCTGTCAACACTTTCATAATCATAATATAAAAAACAGTGATTCCAATATTGTTCTATCACTTTTCTTCCATCAAAATGCATTCCGCTCTCTTCGCATACCCTGATCAGACCAACAAAATTTGACATCTCATGAATCCCATCGAACAGTGTATTTTTCTCGATCTGCCTCCAAAATTCATTTACAAATTCCCGGATAAAATCCCACACCACGCCTTCTGGGCCTCCCTGTGACAATCGCATCAAATGAAATGCCCGTCCTGCCCAGTCACTTCCAAAGTAATAAATACTTTCCCCTAAATCGCTATCCCCATAATCCTCCAACTTCATAGGCAGTTTATAGAACTCCTCCACACAGCACTTTTCAATCATCTGGTTGATATTCTCATCATGGCAATGAAAATGTTCCAATAACATCAGCAGTTGATTATAAAAAGTACTGCACTTTGCCAGATGTGGAATATAATACTCCTGGTTTTCCAAGAGATATCCCTGTAGGAAATCTACGATAGACGGATTCTCAAATTCCACTATAATTTCCTCTTCCTCTACGTCATAGCTGGTAAGAAGAACGGTTTCTTCCAATTCAGAAATACAACTGTCAAAAGATTTTGGTGCAGAAGTTCCTTTATAAAGCTGGACATATCTGCTGTATGTATTGCGGATATCCTCAATATTGATGGGGGTATAGGAAATTGCAACGATAGCCGAAAGCATTTTTGCCTCTTCTGATAATTCTGCAAATACCCCCTTCCACATCAACTCCGGGTATTTGATCCATTCTAATAATTCCTGTGCATATTCCCACGGGGAATAGGCTTCGTATCCCGGCTGCTTTAGGAATTTATCTATGACTCTTGGACTATATCCGCGGCTATATACAAGATGATCACAGTTATAATAAATACTCCTGACATATTCGATATCCAAATCTGACGCCTTAAGATGGGCAAACAGAATCTCTGCCTTTTCTGCATCTGTATATTCTTTCAGGACACACTCCATTTTTAAGTTCTTGATGATATCCTCTAATTCAGGATTCAAAAAGAGTTCCTGCTGGACAATATATTCACGTGCAGTGATAATCAACCATTTATTATCCGATGCTCTAAATTTACCAATTAGTTCCTCTAATAGATAATTTTCTTTCCGGCCCCGTTCTCTATGAAATACAGCGCCCCAATAATCATCCAGAATAAATACCTGCTTCTGCCCAAAATCGTCCCACTCATTCTCGATTTCTTCCAGGCTGCTCACCCAATAAAATCCTTCCCAACAGTCTATGGACAGAAAGTCTAAAGCCAGCATACGGGCTATCGTTGTCTTGCCCATTCCAGGCTGCCCGGATATCACTACGACATGATTGTCTTCCAGCCTTTGTCTGGCTTCATTATATATCCCCGTCTGCACAAAGGTCCTGCACCCTTCGATCGCCTTCCTCTGTTCCCTGGAATTCCTGTTCCTGGCACCCTTGTTCATGATCTTTAGCAGGACTTCTTCCAAAATACTGGCATCTGGTATCCATAGCCCCGTAAAATTCTTTTCTATCCAATGATATGACGGATCTGACAGATAACGGTTCAAGGCATTTCTGTCTAACAGGTCATCGCTCCTTGTAATATATCCTGAAAACAGACCATAGATCTTTTCCGCCTCTTCTTCACTTAAGCTCAGAGAAACTACCAGGATATACCGTTTCGGTCTTAACTTCTGAACATGAGGAAGCTCCTCGTCTCGAAGGACCCGGTATAAATCTGTAAATTTTCTGTAGCGTTTTGCTTGGAGGATTATATTCTCCTCCTTTTGAAACCAAAGCCCATCAATTCCTTTATCCTTCCCATCCCGAAAAGTCTGAAAATGAATCTGTTCTCTGTACTGCACGATTTCACATGCCAAATTCTGGAACGGCTTCCAATCTAACCTCTCATTAAAATCATAGTTTCTCATCTGTAACACTCCGTCTGATTCTTATTCTCCATTTCATCCGCTGATGTCGCCTCTACATTATATTCCCCTCCTTCATTCCGCGTCAATCTATAACTCTCCTGCACATGGAAAAAGCGACAGTACAAATGTACTATCGCTGCAGTATTTGCTCTACTTCTTCCATTCCAGGCATTCCAGCCT
Source organism: Faecalicatena faecalis (assembly GCF_012524165.2). Lineage (GTDB taxonomy): Bacteria > Bacillota > Clostridia > Lachnospirales > Lachnospiraceae > Faecalicatena_A > Faecalicatena_A faecalis. The sequence goes on from NZ_JABACJ020000002.1 coordinate 70,071, forward strand.
GTGCCCCGCATTTCTGTACCGAAAGACCTGCTGCCACATTGGCAAAGCGTAAGGCCTCTGTCTCCTCCATATTTCGGGAAATTCCCACACAGAAAGCGCCATTCAGAGTATCCCCTGCGCCTGTCGTATCCACGACCTCAACCTTCATGGCTGGAATCGTAATCATTCCCTTTCCTTCTATATGAACGCTGACCCCCTTTTCGCCCTGTGTCACGATCAATTTTCTTGGATAACGTTCTAGAAGACTCTCTACACTTTCTCCATCTCCCCAGATTACGCGGGCTTCATGCTCGTTCGGTGTCATATACGTAATCATATCCAGAAGTTCCCCATCCAGCTCCCTGGCTGGTGCCGGGTTCCAGACGATCGTCTTTTGGTGCTCATGACATAACCTGATTGCATATTCCACTGTCTCCTCTGGAATTTCATTCTGTAGAACTATGATATCCGCCTCCAGAATTTTTTCCCGATTCTCTTCTACATACCCGACGCTGACGCAATTATTGGCTCCGGCAATGATAACAATCGTATTATCACCTTCCCCTACTGTAATGATGGCCTGTCCCGTCGGCACTCCTTCTAATCTTTTGATAGATGCAGTGTTGACTCCACATCTCTCCATATTTTCTATCAGTTCGTTTCCAACAGAATCCGCTCCCACACAGCCGAACATAGTAACCTGCGCTCCCAGCTTTGCCATGGCGGCAGCCTGGTTCGCCCCTTTTCCACCAGGCTGATATTCGATCTGGCTTCCCTTGATTGTTTCTCCCCTCAGAGGAATCCTATCCGCATGTACAATCATATCCATGTTCATGCTTCCTACAACAGCAATTTTCATTTTTTCACTTCTCCTATCTCAATGCATCTGTCAATTCTTCCCTAAACAGGATGTTTCCAGGCAGCTTTAACCGTTCGGCCACCTGAGCGATCTGCGGCTTTTTAATTCTGGACTCTTCTACGATCTGCGCATTCCAGAAGATTTCCTTGGCTGTCCCATCCGCTATGATATTTTTATGTGCCATTGCCACGATCCGAGGGAAATTCTTTGCAACAAAGTCCATATCATGAGTAATGGCGATCACGCTTGTCCCGTCCCTTTTCAGCTCCCGTATGATACTTTCCAACGTCTCATTTCCCCGTTTATCCTGCCCTGCTGTCGGTTCATCCAGGATCAGATACTTCGGTTCTGTTGCAATGATTGCTGCGATTGCTACAAATTTGCGGATCGCATAAGGAATGTCTAATGGATTCATCTTCAAATAGCTGCTGATTCCAGTCATTTCGATGGCCCGGCTGCTCCTCCTTTTTACCTCTTCCTCGGAAAGCTTCATATAACGCGGCATATACTCGATTTCTGCCAGTGCAGTACTGTTAAAGATCTGATCATCTGGATTTTGGAATACATATCCCACTGTTTTAGAAATATATGCACAGCTCTTTTCTCTCGTATTCACACCATCTACCAGAACATCCCCTTTGGTAGGTTTATTTAGACCATTCATCAGCTTCACAGCCGTTGTCTTGCCCGCACCGTTCTGTCCTACGATTGCAAGAAGTTCTCCATCCGGGATGGTAAGATTCAGGTTTTCATTTGCTACATATCCATTCGGATATGCAAAGGTAACATCTCTCAACTCAATCGCCATCTCTTATCCCTCCCTTTCCTGAACAAGCCTGACGGCCTGATCTACTGTAATCGGTATCTTAGAAAGTGGTTTCCCTGCTGCTGCCATCTCATGTCCCCAGATAGCCACCTGTGGAATCTGTGCATCATAATCCAACAGCTCCATCCTGGAGAGTATCTCCTTAGTCTCACCGGAACAAATGATATGTCCCTGTTCCATCACGATGATTTCATCGCAGTATTCCGCGATCAGGTCAATTTTATGCTCCACCAATACAATTGTTTTCCCTGCTTCCTTTAGTGTCCTGATGATTTCAAATACATTCTCCGTTCCCTGTGGATCGAGCTGACTTGTCGGCTCATCTATGACCAGCATGTCATTATCCATAACAATGATAGATGCAAATGCAACTCTCTGCCGCTGTCCACCGGATAGCTCATTTGGATTTTTTGTCATCAGATCTTCAATTCCAAGCAGCCTTAAGACGTCCTCTACCTTCTGAATAATCTCTGATTTCTCTACCCCTAAGTTCTCAAGTCCCATTGCCACTTCTTCAAAAACGGTGTTCTTGATTCCGCTCATCTGGTTGAACGGATTCTGGAATACATATCCGATCTTGACGGCCAGCTCTTCCACATTATGCTCCTTGATATCCGTTCCAAAAACCCGCACACTGCCTTCCAGCTCTCCGTTATAAAAGTGAGGAATCAAACCTCTGATCAGATTGCACAGAGTCGTCTTACCTCCTCCGTTCTCACCGATCAGACCATAAAATTTTCCTTCCTCGAATCGAAAACTGATATCATTGAGCGCATAGTTATCAGTTAACGGATATTTATAATTTACATTCTTTAATTCTGCCACTACCATCTTCGTCTCTCCTTATCCGAATACCTGATATATCTTATAGACCACCAGCAGTACAAAGCTGATATCTGTGATGATCACAATTGCCTTTTCATACACGGGTGCCGGCCTTAATTCCCTCAGGAAGGTATGTTTACATTTTACAGAGAAGGCCCTGGCATCCATTGCGATTGATTTTTCTTCGGTGCTCGAGATTGCTCCAAGGACAAGTGGTCCCAAAATCGGGAAAAAGGCTTTGATTCGATTGACAATATTTCCCTCTGTTTCGATTCCACGTGCTTTCTGCGATTCCATAATCAGGTTCGTGTTCTTTTTCAGATCAATAATTGTCTGAAAAGAAGCCAATACGATATAGGAAACCTCATGGGAAACACCCTTTTTCTCCAGAGAATACATTAGATCACGCATTTCCGTGGTCACAAAAAATAGTACGATGGCACCTGAAAATCCCAATAAGTAAGAGGCTGTATTCAATCCATTGATGAGTGCTTCCTTTGTAATCGGAAGCACCCCAAATAGATTGATCAAAACCGTCGTACCAGTCACAGAAAACTGCCGGATGACCAATGTGAAGAATCCAAAGATCAATACGATCACACTGAATGGCTTCATGAACTGTTTCCCACGGTTCACTGCAAATGCGAAAATGCAGTAGAGCACACATAAGCTAAAGCCATATTTCCAATTGTTCACAAGCATGCTTGAGAAACCAAGTGCAAATAAAATATTCAGTTTAGACAGCGGGTTGAAATCTATGAACCAGTTATCAAACTTCTGATAGTCTCGAAATGAGTCAATAAAACTTTTGTCCACGTTTTTCTCTCCTTATTTTTTAATATATACATTTCCTAAGTGCAGCTTCACTAAGAATCGGTTCGGCATGCTCTTTAAGATAAAGAAGGTAGCCAAAATCGACAGGAACTTGTCTGCAACATCCATACAGATTGCAGCGACCATTTCAGCCAGGAACTTCGGCAGTCCAATAACAGAGTGCAGCGGAATCGCAAACAATGCAGTCGTATCTGTTGCAAAATTGAAGCCGAACAGAATCCATGTGATACAGGAATTCAGAATACCGCCAATCAATGCAAACAAGAAGGAGGCCAGTATCGCTTTCCACAGTGAGCAGAATACCTTCCTCTTTGACAGATACGCTGCCAGGACACCATAGATTGCACTGATGACTCCATACCAGATATACGTCGGATATGTAATCGAGTTAATAGTATTCGATATCACACCTACGATCGCACCCGGAAATCCTCCACAGAGTGCACCCACTACGATTGTTCCGATTGCATCCAGATAGACCGGAAGCTTTAAAAGCATTGCGATCTGTGCTCCAATAAAGTTCAGCGCCACACCAATTGGAATCAAAAATACGGATAACTTGTCCATTTTCTTCATAATTTTTTCTCTCCTTTTCCTTTGCTCTCATCCTTATTTTGTCAACTTCTTCACCAGGTCCTCTAGCAGGTTATCCCGGTTGATATAGTATACATAACGGTAAAAGTGTCCCTCTTTTCGAATCGAATATCTGTCATCGTATTCTGGAACAGGGGCATATTCAATCCGATCATTCATCAGCTCCTGATCCATCAGCCAGCCCACTGCTGTCACATCCCATATAGGTCGGCTCCACGTTTTTCCGGCTCCGCATGCAACAGCTTCCTCCTCGGTAAAATCTACCAGATAATCACACAGAGGATTCTTTCCTCTCAAGTGTTCCTCCAGCTCTGGACCGCTGACTGTAAATGCAGAGACCACGCCCATACAAGGAAGCTGTACCAATGGAACTTTGCAGCCGAACACAATCCTCGCTCCAGCAATATCCTGATATAGGTTATATTCCTTATTATTGGGCCAATCCAGAGCATTACCTCCCAGCCAGACCAGGACAATACGGTCGATGATCTCTGGATTCAGCAAGATCGCGGATGCTACATTGGTAATCGCGGCAATTGCCACCACATAGAGCGGATGCTCTGTAGTATACTGCATGGCACGTTCTGCCAGGTCACGCGCCGCATCGGATATGACTGGTGTCTGTTCATCCGGCAGGTATTCCCCTGATCCCCGGTACACATGATCATACATATCCTCTCTGCCCATCAGCTTTAAGACATGTCTGATTTCTTCATAGCTCTTCTCCATTCCATCCTTTGGCCCCTCTGATTTACAGTTTGTAAATGGAGCCGCATAGATTGCCTTTACACGAATCTTTTCATCGGATTTCAGCATATAGGCCAATGCATACTGGTCATCGATCTCATTGTAGGTATCCGTATCAAGTACGGCATCTACGATTCCCACCGGCTTTTCCAGCCTTTTCAGGATTTTCATGTTCTGCTGAATATTCACTGTTCCTTCCTGATCCAGCCCCGCAAATTCAATCCACTCATTTTTCAGATCTTCATTTACCACTCAATTTTCCTCACTTTCATCCTTCTTTAAATATTTTGAATAAATCTCATCCTCATAGATCTCTACGGCCTTTCGGTCCGGCAGTGCCGGCTGTACACCATATCTGGTCACGCTCAATCCTGACGCATAGATGGCAAAGCCGATAGATTGGATGATATTTTTTCCTTCACCGAGACAGACTGCCAATGCACTGATAAAAGAATCCGCGCCGCCTGTGGTATCTACCGCCTCAAATCCTGAGCCTTCAAAATACATAGATAATTCGGCATTTCTGAAATAACAGCCTCTTGACCCCAATGTAACGATCACATTCTTGACCCCTTTGCAAAGCAGGATCTCTGATTTTTCCTCCACCCCCATCTCCCCAGGAACAAAGATATTCAACTCATGCTCATTGGGTACAAAATAGGTAATATAGGAAAGAAGCTCTTCCTTGATTTTCTCTACGGCCGATGGTTTCAGGATGACCTTGGTCTTATTTCTTCTGCAGAATTTAAGTGTATACTCTGCGATATCTCCCGGTATTTCTAACGATAGCAGGCAGTACTTTGCACTCTCGAATAAATACTTATACCGGTTGATGTGGGAAATACTCAGATTCCGGTTGGCTCCGGGATACACAACAATCGTACTCTCGCCAGTCTGCTCTACATTGATATAGGCCTTTCCGCTTGGGAGTGACGGATCAAAGAGTACCCCATCCATGTGAACATGATTCTCTGTCAGGCTTGTGTAGAGCTCCTTGCCGTCCATGTCATTTCCCAGACATCCGATCATATAGACCTGACCTCCGAGCTTTCCTACCCCGACCGCCTGATTGCCGCCCTTCCCTCCCGGATATACATATACCCTCTTTGCGATCTGCGTTTCCCCGTTTACAGGGATTCTTGATACCTCGATCGTCACATCCATATTCATGCTCCCGACCACAATAATCTTCTCTCCCTGCTTTATCTGTGCCGGCTCTGCGATGCTCCCCCGCTCTATAACTGCAGGAGGGAATCTTCTCGTCACTTCGATCTGCTTATCTCCTTGAATCATATCGACTAGATATTCCACCGCATCACGCGCCATCTGTTCACTTGGCAGCCTGACTGCCGTAATTCCGCATCCCAGCAGGGTGAGCAGTTCTCCATCTCCCACCGCGATCACGGACAATTCTTCTGGAATCGCCGTCCTGCTCCTCTCCAACACCTTACATACACAGCAGGCAATTTCCTGTGCTCCGCAAATGATCGCGGTCACATTCTCGCTCAGACATTGCTTGATTCCATATGTCTCAATCTCCTCGATGGTCTCACCCTCATAGCTCCACACCGGATGCACGGGAAAATTATGTTCATGCATCGCAAGTTTATATCCGTTGAGAATACTTCTATCCTTTTTGTAAATAATGCAGGCAATTTTCTGATGCCCTGCCTGAATCAGCCTTTCTGCTGCCAGCTTCCCTGCTTCCGAGAGCCGGTAATAAAAAGTTGCCTTCTGCCGTTCATCAAACTCCTTCGTCTCTCCAAGATACACCGATGCATTTTCAAACCTTGTACCTGTCATCCATTGTCCTGAATCGACCAGAATCCCTGCGATTTTTCTCCTGGCCATCTCATCAATGCTTTTTTCCATCTTTTTCTGACTGTCGGCATAGCTGACTACCAGATTGTATCCCATTTGCCCTGCCATCTTTTCCGCACTCATGACCAGGGCATCCCGCTCTCTGTTATCCCTGCGGACCAGAAGTCCGATCAAATGATTTTTCAGCCCTTCCTTTTCCCTGTACTTTAAATATGGAATGTAATTCTCTTCCTCGATAATCTTTCTTACTTTTTTCTTTGTCTCTTCACTGATATCCTTATCCTTGCCGTTCATGACTTTCGAAACCGTTGATGCTGATACTCCGGCCAGTTTCGCAATATCATTTATATTCATTTTACCTTCCTTTCTATTTCGTTTACTTTTATACTAATTTCTTTTAGTAAACTATTTTTGTTGTTTGAATCTTATCATTTTATGCATTTTAAATCAATCCTTTACAATAACGAAACTATTTTCCGACACATTCCACAAATCTTCCTGTTTACGAAATATTTTTCGCGCCCTGCTTTCTGTTGAAAATGACCATGAAAAAAAGAGAAAATCAGGGGCATCTAAACCCTCTGATTTTCTCTTTTATGATACGATATCAAGAACCTGTCTCTACTTCTTTTTGATTGACACCCCACCGCTGACAGAATCGAATCGGAAGGATGCATTGCCATTCTTATATTCTCCTTTATTTTCCTCCTGGGAAACCTCAAAATCGCACTGGAAGGATCCACTGACAGAATCCTTTTTATACGTAAACCCATCGTTCTCCGGGATGATAAGAATCACATCTCCACTGGTGGAGTCTGTCTCGACCTTCCTTGGGCAGACTGATGACTCGATCTCCATTGTGCCTGATACAGTGTCTGATTCGATGGCCGCAAAGCTGCCCTCTACTTTTACACTGCCGCTGGTCGTATCTGATTCCAGTTGATCCGTCACCTCCAGATCACGTCCTGAAAAGCTTCCACTCGTGCTGTCCATCTCCAGCTTTTCCGTACTCAAGCCCTCCATCTGCGTATCTCCTGATACACTGTCCAGATTAATTCGTTCTGCATGGATTCCCTCCAACCACATATCGCCTGAGACAGTATCTACTCCTACAAATCCCATATTTCTCGCTGTCTCCTCTGGAATCTTTATAAAGAGCTCTTTCTTTCCTCTTCCACCTAATGATAATAGGCTTCGCTGGGACTTCTGATACTGTATGATAAGTCTTCCGTTCTTATTGTAGTAATGGAGCCGTTCCTTTTCCTTTAGCTTTTTAGACGACTTTTCATAAAATTGTACGGTATTTCCTTCATAGACCTGCACCTTTACGCTGCCATCGATCCAATTGATATCCAGCTCCTTTACCTGATCCCCATCTATCTTTCCAGGTCCTGCTTTATATTTTCCGGCATCTCGATACGTATAGCCGCTGTGAAAACCAATATTCAATCCGTTGAAACCTCCGGTCATCCCCAGGATCAAAATGGCAAATAACGCTGCTGCCGCGATTGACCAGGCGATGATTCTGATCCATGCTGATTCTCTTCTATTCATTCCCTCACCTTACCTTTTCAATTCAAATACGGCTTTAATGATCCCTTCAATTGCAACTCCGATCAGGAAGATCACCCATGTAATATGCCACGCAAAAGTCCAGAAGCTGACCAAGATGTAGATGACAACGATCAGTGCCCAAAGCGCACTGCTGATTGCCCGAAAGGCTCTCCTATTCGCGTCTGTCTGCTGCTGCCATTCCTTGAATTCCTCTACGATCGAATCATCCATCCTCTGATAATACGGCTTTGTCATATAATTATAGATGAGCAGCCCTGTTGCGATTCCGATCAGTGTGAACATCAATGCCGGGGCCAGATTATTCTCAAACCTGGTATCGCTCAGAAGGATGGGAGGAAGCAGGCACATGATATACAGGGCTACTGCCACAGAAATCCGCAGTGCTGACTTCCTCCTCCACACCTGCATCCTCTCGTCATCATATACACGGCTGGCCGGAAGCTCCTGCTTCAATCCGGCTAGAAGTTCATCCATATCTCCGATACTTGCAACTGCAATATTATAAGCAGCCTCCTGTGTCTTGCCCTCCGCTAAAAGGTCATGGTATTTGTCTACCAGATTCTGTAAGATCTCCTCTTTCAGTTCAATCGATCTCCGGTCTGGCTTCACATCCCTGAACAGATGATCCATATATGCCCTCAATTTATCTTCCATTCTGCTCCTCCTTCTCCTCTCCACTTTGAATCAGAATATCAATCAATTCCTTTGCTTCGTCCCATTCCTCTTTCATCTTAAAGTATGCCTGGCGCCCCTCCAGTGAGATCGTATAGTAACGTCTCCTGGCCCCGGTATTCTCGTTCCCCCAGTAGGAGCAGATATATCCTGCCCCCTCCAGCCTCCGAAACGCTGTATACAGGGTCGCCTCTTTTAGTTCATACTTATTGTCCGTCTTTAACTGAATATCCTTGTTGATCTTATATCCATAACTATCTTCCCGCATCAAATGCGCCAGAATAATCGTATCTGTATGCCCACGGATCAAATCTGATGCTATTGACATCTATCAACACCTCCCTGCTGATCGCTTATGTAATTTAAACATGCTTTTTCCAATCTTTGTGTGATGTATATTTTATTTCCATATATACATATAATCATATAATACCTCATCTGTCAAGGTATATTGTAATCTTATATAAATTTCATAGATATTTATTCCTTTCTCTAAGTCTATTCCCCTGCTCCTGATTTCTCTCCTATCTGTTCCTGTGATTTTTACTGAATCAAACCAAGAGTTTCGCTTGCGAGACTCGCACCTGCGTCGGTCGCATCGCGACATCTACCTTTTACACCGCAGTGCGTATCCCGCCCATCGTTTTTTGTTATATGGGAAAGTTCAAAGAATGTACCTATATAACAAAAAAGTGCCGCAGAGCTCAACACATATGTCTTAAACTCTGCAGCACTCTTGGCTTCATATACCAGGGGCCTGCCGTTTCTTCCACTATTTTTTAATTTCTTTCCCAGCCGCTAGTGCCTGCCTTGTCTCATAAATGTTCTGAATATACTGATTCTGATTCTGTAAAGCGATTGCAGTCACAATGACATCTATGATTGCCAACATAGCAACACGGGAGCTGGACGGTTCCTGCTTATAAGAAGTCTCCCTCGCTCTCACCTCGAACACAAGATCAGCCATCCTGCCAAGCAGCGACTCTTTGAAAGATGTGATCAACACAGTCTTCGTCCCGTTTTTCTTTGCAATATCCATGACATTTACAAAATGCTTTGTTGTCCCTGAATTGGAAAAAATCACAATCAAATCATTTTCCTTAAGGAGTGCAGTCCGCATCAGTTGAATATGGGAATCGATGCAGACCCTGGTATCAATTCCTGTTCGAAGGAATTTGTTCTCCCCATCAATCGCTACGGTCCCTGAGCCGCCAAGTCCATAGAATTCTACCTTTCCGCCCCTGCCTAAAAGCCTTAAAAACTCTTCCAAATTATCATAATTCATATAGGAAAAAGTCTGCTGCAGAGCTAAGATATGGGAATTCACGACCTTCTGTGAAATCACCTTTAAAGAATCACTTTCCAATATCTCCTCATGGATAATCTTTAATGTCTCATTCGTGTAATTACTGCCCTGCGCCAAGGCAATCTTAAAGTCCTGATATCCGTCAAAATCCAGCTTCCTGCAGAAACGTACCACGGTCGGCTCAGAAACATTGACCTGCTTTGCCAAGCTTGCAATAGAAAGACGCATCGTCTCATCTGAATTATCCAGCACATAAGCGGCAACCTTTTGCTCCGACTTGCTCAGCAGATCATAAAGTTCCTGTATCCGAAGCAGCACTTCGTTTTTTGAATGTAAAATCATAGGTGAATCCTCCCTTATCTCATCCTGTTTCCGGGATCACACTTATCATCTTACCACAGGAGCCCTTTGAACACAATGGATTTCAGGCGTTCAACATATGCTCTGGGTTCCCATTTACAAGAACCTCTACCAAATGTTCCCCAACGATCCGAGTTACATTTTTCATCGTTTCTATGGAAGAAGCACCAATATGCGGTGTCATTGTGACATCCAATTCACGCAGTGGAGAATCCATCTCCAAAGGCTCACGCGCAAATGCATCCAGTGCGGCCCCTCTGATCCGCTTCTCTTTCAGTGCACGGATCAATGCATCTGCCTCAATCAAGCCGCCCCTTGCCGTATTCACAATAATGACATCTTTCTTCATCAATCCCAGGCTCCTCTCATTGATCATTCCCCGTGTACTCTCAAGCAGGGGCAGGTTCAAGCTGATAAAATCACTTTCTATGTAAACCTGGCTGATATCTTCTACAAGTTCCACTTGATTCTCCTTACACCACTTAAGATCTGGATAAACATCATATGCAAGGACACGCATATGGAATCCTCGAAGCAATTCTACGAAGTGCCTTCCTATTGCTCCTAGTCCCAGGACGCCTATCGTCTTCCCTGATAATTCCACCCCGACCTCTCTTTCCCAGCGTCCCTGGTCAATCATCTTAGAATGCTTCACGATTTTTCTTGCCTCACACAGTAAGATTCCCAGATTCAACTCGGCGACAGCCTGTGCATTGGCGCCTGGACAGTTTCCCACATAGATGCCGCGTCTCGTCGCCTCTTTTACATCAATGTGGTCCACACCCGTCCCATTCATATGAATCACTTTCAGATTTCTGCCAGCCTCCATTACGGTCTTATCGATGCGATCGATTCCACAGACCAGCCCGTCATAATCCGTAACTTCATCTGCAATCTGTTCACTTGTCATATTACTGGCAGATGCTCTGACGATTTCTATTCCTTTTTCCTTCAATTCTTCCATTATTTCAGGATTATATTTTGCGAAAGATTTCGATGTTACTAATACTCGATACATGTTTCCCTCCCGACTATTTACAGTTCCATGTTGTACATCGCGTTTCTAAGCTTAATATATTTCACATACTTTTTCTGATAGGAAATATGCTTCTCAATGTCAGGAGTATACACGGCATCCACTGCCAGTTCTTTCTCAAATGCAAGCTCTTTTAATTCCCCGATTCCGTAGAGTGCGAAAATTGCTGCTCCCATAATGGAGCCTTCTGCCATATTCAGGGTTATGATCTTCTTGCCCAGAATATCTGCAAGCATCTGACACATAGTTTTAGTTCTCGACAGACCGCCTGTCAAAATTAAATCCGGGCAGATCTTCACCTGTTCATGGATGATATTGACCAATGAGAACAGATCGAATCCGATACTTTCCAGATAAGACTTCACAATGTCCACAAGCGTATGCTCATGTGTCAGTCCATAAATCGTCGCCTTCACCTTATCATCCCAGTAAGGACTTCTACATTTGATCAGATAAGGAAGGAATAAAAGGTCATCACATGCAGGAGGCAGTTTGAATAATTTCTTATCTACCACCTCAAAAATCTCATCAAAGCTCTTTGCATATGCAAATTCTGCAATATTCCGTATCATCCACTGATATCCATTCCCTACATTGCTTAATATGCCTCCATAGACCCACATTTGGTCTGTCACCGCATAGGTCCACATCCTCTGTTCACTGTCCACGACCGGCCTTGAAGTCAGAACTCTTGCCGCTCCTGATGTACCCAGATCAATATTGATGACACCCTCCCTGGACGCCCCGCTCCCCAGATTAGCCAATGGACCATCACCGCCGCCCGGCACCACTTTAATTTTTTCCGGCAGCCCCAACTCTTCCCGCAGTTTCTGATTTCTGAATTCGAATACCGCAGAACCAGAGACCGGACAAGACAACTGTTCTTCTGTAATCCCGATGATTCCAAGAGCACGGCTGTCCCAGTCGAGCTGGTGGATATTGAATAATCCACTGCCGGACGCCATGGAGTAATCCACGACATATTCCCCAATCATTTTTTCCATAATGTATTCTTTAATTGAAATATATTTATAAGCCTGCGCCGCGATCTTTTGTTCATTCTCACGAAGCCACATGATTTTTGATAATGGATACATCGAATTTAATGGGCATCCTGTAGCTTCATAAAGATAACTTTTTCCATAAATCATGGAAAGGCGCTCTGCCTGTTCATCACTCCTGGAATCCGACCAGAGGATCATACGATACAATGGCTGTCCATCTATATCTACAGGGAAAATATTATACATCTGGCTGCTGAATGACATCGCCTTAATACTTTCTCTGTCCACATTAGAATTTTCAATACAGGCCCTGACCGTATTCTTAAAATGTTGTTCGATCTCCTTCGGAGACTGCTCCTGCATATATTTACTCACAAGGATCACGTCGTATTTGGTCTGTTCCTTATGCAGGATATTTCCCTTCTCGTCAATGATCATTGCTCTGATACTTGATGTTCCGATATCTAACGCAAGGACATTTGCACTCATCTTTTTTTCCTCTCTTCCACCTGGATTCCATGTTTACCGCTGTTAGTTCTGACGTGCTGCTTTGATATTCTCCGAGAATCTCTTCGCCAGATCTGTGATTGCCTGATAGTCCCCTGTCTTTGCTCCGGCAATCAGGCTTCCGCCTGCTCCAACAGCAACGCAGCCCGCCTTGATCCATGTCTGAACATTATCTACATCCACACCGCCTGAGGGCATCATTTCTACCTGAGGCATCGGTCCCTTCACTGCTTTGACAAAATCTACTTTCAGTACATTTCCCGGGAAAATCTTCACAATATCCACACCGTACTGAAGGGCCTCTGAAATTTCTTTCAATGTCATGCAGCCCGGCATATAAGGGATTTTATACAGATTGCACAGTTTTGCCGTCTCTTTGTCAAAGCTGGAGCTTACAATATACTGTGCCCCGCTTAAGATAGCAACCCTGGCAGTCTGTGCATCCAGAACTGTACCCGCACCAATCAGGATTTCCTCCGGTCTGTAGTCATGGGCCAGCTCCTCAATGATGTGATGTGCTCCCGGTACTGTAAATGTAATTTCAACAGAGGCACAGCCGCCTGCGATACATGCTTCTGTAATTTTTTTTGCCTCCTTAGCGTTCTCGGCACGGACAACAGCAACAAGTCCGTTTTCCTTTATTTTACTCAATATTTGTTCTTTTGTCATTTCGTTTTCCTACCTTTCATAAATCATTTTTTATGTTTACCTTCTTTTTTCTTACATCTTTTATGCCACATTTTGGTTCTACTGATAGAGCAGGTTCGGCAGGAAAGTAATGATCTGCGGAATGAACACTGCCAAAAGGATGATTATAAATGTGACGATCGTATATGGAATCAGTTCTTTACTCACCTCACTGAATGTCCGCTTTGTCATACTGCACGCCGTAAAGATGAGCGTTCCAACGGGCGGCGTGATCAGGCCTGTTGTTAAAATTGCAAGGAAAATAACACCGAAGTAGACCGGATCGATTCCATACTGTGCCACCGGGGCGATGAAGATCGGTGCCAGAATCAGGATTGCCGGAGTCAGGTCCATAATCATACCTACTACAATCAGCAGTACAAAAACAATCAGCATAAATACTTTCTGTGAGTTTGCGAATCCAAGCAGATAATCGGCCACCTGCTGAGGTACACGATTATAGGTCAGCACCCATGCCACTGCAGACGCACTTCCTACAATTGCCATAACGGTTCCTGTGGACTTCATAGATTTCTCGAAAATCTCTACGATATTCTTCATCTTCAGTTCTTTATATACAAATTTGGAAATGATAAATGCATATACAACAGAAAATGCTGCTGCCTCTGTAGCGGTAAAAATACCTGCCACAATGGTGACCATGATAAAGACAGGAAGCAGTAGTGCCCAGATGACACCTTTTGCCTCATTCTCTTCTACATCGATTACACTTGTAATGTTTTTTGCGGCACTCTTTGGGATATAATACCCTCGTTTCTTTCCAATAATATAGCTTAATATAACATGCCCTGCCGTAATCAGAATTCCCAGGATCATTCCTCCCATAAACAAGCTCGGAATTGCTGCACCTGTAATGGAGCCATACAAAATGACCGGAATACTCGGTGGAATAATCGGCCCCACGACTCCTCCTGCTGCTACAACTGCACCGCTGAATGCAGAATCATACTTCTGTTTCTGCATGGCCGGAATCATGATCGCACCGATTGCTGCCGCCGTTGCAATCGCAGAGCCATTGATTGCTGCAAAAATCATAGCACTGACACCGGCGACCATTGCAAGTCCGCCCGGTACATTCCCCAATTTCTTAGAGACCGCAGCAATAATGCGTTTTGTCATTCCTCCTGAGTTCATGATCTCTCCTGCCAGGATAAAGAAGAAAATGGCAGTCAGAGAATAATTATCCATTGATTTGATAAACTGATGTGCAAATACCAGAACCTGCACATCACTGAAATACAATAGTATGATTGCAGATAAGGACAGTGACAGTACGATTGGCACTCCTACCACGAAAAATACTGCAAAGATACCTAAATAAAGTAACAAGGTGCTCATACCTGTCCGCCCTCCTGTCTGTCATTTTCCTTTTTATGAAATGTTTTCACGATTCCCCAGATACCGATCGCAATCCAGGCTGCTCCTGCCAGTACACCCGGGATATAAAACATTGCACCCGGAAGTTTCGTAGCCGGCAGCGGAATTTTTCCAATTACGGAGATGATTCCCCATCCATATACCATTAAGTTCCACCCAATGATCATCAAAACAATATAAGCGACAATGGCACAAATCTTTTTCGTCACTGCATTCTTATTGGCAATCACATCAAATCCAATATGCCCGCCGCTGATGAACAGATCTGTGATTCCAATAAACATCGCCCATGCAAAGAGAAGACGGATGACTTCTTCTGCCCAAAGGAATGTATCCCCGAGTATGTAACGCCCCAACGCATTTATGAACATAATCAGCGTCATGGCAAGTCCTAAAATCATTAATATCACATTTTCAATCTTTCTTACCCGATTATTCACCTTTTAAACCCTGCTCCCTTTCCCGCCGGACACCACTTCTCTATCCGGCATATTTTTATTTTTGTGCTTCTGCTAATACTTCATCCATAAAATCTTTGCCGATGACCGATTCGAATTTCTCGTAAGTACTTTGAGCCGCATCCTGAAATGCTTTTTTCTCTTCATCCGACAGTACATAAATCTCTGACTTTTCTGCGATTTCGTCAATGTACTCCTGTTCTTGAGAACGCCCTGCTTCTCTCTCATAAATGCGCAGATCATATGCAGCATTCTTCACGATTTCCTGCAGGTCCTTAGGAAGATCTTCCAAAAGCGCCTTGCTGTAGAGGACCGGAACCGGGGAGTATACATGGTCTGAGATGGTAGTATACGGCTGCACTTCATAGAACTTATTGGTCGCTATGATAGATAATGGGTTTTCCTGCCCGTCGATTACGTTAGACTGCAGGGAAGTATAAATCTCACCAAAGCCCAGCGGTGTAGGCGCTGCGCCCATTTTCTGGAAGAAATCTATATGTACGTCATTCTGCATCGTCCTTAACTTGATTCCCTTTAAATCCTCCGGCTTCGTGATCGGCCTCTTATTATTCGTTAATTCGCGGAAGCCGTTCTCCCACCAGGCAAGCCCCACGATACCGATGTCCTCCATACTGGAGAGCATTTTTGTTCCCACATCTCCATCCAGGACACGATCAGCCTGTTCTGAATTCAGGAACAGAAACGGCAGGTCAAAGGCCAGATAGGATGGTTCAAATAATCCCAAAGGGCCTGTAGTAGTCGGGCACATATCCAATGCTCCAATCTGCAGCAGCTCTATCATCTCTTTCTCAGAGCCGAGCTGTGAGGATGGGAATAACTGTACATCCACATCATAGCCTAACTCTTTTGCTTCCTTCTCTACCTGCTTTTCAAATTCGTTTGATGCCAGGTCAATCGGATGTCCAGGATTGGTTCCATATCCGACTTTGATTGAATAAGACTTTGCCTTTTCTGACCCCTGGCATCCTGACAGCAGACCCACTGTAAGGGTCGCTGCCAGAGCACATGCAATCCATCTTTTCATCCTTATTTCTCCCACTTTTTAATAAATTCTGCTGAACTATAAGCATTTTCGAACTTTTCTTTTTCTTTCTCTGTCAAGTCTCTGACCGGAAGACGGAAGCCGCCGAATTTCAATCCACGCTTTTCGATCGCATATTTATAAGCGGATGCATATGGTCCGATTTTGAAGATGCTCCTCATCTGATTGATATCTTTTTGAATCTCACATGCACGTTGTGTATCTCCTGCTTTATAAGCATCCCACAATGCAACAAAAATTTCTGGATGTGAATTCGCGATTGCCGTTACAATTCCATTTGCTCCTGCACATAAGGACAGGTAGAATAATCCGTCTGAACCACTGATTGCAATCGTATCCTTCGGCAGTTCATTTATGTAATCCTGGAACAGCACCATGTCTTTACTGCTGTCCTTTACTCCTACGATATTCTCACAGTCCTGTACCAATCTCTTGTATAACTTCACAGTCAACTTATTATTTGCCCTGTCTGGATTATTATAAATGAAGATCGGCATATTCGGTACTGCATCTGCAATAGCAGTGAAATTCTGATACAGATTTTCTTCATCATAAGGGTAAAACCACGGTGTGATCAATGCCATCGCATGTACACCTTTTTCATAACAGTACTTCGCAAACTCAATGCTCTCTGCTGCATTCACACAGGTTCCCTGCACAATGATATCCACACGGTCCTTCACCTGGTCCACCAAGACATCGATGATATGTTTCTTCTCATGCAGAGGAATATTGATTCCTTCTCCCATTGTTCCGATTGGGAAGAGTCCGTGGATGCCCCGCTCGATCATAAACTCAAGGTGTGCCCTGTAAGCATCCTCATCCAATCTCCCGTCCTCTGTAAATGGTGTTAAGTTTGCAACAATGATACCCTCAAATTTTCTGTTTAGTGTAATCATATTTCTTTACCTCTCTTCTAAAATTGTAATTTAACTACAATTGCATATTATCATTATAGTAGTAATTTTACAATATAATTTTTGATATTTTTTGTTGTTTTCCTACCTTTCAGCGTAACATACAATTTTGAGAGTTCAAATTTGTTAAATTTTATTATTGACAAATTGTGTTTTGTAATTTTACTACGTTTTTTGTGACAAAACTTTGCTTTCGATAATATAATAAAACAAAAAGAAAAGAGGGTCTATTATGAGCTTTTGGTGTCCTAACCATCCGAAACCGCCTTGCACTACGAATTCTGCCTGCAGATTTTTTGCCCAATTTACCGTTACGGCTAATGTAGCATCCGGCAGTGATCTTCCGATGAGTGTCCTTTTTCAGGAAGGGGACCAGATCCGTTTGAACAATACAGACCAGATACTGCTGGACCCAGGATATCTTTACCTTATCAACTACCTCTTCCTTGCCACCCCGGAACCGGACGGATTTTTTGAAATCATCCCCAGGATCAACGGATCACTGCGCCTTTACTATGCCTTCTTTGCACCAGCCGGCAGAGTAGAACGAAATGCCTCGGCTGCAGGAAGCTTTACTACAAATGAGGCCGCCACCCAGGAAGCCTCCCTCGCCTTTCATCTGACTTATCCGTCCACGGTCAACAATATAGATCTCACCGGTACCATTTCAGTCACACCTCTGATACGGCTTTAAAAAAAGACGGAGCCCCCATTCGAAATTGGATGGCTCCGTCTTCTCTGTATTATAAAAGACAAAGGGTCATGCTCTATTCTCTTTTCCGATGTCTTTCTATCTCATCAATGCTTTTACATCCACATAATCCATTCCCAGGCTGAGTGCTACATTTTGATAGGTCACCATTCCGGCATAAGTATTCACAGCAGAATACAAGACTTCTGTCTTTTTACAGGCCTCTTCCAGTCCGTCTGATGCAATCTTAAGCCCATATCCCAATGTTGCATTCGTCAAGGCAATCGTTGAGGTCCTCGGCACAGCTCCCGGCATATTTCCAACACAATAGTGTACGATATCGTCTACTTTAAAGACAGGATCATCATGATAAGTCACTCGGGTCGTCTCGCAGCAGCCGCCCTGATCCACTGCAACATCCACGATCACGGCTCCCGGTTTCATTTTCTTGAGATATCGCCTTAAAATGACCTTCGGAGCCTTTTTCCCAGGAATCAGGACACACCCGACAACCAGGTCCGCGTCCTTTAACGCATGCTCTATATTGACATCTGTAGACATTAAAGTCTGTATCCTAGCACCAAATATATCATCCAGGTAGGCAAGCCTCTGAACGTTCACATCCATGATCGTCACATTGGCTCCCATGCCGACCGCGATTTTACAGGCATTGGTTCCCACAGAGCCGCCCCCGATTATCACGACATTGGCCTTGGGTGTTCCCGGCACACCGCTAAGAAGCACCCCCTCTCCTCCGTACATTTTCTCAAGATACTTCGCGCCTTCCTGAATACTCAACCGTCCAGCGATCTGGCTCATCGGAGCCAGGAGGGGCAGGCTGTTATTTTTCTCCATGAGGGTCTCATAAGCGATTCCCTTCACCTGTGACTTAAGCAGAGCCTCTGTCAAGGGTCTGTCTGCCGCAAGGTGAAGATAGGTATAAAGAATCAGTCCTTCGTGAAACAGCGGATATTCCTCTGGCAGAGGTTCTTTTACCTTTACCAGCATCTCCGAATGATCCCATACCGCTCTTGCCGTCTCTAACAGTCTGGCTCCAGCCCTTTCGTACTCCTCATCCGTAAATCCAGAGCCAAGCCCCAGTCCTGCTTCCACATACACATCATGTCCTGCTTCTACATAACTTCTGGCATTGTCCGGGGTCATCCCGACACGGTACTCTTGTTTCTTGATTTCTTTCACGCATCCGATTCTCATTACATTTTCCTCCAATCTGATTACCTGGCAAAAAGCGTCAGCTAACAATTACACCTACATTGTTACATCACTTTTGTTTTCAGGACAGTCGAAACCTCCTCCTTTCTAAGATCTCTGTTCTGAATTTCTTTTCCAATTTAAAACACACTCTATTTCGACTTCATTATACAAAATCTGGACGAAGAAAGATATGAAAAACTGAAAAATATTCGAATCTGACGGTAATCATTTAGCACCATCCAATAAAAATTTAAGCCGTCAGCATTCCTGTTAGCCAGGCCATAAAAATGCTCTGAAAAACAAGATTGCTGACGGCTTAAAATTCTAGCAGCGTCGCTTACTTAATTTTCTTCTCTAAGTCCAAGTATCCCTTCTACCAATATCCGCACATCATCCAAAATATAATCGAAGGCTCCCGCCTGACACATATTAATGAGCACCATTCCGATTGGAACCGCCAAGATCATGCCCAGAACACTGCTCACTTTATACCCGATATAAAGCAGCAGTAAAGTGACCAGTGGATTCAATCCCATGCTGTCTCCCACCAGTTTTGGCTGTAGAAGCTGACGGACTAACTGGGTCACCGCATAAATAATCAATAGCAGGAGGGCAACCTTATAGTTGCCCATCAGAAATTTATACACGGCCCAGGGAATCATCGCTGTCCCAGTTCCAAAAAAAGGCAGAAAATCCAAAAAGGCAATCAGAAAGGCTACCAGCACTGAATAATGCACGTTCAACACAGCAAAACCAATGAACAAGATCAAAAAGACGACCCCCATTATCTTGAACTGTGCCTTGAAATAGCCGCCTACTGCATATTTTAAGTTGTCCATGACAAGGCTCATCCGCTTTTCTACGGATGGAGGGGCCACTCTTTTGAGCCATTGGATCACTTCTTCCCTTTGAACCGTGAAGAAATATGCTGACATAATGACTACAATAAAAGAAATCAGATAGGACGGCAGACTCTTTGCAAAGTTTCCTGCGGCTGTCACTGTCGGCTGACTGATTTTAGAAACCAGCTCACCCATATATTGATCCAGGTTCAGCACGACGGTATTCCATCCATTCTGGATTCCTTCAGGCAGTTTGGAAAATGTACCCGAAAGTGTACTTCCGATCTGCCTGAGCCCTTGCTCCAACTGTGCATACATATCCGGGAAGTTCTTGACCAGGTCACCGATTTCCGTACTGATCCGGCTGATAGCAAAATAAAGCACCAGAATGATCAGGGCCAGAACAACGATAACAATCAATGCTGAACCCAGCTTCTTCACGATCTTCAATCGTTTCTCCAGCCAGTTTACCAGCGGCGTTGCAATGGCCGATATGATCCAGCCGATCACGAACGGCATCAGAAACCCAATTGCCTTGAGTCCGACGATCACAAATGCTGCTGTTGCAAGCAGACTGAAAATAAGGCTTACAGCAACCTGCCAGTAAGGCCTCTTTTTCTCCATAATTATTCCACCTCTTGTCTGTCCAAATACTCCGTTTCAACCAGCTCCCAGATTTCTTCTCTCCCCTGCTTTGTGACAGAAGAGAAAGGGATGATCTTTGTGCCAGGTACAAGGTCCAGCCCTTCTCTGACCATTTTCACATGCTTCTGAATCTGGCTTCTCTTTAGTTTGTCCAGCTTTGTGGCGATTATGATTGGGGGAAATCCCTGATCCACGATCCAGCGGTACATCATCCTGTCATTCGCAGATGGCTCATGCCGGATATCAATCAAAAGGAAGACCGCACGAAGCTGACTGGAACCATGGAGGTATCTCTCTATCAGCTTTCCCCACTGTGCCTTCTCCTTCTCAGAGACCTTTGCATATCCGTACCCTGGAAGGTCCACGAGATATAGCTCTTCGTTGATATTATAAAAGTTGATTGTCTGAGTCTTCCCGGGAGTCGCGGAAATCCTGGCATAGGATTTCCGATTCATCAGAGCATTGATCAGGGAAGATTTTCCTACATTGGATTTCCCCGCAAATGCGATCTCCGGTTTATCATTCTCCGGCAGCACACTTGTAATTCCACAGACCGTCTCTAAGTTTATATTCTTAATTACCATAAAATTCTCCTGTCTTTTCACACAATACAGCACCCTGAAAAACCACGTTTCCTCTTGTGCCTTTTTCTACTTCTCTGATTCTCCTGCCGCCAGTGCTGCCTTTAGTACTTCATTCATGTGTTCTACCGGCAGGATTTCCAGGCCTTTCGTGATTTCTGTGGAAAGCTCCTCCACATCTGCCATATTTTCCTTCGGCACGAGTACCGTCTTAATCCCTGCATTCTTTGCTGCAAGTAGCTTTTCCTTGAGCCCTCCGATCGGCAGAACCCTTCCGCGCAGTGTGACCTCTCCGGTCATCGCCAGATCCGCCCGGACCTTTCGTCCAGTGATAGCAGAAATCATAGCCGTCGCCATGGTAATTCCTGCGGACGGTCCATCTTTCGGAACTGCCCCTTCCGGGATGTGCACATGGATATCATGTTTCTCAAAGAAATCCTCTGCAATTTTATACTGGCTGCTCACAGAACGGATATAACTGATTCCGGTCTGTGCGGACTCCTTCATCACATCTCCCAACTGCCCGGTCAGCATGATATCTCCGCTTCCAGGCATCACGTTGACTTCGATCTGCAAGGTATCACCACCCACACTGGTCCATGCGAGTCCGCGCACAATTCCTACCTCATCTGCCGCATTTACCATCTGGTAGGTATATTTTTCTTTCCCCAGATACTTGTGTATATTCTTCTCGGTAATGGAAATAGATTTTTTCTGAGTCGTCAATATTTCCTTTGCCGCTTTTCTGCAGATATTGCCGATCTCACGCTCTAACTGTCTGACTCCGGCTTCCTTCGTATAGTTCCGTGCCATTTTCCAGATGGCATGCTTGCTAAATGAAATCTGCTCCGGCTTAAGCCCATGCTTCTCAAGCTGCTTCGGAATGAGATGCTCCATCGCAATATGCAGTTTTTCATTCTCCGTATAGCTGCTGACCTCGATTACCTCCATACGATCGAGCAGAGGTCTTGGAATCGTCTGAAGAGTATTGGCAGTCGTGATGAACAATACCTCTGACAGATCCAGCGGAACTTCCAGGTAGTGATCACGGAACTTGCTGTTCTGTTCGCTGTCCAATACCTCAAGCAGCGCAGAAAATGTATCCCCCTTATAATCTGTACTCACTTTATCAATTTCATCCAAAAGCATGACCGGATTCTTAGCGCCCGCGGTCTTGATCGCATTGGCGATTCTTCCAGGCATCGCTCCCACATAGGTCTTTCTATGTCCACGTATCTCCGCCTCGTCGCGCACACCTCCGAGTGAGATCCTCACATATGGCTTTTTCAATGCCTTTGCCAGTGACTTCGCGATGGAAGTCTTACCGGTTCCGGGCGGTCCTACCAGGCAGAGGATGGGACTTTCACCCTTCTTAGTCAAGGAACGTACTGCCAAAAATTCCAACACTCTCTCCTTCACCTGTTCCAACCCGTAGTGATCCTCATCCAGAACCTTCTGTGCAAACTCCAGGTTATTACTATCTTTTACCCCTTTATTCCACGGCATCTCCAGAAGCGTCTCAATATAGGTCCTGATGACTCCGCTTTCCGCCGGGCTGTTCAAGGAGCTCTTAAAACGATTGATTTCTTTCTCCAGCTTCTCCTTGACTTCCTTCGGCGCCTTTAATGCCTTTGCCGCCTTTGCGAACTCCTCAGCATCGGAAATGGTCGTATCCTCCCCCAGCTCTTCACGAATTAGTTTTAACTGTTCCCGGAGAATGTATTCCCTCTGATGCTTGTCAACTCGTTCTTTCACCTTTAACTGGATTTCTTCCTTGATGTCCATGATCTGCACTTCATTGACCAGCTTGAATGCCAGTGCTTCATATCGTTTCCAGAAATCTGTCTCATTTAAGATTTCCTGCAGATCCGTATAATAGAGCGGCGTATTGGCCGCAATCTCGTCCACCAGCTTCTTTAAGCCCTGAATCTCCAATACCTGGGCGACTGCTTCTTTGGACATCTTCCCATTTTTAGCAGCAAAGTCAACAAACATATCTTTGAGTCCGCGCTCCATTGCCTGCCCGTTCAGATCTTCTGGAATTGTAATATCAGAATCATCGATGACCTCGACTTCGGCACGCAGATAAGGGTCCTCATATTCAATCTTTGAGAGCACTCCTCTTGTCTCACCCGCCACAAGCACACGCACGATGTGCTTCGGCAGCTTAATGATCTGTTTGATCGTCCCGACAGTACCCACTTCAAATAAATCTTCCTGTTTTGGGTTCTCTGTCTCGATCTCCTTTTGTGTTACCATAAATATCTTCTGGTCTTCCACCATAGCCTCCTGGATGGCTGCTATGGAACGCAGACGGCTCACGTCAAAATGTACCACCATCTCCGGCATGATCGTCATGCCCCGCAGCGCGACCATCGGAAGGCTTCTCTTTTCACTCTTCATCTCGTCTCCTCCTGGTTCTCTGTCTATTTCAGGAAACCACATATGCTAAAAGGGCGGATACATGGTTATTCCATTGCACCCGCCCGAATCTTTACGCGCTTTCTGAGTTCAGGAACGATCTGCGTTCTTCTCCATCGCATTCATACAATGGCCTTCCCGTTCCCTTTACCACTTCTTTTGTTATCCGGCATCCTTTGATTGTATCATCTGACGGCACCTTGAACATTGTATCCATCATGATATTCTCCATGATTGCCCGAAGTCCTCTGGCTCCTGTCTTTCTTGCTAGGGATGTCTCTGCAATCGCATACAGGGCATCCTTATCAAATTCCAGTCTTACCCCGTCTAATTCCAACAGCTTCTGATACTGCTTTACGATTGCACTCTTCGGCTCCGTCAGAATCCTGATCAGAGCTTCCTCATCCAGCATATCCAGTGAAACTGTCACCGGCAGACGCCCAACAAGCTCTGGAATCAATCCGAACTTGACCAGATCCTGAGGCAGCACCTGATGGAGCAGTACGTCCACATCATATTCATGCTTCGAAGCAATCTCCGCATTAAATCCGATGGACTTCTTATCAAGACGGGTCTCGATCAGCTTCTCGATTCCTTCAAAAGCTCCGCCGCAGATAAACAGGATATTCGTCGTGTCTATCTGAATCAATTCCTGATGAGGATGCTTCCTGCCGCCCTGAGGCGGAACAGAAGCCACGGTTCCCTCGATGATCTTCAAAAGAGCCTGCTGCACACCTTCCCCGGATACGTCACGGGTGATGGATGGGTTCTCTGATTTTCTTGTGATCTTATCAATCTCGTCTATATAAATGATTCCATGCTCCGCACGTTCAATATCCCCGTCCGCAGCTTGAATCACCTTCAACAGGATGTTCTCAACATCTTCACCTACATAACCTGCCTCTGTCAGGGCTGTTGCATCAGCGATGGCAAACGGCACGTTGAGGATCTTGGCCAATGTCTGGGCAAGCAGCGTCTTACCACAGCCGGTCGGTCCTAACATCAATATATTGCTCTTCTGCAGTTCGACCCCTAAGTCCTGTTCTGCCATAATCCGCTTGTAATGATTATATACAGCAACGGAAAGCACCTTCTTGGCTTCATCCTGTCCGATGACATATTCATCAAGGAACGCCTTCAACTCTTCCGGTGTCAGAAGATTGATGTCATCAAATGCTCTTCTTTCGTCATATTCAAATTCTTCCTCAATAATCTCAGCACACACATCAATGCACTCATCACAAATATAAGCACCATTCGGTCCTGCAATCAGCTTGCGCACCTGTGCCTGGGTCTTATTACAGAAAGAACACCTTACTGTATCATCACTTACTTTTCCTGCCATATTACTTTTCACCTCATATTGCCATTAGTGTCTGGCAAGTATTTCATCAATTAATCCATATTCCTTAGCTTCCTGGGCTGACATAAAGTTATCACGCTCTGTATCTGCCTGGATCACTTCCAGCGGCTGTCCAGTATTGGCTGCCAGGATCTCGTTCAACTTCTGGCGTGTCTTTAAGATGTGTTCTGCCACGATCTTAATTTCTGTCGCCTGACCCTGTGCACCGCCTGACGGCTGGTGAATCATGATTTCTGCATTCGGAAGTGCAAAACGCTTGCCCTTTGCTCCGCCTGAAAGAAGGAATGCGCCCATGCTTGCAGCCATACCGACACATACGGTAGACACGTCACATTTGATATACTGCATGGTATCATAGATTCCCATCCCTGCAGTTACGGAACCGCCCGGGCTGTTGATATATAACTGAATGTCCTTATCAGGATCATCCGCTTCCAGGAAAAGAAGCTGTGCGATGATCACGCTTGCTGATACATCATTCACTTCTTCTCCCAGGAAAATAATTCTTTCTTTTAATAATCTTGAATAAATGTCGTAGGAGCGTTCTCCACGGCTCGTCTGTTCAATGACGTAAGGTACTAAACTCATCGATGTCCCTCCTGATTATGTTATTTCAATTCACACTCGGTAATTTTGACTTTGTTGAATCCAGCCTGTCATACAAAATGACAGTCTCACCGGGCAGCCTCCCTCAATTCACTTCCTGCAAAACCCTCATCTAAAGCAATAGTTGATCTTATTCCTCTACTGCTGCATCAGCGATCAGAGTAACTGCTTCCTGAACTGCGATGTCTTCCTTCATCTGCTTCTTCTCATTCTCGCCCATGAATTCTTTCAGTTTATCTACTTCCATCTGGTAAGCTTCTGCCATCTTCTGCAGCTCTTCATCCAGACGCTCATCTGATACTTCAATATTCTCAGCCTTTACAACTGCTTCCAGTACCAGTCTTGTCTTGATGCGCTTCTCAGCCTGTGGCTTTAATTCTTCCATCATCTTCTCTTCTGTCATTCCTGTGAACTGGAAATACTGCTCTACAGAAAGTCCCTGCTGCTGGATACGGCGTGCAAAATCATCTGCCATCTGTCTTACCTGCATATCGATCATTGCTTCTGGGATATCCATTGTGGAATTCTCGATTGCTTTATCTACAGCCTGGTTCTCTTTCTTTTCTTTTCCTTCACGCTCTTTGCGCTCTTTGATGTTCTTCTTCACTTCTGCTTTGTAGTCATCCAGTGTCTCACACTCAGATACTTCAGAAGCAAATTCATCATCTAATTCAGGCAGCTCTTTTGCCTTGATAGAATGTACTGTGCATTTGAAAACTGCCTCTTTTCCAGCCAGTTCTTTTGCCTGATATTCCTCTGGGAATGTCACCTTTACTTCTAATTCCTTGTCGATCTCAGCTCCGATCAACTGCTCCTCGAATCCCGGGATGAATGCTCCTGAACCGATGGTCAGCGGATAGTCTTCTCCTTTTCCGCCTTCGAATGCTTCTCCGTCTACGAATCCTTCAAAGTCCAGTGTTACCTGATCCTTATCCTGAACTGCACGGTCTGTCACATCAACTGTTCTTGCATTGCGCTCGCGCTCTTTCTCGATCTCTTCATCCACTTCTTTTGCTGTCACTCTTGTAGAAACCTTATCTACAGACAGTCCTTTATATTCGCCAAGAGTCACTTCCGGTTTCACTGCTACTTCTGCTGTGAAAATGAAAGATTTGTCCTTCTCTAACTGAACGACATCAATCTGCGGCTGGGAAACCAGTTCCAGCTCACACTCATCATATGCCTTTGAGTAAGCTTCCGGAATCATCTTGTTGGCTGCTTCATCATAGAACACTTCAGGTCCGTACATTTTTTCAATCATCTGTCTCGGAACTTTTCCTTTACGGAAACCAGGCATGTTAATCTGCTTGCGCTGTTTTAAGTATGCTGCCTGGAGTGCTTTCTCCACATCTTCTGCCGGAACTTCAATTGTAAGTTTGGCCATGTTATGTTCTAATTTTTCTACCTGTAAACTCATTTTTATTTTCCTCCTTGATTCGTACCATTCAAACGCTGATCTGTATCTTCCAGAAATCACTTCCTGAAAATATACCTTCGCAGTCATTGAAATAGTATAGCACATAGGTTTGCAAATTTCCAGTACTTTTTCCCGGTTCTTAGGCTTTTTCAGGGCTATTTTTCATTTTTTATGCCGTTTTCATCTCATTTACATCGTTTTTTATCTATGAAACTGATTTTTTCGCCGTTTTCACTTAAAAAACGGTGCAGACTACTATGTCATCATAGTTTTCGTCTGCACCGCTGTATTTCGAACCTGCCTTTGATTTTGGTCCGTTTCATACACATCTTTTCCGTCTAAACTCTTATTTCCTCATATACGCAGCCTTTCTTTCCCTGCTCTAGCCTTGATATACGATTGCGTTCTTTACATCCTCTGCTGTCTTATCATCGATCAGTAAAGAAATCAGCTTCAGCCCTAATGGGATGGCTGCCCCTAATCCACGTCCTGTAATGATGTGCCCGTCCATCACGACCGGCTCCTTCACGACCTCTGCCCCAGTCAGTGCATCCTCTCTGCACGGGTGGGAACAAGCCCTGCGCCCTTCCAGAAAACCAAATTTGCCGAAGACACTTGGGGCCGCACAGATTGCTGCAAGATATCTGCCCTGTGCATAGAATTCCCTAAGGAGTTTCTCCAATCCCTGGTGTGCCATCAGATTATCCGTTCCCGGCAGTCCTCCCGGAAGCATGAGCAGATCAATATCAGCATAATCCATCTCCTCAAACAGACAGTCCGCATCCACCGCGATCTTATGGCTTCCCACCACTTTTCTGTCTCCACTCACAGATACCATATATGTCTCTACGCCTGCCCGTCTCAGCAGGTCGACGATCATCAGACCTTCCACCTCTTCAAATCCCGCTGCTAAAAAAACACATGCTTTTTTCATGATTCAATTCCTCCTTCTTTCCATCAAAAAAACGACACGGCTTTATCTGTTCACAGTGTAACAAATCTAATGCTAAAAATCAATGGCGCCGAGAAATTCGTGGGAGTAGGCCGTCCGTTTTTACCCGTTTACTTTTCGTTTAGGGAGGAGTATGATAATGATGAAACAAGGATTCTTTGACAGTTTTAAGACTTGAAATTATGGATTCAGGAAAGGATTTTTTATGGAAATCGAACGTAAATATCTTATAGACAAACAAAATCTACCTAAAGATCTGGACAGGTATCCCTGCCGTCATATTGAGCAGGGCTATCTTTGTACGGAACCTGTAGTTCGAATACGCCGAGATAACGATGACTATTTTCTGACTTATAAATCAAAGGGGCACATGGTCCGTGAGGAGTATAATCTTCCACTTACTAAAGAAGCTTACGAACATTTGAAGGCTAAGACGGATGGGCGGCTGATTGTGAAGGATAGGTATATGATTCCCCTCCAGGACGGACTCACCATTGAACTGGATATCTTTGGTGGCGATTTGGCACCTCTGCTTCTGGCGGAAGTTGAATTTCCAGATGAAGCGGCTGCAAATGCTTTCGAACCTCCGGCCTGGTTCAAAGAGGATGTCACCTTTTCCAGCCAATACCATAACAGTACTTTAAGTAAAAAGTAGACATTCGATGTGGTCACTCCAATAGTCGACTTTCACTTTTGCTTCATTTCGTGTCATTATTTATATATTCTTCGTTGTGAGGCATAGAATATCCATTTACCGGGAAACGTTATATAATCTACACACGGTTTTTAATTTCCCTGTAATGGAGGTATGACTTTGGCGAATATACAGCTTATCAAGAATATGAAGACAATCAGAAACAAGTTTGGCTATACACAAGAAGTCCTTGCCAAAAAGCTGAATATTTCCAGACAGGCATATTCCAATTATGAGAACTATAAACGCGAACCTGATTTGAACTTCATTATCCAGTTTGCACAGAAGTTCGATCTCACATTAGATCAACTGGTTCTCCAGAATATATCTCCATATGAGGATGTCATCAGAGAACAGAGTGGACCTTATATCGCTGCGATCCAGGACGATTCTTCAAAGACGCTTCATCTGTCAGAATCAGAGATTGAAATGATTCTCAAGTATCGTTCACTGCCGGATGATGACAGGCGCCTTGTAGATAAGGTTCTGAACTCGGTCCAATAATAAAGATTCCGGTTTTTCTATCTCATAAAAAGCAAAAGGTTACTGAAAAGTAGTTTAGAATCTATTTTCAGCAACCTTTTTTATATTATTAAAAAGACTTTCAGTATCAATTCTATGTCTTGATTCAGAACGGATATTCTAAATCTGTTCTGCTGTTTCCCTGCTTGAGGCTAATCTGCCAGCCCAAACCCATCATGTACCGCGATCATCGCTCTCTCCACATCCTTCTCATCGATCAGCACAGTGATACGAACCTCTGATGTTGCGATCATATTGATGTTCACGCCTGCATTGAACAATGCCTCGAACATCTTAGCAGCGACACCTGGATTGCTCATCATTCCTGCTCCTACGATAGAAATCTTAGCTACCGTATCTTTATGATTGATTTCCTTGATCGTCAGTGCCTCTTTATTCTCTTCCAGAACTTCCAAAGTATACTTTAAGTCATCCTGTGCAACTGTAAAGGAGATATCCTTTGTTCCTTCACGTCCTACGGACTGAAGAATGATATCCACATTGATTCCTTTCTTTGCCAATGTATTGAAAATCTTGAACGCTACACCCGGTTTATCATCCACACCGATCACAGAAATACGTGATGTATTTTTATCGGAAGCGACTCCGCTGATTAACATTTTTTCCAATTTTACTACCTCCTTGACTACCGTCCCTTCTTCTCGATTCAGACTGGAACGTACCACTAGCTGTACTCCATATTTTTTTGCCATCTCTACAGAGCGGTTGTGCAGGACTCTGGCCCCCAGTGATGCCAGCTCCAGCATCTCATCGTAGCTGATCGCATCCAGTTTTCTTGCGTTCGGCACGATTCTCGGATCTGCGGTATAGACTCCGTCCACATCGGTGTAGATCTCGCAGGCATCTGCATGGAGTGCCGCAGCAATAGCTACTGCTGTGGTATCGGAACCACCCCTTCCCAGCGTTGCATAGTCATCATACTTATTGATTCCCTGGAATCCCGTTACGATAACAATCTTCTTATAATCTAATTCATGGCGGATACGTTCAGCATCCACTCTCTTGAACCGAGCATTGCCATATGTCGATGTACAATGCATAGCGACTTGAAATGCATTGAGAGATACCGCCGGCACTCCCAGTGAATTGATCGCCATTGCCATAAGCGCTACAGAGACCTGTTCCCCGGTCGTCAGGAGCATATCCATCTCTCGCTTGGATGGATTGGGCGTGATCGTCTTCGCTTTGTCGATCAGTTCATCTGTTGTATCTCCCATTGCAGACAAAACAACAATGACGTCATTTCCTTTTCTATAATCCTCGATGCAGCGCTCTGCCACGCGGAAAATACATTCCTTGTCAGCCACAGAGCTGCCTCCAAATTTTTTTACTATCAGCATGTTGTCCTCCTATTCTCAAAGAGATGGTCGATCAAGGTATAGCCCTCTTCCACACGGATTCCCGTCTTAGAGGCAGCCTTCTCATCATATGTCTCCATCCCGTTCTCTGCTTTCCTGCTGTCATAAAGCATATAGGGCACCGGTTCCCCGGTGTGTGTCCGAACGCTGATCGGCGTCGGATGATCCGGCAGTACCAGCATGCGGAAATCCTCTCCCGCATTTTTTAAGGATTCAGCCACAGGCCCTATAATATAGGAATCAATATTTTCGATTGATTTGATTTTATTCTGAACATTTCCCTGATGCCCCATCTCATCTGGAGCTTCTATATGTATATACGCAAAATCGCATCCGTCTTTTGTGAGTGCATCCACAGCGGCCTGTGCTTTTCCTGCATAATTCGTATGAAGACCGCCATTGGCCCCCTCCACATATATATTCTGCATTCCGGCACCGACTGCAATTCCTTTTAACAAAT
Source organism: Faecalicatena faecalis (assembly GCF_012524165.2). Classification (GTDB taxonomy): domain Bacteria; phylum Bacillota; class Clostridia; order Lachnospirales; family Lachnospiraceae; genus Faecalicatena_A; species Faecalicatena_A faecalis. The sequence continues at coordinate 101,327 of NZ_JABACJ020000002.1, forward strand.
CCACCGCAGAGATCATCGCACCCTTCTTTTTGTTTTTCTCTTCAAAAGAAGCCAGCATCGGTCTTGTTCCTGCTCCCCAGAACCATGCAGAATTCGCAGGATTGAGTCCCTTCTTTTTCCGCTCCAGATTCAATGGATGATTCGAGAGAATCTGATAGCTCTTCTCCATCATCTCACGGAGAACATTATCCTTCGGCAGATACTCCCCGATCCTCCTTGTCAGAATATCATGGGGCGGCGTCAGTTCAAGTATCTCGCCATTCTTCCAGATCAGCAGATGCCGGTAACTTGTTCCCACATAGAACTCATACCCGTCTTTTTTCAGTCCATCCTTCAAAGCCTCAACAAGAACAGCCGCATCCTCTGTACTGATCTCATCGGAGCTATGGTCGATAATGACCCGGTCCTCATAAGCCTGCTCATCCTCTGTCAAAGTCACGATATTACATCGAAATGAAACATCTGTCGGCTCCATATCCACTCCAATGCTCAAAGCCTCCAGCGGAGATCTTCCCGTATAATACTTCTGTGGATCATATCCGATCACAGACAGGTTTGCTGTATCGCTCCCCGGAGCCATCCCTTCCGGCACAGTCCTCACCATACCGATTTCAGAATCCTGTGCGAAACGATCCATATTCGGTGTTGCCGCAGCCTCAAGCGGAGTCCTTCCGCCTAATTCCTGGATTGGTTCATCTGCCATCCCATCACATAATACAATTACATATTTCATATTGTCTTTTTTACCCTCTTTTTTGCCTCGCAGTGCAGTCTATCACGTATACTCTCATCCGCTCTGTCATGGGCGGATCTTCTGCTCCATTTTATATCTTTCCTTATCCCTCAACACGAATCATATGCAGGATACTTGGGAACTCTTTCGCATTCTTCTCGTAAGTCCCCTCGGTCATCGCTTCTGTGACGAATCCAAATTCATCTTCCAGCCCTCCCGCCTTCACGATCATGACTGGGCCGAATTTGCTTTCCAAATGTGCTTTCATGGCATCCGCGTCACCCTGAATTCTGACAAAATACCGCTTACTTGTATCTGCGATCGGCTGCAGCTCCAGTTTGTCGCTCTTCCACATAGTCATAATATTCCGGTTCAGATGCTTTGCCTCATCTACGACATCTGCAACAACTGCACTGGCAGTTGGCAGCTTTCCTGCACCGCTTCCGTAGAACATCGCATCCCCCAGAACATTACCATGAACAAAAATAGCATTGAAAACATCGTTGACATTATAAAGAGGATGATCCTTGTTCAGCATATACGGTGCCACGATCGCATGAAGATGATCTCCGTCACGTTTACTGGAGGCCAGTAGCTTAATTGTCATGCCAAGTTCTTTTGCATACATCATATCCTGCTTTGTGATTTTTGTGATACCCTCTGTATATATATCTTCAAAATCCACCTGCTGTCCGGAAATCAGGGAAGACAGAATCGCGATCTTACGGCAGGCATCATACCCTTCCACATCAGCCTCTGGATTACGCTCAGCATACCCTTTTGCCTGCGCCTCTTTCAGGACCTCATCATAATCCGCTCCCTCATAGAACATTTTACTCAGCATATAGTTTGTAGTACCGTTTAAGATACCTGTGATTTCCTCGATTTCATCAGCCGTCATAGAAGAATTCAACGGACGGATGATCGGAATGCCTCCGCCTACACTTGCCTCGAACAGAAAATTGATATTATTCTCTCTTGCAATTGACAGAAGTTCAGCCCCATGCTTAGCCACGAGTGCTTTGTTGGATGTGGCTACGCTTTTTCCTGCCTGGAGACAACGCTTCACAAATGTATATGCCGGCTCAATTCCTCCCATGACTTCTACTACGATCTTGACCTCCGGGTCATTCACGATCGTATCAAAATCATGTACCAGCTTTTCCTGGATGGGGTCTCCCGGGAACTCTCTCAAATCCAATACATATTTGATATTCAGCTCATCCCCGATTCTCTGGTTGATTCTGGCACCGTTCGTATTAATGACCTCTACGACCCCTGAACCAACTGTACCGTATCCCATTACTGCTATATTAACCATGTTTTCCTCCTTCTCCCTTTCCTTCTTTATCATCTTTTTCAAATCTTTATCCGCACTTTTTACCGCTTCGCACTGAGGTATGCATTGATAAATGGGTCAATATTTCCATCCATCACCGCATTCACATTGCTGATTTCTGTATTCGTACGGTGGTCTTTCACCAATGTATACGGCTGCATGACATAAGAGCGAATCTGACTTCCAAAGCCAATTTCTTTCATCTCTCCGCGGATGTCAGACACCTTCTCGGCCTGCTCCTGCTCTTTCAAAAGATACAGCTTTGCCTTTAACATCTGCATCGCCTTGTCCTTGTTCATATGCTGGGACCGCTCATTCTGACACTGCACCACGATTCCAGTCGGCAGATGCGTGATTCTGACCGCAGAAGAAGTCTTATTGACATGCTGACCGCCCGCACCGCCTGAACGGTAAGTATCGATCCTGAGATCTTCTTCATTGATCTCGATATCAATCTCATCTTCAATGTCTGGAATCACATCGCAGGATGCAAATGAGGTCTGTCGTTTTCCTGCGGCATTGAATGGAGAAATACGTACCAGTCGGTGCACACCCTTTTCAGAGCGGAGATACCCGTAGGCATTCTCCCCCTCCACCTCAAAGGTCACACCCTTGATTCCTGCCACGTCTCCATCCAGATAGTCCAGGACCTCCAGCGAAAATCCTTTCTTCTCGGCCCATCTGCTGTACATCCGGTACAGCATACCTGCCCAGTCACAGGACTCGGTTCCGCCGGCTCCGGCATGAAGGGTCACGATTGCATTACTGCTGTCATATTCTCCGGTCAGAAGGGTCTGAATACGCAGTTCTTCGAATTCCTCTTCAAACTGATTCAGCTCTTCCTCAATTCCCTTGACAGTCTCATTATCTACATCTTCCTCACTCATCTCGATCAGAAGCCCTAAGTCCTCATAATCTGTATACAGCTTCTCGATCTGCTTGACTGATTCCTGTAACCCCTTTAAATGCTTCATTGTATGGCTGGATTTTTCAGGATTATCCCAGAATCCCGGCTCTTCGATCTTCCGCTCCAGCTCCTCGATCCGTTCCTTCTTTGACGCTAAGTCAAAGTGAATCCCTCAGATCTTTCAGCGGTTCTTCATATGCACTCAGTCTTGTTCTCAGTTCGTCTAACAAAACCACCTTATTCACCTCTTTCTGATAGAAAGCGAATATTTAAAAATCCGCTTCCCTGCTTTCTTATATAAATGAGAATCTGTAAATACAGATTCTCATATTCAACTTCGTATATAATTTCCTGCTTATCCAGGTATTCTTATTTGTTACGTCCACAGCACTGTTTGTACTTCTTGCCGCTTCCGCATGGACATGGATCATTCGGATAGATCTTCTTCTCTTCTCTCTTCTTCGGCGCACGGGCAGCGCTCTCATCCTTATTTGTGCCTGTTGCCTTGGCAACCTGCTCTCTCTCTACCTTCTGCTCTACACGGATGTGGAACAGAGTACGGATGGTAGTCTCTGCGATTGCATTTGTCATCTCACCGAACATGTCATAGCCCATCATCTTGTATTCAACCAGTGGGTCTCTCTGTCCATAAGCCTGCAGACCAATTCCCTGACGGAGCTGGTCCATATCGTCGATGTGGTCCATCCATCTTCCATCAATAACCTTCAATAGTACGACACGCTCGATTTCACGGAGATGCTCTGCCTCCGGGAACTCTGCCTCTTTTGCTTCATATGCCTTGACAGCTCTCTCTTTCAGAAGGTGCTTTAACTCCTTCTGCTGCATATCCTGCGCCTCTTTAATAGAAGGAAGAGGAAGCTGCGGGATCACATCATGCAATGCGACTTCAAGCTCTTTTAAGTCCCACTCTTCCTGGTCAACATCAGGAGAAACATAGCGATCCACAGTATTCTCCACATATTCTGTGATCATATTGTAAATGGTATCGCGCATACTCTCTCCGTCCAGCACGCGGCGTCTCTCACTGTAAATGATCTCACGCTGCTCGTTCATGACCTGGTCGTATTCCAGCAGGTTCTTACGGATACCAAAGTTGTTGTTCTCGATCTTCTTCTGTGCCTTTTCAATCGCACTGGAAAGCATCTTATGCTCGATCTGCTCTCCCTCTTCCACTCCAAGTGTGCTGAACACGCTCATCAGCTTCTCGGAACCGAACAGACGCATCAGATCGTCCTCCAGGGAAATGTAGAAACGGGATTCACCCGGGTCTCCCTGACGTCCAGAACGTCCACGCAGCTGGTTATCGATACGTCTGGACTCATGACGCTCTGTACCGATGATCTTCAATCCTCCAGCAGCTCTCGCCTCGTCGTCCAGTTTAATATCGGTACCACGTCCGGCCATATTGGTCGCAATGGTAACTGCACCATGCACACCGGCATCTGCAACGATCTCGGCCTCTAATTCATGGTACTTCGCATTCAGGACCTTATGCTGGATGCCTTCTTTCTTCAGCATCTTGCTTAAGAGCTCTGAAATCTCGATAGTAATCGTACCGACCAGTACCGGCTGTCCGGTTGCGTGTGCCCGTTTTACTTCCTCAACAACTGCTTTGAACTTTTCCTTCTGTGTACTGTAAACGGCATCCTCCAGGTCTTTTCTCTGAACAGGCTCGTTAGTCGGAATCTCGATGACATCCATTCCATAGATATCACGGAACTCCTTCTCCTCTGTCAGGGCCGTACCTGTCATACCGCTCTTCTTATCATACTTATTGAACAGGTTCTGGAAAGTAATAGTCGCAAGCGTCTTGCTCTCTCTTCTGACCTTCACATGCTCCTTCGCCTCGATTGCCTGATGCAGACCGTCTGAATAACGGCGTCCCGGCATGATACGTCCGGTAAACTCATCAACGATCACGACCTCGCCTTCCGGTGTCACCACATAATCCTGGTCGCGGAACATCAGGTTATGTGCACGCAGAGCCAGAATGATATTGTGCTGGATCTCCAGGTTGTCCGGGTCAGCCAGGTTCTCAATATGAAAGAACTGCTCTACCTTCTTCACACCGTCCTCTGTCAGGTTGACTGCCTTTTCCTTCTCATTGACAATAAAGTCGCCTGTCTCTTCGATGTCCTCTCCCATGATGGCGTTCATCTTGGAAAACTCTCCGCTCGCCTCACCGCGTTCCAACTGGCGTGCCAGAATATCACATGCCTCATACAGCTTAGTGGACTTGTTGCTCTGGCCAGAAATGATCAATGGGGTTCTTGCCTCGTCGATCAGGACAGAGTCGACCTCATCGATGATTGCAAAGTGCAATCCGCGCTGAACAAGCTGCTCTTTGTAGATGACCATGTTATCACGCAGGTAGTCGAAACCAAGTTCGTTGTTCGTTACATATGTGATGTCACAGTTATATGCTGCACGACGCTCGTCGTTGTCCATGGAATTTAAGACCACGCCGACGGTCAGTCCCAGAAATTCATGGACCTTGCCCATCCATTCAGCATCACGCTTTGCCAGATAATCATTGACTGTTACGATATGCACGCCCTTGCCTTCCAGGGCATTCAGATATGCAGGAAGTGTAGAAACCAAAGTCTTACCTTCACCGGTCTTCATCTCAGAGATACGTCCCTGGTGCAGGATGATGCCACCGATCAACTGTACGCGGTAGTGGCACATCCCCAGGCTTCTCTTTGCCGCCTCTCTTACAACAGCATATGCCTCAGGCAGGATATCGTCTGTTGTCTCGCCATCCTCAAGGCGCTTCTTGAACTCTCTGGTCTTATCTCTTAATTCAGCATCGGACAATGCCTCAAGTTCCGGCTCTAACGACTCTATCCGGTCCACGATCGGGTAAATGCGCTTTAATTCATTTTCGCTGTGTGTTCCGAAAATCTTCTCTATCAAACTCATATTCCGTAATTTACTCCTTGTCTAAATTTACTCTAAGCTTCATTCTAACACTATCTTGCAGTGAATTCAACAAATTAATGGGGATAGTTGCATTGTTTACAGTCTGGTTACAGTCTAGCAATATTTTCGTAGGGGATTTTCCCGCCGAACAGATCCAGTGCGCTCCCGATTGTAAAGTCCAGCTTTCCCTGACACAGCTCACTAAATTCCTCCAGGTCCTCCATGCTCCCGATCCCTCCTGCGTAGGTAATGGGAATCCGGTTCCACTCTCCGAGCATCCGCACGAGCTCCAATTCCACTCCTGATGCTTTTCCTTCCACATCCACTCCGTGGACCAGAAACTCATCACAATACCCAGAAAGCTGATCTAAGACCTCAGGTGTCAAACGCACATCTGTAAAGGTCTGCCAGCGGTCTGTCACTATATAATAGGAAGCATTCTTTTTCCGGCAACTCAAATCCAGCACAATATGTTCTCTTCCCACCGCTGAGACAAGCTTAGCCAGATTCTCCTTGTGGAATTTTCCATTCTGGAACACATAGGACGTTACGATTACATGGCTCGCCCCGGCATCCAGATACTCGGCCGCATTCTCAGCAGTGATTCCACCGCCGATCTGCATGCCCTTCGGATACGCCTTCAAGGCTCCAATGGCCTGTCTCTTTGTGGCCTCATAAAATTCGGATGTGACTGGATTCAGCAGGATGATGTGCCCGCCCTTCAGCCCGTCTTTCCGATACTGGCTGGCATACCAGGCAGCATCCAGCTCTGTTGAAAAATTCGTCACTGCCTGATCGCCCTGGTCTTTTAAACTTCCTCCGACAATCTGTTTTACCTTCCCATTATGAATATCAATACATGGTCTGAATTTCATATTATTCCTTTCGTCCGCTTTCGAATAACAAAGGGGTCAGACCCTTTTCCATAGGGGTCTGACCCCTTTGTATCAATATCTGTTATCAAAAATTCTGGTCGACTTCTTCTCGCTCCTCGGCAGGTCTCCTATGGATACCGGTTTCACATTGACGGTAATACCGATCTTCGTCTTGAATGCTTTCTTGACTGATTCCTCCGCCTGCTTTTTATCTACATTTTTATTAATTTCTACAAAGAGGGTACAAACATCTTTTCCATTCATGTGATCTAACATAAACTGATATTCACTGGATGCCTCCGGCACGTCATGCAGCATCTCTTCAATCTGACTTGGGAAAATATTCACGCCCTTCACCTTTACCATATCGTCCGTCCTTCCGATCAGTGTGTCGATTCTTGGGAATTTGGAACCACATTTACATTCTCCCGGAATGAAACGAGTCAGGTCATGGGTACGATAACGTACAAGTGGTGCTCCCTGCTTGCGGAGTGTTGTGATTGCCAGCTCTCCGATTTCCCCGTCCGGCACATTCTTTCCGGTCTTCGGATCTACGATCTCAAAGTACAGGTAATCATCCCAGTAATGCATTCCGCATTCATAATCACAGCTCATAGCGATTCCAGGTCCATAGACTTCTGTCAGGCCGTAAATATCATACAACTGTACGCCCAGCTCTGCTGCGATACGTTTTCTCATCTTATCGCCCCATCGCTCGGAGCCAATGACACCTTTCTTTAAATGAATCTTTTCCGTCAGCCCTCTTTTCGCGATCTCCTCAGCAAGGAGCAGTGCATAGGAGGATGTCGCACAAAGAACCGTGGATTTCATATCCTGCATCATTCGGAGTTGTTTGTCTGTGTTGCCCGGGCCCATAGGAACCGTCATGGCTCCTAAATACTCTGCACCTGCCTGGAATCCGATTCCCGCTGTCCACAAACCATATCCCGGTGTGATCTGGATTCTGTCCAGTGCGGTAATCCCTGCCATCTCATAGCAGCGTGCGAACATCTTCGCCCAATCCTCTATATCCTTCTTTGTATAAGGAATAATGACCGGTGTTCCCGTAGTCCCGGAGGAGGAATGGATTCTGACAATTTCCTCGTCAGGGACCGCCTGTAATCCGAGGGGATATGCCTCACGCAGATCTCCTTTCCATGTAAATGGAAGAGTCTCAAAATCCTCCTGCGTCTGAATCTTCGTTATATCGATATCTTTGAACTTTTCTTTATAAAAACAATCCTTCGCTGTCAGCTGCTTCAAGTTTTCCTTAATCAATTCCAGCTGCAATTCTGTCATTCTCATTTTATGCTTCTCCTTATGCCCGATTCCTTTATTCTTTTTGCGTCCCTATTGGCTTTACTTTGCCTGTTCAAACGCTTCTTTTCCAAGCTCCAGGGCTTTTTTGTTCAATTCCAGGAACTTCTCCTTCACATTGCTGCTGACTGCCTGCTCCATCTCTTCTATAGAAATGCCCAGCACACCGCTTGCCGCTGCCGCCCCTAAAAGAGCCACATTCAAGACCTTTGCTGACCCCGCCTGACGGCAGATCTCTTCTCCATCAAAAATAGCCAGGTTCTTCACATGTTCCTTCAAATACTTTAGCATCTCCACGCCCTCGTAGCTGCTGCCGCTCAAGGTATCGGTGACTGGCTTCACTGCCTTGCTGCTGACAATTACAGTGCCGTTCTCTTTCAGATAAGGCAGACATCTCACCGCCTCAGCGGGCTCAAAGGCCAGCAGAAGATCCGCACTCTTCATCGGGATCAGCGGGGAATGGACTTCCTCCCCCATCCGCACATGACTCACAACCGAACCACCCCTCTGGGCCATTCCAATAGTCTCTGTAGTGCGCACGAATTTTCTCTGCTCCATGGCAGCAAATGCAATCAACTTACTTGCAAGGACGACCCCCTGGCCTCCAACACCGCATAGTAAACAACTCTTATTCATTGCTCTCTACCTCCCCAATCGCACTGGACGGACACACCTGACTGCACAGGCCGCAGCCATAGCACAAAGAAGGTTCAATCACAACACGGCCCGCATTGACCGTGATTGCCGGACAGCCGAGCTGATTGATGCAGACCCTACACTTTGTGCATGCATCCTGTTTCACTTCGTATAATTTTCCAGGTCTCGACACCGCAATACAAGGAGATTTAAAAATAATAGCACGCACGCCCTTCTCCTTTGAAGCCCTCTTCACTGCATCCACTGCCTGATCCAGTTCTAACGGATTCACCGTCTCGATCCATTCAAGGCCGATTCCACGCAAAATATTCTCAATACTGATCTTCGCTGCGACTTCGCCCATCATCGTCACACCTGTCCCTGGATGGGGCTGGTGTCCTGTCATAGCTGTGGTAGAATTATCCAGCACGACCAGAATAATATCCGTCTGGTTATAGACCGCATTCACAACTCCTGTAATCCCGGAAGCAAAGAAAGTAGAATCTCCGATAAATGCGAAATTCACTGCATCCGGCTCAATGATATGTAACCCTTGGGCAATTGTCACATCTGCCCCCATGCACAGACAAGTGTCCACCATATCAAGCGGCTTCGCATTTCCTAGTGTATAACATCCAATATCTCCACTAAAGACCGCTTTCTTCCCGCGCATCGCCTTTTTCACTACATAGAAAGAAGCCCTGTGCGGACATCCTGCACATAAGACCGGAGGCCTGATTGGAAGCTTTGGAACTGCATTTTCCTCTGTATCTGTCGTCTGGCATTCTCCGACCTCGTCCTGTCCCAAGAAATGATTCAGGTCCGCACGGATGCTTTCCACACTGTTCTCCCCCGCGTTCCTTGTATCATGGGTCAGTTTTCCACATATTTTCACATTCAAATGGTACTTTCCAGCAATCTGTAAAAGCTCCTTTTCTATCACCGGGTCCAGTTCTTCGAGCACGAGCACCTCATCTAAGTCCTCGATAAATTCCTTGGCAAGGCGTTCCGGGAACGGATGCGGAGTACTGATCTTTAAAAATGGAATCTCCTCCGGAATCACTTCACTTGTGTATGCATAACTCACGCCGCCGGATACGACCCCTTTTCTGCCGCTTCCTTTCCTTATGATATTCTTTGGGTATGAGGAAAAGACCTCGGAAAGTTCCACATTCCTAGCCTCTATCTTGATATGGTTCTGATAAGAAAGTCTTGGGAAAATGACCCAGCGCATCGTATCTTTAATGAACCCTTCTGGCTCTGGCACATCCAGCTTTGGAAGCAGCTCAATGCTTACGCAGGCATGACAGACTCTCGTCGTCGGCCGGAATAGGACCGGAGTCTGGTATTTTTCTGAATACTCAAAGGCATCCGCAATCATCAGATAGGCCTCATCCGGTGAGGATGGGTCAAAAACGGGCAGCTTGGAAAACTGTGCAAAATGTCTGGTATCCTGCTCCGTCTGTGAGGAAATCGGTCCCGGATCATCTGCCGACACGATGACCATACCGCCCTTTACTCCCACATAAGCAAGACTCATCAGTGGATCGGAAGCCACATTCAATCCCACCTGCTTCATCGTGACCAGAGTCCTGGCTCCGGCGTAAGCGGCTCCAGCGCCCACCTCCATCGCCGCTTTCTCATTCGTGGACCACTCCACATGGATGCTTCCGTCATTATGCTTTGCGACTGTCTCCAGGATCTCCGTGGAAGGTGTTCCCGGATATCCAGCGACCATCCTGACTCCCGCACGGATGGCTCCCAGAGCAATCGCCTCATTGCCCATTACAAGCTTTCTTTCCATACTCATACTATGTAATACTCCTTTGCTTTATCATTTCTTCTGCATACAAAGACCAGCTTCATGCTGATCCCCGGGCAGGTATAATCATAACATATATCATTTTGATATTTTACCACACTAAAGTCAAAAAATCCACATTAGAATTCATCAATCTAAAGTCTCTCCCAAATTCCAGCAGCTCTTCACAAGTATATGAAAAAAGGCAGGCTCGAAAGGTTCTTTTGATTCCTCTCATACGCCTGCCTTTTGAACTAACGGTTTGTATCGTTTGCTTTGTTTTCCTCTGTGATATTCTTATCGTTCGTGTTTCTGTCATTCAGGTTGTCTTTTTCCGGGCGGTTATTATCTGTCATATCATCTGTGATATTATCGATTCCGTCTGTGACATCATCCACTGCATTGTCGATCACACCGTCACCATCTCTGTCCCTGACATCTGTTCCGTCTGTTGCATCGTTTGTGTTTGTATCGTTCTTGTCTGCATTATTCTTGTTTGCATCATTTTTATTGGCATCATTCTTGTTGGTGTCATTTGCTGTATCGTTTGTTGTATTGTTTACTCCGTCATTTGTGTTCTTGTCTGTACCACATGCAGTTACTCCGCAGAGAACTCCTGCACACATCACTAATAATAAAAACTTTTTAAATCTTTTCATGTTTTTTCTCCCTTTCCATAATTAATCTTGTGTTAGTAATATTTACAATTTCAAGTTTTCTATGTATGGAAAAAATTTCATTTAAAAAATGATGTGCCGCTTCCGAAAAAAATACCCATAAGACATCCTATCACACATGTCTTCTGGGTATTCATCTTTTATTCGCTGCGTCCGTTCCCTGCAGATCTTAGCTTCTGCATGGCCTGAATCTCTATCTGACCAATTTCTCCTGCAGTAATTCCGAGCTGTTCTGCAACTTCCTCTACCGGATGAGGTTTTCCGTCCTCTAAACCGAAACGCATTCGAATGACTTTTTTCTCTTTTTCATTCAAATGACTCAGAAGTTCTTCCACTTCCTCTTTTCGAATCAGTGATGCAACCGCGTCCTGTGATGCCCTGTCTTCCTCTTCTTCTGCAAATTCATCCCCATCAGAGTCCTGGGCAGAGCCATCAGTTTCTTGTACAGCCGGATTCTTCAACATGGCCAGTATACTCTCGATTTCTTCCTCTGTCTTGTCCCCCAGCTTTTGTGCAATCTCGGATGCTTTTGCTTCCCTTCCCAGTTCCTTTTTTAATTCCCTGGATGTATTCTGCACCCTTTTCATGTTCTCTGCCACATAGGCCGGAACACGAATTTCTTCGGACAGCTCGTCAAGCGCCCTGTCCATCTCCTCTTTGATCCAGGGAACTGCAAACGCAGAGAAGCTCTTCGTAGTGTTACCATTATACTGCGCTGCAGCCTGCATTAGACCGATATTCCCTTCCTGGACCAGATCCATGAACTGCATTCCTCTTCCCACATATTCTCCGGCAATCGATACCACCAGACGCAGGTTCGCTTCCTCCATCTGCTGTCTGGCATCCATATCACCCTGTGCGATTCGTTTTCCCAGCTCCCTCTCCTCATTCTCACTCAGTTGGGGAATCTGGGCGATCTCTTTCAAATAAATCTTCAGAGGCTCCGTCACCTCTACACCGTCGGGAATCGAAATATCATTCTCCAAAATCTCTTCTATCTGCTTCATGCTGTCTCTAATCCCTTTCTTCCTGCCATATATTTTCGGCACAACGGGGACAAAATCACTTCTGTCCCCGCCGTTATCCTATTACACCTGGTTTTTGCTGAAACCTTTTATATTTTTTCAATAATCTCACCGCTTCTGTACGCCGCCAGAAGCTGTTCTAAATCTGCTACCTGTTCCTTTAGATCTTTTCCTGTATCAGTATCTCCCACCAAACGGCGCTCCATCACACGTTTGACGACCATATAGTCAGAATGGATATCACTCTCTTTCTGAATCGCTGCCTCTGTTGATTCAAAGGGTTCATGTGCGACCAAGAGCAGTCCATAGGAATTATAGATTAGTGTATAGCCCGCGATTCCAGTCTCCTGCTGGTATGCCTTAGAAAAACCGCCGTCAATGACCAGTACCTTTCCATTGCATTTGATGGGACTTTCGCCATTTTTACGCTTTACCGGTACATGTCCGTTCACAATATGGGCACCTTCTAAATCAAGCCCGAACTCCGTCATGATGTTATCAATAACCTCTTCCTTCTCCAACAGGTAATAATAAGGATTCTTCTTCTCCACATGTGTCTCTTTTTCTGCCAGAAAATATCGTTCAAAAGTCGCCATCTTATCCTTACCGAACAGAGGTGAATTCGGATGCAGCCAGATATACCACATGATATCCCGCCCATTTTCCCGGTCTTCATCATCCAATGCGAAAAAGCCTTTCCTTAAATATCGGTCCAACGCATCATAGAGGGAGCGTCCCTTGAACTTCCTGCCGAACAGATCCACCTCTTTTAAGCTGCCGTCTTCATTAAGCGGCACACACCCATGATAGAGCAAATTATTATTGTACACCTTGTACAGTCCACCCTTGGCAAGCAGGAAACGCATGTGTTCCTGAAGCATCTCGCATCCTAAAAATGCCCGTTCCAGACGCTCCATTACTTCTTCCTCTTCCTCTGTAAGCCTGTATGGATCTTTCGGGTCGATTGTCGGGAAATTTGTATCCTGAAGCTGGTACGTCTTCCCTTTTAGTGTAATGGTTCCTTTTTCGTAATCTATCAGGTGCAGAAGTGCTCTGTCTTCCAGTTGGAATCCCTTCTGTCTCTTGATGATCTGTCCTTCTACCTTAAACTGAATGATGGAAATTGCTTTGTGCATCCGAAGATCCATCTCCATCTCCGCCTTATTCGGCTTCTCTGCCCCCTTCAGCGTGAAACAGGTACACGGGTCATCCCCATAGGTCCGCAGGGCAAACGTCGCCAATGGAAGCAGGTTGATTCCATATCCATCCTCCAAAATATCCAGGTTCCCATATCTGGCGCAGATTCGAATGACATTGGCAATACATCCTCTCTGCCCTGTTGCAGCCCCCATCCAGAGTACATCATGGTTCCCCCACTGGATGTCTACAGAATGGTAGCTCATCAGCTTATTCATGATGATATGCGGCCCCGGCCCTCTGTCGTAGATATCCCCTACGATATGTAAATGATCCACGACCAGCCGCTGAATCAATTCAGAAATAGCTATAATGAAGGACTCTGCACGTCCGATCCTGATCATCGTCATGATGATCTCGCTGTAGTAGGACTCTTTGTCATTCAATTCCGCCTTCTCTGTAATTAATTCTTCTATCACATATGCAAAATCTTTCGGAAGCGCCTTGCGCACTTTGGAGCGGGTGTACTTGCTCGCCGCCCGTTTACTCACCTCGATCAGGCGGTACAAATTGATCTTGTACCAGTCCTCCATATTGGTCTCTACCTTTTTTACCTGCGCCATCTTATCCTTCGGATAATAAATCAGCGTCGCCAAGGACTGCTTGTCCCTGGAACTCAGCGTATTCCCGAACACATCATCGATTTTCCTACGCACAGAGCCGGAACCATTCTTTAGCACATGGTTGAACGCTTCATACTCTCCATGGATGTCTGTCAAAAAATGTTCCGTCCCCTTGGGCAGGTTCAGAATCGCCTGCAGATTAATAATCTCCGTAGAGGCCGCCGCAATCGTCGGATACAGATCCGAGAGTCTTTCCAAATATCTGGTTTCCAGATTTTTCATGCCTGTGTCTCCCCCCTTTTTGTAGTCATAAGCCCGAACACATTCCTTATATGGCTTTTTGTGCATTTCGCATCTTCTATCATCAGAATTGGATCACATCACTCATATCATACATCCCAGCCGGCTGTCCAGCCAAGAACTTCGCAGCCTCCACTGCGCCCTTACCGAATACACTCCTGGAATAAGCTGTATGCTTGAATTCAATCACCTCATCTATCCCAGCAAAGATCACCTCGTGTTCCCCTACGATCGTACCTGCGCGGACTGCAGAAATGCCCATCTCTTTGGCATCTCTTTTCCTACGCACCTGGCTTCTGTCATATACATAAGTATATTCATGATTCAGCGCATCATTCATGGAATCTGCCAAGGCAAGTGCAGTACCGCTTGGAGCATCCACCTTCTGGTTGTGATGTTTCTCCACAAGCTCGATATCATACCCTGCCGGGCCTAGTACTTTGGCCGCATCCTTTAAAAGCTTCAAAAGAAGATTGATCCCCATGGACATATTCGCTGATTTTAAGACTGCGACTTTTTTAGAGACCTCCTGCACCTTCTCAAGCTGTGCCTCTGAAAGCCCTGTCGTACACAACACCACCGGAACTTCCTTTCCGGCACAATAATCCAGAAGTCCGTCCACTGCCCCGGCATTAGAAAAATCAATGACAACATCCACATCCACATCGCATGCATCGATGCTTTCAAAAACCGGATAATCATTAGCGATCCCTGTATATGCGTCCACACCGGCTGCGATTTCTAAACGCTCATCCTCTTTGATCAGTCCGGTGATCATCTGTCCCATCTTTCCATTACATCCGTGCATTAATACTTTTATCATGTTAAACTCCTCCTGTTCATTTTATCTGTTTCGTATTCTGCCCTTAAAATCATAGATATAAACCATTTATCCCACTGTTGGGATTTTAACGCCTTATATGAAAAAGGATACCACATTTGAGGACTTTCCTCAACTTATGATATCCCTTTAACAATCATATTTTCTATCTTTTCTTTTTGATCAGACCAGCTTCAGACCGAAATCTGCCATCGCCTTAGCAAGGTTCGCTGCATTCGCTTCTGTCATCTCTGTAAGAGGCATACGTACTCCTCCTACCTGCATTCCCATCAGGTTCGCAGCCTTCTTGACTGGAATCGGGTTCACCTCACAGAACAACTGCTGAATGAGCGGCAGTGCTTTGAGCTGAAGTGCGCGGCTGCCTTCTAAATCACCTGCAAAGAACTTCTCACAGATGTCATGTGTCTCACGCGGTGCGATATTCGATAATACGGAAATAACACCCTTCCCACCAAGAGAAAGAAGCGGCACGATCTGATCATCATTGCCTGAATACAGATCTACATTCTCGTCTGTCATCTGCATGATCTTCGCAACCTGTGAAATATCACCGGAAGCCTCTTTGACCGCAACGATGTTCTCCACCTCACTTACGAGCTGTGCGACAGTTGCCGGTTCAATATTCATGCCGGTCCGGCTCTTTACACTATATAAAATGATCGGAGCCTTCGCGTCTGCTGCAATTGCCTTGTAATGTGCCACAAGACCTGCCTGTGTTGCTTTATTATAGTAAGGAGTCACAAGGAGCAGTCCATCCGCGCCTGCATTAGCAGCGTCCTTGGACATCTCGATTGCTGTGCGCGTACAATTGGAACCAGTTCCCGCGATCACCGGGATGCGTTTCTTCGTGCGCTCTATTGTAAACTTAATACATTCCATATGCTCTTCTTCTGTTAATGTAGAAGATTCGCCAGTAGTACCACAAATAATAATGCTGTCCGTACCATTCTCGCAGTGATAATCGATCAACTCATCCAGCTTATCATAGTTGATGCTCCCATCTTCATGAAATGGGGTGATAATCGCTACTCCGGCTCCTTTAAAAATTGACATATACATCCTCCTAATCTTAAACACTTATCTTTCCAAAGTTTAACATTATTTGTAGACGATGTCAACGTTCAGTATTAACGAATAAAGCTTCTTCCTTAAGATAGAATCCACTTTCATAAAGCCTGCACTTTTACTCTTCCATACACTCTAATTTGCTGACAGAAACCTCGTAAGCAGTGCGTGTTTCTGTTTCTGTATCTGAAAGCTTTTTCACATATTCTCTGCTTTGTATCCTTCCGAGTACTTGAACGTGCTCCCCTACTTCAAATCCGGATGCATACCTTGCATTACGTCCCCAGCAGATACATGGGATATAATCTGACTTCCCATAAGGCCTGTTCACGGCAAGCAGAAGATCCGCAATCTCACGTCCCAGCGGAGTCTTTCTATAGACCGGCTTCTTGCAGATGTAACCCTCTAAAAGGATATGGTTCGTCTTCGCCCCGTCCAACTCCTCATCAATAAATTCAACCTCACGCACAAATACAGAAAGAACCAGTCTATTTTTCTGTTCCTCGTGGCGGTTGTACGAACGGAACTGTCCAGAAACCATAATGAACTCCCCAGTAAAATCCTGGGTCACATCAATGAGTCTCTCCGAAATCATAAGTGGAATCCTGTCATCTGAATTGCTGAGCCTCTTCACCAGCACATCCACCATATAGAATCCCTCTCCGAAAACCTCGTGGCTGTATGTAAATTTAGAAGCCACCTCGCCCATGATCGTTACCTGATTGTTTTCAATAATCTTATCTGACATAATTTTTAATACTCCCTTCCTCTGACTGGTATTTTTGAGTCAATACTAAGTCTATGAACATGATAGCGGGGATAGACCAAAATTCCCAGCAGATTCGTTCGACAAAATTTGATAGGGGCGCGGGGTGGGGAGGCGGGTCTGGGTGGGAGGGGGGACGCCTTTTAGGAGGGGGATAGGGGGCAGCGGTGCAAGCGGGGAAAGGGGAATCGGCTAAGTGAAATTTCCGGCGGAATACGGGCACCGCGGACATGCGGGTAAAATCTGATGATTTTACCCTGTAGGTCCGCTCATTTTCCGGACCTGTAGTCCGTAAAATGGCCCGTATTCCGCCGAAAATTTTACTAAGCCGATTCTCCCCTTCCCCTGGATGCACTGCCGCCCCCTATCCCCCTCCTAAAAGGCTGGTGCATCCAGACGCGGCTTAAAAGCGCGCTCCTATCGGGAGGATTTTAGCGGGGTGAGACGGGAGCCGAATTGGCAGAAAGCGAGGGAGTATTAAAAAGGATTTAGAGGGAATTTTCAGTTGTTCGAAATGTGACGCTTCATATATAATGGTGTAAAAATTTGTCGGCATTTTTTTGTGAAATATATCATTTAAAATATGAATACTGAATTTCATCTCTCCTTCTGACATTTTTATACTGAAATAACAATAATCCCTTACCAGCTATACAATCCCTCCAAAAATAACCCAATACCAATCTCAATCCAATATCCTCCCCCAACTCACTCCCAAGCCGCATCCCCACCGGGGTGCCGGCTCCCCACCGGTTGGTTGCACGTAAGCGAGCAATATGCACGATCACCCTGCTGGGGGAGATGCATGCACTTTTCAGGGGGCATAAAGTGCGCGTTAGAACTGCTTAGGCAAAACAGATGGTATCTCCTGGGTGGAATTTGATTCACAAAATCAAATTCCAAAGACACCTGAGGCGCGTAAGCATCGGCTTACGCGGCGAATGTGTCTGCTCCCAGGAGATACCGTCTGTTTTGGCTTAGCAGTTCTTCGCAAACGGTCAGCCCCCTGAAAAGCGCATGCATCTCCCCCAAAAGCAGGGTGATCGTGCATATTGCGAGCGCCCCCTTTATCAAAATACCTTCCCATATGGAAAGTTTTGTGATAGAATAAAAAAGTTGTAACCACATTATATAGTAGAAAGAGTGTTGAATAGTATGAAAACAAAGCGTGAAGATGTTAGAAATATTGCGATTATTGCCCATGTTGACCACGGCAAAACGACCTTGGTCGACGAACTTTTGAAACAAAGCGGTGTTTTCCGCGAGAACCAGGAAGTGGCAGAACGTGTCATGGATTCCAATGATATTGAGAGGGAGAGAGGAATCACAATCCTTTCCAAGAATACGGCCGTCTTTTATAAAGGTACGAAGATCAATATCATCGATACCCCGGGCCATGCTGATTTCGGCGGAGAGGTAGAGCGTGTCCTTAAGATGGTAAATGGCGTCATTCTTGTTGTAGATGCCTTTGAGGGTGCTATGCCCCAGACAAAGTTTGTTTTGAGAAAAGCTTTGGAGCTTGAGCTTCCAGTCATTGTCTGCATCAATAAAATTGACCGTCCAGAGGCAAGACCGGACGAAGTCATTGATGAAGTGCTGGAGCTTTTCATGGATCTGGATGCTTCTGATGAGCAGCTCGACTGTCCGTTTGTATATGCATCCGCAAAATCTGGAATCGCTGTTTTAGATCTGACAGATGATGAAAAGGATATGCAGCCTTTATTCGAGACAATCCTGGATTATATCCCTGCACCAGAGGGTGATCCAGAAGCACCCACCCAGGTTCTGATCAGTACCATCGATTATAATGAATATGTGGGCCGTATCGGTGTTGGTAAGGTAGACAATGGAACCATCGCAGTGAATCAGGAAATGGTCCTGGTGAACCATCATGATTCCAATAAGCAGGAAAAAGTAAAAATCAGCAAATTATATGAATTCGACGGTCTGAACAAAGTAGAAGTCAAAGAGGCCTCCATCGGTTCCATCGTAGCGATCTCTGGTATTTCCGGTATTTCTATCGGTGATACGCTCTGCTCACCGGAGAACCCGGTCGCAATACCATTCCAGAAGATTTCTGAACCGACGATTTCCATGCAGTTCATTGTAAATGACAGCCCGTTCGCCGGACAGGAAGGTAAATATGTGACCTCCCGCCATATCCGTGACCGACTGTTCCGTGAGCTGAATACCGATGTCAGCCTCCGCGTTGAGGAGACAGACAGTGCCGACAGCTTTAAGGTTTCCGGCCGTGGCGAGCTCCACCTCTCCGTCCTCATCGAAAATATGAGACGTGAAGGTTATGAATTTGCAGTAAGTAAGGCAGAAGTACTCTACAGAACCGATGAAAACGGTAAAAAATTGGAGCCTATGGAAATTGCCTATGTAGACGTACCGGATGAATTTACAGGAACAGTCATTGACAAATTAAGCCAGCGTAAGGGAGAGCTTCAGAACATGGGAACCTCCAATGGTGGTTATACAAGGCTGGAATTCTCTATCCCATCCCGCGGACTGATTGGATACCGCGGTGAATTCATGACAGATACAAAGGGAAATGGAATCCTGAACACAAGCTTTGACGGATATGCACCTTATAAAGGAGATATCCAGTATAGAAAGCAGGGTTCCCTGATTGCATTTGAAACTGGAGAATCTGTAACTTATGGATTGTACAGTGCCCAGGAGCGTGGTACATTATTTATAGGACCTGGCGAAAAAGTTTACTCTGGTATGGTCATTGGACAGAATGGTAAGGCAGAAGATATCGAATTGAATGTCTGCAAGACCAAGCACCTGACTAATACCCGTTCTTCCAGTGCGGATGAAGCATTGCGACTGACCACTCCGCGTATCTTAAGTCTGGAAGAAGCACTGGACTTCATCGATACGGACGAGCTGTTGGAAGTAACACCAAAATCCCTTCGTATCCGTAAGAAGATCCTGGATGCAAGAATGCGTAAGAGAAGTAATTTAAAATAGTGTCATAAGGTCCAAAAGACAGTCCAAAAGGAGAAGAACACATGAAA
The DNA here is from genome assembly GCF_012524165.2 of Faecalicatena faecalis. Lineage (GTDB taxonomy): Bacteria > Bacillota > Clostridia > Lachnospirales > Lachnospiraceae > Faecalicatena_A > Faecalicatena_A faecalis. The sequence goes on from NZ_JABACJ020000002.1 coordinate 121,341, forward strand.
AAATATGCAAATGCGATTCTAAAAAACTTGACAACTGCCTTGGAGTTAGTGATTGCCGCACTATTGGCTGCTGGGATCATCATCATGACTGCACAGCTCATTTTATCCTTCGGCAATCTCACAGACCTGAACACTTATCCGAATTATGATGATCTACTGACCACATGCTTTAACCTAATCATCGGCGTGGAGATGATTCGAATGCTTTATCTCCATACGCCGATGACAGTGTTCGAAGTCCTGTTGTTCGCGATTGCAAGACAGGTCATTATCGACCACTCCTCTTCTATCAACACCCTGCTCGGTGTGATAGCAATCGCAATTCTATTTGCTACAAGGAAATTTCTGTTTGTTGCCTTTGACGAATCCGAGCGGATTATTTTCCGTTCTAATCAGAAGGTACGCCATGTGAACCGTCTCATCCACGCTAACATTCCGTATGAGGATGATGAGACTCTGTTGGAGGTCCTGCTTAAGAAAATGAAACAGGATGAAGTCGAGATCGGTGTAGGCGCATGTATTTATTTCCAGAAATTCGGACTCCGCATTGCAAAAATTACAGATGGAAAAATTACAAGAATTGAAGTGATTCGTTCTATACAATAAAAGTTTTCCATGCTATAATATTTACATAATACAAGCAAGATTACATATCCTGTCTGTATAATATGAACAAAAGGAGTTGAGCACATGAATTTTATTATTAGTGGAAAGAACATCGACGTAACGCCAGGCTTGAAGGACACTATCGAACAAAAGTTAGGAAAACTCGAAAGGTATTTCACTCCTGAAACAGAAATCATCGTAACACTCAGCGTAGAGAAAGAAAGACAGAAGATTGAAGTAACCATCCCGGTGAAAGGGAACATCATCCGTTCCGAGCAGACAAGCTCCGATATGTACGTATCCATCGACCTTGTCGAGGAAGTCATCGAACGCCAGCTTCGCAAGTATAAAAATAAACTGGTCGCAAAGAGCCAGGGACACCCAACAGCATCCTCGAGCGGGAACAACTTCAAGAAGGAGTTCTTTGAATCAGAGGACACGACTCCACAGGATGATGAGATTCGTATCGTAAGAACCAAACGTTTCGGAATCAAACCAATGTACCCAGAAGATGCATGCATCCAGATGGACCTCGTTGGACATTCCTTCTTCGTATTCTGCAATGCAGAGACAGACGAAGTGAACGTAGTATATAAGAGAAAAGACGGTTCCTTCGGACTGATCGAACCAGAATTTGATTAAAGTATGTAATGAATTATATCTATCATGAAATCACATAATAAAAAAGGTACCTGGAATTCTCCGGGTACCTTTTTTACTGTCTTGTTTTCATGAATCCGACCTCATAGTCTACACTACATCCCAGACTTTCAATTCTTTTTCAACTTCCGCAAACCAGCATTCTTTGCCGCGGCTGATCCTGCTCTTCCCATTGGTCCCCTCCACGATTTCTGCGGTCACAGCCTTCTCTTCCTCGGTGGATACAAGCACCGTCAGCTCTACGGAATCTGTATAATTTGTTTCCAATATATGGAGTCCTCTCTGCCCCAGAATGTACTGAATTTTGCCAAGTCCAGTATAATCTGTCTGGACTTTCAGTTTAAATCCTAAAATTTTGGTTATAATCGTACTGTGAGACAGGCCTTCTCTGGATGCAGATGTATATGCGCGCACAAGACCGCCTGTTCCAAGCAGAGTACCTCCGAAATAACGGGTAACAACAATCAGCGCATTCTCCAGCTTTGCGCCTTTCATTACCTCCAAAATCGGCTTGCCCGCGGTCCCGCTCGGTTCCCCATCGTCACTGCAGCGTTCCAGCAGACGCTCTTCTCTGATTACATACGCGTAGCAATGATGCCGGGCATCCCAGTATTGTTTTTTGATTCGCTCCAGGCATTCCAGTGCTTCATCTTCCGAAGAAACAGGAAAAACATCTGCAATAAAACGGGACTTCTTTTCGACAATCTCCGCAGTGTTTCCCTGATATACTGTTTTATATTCCATAATGTCCTACCTCTATCGATAATTTATTGCTATTTCTTTAAGCTTATAGATATAGAGTATAACAAATATGTAGGAAACCTCAAGAAATTATTAAGATTTTTTTAGAAATATGAACTTTTACCAAATTTTCTTTATTTAGACTGGTAAATTTGATATAATGAGTGGAATGAATAAAGGAGGATATTATTCATGAATTACGGAAAAGAAAATCTTTCGAAGAGAAAGAAGGACATCTCTTCAAAAAAGAATATGAAAAAGAAGCGGGTCGGCGTCCGTGTGTTCAAGGCACTGATCATTTGTATGCTGCTGATCATCGTCATTGGCGTCGGCGGGGGAGCTTTATTTGTCAAGAAGATCATTGACAATGCACCGGAGGTGACTCCTAATAAAGTCAAGCCATCCGGGGCTATTACTCTTGTAGTTGACGAGAACGGCAATGACTTGGACAGCTTCTTCCAAAAAGGGTCGAACCGTGTGTACAAGACCTATGATGAGATACCGATCAACCTCACCCACGCTTTTGTAGCGATCGAGGATGAACGTTTCTATCAGCATAATGGTATTGACCTGCAGGGTATCTTAAGAGCCGGTGTCGTAGGACTTGCCTCTGGACATTTTTCAGAGGGTGCGAGTACACTGACGCAGCAGTTGATCAAGAATAACATATTCCCGGACTTTGTCGGGGAAAAGACTTTCTATGACAGCCTGCGCAGAAAGCTCCAGGAGCAGTATCTGGCCGTTGAGATCGAGAAGCAGATGAGCAAGGAGGAGATTGTGGAAGCCTATATGAACACGATCAACCTTGGTCAGGGATGCCTGGGAGTCCAGACAGCTTCCAAAAGATATTTCGGAAAAGATGTCTCAGATCTCACACTCTCAGAATGTGCAGTCATCGCTGGAATCACACAGAACCCTTCCGGCTATGATCCGGTTGAACACCCGGAAGACAACCGGAAGAGACGTGACAAGGTATTAAAGAACATGCTGGATCAGAATTATATCACCAAACAGGAATATGATGAAGCAAAGGCAGAAGATGTATATGCTAAGATCACGAACACGGTTCAGGAGACAGCCGAAGACAAACCGAACACTTACTTTATTGATGCATTACTGGAGCGGGTCATCAAAGATCTTCAGACACGTAAGAGCTATACAGAGACCCAGGCTTATAATGCTGTCTACAGTGGTGGACTTACCATTACAGCTACACAGGATAAAGGAATTCAGCAGATCTGTGATGAAGAAGCTGCGAATCCTGCCAATTACCCGGCCACAGTTGAATATGGCCTGGAATATGCTCTGACAGTGACACATGCAGATGGTACTTCCGAGAACTTCAGTAAGGAGATGCTCGGGGAATATATCCGCGGTGCATGGGGCAGAGAGTTCCCACTGATTTTCGCTTCTCCAGAAGAGGCACAGCAGGCGATCAATGAGTATAAGAGCACACTTAATATCGCAGAAGGAGATACGGTGACCGAGAATGTAGATATCACTCCGCAGCCGCAGATCTCCATCGTAGTCATGGACCAGTATACCGGTAAAGTAAAGGCCATCGTTGGAGGCCGCGGGGAAAAGAAGACAAGCCTTTCCCTGAACCGTGCTACAGGCTCCAAGAGACAGCCAGGTTCCTGTTTTAAGATTCTTTCCACTTATGCTCCTGCATTGGATTCTGCCGGATATACTCTGGCAAAGACCATTGATGACGCGCCATTTAAGTATGACAGCGGACAAGAAGTCAATAACTGGGATCATAAATATATTGGCCAGACTCGAGTTCGTTATGCAATTGAACACTCCATGAACGTATGCGCTGTTAAGACATTGACTGACATCGGATTACAGACCGGATACGATTCTTTGATAAACTTTGGTTTCACCACACTGGTCAACAACGATAATGACAATTATCCAGGATTTTCTGATGTAGCACAGGCCACTGCTCTCGGCGGTATTACCCAGGGTGTCTACAACCTGGAGATGACGGCTGCTTACGCTGCAATCGCCAATAATGGCTTATACATTGAACCAATCCTTTACACAAAGGTTGTGGACCCAGAAGGAAATGTCCTGTTGGACAATACCGAACCTGCTTCACATCAGGTCATCAAAGATTCCACTGCCGGACTTCTTACAAGCGCGATGCAGGATGTAATCAACAAAGGTACCGGTACAGCCGCAAGATTGAATAATATGCCTGCAGCCGGTAAGACAGGTACCACAGAAAATAGTACTGACCTCTGGCTTTCCGCATATACACCATACTTTACTTGTTCCGTATGGACTGGTTATGACTCCAACAAGCCGATGGAGGGCTATCAGTATGACCAGGTCTGGCATGAGGTAATGTGGAAGCATATCATGGATCGAATTCATGAGGCACTTCCTTACAAAGACTTTACAATGCCATCTTCTGTAGAACAGAAGACGATCTGTACGCAGACAGGGCTCTTAGCAACTTCGACCTGTCCGCCTCTGACAGAATATTTTGCCAAAGGCACAGCACCTACACAGAGCTGTCCGGGACATGTAGTCCAAAAGCCTGAGGAGGATAAAGACAAGGATAAAGACAAAGAGAAGGAAGACAAGAAGGACGAGGAGACACCGGATGATAACGAAAATCCAGATGATCCTTCTGGTGGAGAGACACCACCTGTTGATAACGGTGGTACAGATACCCCACCTGTCGACAACGGCGGCGGTGACACGCAGCCTCCTGTTGATAACGGCGGAGGCGACACACCAACTCCAACTCCGACTCCGACACCTTCTGAATAATACAAAATTAAGAACCCTTAAATATATTGCCGGGCCCCGGATAATCCGCGGCCCGGCAATATAATGTTCAAAAAAGAAAAGCAAAAAATGAGAGAAGACTCCACTTTGAAGTCTCCTCTCATTTTTCATTCTAATATTTAGCTCTCTAAAACCAGCTTAGCTGATCCACAGATTCCTGCATCATTTCCTAAGGTAGCTAATGCGAATTTCACATCTTTATTTGCAAAGAAAACGCGTTCTCTGAATGGTTTCTCGATATAGGAAAGCAGCACTTCCCCAGCCTTTGATACACCGCCTCCGATTACGATGATGGATGGATCTGTAATTGTCGCCAGGTTTGCCAGCTCATAACCCAGATAGCGTCCGAACTCCTCTGCCACCTCAATTGCCACTGCATCTTCGGCTTTTACTGCATCGAACACATCCTTTGCAGTTACCGTATCTTTATTCAATATCGTCTCTCTTGTCTCTTCTGCGAGCTTTCTCTTTGCCAGGCGGACGATTCCAGTCGCTGACGCATACTGCTCTAAACATCCGCGGTTCCCGCATCCACAGACCTCTGTCTCATCGTAATTCACACAGACATGTCCAAGCTCTCCGCCTGCGCCGTGTGCCCCTGTGACAACTCTTCCACCGATAATGACACCGCCGCCGACTCCAGTTCCCAAGGTCACCATGACCATATTCCGCTCTCCTGCTCCGCCGCCTTTCCACATCTCACCCAAGGCTGCAACGTTCGCGTCATTTCCAATCTCAGCTTTGAGCCCGGTAAGCTCCTCTAATTCCTTCTTGACTTCTTTATATTTCCAGCCGAGATTTGCACTTCCGTTGACAACGCCTTCTTCTGTCACCGGTGCTGGAACTCCTGCTCCAATTCCCAGAATATCAGCCTTGTCGATGCCCCTTTCTTCCAGCTTAGCAAGAATAGATGCTGAAATGTCTGGAAGAATCGCTTTTCCTTCTTCTTCTGTGTGTGTCACGATCTCCCACTTGTCCAGAATCTCTCCCGTCTCTTCAAACAGTCCTAATTTTACAGTGGTTCCCCCTATATCTACGCCAAAACAATACTTCATGATCTGTCTCCTATCTCTCTATTCCATTCTCTCACTGTCTATCTATTTTTCGCCAGATTCTCCTGCACACGTTTGTACAGCTCCTGTGCCGCATTATATCCCATCTGTTTCTGTCTGTGGTTCACAGCGGCAGATTCCACGATGATGGCCAGATTACGTCCCGGACGAATCGGAATACTGTGGCAGACAACCCGGTTTCCGAGGAATTCGGTATAATTCTCTTCCAATCCCAGACGGTCATATTCTTTATCCCGGTTCCAGTCCTCCAGAGTGATGACCAGGTCGATATTCTGGGTCTCTCTGACGCTCTGTACACCAAACATAGACTTCACGTCTACAATACCGATTCCGCGCAGCTCAATAAAATGCCTTGTAATATCCGGTGCTGCACCTACCAGAGTATCATCGCTCACTTTGCGGATCTCAACAACATCATCGGTGACCAGACGATGCCCTCTCTTAATCAATTCCAGAGCCGCCTCACTCTTACCGATTCCACTCTCTCCCATAATCAGAACGCCCACACCGTACACGTCCACGAGCACACCGTGAATAGAAATGCAGGGAGCAAGCTTGACGTTCAGCCAGCGAATGATCTCGCCCATGAATGAGGAGGTCGACTTCGATGTCGTAAAAATCGGTACCTCATGTTTCACAGCCAAATCCAAAAGCTCCTGCTCTGGCTGCATATCCCTGCTGAATATGATGCAGGGCACCTTATGACTCAACAGTTCCTCATATATCTTGATTTTTCTCTCCTTCGTCAAGGTCTCCAAATATGCATACTCCACGAATCCGATCATCTGTACCCTGTCTGAGTCAAAATGGTCAAAAAATCCGGTAAGCTGGAGCGCTGGTCTGTTGATGTCCGGCACATTTACCTCCCGCCCGATCAATTCCACATCAGGAGTGAGATTCTTTAAATCCATCTTCTCAACGATTTCACTTAACTTTACTCCTTGTACCATAATATTCTCCTTTTCCTTTATTACTTACTGCCTGAAAACGGCAGAAAACAAACAGATTCCTTTTTTATTATAGCATGAATCAGAATCCCTTAAAAGACTTCATCAAAGATTCCCTTCTACACTTTCCTCTTTCCCATGAAAGAACCGATAGACTGCCTGCGCCGATCTTTCATTCATGGACGGAACATCTGCAAGCTCCTCAACTGTCGCGGCCTTGATCGCATCCAGGCTCAGATAATGGCGCATCAGTGCCTTTCTTCTGGCAGGCCCGATTCCGTCGATATCATCCAGAATAGAATGTACCTGCCCCTTGGCCCGAAGCTGTCTGTGGTACTCAATGGCGAAACGATGGGCCTCGTCCTGAATCCTGGTGATCAGCCGGAATGCCTCGGAGGATTTATCGATAGGAATCTCCTCGTTGTGATAATAGAGTCCTCTCGTTCTGTGGTAATCATCCTTGACCATACCACATACCGGAATATTCAGATGGAGTTCATGAAGCACCTCCAGTGCGACATTGACCTGCCCCTTTCCTCCATCCATCAGAATCAGATCTGGGAATAAGGTGAAGCCTCCCAATTCCTTGCTTTCCTCCCGCTCTTTAAGGCCATGGGTAAAACGTCTGGTGAGCACCTCCCGCATACTGCCATAGTCATCAGCGCCCTCGATTCCTTTGATCTTGAACTTGCGGTAGTCGTTCCTCTTTGGCTTGCCCCGCTCGTATACCACCATGGAACCGACGGATTCGAACCCGTTCGTATTGGAGATATCATAAGCCTCCATCCGGTTGATATCATCCAGTTCTAAAAGCTTAGCAATCTCCTTGACTGCACCGATGGTCCTGCCTTCCTCCCGCTTGAGGCGCTCCTTATCTTTGCTGAGTACCAGCTTCGCGTTGTTGGCTGCCAGCTCGACCAGCTTTTCCTTTGTCCCCTTTTTAGGAACACGGATAGTCACCTTACCTCCCCGCTTTGTCCCCAGCCACTCTTCCAACAGCTCAATATCGTCCAGCTCCTCTGGAAGCATCAGCTCACTTGGGATAAACGGAGTTCCCGCATAATACTGCTTAATGAAGCTGTCCAGCACCGCTTTATGCGGCTCCTCCTTCGCAATACGGAGGTAGAAATGATCTCTTCCGATTAACCGTCCACCACGGATAAAGAATACCTGTACCACTGCATCCTCTTCCTCGGATGCCACAGCCAGGACATCCCGGTCCTCCCCGCTGCTGTCCGTAATCTTCTGCTTCTGCGCCACCTTTTTTACACTATTCAAAAGCTCCCTGAATTCAATTGCCTTCTCGAATTCCAGTGCTTCCGATGCCGCATTCATCTTCTCTTCCAGTTCCTTGAGAATCCCGTCAAAATTACCGTTCAGGAACCGAATCACCTGCTGGACGGCCTTCCCATATTCCTCCTGTGAAATATACCCTTGGCAGGGCCCTTCACACTGCTTGATATGATAATTCAGACAAGGCCGTTCCTTCCCTGTATCCTTCGGCAGATTGCGGTTACAGCTTCGGATATGATACAGCTTATGCAGAAGATCTATAGTGTCCCTCACCGCCTGTGAACTGGTATATGGTCCAAAATACTTCGCCTTGTCCTTTAACATCTTCCTGGCAAGCATCACACGCGGATAGGGCTCATTTACCGTCACCTTAATGAACGGATAAGCCTTATCATCCATTAGCATCGTATTATACTTTGGCCTGTGCTCCTTAATCAGGTTGCACTCCAGAACAAGTGCTTCCAGCTCCGAGTCTGTCACGATATACTCAAAACGCCGTATATGCGTGACCATCTGCTCAATCTTGACCCCCTTATTCCTGCTGCTTTGAAAATACTGCCGCACCCGGTTCTTTAAGCTGATCGCCTTGCCTACATAGATGATATTGTCCCGTTCATCATGCATAATATAAACCCCCGGCTTTCCCGGGAGTTTTTTTAATTCCTCTTGAATATCAAAATTATTATTTTCCATGCAACTATTATAAAGCCTGGGCACTCTTTTGTGAAGAAAAACTTTTCAGGCCATGATTACAAAAGACGAGATTTCGACAGATACAAGAAAACCGGGAACCCAGATGAATCTCATTCCTTAAAGATCCACCTGGATTCCCGGCTTTCTATTTCCTGGTTTATATATCTCTTAGCCTTATATCTTTTAGCTAAGATAATCTCTTAACTTATGACTGTTCCTCCGTGGACACGTCGGCTGCTTCGTTTACTGCTTCTGTATCTGGTGTCACTGCGTCCTCTGGAGCTTTTTCATCTTCTGATGTATTTCCATCCCCCAGCGTTTTTCCCTCGACCGGTTTCATAGCGATCCTGATATCCTTCTTTGCCTCAGTACCTTCCTCCGGCTCTTCGATTCCCTTTACCTCACGGAAAATCTTCATGAATTCTTTTCCGGTGATGGTCTCCTTCTCAATCAGGAATGCAGAAATCTTATCCAAAGCCTCTCTGTTCTCCTGAAGAAGACGTTTTGCTTCCTCATAGGCCTTCTTCAACATCGCCATGACTTCCCCGTCTATCTCAGCGGCTGTGGCCTCACCACAGTTAACGACCGGACGACCGTCCAGATAACGGTTCTGTATAGACTCCAGACCGATCAATCCGAACTTCTCGGACATTCCATACTGCGTAATCATGGCTCTGGCAATCTTCGTCGCCTGCTCAATGTCATTGGACGCACCAGTCGTAACCGTATCGAAAACAATCTCTTCCGCTGCCCGTCCGGCCAAAGCCCCTACTAACATAGCTTCCAGCTCCTTCTTCGTGTTCAGGAACTTCTCCTCTTCCGGTGTCTGCATGACATATCCAAGCGCCCCCATCGTCCTTGGGACAATGGTAATCTTCTGTACCGGTTCCGCATCCTTCTGCAGAGCACTTACCAATGCATGACCGACCTCATGGTAGGAAACGATCTTTCTCTCCTCCTCACTCATGATACGGTCTTTCTTTTCTTTTCCGACAAGTACGACTTCTACCGCCTCAAATAAATCCTTCTGACTGACCACCTGTCTGCCATTCTTGACAGCGTTGATCGCCGCCTCGTTGATCATATTAGCAAGGTCTGAACCGACCGCTCCTGAAGTCGCCAGTGCAATGGCCTCCAGATCTACGGTCTCATCCATCTTCACATCTTTTGAATGTACCTTCAGGACATCGATACGTCCCTTTAAATCCGGCTTATCTACAATAATACGTCTGTCAAAACGGCCAGGTCTTAACAGCGCCGGGTCGAGTACCTCTGGACGGTTCGTTGCTGCAAGAAGCAGCAGACCCTTATTCGTGTCAAATCCATCCATCTCTGCAAGAAGCTGGTTCAGTGTCTGTTCCCGTTCATCATTGCCGCCCATTGCGGTATCACGCGTCTTACCGATGGCATCGATCTCATCGATGAATACGATGCAAGGTGCCATCTGCTGTGCCTGCTTAAACAGATCACGGACACGGGATGCGCCGACGCCGACATACATCTCCACGAATGCAGAACCCGACAGAGAGAAAAATGGAACCTTTGCCTCCCCCGCTACAGCCTTTGCAAGCAGAGTCTTACCGGTACCCGGAGGGCCCACAAGCAGTGCTCCCTTTGGCAGTTTTGCACCGATTCCCGTATATTTGCCCGGGTTATGAAGGAAATCTACGACCTCCTGCAGGGATTCCTTCGCTTCATCCTGACCTGCCACATCCTGGAATGTGACTCCGGTCTCCTTCTCAACATATACTTTCGCGTTGCTCTTGCCGATTCCCATCATGCCGCCGCCCTTAGACATACGCTTCATCAAGAAATTGAACAGAATGACGATCAACAAAAGCGGCAGGATCACCGTGATGAATATCTCAAATATCATCGAAGATGCTGTATCTGGAATCCGCTGTTCGTACTCTACCCCAGCTTTATACAGCCGATCCGATAAGGTATCATCCTTCACCGCACCTGTATAATAATCCGGGGCCTTCTCCTCCTCGCTGCCACTCTTCTTTTCCAACTGGCTTACGAGATCGGATGCCGTGCCTGTCCCTTTCTTTTCCTTTGCATCATCTTTTAACGTAATATAAAGCTTCGTCGACTCAATGGTGACCTTCTCCACTTTTCCTTCATCCACCATCATCAGGAACTTATCATAACTGATTTCTTCAGGATTCTTATCCTGCATCATCGAGTATAATCCCATCACTATAAAAACAGTCAACAGTGTTGTTACGAGGATGACTCCCCAGCCCTGACGATTGTTCTTAGGATCTTTATTGTTTCTATTATTCTGATTATCCATTCTTAAGCCTCCTAAAATCCACTATCCCCATTATAAGTACAGCTTCAACATAAATCAATAAAAAGATTATGAAAATATTGTAAACACAGGGCGTTTTATAGTATACTGGTTACGAAATATGTCATGAGTGAGGAAAGAGAAAATGAAAATAGGATTCGATAATGAAAAGTATTTAACCATGCAGTCAGAACATATCCGCGAAAGGATCAACCAGTTTGACAACAAACTTTACCTTGAATTCGGCGGGAAGTTATTCGATGATTACCATGCAGCCAGAGTCCTTCCAGGCTTTGCGCCGGACAGTAAGCTCAGGCTTTTGAAGCAGCTCAGCGACCAGGCAGAGATCGTCATCGTCATCAGCGCTCGTGATATTGAGAAGAATAAAGTCCGCGGTGACCTTGGAATTACCTATGACTCTGATGTCCTTCGGCTGATGGATTCTTTCGGTGACAGCGGCCTGTATGTAGGAAGTGTAGTCATCACCCAATATTCCGGTCAGGAAAGCGCACAGCTTTTCAAAAACCGCCTCGAAAACTTAGGCGTCCGTGTATACATCCATTACAACATCAGCGGTTATCCATCCAATATCCCGTTGATCGTCAGCGACGAAGGATACGGTAAGAACGAATATATTGAGACGACACGTCCGCTCGTCATCGTCACAGCACCAGGACCAGGAAGCGGTAAAATGGCAACCTGCCTTTCACAGTTATATCATGAGCATAAACGTGGAATTCATGCAGGCTATGCCAAATTTGAAACATTTCCCATTTGGAACCTGCCGCTCAAGCATCCTGTCAACCTGGCCTATGAGGCTGCTACAGCAGATTTGAACGATATTAACATGATTGACCCATTCCATTTGGAAGCATATGGAGTCACGACCGTGAATTATAACCGTGACGTAGAGATTTTCCCAGTATTAAATACCATTTTTGAAAAAATTTATGGAAGCAGCCCTTATAAATCTCCGACCGATATGGGCGTCAACATGGCAGGAAAATGTATCTGCGATGATGAGGTCTGCCGCGAGGCTTCCCGTCAGGAGATTGTCAGAAGATATTTCGCCTCTCTGAATTCCCTGGTAACAGGGTCCAGTTCAGAAGAGGAAAAGCAGAAGATCGAGCTTCTCATGAATCAGGCCAATGTGACCATACAGGATAGAAAGGTCGTTGCAAAGGCTCTGGAACGTGCCGAACAGACCAATGGGCCGGCCGCAGCACTGGAACTGGACGACGGACGCATCATTACCGGCAAGACGACCAATCTGCTCGGTGCATCTGCAGCCCTTCTTTTGAATGTCATCAAAGAATTGGCTGGAATCGACCATGAGCTGCATGTCATCTCCCCAGAATCGATTGCTCCGATTCAGGAGTTGAAAGTGAAGTATTTAAAAAGTAAGAATCCGCGTCTCCACACAGATGAAGTGCTCATCGCTCTTTCTGCAAGTGCAGCACACAGTGCACTGGCAAAGAAGGCATTGGAACAACTGCCCAAACTGGACGGCTGTCAGGCACATACCTCAGTAATGCTTTCCGATGTGGATATCAAGACCTTTAAAAAGCTCGGAGTGCAGCTCACCTGCGAGGCTGCCTACGAAACCGAACATATTTATCATTAGAAAAGAACGAAAAATTGGGCCAGAATTCGCTGTTCATCAGCAGAATCCTGGCCTTCGTTTTCCCTTATTTTCCTTCATCAAACATCGATTGCTCCTGGGCGCAGGTAAGGTAATAGTGTCTTCCATTGGCACTGGTCTCGTATTGGGACAATTGAATTAGAGCCTTTGCTTTCAACATACAGGCCTGGTCCTTTATCTGTTCTTCTGTAAACAAGAGATCGCAGAGTTCAAGACACCATTGGTATTCCTTTTGGTCGCAGGCCTTCTGTGCTTCTTTTAATACATTCTTAGCGCCTCCCATGAGAGCCATTATTTTCTTGGCACGTTGGCGGTAAGGCAGGGGATGCAGATTGGTGGGATTCCCGTCGAACCAGCCTAAATAGGCAGTGTAAATGGATCTTACGGTCCACTCGATACACCCATAATGCTCAGCCAGATACGGAAGTCCTCTGTATTCTGGGGAGAGCTGAATTTCTTCTGCTAACTGATCCGGACCTTTTCCCTGGTTCATACCTTCTAATGTTTTTGTAAGAATCTCGTCAATCGCGTTTCTGAAGTTTCCAATGACCTCCTTGATTTTCTCTTGGCCGATCAGTGGGGCTGTATGGCCCGGAAGCAGGTATTTGGCCGGATAAGCACGCATGATATCTAAACTTTTGACCCAGGCTGCGATGTCGCGGTATTGTCCTCCCCGTATGGCATAAAGATTTGGGAAGCAGCCATAAAAATTATCACCGCTTACCAGAACCTCCTTTTCAGGAAGCCAGAGAATTGTCTCCTCCTCAGCCTCACCCGGCAGACGGAGCATTTCTATTTCAATACCATCAATCGTTCGGAGGACCTTATCCCGGTCATATACTGTAGTCGGGGTAATGAACGCACGATGCTCCCCGGATACGATTCCCTCACGGATTCCGATTCCCTGGGATATATTTTCTTCATCAGTCAGGCTGTAGCCGAACTGACGCCCGCCTCTTTTATTCTGAATATCCGAAAGCAGCTCCGTTCTCTCCAGAACAGGCGTCTTCGGGGCAAATGCGATGATCTCTGGTCCGCTGTCGCAAAAAGCTCCTGCGCCGCCGCGGTGGTCAGGATGACCATGTGTATAAATAATCGTCTTTACTTCTTTTCCTGTCTTGTCCCTGATCACTTCCAGAAGCCTTTGACCTCTTTCCAAGGTATCCAGGGTATCAATCAAAATCACGCCTGTATTCCCTTCGATAAATATCGCATTGCTATGTCCCAATCCGAGGACGAACCACACTCCTTCTACTACTTCTGTTATATTCTCCTGAAAGTTCGTTTCCGTAAAAAGACGAAGCTGTTCATTTCCGTTCTCTATCAGCATTTTCTGATACCTCCTTAAGCTTATAGTCTGTTTCCATCCACATTCGATAGTTTGCAACTCTGCAACATCATCACGGAGCATATTCCCAAAATTTGCTTTCATAAGAGTGCAGCTTTATATAAAAATTATAGCACAAAAATCTTTTACTACCTGTTGTCCTCCCAACAATTAGAAGAGGTTGTAAAAATTTCCTAAAAAAAATTCTGTATTTTTCTCTCATTTTCGTATATACTCTTTAAGTATTTTTTAATCATTCACACAAAGGAGGATTTTATGGCAGTTAAATATGTATTTGTAACCGGCGGAGTAGTCTCCGGCCTGGGCAAAGGAATTACCGCAGCATCACTCGGTCGTCTGCTCAAGGCACGCGGCCTGACTGTAACAATGCAGAAGTTCGACCCTTACATCAATATTGATCCCGGTACAATGAACCCGGTACAACATGGTGAAGTCTTCGTCACGGAAGACGGTGCAGAGACAGACCTGGACCTAGGTCACTATGAACGCTTCATCGATGAGAACCTGACGAAAAATTCAAATGTAACTACTGGTAAAATTTACTGGTCCGTGCTGCAAAAGGAGCGCCGCGGAGATTTTGGCGGCGGAACAGTACAGGCCATCCCCCACATTACGAACGAGATCAAAAGCAGATTTTACCGTAATCCGGCCGCAAAGGATACGGAAATCGCAATCATAGAGGTCGGTGGGACCGTTGGCGATATCGAGAGCCAGCCTTTCTTAGAGTCCATCCGGCAATTTCAACACGAAAAAGGTCACGAAAACGTGATTCTGATACACGTCACTCTCATTCCCTACTTAAAAGCATCCCATGAGATGAAAACAAAACCGACTCAAGCCAGTGTAAAGGAACTGCAGGGTATGGGCATCCAGCCTGATATCATTGTCTGCCGTTCCGAATATCCACTCGATGACGGCATCAAAGATAAGATTTCCCTCTTTTGCAATCTCCCTGCCAAGCATGTACTGCAGAATCTGGATGTCGAATATTTATACGAAGCCCCGCTGGCTATGGAGCATGAACAGCTCGCACAGGTCGTCTGTGAATGTCTGCATCTGGACTGCCCAGAACCGGACCTGAGAGATTGGATCGAGATGGTGGACAACCTGCGTAAGCCCGAGCAGGAAGTTACAATCGCATTAGTCGGAAAATATATCCAGCTCCACGATGCCTATATCAGTGTGGTAGAGGCATTAAAGCATGGAGGAATTTACAGCCATACCACTGTCCGAATCAAGTGGATCGATTCTGAGACGGTCGTCCCGCATAATACAGAAGAATTATTCCAGGACGTCAGCGGTATTCTTGTTCCAGGAGGCTTTGGGGACCGGGGCGTGGAGGGAAAAATGGAAGCCATCCGTTACGCACGTACACACGATATTCCCTTCCTGGGGCTCTGTCTCGGAATGCAGCTCTCTATCGTAGAATTTGCCCGCAACGTACTCGGCTACCATGATGCACACAGTATGGAATTAGATCCCCATACAACGCATCCGATGATTCACATTATGCCGGAGCAGGAAGGAATCGAAGACATTGGTGGTACATTAAGGCTTGGTTCTTATCCCTGCATATTAAAAAAAGATTCCAAGGCATATCAGATATATGGAAAAGAAGAGATCCACGAACGTCACCGTCACCGTTATGAAGTGAACAATGATTTCCGCGAAGCATTAGAAGAACATGGTATGCGCCTCTGCGGTCTGTCTCCTGACGGACGGATCGTAGAAATGATAGAGCTTTCGAATCACCCCTGGTTTCTTGCGACCCAGGCCCACCCTGAATTGAAATCCCGTCCAAACAGACCGCATCCTCTGTTTAAAAGCTTTGTTGAGGCAGCCCTGGAATATTCAAAATCGTTCATGATAAAATAAGCCCACTTAAGAGCTTGGCGTAAACACATAAAAGGACTGTCATAAAATCGGATTTTTATCGTCAGATATTGGCATTTATAAAGTATAAAGAAAAAATCTGACGTAAATCCTACCTTTATGACAGTCCCTATTTTTTAGTGTCCCAAAGCCCCATCCGAGGCTTTCCCTTGTTCTCTTTTCTGAATGACATATGCTGTCAGCTTTACAGCCGACCATGCCGCAAATATACCGATTAGCAGTCCTCCCAGCACATCTGATGGGAAATGCACCCCTACATAAAGACGTGAGAACGCAATCAGTGACGCTAGAACAATAGCCGGAATTCCCCATTTTCTTGGCCCCATCCTGTAATATACCATTGCCGCAGCAAAGGAAGCACAGGTATGGCCGGATGGAAATGAGTAATCGTGCTGACGTTCTATCAAAAGCCTTAGTCCCTCGACTACTTCGTAGGGCCGCGTCCTCGCTACCAAATTCTTCAATGCTACATTCGTAATCAAGGCGCCGATCGCGATCGCCACAATCGCCGTGATCCCTATCTTCCGTGTTCTTCTCGGAATCACAAGCAGAAGAGAAAGGGCTAGCCAGAACCATCCTGAATTGCCAAGAGATGTAATGAACTTCCAAAAAGGAGTCATCCAGTCCTGTCTGATATAATCCTGTATGTATAACAGGATGTTTCCATCTAATTGTAGTAAGTATCCCATGTATACTCCTTTCCTGAACTAAGAATATCTTTATTAGTATATCATATTACCGCTCGTTTTCAACGGTTATGCCCAATCATTTTTTATCCCCACCCCATAGACTATCCAAGCAAAACAGGATATACTAGGATACATAGGATCATCTGAATCTTTGGATGGTTACACATGATTCTCTCAAAAACAGATTTGAGATTACATCAGACAACAGATACAGCATATACGAACACGGAGGTCTACTTATGAAAAAAATGCGTTCCCTAATCATTATAATCGCTGCAGCCGCTCTGATTGCCGTCGGCTTTCTGGGAGCCCGGCTGTTGAACAAAGAACCGAAAGTAACGGTCAGTGCCACTTCCATAGAAGAACGTCTGAGCAAATGCAGCTCCCTTACAACTGCCAGACTCGACTACAGGGGAATCATTAAATATTCAGAGGGAGAGATAGATTTTATTACCAAAAAGAGCTTTTCCATGATATATGATGCCCACATTAAGGCGGGGATCGATCTGTCACAGGCAGAAGTAAAGGTTTCAGGGAAGGAAATTCAGGTCAAGCTTCCCTCCCCTAAAATCCAGGACATCTCTATCGATTCCGATTCTTTAGAATTTTATGACGAGAAATTCGCACTGTTCAACTGGACTAATAAGGAGGATACCACCAAAGCCATTGCTTATGCCAAGGAAGACGCATCTGCCAAGGCCGGACAGACCGATATCCTCACACAGGCCAGAGAACAAGCAGTTACCGTCATCGAGACCCTGATTCAGCCAATTGCTGATGACAGCAGTAACTCTTATACTTTGAAAATTATTGAATAGACCGAATGGCTAACAGACAAGAACGCCCCGCCTTTTTAGGTGGGGCGTTCTTGTCTGTTGAGATAATTGTATCAAAGTTACCCTTCAATCTCCCTGATTTCCTTCTGGGTCAGAGGATTGACATGGACCATACAGTGTTTAACCTCCGGAAACTGGTCCTCTACCCTGTTGTGTACGTCCTCCGCAATCTTATGTGCATCCCTTAGGGTCAGACTTTCATCCGCTGCGATCTCGATATCCACATATGCCCTAGCTCCGAACATTCTGGTACGGATGGTATCGATTTTTTCTACCCCACTATTCTCCAGAACGACCTGACGTATCTGCTGGATCGTCCTGTCATCACAGGCTTTATCTACCATCTTATTCATCGCATCCTGAAAAATATCCCATGCTGCTTTCCCGATAAATACACAGATTACCACGCTTGCGAGGGGATCCAGGACAGGAAATCCCATTCTTGCTCCCAGGATTCCAGCGAAAGCCCCGATGGACGAGAGTGCATCTGAACGGTGATGCCATGCATCCGCCATTAGAGCACCGGAATTGATTTTCTTGGCCGCCCCCCTGGTATACCAATACATCCATTCCTTCACAGCAATTGAAACCACCGCAGCAATCAACGCCATTCTCCCTGGAATCATCGCCTCTCCCATACGGTCCGCTGCGATTTTCTGCACACCTTGAATTCCGATGCCTGCTCCAGTCGCAAATAGTACCACCGCCAGCAAAATCGATGCCACGCACTCCAAACGTTCATGTCCGTATGGGTGCTCCTTATCTGACTTTTTCGCTGATACCGTCACACCGATCATGACGATGATCGTGCTGAATACATCGGATGCTGAGTGGACTGCATCTGAAATCATCGCCCCGGAATGAGCGATCAGGCCTGCAGCCAGCTTGAATATAGAAAGGGCAATATTCACCCCGATACTGACTCCTGATACCTTCATAGCAATCTGTTTTCCGTCTGTCTGTGTATGTTCCTTCTGTATCATCCTGTTATACCTCCGCTTCTCTGCTATTTCCTATCTGCTGTTGATCTGCATCTCTTCGGAATCTTCACACAGTACGGTCAATTCACGCCCTCTTTTTTACACAAAAAGAATCTGCGGAACATTCTGTTAAACTGTCCCACAGATTCTTTCCTCTGCCCAAAGGCAGGTCAATATCCTTCCCAGGATATAAAACTTCATCTGCTGCCGCGTTGCGGCCCGGCCCCATCCATACATGAAATCACTTCCGTATGTATCGCCTGCTCAGTTTGTACTGTAGATTAGATATGCAGTGCAATGAGTTTTCTTTCTATAATATGCAATCCTTCTCTTTTTGTCAAATACTTTCTGTCTTGGATCTGCCCTTGAATCTGCCGTTTTCATTTTACTCTTCTCTTTTAAATATCTGATGCGGCTGTTACGGAAATTGGATTTCTATAACAGCCGCATCTCTATGAGGGGGACTAATTTATGGATTTATCAGCTTCATTTCCTTTCAGTCCTGAACGCTTTTAATCTACATATTTGCTTTGATTTTATATTTTTTCTCTTTTCTGATAAATTCTGTATCTCTGCCTTTTTCTTCTCTGTCTGACGACTCCATCTTATGGGACCTTCTCCCGTCCTCCATCTGTACGCTTCCCAGCTCTTCCTCTAAATGCAGCCTGCGGAAATCCTTTTTGTGATTAACACCTCCGCAAAAATCTTCGAATGCGAATGCCATTCTGTCCAGAATGCCGAGGCTGGAAATCCTTTCTGTGGAAAGTTTCCTAACAGAGCGGAGCCAATACTCTGTCAGCATCCAACATACGGCTAATAATGCTACCGCTGAAATCAAAAACAAGAACAATCTCTCTAACATAGCTTCCACTCCTTTTCTCTTTATTGTTATCTTTATATTAGTCTCTATAAGCTAATTAGTCAATGTTTTTAATGTATTTTTTATAATTTTCTGTTATTATTTTTACACAATCTCTATTTTCTTTTAATTGTATTCTTTTCATTTCATTTTACATGTTATTTTTTCTATTCTTTATTTTCCTTTCTCTTTGGACTTTAAATATTCTTCTGCCGCTGGATCTTTTATCCTATATTTACGGTACCATTCTTTATTCGCATCGTTGCGCACGACCTCTGAACGGTTCTGTGAGAGAAAACGAACAAGCGGATAGACATCGACCCAGATTTCATGGTTTCCTTCCCTCTGACTCTCATCAAAAATTAGCTGCAGACCAAAATGAAGATGATACGTGTCAATGTTATTGACATTTTCTTTGGTGCTGTACCCGGTCCTGCCCATATATCCGATAACATCTCCTGCCTGAACAATATCCCCTTCTTCCAGCCCTTCTGCGAAGGGGATATTCTGCCGCAGATGGGCGTAATAGTAATAGCGGCGGCCGTCAAAACTGTTGATTCCGATACGCCAGCCTCCATATTGATTCCATCCCATCACTGCGATGTAGCCTGACTCCACTGCGATCACGGGAGTCCCGACCTGGCCCATCATGTCATGCCCCAGATGATTGCGGCGGTATCCATAACTTCTGGACACGCCAAAATCATCGTAGTCCGTATAGGGAAATTCTTTTGCAATAGGACAGTATGCCTTCAGACCATAATACTTCTTCCATCCCTTTTTACCACTGTCCCCCTTAGGTCTCTCTATTTTGTATTCCCCCACCATACCGTCCAATACAGCGCCGTATGCCTCCCGGTAATAGGAATAATACTGCATGTCTTGGGTCAGTTCTTCCATTGTAGTCTCACCTGACAGAAGCTTTTGAGCCGCCTCTGTCATATCCTTTTCCCGGAAATTCTTAAAATCCCCTCCATACCTGGCTCCCAGATATGCCAGCAGATCCACCCAATTCAGGTGAATTTCTTCCTGATAAGTCTCCACATCATATGTATAGGCCTGGTTCAATGCCTCATAGGATACATGGAACTCCACCCATTTGATATAATCATCCTTCTGTTCCCCTGCTTGTTCCCCTGACTCTTCCTCTGACGGCTCCCTTAACTCTTCCTTCTTTGCACTTCCTTCTGTCCTGACAGTATCTGCCGCTTTTTGATCTATCGTCCCATTTGGCATATTTCCCTGCCAGACGCCAATTATCAGTAGAAGCAGCAAAATTTCAGCCCCTATCCCTGCCGGAAAAAATAATCGTTTTCGCATGTACATGCTCCTGCCCATAAACTCTTAATAGTCTATGCATAATGAACGCAACAAATTCTTCTGAATATACTGAATACAAACAACAATCTTGATGTCAGGAGCAGGCCATGCATCTTATATCATCACTTTTATTCGCACTCTCCGCAAATATAGACAGCTTCATTGTAGGTATGTCTTATGGGATAAAGAAATCAGACATCAGCCTTTTAAAAAGCACCATCATCAGCCTTGTCACCCTCGTTGGTACGATTGCTGCGATTTTAATGGGTACAGAAATCTCACAGTTTCTCCCCGCCTCCTGTACAGTAGGCATTGGCTGTGCCCTCCTGATCGGACTTGGTCTGTACTATATCCTAAAGGCTCTCTTTGGTTTCCTTAAAAATAAAATAAGAAAAATGGAAGTAAAAACAAATGAACATGTTTCAGCCCCCGCAGATCAAGAGACCAAAACGGCCCTTCTTACTCTAAAGGAGGGATTATTCCTAGGGCTCGCCCTTTCCATCAATAACTTTGGTATGGGAATCGGCGCAAGTATTACTGGACTGAGGCTGGTGCCGACCGCTGTCATCTCCCTTGTCGTTTCCGTGATTTTTCTGTATGCCGGCAATTTCATCGGCAAAACAAAGATGCCCCGGATATCCGACCAGACAGCAGATATCATCTCCGGCCTGATTCTGGTAGGACTTGGAATCTATGAACTAATCATTTAAAAGGATTGGCCCGGCGTGGATGATAGAATTCCACGCCGGGCCGCCCCTTCATTATAGTAAATGTTCTGCAGCCTTCATTCGCTCCTGGAACTGCTCATAAAATTTTCCTTCCTCATATCCCATCACATAGAACTGGTTCAATACATACAACGCTGCACTTCGTCTCAGCTTCTCATCCTCTGAGCTCTCCACTTTTTCTTGAAGATCCTTTAGAAAGAAGTGCCATTTGGCGATAAATTCCTGATTCTGCTTTAGATCCGGGGTATCGATCCACTTTTTCACCTTGGTCTTCGTCCTGTTCTGCTTCTTGCACTCATGAATCTGCAGGAAATACTGAAATCCCCGGTTCTCGTAATATCTTCCCAGCGGAAACAGTCTGCAGATTCCCGGTCTTGCCCTGTGAATACTGCACCTTCCCTCGTCGTTCAAGAATACGCACGCTTCCCCTTTCCCATCCATCTTTAGGTTAGGCAGAATCATCCCATCCACAACATGAAGTTCGATCTGATGATTGATCATCTCTTCAAAGGTCTTCCCCAATTCCATGGAAAGTCTGTGGATATCCAGGGGATCCAGCACGATTGTGTTCCCCATTCCATGACAGCAGGCGGAACAGCCCTCACACTCCCCGCAGTCCGCACGCACCATATCGTTTAAGCCATAAAGTTTTCCATCTGAAATTTCATCCAGACTTACCTGTCTCTCCATAATTTTTACTCCTATTCATTGATACAGATTTCCTGTTCCACAAACAGACGCTCCACCACATCCTCGTAAACAGACAGTTTCTCTGATTTTCGAATCTTCTTTACATACTTTTCATAATTAGTAAACACGGGCCCCATATAGAACCACATTTCCTTCATCTTGAACAAAATCGTCTTCGCCCCGCTAAGCACCGTCTGATACTCTCCATACACCTGGTCATGAAAAGCCTTTAACGTCTCCTTTTCAAGCGGAGTCCCTTTGCGGATTGTACAGACAAGCCCCGGATTTGACAGGATTCCTCTTCCCAGCATCACACATTCCACTTCCGGGAACTTCTGCGTAAAACGTTCATAATCCCCGACTGTAAAAATATCCCCATTATAGCACACCTGACTCTTACATTTTCCAAGAGCCTCACCGAACACATCCCAATTCGGGGTATTCTTATACATATCCGTCTGCAGGCGCGGATGAATGATCAGTTCTTCAAGGGGGTACTGGTTATAGATATCCAGAAGCCGTTCGAATTCTTCCGGGCTCTCCTTCCCGATTCGCGTCTTAATCGATATCTTCATATCCGTCTTCCTGAATATCTCCTCCAGAAAACAGTCCAGCTTATCCGGGTATGCAAGGAAACCCGAACCACGCCCCTTGGTCACCACTGTTTTCGAGGGGCATCCCAGGTTCAGATTCACTTCCTCATACCCATATGTTTTAAGCTTTTGGGCCGTCCCGATAAAATCCTCCGCCGAGCTGGTCAGGATCTGGGGAACTGCGTACATCCCTTCATTATGCTCCGGCAGAATATCATTCTTCTCTCTTGAGCTGAGATGACCGAACTGGTTCGGCATGATAAACGGGATAAAATACTTGTCGACCTGTCCGAAATATTTATGATAAGCGTTGCGGTATACGTACCCGCTGATTCCCTCCAATGGGGCAAAATAAAATCTCATTAGTAATCGTTCCTCCTGAATGTATTTCTATCAAACTGAATGTATTTCTGTCAAAAGAAAGAACCGATTTCTCTGTTCCTTATCTGTTCATCACCGAATCAGACTCCTTAACATACCTTAAAGAAAGGAGGTGATTACAACGAATTCCTGTGAACTTGTTACTTATGTCTCTTCGATTGCCTGTGTGCTCGCCAAAAACTGCCGGACAGAAGATCTGGAGCTGCTTGCCGCCATCTTTTCCCAACTCGGTGATACACTGGCTACAATC
The DNA here is from genome assembly GCF_012524165.2 of Faecalicatena faecalis. Lineage (GTDB taxonomy): Bacteria > Bacillota > Clostridia > Lachnospirales > Lachnospiraceae > Faecalicatena_A > Faecalicatena_A faecalis. The sequence continues at coordinate 144,661 of NZ_JABACJ020000002.1, forward strand.
CTAGTCAATAACGCACTCTGCGAAACGGTTGCTGCACCTGACACCAGCACCGGACAATAACTGCTGAGCCTGCATCTATCTGCACTCTCCTTCAATTTCTCCTACAGACTGCTTGTTCGGGGAAGATTTAAGTTCCAGCTTTCCTTCTGAAAGTACCAGCCCTACAAGAGTAAGTGCTGCCCCCGCCGCTGCCACAGGGGTAATCTTCTCATGAAGAATCAGCACGGAAGTCACAATCGTAATCACCGGGGAAGCATAAATATATACGCTGGTTCGTACCGGACCTAACACCTGCACGGCAAAATTCCAGGTCACAAAGCAAAGGGCCGATGCCCCCGCTCCAAGGAACAGAATATTCAAAAGATTCATCGGATCTGCCAGTCTTGACAGCCCCAGATGAAAATCAAAAGCAAATGCTGCCGGGATCATGAACAGAATCCCATATCCGAACATATGGCGGGTCACCTTAATCGTGGAATATCCATACTCGCTGATTTTCTTCGTGATCACGGAGTAACAGGCCCATACAAAAGCTGCCCCAACAGAAAGAAGATCCCCCTTCGGATTCAGTTCCAAAGTCTCTGCCCCACTAAAGCTCATCATACAGATTCCAATAATCGCCGCCACAAATCCCAGGAAAAAAGAAGCCTTCATCTGCCCCTTTTCTTTCAGGAAAATGCGGCTTAAAATCGCGGTAAAAAAGGGTGCTACTGATATAATCACGCCTACATTTGACGCCAGAGTATATGTAAGGGCGATATTCTCCATCAAGAAATACAGGCAGACCCCACAGAGCCCCGCCGCAGCAAACAGCCACTCCTGCTTCTTCTCTGTCAGTCTCACCAGTCCCGGCTTTGCCAAGAACAAAAGTACATACCCGATCACAAACCGGATAAGCAGAATCTCCACAGGTTGGAAACTCCGAAGCAATACCTTCGTGGAAATAAAAGTGGTCCCCCATACTACCACTGTAAATAACGCCACTGCATGCCCAACACCACTTTTACTCTTCATCACAAAATGCCCCCTGAAAACTCTTCTTTATTGTATCTAACCATTTATAATCCATATTGCAACGCTCATTATACCATAATTTCTAGGCTCGTAAAACACCTCGCCAGCTGCGAGCATTATACCATAATTTCCAGGGTCGTAAAATACCCCTCCGAAAAATCGAAATATAGTGACGCGCTTTAGTCGCGGAACGAATGGGGTGCAACGACAGGTACGCAGACAGCGGGAAGTGTGTTCCACATTTTTCTCAGCGTCCCCCCCTCCATCCGTTCCACGGCTAAAGCGCGTCACTAGCGCCTCCTTCACTAACTTCCGATTTGTGCAGTTGGAGATTGAATTGCAGCCATTTTGTTTCATCCCCAAGCTCCATCCTGGCAGAGAGTTTTCCGCCCATCTCCTGTGCCAGATATTTTGCGATGGGAAGCCCAAGACCTGTGCTGCCCTCACTCCGGGAAGAATCGGCCGTGTAAAAACGGTCAAATAGAGCATCTACTTCATCCGCATTGAGACACTCAGTGTCATTTTCCATGAACACGGATACCTCCTTTTCATCCTCCCGAATACAAATCCTCAATTCATTTTGTGCATATCTGCCGGCATTCTGCAAAAGATTCAGGAATATTCGTTCCAGTGCTTCTTCATCTGCTAATACAAAAACTGCATTCTCAGGGATATCCAGATGAACCTCCAGTGATTTCCTTCTCAGCTCTTGATAGCTGTCCAGTACGGTCTCTCGCAATTGTCTGCAAATGTCTGTCCCAACCAGTTTCATCGGATAATCTCCTGCTGTCAATCTGGATAAATCATAAAACTGCGCAATCAATTTTTTTAAGGTACGTGCTTTTCTCTTAACAACGGTCAAAGACTCTCTGTCTTCATTAGACAGAGAGTTCTCATCAATCAGGTCCAAAAATCCCAGAATAGAGGTCAGCGGGGTCCGCAGGTCATGGCTGATATTTTCGATTTGTTTCTGCAAGGTATGCTCCTTCTCCTCATATTTCACACGTGTCCTTCGGATGTCCTCCAAATTTGCATTGATTTCCACCAGAAGACCTTCCATATCCGAATGCGGGCTGGGCAGCTTCACGATCCGATTCTGTTCCAGATCTTGGGAAATCTCATGCAGTTCTTTAGCCGAGTCTTTTACTGCCTTCTTCAACAACATGTAGCGTGTACAGGAATATGCTGCCAACACGCACAGAATCATGAATACCAGAAGTACCATATTTGCACACCCTCCCTTTCCTATTATCATGAGACACTATACCAATTCTTTTTTTCGAAATCCGATCCATCCAATCATATAAAAAACAATCATCCCGATGATTCCTGAAATCAGACATTTTGCCATTCCCTCAGGTGTATCCCACAACACCTGATAATGTGACATATTAGCGATCACTTCCATGTTCAGATAGTTCCGTGGCATCCATTCTGCCACCGGATTGAGCCAGTCAATCTTGAGCCCAAGAAAAAAGGTAATAATGGGCAGGAAGACAATAATGAACATCCACAACATCATTGCGATCATTTCTCTTTTTATCATACTCATAAGAGCTACAATTAAAATCACAGAGGCAAACGCCATTGGGAGGTTCGCTGCAATGCCGCGCAGCCGGTCCATAAGGGTCACTTCATCCGGTCCGGTCAAAATCAGGTAGGCACTTCCATAATAAAAGATCATGATTACCAGCATGCTCAAAAAGGAAGCTATAGAACAGACAATACATTTTCCAGTAAAGATCTGAACTCTTGTAATCCCAAAAGATACTGTATTCTTTAAAGTTCCATTCTTATGCTCATCCGAAATCAAAAATCCTGCCAGGAGCATTCCTGCAAAAAATAAGAATTCCATACTGCTTGTAAGCGTATTTAACGAAAATCTGATAGCACCATACGGAAAGTCAGGGGTAAACGTATGAAACAGATACAAAACACCATTCATTAAAACGGATAGCACCGCCAAAATCCCTGTAAATAAATATACCTCTTTCCCGTGGCTGACTCTGTATAATTCGCTCTTGATATAATTTAACATGATAATCGCCCCTTTTCTTTCAGATTCATATAGTACTCTTCCAGCATCATCTGCTTTTGAGCCAGCTTAAGGACACCGATTCCATTTTCGGAGGCCAGGGTGCTGTATGCATCCGGCGCCATTTCCGGATTCTTAATGCGGATGGTCGAATCAGGCAGTACCTGATATTGAATGTCCTTCCACCGTTTTTCCAGAAGCGCCGCAAAATGTTCCGGCTGTGTCACTGCAATGTCCAGATAGACCGCACACTGTTCATGCAGTTCCTCCGCAGTGATTTCTTTCAGCAGCCAGCCCTGGCTTAAAAATCCGTAAATCGTTGCAATCTGCTCCAATTCTGAAAGAATATGGCTGGAAATAATGATCGTTATGTTCTTTTCATGGTTCAGTCGTAATAACAGATTCCTCATCTCAATGATTCCGCTGGGGTCCAGTCCATTGATGGGTTCGTCCAGAATCAACAGCTCCGGTTCTCCTAAAAGTGCGATTCCCAGCCCAAGCCTCTGCTTCATTCCCAGGGAAAGGGTACCTGCCTTTCTCTTTCGTTTCTCCCAAAGACCTACTGTCTTTAAAACAGCTTCCACCTTTTCTTTCCCAGGGATTCCTTTCTGGATGCGGTAGTATTCCAGATTCTTTTCCACAGAAAGCTTTGGATAAAAGCCTGGCGTTTCTATAATCGCCCCCGTACGTTTTCGGTTCTTCTCAAGTTCTCTTTCCGCATAAGCATCGAACAGCCTTATCTCTCCACCGGACGGATAGATCTGACCTGTCAGGATTTTCAAAAAAGTCGTTTTTCCGGCCCCATTATCGCCGATCAGTCCGTAGATATCTCCCCTTTTTATGGTAATGTCCACATCCTTTAGTGCAACAACATCCCCAAACTTCTTTGTAAGGCTTCTGGATTCTATGACACATTCTCTCATTGTTTTCTTTCCTTTCCTAATTTCTTTCTGACAAAATGATTGTAACTGAAGCGTTTTTAATAAGTCTTCAAGAAAGTATAAAGAAATCATAAAGCTGAGCTATCATGTCATGCCATTTTAAATCCGATTCCCCAGACTGTTTTGATATACTCCTCACCCGCATCTGCCTCCGCCAGTTTTTTCCGCAGATTACTGACATGGACATTGACTGTATTATCCTCTCCATAATAACCGCCCTTCCAGACCTGCTCATAGAGACACTCACGGGAATAGACCTTTTCCGGGTCCTGCACTAACAGATAGAGAATATCATATTCATGCAGCGTCAGGGAAAGTTCTGTTCCATTTACAATTACCTTCCGGGATTTTGGAATGAGACGGAGCCTTTTGTAAATATACTCTCCGACTGAATGGTCTTCTTCTGACGCACCAGTATTTTTCCTTCCCTCACCTGCAAAATACCGCCTGAGTCCGGCATAAACTCTGGCCAGAACTTCCTCCGGCTCAAACGGCTTGGTCAAGTAATCATCCGCACCGCTTTTGAGCACCTCCACCTTCGTATCCAATGCCGCCTTCGCAGACAAGACTAAAATCGGGATATCCAGTCCCATCTCTCCCCTGATGACCGTGATCAGCTCTTCACCGCTCATTCCCGGCAGCATCAGGTCCAGTATCAAAAAATCAGGCGTTTCCATCTGAATCAGAAGCTTTGCCTCTGTTCCTGAAAACGCCTGGACTGTATCATAATGATTCTTCTCCAGAATCCTGCACAGCAGATGATTGATATCCGTATCATCCTCTGCAATCAGAATCTTATACTTATCCATATCCGTTTTCCTCCATACGGATGTTATTGTACACGATTCTCGCAAAGAAAGGAATACTTGATTTTCTTTTTTATCCCTGGTAGTTTCTATATTTTTTGTACCCCAAAAGTACACAGATGAATGCCGTGACCACTGCAATCATGATATGAAGTTGAATCTGGTCTGCGGTAAATGCATATCCCCAATTCATTTGTAAATAATAAGGCATGGAAACCATAAAGTGCCATATCACTTTTGTAAAGCCGACTCCAAAGATGTTCATAGGTGCGATTACCTTCATCCATACGTAAGGAATGATAAATACGGCAGCGGAGATGACCACTGATAAAAAGGCATTTTTAGAGGCCGAAGATACAGCCAGCACCAGTGCTGTAAGCAGTATCACTGCCGCCAGACCCAGGCCCATCATCAGCAGGAAAAATCCACTCACTGTCTTAGGACAATATCCAAAGATTGAAGGCCCTGTCAATAACACGGCGGAGGCATTCAGTCCCTGCGCCCCGAATATGACTCTGTAAAGCAGCCACATATATAGGACGACCAGACAGTAAGTCCCCGCTGCTGTAATCAGTGCGGCTGCCGTTTTCAACCAGATTCCTTTCTTCTTCCCGTGTTCTGTCGTTAGAAGGATATCCGCGGTATGCTGCGTGTACTCTTCTGAAAATACGGGGGCCATTCCTATGATCAGTATGATTAACATCAATAATGTCACCAGCGTCATTGTCTCCCGGAAATCCTCCCATCCATAAAGATAGTCAAACCTCAAATCTCCTTTCAGAAGGGGTGCTGCATTATTTTCCCATTCCTCTCCCTCAACAAACTTGATTTCGTTCGGATCATCTCCGTTCGTCTCCATGGTATTTGTCATCTTATCCGTGATGTACTCATTCCAAAAATTACCCACGAACTCATTCTTTTCTTCATTATAATAATAGAAGCCAAATCTATCATGAATCGCATTGACCATCTCTTCTGTAAACGGCCCGGCAAAATCCTTTGCCAGCTCCTGATCCTTTTTTATGCCCTCTTTCCCTATATATGTCTGTCCGTCGATTGTCGCGGAATACTCTTTTAACACGATTCCCATACGGAATGTCACAAATGCCAGCACAAGAACGATTCCACACCAGATGATCTTTCTTGAAGCTGTTTTACGGATTTCTTCACGCAAGATTTTCCACATTCTCAGCCGCCTCCTTAAAATAGTACAAGTATACATCCTCCAGCCTCGGTTCTGCCTGGACCGCCCCTTCCCAGGGACTATCGTCAGAAACGATCCGCAGGTATACCTTATCCTTTTCATTCCTCAAGTTGCTCACAGAATACATCTCATTAAGACGCTGCACCTCTTTTGGCAGGACCAGACACTCCCATACCTTGCCCTTGACACTTTCTGTCACCTCATATGAAGTCCCCTGCTCAACAATCTGCCCCTGTTTCATCAAAAGAATCTCATCGGCAATAAATTCCACATCTGATACGATATGTGTGGACAGAATCACGATCCGGTCTTTTGACATCGCACTGATGATGTTCCTGAAACGAATACGTTCCTTCGGATCAAGTCCTGAGGTCGGCTCATCCAAAAGCAGAATCTCCGGGTCGTTGAGCAACGCCTGTGCGATTCCCATCCTGCGGATCATCCCGCCTGAGAATGTCTTGATCTTCTGTTTCTGTACTCCTAAAAGTCCTACAAGCTGAAGAACCTCCTGCACTTTCTGTTCTGCCAGATCCTTCGGTACAGCCTTGCACGCTGCCAGATATTCCAGATACCGTTTTGCTGAAAAATCCGGGTAATATCCGAAATCCTGCGGTAAATATCCAAGGATATGGCGGAATTCCCCATCCATTTTTCTGATTTCTGTGCCATTACACAAGATTTCCCCTGATGTAGGCTTTAAAACACCACACAACATTCGAAGCAATGTCGTCTTCCCTGCGCCATTTGCCCCCAGGAATCCATAAATCCCCTCCTTCAAGGTCAAAGATACCTGATCCACGGCTATTTTATTTTGAAACTGTTTTGTCACTCTATCTAATTTTAATTCAGGCATAAGCCCTCACCTCCTTCAATTTTTCCAAATAGTCTGCGTACTTCCAAACACAGAACTACGATTCCAGCCAGGGCCGCGATTCCCCATGCAGGCAGATATATGACCGCGTATGCATTTTCAAGGAATGCCGGAAAAATTGCCGCCATCCCGCATATCACACCTGTAGTAAATCCACGCATACCGCTTTCCAGTCCTTTAGTCCTTCCACCAGCCCGCATAGAAGCCAGTAGATGTAGATATATAATATCCGACCATAAAAACGGTACGATGATATAGAGAAGGTATGCGCCTGTACCTCCCATGGCTCTATCCCCATAGAAAATCACGAATAATGCCAAAATAAAGCCATCTAAAATTCCAGCTTGAAGAATCTGGATACAGACCATCTGTTTCAGATTAAAATATAGAGTTTGTTCCAGCTCTGCCATATTCCTGGAAAATAGACTTCCTACACCGCTCAGGCAGATATTTGCTGCAAAAGCCATGAATGCAGACCCTAAAACAATAGACTCCACATCTTCCAGCTTTGATTTTTTCAGCGCCAAGCACAGGGCCAGGGCCAAAAGCAGAATTCCGCCCTGTATCAGCCTGTTCTGCCAGGTCTGATACCGCATCTGCTCTAGTATGCAGGCACCAAATGATGGGTAATATCTGATTTTCTTTTTCTTAACTGCCTGGGCAATCTCTGCCAAGCCTTCTTCTTTTCTTGATTCATCTAATTCAAATCGCCAGGAGGCTTCTATTTCAAAGCCACTGATTACTTCTTTTCTACTATTCATAAAAATCCTCCTTATGAAGCAGATTTTTCAATTTATCCAGCCCTTGATTGATTCTTGATTTGACCGCTGCACAGGATGCCCCTGTCATATGGGCAATCTCCCGGTTCTTATAACCGTAAAAATGATGAAGCACAACGGCTTCCCGCTGCATGGCCGGAAGCTTTAAAAGGGCCTCCGAAAGGACCTGGCTCTGCTCCATCCTGCCGATTCCCGCTGTATTTCCAGTTACTGTATCTGGTGCATTCCCTTTCGTATGATCCACACCTGCACATCCTGCAATTTCCTCTGTGTATTCCTGCCCCATACGTTTCCGGGCCGTTTCATGGAAATAAGTCCGGCAGAGATTCATTGCAATCGTAAGCAGATAGCCTTTTAAATTCCGATAGCGGTAACTGTCCACATACCGGATAAAACGGAGGAACGTTTCCTGTGCCAGATCATAAGCATCCTCCCGGTTTCCAGTCTGGTAAGCACAGAAATAATAAATATCATCATAATACTTGGCCGCGATCTCATTGAGATATTCCTTCTGACCATTCTGAATCCGTCGGATCAATTCGTTATCTTCCAAAACGCTCCTCCTTCCTGTTTCCTTTTTCGTCGTAAAGCGCCTTACACTAATATAACCCTTTCTCTTTAAAAAAGGATTTATATCTTTCAAAATTTCTTTCTATGAACAACAAGGGCAGAGCCGTGTAAGCTCTGCCCTGTTATTTCTTTTTTCATACTTGTGGTATATTAGCAATTCAATAAATAAACATTAATATCCGCCTTCTTTGCCTGGCTTGCCAGTGCTTTCACCGGCAAAGTATACTCTTTCCCATCCTTAATAAAATGAGTCCCGCACTGCCGGAATTCGAAATTGATTCCTGCATGGATACACTGCTGCCTGATATCCAATACCCATTCATAATCTAAAGGACGTGCATTGCGGTCAGACTCGCCTCCCACAACTACCAGCTCCACACCTTTTAGATAGGCCTCGATCTGCACCTTTCCAATCAATGGCTGGCAGATAATATTCTTATGACGAATCGGCAGCTTCGAAAAAATAGACAGCCTGTAATCTGCCATCTCCTGATTTTCCACCGTACATCCCACCGTCACATTTTCATAGCCTTCGCCCCAATCCTCTGGAATACAATCCATAAAACGCTCGATTCGTTTGGTCAGAAATAAAAAATGCAGATCTTTCCTTTCCCGAATCATATCCCAACACTCTTGCCGCCAAGGATCTGCATCCTCCACCAAAAAATCCGAAGAAAAACAAACATACACGGTCTGCCCTGCTTTCATCTTATACTCCCCTGATTTCTTCTTTTCCACAGGAGCATAAAATTTTTCTGTCTTTTTCACTTCATTTGTATCCATTCCTCTTTTGGCATCACCTTTATGGATATAACAATATTTACAGCCCTCGCTGTGCCGATGGCATCCCCGCCACGGATTCCATATCGCCATGATTCTACTCCTCTTCTCCCACATTCCTGCAGCGATTATTTTACAACTCCAGCCGAAGCTGATGATCCAGCCAGCTTTGCTGTTTTGCCTCATGGACCTGATCTTCTGGTTCTAACTTTCCGATCAGAAAGGGAGAACTCGGATCATGCAGCTTCTGATTCCTGCGCACCGCCTCGATATCTGTATTGGCATAACAATAGCGGCAGAAATGCCCGCATGTATCATACTGTCCGATATCACTGCCCAAACAGCAGGCACATTCACTGCGCAGGGGCTTTTTTCTGGGTGCATTCAGATGCCCGTGGAGCGCCTTTTCATAAGTCTCAATCGTCATACAGCCGCTGCAATCCGCACCGTAGGGGGCAAGCTCTTCCCCCTCAGCACAGGTCTTAATGGTCATACCATATTTTCTTGCAGTCTCAATCAATGCCTTTCCAATCCGAATCCGGTCTTTCTGCTCTACTCTGCGGACTTCCGGGAAATTGTGCCGCACCTTTTGATACAGATCAATAAAGCTGATCACACAAGTCTTCGTATATCCAGAAAGTTTTGCTGCCATCTGCTCAAAATCCGAGATATGCCGTTTTACCGAATAATTTTCCGTAATAAAAATGGGGTCGTAACGCCACCCCACGGAATCAACTCCTACGATTGATGATAACCTTTTGAAATCCTCAATTACAATCTCTTTGTCAGGAACATTCGGCTCAATCTCCCTGCCATAGGGAGTGATTGTAACAAACCAGTACTGCCCATATGGTTCCAACAGATCCAGATAGGGCAGCATAGGGCCCGGATTCTTCGTGCAGAAGCCAAGCAGGTCAACGACCTCTGGTGAAAGACGATACCTGGTCACAGAAACCGGATCATAGGGATTCCTGACATAGACAAAGCCCTCCCGAATCCTGTTGGCAAACCAAACGGGATAAAATGCCGGGATGTCCGTCCTCATACCTGTCTGAATAATCAAGCTATATTCCTCCTTATAGCAAACGCCCCCGCATCTTGCCCCAGAGGTGCGCCTGTACATATTCATATGCTCTGTCATAAATCCACAGACCGAGCTGCCCCGCTGCGATCACGCCGATCAGCCAGATACCCGGCAGGCTCTTTCCAAATAGTAACTGCTGGAAAAAGAGCAGCATAGGGATATACATCAGATTAAAGACTAAATACTTCAAAATCCAGAAAAGAACCTTCCTATTCACTGCTCCCGTCATCTTCCCAAGAAGCACAAAGGCCACCTCCACAGCAAGAATATAGAATCCCATCGCCGCGAAGGACAATACATAGAACTTATTCGGTGCTACAATAAATCCGAGCAGAATCGCTGCCAGATAAAAAGCAGCGCCTGTACGCAGCCCCATCTCCCGAATAATAATTCCCACAAAATAGGACGCCGCTGCTAATAAGAACAGGGTATTCGTCTCTATTACGCTTCCCAGAATCATACAGACAACGCTCAAAGCCAGGAGCAGGCCGCCAACGGCCATTTTTTTCGCATTTACATGCATGAGCAAAGATCTCCTCCCATACACTCACATAAAGAATCTGCACACCACAGATCACAACACAGATTTCCCGTACCACAGGATGAATTCCCTGTACCATAGCCTCCGCCGTAAGGATTATTACGATATCTCTGGCTGTTCCACTCCAACTGATTCAAAAGCTGGCGGTACTGCGGGTTATTTGGCTCCATGTTCACAGCCTGAGCCGCATGATCCTTGGCCAATATATTATTGCCGATTCCTGCATTGGCTGCCGCACTTAGGTAATACCACTGTGCATTCCTTCCCGGCATTCGATTCAAAAGGTTGAGTGCATCCTGAAAACGTCTGGAATTAATGTAATTATATACAGCCTGCACCTCTGCATCCGGTTGGTTTCCATTATAGCTGCTCTGCTGGTAGCCATATCCATAACCTGTGCTTTGCCCTGCATTATAACCGCCATAGCCGTTCTCTCTTTCCTTCATGATCACATCATAGGCTTCCTGCACTTCCTTGAACTTCTCTTCTGCCAGATCCGCCAATGGATTATTCACATTGGCATCTGGATGATACTTTCTTGTCAAATCTCGATAGGCTCTCTTTATCTCATCGTCCGATGCATTCGGAGATATGCCTAATACATCATATGGATTCTTTGTCATTATTTTTTTCCTCACTTTTCTTCTTTTGTTCCTGTATCCTTCGATAACGGGTCCACACACCATCATATAATATATTTCGTAGAATGTCCACATCTAAAAGACATGGAAGCCCCTCAAATTGGGCACTGCACTCTGCTATCATCATGCACAGCATCTCACGGCAGCGCTCCTCATAATCCGGCTTTTTGCTCAATTCCTTTAAGGGATTATATAAGCCTTCCTTCTGATCCATCTCCAAGTCCTCGTAAGCATCCATAAGATAGATGAACTTTCCCAAGAAAAATCCCATCTTCCTTAGTCTGCTCTCCCACTGATCCTCCTTACAGATAAGAAGTTCTCCCATCAGCCTGCCAAAGCATCCGGCTGTCTTATCGATATCCTGGGAATTCTCCTTTTCCAATGCGGTAAGCATCTTTAGCTCCTTTTGAATCACATGGCTCTGCCGCGGGTACTTCTGTATGATCTTCTTCACCCTGCGCCGCAGGGCATATGTCCCCACAAAACCGCTCACCTTCTTCTCATCCACCCAGTCATCCTTCATATGATAATAGGACAAAATCATATTCATGTCCGCTGCATACTCTGTCATCTGATTCTGAAGCATATTCTGCTTCTTCACCGGATGCACCTTGCAGCGGTGGGTGGAATGATTCGTCTCGCTCTCATACAGCGAAGTCAGCAGAATGACCACGAACGTCATATCATATGACAGCGTAAGCTGCCCCACACCACCATAACGCTCCTTTAATGTACGACACAGACCGCAGTAATAAGCCTTATATTTTCTTAAATCTTTCACCTTAAGTTCAGGTTCACTAATCGTCACATATCCAAACATAAATCTCCTGCGCAGTATATTGGAAAACAGTGGGCTCATGTCCTACAGTTCTCTATGATACCGCCTTCCTTTCACGGAATTTCCGATACTATCAGTCTCCATTTTATTTTTAAAATCATCCTTTGGAATTCTGCCCATACTGTAAGTGATTGAAAAATTTCAATCTACATATAGACTGTTTCCACTTGCTGACGTCCATTATAACATAAATTTAAAGTCAGTGAAATATCTCCCTGTATAAACTCTCTGTATAACTATACTTATTGGAACGCTATTTCCTATAGGGTATTTCATGTGTATTATTTTCATGATATAATGCTGATGATTTATGAAGGGAGTATCTACAATGAATTTAGACCATGCAAAAGAGATATTTGAAAATTATTTAGACTCTTACGATCGAGATGATGATAAAATCCGTTTGAAAATCGTGCATACTTACGGAGTCGTAGAACAAAGCAAAGAGATTGCCCGCAGGATGCATCTCTCTGATGAAGATTCCAGGCTTGCCCAGCTCATTGCACTCCTGCACGATATCGGGCGCTTCGAGCAGCTAAAGCAGTTTGACAGCTTTGAACCTGGAACCATTCATGGGGGCATCAGCAAAAACCATCGGCAGCCAACTGATTACCCTCTCTGTCTATGAAGATGTATTAAAAAACCGCTGTTTCCTCTCTAAAGACCGTATTACGCAGATGGATTACTGGGTATCTTACATCGCTTATTTCTATGATATCAATTTTAGAGAAAGTCTTGATATTATTGAAGAATAGGACTGGCTTTCCAGAATCATCCGCAGAATTCCATACACCAATCCGCAGACTGCAAGGCAGATGGAAGTAATAGAAAATCATATGAAAGAGTTCATCCATAATCAATACCAATAGCAAAATATTCTTACCTGCATATACCATCAATCCACTGGAACAGTTCTGCCAAATCATAATCTCCTGCATGTGGAACACCCCAAGGATATTTCAGTTCCACATCTACCCCTTTGAAATTTCCTGTGCAATCTCTGCCACCGCTGCCATGACTTCTGTGATCTGTGTTTCTGTGATGTCATCCATATGAAAACCGCCGCTGCATGAGACCACTGCATTTTTCTTCTTCGCAGTTTGTTCTGCCAGATAGCGGCATATTTTTTCATCCTTATGTCCTGTCAGATTGATGACTGAAGAGGTCACACTGACACTGCCATCCCCTGTCAGAGAAGGCCGGGGGACAGAAAGTACTGTGCAGCCAATATGCGGCTTTTCTCCACCTGTTGTAAGAATACTGTAATCCTCTCCGACCTTTGTAACCCTGACTCTTATCCTTGAAAAGGATAACTTCTTCTCATAAATCTCTTCACGGTCTATATTCCCGTCCATCTTTGATACTCCTTCACTTCGATTCCAAATGGCTCTAATAGTTTTGCAGCTATATGGACAATCATATCTTCTATGCTGTCCGGGCGATGATAAAATGTCATCATAGGCGGAATGATCCTCACCCGCGGCAGCATGGAAAGCTCGTGAAGATTCCGAAGATGAATCGGACTAAGTGGGGTCTCTCTCGCCGCCAATATAAGAGGACGCTGCTCCTTAATCGTAACATCTGCTGCTCGAAGTATGAGGTTCTGGGCAAAACCGCTGTGAATTCCAGCAATCGTCTTCATACTGCACGGTACGATCAACATTCCTTCTGTACAAAAGGATCCGCTTGCCGGTCCCGCTCCGATTTCATCCTCTTTTAACACCTCATCCGCAAGGGCAGAAATCTCTTCTACTGTATAATCTGTTTCCTGCAGCAGTGTTAACTTCGCACTCTCACTCATAATCAGCCAAGACTCATACTCCGGCTGTCTGCGGATGAGTTTCAGACACTCCGTCAGAATAGGAAGGCCGCTTGCTCCTGTCGCACCCACTATGATCCTCTTCTTTTCCATGATTTATTTCTCCCTCTGTCCCGTCCATTTTTCGGCATCCACTTCCAAAAACCGTGCCCGCACAAATCGATCCTTCTGGGAAAATGGAACTGTACAGTCAAAAATAGTCTTACAGGCAATCCCTTGATCCAGTATGCTGGCAGAATAGGACGGAGAGTTCGACGGGTCCAACGGATGACATCTGACGCCCGGAATCGTAATAATGTCCCTGTCTCCCTGGAATCTCGTATTCATCGCCCACAATACATCATCCATATCAAAACAATCCACATCCTCATCTACGAGAAAAATATGCTTCAGCTCACTGAATGCCGAAAAAGCCAGAAGTGCTGCCTGTCTCTGCCGCCCTTCATCACTGGCTGTCTTTTTCTGAAACTGCAGGACTGCCATATATTTTCCGCCTCCTGCAGACGAACAGTAGACATTTCTTAGTTTTCCGGGCATGGCCTTTTCCACCATGCCATAAATACTGGCTTCGGTGGGGATTCCTGCCATAGAAACATGCTCCTCACTGGGACCAATACAGGTCTGCATGATAGGGTCCTCCCGATGTGTCACCGCCTTCACCTTGATCAGCCAGCAATTTTCACTGGCAGGCCCGGTATATCCGGGAAACTCTGGCATCGCATATCCGGTATGGCTGTTCTGGTCCTCTTTTATGCGGACATGAGGCAGGACCTCGCCCTCAATAACATACTCTGCATTGGCAATCGCCCTCTGCTCCACGGTCAGACAATTGCATAATTCTACAGGTTCTTTCCTCAGCGCTCCTGCAACTGCCAGTTCATCATACCCGAACGGTGTTGTTGGCGGTTCAAAGCAAGAACCGATTTCAATCGCTGGGTCAACTCCAATACTGATGGAAACGGGGAGCTTCTGCCCTAATTCTTCGGCACGCTCTGCCATAGCACCAATATGCCTTGCCCCCGGGGTAAAAAAGATGGACAATTCATCCTTTCCCTGAATACACAAACGATGAATCGTCACATCACTCACCCCGGTATCTGGATGTGCTGCATAGCACATACCCAAGGTGATGTACGGCCCCGCATCGTCCGGCGTATTGGTCTGTGCCGGAACTAGCTTCGCCAGGTCAAAGCCTGGTTCATCTGCCCTATGGACCACCTGCTGGCAAAGTGCCGGACCCTTGATCAATACAGGAGGAACCGGATGATCCACACTCTTCCAGAGCAGCTTTCCCAGATTTTCAGGTTCCGTATCTAAGAGTGCCGCGACCCGCTTTCGGCTTGCCAGCACACCGATTGCTACTCTTTTTCCCGGATGTCCCTTCACATGATTAAAAATCATCGCCGGACCTTCCTTGGTCGGACGTTTGACTGTACCACCTGCCCCTACATAGCGATATACGCCGGATAATTCTGCACTGGGGTCTACCTCCACATTTGTCTCCAAAAGCTGCCCTGGCATATGCTCTAACCTTCTGAGCGCACTTCTCAAATCCCGGACCTTTATTTTCTCTGTTGTTTCCGTTTTTATCTTTGCTCTGGTCATTTTCTCGGTCATTTTATAAAACCTCCTTCTATTTTACGCTGTTCTTCTGTTCGAACTCTTACACTTATCTGAATTCAAAACATATCCTCCCAGCCAAAGTGGATATTCCTAATCCACTACGCTGCTTCCTTGGCTGGTAAATAAGTAAATTTCGTAAGTCAATTTTACTGTTAAAATTCTGCTGAATCAATTCGACTTATGGTATAATTAATTCCAGAATGGAATGAATACAAAGATGAACAGAAGTGAGGCATACATATGACTTTTGACCAGTTAAATTATTTTATCGCAGTTGTAGAGGAGAACACTTTTTTTGACGCGGCAGAGGCACTGCATATTTCCCAATCGTCTCTCTCAAAGCAAATCATAAAATTAGAAAAAGAGCTGGATATCACGCTCCTTGACCGCAGCCACCGAAGTGCCGTCCCCACCGAGGCTGGGCAGTTGTTTTATCAAGAAGCGTTCCAGCTTAGGAAGCAGTACGATCAGGCGATATCCAAGCTCCAAAATCTAAAAAAACAGCGGAATCATGAGTTGAGGATCGGCACACTGCCAATCCTGTCTCACTATCATCTGACTCCACTGCTAAAGCAGTATTCTGAACTCCATACAGATTTGATATTAAAAATTGATGAAGTAGAAGAAAAAGAATTGATATCCGGCTTTGAATCTGAAAAATATGACCTGGTAATTGCAAGAGAACATCTGTTGAACGGTCGTTCCTGTAAAATATTCACATTGACTGAAGATGAATTGACTGCCGTGCTTCCGCTCTCCCACCGTTATGCCGGGGCTGTCTCCGTGCGTCTTTTTGAGTTATCCCACGAGGACTTTATCTTGATGAACCCCTATACCTCGGTGTTTCAACTGTGTATGGAAGAGTTCGCAAGATATAGTCTCTCTCCTAATATCATCCGCAACGCCCGGGTGGAATCTATTCTCGGGGCAGTTGCTGTAAATGAGGGAATCAGCCTTCTTCCGAAAAGTAACTTCGAAATCTTTCAACCCAAAGGCGTAATTGCTGTACCACTCGCACCCCCGGTAAAACTGCCCGTGGTCGCTGCTCATCAGAAAAAAGGCAAACTCGGGCAGGACGTGGAGGGGTTTATCCGTTTCTTACAGACGGCATTAAGTCCTACTCAATACTCTTCAGCGCCTCCACTGGATCGATCCCATCGAGCACCCGGTTGGTGATCAGATCCACCATCAAAGCAAATCCAAAGGAAATTAACGCAGCAATCAAGTAACTCACTGGATGAATGGATACTGCAAAATGGATCGATGGCATCTTAAGTACATAGGTCAGACAGTTTCCCAATACATACCCCAGCGGAAGTCCTAAAAGTATCCCCAGTCCAGTCAGGATCAAGGTCTCTTTATTCACATAAAGATGTACTTCCCGGTCAAAAAATCCCAGCACCTTGATGGTCGCCAGTTCCCTTTCTCTTTCCGAAATATTGGTCGTCGACAAGGTAAACAGAACCACCAGCGCCAGCCCTGCTGCCATAAAGATGATGATGTAGACGACCATATTGATCATGCCAAAAGCGGTGGAAAATTCGCTCTTCATGGCCTGGGTACTGACCGCAGACAGGACGCCGTCCTCTCTGCCAAGCTCATCTGCGAAGCCCGCCTGATCTGTGCAGTCTTTTGACAGATCTGCCAGCACACCGTTTGGCTCATACTCTCCGAATAACTTTTCATATACTCTCTGCGTCATAAAGAGATTATTTCCCAGATAATTCTCCGTAAGCTCTGTAATCTCTGCTTTCCCTACTGTCAGCTCACTGTCCTGGATAGAAATCATTTCCCCTTTCGAAATATGCAGCACATCGGAGGCATTTCTCGTAATGATTACGCCTGTATCATCCAGTTTGATCTTTTTACCGTCCAGATTTTTCATCCCGATATATCCGTCCAGACTTCTTCCATCTGGAATGACGAACATCTGCACTTTTTCTTCTTTTCCATCCGAATTGATCAGCTTTACAGAGTCGATTCTGACATCCAGATAACGTGTCACTTCTTTCTTTTTCTCCAGATAAGACAGCAGCTTCTCATGATCCTGGGGAGTTGATACGGCCATCAAATCATATTGATAGATCTGTTCATATTGGTTCGGCATCAGGTCCGTAACAGAATCCTTGATCACCAGGCCGCATAGCACCAATGCGGTACACCCCATGATTCCAGCCGCAGTCATAAACAGCCGTTTTTTATACCGGAAAATATTTCTTGCTGTCACTTTATTTAAGAACGACATCCTTCTCCATACCGGTGTGATCCATTCCAGAAATACCCTGGAGCCCTTGCCAGGTGCCTTCGGGCGCATCAGAACTGCTGGTGTCTCTTTCAGCTCCGCACTGCATGCAATTGCAGAAGCCCCTACGATTCCCACAAGAAACAGCATTACACCGCCCACCCCATAAAGCACATCAAATTGAATCTCATAGGAAGGGAGTACATACATGGTCTGGAAAATGGTAAAAATAATTTTCGGCAGAACGATAAATCCACAGAGATTGCCCATAAATCCGCCCAATAGACAGGCAGCCAGTGAATATAACTCGTATTTCCTGCGAATCTCACTGTTCGTAAATCCCAATGCCTTATATGTTCCGATCAATCCCCGGTCTTCTTCCACCATACGGGTTATTGTAGTCAGACTGATCAGGATTGCAACAATAAAGAATACAATGGGAAATGCCGTCCCGATTGCTTCAATCGAGGAAGCATCACTTTTGATATTGGCATAGCCGCTTAAGGAGCTTCTGTCTGTAACATACCACTGGGCCATATCGATTTCTTCAATTTCTTCCCGGGCATCCTCCAGCTTTTCCTCTGCCTCGGAGCGCTTTTCCTCAAATTCTGCACGTCTTTCATCCAGTTCCTTCTGGCCATCCTCTAGTTTCTTCTGATTCTCATCCAGCTCCTGCTGGCCCTGAGCGATCTGATCTGCTGCATTTTCCTGCTGAGCGGCCAGTTCTGACGCCCCAGCTTCTAGCTGCCCGCGGCTTTCCTCCAGTGCTGCCTGCCCTTCCAAAAGCTGCTGTTTCCCCTCTGCAAGCTCTGTCTCCTTATCTGTAATTGTCTGATGCGCCTGACGAAACTGCTCCTTTGCCTGTGCCTGCCCTGCTTCCAACTGTTTTTCCTGCTCACCGATCTGAACCAGAGCTGCTTCCAACTGTTGTTTCTGCGCCTGAAGTGTATTTAATGTCTCTGTGTTCTGATCGATATTCGGATCCAGGAGACTCATTTGCTCCTCTAACTGGGCGATTCCTTCTTCTGTTTGACTCTTATGATTTGCCAGTTCTTCCTGTGCAGTCGAAAACTGCTCGGCAGCGGCCTGCTCTTTTTGCTCCAGTTCCTCCTTTGCTGCATTCAACTGATTCTCTCCGTCACTAATCTGCTGTGCGGATTCTTCCAGCCGCCTCTCCCCATCCGAAAGTGCAGCGCGTCCGTCCTCGATCTGCTGCCATGCATTCGCAATCTCTATCTGTGCCTGCATGGACTTCTCATTCAGCTCCTGTTGGCCATCCGCCAGTTTTTTTAGTCCATCATCTAACTCTTTTTGTGCATTCGCCAGCTTTTTCTCTGCTTCTGAGAACTGATCTTTCATCTCTTTTTCTTCATCGGACAGCTTCTGATACGCCTCACCCGTAATCTCATCATAACGCGCCTGTTCTCTCTGCTTTTTGATCTGAGCTTCGATTTTGTGAACAGTCTTCTTGATCAGACTTTCATATTCGGCTGTATAGCAGGAAATTTCCCTGCTGTTCTTCACGGTAAGGTAAACTGCAGTATACACATCCTTTTTCATTGATTCTGGTATTACAAAAAAAGTATAATCTGTCGCAGCAGTTGACCGAAAGGAAACGGCCCCATCCGGGCTGTTGATATCTGTAACATCTGTCACAATCGCCGTAATCTTATATGTGGTATCTCCATACTCCTCGATTGTTAACTCATCTCCGACAGACTTCCCCGAATTCTTTCTATATTTCTCGGTAACTGCAATCTCCTGCTTCTTTTCAGGAAGTGTCCCCTCTATAACATATGGAAGGTTCAAGCCGCCCTTTTGATATGACTTTAGTTCCACAGATTGTTTTTTACCCTCTGTTTTAACATGTACGGTCTCACTGTAAGCGCCCTCTGCCTCATCGATTTCCTTCATGGACTTTAATGCATCCACATCCGAATCCGTTAATCCCAGGGTGGATACGATGGAAATATCGAATAATTTCTGTTGATCAAAAAATCGATCCGCTGAGTAACGCAGGTCTACACAGGCTGCTTTCAGCCCCGACAACATCGTCACACCGAGGATGGTAATCAGCATAATCGAAAAAAATCTCTTTTTCCCTCTCTGCACAGTACGCCAGATATCTTTGTTAAATGCCTTCTTCATGATGATCCTATCCTTCCTTTCTACCTGACTGAACGTGAATTACCATTCTATCTGTCTGATTGGCGTAGGATGCGAATTGCAGGTAATCTCTGTCACTCTTCCATTCTTAAAACGAATCAGTCGATCCGCCATTGGTGCAAGTGCTGAATTATGTGTGATCAGAAGAACGGTGATATGATCTTTCCGGCATGTATCCTGTAACAGTTGTAATATCTGTTTTCCAGTCTCGTAATCCAGTGCTCCTGTGGGTTCATCACAGAGCAGCAGCTTAGGATTCTTCGCCACAGCCCTGGCAATAGATACACGCTGCTGTTCTCCCCCTGAGAGCTGTGCCGGAAAATTATTCTTCCGGTCTGATAAGCCTACCTTATCCAATGTCTCCGATGCATCCAGAGAATCCTTGCACACCTGAGCGGCAAGCTCCACATTCTCCTGGGCAGTCAAATTGGGGACCAAATTGTAGAACTGGAATACAAATCCGATATCCGTACGCCGGTAGCCGATCAGCTCCTTGTGATTATATTTTGTGATATCGCTCCCATCCACCAAAAGCTGCCCGGATGTGGCCGTATCCATTCCTCCCAGAATATTCAACGCGGTCGTCTTGCCCGCCCCGGATGAACCAAGTATAACGGCCAGTTCTCCCTCCGCAACGGTAAATGAAGCACGATCCAGTGCTTTGATCGTTGTCTCCCCCATTTTATATTCTTTCGTAATATCATTAAATTCGATGTATGCCATAGTGACTCTTGCTCCTTTTTTAATAAACACTCTGTTGACTGATTGAAGTATAACTCACATGAAAATTTTCATCAATAAACAATACCCAACAGATTGTTGAGTAAATACTTGGAAACGATATGACACTATGATATGATGGAAACATTGAATCGAATTGGGAATATTTACTTTGACTTTATCAGAGAAAGGAGTTCTTATGAAAAAACAACCGCTTATCACAGAACAGACAAAGGCAAACCTAAAGGCAGCCTTCTGGAAACTATATACAGAAAAACCAATTGAAAAAATATCCATCAAACAGATCACCGACCTGGCTGGATACAATCGTGGAACTTTCTACTTATATTATGAGGATGTTTATGATATCTTCCATCAGATTGAAGAGGAACTGCTGAATCAGATACAGAATATTATAGAAGGCTCCCTTTTGAACAACGAGACCTTCGACCTGTCCAGACAGATGGGCATTATCGTCGAACTGGTGCAGACACACTCCGATCACGTAGCATATCTGCTCAGCGAACATGGAGATCCACAGTTCACCAAGAGACTGAAAGAAATTATCTGGCCGCTGTTGAACCGTTATTTCGTGCCCTCCAAAGACCACTCTGAATATCAGATGGGACTGCTGGCAGAATTCTATCTGTCGGGAGTTCTGTCAGCAGTCATAAAATGGAATGACGACCCTAAGATGGATATCGATGAGTTCATCCACTTTATGGTTCGGAATATTTTTCCAGGAATGTAAAAGAGGATACCCACTCTTTAAAGCTGCAACCGAAGAATTCGCCGTATGTACCATACCGCCCCTATATACAAAGAAACATCTAAAAAAAAGAAGGTCCTTGTCCCGGATGCAATTAAGGTCGGGGAAAATCCCATAAGTATGCGGGTAGCAAATCCTGCGGAAAGAATCAGCAGTACAAGGACTGTCTCTTCGATTGACTGAAAGCTTCCACAAATTGCCACACCGATCATTAGAATGAGAATGGTATAAAGGATAATCTGGGGATACAATGGATGAGGCGGGGCCTCTGGAATTCCGTTCTCATACCAAACTCCTGCTGCCCTATCCCGAATCCTCGTTCCGAACAGAATATCCGGGAATTTGCCGGCCCAAATGCCCAGCCTTACGAAAAGCGGTATTGTACCACATATCGTGAACAGATTCACCTTCCGGTATTTTATCCACAACCACATACATAGAACCGTGATAAACATAAAAAATGGCAGTTCCCGGGAGCTAAAGAAATAACTCACGGTCGTGAACCATCCATTCCACAGCTTTTTTGGCTGCAGACAGTTCCCCAAAATCCTTCCAGTAGCTTGCCGTCTCCTGAATCAGCCGCGCACTATTCCCTTTACATGTCATAATAAAAACCAAAGAGAACATGCTAAGAAACATCTGAACAAAAAGAATGGGCTTCTGCTTCTTATTTTTCAGGAAATAAAGAAGCGCTATGAAGTAAAAACAGAATACTACTGCCGCTGTCTGCTCCATGTTACAGCCCACAATTGCTGCGGACCCAAATCCGATATAGTGATACCACCGGATTGATTTTTCCCGGTAAATCATCCCAAGAGGAATCAATGCAATCACCGCAGCCGCCAGCGCCCAGATATAATTAATTGCACCAGGCTGAATCCCGACCTCAATCAGTCCATCTATCGGAAAGCATAGAAGCATCAGGGAAATCACAGACGTTTCCAACCGCCTCCATCCAAACAATGTCCGCAGACCATACACTGTCCCTAGAATCATCAGACTGTCCAATATCGCAAATACCAGGTAAGGCAGTTTTAAGATCACATACAGCAGGCCTTCCAGGACGACTCTGCCTGACCATGTGTTCGCTCTCCATATCAAAAAGCCCATAAGACTATACTGCTTCACATTTTCCTGGAAAGCCAGGGTATCTGCCCTGTATTCCCGAACATGATAATGAAAAATCCCCAGGCCCAGGCACAATAAGAGCACGGCAGCCTTCTCAATTGTATTCGAATGCCGTAAACAAAAGTCTTGGGCTCTTTTTACGGTTCTCTTTAGTTCTTCCATCTAATCCAATTCCTCCTGTCTATTTCCATTATTTTATCCTTCAATTGAATAGATGGCAAGCCCCTTTGTTTAAAGAAATTCTTTCTTCCTGATTTTCTTTTTTATCACCACATTTGCAGGGAAGACATTTTTATTTCTAAAAATACAAAGAATGATTCCCAGAAGCACAAATGTGGTAATTGTTCCTGTTCCTCCATAAGTCAGAAACGGACAATAACCGTCTATCGGCAGCAGCCCAAGATTACCAGTCAGCCAGATCATAATCTGCACCAGGAACACAACACAACATCCGCTGCTTATCAGCATGCCTAATTGGCTGGTCTGCCTGATCGACTTTTGGAGCATATACACAAACAGACTTACAATAATTCCAATTGCAATTATGGCCACTGCCAGACCATAATAAATGCTCACATAAGAAAATAAATCACTTCCCGAATCCGGCCATTGTCCGATGATTTCCTTCCCAGTCTGATTGCCGCCGACCAAAAGACTATTTGACAGAGTTTCCCGGATAGCCATAACACGATAGGATGCCTCACCATTATATAAGGCAGTTATTCTTGCTTTTTGATAAGTCTCGCCAAAGAAATACAGACCCAACATAGGGATAGCTGCAACACTGCTCCATATCACACATAACGAGATTCTTGTCGATACCTGAAACCACTGTCTCTTGATTGCAATGCTTAAACATACCATGCACATTACGAACAGGGCCGCTGCTGTAATCAAATTAGGCATATACCATGCACATAAAATCGGAGGGATGGTCCAAATAATCCCCATGATGATTCCCTTTCTTTTCGTTCCTTTATACTGGTATAGAACAGCACAATACAATGGGATCGTCAAAAGAATCAGTTGACTGAGGTTCATACTTCCCAGGAAAGGAATATACAAGAACTGATGGCTTCCATTGACCATAGGATTAAAAAATAACTCCGAGCAAAACGTAAAAAATGAAAACAACAACAATAATTCCTTTGACCATTTTGCAATTTTAGTATAATCAATATAACACACAGCAATCATAATTCCATAACCAACAAGGCAGAACAACATCTGTCTCAGGGATGAGGGCCATATCATTGTCTGCAGGATGAATGAGGCTATACTAATCACACCAATGATGATGATTGTCTTCCAGGGCATCCGTGGTCTATGGATCGCATCGAGTTCTGCGCCTACTACTACTGGATCACCCATTTCCCGAATTGCAGAAAGCTCCGCTTCCTTTTCTGACATGCCAGAAGATAGATAATCTGCCTTTTGATCGCTGATATGAGCATCCAATTCATCAAGGATTCCCGGGAGCGCTCGCTTACATCGTATTTGTTCACTTACCTGCTCTATATAGTCACGCTTTTCCATATAGCTCACCTCCTAACACATAAGCTACCGCCTTCGTGTATTCGTCCCATTCCTTTTTCTTTTCATGCAGTTGTTTTTTTCCGCTGCTGGTAATTCTGTAATACTTTCGTGTTTTACCTAATACCTCTTTCTCATATGACTCTACGTAACCTTTGCTCTCAAAATTATGCAGTAAGGGATACAATGTACCTGCTTTTAGCTCAAATACATTGTTCGATCTTTCTCTCAATGCTTCAATCATCTCATATCCATACATATCCTGATTTTCTAACAAATTCAAGAGAAGCATGGACGTACTTCCTGATATTAAACTTTTATCAATTGACATCTCGTCCCTCCTTATATAGATATTCTATATATCGATTATCTATATAATATATCGGCAATCTATATATGTCAAGAAAAACGTATCCTTTCAATTTCAAAACATGTTGTCCATTAGAGTTCACTCGCAATTAAAATAGAGAAATAAGAAGCAACCTCAGGAGCCCTTTCCCCTGAGATTGCTTCTTGTTCTATCCGCAAATTCTGTGAGACTTTTTCTTTTCTAAAAATCAATGTACCTTATTGTACATTCGTAGTACAAAGGGCATGAGTTACAGGATTCCCTATGGGATGCACTATCTACAGCCCCAGCTTCTCCATCAGTTCTTCTCTGATCCGATAAGCACTGTATTCCATCGGAATGACATAGTCATCGCCCGGATCGTGGATCGGCCACCATACCTGTGCGTAGAACGGATTTTTCTTTGCAATCTGTCCGTAAGCCCAGCTGTCCTTTAAGCACTCAGGACACCAGTGTCCGCCCTGGAGTACTGCGTTGACAGACATCATGAATTCATGTCCGTCTGCACATCTCCACTTGATCGGGGTATAGATATCCGGCACTTCTTCTGCCAGACATTCGCCTCCGCGGAATTTTGCAGCCGCTTTCAGTTCATCCAGTGTGAGGTCTTCCAGTTTTTTGGATTCATCATATCCATGGTCAAGATAAGTCGGCTCCTCACTCGGATGATGCAGATCATAGCCCTCATCAAATGCCGGGATTGCGGCCTGCTGCTCGCGGGAACCGAAGAATGCCTTGACCCAGTTTTCTTCATTATTTTCGAACATCCAGTAGGTTCCCATTCTCTTGTGCCCGATTCTTATGATGTTTTGCTTCATCTGCTCTGCGGTCGGGAAAGCGGCGCGGATCATTGGGTTTTCTGCCATTCTCCTCATCTCTTCTCTGACACCGCCCCAGTAAGCTTCTGCCGGAATACAGCGGAAATGAAGAATGTTATCCAGATCATCCGCATCTGTATAATAGTGGCCGTGGAAGTTATACTTCGCCATCATTCTGGAATCCTGCATGTCTTTCAGTGCAATTCCAAAAGCTCCCAGACTAATATCCATCAGTTCCCAGGTCGTCATGCGGTATCCTGCTCCACTGGAAAGATTATAGGCTTTGCGCCAGAAGCTTTCCGGAACCCAGTCCTCACAGATATTCGCCATACAGATACCGGATTCAATGGCAGTACTCCACTCCAGTACATTGTTCGGCGGCTGATGAGTCTGAATCGGAAGTTCCCCTGCCGCCTCATTGCTTGGATGCTGTCCGGTCTGACGGATCGATACCCAGTGCTTTAAGCCGCTGTCATACAGAGCCATCTCTGAAAATACTTTTGAAATTCCATAGTAATCAAAGATAGATGGGTTAATCGGGTCACCGACGCGTCCAAAATGAATCGGTTCGGAACGCTGTCCTGTCATCGCAACGGTTGCAACATATGCAAAATGTACGGCATCCGGGTCAGGCTGCTCTTTGATTGCCTTGATAATATTTAATGTGGAGCCAATATTGGTGTATAAAGTCTTCTCCGGGAAATCATCTGCCATCGGTGATACCATTGCGCCAACGTGAAGTACATAATCTGCCCCTGTCACACATTTCAGGATGGTATCATAATCGGCCATATCTCCCCATACGATCTCCAGAGCCGGGCACATATACTTTTTCAGCAGCGCCTTATTCTTCTCAGATGGACGTGCCAGGATTCTTGTCTTAAATCTGCTGCTTCTGGACAGTAACTGCTTCATTGTCTCCTGTCCCATGGTTCCTGTAGCACCTGTCAGGAATACCACTTTCTTCGGTCTGGATGCCTCTGCATGGACTTCCGGCTTATCAAAAGTAATTGCCACATCAAACGCCTCACGGACTGCATCCAGCGCACGTCTTGCCATTCCCGCATCACCTACTGTGAAATATGCGATTCCCGCTTCACGGCACGCTGCCTCCAGATCGTCTGCATTTCTGGAACGGGAACCGATTGCCAGCACTGCATAATCGCATGGATAGGACACGCTCTGTCCGTCTTTCGTTCCGATGACTTCCCCTTCTTTAATCTCAGTTACAGTTACTTCTGTTACCGGAGTAATGCCAAGCTGATAAATACTCTCGGTCACACAGGTCTTGCGGGCGTCTCCCATATCCGCACAGAATTCTTTGAGCATCTCAAGGTCTGTCACCTTGCATCCCTTTTCTGCCAGATATTCTGCCACTTCCATGCCGACCATACCGCCGCCGATCACGACCACGTTACCTTCTGCTTTTGCCTTTCCATCCAGTACGTCATGTGAATTCAGTACAAACGGAAGGCGTGCGCCAGGAATATTCGGGATGATCGGTTCGGAACCGATTGCATTGATCAATGTATGCGGTTTGATCTGGGCAATAAGTTCTGGTGTGACCGACGTATTCATGCGGATGTCCACTCCAAGGTCATGCGCACGTTTTGCCATGCCAAGAACAGCCTCTTTCATCTCTTCTTTTCTCGGCGCCTCTCCTGCTGTCAGGAACTGGCCGCCTAAGGTATCTGTTGCTTCACACAGGATTGGCTCATGACCTCTCTCTTTGAGGATAATGGCTGCTTCCAGTCCGGCAATTCCACCTCCTGCGATCAGTACCGTCTCCGGCTTCTCTGCTTTCACGATCTGGCATTCTTTTTCTCTTCCCACTGCCGGATTCCTCAGACAGGTAATATGCGGACAGTCAATATTTGCAAACCCGTCCAGACATCCCTGGTCACAGCCTACACAGTAATTAATCTCATCCAGACGTCCCTCTTTTGATTTCTTCACAAAATCAGGATCAGCCAGCTGTGCACGTCCCATGACTACCATGTCGACTTTATCTTCTTCCAGAATCTGCTCTGCCAGCTCTGCCGTGTTGATACGTCCTACGCCAACTGTCAGCATTCCAGTCTCTTTACGGATCTTTGCTGCATTTTCAATATTAAATCCTCTCGGAAGGTCGATCGGCGGTACTTCGAATTTATTACCTGCGGAAATCACATTACCACGGGAGACATCGAGCACATCCACGCCCTCTGCCTTTGCAAGCTTACAGAACTCGATCACTTCCTCGATTGTCAGGCCATTTTCCAGATAATCATCATGTGCATCGATTCGCATAAAGACCGGCATTGTCTCCGGAATATTCTTTCTTACGGCACGGATGATCTCAAGCGGGAATCTTGCACGGTTCTCAAAACTTCCTCCGTACTCGTCCGTCCTGTGGTTGATTCCACCGGAAAGGAAGGAGTGAGGGAGGTAATTGTGTGCCATATGGATTTCCACACAATCGAATCCAGCCTGTACTGCGCGTCCGGCTGCCTTTCCATAGCATTCCACTACTTCTGCGATCATTTCCTTTGAAATTCCCGGAATCGTCATCTCTGCGCTCACTGGCATGTCACTTGCAACCAGAATCAGGGCCGTCGGGTCCATTCCTACACAGATGCTTCCCTGCCAGAGCTGTAATCCCGCTTTTCCGCCATTTTCATGGATTGCATCTGTCAGTCTCTTCATTCCAGGAATGTAGCGGTCCTCGGAAATAGAAAGAAAACCTCTCGGAGCACTCGGTGTATGTACACTGCAGACCTCGACAATACTCAAGCCTGTGCCGCCTTTTACGCGTGCTACATGATAATCGATCAGCTGGTCTGTGACATCGCTTCCCTTTCCTGAAAATTTCGTTCCCATTGCGGGAAGAATAATACGGTTTTTAAGTTCCATGTCACGGATTTTGATTGGTGTGAATAGTTTCTGATACATGATTGAACCTCCTTGCTTCCTCTGCATCTATTATATCTGCATTTACTATTCTTATTGTAATGCGTATCGCTTGTGTAGAGTCCATTCGCAGAACCAACAAAAATATCCCTCTATTTTTGTGAAGCATTCACCCCAAAATGCAGATTTATGTTATACTATTTATAGTTTTTATGGAAAATACGTGTTTATCTGCAGCAAAAGTGTTACGTTACGTTCCACTTATGTTCTTGTATGACTGCCTGAAACAGAACTTCAAAAGCATGAAAAGGAGAATTCGGTTATGAGACTTGGAGAGGTTGTAAAATTGACTGGCTTAACAAAAAGAACGATTTATTTTTACATCGGGGAACAATTTCTTACTCCCAGCACCGATCCTGCGAACGGATACTATGATTTTTCCCAGGAAGATGTGGAACGCTTAAAGGTATTAAAACAGCTTCGGAAGGCGGATTTTTCAATCAAAGATATCCATGCCATGCTTAAGCATCCTGCAACCGCATATCTCTACGTGCAGAAACAAATCGAGACGCTTAAAAAGGAACGGGAACTGTTGAACCGGAAAATCGTGGGACTGCAGAATCTCCATGACCGCATGCCGCTTTTGGTTTCTGATGAATCCTTCTCAGATGCAGTTTTCCATGCAGATTTTCCGGATAATTCTGTGCCAGTCATACCGGATGAGGAAAATGATGCCCATCTGATCAGTTTATATTTGTGGGGACCATTTCTGAAAGATATTCCCATGACAGAATACCGTCAGTTCCTCTGGAGTAAGCTGGTCACAGCGGCAGGGAAATCCGACAGTACAGATCTTGAGACATTGAAAGCCCATCTGTATTCCTTATCTGCGGAGGAACTGGATGAACAGTTTACCGAGTGCACCAGACACATCCAGCAGGTAGTTTCTCTGTCGAAAAGCAACATTGAAGAATATGTAGAAAAGGCGAAGGAATACATCAAAAAGATATCAGATAATGAAGCTTTTGCCAAAGAATGGAAAAAGAAATATCACAGCCTGACCCTGCCGACTACCATTTTATATGATTCAGATTTTAATACGCTGGTGGCAGAGCTCAGCCCATGCTTCTCTGCATATTATGATAATATCCATAGATGCTGTGATGATATATACCAGTGGCTTTGCTCAGAGGAAGGCATCCCGGTAAAGGCTGCTTTGCTTAAGAATCTGGATGAGTATCTTGATCTGTGCACGGACCACCATGCACAGATCGGGGCATTGTTTGGGACGGGGATGCGGGAATAGGCCTGTCCGCTTTGACTAAGAATAGGATTACAATTCTACCATTCCCATTGACACAGGTGGCATGCTCTCCTCCAATTGAATTACTGTAAGTCAGATCATTATAATCCAGGATTCCGACCATCCTGCCATGATATCTCACTGTTAGATTATTGATTTCTTTCATCTATAACCTCCTGAATTGATTGATATTCCTTACTTGTAAAAAGTTCTTCAAACGCCCCCTTTTCTCCCAGAATATCCGCTATTTTAATCAGTGAAACAAAAGAAATCTCTCCCGTCTGCTCAAAACGCTTTAAGGATGCAAGGCTGATTCCTGCCCTTTCACTCAACTCCGTCTGTGTCAGTTTTCGCATCTTCCTTTTCTTCTTCTCTTGTAATGCAATGTCCTTTGCAATTTCTTTCGGAAATTTAAGATTGCCAAGCATGTATGCCTCCACTTTTTAAATATATTGCACTAATATTTTATTCTTTTTTATTATTTTCATAACAAAAAGCTAATATTTTATCAGTTTTATCATGTCACGATTTGGGATTTTTTAAGTACTATAACATCTTCAATACATTTAATCTCTAATCTTTTCAGTTATTAGTACATCTTTCAATCATACAAACATGTTCCTTTTTCCTGCTATATGCAATCCCAACCAGTAAAATCTCCTGATATTTCTCCGTTTTCTGTAGATAATTTCGATCCTTTATCTGCCTGATTGCTTCCTCACATGTTCCACCTGATTTTAACTCAAGTATAATTGCCGGAAGTCCTGACTTCCGTGGTCGGAAAAGATAATCGCAGTAACCTTTTCCACTTTTTGCTTCTCTTTCTATATCATAATCTTTTCTTGCATATAGATAGCACAACGTAATTACGCAGGATAATGAATTTTCATCTCCATATTGTAAAAAAGGAATCTCCTGGTCGTGTACATATTCGATCATAGATGCAACCTTCTTTTCATCACATTTTATCGTTGCTTCCAGCATCTCCCTGGAGCGATCTACAATCTCTTTCACTCCGCCCATACTGTCTCTAGATAATACACGTTGAAACTTCTCCATCAGTTCATGATTTGGGATACTGAGGTGGCCATCATAATATGATAAAAAACCATACACTACCATTGCAGACAGTATCTCATCTCTGGTATTCAACTCCAAATCCAGGGCACTGTACCCATGCAGGTCCTCCTCAACAGAAATTCCCGACACCATCTTTACAATATCTTCGCGTACCTCATCAACATTATTTTCAATACAATCTGCAATTTCATTCATCGGTCCTGTTTCTGTCCAGTAATTCAGACAGAGTTTTCTGTTCAATGCTTTTGTTACAGAACGAGGATTAAACAGACTTTTCCCATCACTTGTATAGTAGCCATCATACCAACGTTTCAACTCATCAAACGTAATTCCTTCATTCTTTTCACAGAGTTCTTTTACTTCACCTTCGCTGAATCCAAAAAAATGATCGAAAATGTTATCATTCATAAAATTGAACTCATCAAACATGTTGAGCTCTGAACCACTGGAATACTTGGCAATCGGCAGTACCCCCGTCATATAAGCAAGCTCCACATATGGCTGATCTTTTAAAAGCCCCCGCAAAAATTTCAGAAAATGGACCTTATCTCTGGTGTTTACGAATTCTTCATGAAAAATAGAGTCCCACTCATCTAAGATAAAAATGAAACTATCACCTGTCTCCCAAAGCATCTGGCTGATTCGATCATAAGCCTTACCTCTTGTCTGCGAATATGCTTCTGCCAGATCACTTTTAAGCATTTTCAGAATACTCTCCAAATACTCCTGGTAAGAAGTACAGAAATCAGGCATACGACTGAAATCGATCTGGATAACATTATGTTGATTCAAATGATCCCGGTATTCCTGTGTACATGCTATTTTAAAATCAGCAAACAGCTTATCACTGTCATACCCCTTCGTATAATATGCTCCGAGCATATTTGCATTAATTGTTTTTCCAAATCTTCTTGGTCTTGTCAGACACAAATACTTGCTTTCTGTGCCAATATATTCTGAAACCTTCTTTATCAACAGACTCTTATCCACGTAAGTCTTACTGTTCACTATCTCCTGAAACGTTCTGATTCCAATATCAGTATTCAAAAAATTCATAAGACACCTCCTTGCCTGCTTTTATTATAGACAGAATTTCATATAACAGCAACCTGAATCAATCATTTTTCCACGGTCTCCTGATAAACAAAACACTCTTTAATATGGTCATTCACCATCCCGACTGACTGCATAAAGGAATAGATGATCGTTGTCCCCAGAAATTGAAATCCCATCTTTTTTAGATCCTTACTGATCCGGTCTGAAAGCGGCGTGCTTGCAGGCATGTCTTCAATCTTTTCCCAATGTCCTGTAATCGGAGTATTATCCACATATTTCCAGATAAACTTATCGAAGCTTCCATACTCTTCCTGTACTTTTAAAAACAGCTTTGCATTGTTAACCGCCGCTGTTATCTTCCGGCGGTTTCTGATTATCTTCTCATTGTTCATGAGTTCTTCTATCTTCTCATCGTCATAAAGGGCAACTTTTTCCGGGTCAAACCCATCAAAAGCCTCCCGGAATGCTTCTCTCTTTTTTAAAACCGTAATCCAGGAAAGACCTGCCTGCATGCTTTCCAGAACCAGCATTTCAAAAAGTTCCCGGTCATCATGTGTCGGACGCCCCCATTCATTGTCATGATAGTCTATATAAATCGGTGTGTCCCCCGGCCAGGGGCATCTTTTCTTCTTATCCATATTTAATCATCCTTTTTTAAATTTTCCAGCATGGTACCATGAATACTATAGCGCTGTCCCTTTCTTCGGTACACGAAACTGCTTCGTATCGACTCCCTCCAGACGAAGCAGCGCTTCTTTCTTCTCTATGCCGCCCGCATACCCTGTAAAACTTCCATTGCTTCCAACGACCCGGTGACAGGGAACGATAATGGAAATCGGATTATGTCCTACAGCACCCCCGACTGCCTGAGCGGACATATTACCAAGGCCTTTTTCTTCTGCGATCTTCTTCGCGATATCCCCATAAGTTATGACACTTCCGTATGGGATCTCGCAGAGAATCTTCCAAACTGCCTGTCTGAACTCACTGCCGGCAGGTGCAAGAGGAAGTTCTGAGATATCTGGTCTCTTTCCTGCGAAATACCGGTCAAGCCACTCCTTCGCAGACTCTAAAACAGGAATATCCTCTTTTTCTACAGGTTCTTCCGCCAGACTCCCATAAAAATACTTCTGTCCCTCAAAGTATACTCCTAATAAGCTTGTCCCATCACTTGCAATGGTAATCTCACCAAGTGGTGATAAATAACGCGCTGAATAAATCATTGACACGCTCTCCTTTCACATCCTCTGCACTTGCCCTTACACAGGCGCCTTTTTACGTCCATAGAACATTCGTTCTGTTTTCATTATACAGAAATCTACGACGCTTTGCAATCACAACTTTATCTTTTACTCTTCCGTTTTATTTTCTATTTTTTTACAGTCAAATCAGATATTCGGAATCGACTTCGCTGCTTCCTTGATGAATTTAAAATTTATATTTTTGACATTAATATTAATATTTTTAATTTTTATATTAAATTATTTAATTCAGCTATTGATTTTTTCAATTTGTGTGTTATATTAATACTAAGAACACAAGAAAAGGATGTGATTATATGAATAAAGTTATCAGCCGCTGTCCAATCTGCGATAACGAGCTGACCGTGGTTCGGCTCAAATGCGATTCCTGCGATACAGTCATTGAGAACAACTTCCGACTCAGCAAGTTTGATTACCTTTCCGATGAAGAACTCTATTTTACAGAGACATTTATCCGATGCAGAGGGAATATCAAGGAAGTAGAAAAGGAACTGGGGATCTCCTATCCCACCGTCCGCTCCAAACTGGATGGGGTCATTAAGAAACTGGGATATGAAACAGAATCCGAAGACCAGCGTTCCAAGAAGAAAGAAGAGATCTTAAAAGCCCTGGAGAACGGCGAAATTACTGCCGAACAGGCAATTGCACAGTTAAAGTAGCATTCGAAAAGGAGAATGAATATGGATGAAACAATGAGAATTTTAAAAATGATCGAAGATGGAACCATCACAGCAGAACAAGGAGCAGAACTTATGGCCGCCCTGAATGCAGACGTGCCGGCGCAACAGACTGCCATCGTAAAGACCAGCTATGATAAGAAGATGTTCCGTATCATCGTAGACAGCACCAATGGTGACAAAGTGAACGTCCAGTTTCCAGTCAGCGCAATCAAGAAGATTTTAAAAGTGACCGGAAAGCTGCCTATCCCGGAACAGGATCTTCAGGGAGTGGATCTGCCCGCAATGATGGATGCCATTTCCGAATGTCTGGAAGACGAAATCGACGGAGACTTCGTCAACGTGCAGGCTGCTGATGGGACAACAGTCCGCGTATTTGTAGACAAATAAAGGGAGCATGCTATGAAGATTAAGATCAGAACAAAGGACTTCCGGTTTTCCATGCCTGTCCCTGTTTCCATGGCCGGATTCGTCCTTAAGTTCCTCCCGGAAAGGCTGTTCATTGAGATGAGAACAAATACACCTGAACCCTATGCAGCTCTGGTCACAAGAGAGAACCTGAATATGATTCTTTGGGAATGCATGGATATTATAAAGGAAAACAAAGGTCTGGAAATCGTACATGTGGAGGCTTCTGACGGGACATTTGTGTCGATCCGGTTATAGAACAGAGCGAGAATAAGGGAGAACTGCCGCCGGCACGATCTCCCTTCATTTTATTTTTTCCTATCTATTTTCCACACTGCTTCCATACATTTCCCCCGATGTCCCAATCCAATGCACAAGACCGTTCCATCCAGTCCTGCCGCATAACGCTTCTCTTCTATCTGCTGTAATGCCTCTTCAGCCAATTTTTCGAGATCATAAGATGTATCTTTTGTATACTTAAATTCCATTATCACATGAGGAGAGGCAGGACTTTTGGAACGAAGCAAAATGTCACTTCTTCCATATCCCCATTCCCTGTTACTACTGATTTCATAATCACCAGAAAGTGTAATGCAAATGCCAAGCATCATCATATGGTAACTGTTTTCATCTTTCAAATCATGATAAGATGGCAGAGTTTCTAACAGAACACGGTATTGCGCAATAAACCCCTCTATATCACTATGCCGAAGTGCCCCAAACAAATTACCAAGAGCTCCATCCTGAATCTGTAAGTAATATTCTGTGATTCCGATAAACGCGGACTTTACTTCCTGATTCGGTATCCGCACCTGATAATATCCTGGTTCCAATTCATGCTCAATCGTAATCATTCCCGAATTCAATAAAAGTCCCCACAAAGAAGATGTACTCGGCATTTCATAAAACGAATTTTCAGGCTGAACAGAAGTTGTAAGGGTTCCCGACTCTATCAACTTATCATAATTTCGGTAAAATGATTTATCACATTGAGTCATGGCAGACCGAATCATCTTATTTTCACTTGTATTCACCCAATATGGCTGTAAACTTTTTCTCTGCGCATAGTTAAGAATGGACCATGGATTATAGATCTCTGCTCCCGAAAAAGAATACCCATCATACATGGACTTAACTTTCTCATCCAATTCCATTCCGTAGTAGTCAAGCAGTTTTTCACTCTCAGCCATAGTGAATCCAAAACAGTCTTTGAATTCTGGATCCTTCACAGTACAGACTAAAAGATTATTCAGACCTGAAAAAATATTTTCTTTGGCTACTCTTTGTATCCCTGTAAGCATGGCAAGATACAGAGATTCATTTCCTTCCAAAGCCGATGACAGCATCACAGAAAGTTCACTGTGGACTTCATCATAAAATCCATTTAAATGTGCTTCTAAAAAAGGCGTATCATATTCATCAATCAACATGATTACTGGCTTTTGATAGTAGTGAAACGCTGCTCTGGATAAAAAAGACAACGCATTATCTATTCCTGTCAGGCTGCCTGTATTATAATCTAACAGTTCGCTGAGCGTTTGCTCATAAATCTTCCGGTCAATATGTGACAGCTGATTAAATACAACTGAAAATCTCTGATATTCTGCTAGCAATGCAAGCTTCACCTGTTTAATCAGCAGATTTCTATTTCCCTTTGCATCTTTAAAGGATAAAAAAATAACCGGAAATTGATTCATTTCATTCGCATAGCAAGTCTGCATAATCTCCGTACCTTCAAAAATCGCCTTTGAATCCTTGGTTATATCCAGAAATTCTGCCAGCATTGACATATTTAGAGTCTTTCCAAATCTGCGGGGACGTGTGATCAGGGTTACCTCTGCTTTTCGTTCTAAAAATTCACTTATCATACGTGTCTTATCAACGTAGTAGTAGTTGTTCTCAATAATTTTCCGGTAGTCCTGTATGCCTAATGCGATATCCTTCATAATCTCACCTGCTTCCTGGAATTTGGGATTGCTTTAGATGATTATTGTACCACGAAAACCTAACTCGTAAAAGCCCCCTGTGAACAATTCTCTCTCCCGCAAAACTATAAGAACCCTGTAATGCTATTAAACGAAATGAGCATTACAGGGTTCTTATTTTCTAAACAACTATTGATATGCTACCGTATATCAAAGCATTTATTTACTTACTTTACAAAATCTCTTCCACGCAGCCGATCCAGAATCTCTTACATGCCTTCTTTCAGCACGTTATGATCTCTCAGCAGTTTCTCCACAACGGTTCCC
This sequence comes from Faecalicatena faecalis, assembly GCF_012524165.2. Taxonomy (GTDB): domain Bacteria; phylum Bacillota; class Clostridia; order Lachnospirales; family Lachnospiraceae; genus Faecalicatena_A; species Faecalicatena_A faecalis. The sequence continues at coordinate 180,859 of NZ_JABACJ020000002.1, forward strand.
TTCACCAGTCCGATCAATGGCTTTTTCAGTACATTCAGCGGTCCCGGCAGTTCAATCTCAAGCGGAGATTTTCCGTCCATCAGCTTCACAGAGCTGTCGAGCAGCTCACGGACATCATAGACGCTTCCCCATACTTCCGGCACACCTCTGTCCACGCCAAGCAGGCCATAGACTGCCTCCATCGCGGTCCTTACGGAATATTCTGTCGTGAAAACGGTATCTCTCGGTGTATCGGCAAACTGTCCCAGGAATGCGAAGTTCACACATCCATCCGGGATGACATCCGGGCGGTCACCTTTTGTTCTCGGCATGAAGAATGCTGTGATATAAGGCATCATGGTCGGAACGCAGACTGCACTGTGTTCTGCCAGCTCTGGTATCTGTTCGGTCGGAACTCCAATATGATAGAGCCACTCTTCAGTAATTTCTTTTCCGGTGCAGTCTCTCATCGGCTTCTTCACATAGTCGCCTTCCACATCTGTAAATAGACCGTATACCCAAACACAGACCTTCTCCGGGTCCTGCCCCTTGAACTGCGGCTGTCTGTTGATGGTCCAGCTCATGAGCCATCTGGAATCCTTGCAGCTTACGATACCGCCTGTTACCACCTTGCCGCTTCTTGGATCGCGTTTGCAGATGTTGGTAATATAAGGAATAATCTTGTCATCCAGTGTTGTAATTGTCGCAGATTCCCAGTTTGTCTTCGGGATATCGGAACAGAATTTCTCCGGGTGACCGAAGGATGGGTCTTGTTTTGCGATATTTTTCCAGAGATTCCAGCAGCCGCTCGTTCTGACCTCTGCATCACCGTTCGGCGCATGGTTCTGGTCTCCATAAATTGTTCCCTCTGTACAGCTTCCATTTGTGACAAATACAAGGTCATTTTCTGTCAGCAGAATTCCCTTTTCCACGCCTTTTACCTTGCACTCGATCGCTGTTGCCACTTTTTTGCCTTCCTGAATGTCGAAGAGTACATTGGTCACTTCTGTATTGAACTGGAAGTCAACACCTGCTGCCTCCAGGTATCTCTGCATTGGCAGGATCAAGGATTCATACTGATTATATTTCGTAAATTTCAGGGCGCTGAAATCCGGCAGTCCTGCGATATGGTGGATGAATCTCTGGAAATATAACTTCATTTCCAATGCACTGTGCCAGTTTTCAAATGCAAACATGGTCCGCCAGTACAGCCAGAAAGTAGAGTCAAATACTTCCTCGTCGAATACATCTTCTATTTTCTTATCATACAGATCTTCATCTTTTGTCATGAAAAGCTTCATGATCTCCATGCAGCCCTTCTGGCTTAAATTGAACTTTCCGTCCGTGTGTGCATCTTCTCCGCGGTTCACGGTCGCACGGCACAGAGAATAGTTCGGGTCATGCTTATTCAGCCAGTAATATTCATCCAATACAGACACATCCGGCGTCTCGATGGATGGAATACTATGGAACAGATCCCATAAACATTCGAAGTGGTTCTCCATCTCACGTCCGCCGCGCATGATATAGCCGCGGGTTGCGTCAAAAATTCCGTCACATGCTCCGCCTGCGATATCCATTGCCTCTAAAATGTGGATGTGGGAGCCTTCCATCTGCCCGTCACGCACCAGGAAACAAGCTGCTGCCAAAGAAGCCAGGCCGCTTCCTACGATGTAAGCGCTCTTGTCATCCACACCCTCTGGTTTCTCCGGACGTGCGAATGCTTCATAATTGCCATTGGTGTAGTAGATTCCCTTGCTGTTCTTCTCATGTTTGCCGAGTTCTGTATTGCGGTATTCATTTTCACCACTTGAAACCTTCTCTTCTTTCTTCTCTGCTTCCTTATTCTCTTTTGATCTCTTAGCATATAATGCAGCCGCACCTGCACCAACTGCGATTGCAGAAGCAACACCTAATTTTGTTCCCTTTTTTGACATAACCGTGACCGCCTTTCTAAAATTGTTTTTACCTTTTTCCAGGTAAAACAGATTATATACTGTTGTTTTATAAGATGCCCCTTGTGGACTTTCTGTATTCCAATAGACTTTCTCTATTCAAATGGGCTTCTTATCTTTGCTACAGTCACATCATAATCTTTTCTATTTCGGCGTGCAATTTACAAAACAGGAGGTTTGATAAAAAACTTATCAATCCTCCTGCTTTGTAAAGTTATGTATTGAGTTCGTAATATTTCCCTTCAAAGTAGTACTGAGCCGTTCCGTGATTTCCTGATAATCTTCCTTCATCCCCTGCTTGATCCAGTCCAGCATCATCCCCACAAATCCATACTTGTAGAAATCTGCGATGAAGGCTTTCTCTTCCTCCGTAATCTCAAGCCCGGCAGACTTTTCCTCCACCACGCCCATCAGCAGGTTATGGGTCAGCTTAAACAGGTAATTCTCGATCTGCTCTCTGCTCAGCGTATGGTAAACATTCATGATAAAAGGCTTGTTCTCAATCACCGCCTCGAAAATCTGCTCAAGCCCCTCCTGCCAGGTATCGTATGTCTTCTTACCTTGTAAAGCTTTTGTCGCATCCTCCAGGCAGACCCATTCTACCAGGTCATAGATGTCCTTAAAATGGTAGTAGAACGCCATGCGGCTGATGCCGCAGTCGTTCGTTAGGTCGCTGATTGTAATTTTATCGATTGGCTTCTGGAGGAGCAACTTCTTTAAAGATGCCTCCAGGGCGTATTTTGTAGTGTTAGACATGGTATATTCCTTCTTATTTCGTATCTTTCAAAACTTCAATCCTGCAGCTATGTTTTTTATCTACTCTGTTATAACTGATTCCTACAGCATATCTTCAAACCTTTCCATCAACTCCTGATTCGGAATACTCACCCTGCCATTTTCGTAGCTTAAGAACCCATAGACAATCATAGCAGAAAAAATTTCATCCTTCGTCTGCAGATTCATTGAAGTCGCTGCATACTCCTGAATTTTGGCAGGCACAGCAGTACCAGACACCATCAATGCCAAGTCGTCTCTGACATCGTCAACATTATGTTCAATATAATAAAATATCTCGTCATAGGGACCGGCACTTGTCCAATAGTTTTCCAAATGATTATATTGCAATGCCAAAACTACAGAACGTGGATTATAGACCCTCTCTCCTGCAGCCGTATGATATCCGTTATACCAGGTGCGCAGCCCTTCCTGTGTGATTTCCGGTGTCTCGCATATGTTCAGATACCGCCCATGCAGATTCGATACCTCCGCCTCTGTAAATCCAAAATAGTCCGAAAATGCCGGTGATTTTGCCATAGTAAATTCCACAAACATATTCAACTCTGAACCGCTTGAATACTTTGCTATCGGAAGAATTCCTGTCATATATGCAAAGACAACATATGGCATATCCTTTAATAAGTCTCTTAAAAAAGACAAATATTCTCTTTTATCCTCATCAGTCACAAAATCCTGATGAAAAATAAAATCCCACTCATCCAGAATAAAAATAAACTGTGCAGTATCATCTACAGCATAGATCGACATAAGGACATCCCATACAGCATCTGTCTCATTCACTTCTACTTCTGGATATTCATCTTTCAAATCTTTTATCAGAATCCGTTCAATACGGTTAATATACTCCCTATATGAATTACATTGCCGTGGCAGTTTATTAAATGAAATATGGATTACTGAATACTTATTCCGGTATTGGTTATATTTTTCACTTGCAGAAATTTGAAGTCCATTAAAAATATCCTCTGCATCACAGCCTCTGGAAAGGAAAGAGGAGATCATGTTGGCCATAACCGTTTTCCCAAACCGTCTCGGTCTGGTAATGCAGATCTGATTATTTCCCTGCTTAATCAAGGGAAACAATTCCACTAACATAAGTGATTTATCCACGAAATATGGCTGCTTTGTTTCTTTCTTATATAAAGTGTATGCCGTTTTACTATTCAAATAAACGCCCATTGTCTTCCCCTTTTCTTTTTCCACATAATGCAATGCATCCCTTCTTAAAGAAACACACTCCATATTTCAGCACTTCACGATACCCCTCACTCCTCAGTGCCGCCTCATATTCTTTCTCTTCAATCTGCCTGAGTGCCTTATGACACAATTCTTCCATCTCTGAATAATCCCGTGCGGACTTCAATTCCAAAATCACCGCACGTCCACGAAATTTCTGTTCTTTCATGATAATATCTGACCTGCCGCTCTCCCTGTTAGACAGAATCTCATATCTCCCGGAGCTTTTTAACAGTCCTACCAGAAAACCATGATAGTAATTCTCGGCATAATCAAAGAAGCTGATTGACTCCGCCAGCTGTTCGGAAACAAAATCTCCGAAGGCATTACCGTCTCCATTTTCAATTGCAGTAATCAAAGGCGTCATATCCTGCTGCTTTACTCTCTTTTCAAACCATTTCAAAATTGTCTGCCGGTAAATAAAACGCACTTCAATATTCGGTATGGCAAGGGTTAGATAAGTAAATTCTTCTTCTCTTCGTTCGCCCGCCTTTTTCAGATACCCCGTGAAAAACAGAAAATTCCACAGGTTGTCCTGAGATTCGTAAATATCTCCATAAGTAATGTCTTCATGCACAGGCTTTTCTATCGTCTCTCCGGCAACTAAACGTTCGATCTCACTCCTGGTCTCCAGATCAGCTCTTTCCACTAATTCCCGGATGATACTGTTGGAGGAAGTATTGGACCAGTATGGCTCGGGAAATGCATCCGGCTTCATGACCACTGCATCTACATAGTTCAAAATACTCCAAGGATTGTAGATTTCTGTATCTCCAAACAGATAACCGTCATACCATTTCCTGACTTCATCCTGCTTCCTGGACAGGTCATAGTAAGAAAGGATCTCTGTTACCTCTTCCTGTGTAAATCCAAAACTGTCAGAATATCCGCCTGATAGAATAGAGTGGATCTTTAAATTATTCATCCCGGTAAAAATACTTTCTTTGCTGATCCGCAGGCATCCGGTAATCACAGCAAATTCCAAATGAGGATTTGTTTTCAGCACGGATTCAAACAGCGTCCGGATAAAATCACTCATCGTATCATAAAAACCACGAAAATATGCATTTTCAAGTGGTACATCATACTCATCAATCAGAATCACTGTTTTCCTGCCATACTCCTCAGATAAAAGCCGGGACAAAAATGCCAGTGCATCCGCATAATCTGCAAGCTCTCCCTGCCCGGACATGAGCAGCCGGAAACGTTCACAATCTGCTCCCTCTGTCAGCTTTGACAACAGGAAAGCATGTCTCCTGAATTCGTCTGCTATTGTACGCCTTAACATCTGAAATGCCATATCAAAATCGGGCTGCTTGGCAGACTTCAATGACAGATTAATCACTGGATATTTTCCCTGATGTGACAGATATCGTTCTCCACATGTACTGATCTTAAGCCCATTGAAAAGGAAACTGTTATCTGCCGGCGCTCCATCTGTTCCTTTCTCTGCTTCGAAGAAATATCTGAGCATACTTAAATTCAGTGTCTTTCCGAATCTGCGCGGCCTGGTGATCAGATTGACTTTTCCTGCACTATCTAACAGTTCTTTTATCATCAATGTCTTATCTACATAGTATAAATCCTTTTCAATCATCTCCCGGAAATCTTCATATCCGATCGGTATGGCTTTTCTCATTGCAATCCGCCCTTTCTGGTGGTGTTCTTTTATCATTATACCCAGAATATGTGAGCATTGCAATAGAGTGGATATTAGTAGTAATTGCTTAGTTAGCTCCAAGAATGGGCTTTGGCGAATGGCACGTAAGAACTGTAGCTCAATCAAAATATTTTATAAAAGATTAATTGAATTTTTCTTGCTTTTTTTGAGTATACTTCATATAATAAAATTATAGAAAATGTTCCCGCTTACTGATGGTGCGGGTTATAAATTATTCAGTGTGTCAAATGTTTCCGCTTACCGATGGTGCGGATTTATAAATTATTCGGTGCGAAAATCATGTCCCCACCCTTGTGGTGGGGATTTCTATTAAGGAGATTTATGGAAATAAGATCAGGCTTTCTTTATCATATTAAAGATTCTTTTTTCGATGATGTAAAAGATCATCATTAATGAGTAATAAAGAAAGGGGAAGTTACCGCCCCCACTTTCTTGCCATACAGGATACACAAAATTCAGAAATCTTTTGGATGGTTCCAGTAAGTTCGAAATTTAGCAAATACAAAAAAATCTATGAGTCACAGATACGCAAATACAAAAAATGTACAAAAATTGTATTAGGAAAATGTGGTGGATGGGACGCCGCCTACTTGATACAAAATGCATTTCCTATTATTCCAGACTATTTTGATCATATACATATCAGCCAGGGACAAGCATTAACGATACATGACACCACTCAAAAACGGATTATGAAAAACTTAAATTACAATTTACGATTACACAAACGAGGTGTTTCTCTTTTCTTTGCTGATATTGACCGTATCTATACATTAATGGAAACTTTAATCAATAAAAGGAAGGCTATATAAAATTACACTCGAAGCCTCATATATTATATAAATCTTATCTATAAAGGCGCAGCGTCCACCCGCTGCGCCAAAACTTTCTTTTAATTCCCCCGATTTAAAGGCGAGATTCGAACTCTGCCTTCCTACTTCTCCCCCGATATATACAGCTCCACCAGCTCGTCCCCGACCTGTCCTTGTATCTCTTCATAAAGCGGTTCACACACCTTGCGCATCTCCTCGAAGACTTCATCCGACAGTTCAATCACCTCAGTCCCCGACTCTTCCATGATCTGCATCCTGTCATCGACTCTCTCATCGGCCTGCTGCCTCGCGTAGGCCGTAGCAATCGCCCCCGCCTCAGTAATGATCTCCTGATGCTTCTCATCGAGCCCCTGGAAGAGCTCATCACTCACATACAGACTGATGTAATGCGGCAGATGATTCGTCTCCACCACATAATCCTGCTGCTCATACAATTTTCCTGAGACAATCACCTCACATGGATTTTCCTCCGCATCAATCGTATTCTGCTGCAATCCGATATAGACCTCACTGAATGCCATTGGGGTAGGATTGGTGCCCAGTGCCTGCCAGAAAGCAAGATGGTTTGCATTTTCCATGGTCCGTATCTTCTGGCCTTTAAAATCAGATAACTTCGTGATCTTCTTATTCGTCGTCATCACGCGGAACCCCTGGTCCGCCATGCCCAGCAGCTGATACCCATTCTGCTCGAATATATTCACGATCTTCTCATAAAATTCAGGGTTATCCACCGCTGCCCTCGCTTCTTCAATTGTCTGGAAAGCTACCGGCAGATCAAAAACTGCCATCTCCGGCATAAAGCTCACCTGTGGAGCTGTACTCTGTACGACAAAGGGAATATCCCCCTCCTTGCAGCTTTCCAGCAGTTCCCGGTCATTGCCGACCGTAGAATTGGGGTAGATCTCGATGTGCATCCTGCCATCGCTTAAGTTTTCCACCTCCTCGGCAAATTTCTCCGCAAAGACCTGTGTGACCGTATCTTCCGGGCTGCCTGTTCCGAGAGGCCATGAGTACGTCTGTACGTCGTCCTTACTTTCTTTTTCTTTCGCGCATCCCGCCATACAGACTGTAAGTAACGCTGCAAGAAGGATACAAAATACCCGCATTTTTTTATCTTTCACACGCCTTTCCTCCTTTACAATGCCAGGCTGATTGCCGGAATAAACGTAATGAGCATTAACGCAATCAGGAAAATGATGATCAGTGGAAATGCCTTTTTCGCAATGCTCATGACCGGAATATCCGAAAGTGAGCTTGCCACAAACAGGTTGACTCCGATCGGCGGAGTCACAAAACCGATTGCCAGGTTGATGACCATGACAATACCGAACTGCACCGGACTCATTCCGATCTGCACGATGATAGGCAGAAGGATCGGAGTCGTAATCAGGATAGCCGGGCTCGTGTCCATGACCATTCCAACAATTAACAGGAACAGATTAATCACAATCAGAATCACAACAGCACCTGTAAAGTTATCCAGGATCCAGCCGCTGATCGCCTGTGGCACCTGCATCAATGTGAGTACCCTGGAAAATGCTGTGGAAGCAATCAAGATAAACATCAGCGGTCCATATGTATGCACTGCCTCGGAGCAGATTGCGATGACATCCTTTATTTTCAGCGTTTTATAGATCACAATACTGACAAATAATGCATAAAATACCGAAATCACAGCTGCTTCTGTAGGAGACGCGATACCTCCGTAAATGCATCCCAGTATGATGACTGGTGTCAGAAGTGCCCAGATTCCTTCCTTCATCAGGTGCAGAAATCCCCGTTTTCTCAGGATATCAACCACTTCTTCAATCTTTTCCCGGTCCTCCCCGTATCTCCGGCAATAATAGCTGGCATACAGCATCAGAAGCACTGCAATCAGAATTCCCGGAACAATACCGGCCTTGAACAGCGCGCCTACGGATTCACCGGATGCCATGGAATACAGGATATAAGGGATGCTCGGAGGGATAATCACACCCAGGCCTCCTGCCACTGCCACGATGGCTGTGGAAAATGTTTTATCATATCCCAGATTGATCAGGATCGGAATGGTCATGCTTCCTACCGCCGCTACCGTTGCCGGAGCGGAGCCGGATATAGCACCATAGAACAGACACGTGATAATGACCGCACAGGGCACCCCTGCCCTTCTTTTCCCGATAAAATAGGTGAAAATATCAAATAATTTCCTGGACACACCGCCCCGCGCCATGATGATACCGGACAGTACGAACATCGGTATCGCCAGCAGCGGAAAGCTGTCCACACCGCCTAACATGGAGCGGATCACATAAGAAACACTTGCTGGAAAATCCGCATCAAATGCTCCCGGCAGGATCGATGCGATTCCCAGTGAGGAAGCGATCGGCAGGGAAATAAACAATAATATAATAAAGATCAGAAATACGCCTACTGCTGACATGTTTTCATCCCCCTCACCTTTTTGATTTCCAGATAAATCTTCTGGAGCAGCCGGAATTCCACCAGCACAAATCCCACAACAGGTGCTGCCTGCAGAATCCACATCGGCATTGCACAGGCCGGGCTTACCTGTCCACTTTGGATCGCGGTCACAAAATACCGGTAAGCCGCCGGGATCATATAGGCAAAGAACACAAATTCAATCAGATAATCCAGAATAAATATCGCTGACTTTGCCTTTCCTTTCAGCTTATCTGTCAGCTGTTCCAACCTGATCGCAATGGATCTCTGAACCCCAAACCCGATACTTAAAAAGCCGCTCCATACAAAAAGATATCTTGTAATTTCCTCTGTCCATGACAGGGAAAAGTTGAACAAATATCTGGCACAGATCTGCACTCCCATGATGAGCGTCATAATCATAAGAAGTCCGATCAGCACCGCCTCCTCAAAATACTGATTCAGCCATTTCAATATTTTCATAGAATCCTCCCATTCTGGCGGAGACTTTAACGTCTGTTTAGCCGCGTGAACTTTCCGTCAGTCTGCCGTAGCGCAGATTTACAAATAATGCCAGCACCACACCGATTATAGTAATCACGATATTCAGCATGATGACAGAAGCGGCTCCCTTAGAAGCCTGCATAGAACCGGCAAGTGACAGGATGGTGTAATTCGAAAGACTGGAAGCGATCATAATAATACTGGTGATCGTTCCTTTGATCGTCGGGAACAGGTCATTGACCGTTGCCGTTGCAAGCTGAAGCACACCTCCTGCTGCCGAATAACCGATCACAAATGCACCGACCTGGCAGATAAACGGAGTTTTTACCACATACACCGCAATCAGCATTGCCGCCGCAATTGCCGGGTAAATCGCCAGGAAACGGACCGGCAGGAACTTATTTACCAATATAGAAGTAATAAAGATCGCTGCAATCGTTCCTGCGGAATAATAAGTCTGCATTAAACTTGGATCTGCCATGTGAGCCACTTCTTTTCCAAAGGTCTGTGCACAGTTCAGCCAGAGCTGGAAGGTTGCGGTACAGGTAAACCCAATCACGATCAAAGCTACACTCTCCATGGTGAATTTTGCCTTTTTCAGGCTGCCCAGGAAAGAATCTGCCTTCCCTTCCGCCTTTTTATTCTCCGGCAGAGGGATCTTAAAGACCAGCACTCCGATTACCAGAATTGCCGCCGCAGACACATACATCAGTACAGAATACGGAAGGTTCGCTGCCGCCAGCGCTCCCATGATAAATGGAAGGATGAGCTGTGCCACAGAGATGAACAGTTTCGTCAGCATTGTCGCCAGTCCTGATTTTGGCTCCATAATCTCCACACAGGCCGGAATGACTCCCGTGTCTAAAAATGAGTTTGCTGCCCCGCCCAGGACTGCCGCAATATAAGCGACCGTCATATTCGGTGAAAATGCAATTCCAATGAAAAACAACGCATAAGAGGCAATTCCCATCAATGCACACGGTCTGCGTCCCATTCGGTCTGAAATTGGTCCGGAAAACGGCAGGGTGATCAGTCTTCCAAGCCCCAGTGCCGCTGCGACCATGGTCACCTTTTCCACGCCCGTCCCCCACTGTCCTGCCAGGAACTCCTTAATCACCTGCTGTCCCAGAAGCGAACAGCCGATTCCATGGATAAAAAAATTCAAATATAAAATAAATGCACTCCCCAGATATTTCCGGTTCGGGGCAGATGCTTTTGTGATATTCCCGCTCATATTCCTCTACTCCTCTTTAAACGTTTTCCGGGCGATGCAGTACATCCAGAACATATTTTAAATCAGCAATATCCAGTTGTCCAGGGGCAGATGTACGCGTGGTACTTCCAAATGTCAGTGCTGACCCGAAGATTTCACCGCTGATCCGGCTTAACTGTCCCAGCCACCCCATCGACATCGTGATCAGGGGGCCGTCAGCATGTGCATTCGCATACTGATTGGTCGCAGATAACAAAGTCAATACGTCCTCCGCATTCCTTGGCATCACGGCCACCTTCGGCACGTCCGCGCCCAGTTTTCTCATCTTGCACATCCGTTCCACGATTTCCTGATCATTTGGCGTCTTGTCAAAATCATGGTTGGAGATGATCACCGTTTTATTTCTCTCATGTGCATATTCACAGAACTTCTGGCAGACCTCATCTCCCATAAAAAGTTCAATGTCTAACAGGTCCACATCCCCGGCATCCGCCATGCGCTGATTCAGTTCAATATATTTTTCCAGTTCCATACTGTGCCCGCTGCCCTCGGTGCGGTATGTAAATAAAATTGGTCTGCTGCCCATTACATCACGCAGCCTGCTGCCCAGCCTCACAGTCTTCTCCATATCATCCGCCTCGGCAAAAAAGTCAGCCCGCCATTCAACCAGATCCGCTTTCGCCTCAACGGCAAGCCTTGCCTCTCTCAAAATCTCCTCTTCCTCTATGGCAGTGATCGGTACACACACCTTGGGGCGTCCCGCGCCCAGTTCCATATTCCTGATTTTAATTGTTTTTCTCATGCTTACCTCCTGCTTATGTAACTTAGGCTCGGTCATATCGAGCCTTAGTTACAAAGTACATCCTGTCGACTTTGGCTCCCTTATTTATTTGCAAGATATCCGTGTTTGCGCAGTACATTCAGGATATTATGTCCTTCCTGGACTCCTTCGATGATACGCCGCGCGCGGACACTGTCACCGATGTTGATGATTTCCACCTTACTGTCGTTACTGAACGTTTCCTCAATCTCTTCCAGAACCGGACTTAAGGATTTCATTCCCAGACAGACAAATCCGTAGTCAAATGTCAGTTCTTCGATACCGCCATCCGGAGTCTTCACCTCAAAATGGCTCTCGCACACTTTTGTCAATGCCGTCTTTGTCATTTCCCTGACACGGTATTTACTGCTGATTTCCTTCATCCGAAGCTTGCTGATCGGGTCTAAGTCCCTTCCGATCTGATCCAGCATCTCCACAATCGTCACATCTGCCCCTCTTGGAGCAAAGAACTCAACCACATCGAGGCCTACGGCGCCTCCTCCGATAACAGCCACTCTTTTCCCTTCCAGATTTTCCGGGAAACTCTCCAGACTGTCAATCATCCGCAGGATAGAGTACACCCTGCTTCCCTCCTGGTCAATCCATTCATGCAGCCCTTCGATCGGCGGGAGCAGCGGCTTGGAACCTGTCGCGTTGACGATGATATTCGGTTTCAGACATTTTACCAGCTTTCCAGTTGCTTCTGTCTCTGTAAATGTATAGAGATTCGGCAGTTTTTCCGCACGGTTGGTCAGATAGTCTACAAAATCATGAATTCTCCGTTTGTCCGGTATTTTGCTGATTTCAGAAGCCAGTCCGCCCAGCACATCCTTTTTCTCAATCAGGAAGGTCTGGCATCCTGCCTCGGCTACGGTACAGGCTGCCTCCAGTCCGGCGGTTCCTGCGCCGATAACTACCACATTACACGGCTTTACCACCTTCTGTGTCTTATCCTCCCAGCGGTTCACCAGCGGATTGACCGTACAGCGGATCGGGGTATTCTGTGCAAGCCGGTGTCCTGCACATCCGATATTACAGGAAATACATTTGCGGATGTTGTCTTCTTCACCGAATTCTACCTTATTGACCCATTCCGGGTCTGCAATCAGCCCACGGCCTATGCCGATAAAATCAGCTTCTCCTTTTTCCAGGATTTCCTCCGCACGTTTCGGGGAACGGATATTTCCAGTCGTAATGGTCGGTTTTCCAAAAGTCTCCTTGATTGCCCTGGACATATAGGAACGCCATCCGTCTTCCAGCTGGCAGCTGTCGATCTGGTATTGCAGGGAATTGTTCAGTCCTGCGGAAACATCGATGACATCCGCTTCCTCCTGGAAATAAGTCAAGAGTTCTTTCGTATCCTCCAATGTGTTGCCGCCTTCTGTCAACTCATCTGCACTGATTCTGACGAAGATCGGGAAAAATGGTCCCACCTGTCTTCTGACTTCTTCCATGACCATTTTAGCAAAGCGGGCCCTGTTTTCCGGGCTTCCGCCAAATTCATCGGTACGGTGGTTCATGGTCGGGGAGAGAAACTGGCTGATCAGATATCCGTGTCCGGCATGAATCTCGACTGCATCAAAGCCTGCTGTCTGTGCCCGCTTCGCCGCCTCACCGTATTTTTTAACGATTCCTTCGATTTCCTCTTTGGTCAGAGGTCTTGGGATGCATCCGCCCGATTTGGAAGGGACATCAGATGATGACACAGTCTGCATTCCAATCCGGCTCTCCAGGGCAGATGCCCCGGCATGATTGATCTGAATGGCAATGCAGGTGCCGTACTGGTGAACAGATTCACAGAGCTTATAAAGTCTGGGGATGTAATTATCATGGTCGATTCGAATCTGCGTGGTGCCGTTAGAGCCTAAAGGAAAGTCCACGCATGCATTTTCCACGATGATCAGTCCTACGCCGCCCTGTGCCCTCTGCTCATAGTAATCCATATGAAGAAAACTCATTTCTCCATTCTGCTCCCCATAGTTCGTGCCCATAGGCGCCATTGATATTCGGTTTTTCACTGTCATTCTTTTCACTGTGAACGGTTCAAATAATTTTGGATATTTTTCATGTTTCTTCATATCGATTACTCCTTCTTACGCTTCTTCTATTTATTCATCACACCCGTAGGGGTGAATGTCATAATGTCTAAGCAGCTTTAGTCCTTTTCTTAAATCCTGCTCATAATCATCGAATGTATTTGCCTCATAGGAAATGTATCCTTTATAGGAAATTGCCTTCAAGGTGTTAAATAACTGGCTGTAGTCAAATCCATCGTCCAGCATCGGAACACGCCTTTCCGGGAAAGGAAGCAGCGGATTGTCTACATGGACGTGCTTGATAAAATCTGCATACTCTACAATATCTGAATACGGATGTCCTCCCGCGATGAACCATCGGAAGTCTAACAGAGTCTTTAAATTTTTCTGTCCCAGCTTTTTCGCATATTCATAAGCCTGTGGGACACTTAAAACAGAATTGCAGATAGCATCTGCCAGAGGCTCCATCATGATCGTCACGTTATACTGGGACGCGATCTCACATAAAGTCACGATGAGCTGGTCATTCTTTTTCACGGCTTCTTCCCGCTTATCCCCCTCGGGAAGACTTCTCGTCTTCCCGTTTCCATAGACGAAATATCTGGCGCCCATTTCTGCTGTCCGGTCAACGGCCTTTTTCAGATATTCGGTGTAATACTTAAAATCAAAATCATCGTCTGCAATCACCACATCCAGGGGCAGGGGATTGTCAAATACTTCACTTGCCAGGCCGCTGTCCTTTACAAGCCTTCTGGCTTTTTGATATTCCTGGTCATCAAAGGACATGATTTCCTTAATGTGCAGTTCAATGCCATCGTATCCTGCAGCGGCGATCTGATCTGCCTCTTTTACAAAACCGAAATGGCTGGTCTTCATTCTCATCAGGCTGCCCCCTATTCTTCGTTAACTAAGATGATCTTCACATCTGTAGATTTACCGGATACAAGCTCTTCCATCTTCTTCTGTACCTGATTCATCGGAACAACGGACGTGATCAGTTTCTTTAAGTCGATTTTTCCTGATGTGATCAATTCCGGAATTTCATATAACTCGTCAACGTAGCAGTAGCTGCCTTTCAATTTCATCTCATGTGCGACCGCATATTTATACTCGAATCCATCCATATGCTCTGTAGCCATTCCAATCATCGCGATCTCGCCACCGTTTTTCACCATCTTCATACTGGTGTTTAAGCTGACTGCGATTCCGACACAGTCTGCACCGGCATCTGCACCTTTTCCACCTGTAATTTCCATGACCTTTGCAACTGGGTCCTCCTTGCCGGAGTTGATCACATAAGATGCCCCGCATTCCAGTGCCTTCTCAAGACGCTGTTCATTCAGGTCGATGCAGATTACATCCTTTGCACCCAGGCTCTTTAAGCATTCCAGAGCCAGAAGTCCGATCGGGCCGGCACCAAATACAGTCACCACTTTGTCCTTCACATCACTGAGCATCTTGACACCGCGCAGTGCAACAGATGTTGGTTCGAACATGGAGCCTTCTTCAAAGCTCATGCTGTCTGGAATCGGGATGAGCTTGTCGGCTGGAACCACCACGTAATCTGCCATGGCTCCGTCATAACCTCCTGCCGGCATTGTCGTTCCTGGTATAAAACGGTTCTCACACAGGTTCGGAAGCCCCGCCTTGCAGTCCGGGCACTCCCCGCATGGGATGTTGGGATATACCACGACTCTGCCGCCCACCGGGACGGAAGGGTTTTTCACATCCTCCCCGTATTTATCTACAATACCGGAAAATTCGTGTCCCATGACCAGCGGTGCGACACGCATGGCGCTGGTCCCTTTGAATCCGCCGCTGTCTGATCCGCAGATGGAGACTGCCTTCACCTTAATTCTAACCTGTCCTTTGCCCGGTTCCGGAGTCGGACGTTCCTGCTCTTCTATTTTAAATGGCTCTACATAGCAATACGCTTTCATAATGATTCCCTCCTACAGCTTAATTTAAAGCTTCTTTTACTGACTGACCTGCTGCTGTCCTGACAGCATGATATACCATTAAATGCTGATGGCTGCTTCTAATTTTCTCTGCCTATAATTTAATCTGAACCTTGATCTCTGTGTTCTGCGGATCGTTCAGGACATCGAATGCTTCTTTTCCTCTTTCCAGCGGGTAGGTAGATGTGATGAGGTCCTCCACATTCAGCCTGTTATCGGCAAGCATCTGTGCTGCCTCTTTCATCTCGCTTGTGAACATATAGCTTCCGAGAAATTTCAGCCCACGGCCTACGATTTCCATCGGATCGATTTCTACTTTTTCATGCATCAGTGCTACCAGTACGATTGTTCCGCCGTTTCTGACCAGCTCAAAGGACTGGTTGATGGAGGAACCTACTCCTGCCGCGATGATGACTCTGTCTGCTCCGTAGGAATCAGTCAGTTCTTTTACTCTTGCTACGACATCCTCTTCTTTCGCGTTGATGACCTCATCTGCTCCGACCTCTTTTGCCTTCTTCAGTCTGGTATCCAGAATATCGGAAACAATGACCTTTTCGACGCCCAGAGCCTTTAAGAATTTTACGATCAAAAGACCAATTGGACCGGCTCCGATCAGTACCACACTCTTTTCATCCTCTGTCATGCCTTTTTTCGCACACGCCAGTGTGACGCCGCACGGCTCCAGCATCGCCGCTGCTTCGTAGGAAACATTGTCCCCTACCGGAACGACCATCCAGTCAGGAACAGTCACATATTCTCTCATAGCTCCGTCTGTCTGCGTTCCGCCGATTGCAGTTCCCATACTCTTTCTGTTTCCGCACAGGTTTCCCTCGCCGCGTCTACAGAAAAAGCAGTCGTTGCACAGTACCATCGGATTGACGGTCACCTTCTGTCCCACTTTCAGATCCTTCACGTTTTCTCCCACCATGGTGATGTCCCCTGAGAATTCATGTCCCAGTACCAGCGGCGGTGCGAAACGGTCTGATGCGAAACGGTATGCCCCCAGGTCTGATCCACAGATGGATACCGTATTGATCTTGATCTGTACTTCCCTATCCTTAGGCATCGGGATGCTGCGTTCTTCCAGTTCTAACACTCCGGGACCCTGATAAACTAATGCCTTCATTGTCTCTCCCATTTTCCTGATCTCCTTCTATTTTTAAATATAATATTGTCTGGTTGAGAGTCTGCCTGAACATTCATGTACCTGACAGATTTCATCCGGGCTTTTCGTATCATGAATGTTCAGGCCGCTCTGTTAAGGCTCTTAGCAAGGCCAGGCGATTGTATAAATATGTTTTCCGCCCTTTGTAGGTCCTTTGAGCAGCTTTTCGATCTCTTCCGGGTCTCTCTGGCTCATGTATTTTGCATCCGGAAGGGTTCCGACCGGGCATGCCTCAAGGATATCGTGATGAAGTTTTACAAGGTAATCACATACTTTTTCAATGCAGGCTTTTGCTTTTGCAGGATCAGCTTCTGTTGCGTGTCCAAGAACGCCCTGAGGAGCGGTCACACACTCGATTCCTGCATTTCCGACTACACAGTGCCCTGGAATTGGGTTGCCGTAAATATCTCCGCCGCGATCAACGTGTCCTGCCGGCAGGATTCCGTGCACATCTGTGTCTTCTGCATGTTCCATGTCACAGTATTCCGGGAACAGTGCAAGGGAAATGCTCTGCTCTGCCTCACATGCATGCTGGAACGGTCTGTTGAAAGGTCCGCCGTGCTCTTTGTCCATCAAGGTCTGTGCCATCACACGTGGAAGATCTACAAAATAAATCATAGCAGGAACCTGATATTTTTTGCCCCATTCCTGGATAGCCACAGGAAGGGAATATTCCTGACCGTGCATGCTGATGAAGATCATCTTGCGGAATCCTGTGTTCCAGAATCCAGTGATAATTGCACGCAGATATGCCATAAACACATCGTCCGGAAGCGGAATCGTGCATGGCTGGCCGATGTGGTGGAATGGATGGGAACCATACCATACAGGCTCTGCCACTGTACAGCCGACTTTTTCTGCTACCATCTCAGCGATACGGGAAACAATAAATGTATCCTCTCCGATCGGGCCTGAATTTCCGTGATTTTCTGTGGAACCAACCGGAATGATGATGACATCGTCCTTTTCCAGTCTCTGCTCAACATCTCTCTTTGTCATTGTCTGATAATACATCTTCTTTGCGGACTCCATCTGTCCTTCATTTGGGAAACTCCATTCTGCCATTTTTAAATCCTCCTTGTAAAAACACTTTTTCATTTTTTCTTTTTATGAATAATGGATCTGGTCCACTATTTCTGAATTTGTAGGTAAAGCTGTATATCTCTTTATATCTGATTCTTTTGCTGCTTATTTCCCGGCCAGTGCCCTCAATCGCTGCTGATAGCTGTCTGTACCTTCGCCATGTACCAATTTTACGATTTTGGCTCCTGCATCCATAATTTTTTCAAAATTCATTCCAGTCTCAACGCCCATGGAATCCAGCATGAACAGGACGTCCTCTGTGGAAATGTTACCTGTTGCTCCTTTTATGTAAGGGCATCCGCCAAGTCCTGCAAGCGATGTATCGATCTTGTCGATCCCTGCTTCCATCGCGGCCACCACATTGGCAAGCCCCATGCCTCTTGTATTGTGCATATGAAGCATCCAGTCCATGTCTGGAAATGCATCTCTAAGGGCCATTGTTCTTTCATACACAAGCTTTGGTGTGCCAAGTCCTGCGGAATCAGAAAGAGAGATCTGCGTGGCGCCTGCATCCTGAAATGCTTTTACGATTTCCTTGATGAAATCAAAGGGAATCACACCCTCCCACTGGGATGCGAACGGTAGTGAAATCGATCCTGCGAACCCCATCTTGTTGTCTCTGGCGATCTGTCCTGATTCGGCAAAGGTCTTCATGGACTCCATTGGGGAACGTCCAGCCCCTGCTTTGTTATGTTCCATGCTCGCGGAAACATTCAGCTTGATCTTCTGGCATCCGCATGCCGCCGCTCTTCTGACATCGTCCGGAAGATATACGAGACCTCTGTACTCCACGCCTTCTTTCTTATGAAGCTTTTCGAATACTTTGTCGGTATCCTTCATTTTGTACATAGTCTCATAAGTGGAAAATGCTCCTACTTCGATGCTTCTGCATCCGGCATCCACGACTTCCTCGATGATACGCACCTTCTCTTCCACCGGGTAGATCTCCGGGGCTGTCTGGAATCCATCTCTGGTAACGACCTCGCAGAGGGTTACTTTTTTGGGTAAATTCATGTCTTCTTCTCCTCCCTGTCCTTGTTGCTTTCCATCTCTCTATGTGATATCACGTGGTTGAATTGATGTTTTATGATTCTTTTGATATTATGTGATGCATCACTTTGTTTTAAAAATATGTTCAGATGGTTTACATCCCAATCTGAACATATCCGTCTTTCATTCTCTCGACGGCAGCACTCGTATGCTGATACATACATTCCAGTGCCTCTTCATACTTTTTCTCTTCTACCAGTTTCAAAAACTTCTCGTGCTCTTCAATCGGCAGGCTGCTGTGTTCCTTCACGATCTTGCGGGAACCTACCCGGTACTGGCTGCGCACGCTTCTGTAAAAATCAGAGAGCTGCTTGTTCCTTAACAAATCGATCAGGTAGATGTGGAACTGTGCATCTACCTCTGTATAAGCCGAAATATCTTTCTTCTCCATCGCCCTCTTCTGCTTTACAATAAGAGACCTCAGTACCAGGATATCATCTTCCTCAATCTGATCGATAATCTTCGGCAGTACGAACTGCTCCACACACTGCCTGCTCTGGCTGATATTCTGTATTGTCTTCATATCGATCTTAGGGACCGAGAAGCCTGCACTGGAGGAAACCTCCAAAAGTCCTTCATTCTGCAGCTTGACAAGCGCCTCTCTTACAGGAGTGTAACTCAAACCCAGATCCTTGGCACTCTTGCGGACACTGAAGACTGTCCCCGGCTCGGCATCCATAATCTGTTCTTTCAGGCTCTCATAAGCCTGATCCTTTAATGTAGACATCTAATAAACTTCCTTTATCTGTTTAGTTGATTTCTTGTGATGCATCAATCATATCACCTATATCTTGATTTGTAAATCCTGCAAAACTTACAAATGTCTTTTAATATTTTTATGCATTATTAACAAAATTGGAGAGATAACCCTGATATTCTCCGTCTTTTTCATAACAATTATTGCTTCTAAAAAAACTGTATGCTAGTGTACTGACATAAGCCATACTAAATGCCTTTATGTTTCACACAGAATAAATTTCCAGCCTGCAAGGCCAGGAAATGAGACGCAGTAGTAACTGCTTCGGTCGACGGCAGCGGTGTGGATGGAACTTTAATACACTATCATTTATTGGAAAGGAACTTCATGCAATGAAAATATGGATCAAAAATGGACGCGTCTTAAATCCCGCCACAAAGACAGATGAAATACTGGATATCCTGACTGAGGATTCTTATATAAAACAGATTGGTAAAGAGCTATCGTCAGATCAAACCGCCGATGCCGACCAGATCATCGATGCTTCCGGCTGTTACGTCATGCCGGGCCTGATCGACATGCATGTCCACCTGCGGGACCCCGGCCTTACTTATAAGGAAACCATGGAAACAGGGACAAAAGCTGCCGCAATGGGCGGTTTTACCACAATTTTGGCAATGGCCAATACCTCTCCGGTGATTGATGATGCAGAAAAATTATCGGCTGTATATGAACACGCAGAAAGTTGTTCCCCGATTCAGGTATTACAGGCTGCCTCTGTCACAAAAGGGATGAAAGGAAAGGAATTGACCGATGCCGCCGAATTGAAAAAGGCCGGAGCGCCTGCTTTAAGCGAAGACGGTAAGACAGTCATGGATGCCTCTCTTTTCCGTAAGGCACTCTATCAGGCTGCGTCTCTTGATATGCCCGTACTGGATCACTGCGAAGATGCTTCTCTGAAGGGAAAAGGAGCCCTTAATCAGGGGGCGGTATCTAAGAGGCTGAATGTGGAAGGTATTACAAATGCTGTGGAGGACATTATCATAGCCAGAGATATCCTGCTTGCCAAAGAGACGGGTGCCAGGCTGCACATCTGCCACTGCTCCACCGAGGATTCCATGAAGATCATCCGTGCTGCAAAACAGGATGGGCTATCTGTTACAGCAGAAGTCTGCCCTCATCACTTTACCCTGACCGATGAAGACATTATCCCCGGAAATTCCAATTATAAGATGGCACCGCCGCTGCGTTCCCGAAAAGATGTGAATGCTTTGATTGAAGGATTGAAAGACGGAACAATCGATGTCATTTCCTCAGACCACGCCCCACATGCTGCCCATGAAAAAACATCTGATATCGCATCCGCTGCCTTCGGCATCGTCGGTCTGGAGACCTCCGTGTCTCTGACCATCAGTGAACTTGTCCGTCCAGGATATCTCACACCACTGCAGATGGCTGAAAAAATGAGCTGGAACCCTGCAAAGATCCTGGGAATTGAGAAAGGGAATCTCGCTGTGGGGAAAGATGCGGATATCACGATCATCGATCCGGAAGCAGAATATGTGATTGACAGTGAAACCTTTGCAAGCATGGGGCGCAATACACCATTTCATGGACGGAAAGTATGTGGGAAAGTAATGTATACCATTTGTGGAGGAGAAATCTGCAAAAGGGTCAGATGAGCAAACCAGCTGTCCGGTGCCGCACCATGCCAATGCTTCATTCCCACAGGAATATTGATGCAGTCACCCGGCTTCATCTCCACAGGCGCTTTCTCCCATTCCTGATAATAGCCCCGTCCGCCTACATAGACCAGAATCTGCCCGCCGCCTTTGTCTTCCTGATGAATATGCCAGTTGTTACGGCATCCCGGCTCAAAGGTCACATTCTTCCTCTTTCTCATTCCATACGTCTTTCGCTAGCTTAAATGCCGCCCATCCCTTTGGCCATCCTACATAAAAGGCAATGTGGGTGAAAATATCTGCGATTTCTTCTTTTGTCACACCATGTGCCTTTGAGTTTTGCAAATGGTAAATCAGTGACGAGTCTGTAATTCCCGATGACACCAGAGCTACTACAGTGATAATAGATCTTGTTTTCAGATTGATGGACTGGCTGTTCCATTCCTCACCAAATAAGATGTCATCATTGAAATGTGCAAATAGTGGCGCAAATTCCCCTAACTGATCTCTCCCTGCAGTCTGTACGATTTTTTCTGACATTGTGATCCTCCTTACTTTCAATTTAAGTTTTTACCCAGTTTATAGGCTTTCTCCGATAAATACTTTTTACTTTTTTGATTTATTTTATCTGAATCCTCCTATTCCTGATAAGCTGTAACCGTAATAGTCCCATTCAGCTTTTCTATATCTTCTTTCCCACTGACCACTTCTCCAAGCTCATACAAACTGCTTCCCTGACCAAAGTGATTATAAAACATCACAACATCTGCCCACGGAGAATAATAAACAATTCCTTTGCCGCCTGACTCTGATTCAACTCATATATAACCTTATATTCTTTTGATGTTACTTTCATTTTCATCACTTCATCCTCCTCTGTTGCAGGCAATTCCGAATTCGCTTCCTCATTACTCTGCTCCTGCTTTGTTTCAGTTTCAATAACAGGGATGTCTGTCCATCCGATTCCTGGTTGCCTTTTGTAATTTTAACAACGCTCTGCACAGAATTTCTCATACGCTGTTATTCCCTCCTTCAGTTGATGAAGATTATCTTCCAAAACAGAGCGTGAACAAGCAGTGTTGATCCGTAAAAACTCTTTTTCTACCCGTCCATTTTGTTTTCCATAGGAAAGATACAATCCTGTTTTTTCCTTAATATATTCTGCTACTTCCATTCCACTTCCTATCATTCGTACAAAATCCAATCTTAAAAAGCAGGTATCATAAAATGATGCCGCCTGCATCTGCGGAATTTTATTTCGAATAAACTCTTTGACAAATTCCTTGTTCTCAGAAACAGTCTTTTGAAATTCCTCTGTCTGAGCATCAACATCACTTATCATGACTTTACCCTTTGCCTCTGCAACATCCATAATGATTTCTCCCACTTCCGGAACCTGTATCCATCCTGAAAGAGGATTTTTAATACTGTCCACAGAAGATGTAAGGATTGCCTGAACCTCTGATCTTTCAAAACAAAGATCTGTATCCACCATTTCACAGTGAATCAATGTCAGATTTTTGCAGTAACATAATGGCTGCGTACCGCTGATCTTGCAATTGATAAGCGTCAGACCATCTGAATACCACGCCAGATATTCGCCTTTCACTATGCTGTTCTTTACAGTCACATTTTCAGAATGCCAGAAAGCATCTTTTGTATCCAACACACAGTTCTCAAAAACAGCATTCTTTATGTACTGAAATGAATATTTCCCTTTGAACTGCACGTCCGAAAAATACAAGTCTGCAGCACGCATCATAAAATACTCACTCTGAGCGGTACTGTGTATCATCTGAATACCATTTACTGACCAGCCGAATTCCGGGGAGATAATATCACAATTTTCCATTACAACATCTCTGCATTCACGAAGTGCTTTGATCCCGTGCATTTTTGTATCTGTGATTTCAACATGTTCTGAATACCATAAAGAAGCTCTGCAAAGTTCTGTCATTTCACAGCCTCGAATTTTCAATCCGCTATTGTGCCAGAATGGATAACGAAGATTAAAAAAACAATCTTCCACCTCCATCCCATGACACTCTTTCAATGCACTTTCTCCATCTGCTGGGCCGTCAAATGAACATTTTTTTACCAACAGTTCTGTACTTCCATATAGTGCTCTTTCCTCATCAAAATTCTGATTTTCTATTATATTCATAATCATCTGTCCTCTCTTTTTTATTTCTGCTCCTTATTCCGCTTAATCTGATAAACAAAATAATCCAGACAGTCAATCTGCTTTTCTCTCTCATGTACCATGCCCAGAAGACAGCTTCTGTGATGTTCCAACAGTTTCAGCAATTCTCCCATATCATCCTCATCCAGATGACTCATGATACACTCCATCATTTCCGGCGTACATCCGGCATCCTTCAAATTCTGGATTACTGCTTCCCTTGAACCGTAATGTACCGTTTTCTCCAGCTCCATCCCTTCTGACCTCTCTTTTTTCATTTTCCTGTCTTTCATCTCATTATAAATCCCAAGCTTTTAATTAACAAATACTTATATCATATTACTATCTATAGTTGAAACCTAGTCATATTTGGGATATACTAAAAGAAAATTAAAATAAGGAGGTTATCACATGGAACTGCGGGTACTGAACTATTTTCTGACAGTTGCCAGAGAACAGAGTATCATCAGGGCAGCAGAATCTCTACATCTCTCACAGCCAACCATCTCCACACAGATTCGGAACATGGAAGAAGAACTTGGCAAACAACTTTTAATCAGGGGAACAAAAGGTTCAAGAAAAATCACTCTGACTGAGGAAGGTATGATTCTAAAAAAACGGGCCGAAGAAATTTTAGACCTGGTAGAAAAAACAGAAAAAGAAATCACCCTTTCAGACAGCATCATTATAGGTGATGTTTACATCGGAACCGGAGAAACCGATGCTTTCAGACTGCTTGCTAAAACAGCAAAAGAACTGCAGAACGCATATCCGGGAATTCACTATCATATTTCCAGTGGTAATGCAAAATTCGTTATGGAACAACTAGATAAAGGACTCATTGACTTCGGCATCATATTTGGAAATACATCCGCTGAAAAATATAACTCTCTGAAAATGCCTGCCAAAGATACCTGGGGTGTATTGATGCGCTGCGACTCTGAACTTGCCAAAAAAAATTCTATAACTCCTGAAGATTTATGGGATAAACCTTTAATCATTTCACATCAGAAAAATCAGGATACAGAACTCAGCGCATGGCTGAAACATGATTTGTCAAAACTGAATATCATTGCTACCTATAATCTGCTTTTCAATGCCTCCCTACTGGTGGAGGAGGGACTGGGCTATGCCATCGGTCTTGATAAAATCATAAATATTACAGAAAACAGTAAGCTTTGCTTCCGTCCACTCATGCCAAAGGTGGAAGCAGAATTGTATATTATATGGAAAAAATATCAGGTATTTTCCAAGGCAGCGGAGAAATTTATGCTGACGATGAAGGAGCATCAAGAACATCCTATCTAAAAAACGGTGAGGTACAATTTTCACTCCAAATTGTCCTCACCGTTTTCTCTTTTATTATTTGATTAACTCTACTTCTACCGGTATGGATTTCTCCACGCTTTCGCCCTGAATCATCTTAAGAGCTGTCAGGACTGCGGTCTCTCCCATCAGTTCCGGCTTCTGTGCTACAGTCGCAGCCATCTTGCCGGCCTTTACGGCAGCAACGGCGTCGTCTGTGGCATCGAATCCAACGACTTTGATGTCTTTTCCTGATGCAGAGATTGCCTCGACTGCTCCTAATGCCATCTCATCATTGTGAGCGAAAACGCCCTTGATCGCTCCATCGGACTGCAGGATGTTCTCCATGACATTCATGCCTTCTGCACGGTTGAAGTTGGCTGACTGACTTGCGACAACATCGAAGTCTTTATCTGCTACCAGATGGAATCCTTCTCCACGGTCGATGGTTGCGGATGCTCCCGGAACGCCCTGAATCTCAGCAACTTTTGCACCGTCTCCGACCAGTTCTTTTAAGTATTCAGTAGCCATTCTTGCACCTTCCACATTATCAGATGCAATCTGGCAGTCCACGTCTGCTCCATTCACCACACGGTCAACGGAAATAACTTTGATTCCTTTTGACAGTGCATCTTTGACAACCGGGCCAACTGCATCAGAGTCTACTGGGTTGACGATCAGAACACTGACATTTCTGGAAATCAAGTCTTCAATGTCACTTGTCTGTTTCGCCGCATCATCTCCGGCATCGACCACGATCAGATCTACATCCTTCTCTGCTGCGGTCGCTTTGGCGCCGTCAGAAAGGGATACGAAGAACGGGTTGTTCAAGGTAGATACGGAAAATCCGATTGCACCGCTGCCTTCATTGGAGGCTCCTGTATTATCTTCTCCATCGATTGTGATCGCATTACAGCCTGTCGCTGTAAACAATACTGCACACGCCAATACTGATACTACTAATTTTTTCAATTTCATTGCTTTCACCTTTCCCTTTCCTATCGCTTGCGGTCTGACAATACTGCCACAAGGATAACCAGACCTTTGATTACGTCCTGATAATATGAAGAAACACCTAAGATATTCAGTCCGTTATTTAATACTGCAATGATCAGCACGCCGACCAGTGTTCCATAGATTTTACCACGTCCACCGCTCATACTTGTTCCGCCCAGCGCAACTGCTGCGATGGCATCCAGCTCATATCCATCTCCCAGTGTGGGCTGTGCGGAACCGAGTCTGGAGAGAAGAATCAGACCGGAGAGTGCTGCCATGAAACCAGAGATTGCATAAGCAATGATTTTTGTCTTATGAATATTGATTCCGGCAAGCTTTGCACATTTTGCGTTGCTTCCTGTTGCATAGATTGCACGGCCAAATGTAGTTTTCTGTAAAAGGATATAAAATCCGATAAAAATGAGCAGAAGCAGGATGACCGGAATCGGGATATGATAAAAGTTTCCTTTTCCTACTACTTTCAAGGTAAAGCTGTCACCAAGGTTGGAAATTGGTTTTCCATTTGTAAAAATCATGGTCAGTCCACGGTAAACTGTCATGGTGATCAGAGTTGCGATAAATGGCTGAAGTCTTCCTTTTGTAACAAGCACACCACTCACACATCCGAGCAGCACACCGATCACAAGTGCAAGGAGCATTGCCAGACCAACCGGCACGCCATTTACGATCATTCCTGCACAAAGTGCTGTTGACAGGGCCAGAACAGAACCGACTGACAGGTCGATCGCATCCGTCAGGATAACACAGGTCATACCAAATGCAATCAGTCCGTTGATGGATGACTGACGCAGCAAGGATAAAAAGTTGTTCCATGTTCTGAACTCAGGGCTTACACAACTGATTCCGATTACAAGCAGAATCAATGCAATCAACGCACCCAGATCCTGGGCATAGTTTAAAATTTTATTTTTCTCTTTCATTAGATTGTTCCTCCCGTTGCTAACGTCATAACATTTTCCTGATTTGCTTCCTCTTTACTGATAATCCCACGGACCAGCCCCTCGCGTACTACCATGATCCTGTCACTCATCCCCAGGACCTCCGGCAGTTCGGAGGAAACCATGATGATTGCCACACCGTTTGCTGCCAGTTTATTAATGATCGTGTAGATTTCCTTCTTCGCTCCAATATCCACACCTCTGGTCGGCTCATCCAGAATCAGGATTTTCGGATCTGTGTAGATCCATTTTGCAAATACGACCTTCTGCTGGTTACCACCGCTTAAATTGTTGCATTCATGGTCTGGACCAAAACATTTGATGTGCAGCTCCTCGATTGCTTTGCTGACCAGGTCTTCTTCCTTTTTCTTCTTTAAAAAGATATTTTTATCGGAAACCTTCCCCAAATTGGCAAGTGCGATGTTCTTTTGAATACTTTCTTCCAACATCAGACCTTCCGTCTTTCTGTCCTCCGTGATAAATCCGATTCCCTGTTTCATTGCCTGCATTGGAGATTTTATCTGAACCTCCTTGCCCTCGATCTTAACCTTTCCGCTCTCATAAGGCAGATTTCCGAAAATCGCCTGCATGATTTCTGTTCGTCCAGCTCCCATCAAGCCTGATACGCCAAGGACCTCCCCGGCACGGACAGAAAAGCTTACATTCTCAAAAACGCCTGTCTTGGTCAGACCTTCCACAGCCAATACCTCTTCCTTAATTTCACAGTCTCTGGATGGATAACGCTCCCCAATCTCACGTCCAATCATCATCTTTACGATTTCGTTCATGTTGGTATCAGGGATGTTCTTTGTTCCCACATAAGTTCCATCTCTTAAAACAGAAATCCGATCACATAATTCAAAAATTTCTTCCATACGATGGGATATGTACACAATTGACACGCCTGATTTTCTAAGTCCCTCGATTACTTCGAAGAGTACTGCTGTCTCACTCTGTGTCAAGGCTGCTGTCGGCTCATCCATGATGATGACCTTGGCATCGACCATCAGTGCCTTGCAGATTTCAATCATCTGCTGTTGTCCCACAGAAAGATTGGACATCGTTTCTGATGGGGAAATAGAAACACCAAGTCTATTCAGTGCCTCTTCTGCTTTTTTCTTCATTGCCTTAGAATCACAGAGTCCGAATTTCCCCTTGATTTCTTTCCCCATGAACAAATTTTCCTCCACTGTCAGGTCAAAAAGCACGTTCAGTTCCTGGTGGATGAATACAATCCCGTCCTTTTCTGCCTCCTGAGGATTCTTATAATGTACCTCTTTTCCATCCACAATCACTGTCCCGGCATCTTTGGTGTATACACCGGTCAAAATCTTCATCAAGGTGGATTTTCCGGCACCATTTTCGCCCATCAGCGCATGGACTTCCCCGTCACCGAGCACAAATCCTGCATCTTTCAGGACCTGGTTGGTCCCGAAGGCTTTGTCAATTCCTCTCATTTCTATCTGCATATTAATTCCTCCTGATCTGCAATACAGATTCCTTCCTTACTGTTCCTGCATTATGTGCCTGCATTTTTTAATCATCCTACTTAAATGCAGCCATTTTTACTTTACACTGTACTAGAACAGGCAGGCCGACTGCAGGATAATGTTCGCATATGGTGTCGTCTCTCCTGATCTGATTACGGCTTTACAAGCTTTTGTTCTCTGCTTTAACTCATCGTGCGGAACATATTCGATTTTGAAACCGGTTTCAAAACCAGTAGACAACTCCATGATCTCATTCAGAACCGTCGGGTTCTTTTCCTTGATTTCCTCTGCCAGAACAATCTTCTCAATCTTCATGTCTGCTGCCACAGCCCTTAACACCTCCATGAATGAAGGGGTCCCCTTCACAAGAGCCAGGTCTATGCGCTCTGTCTCCTCTGGAATCGGCAGGCCGCAGTCTCCGATTGCAATTGTGTCTGTGTGCCCCATGTAAGAAAGCACTCTGGAAATATCTGCGTTTAAAATTCCTGATTTTTTCATCACTTTTCCTCCTTCCTTTCTTTTGTAACTTAGGCCCGGTCTCGGGTCTTAGCTTCCAAATACATCCTGACGGCTTGTGTTTACTTATTTAAGCCTTAGTGACATGAATGCTTCCATATTAACATTTTTCTAATTCTGCCATTACTTCTTCAAACGTCGGCATACCGCCCTGTGCTCCGAATTTTTCTGTAGAAAGACTGGCTGCAACGTTGCCGAATCTCAATGCTTCTCTTACGCTTTCCCCTTTTGCAATCTGTACTGTAAATGCCCCGTTCAATGTATCTCCGGCGCCTGTTGTATCTACCACTGCTGCTTTACGAGCTGGAACTAAAAGGACTTCCCCTCCTGCCAGACACATGCTCACTCCTTTAGAGCCCTGCGTAATCAAAAGCTTTTCTGGATATCTCTTCAAAAGCTCCTCTGTCTGTATCTCGTCGCCAAAAATAATCTTGGCCTCATGCTCATTCGGCGTCAGATATGTCACCAGTTCTACGATTTCCTGCTTCACAGGTCTGGCCGGCCCTGGATTTAAAACCACCTTCACACCATTTTCATGACAAAGACGAATAACATACTCATTTGTCTCCTGTGGAATTTCATGCTGGAGAACAACTACCTCTGATTGAAGCAGCTCATCTTTAATACTGTCCACATAAGCCTTGTCTACACAGTCATTTGCCCCGGCTACCACGATAATCGTGTTGTCGTTCTCGCCTACTGTAATCAATGCTATTCCTGTCGGAACCCCTTCCACTGTGCGGATGTTTCCAGTCTTAACACCCATGTCCTCCAGATTCTTGAGTAGTTCCTTTCCTGCACCGTCATCACCGACACATCCGAACATTTCCACATCTGCGCCCA
Source organism: Faecalicatena faecalis (assembly GCF_012524165.2). GTDB lineage: Bacteria > Bacillota > Clostridia > Lachnospirales > Lachnospiraceae > Faecalicatena_A > Faecalicatena_A faecalis. The sequence goes on from NZ_JABACJ020000002.1 coordinate 210,261, forward strand.
GCTTTGCCATCGCTACCGCCTGGTTCGCTCCCTTGCCACCCGGGATATACTTTAAGTCCTCCCCCTTGAGCGTCTCCCCCTTGAGCGGAATCCTTTCCGCTTTTACTGTCATATCCATGTTGATGCTGCCTACCACTGAAATCTTCATCTTTATTACCTCCTGCTTATGTTACTTAGGCTTGGTCTTTTCAAGCCTTAGTTACAAAGCACATCCCATGGACTTTGGTTTGGTCCTTTCAAACCTTAGTCATGTGGATGTTACCTTGCTTTCCTTACTTAGGCTTGGTCTTTTCAAGCCTTAGTTACAAAGCACATCCCATGGACTTTGGTTTGGTCCTTTCAAGCCTTAGTCATGTGGATGTTACCTTGTCGTCTCACGGTGAATGAGTTCCACCTCGAATATATTTTTCTGAGGGACCTCTTTCCCCTCGATATGATCAATCAGAACCTGTGCCGCTTTCGCCCCCATCTCAGCGATTGGCTGTGCTACCGTTGTCAATTCAGGAGTCATGAGCCTGCTCATGATGATATTATCAAATCCGATGAGCTGTACATCCTCCGGCACTCTTTTGCCATGTCTTCTCAGTACTTTATATGCCGAAATCGCCGCCATATCATTTGCTGCGATGATTCCATCCACTTCTGGAAATGTCTTTAAAATCTCTTCGGTCCTGACCAGTCCATCTTCATAATCATAGGAACAGTCCACGTACTGTTCTTTGATATGTTGTTCTCTGCAGACATCCAGATATCCTTTAAACCGGTCCCTGCCACTGGAAACATTCTGTGGGCCCCGCATCGCTACAATATTTTTACATCCGCTCTCCAGCATGTGCTCCATGCTGATGCGGCCTCCCTCATAGTTATCGGATGTGATGCTTGCAACCTCGTTTTTATGCTTCACCGTCCTGTCCAAAACCACGACTGGAATCCGGGCGTCCTTTGTCTTTTCCAAAATCTCATCTTCATTCGTCAACAGGATAATCCCATCCGCATTCATTCTGCCAAGCAGTTCAATGCTGTTCTTCTCCTTCTCTATGTCATCATTGGAGCTGCATAAGGTCAATCTGTAGCCCCGCTCATAAGCTTCATTCTCGATTGCCTTAGCCATCTCGTTAAAAAACGGGTTCTCGATATTCGGGACAATCACACCGATTAAATGCGCGGATTTCTTGTACAGCGTTCTTGCTGCTTCATTTGGTTTGAAACCCGTTTCAAGAATAACCTTCTCTACTTTTTGCTTTTTAATCTCATCTACCTTCGCTGTTCCATTCATGACTCTTGATACCGTTGCCGGAGAAACGCCGGCGAGCCTTGCCACTTCTCTGATGCTGATCATGTATGTCACCCCAATCGTCCACTGCTGTAATCGTATATCTGCTATGTAATTCCTTAATCGAGCTTCATTTTATGTGTATTTTTTCTTTTGAAACCCGTTTCAAACTTGACTTTATTATATATTTTGTACATTTAATTGTCAATCGATTTTAAACGAGTAATTTCTTTTTGGAGACTTTGTATATTTTTGAATGGTATTTTAGGCTGAATCGGACCGAATATTTAGGCAAAACTGACAAGAAAAAAGAAGTATCTTCAGTGCCACCGCTTCTGAATATACCTCTCTCTTCTTGTATTTATATCATTTCACATTGGACATTATCTCAAATCCAGATATGCGATTTCCTCTTCGCTTAATTCAATCTGCAGGGCATCAATATTTTCCTGCATCCGTTCTGCCTTGGAAGTACTCACCACTGCAAATGTATTCAGCTTCTGCTGGTAGATCCATGCCATAGCAATCTGTGGTACACTGGCACCTTTTGCCTTTGCCAGCTCTTCACAGCGTCTAAGACGTTCAAAATTTTCTGGATAAGCATACCCCTTCATCGCGGGTTCATCCAAAACATTCCCCGCATGTTCAATATTACTGCTCTTTACCTGTCCAGAAAACAGTCCATGGGCCAAACTGGAATAAGCAATTACAGGCATCTGGTTCTCCTGATACCACTTTCTCGCCCTTTCATTGGCTGGTCCCGATATCGTCACGCATCCACCGCCCCAGGGATCCAGCACCTGATCGGCCAGTCCAAAATGCGGACTGGATACGGTAAATGGAATCAGATTGTGCTTATAGGCATACTCATTTGCCTGCTCAATGCGCTCATGGGTCCAGTTAGAACCACCAAAAGCGCCAATTTTTCCCTCTGCATGCATGGCATTAAATATCTCTACGGCCACTCCTGCCTCTATTTCCGGGTCGTCCCGGTGCAGTAGATAAATGTCAATATAGTCTGTGTGAAGCTCTTCTGTGGATTTCTTAAAGTCCTTACGCATCTCTTTTTCATTGACTCTCTTCTCTCCTGATGGTGAGGGGTGCCCGCATTTAGAAAGCAGCACCACATCCTGACGATTGCCGCGTGCCTCAAGCCATCTGCCCACGGACGTCTCCGCAAGCTGATAGACTCTGGCTAAATCAAAAGTATTCACCCCCATCGCATAGACCGCGTCCAGAAGGTCAAGCTTCCCCTCCCCGGTCATGAACGGCGGAATTGCCGTCCCGTAAATGATTCTGGATACCTTCTTTTTTACATATGGAATTTCAACATATTCTAATTTAGTGTTCATACTGTTCCCCCTTATTCTTTTTGGATATATGAATTATTTCACATACATCCCATACAATGAATACACCTGTAAAACATCTCTGCTTTTATTATACTCATATATCTAGTTTCTCTCAATCATAAATATGGGGTAACAAAATTTCGATATTCTATCACTCAACATCTCGCTTTTCACGATTCCTCAAGCTGCGAGCTGACTCCTGCTCTATAGTCATATTCTTAAACATATCTAGTATAAGCAGAATTCCTGCCTGCAGACCAATTTCTATATGGACACTTGCACTCACGCTTTCTATCTCACCAGCTAAATCTAACAAATTATGCTGTACTTTTTCATCACACTGCTTAATAAGCCTTTCATATTTGTGATAGGTATCATCCATTCTTTCTTTATAGTTCCTTTCATCTTTATCTAACAAACTTCCATATAAAAGATAATCAGCTACTCCTTTAACTGTTGCCCGTTTAAAAATATCTTCTGTAGTATCCATAGTCTTTCTCTTCTTAACTTTCTTCATGAATTTTCGTACACATGATTATACTCGGATTTTCGTACATTTTCAATATTCGAGTATAACTTTACAATAAATAGAAGATATTAGAGATGAGTGAGGAGGAGTTTTTGGATGATTAACTATAAACCATTATTTGAGACAATGTCCAAAAAAGGAATCTCTTCCTATGCTCTTTTTAAAATGGGATTTTCGAAGGCCACATATCATTCTATCCTAAAGGGTAACAGCATCAGTACCAATACAATCGATCAATTATGTAGATTACTTAAGTGTTCTGTATCTGAAATTATCGAATACACAGATGACTGAACATAAGAGTTCAATAACATATATGGTTCTGGTACATATCCATTATTTGAGTGTCCCTATTATGATTGTGAGAGGTGTACCATGATCAGTTACGAACCATTATTTCATACGATGAAAAATAAGAAAATCAGCTCCTATGAACTTTCAAAAAGAGGATTTCCCCGTTCCACCTACTATGCAATGAAGCGCGGTAATAGTGTTACTGTTAACACAATCAATCAGCTCTGTGCGATTCTCCATTGTAGTGTATCAGATGTTATGGAGTATATTGAAGATGACTCTGCACAAAGAAAGGAAGATAAAACCTAAAGAAACAGGTTTATCTTCCTTTTATGATTCCCTCAAATGTTACTGACCCACTCTACGATTTCATTTCTCACCTGCTCTAATACGTCCTCACTAAATCTCTGATCTGTTTTACTCCCAATCAAAGTACAATTCAACGTGCAATTTTCCTCATATGTACTGACAGAAATCTGAAAATCCGGTGGCAGCCGATAGGAACCCGTCAAAAAACAGTTTCTAACCTCACATCCCTGAAAAAATAATTTCTTTTCATCAATTACTCCAAAGTTAGTATAGGAAACAGATGGAAGCGGATATACAGCCCTAATCACTTTTTTCAGCTTCCTTACGGGAATCAATTTTTCCGCGCAATGTAACAGTTTGATTCCAGAAAGGCACATATTACGGGATTTCTGCATTTCCATCTCCAGATGGACCATGGCCAGTGTGTCTACAAATCTCTGCCCAGGAGTATATTCTATTGTCACCCTTCTGTATATGCCTGTCATATTTGCCACTGTAAACTCATCTCTAACCGATAGCACACTGCGTAAGTCTGCCGGACTGGGAAGCACTACTTTATCCAGATTTTTTACCCTTGAAATCACGCTGGCATAGGCAGTCAGAAAAACATCATTTAACGTTGCCCCGCATTGCCGTGCCTTTTTCTTGATTTCACATAGGTATTCAGCCTGAATCACTTTACTTATACAATACATTTGATTGCCTCTGTTCTTTTCTATGATACAGCCTGATCAACAGGTACAGATATTGAAGAAAACCTTTTCCATCTGATAGGATATGGCTCATTGCGAACACAATTTTGCTCCCCTGTTCTTTTTCCTGAATAAATATTCTGAATTGGGGACCGCTGCTCAAATCCCATATTTCCTGACATGGGCTTCTCTGTTTTTTAGACTTCCTGCCCCCATTCTCAACCATTACAACACCATCCATCGTCAGCCCTTTATCAACAAATTCGCAATACCTAAAGTCAAACGTATATATGATTTCCGGTACAAATTTGCAGGACTGGCGAACTGCCTTTTTTAACCGCTCCGGCTCTATTTTACCAACTATCTCCATCCGGCAGTACAAAAAAGATGAGACTCTTTTACTATGTGCTGCCTCCACGATATCCAATCCCTCGCCTCTTGTTCTACACGTTTTCTTCATCGTATCACCTTAATTCTCCCATTCTTTGTTTCCAGTTCGATTCTGACAGATGGCTTCTTCCCGACTACACCATAAAAAAGTCAATAAAAATCCCGGGACTGATATGGATCAGCCCGCATTGCTCATCCTTTCATTCCCGGGACATATCCATCCACGCAGCTTCACTTATCCTTATCATCCGCTCTGCGCAGAAATTCCACGAAGGCAAACAGAATCGAGATCACGGTGAGTACAGATACGATCAGTTCCGCCATATTGTCAGCATATTCAGCCTGTCCAGGATCTGCAACAGCCAGAATGAGAAAATAACTGCACCATAATAATCCCATGGCCAGCAGAAAGAAGGTAATGTATTTGAGTATGCCTGCTGCCTTTGCTGTCAATTTCTTCGTATAGCGGATTTCTTCCTCCGTATAGGATTTCCTCCGTATCACACTTTTAAATCCTCCCAGCAGAAAGCCGACAATAACTCCAAAAGAAAGTGCCCTGCAAATCTCGAAAAACAGTCTCATAATCACTCGTCCTTCTCGAAAATCAGGTCCATCTTCCTGATGCACCCATTGACACTGCTCTCCGTCGGGACCATCCCCACATACCGGTAACCTTCCCCTGCATATTTGTCAATAATCTCACGGTGCTCTGATACGGTAGCCATTACCATATCCTTCATCTGGTAAGTAACACTTACATATTCGTATCTCTTCATCTTACTGCTCTCCCTTCTGGCTTCATTATAGTGAAATTATACTCCCCTTTTCCACCTTCCACAAGTAGAACAGCAAATAACAGACCATTTCCAGTCACATTCCAAAAGACCTAACTTTCTCGTTTCCATCCGCTCACTAACAGTTCTGTCTTCTGTGTATTCATCTGCCTGTCTATCGCTGCCAACAGCTCAATCTCACTATGAAATACGATGCTCCCCTGCTTTGTTGTCAGAACGCCCTGCCATGTGCTGTTCTTACAGGATGTAATATTGATTTTAAAAGTCTCTTCCATGGACTTCCTCCTCTCTATACGCTCCAAACCGCGAATTCTCGACCTCAAGCCGTACTTCCATACATCGGGCAAGTGCCCGCTCCACCTTTGGGCGGGTGATCGGTTTTTTACTGAAATAAGCGACACACAGGCGGTACGCCTGCACCCCGAAATCCAAATCTGAGAACCAGACGATCTTCCCGGAAAGAAGCCTTGCACTGGTAATGATATCCAACCCTTCCACGCCGTTCTGGGCAACAATCACCATATCTGGTTCTGCCTTCTTTATTTTCTGGGCGAGCTCCGTCCAGTCAGCGCAGCCCTGTATCTGCACAGACACTCCTGCATCTTTGCAGCAATTCTGTACATATGCCGTCAGCTTTTCCTGTTCTGCTTTATTGTGATCACATACAATTACGTTCCACATATACTGCCTCCTTTATACTTTAAATCTAATGATTTGAAAAACCAATTTCAATAAGTTGGCGTCGAACTGCAGGTTTTGGCGACAAATTACATTGTCTAAGCCTTCTTTTTCCTGTAAAATAAAAGTAACCAAATGGTGAAGCTCATTTAGGGAAGGAGGAACCATCCTGTTGAAAGCCGCTGTGATTGATGATCTTGCCGAATGCCGTGAAGAAGCAACCAATGCTCTACGACGTTATTTTCATGAGAATTATGCCGGGGAGACACCCGTGATCGAAGAATTTAAGGATGGGGAGGAATTCTTATCTGCGTTCATTCCCGGAGGCTATGATCTAATTTTTATTGACCAGTATATGAGTGGTCTTTCCGGTATCGAGACCGCTCAAAGAATTCGGGAAGCAGACAGGCTGGCCGCGCTTATATTTATCACCACCAGCCGGGAACACGCCGTCGAAAGTTTTCGCGTAAGAGCCTGTGGTTATCTGGTAAAGCCTTATACTTACGAGGACTTTGAACGGACCATGACACTTTGCGGAATAGAGAAGATTCGCAATGCCAGGTTCATACAAATAGGTGACGTAAAAATCCTGCTGCGGGATATTCTTTGGTGCAGTCAGGACGACCATTATGTGCAGATACATACACAAAGTCGAAGTATCTTACGATTTCGCATCGCCTTTAAAAGATTTACTGCGCTGCTTAGCCCCTACCCTCAGTTCCTGACTTGTTACAAAGGGTGTATCGTCAATATGGAGCGTGTAGAGCAGATCGATGGTCTTGATTTTGTCATAGATACGGGAGACAAAGTCCCCTTTTCCCAACGTGACAAACGGAAGCTTGAAACGATGTTCCACTCCTATTTATTCCAACGCGAAAGAGAGGACGAACTATTATGAAAACAATCGATACCCTGATGGTCCTTATTTTTCCATTTCTGGATTCCCTGCCCTTTACCCTGCCGCGCTATTGGCTCTTTAAAGAAAAACTGCGGATTCCTTTTCGCTATATCGTTGGACTGCAGCTTTTCTTAGCGGCAGTCTACAGTGCTGCTTTTTACTATATCAACCTGGGCGGCTATGCATACGCGGCCCAATGGACGACGATCATGCGCTATTGTTTCCTGCTAATCTATCTCGCCCTTGCCTTTTTGCTGATCCGGGACAGTATCCCAAAGCTTCTGTTCACCTGGCTTTTATTTCTTTCCTGGCAGTTCTTTGTATTGGGCAATGCAAACTATATTGAAAGCAGATACTTTTGGGATTTCTCTGGCCTTCACCCCTATCTGATTTATAATATCGCCCGCATCGGAATATACCTGATTACTTGTCCGTTTCTGCTTCACTTTTTCTTTCATACAGTGGCGGATGCACTTAAAATCAATGACCGGGATATCTGGCGCTATTTCTGGGTCATCCCACTCTTTTCCACATTGTTCGGCATGCTTTATTGCACTACAGAAGACGTGTACGCCTATGCCTCCTGGCAGTTTTTAGTCTCTCGGTATTTCATGCTGCTCGGTGCATGTCATGTGTCCTATGTGGCTCTTAGGGTCCTGAAAATATCCCGACGCGAAACCCAGTTGGAAGAAGCATTAAAGTATGCAGATAAGAACCTCCTTGCCCAGAAAAAACAGTATGACAGTCTTGCCGCACATATGGACGAAATGAAAAAAGCCCGCCATGACCTGCGCCAGCATCTCACTGTTGTACAGTCTTATCTGGACCTGGATGACAAGGAAGGACTTCGGGAATACCTGGACCTCTATAAGAATGAACTGCCCCCTGACACTCTGGAGCTATACTGCCGCAATGATGTAGTAAATGCGGTAATCTGCTATTATGCAGCACAGGCACGGGACCATAAGATCCGTTTTGAGGCAAAGGTCGATTATCCCGACAACTGTCCCATCTCTGCCACTGATATTACAGTGCTGTTAGGTAATCTACTGGAAAATGCAGTTGAAGCCTGCCATCGTGAAGCCGGGGGCCAAAAATATATCAAGCTGAAGATCAAACAGAGAGGAAACACTTCCCTTCTGATCCTGGCAGATAATCCATGCACCACACCTGTCAGGTTCAGTGGAGACATCCCTTTCTCCTCTAAGCAGGAGGGTATCGGAATCGGTGCCTCCTCCATCCAGGAGATTGCTGCTAGATATGACGGCGAGGCAAAATTTGAACAGAGGAACGGAGTCTTTAACGCCTCCGTATTTCTAAAGACCACGGTGAATCCTAACATCTGATTTTCCACAAAAAATGTCCCGAAAATAAGGATGCCAAGAAGGTATCTTCTTATTTTCGGGACATTTTATTAAGCTGGAGAAGGACTTTTTTCCATCTTTCTATTTTCAGACAGGAACAGACCGAGCAAGGTCAAAACGATACCTGCTGCAGTAGTCCATGTCAGCTTCTCATGCAGGATCAGTGCTGAGGTGATTGCAGTGATGACCGGAACCATATAGATATATACGCTGGTCTTGACTGAACCTAGGATCTTTACTGCAAAGTTCCATGTCACAAAACAAAGAGCTGACGCACCAAAGCCTAAGAATAACAGGTTCAGGATGTTCTTCATACTCGCGAACTGTGCCAGTTCAATTTTGAAATCCATCAACACCAGGGATGGAATCATGAAGATCAGGCCGTAGAAAAAGGTCCGTCTTGTGGTCTGTATCGTATTGTAGCCCAGTCCGCTAATCTTCTTTGTAATGGTAGAATAAGCCGCCCAGATCATTGCCGCTATCACTGCCAAAACGTCCCCTAACGGATTCAATTGCAGTGCACTCTCACTGCCGAAGCTGATCAGGAAGATTCCTGCCAGAGCAATCAAAAATCCGATAAAAAATCTTCCCTCCGGCCGTTCTCCCTTGAGAAACAGACAAGAAAAAATCACGGTAAAAAAAGGAGCGATAGAGATAATGACCCCTACATTGGATGCAAGTGTATAGGTGAGTGCTATATTTTCAAACAAATAATATAAAGTCACACCGCACAGCCCGGCCGCAGCAAACAGCCATTCCTGTTTTTTCTCCTTTAATTTCAAAGTACGCGGACAGACACACCAGAGTGCAAAATACCCAATCATAAAGCGGATAAAAAGAATCTCGATCGGAGTAAATGTCTTTAGAAGTACCTTCGTAGAGATGAAGGTGGTCCCCCAGATTAGTATTGTAATAAATGCTGCCACGTGTCCGCTGATTGTTTGATTCTTGTCTTTTATGCTAGTCATTCCCATGCCTGTCATTTTCCTGCTCCTTTGTAAAGATTTTCTGATACTGTTTCGGTGTCAGTCCTATAAATTCCTTGAAAAAATTGGTAAAGTGGCTCTGATCCGAGAATCCTGCCATGCTTGCCGCTTCAATTGGCGCGACTCCCTCCTCCAGAAACCTTTTCGCCTGCTTTAGCCGTATATTCTGAAGATATCGATATGGCGAAACTCCCACTTGCTTTGTAAAGGACCGAAGCAGATAGGACTTTCCGAAATTTGTCATAGAGAGCAGGTCATCCAGGATAATATTCTCCGAGAAATGCTCCTCCATATAATCGCAGAGTGTCTTGATCTGCTGGTTCGGCTCCGACACATCTGCCTCATCAAAAGGTTCTGCATATTCCTGCAGCACCTGTTCCAACAGGAAGAAAAACGCTTCCTCCCTTTTCAGCTTCGGTGCCTGTGATAAAATCGCCCCGTACAGTTCATCTATGGACTGGGTAATATCGCTTTGATATACGACATTCTGAGTGAAATGCGGAACAAAGTCTTTCCCGGTAATCTCCTTTACTGCCTTTTGCATCACTTCGATTTCTATATTTACGGCACGGTAATCCAAAATCTCTCCATTGATGGGAGCACAGTAATGATTATCCCGCGGGTTAAATAAGATCAGATCCCCCGCTGCCAGATCGTATTCCTTCCCGCGGCACCATAAATGTCGCTTTCCCCCTTCTACAAAACCGATGACATAATAGTCGTGGAAATGGTTCGGGAACTTTTGAACGATTCCACCCAGATTGTATGCTTCTATTTTCAGATCACGGTCATAATAAACATGCCTCTGCTCCTGTACGCCCTGCATTGATGTCTCCTCCTTTGGGTTGATAAGAGTTATTTTACCATTTTGTGAAAGGAAAATCTTGAACGATATTACACTCATGTAACAAAATAATCCCGGACCACAACCGTGATCCGGGACTTTGCAAAACCCATTTTCAAAATCGACGTCATCCGTTACTCATACCAGCCATATCTATGACCAGACGCCAACAGACTGCGCGTTCATTTTTCCTTACTTATTTTTTTCCTCATATGCCACAACCCCCGGTGCATATTTTCCTTCTTTCAAATCTGCCGCAATCTTCGGATATATCTTATCCAGGTCATACAGCCAGGCCGCGATTGCAGATATGGTAGAAAAGATGACTGGCAGCCCGATAAACATCACACGCAGTCCTGTCACTGCCGCCGGTGTCTGTGTTGCTGCTCCTGCCACGTATCCGCTGAGGCTCATGATCCATCCAAGCACGATTGTCCCCAAACTGTTTCCTACTTTATTACAGAAGGAATTCGCCGCATTTCCCATACCAATCATACTGAAACCGTTTTTCCATTCCCCATAGGTAAGAACATCCTGAATCATGGAAGCGAATGCACACCCTGCAATTCCATATCCGATTCCGCCTGCAACACCTGTAACAATGAGAATGCCTTTTGAGCTTGAGAACAGAGGCAGAAGGGAACCGATGGCACGGATGGTCAATCCGCCTAATACCGCATTTCTTTTACCAAACTTTGCCATAACCCCAAATCCTGCAAGCATGGCAGCCAGCATAGATAACGTGTTGACCGTTGAAAAAATCTGGAAAAATGCTGTGTCCCCGACTACATAGGTCATATAATATGCCGTCGTCGAACCTGTTGCCCCCATCAAGAAGTTGATGGAAAGACAGATAATGATGTTGTAGATCCAATATTTATTTTTAACAAGCGCTTTCATTGTAACCCAGAATGGAATATCTGCCTTTTTTGTTTCTTTCTTTGTTTCTTTTGCAGAATCATCCGTTGCCTGAGCGCCCTCTTTCACACGTTCGCGGGTACCAAATACTACAATAAGCTGAGCCACTGCCCCAACTGTCATCCAGATAATCAGCAGTTTCACCCATCCACTGCGGTCTCCATAAGCAGAGTAGGAAGGATTATCACTCAAAGCATGGAGCAGGGTAATGATTGTTGCATTTCCCACCAGCCCGGCAATGACATTTCCGACCATGTTAATACCGCCGTTTAATCCGCGGGATGTCTGATTCCTTGTCATAAGTCCGTTCAGAGTCATATACGCTACATAAGTCAGGGTATAGCACACTGTGGATGCAAGGTTATAGGTAATAAAAATGTATACCAGCTGTGCCGCGCCTGTCAGACTGGACGGCATCAGATAAATCAGCAGAAGGGCTATGATCGTAGCCGGTATCATCCGAAGAAGCCAGATCCTGGTCTTTCCAAATCTACTGTGCGTCTTATCAATAATCCGTCCTGCCACAAGGTCTGACAGACCATCCAGCAGCTTGGAAATACCGATGATGGATGCGGCTGCACCCGGGTTAACATGCATCACTTCTGTGTAAAATATAAGCAGAAATGCGGAGATAAACAGGTTGACCGCATTGGTCGCAAAACCGCCCCCGATTCCGTATGCAAGATGTTCTAAAATTCCTACTTTTGCGTCTGGTGATAAATCTACATTCCTTTTACTCATGACTATCCTCCGTTTTTAATCTGATTCTGTGATAAGTTCAGGCACATTCAAACTGTACCTGTTCTGTTATCTGATCCGTTATCTAATCTGTTATCTGTTCTGCCATCTAATCTCTTCTATTTTTCTAATTGCTTCTTTATAGTGATCTACGGGCCCTCCAAGCATCGATACCTGCGCCTGCATTTCGTATAATGACTCAGACATTTTTTCTATATTTTCTGTGGCAATCGCTGCCACTGCCTGTGGCACATAAGTCTCCAGCACTTTCCTTGCCTCCTGATTCTCTGCCAGCAATTCCAGTCTGGTGCCGCCTCCAAATGGTGTACGGTAATCCCTGTCAGGCATGTAAGTATATTCATACTGCCCTGCCGTCACTTCTTCCGGCTCTCTGCCGCTGTCAGGCAGAACAATGACTGCTGATGCTCCAAATGGAACCTCGAACCTGAAGGTCAGACTGCCATCTTCATTGATTTTCCATTCGGATACATATCTGCCGGATGCCGATTCATAGGAACATTTCATAAAGCCAAGCCGGATATCCGGTTTTGGTTCAAACCTGACTTTTTTGAATCCCGGTTCTACTGGAATAATACCCGCCGCATGCCGGTACAGGAATTCTGCAACGGAACCGTAGGAATAGTGGTTCAGGGAATTCATGCCCGTTCCACTGATTTTACCATCCGGCAGCACAGAATTCCAGCGCTCCCAGATTGTAGTCGCTCCCAGATTAATCTCATACAGCCAGCCCGGGAACTTCTCGAAAAACAGGAAATCATATGCCAGGTCCGCCATGCCGTTCTCGGCCAGAACGGTACTCATCATGGTAGCTCCCACGAAACCGCCCTTGATACGGTAACAGTCCTTTTTGATCCGATTTCTTAAATCTTTTACCATTCTCTCCTTGTCTCTGTAGATTCCAAATCTCAGAGCCAGGATGTATCCGGTCTGTGTGTCCACTGTAAGCCTTCCGTTCGGACTGAAGAATTCATCCAGGATTGCCTGATAGATTCGACCGGCAAGTGCTCTGTATTTCTCTTCCTCCTCAAGTCCGAGGATTTTCGCAGCCTCTGCAACATACAAAGCCGATGCATAATAGTATACCGATGCAACATAATGGGAATCGGTCCTTCCGTAGTTGCTCTGCTCGGTTGCCCCGTCCAGTGCAAGCCAGTCACCGAAGTGGAACCCAAAGTTCCAGAGATACTGTGCTCCCCTCTTTTCATCTTCTCTTATAATGCTGTCCACCCAGTCTTTCATCATGGGATAATTGGCTTTTAAAGCACTCTGATCTCCATAATATTCATACAGCATATAGGGCATAAATGTTGCGATATCACTCCACACGCTAGATGTCATTCCCGGTAGGTTATTCGGCAGATAGACCGCCACCTTACCGTCATTTTTTATCTGATCCAGTCTCAGGTCATGCTGAAACTTGTGATAAAATGCCCTGGTATCCATATGGTACCCTGCCGTTCTGCAGAACACCTGTGCATCACCTGTCCAGCCCAGCCTCTCGTCCCGCTGCGGACAGTCTGTCGGCATATCAAGAAAATTCGATTTCAGGCCCCACATTGTATTCTGGAACAACTGGTTGATCTTCTCATTTCCTGTCGTCATCTCTCCGGTCTGCTCCATCTCAGAGTAAACCGCCCTTCCGATAAAGCACTCCGGCAGGACCTCTGTGAGACCGGATACCTTCACATAGCGGAAGCCATAGAACGTAAAATGAGGTTTGATGACCCTGTCTAATCCATCTGAAATATATTCGAACACGGACCTTGCCGTCCGGTAATTATCATGGTAAAAGTTCCCGTCCTGAAGGATCTCGCCAAACTCCAGCTTCATATGAGTCCCTTTGGGAAGCTTCTGGCAACACTCAATCATTCCTGCAAAGTTCTGTCCAAAATCCAGTACCGTCTCCCCTGCCGGAGTGTGGATCAATTCCTTGACAGGCAGTGCTTCCATCTCATGCAGAGGAGGAGAATATCTGGCCGAGAGTGGTATCTTTGCCTCGCTGGTCACTGCCTTCTTCCACGGATTCTCTTTTTCTTCCCACAACAGATAGTTCTGAATCTCTCCGTCGTAGATGTCTGTCAATTCAAATTCACTGCCCTGATACATCCATGAATCATCCGTGCCCAGAACTTCTGTCGTCCCATCCTCATACTCGATACGAAGTTCTGCAATGCAGAGGAACTTTTTATCAGGGTCCGGCTTCCCAAATCCAAAACGGCCCTTGTACCATCCATTTCCAAGGTAAATCTGAATCCGGTTCTCCTCCTGCAAAAGACTCTTCACATCGTAGGTACAGTACTGGACGTACTCTGCATAGTCGCTGATAAAAGGCGCCAGCACATCCATTCCTGCCTTCTCTCCATTTATCAATGCCTCGAACAGTCCAAGACCGCTGACATACAGTCTGGCACTTCTCACTTTCCCGGAAGTCGTAAACTCTTTTTTAAATACCGGATGAAAATGGTCTCCCTCCTGCGTGGTAATCCACTGCCCCTTCCATGACTGGTCCAGTTTAGCGGTCTCGAAGTAGCAGACCTCGCTCACAGCAATATCACTTTTAGCTGCTTCTTCTGCTGTCTCATCAAATTCTGCCTCAACAGTAATGCGGCAGTAATATCTCGTGCAGGGCTTCTGTTCAAATTCAAAAGTTTCCGCAAGACTATTCAGACTGCTTCCTTCCCTGACTGCTATGACGGTAATAAATGCCGGATCCTCTGCAATCTCAATCTTTGCATTTTTCTGCCGGATACCTTTTGTTCCCCTGACCTTCCAGGATAAAGTGACCGTATCGAATACATATCCCACTGGATTTGTCAATCCATTGATTTTTACATCATAAATCTCCAATTGTTACTTCCTCCTTAACTTATCGTGAACCCCAGATTCCGAATACCAGACGTTCCACTTCTCTGCTGATATAGGAACCCGAACCATTAAGATCGGTTCTTTTTGTCATAAAGACTGCCTCCAGATTATCTTTGGGGCTGACCACCAGGTGGGTTCCGAATGCCCCGCTCCACCCATAGGTCCCCTCTGTCGCATAACTGTCTGCGGCCTTCGGATTCTGCCGGATCCGAACCCCCAGTCCCCACACCATCCCGGGTTCTGGCTCAAGGTGCTGCTTCGGGGCCTCTGTGTGCATCAGCTCCACGGTCCGGGCTTCTAAGAACTGCTGCCCATGATACATTCCCTGGTTGCAGAGCATCTCTGCTAAATGTTCCATATCGGTGATCGTGGAAAATAATCCGCCGCAGCCCTGCTCAAACTTTGCTTCATCCTGCCGTAAGATTCCCCACATGTCTTCTTTCGTACCCGTAACATCTGTAAGACTTTCGTCCTGCCTCTTATATACCCTTACCAGACGTGATTTCTGCTCGTCATTCAGAAAATAGGTCGTGCTTGTCATCTCCAGCGGCTGAGCGATCTCCTTCTGAAGATATTCTTCCAGTCTCATGCCCGATACGATTTCCGTGACCCTGCCCAGGATATCAAAACTTGCCATCGGGGAATAACCGGTTCCCATTCCCGGCTGAAAATCTAGGACATACCCTGCATATCTGTTCACACGCTGCTCTAACGTCTCATCTTCATTTTTCATCTTCAGCAGGGCACATAACCCCACACTGCCCTGTTCGAGCCCGGAAGAATGAGAAAGCAGATCACGGATCGTGATTTTTCTTTCTGCCGGCACTGATTTTACCTCTTCCATTTGAAAAAGTGGCAGTTGTGCATACAACTTTTTATAATCATCTGAATCGACCCTGTATCTCTCGTCACAGGACACCCGCATATCGGAAAATTCAGGAATATACTTTGAAAGCTCATCATCCAGCCCTATTTTCCCCTGCTCCATCATCTTTAAGATTCCGACCGCTGTCACGACTTTTGACAGGGACATCATACGATAGATAGAATCATAGGATATTGAAACATTTCCTTCTATGTCTCCCTTTCCCCATTTGTTTTGATAGACCAGTTCTTTATTCTTTCTCACCATCAGGGCACCGCCCGACATCTCCCGATTAGCTACATAATTCTGCATACTGTTTTCAATTTCCTGTATTTCCATTATGTACCCCCTTTCCTCTTCCTGTTACATTTATCATATCTTGTCTGCGTTCTTTTGAAATCATGTTTTATTGGCAAAACATCATATAATCTTGTGTTTTATAATTCCTATGTTTATAATAAGGGTACACTGCCAATCTAACAGGAGGAGTAGAGCATGTTTGAGAATATAGAGCTTACCACTGCCGTAGCAAAGACAAGCCTTTCGTCCAGAAGGCTTACAGAGAGTACAATCGAGGACCCCAAATATAACAGTGAGAACCTGAAGAATTCCAGTTTCTGCATCACGGGAAGTGCGGATTGTTTTTCCCGCCCTCCAATCACCGATTTTGCGGTGAAAAATCTATATTATATGCAGGATTTCAGTGTCTTCCATTACGGTTTTGGCTCTTACACAGAGCGCAAGAACTTCCATTCCTTCCTGATTCTGTATACCTATTCAGGACACGGGTCTATCGTATATCAGGATAAAACCTACCAGTTGAAAGAAGGGGATGGAGTCTTCATCAATTGTATGGATTATCACTTTTACAAAGTGATGGGAAAGTCCTGGGACACAGCGGTCCTCCATCTGTACGGCTCTCTCCTGCCTGAGCTCCATGCACAATATATGCAGAATGGAACTGCCGCCTTTCATGAAAACACTACCGGAAAGTACCAGCATTATCTTGAGAAGCTTTTAGCACTTTACAGTTATCCGCACTTATACCGTGACTGGCAGGTGTCCACCTGCATCGATAATATGCTGAATTATCTGCTGCTTCTTGGCTCCAAGGAAGCCGGGAAGCGCAATGATACGCCCCAGGATATTCAGTACTTAATGAAATATATGGAAAATAATTATACAGAACGTCTGACTTTAGATTACCTTGCATCTTTTGCCAATATGAACAAATACTATCTGTCCAAGGAATTTAAAAAATATACAGGGTTCTCGCCCAACGATTATCTGATTTCTCTGAGAATCGATCAGGCGAAGACCCTGCTGAAAAGTACCTCCATGCCTGCATCAAAGATTGCCCATGAGGTAGGGATACACGATATTAATAATTTTACGAACCTGTTTAAAAAGAAGACCGGGATGACGCCCATCCAGTATCGGAATGCAAATGATGTCTTTTAGCGCTCTAAAGTCAGTGAATTCCAGTATCCTGCTGCCCGTTCGATCCACCCTTCTGCCTTTGTACCGCTTCCCAGACCATATCCATGTCCGCCGCTTACAGGATGTTCAAAACGATAGGGAATCTGGTATTCTTTCAGAGTCTTCACCATGTCCTGCGCATTCCAGAATGGCACAATCGGGTCATCCTCTGCCTGAATCAGGTACACAGGCGGATAATCTGCGTCTATATTTTCATCAATATTGTAGGGTGAAGTCTGTTCTTCTGAATACTGTTCTCCCAAATATCCCTGAAGCATCATCTTCTGATACGGCTCCGGCAATTGCCTGACGGTACGCCACAGGGCGATCATCGGATAGTCAAGCAGCAGGACTTCGGGAGCTGGAAGCTGATACTTCCGAAACCCCAGTTCTTTCGTCCCCCAGGCTGCCGCAAGGTGCCCTCCGGCTGAAAAGCCGCCTACCGCATAGGTCCCCGGGTCTACTTTGAATGTTTCCGCATGATCCCGGATAAACCGGTATGCCGCCGCCAGATCATCCATAGGTTTCGGGAATAATGCCGGACCTCCTATCCGGTAATTCAGACAAAAGACCGGGATTCCAAGTTCATTTAATCTGGCAGCAACAGGAAATGCCTCTGCGAGGGAACAGACCGCACCATAACCTCCTCCCGCCGCCAGAATGACAAACCGCTGACTGCCCTGTGCCGGAAAATAGATCAATTTCACATGTTCTTTGCCTGAATCCTCTTTTCTTTCCTCTTCTGAATAAACATCGAATAGATATTTGCCCTCTTCCCTGGCGATTTTCAAAAGACGATTCAGTCCATATACCATGTCGGATGCCTGCCAGGTCGGATTCTTCGCCTGCACATCTTCGAGACTGTTTTCATCTTTGATATCTTCATGTCCTCCTGGCTGCATGCTCCAGATCAGATAAGGGAAAACCGGAGCCAGTTCTTTGACTTCTCTGATTTCTTTAAAAGTTGTCTTTGTTGTAAACATCTTGATCTCCTCCATTCTGCATTCAGACCCTCTCTCTTTTTTCCACCCGTAAAATCACCCGCAGGATATTTTCTGCACACCACTGCAGATTGGCAAGTGACAGACTTCCCTGTGCAGCCGCCGCAAGCAGCCTGTCGTAGTCTGCCTGGGATCCCGGCATAATCAGGTCATTTCCTGCTGTGATGCATGATGCGGATGAAGAACAGTTGTACTTATGGCTGCCGGATTCTGACCCGAAATCAGAAGTTGTCCCCCAGTCTGTCATGACCAGCCCCTGAAATCCCCATTCATCCCTCATAGCTGCTGTCAGGATATCATAATGATTCGCCGCATGTATTCCATTTACAAGATTAACAGAGGTCATTGCCGCAAAAGGCTGTGCCTTTTTGATGCAGATTTCAAATGGTTTCAAATATAACTCTCTTAAGGTTCGCTCTGTCAGATGGCTGTTATTATAGTTCCGGTTGGTCTCCTGACTATTGGCAGCAATATGCTTGATCGTCGTTCCTCTGCCCGGATGGGACTGGACACCCTTTGTCACTGCCGCTGCGCACAGCCCGGAAAGAAGAGGATCCTCTGAATAATATTCAAAGTTCCTGCCGCCCAGTGGATTCCTCTGGATATTCATCCCCGGTGCCAGCCAAAGGTCAATCCCCATCTCTTCCATCTCTCCACCCACCAGGTCACCGGCAGTCTTCCAGATTTCTTCGTTCCACGACTGGGCCAGCATTGTAGCAACAGGAATGGCAGTACAATACTGATAATATGTCTCTGCACCTGACAGATCCACATTCAGGGCTTCTTTTGGCAGTATATTTTTAAAGAGCGGATCATTTGCCAGATTCTTTAAAATCACCCCATCCTTTACAAAATACTCCGGATTCATCCGAAGCCCTGCCGGACCATCTGCCATTGCAAGTGATGGGATTTTTCTCGTATCCCATAATGCCTTTGTTGTCTCGCCGGCTGCTCCCGGAATCGTATCCGCAGCATTGCCGATCACGCTGAAATCCTGCATATTCATCCTTGCGCCGCCGACACAGAGCAGTGCCAGTTCCTCCACGCTAAGCTGGCTTAGCAGATCCCTAAGACTTGCTCTTCCCTCTTTTACGTCCTCTAATGTGAGCGTGGGAGAAGATGGGGCTTTGTCCAGAGGCTTTCTTATCTCATGATAAATGTGGCTTATTTTCTGGATTTCATCAACCGGAACTGTGATATGAGGAAGTACGCTCTTTTCATGCTGATTATCTTCTGGCTCTCCACAAGTCATGATTCTTTCTGTATTTTTCTCTTTCTCCGTATCCCATGACAGTAGAGAAACTTCCTCTTTTCCAAACAGATTTTTACACTGCTCAGTAACCACCTCTTCTGATACTGTCAAGATAGCTGCGTTAACTGTATTTCTGGAACTGTTTCCTATCCGAACGACATACTCCCCTTTTTCAAGTACATAGGAGGCTGTAGATTCCTTGTAGGAACTCATCTGTGAAAGAGGGAAGGAAAGCACGCCCTTCTGGCTTTCTCCTGGTTCAAGAAGATCTGTCTTCCAGAATGCGCAAAGATTCTGATATGGCTTATCTAATGTTCCATCCGGCGCTGAACAATACAACTGTACGACTTCCTTACCCATACAGGTATCTCCGATGTTCTTAACTGTTGTCTCTACTTCCACGACTCCCTGATTCAGCCGTACCTGCTCCACTTTGATCTGAAATTCTGTATAAGAAAGACCGTACCCGAATTCATAGGCAGGCTCTATCCGGGCCCGGTCAAAGTACCGATATCCCACATAGATTCCCTCTTCATACCAGGAGTCATCCACATCCTGATTACGCCCGGCAAAACTGTCCGCTCCCGGATAATCTTCATAGTGTTCTGCCCATGTGGCGGTCAGTTTTCCTGACGGTGTCACTTTTCCTGTCAGAATATCTGCCACAGCCTCTCCGAATGCGCTTCCACCCTGGCTGATGTTGACCATCGCATCGATTCCCGGAATAGACTTCACTGTCTGCATATCAACGACTCCGCCCACATTCAGAAGCAGAATAAACTTTGAATATTTTTCTGCCAAAAGACGGATATCATGCTCTTCTTCCTCTGTCAATAGATAGTCCCCCGGTTCATATTTCCGGTCAGCTCCTTCTCCTGAATTCCTTGCAAGTACATAAATGGCAGTATCTGTGAGGCTGCATTCTAATTCCTCTTCTTTCAATTTCCGAAATGCAGGTTCGTGGAATGGGCTGCCCATAGAAGAAAGGAGGGCTGCCTGAGGACCTTTCTCTTTTGCGATCCGTTGAATTCCTTCCTCATACTTTTGAAAGGCTGTTTTATAAAATGTCTCCTCTTCATCAAGCCAGGATTTCGTAGTAATCTGAAATCCTGCCTGAATCAATCCCTCTTCAATCGTTGTATACTCTCTTACATTTACGTCTCCTGATCCGGTGCCGCCCTTCACGGTACGCCTTGCCCCGCTGCCATACAATGCAATCTTATCTGTATCTTCTGAAAGCGGAAGCACTCCATTGTTCTCAAGAAGGACCACGCCTTCTGCAGCAAGCTGTCTTACAATCTCTTTATTGTTCCGTTCCCTTGCGGAAACTTCTGGTGTTGTTCTCATCGTTCTCATTGCTATCCGGTTCCTTTCATTTGTTTTTCTTTATTGTAGCCTTTATCCCTGTCTGTGAAATCTAATTATGTTGGCATAACATCATATAATCTTGACATCTCATTTTATCTAAAAAAATAATCCCCGCTTCCGATTTCCGTCTTTTCTCCGTCCCACTCTACCGTTGCTGTTACATTACATGGTATCGAAACACAAAGGCCCTTCTCATCCCACGCAGCCTTAATTGTGCCTGCCTCACATTCAAAAGTTCTCTCACATGAGGTCAGTCTCTTTCCCCCATCCGGCCTGATGATAACATGTGAGAATCCGGGAGTGTCACTGTCGATGCCGGCAATATGCCTGCAGATCCATTCATCCACACAGCCGAACGCATAGTGGTCGAAGCTGACATACCTGCCGCCTGATTTCGCATCATCTGCGTCCCATGCTTCCCATATGGTCGTTGCCCCATGGTCGACTTCATACAGCCAGGATGGTCTCTTATCCTGCCACAAAAGTGCATATGCCAGCTCTTTTTCCCCTATTTTACAGAGCGTATCCAGAATAAACGGAGTCGCAAGGAATCCAGTATCCAGACAGTTTCCATTCTTCCTGATCAGATCTGTCAGATCTTTTTTGTAACTGTCATATAGCTCCTCCGGGACAAGATCAAACGCAAACGCGAGAATATAGCCTCCCATCAGATATTCCGGCAAAAGCCCGGCCAAAAGGATTCCTTTCTGGATTGCTTCCTTCATCCGTTTTGACCTGTCGGCATATCTTTCCTCTTTTTCTTTCTCCCCGAGAACCCGGCATATCTCCTTCATCCTTAAGAGAGTCATGTATCCAAAGAACGGCGCAATATAAAATGCCGATTCTTTACAGATTCCGTACTGCTCCCCGGTATCATCAGGACGGCTCGGCACCAGCCACTCTCCGAAGTGGAACCCGGTATTCCACAGATACCGGTCGTAATCATAAGGGATATCATGGTATCCTCTTTTCTCTTCTGCGGTCCGGATGATATACTCGCACCAGGATTCCATTGCCTCGAAGTTATCTCTCAACACACGGGCGTTTCCTGTCATTCGATACATATCATAAGGAACCCAGACGATGGCGTCGCTCCAGCCTGCGACACCGGTCACCTTCTCATCTCCGAATTTTTTTACAGTCTGTAAAAGCAGCGCTTCATAGAGTTTCATATATGGTGCAACAATACGGATCACCCCGTCGTCCTGCTGGTCTGCCCTGACAATGTCAAGCCAGCTGCTTAAGAATGGAGTCATCTCTTCGTTCATAAGAGCTGTCTTTGCATAAATCAGAAGATCACCGGTCCATCCGGCCTTCTCCCTCGTCGGGCAGTCTGTCGGAACAGACATCATATTATTATACTGAGACCACCTTACATTTTGATAGAGTCTGTTCAGCCTTTCATCCGAGCATCTGAACTCTCCTTTATTTTCTTTTTCCGTAGTGAGCAGTACCGCTGTGAAGTCTTCCTTTCTCACTTCCTCCAGCCCGCCTACACGGATATACCTGAATCCATGAAATGTGAATTTTGCTTCATGCTCTATCGGCTTTCCATCCGAAATGACGATATCTTTTTGCGGTGCAAACATGGTATTGATATAATTTCCATCCTGGTCCAGCACTTCAAAATATTCCAGTGTGATTTCCTGATCCTTCAAAGCATCGATTTTTACTCTGGCCCTTCCGGCGATCACCTGACCGAAATCCACCACCTTCTCGCCAGCCGGTGTCGTAATCACCTCAACTGCCGGAAGCAGCCTGACCGGGCGGACCGGAGGAATGGGCTGGGAGCGTAAGAATTCATATCCATAATCCTTGACATCCACCGGATATTTTTCTGTATTCTTGATCCTGTAATCCTGCTTTTCTCCCTGATACAGGTCAGAATATACAATGTGCCCGAGACTGCATTTTTCTGTTCCATCTGATGCAACGGTCTGAATCGTCCCATTTTTATATCTGATTTCAAGCTGAAACAATACAGACGGTTCTTTATGGTACTCTTCCATGACCGGACGTGCCTGCGTGCTGAAATGCCAGCCGTCTCCCACATACATTTCCAGACTGTTCTTTCCGCCAAGAAGCAGCTTCGTCACGTCATAGGTCTGATAATACATAATCTTATCATACCTTGTGAACTCCGGCGCGAATTCACGGTCATCCGCTCTTTTCCCATTGACTTTCAGTACATAGACACCATGAGACGTTGCATAGACTCTGGCACTTTCAATCTCCCCGCATGTGTCGAACTCCCGTTCAAAAAGAACCGGAGGATACGCTGCCCCGAAACTGTATTCACTGGCGGGCTGCCGGTCTATCGTGCACTCGATCCATCTGGCACACCAGTCTTTGTCCCTTAAAAATGCCGTCTCAAACCAATCTGACGCGCTCGATACTTCTTCATAATTGTCCCATACGGTTACCGTCCATTCGTATCTTTCTGCTGTTTTAAACCCTTCCCCTTCATACTCCACAAACGCCTGGCATCGGGACTCCACTTTTCCTGTATCCCATAGTATCCCGTCTTTATTTCTGACTACAATACGATATGCCCTCTGCAGCACATTCTGCCTGGTACTTTCGATCTTCCAGGAAAATTCCGGTCTCCTGTCAATCACCGGATTCTTCATGTGCATTACTTTAAGATCATATATCTTCATCTGGAACTTCCTCCTCTATTTTCTTTTTCTGTGCACCCCACTCTTCGGAAAACTCCCAGACACCGCTGCCCACATGATATTCCGCGGTATTCCCTCCATCTTCTGGCAGGCAGATCGTTGCCGTCGTATTTACCGGTACCATAAACTCATACTCTATTTTCCCGTCCTTCTTTTTCCATGAAGAAAGGATTTTTCCATAGCCGCTTTCATACTCCGCTTTTGCTTGTGTCAGGCTTCCCCCTGGTACCGGACTTATCGTAAAATGCTTATATCCAGGAGCATCAATATCTGGTCTGATGCCAGCCGTGTACTCAAATAAAAAGCTGCATACAGCGCCATAACTATAGTGGTTGAAAGATGCCTTGCAGTTCTCGTAACCATCCCAGTTCTCCAGGATCGTGGTCGCCCCTGCTTTCACATTGGCAAGCCATCCCGGACTCTCTGTCTGCTCCAGGACCCGGTATGCTTCCTCAATAAAGCCCTGTTTCGCCAAAACCGGAAGCAGATGTGCTGTCGCCAGAAAACCTGTATTTAACTTATAACCATTTTCTTTTATCATCTCTAAAAGCTTTGCTGCGACCCGTTCCTTATGATCGTCATCTGTCAGACCAAATGCAAGTGCCCTGATACTTGGCGCCTGCCGCCCCTCTTTGATACTTCCATCTTCACGGATAAAATATTTATTAAATACCCGTTTTACCTTTTGTGCAATATCCTGATATTTTTTTTCATCCTCTTTCATTCCAAGAATTCCTGCCATCTGACTTAACAGCTTCGCCGAGTAAAAATAGTACATCGTCGCAGTATTATAGTCAGGATTCTGATACAGACGCAAAAACGGGCTCGCCTCTGTCTCATCCGGTTCACACCATTCCCCGAAATGAAAATCGGTGTCCCAGACAAACTCTGCATCCTCCGACTCCTTATACCATGGCATGTGCTGGTACTTTTCACTTTTCTGCCTTGCCTCATGGATCACATAATCTACCCATTTCTTAGCACAGGGATATTGTTTCTCAAGGATCTGCCTGTCCCCATATGCCAGGTACATAACATATGGAGTAATCACAGCGGTATCCCCCCAGCCTGCTGAACCGTCTGAAATTGCCCCTTCTTCCATGGATCCCAGAGTCATCTTTAAGACCAGCTTCATAATATTGTCATCCGGCAGCATTTCAATCCGGCTCTGCCTGCGCTTAAGCTCTTCGGCGTGGTGAAATGAAGTGCTAATTGGAATCGTAATCGGAATCTTTCCATTCTTGAATTGCTCCAAAGACATATCTCCAAGCCATTTTTCAAAAAAAGGATATACATTCATGAACTTTGTCGCTGTATTAGCATAGATCTGACTGTCACCAGACCAGGGATTGCGTTCTCTTGTCGGGCAGTCTGTCGGAACATCCAGGAAATTGCCTTTCTGGCTCCAACGGCTGTTACTTACCAACTGATTAATCAAAGGATTGGAGCAGGTAAAGTCACCACATTCCTCCAGCGCAGAGTACACAGCCACTGCTGTAAAATCTCCGGGCTCAATTTCCTTGTCGTATCCCTGGATCAGAACGTATTGAAATCCGAACACAGCGAATATCGGACAATACTCCTCCTCATCTTCCCCTTTGGCAATGTAGATGATCTCCTGCATACGCTTCTCTTGTTTTCCGACGATCAGGTTTTTCAAAGTAAAATTACCCTCTTCATCAAGTGCCTCCCCGTGCACCAGCCTGATTCTCTGCCCCTTAGAAAGACCGCGAAACCGTATCTTTACATAACCGGCGATATTCTGCCCAATATTAAGGACAGTATCTCCATTTGGTGTCTTTATGACCTTCGGGTGAAATGTCTCCATCTCCTGGACCGGAACGCTGTTAGAGGATATGAGAATATCCTTCCTGGCATATTGATCTGTCTCTAAATGTACGAACTTCCATGAAGTATCATCAAAACCAGACTCTTTCCAGCCTTCCGGTTCCAAGTTGGCATCGAAAAGTTCTCCCTCTTTCATATCACATTCCCGGATTCCACCTGTTGATGTTTTAAATGTCTCGTCAGATACGATCCATTCCCTGCTTCCATCTTCATATTCTAAGAGAATCTGTCCGATATAGGACACCTTATATCCGAAATTATTGCGGTAGGCCCCACCTGTCGTGCCGCGCCACCATCCGTCTCCCAGTGCAACGGACAGACAGTTCCTTCCAGCGCTCAGCAGATGGGTAATATCATAGGCCTGATACTGTAAACGTTTATGGTAAGTCGTATAGCCAGGTTTAAAGACATCTTCTGTTCCTCTTTGTCCGTTCAGCCAGAATTCATACAACCCATGGGCTGACTGATAGATTCTTGCCGATTTGAGACCGGGGCGAACTATAAATTCTTTTCTGAGATAAGGTGCAGGCATTCTTCCGTCAATCTCTACTTCATCCTCCGGTTCAATCCAGTCCGCAATCCAGTCCAATTCCTGTAACATCCCCATCTCAAACCATGTCAGGCTGCTTTCTGCCTGCTCCAAAATTCCCTCTTCATTTTCTAGCTTCACGAATACCTTCCAGTAGATACGTTCGCAGGAGTGAAGTTTTGGTCCCTGCCAGATTACCGCTATGGACTGCTCACTTTCTAACTCCCCGCTGTCCCAGATAGCTTCTTTCTCCCCCTGTTCACGAAAAGCTATGATACGGTAACTTCTCTGCTTCATATTCTTTCCATCGCTAGATGATTTCCATGAAAATCTGGGCTGTACTGCATCTATTCCCAAAGGTCTATCCAGGTATTCTGTCCTTAAATCATAAATCTTCATTGCCATCTTGTTCTTTCTTTTCTCCTTGATCTATTTTTTATTCCCGCCACTGTCTTTATTGTAATGCAGGAAAACGGATTCGAAATCATACTAAATTGACTTTATATCATGTTATCTTGTCTAGAATTTTGTGGAGGATAAAAAGAATAGGGAAATGTTGCCTTGATCATCATTACTACAGCAATACTTTTCAGATTGCAAAGGAGATCCGCTCCCATAACTGTTTCTATTGATCCTGTTCTCAAAAAGGAAAAAGGATTCTCCCAAAAAAGTGCTTGACAAATCCTCTCCCAGATGGTAATTTAAATCACAGATATAGTATGTAACTCATTAGAGGCATTCACTATACATAAAACATTTTGGATGTTTATGTGTGTGGATGCCTTTTTATCTTTTCATACCTTGATCTGATAGCCAGTCTGCTTCCAGATACATAAAACATCCGGTTCAAAATAATAGGATGAGTAAAGGAGAATGGTTATGAAAGACAAGATTTTTGGTGTTTTGCAGCGTGTGGGCAGAAGCTTTATGCTCCCAATCGCAATTCTTCCGGTAGCGGGGCTTCTGCTTGGAATCGGAAGTTCTTTTACCAACGAAACAACGATCGCCATGTATGGACTGGAAGGGATTTTAGGCAGTGGCACGATCCTGCATGGACTGCTGTTGATCATGAACAAGGTCGGCAGCATCGTATTTGACAACCTTCCACTGATTTTTGCAGTGGGTGTAGCAATCGGTATGGCTAAGAAGGAAAAGGAGGTATCCGCATTATCTGCCGTGATTGCATATTTTGTTATGAATACTGCAATCAATGCAATGCTGGTGCTTAATGGGGATATTCTGAAAAGTGGTGAAATCGCTGCGGATGTCCTGGAAGGTACGATTGCTTCCTCCTGCGGGATCCAGACACTGCAGATGGGTGTGTTCGGCGGTATTATCGTGGGGCTGGGTGTTGCAGCACTGCACAACCGCTTCTATAAAATCCAGCTTCCCAATGCACTTTCCTTCTTCGGGGGAACACGGTTCGTGCCGATCATTTCCACACTTGTATACATGTTCGTGGGAATCGCACTTTATTTTGTCTGGCCGACCGTACAAAGCGGCATCTATGCACTGGGCGGGCTCGTGACAGGCAGCGGATACGCAGGAACACTGGTCTTCGGACTGATCAAGAGGGCTTTGATTCCCTTTGGCCTTCACCATGTATTTTACATGCCATTCTGGCAGACAGCCGTTGGCGGAACCATGGAAGTCGCAGGACAGATGGTTCAGGGAGGCCAGAACATTTTCTTTGCACAGCTTGCTGATTCTGCAAATGTGGCACATTTCAGTGCAGATGCAACACGATACTTTTCCGGGGAATTTATCTTCATGATCTTCGGTCTTCCAGGCGCAGCACTTGCTATGTACCGCTGTGCAAAGCCGGAGAAGAAAAAAGCCGCAGGCGGACTGCTTCTTTCTGCAGCACTTGCCTGCATGTTGACTGGAATTACGGAGCCAATTGAGTTTTCCTTCTTATTCGTGGCACCGGCGCTGTTTGCAGTACAGGTAGTCCTTGCCGGTTCTGCCTATATGATTGCCCATATGCTC
Source organism: Faecalicatena faecalis (assembly GCF_012524165.2). Taxonomy (GTDB): domain Bacteria; phylum Bacillota; class Clostridia; order Lachnospirales; family Lachnospiraceae; genus Faecalicatena_A; species Faecalicatena_A faecalis. The sequence continues at coordinate 238,215 of NZ_JABACJ020000002.1, forward strand.
AATGTGGCGGTGGGACTTACCTTTTCCGGCGGACTTTTAGACTTTTTCCTGTTCGGAATCCTGCAGGGAAATGAGAAGACAAGCTGGATTCGAATCATTCCTGTTGGAATTATTTATTTCTTCCTATATTACTTTATCTTTACGTTCCTGATCAAAAAGTTCAATTTCAAGACACCGGGACGCGAAGACAGTGACACTGAGACCAAACTCTATACAAAGGCTGATGTCAATGCAAGAAAAGAAGGAAATAATACAACCAACGTAAACGACAGCGGCCAAAAGCTTTCCGATGAGGATGCAGTCAGCAGAACCATCACCAGAGGACTTGGCGGAAAATCAAATATCAGTGATGTGGACTGCTGTGCAACAAGACTGCGCTGTACTGTGATAAATGCAGAACTGGTCAATGATGCTCTGCTTAAATCGACAGGTGCTTCCGGAGTCGTGCATAAAGGGAAAGGCGTGCAGGTCATCTACGGCCCTCATGTAACAGTCATTAAATCCAATCTGGAGGACTATCTGGAGAATGCACCTGACGAGATAGACGATGCAGCAGATATTATAAAAGCGACCAATGCATCTGCAGATCATGCCAAAACCACGGATGCCACAGCTAAGGAAACGGCAGATAAAGAGGCTGCCGAAAAAGAAGCAGAGGTCGTAAAGACCATTACGATTTCCAGCCCGGTCAAAGGACTTGCGGCCGACCTGTCTGAGGCTCCGGATCCCGCCTTTGCAGAGAAGATGATGGGAGACGGTGCGGTCGTAACTCCTCTGGATCCAATCGTTAGAGCACCGGAGGACGGAGAAGTATGTTTCGTCTTTGAAACCAAGCATGCAATCGGATTTATGACGGATACCGGGGTCAGCCTTCTGATCCATATCGGAATCGACACAGTAAAATTAGATGGAAAGGGATTTGAGTCATTGGTGGAAAACGGACAAAAGGTAAAGAAAGGTGAGCCGATGTTAAAGCTTGACCTAGATTATCTGAAAGCAAATGCTACGTCCGTTGTTTCTCCGATTCTGTGTACAGAGCTGGAGGACAACCAGAGAATCCGTCTTTTGAAACACGGAACGATTGAGGAAGGGGAGGCGCTTTTTGCCATAGATTTCCTTGCATAACAAAATGGATGGTGAGATATGTATAGAATAAGAAAGATTCTGAACCACAATACAATTATTGTAATCAATATGGACGACAATCTGGAATATCTGCACATGGGAAAGGGAGCGGGTTTCCAGAAGAAGGTCGGGGAACGGATCGGGCAGCGCTCAGAAGATACGGTGTACTCTCTGCAGAAGCTGACTGACCGCGGAGATGCCAGGGAGATCGTCAAATCGGTCTCCCCCCTCTGCCTGGAACTTGCCAATGAAGTGCTAAAGGAAGCCCAGAAAGAATTCGGTGAGGTGGACCGCGCTATTTTATTTCCCATGGCTGACCATATCGAATTCGCCGTCCAGCGGATCAAGAATCATGAGCAGATCTCAAACCCACTGACCGATGACATCCGCGTCCTTTTTTATAAGGAATACAAGGTTGCAGAATGTATCGTGCCGCTTCTCTGGGAGAAGTTAAAGATACGGATTGACGAACATGAAGTGGGGTATATTGCGCTGCATATCCACTCCGCCATTGATCATGAAAAAGTGTCACAGGCCATGATGATCACCCAGGCGGTCCGGGAATGTATCACCATGGTAGAAAAGCAGACGGGAAAGAAAATAGATATCATGTCTCTTTCCTATAACCGGCTGATGAACCATGTGCGTTATATGGTTGCCCGGGCGCTGAAAAAGGAACGGATCAAGCTGAACATGAATGATTATATGGAAATAAAATTTCCGGAATCCTTTCGGACAGCCACTACTGTCTGTGACGAGATCGGGCGCAGCCTGAAATGTACGCTGGATGAGGTGGAAATCGGATATCTTGCTATGCATATCGAACGAGTTGCGGGGGATGAGATGGAGCCCTCTTAAAGCCTTAACTTGCCCACTGTTGTGGCAGAAATTCTCTTTCTAATATTCTCTTTCCCAATATTTGATTTTCTTAGATGAATATGATAAACTATTTTCTGCGGGTGAGCACCTACCGACAGTCAGGCTATTCTGATTGTCGGTTTTTTATATCAACTAGAGGAGTGTGAATGAAAATGTTTCAAATGTATTGGCCTATTTTCCTGATCGTATTGTCTAATATCTTTTATCACATCTGTTCCAAATCAACACCAGCAGGCATCCATCCACTTGCTGCCCTGACCGTGACCTATGCTGTGGGAGCCATCGTTTCCGCAGTGCTGTACTTTGTTTTGAACCATGGCGGTAACCTGATTCAGGAATATCACAAACTGAATTGGAGCAGCTTTGTCCTGGGGCTGGCAGTTGTCGGATTGGAAGCAGGCTCTATCTATATGTATAAAGCAGGCTGGAATATCAGTGTTGGACAGCTTGTCCATAGTTCCCTATTGACCGTATGTCTCATCATCATTGGATACTTTGTATACCATGAAGCCGTTACGATTCAAAAGGTCGTGGGTATTCTAATCTGTATGTTCGGTTTATATTTGATCAATAAATAATCAAAAGTCCTCTCTCCTTATATTTATCGTAAAATATGTTTGTCTTAAAAAATCAAGAGATTCAATTTTTGAAATGATATTCTTATGGTAAATACAAAAAGCAGGAGGATACAAAATGAAAAAAAGAATGGAAGCATATTTACGGGTACTTTGCGAAGAAATCGGTGCTCGTCCAACAGGTTCTGAGGCGAATCGTACAGCAGTGGAATATGTCTGTGAAGAGTTGAAGCGTTCCGGACTCAGAATCTCAAAACAGGAATTCGACTGTATGGACTGGAGCAAAGAAGAGGGCACTCTTACTGTTGAAAAACATAAGATTCCAATTGCTCCGGCACCGTATTCCCTCCCTTGCGATCTGCAAGGTGAATTGATCTGTGTTCATTCATTGGAGGAGCTGCGCACGGCCCCTATTTCTGGAAAAATCGTTGTACTCTGTGATGCTCTGGCATCTGAACCCCTGATGCCGAAAAGCTTTATCTTTTGGAATCCAGATGAGCATAAGGAGATCATTTCGCTACTAGAAAACAGCGGGGTAAAAGCGGTACTCACGGTCAGTCTGTCAAAGGAATGCTTGTTACCGGTCATAGAAGATGGTGATTTTACTGTTCCCTGTGCAATGGTCCTTCCAGAACATGTACCGCTTCTTTGTACCGGCTCCTTAGCGTCTCTTACATTGAATACCGTCCGACGTCCTGCGAAGGCAGCTAACATACTTGCTGCTTATGGCAGTGGAAAACAGAAAATCTGTCTTTCCGCACATATCGATACCCAGCCTGGAACTCCCGGAGCATTGGACAACGCTTCCGGTGTAGCTGTATTGCTTGCAGTAGCGGCAAAGCTGTCCGGCCGGGAGCTTCCTTGTCAAATTGAATTTGTTCTTTTCAATGGGGAAGATTATTACTCTACTCCAGGAGAAATGCTCTACCTGAACACCAGCCTTACCCATCCAGATGAGTATCTTTGTGCCTTTAATATCGACGGAGCAGGGGTCAAAGGAAAGCATACAGCATATTCCTTTTATGAATGTCCACAAAATCTCATGGAGAGCTTGACAGACCTGGCCTTAAAGACCGGTGATTTTGAACAGATCGAGCCGTGGCCTCAAGGAGACCATACGCTCTTTTCCTTTTCCGGTATTCCGGCAATTGCAATTACTTCTGAGGGAATCTTTGAATTGACTGACCATGTCCTGCACACAGAAAGTGACACATTGGAATGGATCGATCGAGAAAAACTAGAAGTTCTGGTGGATTTCCTATTAGATGCGATTTGTAAAATAGCTTGAGAATATCTACTTTAATTAAAATCATATAGGGGTATGGAACATATACCATACCCCCTTCATAATTTCAAAAGGGTCATCCTCATTCGAAAGACCCCTCTGAAATTTCCCTTTTAAATTGTAAGCTTTCCGATTCTGATTCTATCTCCCTGTATACAATCCTCATATGAGTTGAAACAATACTCTTCTCCCCAGCCCGGAGGTCTGGAATATCTGGAATAGCAGGCACAATGCATTCCCGCCGCACAGGCTCCTGCCACATCCTTTTCCCAGTTGTCTCCAATGAACAGGCATTCTTCCGGGGCACATCCAGATTTTTCTATGCAGAGTCGAAAGATACTGGAGTTAGGTTTGTCGCTCCCTGCCTCCTCGCTGGTGATCACACTGTCAAAATAAGGGGCAAGCCCGAGCCTCTCCAGCTTTTTATTCTGGATATAGGAGGTCATATCCGACCCGATTCCCAGGTGGATTCCTTTCTTCTTTAACAAGTCAAGCATCCTCTCCACTCCTGGTTCAGGAACTGCATTCTTCAGAACCGTATCCCAATAGAGTTGATATAGCTTTGTCCCATGCGGATAAATGGGCTTATGCAGGATTTCCAGTGCGTTCTGAAAACGTATCTGCCGGTTATGAGTCGTGGGACTACTTTGTCCCAATCTGGCTCCGATCCTAAGTTGTGCCTGTTTTACTGCATCCTTCCAAGCATCTGATTCAATCTTTAGCTCTTTACATACGTATGTTTCAACCTCACTGGCAGCCAGCCTGTTTGCCTCTGTGAAATGATAGAGGGTATCGTCTATATCAAAAAATACTGCCTGAATCATTGTCCGTAATAAGCATTTTCTCCGTGCTTGCGGTAATAATGTTTATCCATCAGTTCCTGCGGGGCTGGTCCAACTTTTGGATTGATCATCTCACATCTTGCACCCATCTTAGCGACCTCTTCCAGTACAACCGCATTGTGTACGGCTTCGAGTCCGTCTTTTCCCCAGGTGAACGGTCCGTGGTTTTTACAAAGCACGGCCGGCATTGCTTCGTAATCATTGGTCTGAAACGCCTCTGCTATGAGTACTCCTGTATTCACTTCATAGGCCTTAAGCTCCTCTTTCGTCAGGTTCCTCACACATGGCACGGTGCCGTACAGGTAATCTGCATGCGTGGTCCCATAACATGGGATGCCTCTGCCCGCCTGTGCCCAGCTTGTGGCCCATGGGGAATGGGTATGCACGATGCCGCCGATATTTGAAAATGCCTTGTACAATTCTACATGAGTCGGAGTATCTGAAGATGGGTTGTAATGTCCTTCCACTACTTTTCCATCCAAGTCTACGATTACCATGTCCTCTGGTCTTAATTTCTCATAATCCACGCCGCTCGGCTTGATTGCAAAATATCCGGTCTCCCTGTCGATCTCACTTACATTTCCCCAGGTAAATGTGACAAGTCCATATTTAGGAAGAAGCATATTAGCTTCATATACTCTTTTTTTCAGTTCCTCTAACATTGATAAAATCTCCCTCTTTTCTCCAGCCGCTTCACGTCTGTCTGCTATTTGCACATCGTATAGATAGCAACCTCATCGGTCTCCCTGTTCGCGGAAACGAGAATATCTCTGCCATCCTTTGTAAGTTTCAGTACATTAGCCGGACCGCAGTCCTCATCGATGACCTCTGCACGGTATCCTTTTGCTGCTTCATCATAGGTAAACATAATCAGATTGCGCTCTGCCTTCCTATGTCCGACCACAACTGCCTGCTGCCCCCACAGTTCTCCGCCATAGATAGCGTGGGTGAATTCAGCCGGTTTCTCATAATCATAGACCTTCTGATATGCCCCATCCTGTCTTTTATAAATGGAAATCTGGTCGCCATGGAATGGAGATAATACTGCCAGCTCCTTCTCTCCGTCCCCGTCCAGATCTACCAGAACTGCGTCACTCGCCGGCGTATCTAATAAGGTCCGAATATCCCATTCCCCTTCTGCCGTACTTGGGGGCAGGAACTGGAAGACGCCGTTATCGGAGGAGATCACACAAGTATCTGTGCCATTTTCTTTCACTCTATAGTATCCATGATTCTTTAACATGTTGTCCTTTATCACCGTGAGCTTTAATTGGTTATCATCATGAAAGCTGCTCAGATCATCCGGGAGCACTGCCGCATAGACTTTTCCCGGAGAACTCCAGTCATCTTTGAATTCATGTCCTGATTTGAGCGCACAGGCAATCAGATATCTCACACCGTTTCTCTCCACGATATCAAAACGGTGCACATGAGGCAGATCTACCAATGTCCTGACCTCCCAGTTTCCCTTGGAAATCGGAGTCACAATCACGATCTTGGCTTCCTTTGAATCGTTCGGAGAATAGAACTTATGTGTTGCCAAAAATACTCCATTGCTTCCCGGCACCTGTACCATACTCATCACACCGCCCGGCTCGTTCCATACAGTATCCACTTCGTTCCCGTCAAGATCAAAAAGGATGCATCTGTCTACCTTTTCTGCAGCGACCAGGAAGTATTCCTGTCCATTATAGTTCAGTGGTGCTATGGAATAACACTTATTTAAATTTGAAATAACTTTTTTCTCAATATTCACGTTCAATCCAACCCTTCCTTTTACTCATTGTCCTGCCGTTTCAAAATCTCTGTGAACATATCGTGTGCGTTCCTAAGATCATCCTTCCAGGCCGGATTCCCCGTATACCAGAATTCTGTCACAAATTTCCGAACGCCCAGTTTCCAGGCCGCTTCTGCTGCACCTTCAAAATCCACATGTCCAGTTCCAAATGGAATCTCACGGAATTTTCCAGGCACGGTCTCTTTTAAGTGCATTGCCACGATATGCCCTTTCCCCAAGGTCAGATCTTCCAATACATCTGTCTGGTATGTCTTGGCTGCATTCGTGATGTTGCCGATATCAGGATATACATTCAGATAAGGGGAACACACAAGGGTCACATATTTCATGGCCTTTTCCACCGTGTTCATGAACTCATTCTCCATGGTCTCGAACCCAAGAAGGATTCCGTATTTTTCAGCGATCTCCGCCGCTTTCTTAAGATTCTTGAGAAAACGCTTCTTCGTCTCGAAGGTGGACTCTTCATAATATACATCATATCCGGCAAGCTGGATGATCCGAATTCCCAGATCATCCGCCAGACGGATTGCCTTTTCCATGATTTCCATGCCTCTTGCGCAAACTTCTGGATCTCTACTGCCAAGAGGATATTTCCTATGCCCGCTCAAGCACATGGTGCGGATCGGTACGCCCGTCTCTGCCATCAATCGAACCAGTTTTAGACGCTCTTCCTGCGTCATATCCAGTCTTTTTAACTTTTCCTCTGTCTCATCGATGCTGATCTCTACAAAATCGAAGCCTGCCTCTTTCGCACAGAGTAACTTTTCCTTCCATTCCAGCTGGGACGGCATGGATTTTTCATACAGTCCCAGTGTAAATGCTTTTGCCATCTCTTCCACCAGCCTTAATCGATAATTCCGTTCTCTCTCATCTTGTCTTCGATTTCTTTCGCTGACATGATGTTTCTCAGACCAATAACTTTTGTTCCTTTTTTCTCAGCATCCTTGAACATATTTGCAAAATTCTGTGCACAGAATACCACATCATACTGTGCAGCAGCCGTTTTTCCTTCGGAAAGTGCACAATGGTGCACCTTTCCCGGCTTTAAGCCCACTTTATCAAGTACTTTCTGCATCGTCATCTTCATCATCAAACTAGAACCTGCTCCATTTGCACAACATACCATAAAACTTAAATTCTCTTTACTCATTTTTTCTTCTCCTTTTTATAAATTTGTAGTATAAGAACCATCATTCTTTTTTATTATTTATAACACTATGATTTTAATGCTATCAGATTTTTTTATGAATTTCTATTTAAATATTACTTTGCAGCGCTTTTCTGGCGTGCCTTGATTTCTTTATATTCTTCATAATCCTCTGTCATCTTAAAGTATCCTTCTTTATCCAGCCTGTATTGGATCTGCGGGATAACTGCAAGTGCAATAACTACGACTACGATACCTGCGTAGCTTAAGAACTTCATTACTCCTGTCATGACCGGCCATACGACTGCCCAGTCCCACATTCCTATGTATCCACCGTATGCTGCCATTCCGACCCATCCTGCGATCAGTGCGGAACCGAATACCTGGCAGAGTCCAGAGATGAATGGAAGAATCAATGCTGCTTTAATACCGCCCTTTTCATTGGCAAAAATACCAATTGTTGCGTTGTCAAAGAAAACCGGAACGAATCCACAGATGACAAGGACCGGACTCTTTAATACGATCAATGCTACGATCGCGATGATCTGTCCTGCAAATCCTGCCAGGAATCCAAGCGGTACTGCATTTGCGGAACCAAATCCGAAGATAACTGCACAGTCAACTCCTGGGATAGAACCTGGAAGCAGTCTGTCAGCAATTCCCTGGAAGGAAGCTGTCAGCTCTGTAACGAAGGTCCTGACTCCAAGCTGCAGGATTGCAAGATATACTGCAAAATACAGACAGGTCTGGATGACATAGAATACCATGCTGGCTCCTTCTTGAAGGAATCCGTTTTCTGTCAGATAGTCTCTGCCGAGTACGACCAGGATCGTACCAAAGAAAATCAGCATCAGGATTGAAGTACAGACCATATTTTCATTGAAAATGGACATGAAGCCCGGAAGCTCGATGTCATCGATCTTCTTTACTTCTTTTCCGTTTTTCTTCTTACCGAACAGCTTTTCCGCTAACCAGTAGTTCAGTGCGACTCCGAACATCTGCTGATGTGCCAGACAGAAGCCTGCGCCGTCTGTTACCTCCTGACACGGCTTGATGGTCAGGTTGGCGCCGACTGCCCAGTAGAGTCCGAGCACAAGTGCCATAACAATGATCATTTCGATATCGCTCTTTAATAAGAATGGACATGCGAACATGATCAGCCAGTATGCGATGGCGGCCTGCTGTACCTGTACATGGCCTGTTGTGAACAGTGCACGCATCTTGGTATATTTACTAAAACGTACTAACAAAATATTGACGATAAATGCGATCAGAAGAAGAATCATCGCCTGGCCGAAGCCTTTTCCAAAAACCTCTTCCACACCTGCGGTTACCGCATTCTGTCCGAAATAAGGGTCGATGACCATCGCATCCAGATTAAAGCGGTCCTTGAGTCCGCTGAGTACCGGGCGGAAGTTGGTGACCAGCCCGTTCGAACCAACTGCCAGGATGAAGTAACCTACGATTGCTTTGATTGCACCTGCAAGGACATCATACCACGGCTTTCTCAGCAGTACATATCCAATGACAACGATCAGACCAATCATAAATGCCGGCTGCTGCAAAATATTCGTTGCAAAATATTCCCATATTTTCATTAAAATTTCCATAAACTCTCTCCCTTCACTGCTCCCTAATCAACGTACTTCTTCTGGAGTTCTAATAGATCCTCCGCAGTTTTGGCCTTTGCCAGGGCTTCCAGTAATTCCTCATTCATCAGCATTTCTGACAGTCTGGACATGTTATCCAGATGCTGCTCTGGATTACAGGAGGCCAGCGTAAAGAATAGCTGTGCATCCTTTTCCGGGTCTCCCGGCTCAAAACTGACCGGATTTTCAAGCTTCATAAAGCTGATTGCGGTCTTATTGACGCCCTCGGCGCCCTCCTGGGAATGCGGCATTGCCACATTCGGTACGATCACAATGTAAGGTCCGTATTTTTCCACACATTTAATAATATCTTCTTTATAATTTGCTTCCACCGTGCCATCTGCCTCCAGCGGCTCACAGCTCATGCGGATGGCATCCTTCCAGTCCTTTGCCCCGTCCGCAAATTTATAATGTTTACTTTCTACAAATTCTCTCAGCATATTTTGCCTCCTGTTATTTTCATGATACGCCCTGTTTATAGGCAGGAACGGAATGGAATGTTCTGTGGTGCCTCGAAGCAGTCCTCGAATCCTCGTCTGTGGTGGTATGCCTTTTTATCCTTGTCTGTCGGGTATGTATATTTTCCGCCTACTTCCCAGAAGAATGGGTGGAACTGATAGTCCAGACGGTCTTTTTTCATATCATAGAGGACTCTGATTTCATTGACATCAGCCATGAAATTAGTCCATACATCGTAGTGAATCGGAATCACGACCTTGCATCTGAGCGCTTCTGCCATACGCAGGATGTCACAGGATGTCATCTTATCTGCCATTCCCACTGGGTTCTCTCCATAAGAACCGAAAGCAACGTCTACATCATAATCTTTTCCGTGTTTTGCAAAGTAGATAGAGTAGTGGGAATCTCCGCTGTGGTAAATATTTCCGCCCGGTGTCTTGATCAGGTAGTTGACTGCCTTATCATCCATATCTGTCGGGCAGACACCTGTCAACTCTTCTCTATCCGGTCCCTGTGAATCTGTTGTCACGATACAAGTCCTGTCGAAGGAATCCAGTGCAACGATCTCCAGATCCTTGATCTTGATGGTATCGCCAGGTCTTACGGTGATACATCTGTCCGCCGGAACGCCCCATTTCTGCCAAAGCTCAACAGATTTCTTCGGTCCAATGAATGGAACCGGAATTTCCTTTCCATTTTCATCTACAGTGGTCAATCCGCTCTGGATGACATGTGCTGCATATTCTGCACTCATGTGATCCTGATGATAGTGTGTCGCGAGGACTGCATCGACCTGTTTGATTGCGAATGGATCGATCACAAATGGAACGGCTCTTAAGTTCGGCTGCATTGCTCTTGCCCCGCACATGTTCGCCATCTGGTGTCCCACCTTCATCTTCCCGTCACCGTGGGTACGCTTTCCATTACCGCACCATAAGTCGATCGTAATATTGCAGTCTTCTGGTGTTTTGATCCACAGCCCTGTACATCCAAGCCACCACATTGCTACATTTCCCGGTGCGACCTTCTCTGCTTCTATCTCTTCATTCAGCCAGGTTCCCCATTCCGGGAAAGTCCCCATGATCCAGCTTTCTCTTGTGATTTCTTCTACTTTACTCATATCTTGATATCCTCCTGATTTTTACACTTCCTAATGTTTTACTTGAAAATGCTCCCTGCTTTTCGACATCTGCGTCCAGATGATATATGCTTTAAAAACCGGTTTCTTTGTTTGTGAATTCATCATAGCATCTGAGAATGTGAAAGAGAAGTCCAGGAAATGTATTCTGAATGTGCAAAATTTTGTATGGGGATGTGCAAAAGAAAAACGACGGCTTTGCATATTCCTACAAAGCCGCCGCTGTATTTTATGATTTTATGTGTTTCTAATTTATCTATTTTATTCTCCGATCACTTTTCTTAAATACGAAAGGACCTCCTCCTTTGTTTCCAGGGCCGCCACATCATCCACTCTCGACTCTATTTCAAATACAGTCATAATATCCTTTAGGATCTTCAAATGCTTTTCCTGATCCTCCGCCGCCAATGTGATGAGTATCCTGGCCTCATGAAAGTCCGAGAACTTGACAGGCTTTTTGAATATGGTCATGGATACATCCAAATGCTTCACACCGTCCTCCGGCTTCCCATGGGCTAAAAGAAGCCCCTGGGTCACGAACATGTATGGGCCATAATACCGAATCTGGGATATGATATTATCCAGGTAACGCTTCTCTATACTTTCCTCCAAAAGAAGCTTTTCCCCTGCGTATTTCACTGCATCCTGCCAACGGTATTCCTCCCAAGTAATCATGATCCTATCCTTCTCCAGAAAATCGATCAGGCCCAGCGGTCTTTTGAAAAAGGATTTTCCTTCTACCTCTGCCTCCCCCTCAAAGAAGGAAGCCAAATCTTTTTTCAGGTTATCATAATCCTTCTCGTCCACATATTTTTTCACGATATCGAACAAAAGCTCTCCGTCATCCAGCCGCTTTCTCTGCTCGATCAGTCTGTGATTTAGGATGGCCCTGCGGTCGATATCGGTCAGAATCGGATGTACTGTGATACAGGGAACAATACTTTTCACTTTTACGGTAGAAATGACTAAGTCGCAGATTTCCTGCAGATTCATTACATCTACCATTGCCACCACATCTACGATCTTGGCGTAGGGCAAAAGCTGCTGTACCTCCCTGCGCAGCATATTTCCCGCTGAAACTCCATTCATACAGACGATCAGTATCCGAAGCTGGTCCGCCATTGGACGTGAGACCTTTATATGTGCCCCAAAATGAAGTGCCAAATAGGCGATCTCACTATCCGGAATCGGCAGGCCCACTAACTGCTCCAGATATCTGGTCACTACCTTTGTAATATCGAACAGATTCGGATATTCTCTGATGATATCATCGCTGAGCGGATTGCCAATCTGGATTCCATACTGATATCTGTATAGGGAGGTATTAATATGTACGAATAAGGAACGTTCCAGTTCTTCCCTGTCCTCAAAAATCACACAGGCTATTTTTTCGAACTCTGCAACTAAAGCCTTGGTAATCTCATAGACAGACTGGTCTGCATTATTGTCGAACATATCACAGGCCGGAACTGCGACTCTGGAGCCTAGCAGATGCAGGCACAGATAAAGCTGTTCCGACTCCGCCAGATCTGGATAGTACTTTTGAACCAGCCGGAATTCATCTGTATTGATGATCTTCTCCTTCCTCAGGTTCGGGAAATACGGCCGTCTGGCGCCTTTATACATCAGAGGGGTCAGCACTGCCAGAGACTGAAGGACACCGTCTACATACTCTGTATTCAGTTCTCCGGCAATTAGTTCCAGCCGGTGCTCATACTCATCAATGGGCTCCTGGTTCAGGAAATTCAGGACTCCACTGTGGTATAAGGGCAGTAATGTATTAAAATACATAAAGAACAATGCCCGGATACTGATGACATCCCCGGTGATCCGATACCCTCTCTTGGACTCATATTCCAGGGTCAGGTTGTACTCCTGGAGTTGATTCACCACTACCCGCAGGTCATTAAAAATAGTATTCCTGCTGACCTGACAGTACTCCGATAACTGCTCGATGTAGACAGGCCTGCTCAAATGCGAGATCAGAATATAGCAGTAGATGATCTTCACCCGCTCCGTTGGAGAAAATATGTAGCTCTCCTCCCCGGACTCATTCTCTACGATCTTTTCGATCTTCCGTTTGTCTTCCTCCGGGATAAGAATTCCTTTTCCCCGTACGACCTCAATCTCGTCCACTCCATAATAACTGAGGTACTCATTGATTTTACACAGGTCATAATAAATACTCCGCTTGGACACACCTGTTTCCTCGGCAATCTGTTTCAAAGAAATATAATCCTCCCCATTATATAGAAGGGAAAGGATCTTCTGGCATCTTGCATTGATATATACCGTTCCCATGAACTTTAAGCCTCCTTGTTATCATTTAGACGCTTGAATTTTATTCCTATTATAACAAAGAGAAGTTCTGTTTACAATTGTATGTCAAAAAAGATGTCAAAATAAGCTGTAGGAACTCTGAAAGCCTTAGGAACTAAAAAGAGGGGCTTTATGACCTTCCTTTCAAATCCTCTTTTTATTCTTCAATCCTCCCCAACAACTCCAACGGCTCTTTCTTTAGATTTGCCCCCATATAGCAGGAGGAAATCAACACTGCCGCTGCAATCAGGGCGCCCCCGGCTCCTAATGCCACTTCCACACTTGGCTTCGTCCACTTCACGTCCTTTTTTTCCTCCCCGCCGGTCGCCGCATTACTGAATGACAGATCAAATACGAGCTCTGTATCCGCCTTCTTTGCTGCAACCCCAGTGGCTTTCCATCCAGCAATACTTCCCGCGATGCTTCCCAATGCTGCCAATAAAAGGAGTCCTGTCAGAATCGATCCGGCACACTGCTTCTTTGTTCTTCCTAGAATCCGTTCCACAGCGATCCGTTTCTGCTGTCCCGTGATAAATACATTGGAGAAAAACAAAAGAATCATGACCGCCATCACGCATCCGCTGACCAGGAAGATCCAGGACATTAATTTCCGGTTCTCAATCCCATCCTTAAGCTGCGTATATCCTTTATCGTAAAGTGTAATTTTTAAATCTTTGATTCCCTGTTTCTCTAACAATTCCTGATACTTCTGAATCGTACCATTTGGAATCTGGAAAGAAGTATTTGCTCCAGACATCCGCCCAAAACTGCCAATGTTATCTTTCCAGGAATTCTCAGGTACTGCGCCCCAAGGGATTACGACTACCTTCTTCCCCATTCCATAGGAACCTTCTCCTTCATCCACGACCTTATAGATTCCCACAATTTTATATTCCTGCTCATTGAACACAGGATACATCTTCCCTTCTGCATTGAGCAATGAAAAACCCAGTCCATATTGACTGTCCACAGGGGTGCCTTTATAATCCGCTGCATAGAGCGGAAGATTTACCTGATCTCCCACCGATTTTCTGAGCTGTATTGCCAGCATATCAGGAATCAGGCAGACCTTTTCCTTGTTTTTGTATTCCTCTTCTGTAATATCCCGGCCTTCTTTGATCACGACCTCATCTCGATAGAACGGCATCAAAAGCTCTGTGCCCTCTGTCGGCTGTACAAGTACCAGACGGCTCATATGGTCCTGCTGACCTGCTGCCTCAATCCAGCGTTTTCCCTTCTCTGTATCATAGAAGCCCTCTGTCACCTCGTCAGTAAATGCGATATCGCCCACCTCATCATATTCCTTATCCAGTGCATCTGTAATCGGATCATCCACAGGTTCTCCATCTAATGTATATTGGGAGGAAGTAATTCCACTCTGTATATAATATTCATTGATCTGCCCCTCATTATTATCCCCTTCTGTTCCGGGTTCCTGGTAAATATCCCAGCCTGTCAGACGCATAACATAGGTCTTCCCCATTTCAAATGGAAGTGGTTCTTCATCCTGATTTGACCGATCCGTAATATAGATTACTTCCCCTTCCTCCACACTGCCTTCCCAAACCTTGGTAATCTGCATTTTCGTCGGCTGACCCGTTGGAGCCTCCAAAGGAGTAGCCTCCACCTGAATGTCCAATCGGCCTCCCAACCCTTGATACATGTCTTCCACATAAGCCGCAAAATAGGGCCGCTGCCTTGGCTTTATGATATAATTTGCACCTTCAAAATCCAAGACATCCTCTCTGATCCTATCTCCATATTTAAAATCCTTGATATATTCATATTGTTTCGTAAATGGATTCTGCCATTTAATCATCCCGAGGTCCTTTTTCGTCTGCTCCACAGTTCCTATGGTCGTAAAGCTTTTCTCGAACTCTTCCAGAGATGCCTTACTCATGAACAAAAGATTTCCGCCCAATGCCAGAAAAAATGCTGACACCCCGATCAGAAGGAAAAACAGGAAGCTTTTCAAGGGGCTTCTAAACATTTGTTTCATACTATAATAAAATGTCATGTCATACACCACCTCACTGTTCTTCTGCTGCTGTCATTTTTCCATCCTTCATTGTCATACGGACATCTGCCATCTCCGCGATCAGAGGATTATGAGTCACCACGATCACCACATAATCCTTCTCATGGGCCAATTTGAGTAAAAGTCCCACGATGTTCTCCTCATTCTCAGTATCTAAGTTCCCTGTTGGCTCATCCGCCAGCAGGATTCTGCCGCCTGCTGCCATCGCTCTTGCGATTGCCACTCTCTGCTGTTCGCCGCCGCTCATCATCTTAGGATACTGGTTCAGGATTTTTTCGCTTAACCCCACCTCTTCCAAACATTCTGCGGCCTTCTTTTTGGCCTCTTTGCGCGGTATGCCCTTAAGTTCCAGCGGATACATCACGTTCTCCCATGCTGTCAGCAGAGGGAACAAATGGAATGCCTGATAGACAACGGATACCTGTTTCCGTCTGTATGCATCCCTGTCTATTTGTGCAATATCCTCTCCATCTACAATGATTCGCCCCTCTTTGGGGCTGTCAAGCCCTGCCAGAAGAGATAAAAAGGTACTTTTCCCACTGCCGGATTCCCCGGTGACCGCATATAATTTCCCCGACTCAAAGGTACAGGACACCTGCTTTACTGCCTCGATTGTCTGATACTTGTTCTGATAAGAATAGCTTACATTTTCTACGATAATTCTCTCCATATCTCCCTCTCAATCTCTGTGTGACAACACAGCTGCTACGCTGAATCTTCCGAACATTCCCATGGATACCGCCGCTCCCAGTGCATAACAGATGAGGAATAATCCCCATATGGAAAAGGCACTGCCTGCATCTGCTGTATGGAATAATAGTCCTATCATCGTTCCCACTACCGAACCCGCTGCAGCCAACAGGATATGCTCCATAAAAAACAGAATGCTTCCTTCTCTTCTGCTCGTTCCAAGTGCACGCATGATTGCATATTCCTCACGCCTGCCTGAAAGCAGCAGATTGGGAACAATATAGCCCAGCATCATGACTACCAGAAATACAAAGGGCAGAAATCCTTCCAATAATGACAGGCTTTTCTGCAGACTTGTCACAGATTCGATAAAGACCGCATCGTCCATCTTCAGTCCAGCACCTGCATAGGAATGTGCCGCCCCCTGAACCACAGATTGAAGCCCTGCCTCCTTCATTTCCTTTTTCAGTGCATTGAGTTTCATCGGATTCTTCACCTGAAAAGACAAGGATGATGCAAAATACGGTTTCTGATTTTTTTCAAAAATCTGCTTTGCATTCTCCAGAGGAATGAGGATATCCGGTTTTGCTATTTCTGCGTCCAGGCCTGTAAAATCTGCTGTTCCGACGATTTCACTCTGAATCGGTTCCAGTTTCTCACTGTACAGAGATACTCCTGAAATGTCCTGGTAATACCGTTGTAGTGAAAGAGAAAGTATATCCCCCAGCTTCATATCCTGTTGTTTGGCAATCTCCTGATTCACGATACAGACATCCTGTTCCTTTTGAAACTTCTCCCAGTTCCATCCCTCTGACCAAGCAATCTCTTTTTCCTTAAATCCATCGATACATCCCGTAGTATTCACGCCTTCGATCCAGTAGCTTTCTCCAGGTACGTATGCCTGTGAATACGATTTTTCTTCTTCCTTTTCTTCCTGACTTTCTTTTCCATTTGGAAAACCAATCAGTTCTACTCCTTCGTTGATATCCTTCGTATAGTTCGACTGATAGACCGCGTCAAGCACCTCTTCCCGGATGAACAGACCCGAATTCTGGTCTTCTGCCACATTCCATATCTCTGCTTTTATGGGAAGATTCTTTGGCAGGTTCTCGATCTGCTGCCTTGCACTGTTCAGATTTCCCATATAAACAGTCATTACCACAACAATGAATAGACTAACTGAAACATTCAGTATACTCTTTGCGCGGTGCCGCTTTATATTCACCACAATTGTATGTATGCCGCTGAAAAATCTGCGTCGTCTTTCCGGTATTTTTGTCTCTGCAACAGGTCTTAATTCTCTCTTGCAGATGATCTTTGTTTTTCCCGACATCTGGCCCGATCCCTCTGAATCGCTCTGAACTGCCTGATTTTCTTCCAATACCCGGACTGCTGTGTATACAGCCTTATCCAGCTTAAAAACAGGGTACATTCCACCCTCCACCAGTTCGAACTTCATTCCATTCTTCACAGCATATTTTTTCAATTCTGCCTCAAAAGCTCCTGCCGTGTTAATCTCCTGCTCTGTGTAAAAAGAGAACTGGCGCTGCTGTTCCTCCTGTGACACCTGCTTATAGTCATCGATGATTTTGGCGAACATGCCCCCGTTTCGAGACATATTTTCCATCTTTTCCAGATAATCGTCTACATCGATCACCTCTGCTTTTTCCTTATGGATACTCACACACACATCAATCGCCGCCTGCAGCTGCCTCTGCTGTTTTAACAAGGCCTCCTGTTGACGTATCGCCGCTTCTTTTAAGGACACTTCCTCATTCAGAACGCTCTCAATTTCCTTCAACGGCATATCCAGCATCCGAAGCATCTTGATCAGCTTTAACCGCCGCACATCCTCCTTCGAATAATCCCGGTAGGCATTCCCAGTCTCTCTGGCCGGCTCTAAGAGCCCCTGTCTCTCGTAATAACGAATATTCTGCCGGGTGATTCCTGTCAGTTCCTCTACCTGTTTCGTATTCAAACGGCCACCCCCTTACACATTTCATTTTGTACCGCATGTTCAAAATTGTCTGTAAAAATGAATTCGTGTTTTCACTTTTAACTGACTTTATGTACTTATCTTAAGGGGTGCAGTGGGTATACAGTCAAGCTTTTTAGGAAAAATTCCAGCATTTCCTTAAAATAATTCTTCCTCTTGCGTAAAGTGCGCAACCCCCGGAAACCAAAAACAAGTATAGGTGATAAACCCATACTTGTTTTTTTCACTGACCTACTATTCCTCCAGCATAGTCACCCGGACTGTATACTGCTTCTTTTCTCCTGGCTCTAAAAATTTCAGCATCCCGCTTCTTCTCATGACATCTCTTCCATCAGGATAACAATTGCCGCATTCCAGTCCCAGGACATAATCCCTGACTCCCATCATCTTCCACTCCACAAATCCGTCCAGCGCTCTCGGATCGAACTGGATCTTCAGCCCTTGTTTTCGTTTGGGCTGATAGATCGAGGCCATTCCCTGCCCTTCGAATTTATGGTAGTAGCATCTTTCCACATAGCCTGCCTGTGGGACTTCCATTTTCAGACAGTTTTCTATATCTTCCCTGGCATGTTCGTCTCTTGCTGTAACTTGAGTGGAAGGTATCTCTACGATACTGTCCTCATCCAACAGTGGATATCCCATATTCATATGATATAGGATTTCAAAAGGCTGTCTTACATCTCCCCGATTCTCTATTGTATCGGTAATCGTAAACTCATTTTCCGACAGGCTCAGCTTTATCTCTCTGTTCAGTCTCAATTTCCGTGCAAAAATAGCCTCGTCATATACGACCGCATTCACAACAAGCGCATCTTCCTCTTGATACCAATAAGCCTGATCCGCAGGCATATTTGCGATCGAACCATGCAAAGGAAGCACCTCCCCCTCATCGATGCATGGGCTTCCTACTGCCTCAAGTCCGCAGGTCGTCAGAAATCCAGCAGTAAATGATTTCAGCCAGTTCGACTCTGTCCTGTCAAAATACGCCGGTGCCACATAACCACAAGGGGAAAAGTAGGACATATTCATTCCCCGAAAACGCAGTCTGGAGATATCTGCCGCCCGGTCCAGAGAAATCGTCATCTCTATCCCTGTTCCGTTATTCAGCTCCAAAAGACGCATTCCATCTCCTTTTCCGCCTACAAGCCTGTGTTCTTCTATTCCTGCTATTTGTGAATCATGTCCAATATATGGATTCATACAATCTCCCACCTTTTCTTTGCATTATACTAACGGTCTGACCGCCTGATAAAGCTTCTTATATTTTTCATAGACTCTCTGGTATTTCTCATGCATTTCCGGCCTTGGTGTATATGTCGCCCGTTTGTCTACCATATGAGAGGCAGCCTCTGTAAGGTCCTGAAAGCATCCTACAGCTATCCCTGTCAGCATAGCGCTGCCTACCGTTCCTGCATCCACCGTCGCCAATGCAGTAATCGGTACATTCAGCATGTCCGCTTTCATCTGCATCCAGACCTTGGAATGCGCACCTCCGCCAGTCGCATGGAGCATGTCGAACTGAACACCACAAGCCTGCAGGTAGTCCATATTCAACATCATTTCATATACGACCCCTTCCATACAGGCCCGGTAGATTTCACTGACTGTAGTTCCCGTAGTCAATCCCAGAACAGCTCCTTTTGACCCGGTATCCATATATGGGGTTGCTGCCCCTGCAAAATGGGGAAGCACAAGCATACCGGTTGGACTCTCAGACTCATTCTCCAGCAATTGGTTCACCGATATTCCTTGTTGATCCGCAATTTCCTTCTCTTTCTTTGCCAGTGTATCTATACACCATTGAATCAGGGCCCCACCTGTATAGGAAAAAGCATAACAAACGTATTTTCCCGGTATCACATAAGGCACCACAGAATAATTTCCCCGATACATCGCATCCAGATCTGGCAGGCCGTCAAAGACCGGTGTGATACATTCAACTGTACCCGCACCATCTACTGCCTTATCAGAAGTAAATACCCCTGCGCCGACTGCAGCTGCTACCTGGTCATGACTGATTGCAACAATCTGTGTATGTACAGATAATCCTGTTTTTCGAGCCGCATGTTCCGTAACAGTTCCAATTGCAGTTCCTGTGGGAACTGTTTCTGACATCAACTCCATATTTATATCTGCTGCCTTGAATATTTCCCTGCTCCACTCTAAAAATGTAATATCAAAAGCCATCGTCCGGGTCGCCAGGGAATAATCTATTTTTGCCTGTCCAGTCAGTAAAAATATTACGTAATCTTCCATAAGAAAGATATGTCTGGCCTTTTCATATATCTTTGGATGGTTTCTTTTTATCCACATCATTTTTGAAATACTATACATCTCATGAGGCTTAAGTCCTGTTATAGAAGCAATAAATTTTCCTCCTAGTCTTTCTTCCAGCCCCTGCACTCTGCCGCCCCTCTAGGGTCTGTATACAGCATTGCCTTGTGTAGAGGTCTTCCCTCTTCATCTGTCATGACAAAACTTTCTCCAAAGCTGGTCACACCAATTCCAGCTATGTCTGGATACTTGCCGCTCATTTTTTGAATAACAGCATATACACCTTCCATGATTGCTTCCACGTCTACTTCGTGTTCACTGCTTCCTCTGGTAACCGGATAGTCCCGATACGCCTTATCCAAATATTTTCCCTTTTCATCAAATACGGTAAGCTTACAGCCTGTTGTACCTATATCTAATCCTGCTATTTTCATCTTCCTTTTCCTCCGTCTGGTGAATGGATTCGTAATGTAAGCTTAAAGACTTACTTCATTGCAAAGATTTTCATCGCCTCCAGGCAGTTCTTCTTCATCGCGCCTGTTCCCCATTGTACAATGTCGTGATAGAGGATCGGCACATCCTGGCTGCTCTCTACTAGAGAATAACAGTATTTATACTCTTTCCCCTTGTGAACTACAGGGATGCAGCCCAAGCGGAACTGATCCGCTACTGTTTCTCCTCCCGCAATCGCCATATACGTATAATAGTTCACCTTTCGGACACCTTTTCGAATTGCTTCCTGAAAATCCTCCTTTTTCACTCCAGAGCCTCCATGCATAACAACTGGGATATCCGCTCTTCTGCGCACCTGCTCCACAACATTCAGATCCAGTCTCGGTTCACTGACATAGACTCCATGTGTTGTCCCAAAGGAACAGGCGAGGGCATCGATCCCGGTCTCCCCCACAAACCTTTGTGCCTCTGCCGGATCCGTATAGATTTTTTCAGGATCTATTCCTGCACTTCCCGATGCGCCTGTCTCCCTGCGTCCCATACTGCCTATCTCAGCCTCTACGGAAGCCCCTGTCCGGGATGCCATTGCGACCACCATCCGGGTATTCGCTGCATTCATATCATATGGTAAGGTGGAACCGTCATACATAACAGAAGTAAATCCCATATCGAGCGCCTTGTAAATATAATTCAGACTCTCTCCATGATCAAGATGTACTCCTACCGGTACCTTTGCTTTCTTTGCCATCTCAATCATGATCGGCCCGATTATCTTGAGCGGCATGATCTCCTCATGTCCCTGGGCATGTTGGATAATAACTGGCACGTCCATCTCCTCTGCCGCCTGTATCACTGCCATAATCGCTTCAAGGTTTGGAGTATTAAATGAGCCCACAGCGCATTTACTCGCTTCACACAGGTTTAAAATCTCTTTTAAAGTAACTAGCAATTTTTCTCTCTCCTTTTCCAATTTTCATTGAAATCATTTAATTGCAATACTATAAATATTCCGTTATAATAACTTTATAACATTTACTTATGATTTATTTTCTTTTAATTATTATTTATTTTCGAAATTATTCGAATTATTTACGTAATTATACTTATTTCACATACTAAGACGGTTCATTTAACTGAAAAATTATAAGAATGCGCCAATATCATAAAAATGGAGGTAATACTATGACACTTAATCTTGAACTGGAATCATTGGAAAATATTATAAAAGACTTCTACAATGTGACGCACATCCGTTCCTCTATCTATGACGGAAATTATTCCAAGATTCTCTCCTATCCAAAAGAGCACAGTCCCATTTGTTCGATCATGCATAGCAACGAGAAAACCAGACATTTCTGTTCCCAGAGCAACCAAAATGCGTTCGAACAATGCAAAAAGGAAAAAAAGGTGATTATATACACCTGTCATATGGGGCTCTCCGAGGTTGCCGCACCGCTATGGGATAATGATATCATCATTGGATATATTGTTTTTGGACAGATCATCCGTTCACCTGCCGAGACCAGTCTGACAGAATCGATCCAGAAAAAATGTCAGGAGTATGGAATCGATATCCAAAATATTCCTGAATTAGTATCACAGATCGATCTCAGGACCGAAAAAGAGATTCTCTCCATCGCCCACCTTATGGAGGCCTGCACCTGTTACATCATGTACCGTGAAATCATGCGTCTCAACCGGGGAAGCTTTATCATGAAGCTGGATGAGTATATCAATAACCATCTGCACGATAAGATCACAGCCTCCGCGCTTTGTCAGGAATTCTACATGAGCCGTACAAAGCTCTATGATACCCTCAACGATACCGTACATATGAGTATTGGCCGCTATGTTAAACGAAAACGAATCGACCGGGCCAAACAGCTCCTTGCTGACACAGATATGACCATTTTGGAAATCGTGGAACAGACAGGATTTAATAATTACAATTATTTCTGTCAGGTCTTTAAAAAGGAGGTCGGTATGACAGCTAACCAATATCGCTCACAAGCCGCAAATTAATGTCCAAAAGGGCTGCTGCCTTTTCCTATACTACTTTTCGCACAGCCTAACAGCAGCCCGATCTTATTCCCTTTCGTCTTTGTTCACGCTCACGATTACGGAACTAACATGACCTTAAATGCATCTGGATCTTTTTCTGCCACCTCAAATGCCTTTTCCCAGTCCTCCAGCTTAAATGTATGTGAAATCAGCCCCTCTGTATAAATAGAGCCGTCTAATATGCTCTTCATGACTGGCTCATAACAATATGGTCCCAGGTGCGCCCCATAAATTTCAATTTCTTTTCCATCTCCGATATCATTCCAATCCACTGTGATCGCCTTTGGGAAAACACCGAACTGTACATATCTGCCGCAGAAACGGATTGCATCCATTCCCTGAAGTACACTCTTTTCACTGCCCGATGCTTCAATATATACATCGCATCCATAACCATCTGTCAGCTTTCTGATTTCTTCTCCAATATTTACTTCCATCGGATTCAGCACGATATCTGCACCACATTTTAAAGCCTTGTCCAATCTCTTCTGCCGAAGATCCAAACCGACGATCAGCCTGGGCTGTTGTTTCCTTGCTACACTGACCATTCCCAGTCCGATTGCGCCAAGTCCGCTGATCACGACTACATCATTGTGCTGAATCTTCGCCCTCTCCACTGCATGCATCGCACAAGCAAGAGGTTCGATCAAAACAGCCTGCTCTAATGTCAGTCCTTCTGGTATCTTGTGATGGATTCCTTCTTTGCTGAATTTCATATACTCTGCAAATCCGCCCTGCGCATCTTTTTTAAAGCCGTAAATATAATGCCGATGGCACATGGAATAATAACCTGCTTTACAGAATCTGCATTCTCCACAGGGAACCATCTGCTCCGATACCATTCGGTCTCCCTCTTTGACTCCAGTTACGTTCTTCCCATATTTTACTACCCGGCCCACAAACTCATGGCCGCCGATCACAGGTGCCTCAATATAACGGTTCTCCGGTGTGGTTCCCCAGACCCTCACACCGCCGTGGTAAGTTTTTACATCACCTGCGCAGATTCCACAGCCTTCTATTTTTACTAATATTTCATCATCATCAATTTCCGGTACTGGTACATCTTCATATCGGAAATCATATGGTGCATGCATTCTAAGTGCTTTCATTGTCTCTTTCATGATAAACATCTCCTTTTAGTTTGTAGTTTTATTTGTCACACGCTGAAGCAATACGGCAAATATGATGATAATCCCTTTGATGACATCCTGTGGATAAGAGGGTACCGCAAGCAGATTCATAATATTTCCGATCAGGGCCAGTACAAGAACACCAACGACCGTCTTCACAGGTGAACCTACACCACCGCTTAAGCTCGCTCCTCCAATCACACAGGCTGCTATACAATCCAGCTCCAGTCCATTTCCGACTGCTGGGGAGCCTATTCCGGTCCTGGAACATGCAATAATCCCTCCGATTGCCGAGCAAAATCCTGAAATTGCATAGGTCGCCATTTTAATCGGCATTGTATTGATTCCCGCAAGATGTACGGCCTCCTCATTACTTCCTATCGCAATGGTAATTCTGCCGAAAGATAGATAATTTGTGACGAACCATGCAGCCACTACGATAATGACTGCAATCACTGCAAGCCAGGTGAGCCATGAAAATATCTTAGCCGTTCCCAGAACGCTGATTGAATTGACAGGTGTCATGATCGGTGAACCATTTGAGATCATATAGGCAATTCCTCTTGCCATGGTCATCATTGCCAAGGAAGCCACAAAGGGTGCCATGTCTGTTCTGGCAACTAAGAACCCTGTGAATGTTCCGCAGGCGGTTCCAACAAGAAGACTGATCAGACAAGCCGGGACTACGCCCCATCCCCATGAATTTAGGGAATAAGCAGAAAGAACACTGCCGATCGCAACAATTGATCCCACAGAAAGATCGATTCCGCCTGTCAGTATCACAAACAGCATACCGATGGAAACAATGACCGTACTTGCATACTGCTGACAGATGTTCACCAGATTGCTCAATGTCAGAAAGTCTCTGGAAACAACAGAACAGACGATAAATAATACTAATAGGATCAGATATGTATTATTTTTTAGTATGAAATTTTTCACACTGAAGTTTGATTTACTTTTTTCTTGTGCCATTTATTTTTCTCCTCCCATCGCCGCAAAAATAATATTATCTTCACTAAACTCATCACGGCTCAAAGTCCCGCGTATTCTCCCCTGGTGCATTACGATGATATCATCGCACATCCCCATGAGCTCGGGCATCTCGGAAGAGATCATGATGATAGCAAGCCCGGCCTTTGCTAGTTGGTTGATACAATGGTAAATTTCTGTTTTTGCCCCTACATCTACGCCTCTTGTAGGCTCGTCAAAAATGATACATTTACAATCCGCCGCAAGCCACTTCGCCAAAGCGACCTTTTGTTGATTTCCGCCGCTTAGGCTGGATGCCGGATTTTCGATTGATGTATATTTAGTATTGATCTTTGCCAACAGCCCTTTCACAAAATCCGTTTCTTTTTTTGAATTAAAAATCCCGCTCTTTTGTGCCTTTTCCATGGCAGTGATCGAGGTATTCATTTTAATGCTCTGTTCCAGAAGAACACCCTGGCGCTTCCTGTCTTCAGGCAGCATTCCCAGTTTTGCCCTGACTGCCTGTTTCGGTGACTTAAAGTGGACCGATTTTCCCAAGAACCGGATATTTCCAGACTCCCATTTATCTGCGCCGAAAATGGCACGCATTGTCTCTGTTCTTCCTGCTCCAACGAGCCCATAAAATCCAAGCACCTGTCCCGCTTTTACAGAAAAGCTGATATCCTGCACAAGCTCAGATCCAGTCAAATGCTCTACTTCCAGTATGGTATCCCCAATTTCTGCGTTCCGTTTTGGAAACATCTGATTCAATTCACGTCCGACCATCTTTCGGATCAGGCCGTCTTTGTCAATGCTTCCTGCTGGAATGCAGTCCACAAATGCCCCATCCTTCATCACTGTGATTGTATCGCACAATTCAAAAATCTCTTCCAAACGGTGAGAAATATATATAATACTGACTCCGTCTGCTTTTAACTTTTTCAACAATGTAAAAAGCTTTTGAATTTCTTTTACCGTTAAAACTGCCGTTGGTTCATCCAGAATCAGTACCTTTGCATTTCTGGAAATAGATTTACAGATTTCTACTACCTGCTGATAGGCAACGCTCAGATTGGAGACCTTAGTTCCCGGATTGATCTCATCAAATCCCATCTCAGACAATAGACGCTCTGCTTCCTTTGTCAGACGTTTCCATTTGATGATCTTTCCTTCCTGATTTAATCTGTCAATAAATATATTTTCCGTAACAGTCAATTCCGGCGCCAGCATAAATTCCTGATAGATTGTCGCTATTCCTGCCAGCTTTCCTTCCTTCGGAGTCGAGAAATGAACCTCCTGCCCCTCTATCTTCACAATACCGCCGTCTCTTTGGAGTGCACCCGCAAGTACCTTCATCAGGGTAGATTTTCCTGCGCCGTTCTCCCCAATTAATGCATGGATCTCTCCTGGCTTCACCCTTAGCTGTGCACCGTTCAATGCATAGACGCCGGAGAATGCTTTTTTAATATCCTGCATTTCAATCCGATATTCTTGATTTTCCATCTTATTCCTCCCGGCTACTTTCTAATATCGGGGGATGCCGTTTTTAACAGCATCCCCCTCATTTGGTCCTATTTTTTAGAATAATGCATCCGGACTGTAGAACTCATCTACGTTGTCAGGGTTAATGCAGTTTGCCGGTGTTTTTGTGTATTTCTCATATCCTTCTGGATCAGCTCCATTTACAAGGATATCTTCTGCAATACCTACTGCGGTCTCTGCTACGACCTTCGGATTGTTTTCTCCAGTTGCTTTGTAAGATGTTCCCTTTTTAATTAATTCATATGCTTCTTTTTGTCCGTCAGCAGCTGCTGCCAGGACCACTTTATCTGTCAATCCAGCATTCTCCACAGCTGTCATAGCGCCCATTACCATAGCATCATTTTCTCCAAATAAGAAGTTGATATTTGGATTTGCGACGATCAAGTCTTCTGCTGCTGCCAATCCGCCGTTCGCATTCCAGTCGCCCCAGCCGACACCGCGGATTTCAAAATTAGCATCGTCATTCTTTGCAGAACCGTTACTGATCAGTTCAGCCTCCATCTTTTCTGCTGCATCCCATGCTTCATCCTCTGTACATCCTGAACGTGTTTCAATCACGCCGCAGATAACACCAGTACGTCTTTCCTGACCTGCATAGACACCCTTCTGGCCTGCAATCAGCACTGCGGAGATCAGTTCGTCTTTATCAAAGCAGTTCGCACCGACCCAGAGGCCGACTTCACGTCCATTCTGAAGGTTATCAGAGAATACTGTCGTTACATTGTTTGCTGATTCTCCACAACTGTTATCGCAGCAGATAACAGGGATTCCAGCATCATGTGCTTTATTGATGGCTGCTACTGCGCCTTCTGGATCATATGGATCCATGAAGATCAGGTCATATCCCTGTGTGATAAATGTATCCATATTTTCAGCTTCCTTAAGTGTGTCAGAGTCTGCATTCAGGGTGGTTACGCTCCATCCCTTGTCTTCACAGAAATCTGTAATATGTGTGGACAATGCTGTGAAATATGCTCCATCTAATGTTTTCATGGAAATACCGACCTTAAAGTCCCCGTCCTTTTTCTCTGTCTTTTCTGTCGTCTCCTCTTTCTGTGTCTTATCCTCAGTTGTCTTTTTTTCTCCTCCCGAACATGCAGCTAATGAAAATACCATCACACCTGCTATTAAGATACTTAATAACTTCTTTTTCATATCATTCTTCTCCTCTCATACCTCATTGGATGTCCACATCCAATAAGTGCAGAATATAGAACAGTCCGGCCGGAACGTTCATTATGCTTCATTTTTAGGAAGCTTTAATCATGATGTAATTGTATAATATATACATTTAGGGGTACTTTTCAATAGACTTATAGTTATTATGTACAAAATTATAGAAATATGGACGTTTTCATAGTGTTATTTTAACAAAAGAATTCATATGGCAGATATCCTCATAATCCCTCCGCTACTTTCTTCGTGCATAACCTTACATTTACCTTACATTTCTGCTACAAACCCAAATCTCCCGAATTTGCGTGATATAATGTAAGAAACTGCAAAGGGGGCAGGCCACTTTGCTCTCCGTTTTTAGAATATTCTTAAGTTAAGAGAGGATGATTTGTGATGACATATGATTACCTGAAGGAAAAGAAGCTCCTGTTAGTGGACGATGAGAAGGATTTACTGACGATGCTCGTTTCAATCTTAAGCGAGGCAGGATACCATAATATTCAGACAGCTTCTACTGTGAAGGAAGCTTTGGATATCTGCCGGAAATGGCAGCCGCAGCTTGCTGTGCTGGATGTGATGCTGCCTGACGGAGATGGGTTCTCTCTTTTAAAAGAAATCCGTAGGACTCAGGACTTCCCTGTTCTTTTCCTGACGGCACGGGGGGAGGACGAAGATAAGTTCGAGGGGCTTGGAATCGGGGCCGATGATTATATGGTAAAACCGTTCCTTCCAAAAGAATTGATTCTGCGTATCAATGGAATTCTTCGGCGATGCTATAAGGAGGAAACTCCACTTGTGCATCTTGCATACTGCTCGATCGATTTCGAGCGGGCCGAAATCATCCGTGAAGACGGACATCTGCCGCTCACCGCAAAGGAGTATGAACTTTTATCCGCCCTCTCTCGCAATGCCGGGCGTATCGTAACGATTGATATGCTCTGTGAAGCACTCTGGGGCGATAATCCTTATGGTTATGAAAACTCCCTGATGGCCCACATCCGAAGAATCCGTGAGAAGATCGAGCAGGTCCCTTCACAGCCAGAATCCTTAATCACGGTAAAGGGACTCGGATATAAACTCATCACAAAGGAGGGACACAAGTGAAAAGCATTCCAAAATTAATTCGCCGCTTTTTCAGTGTACTGCTGATTTCACTGTTCCTGATCCTGTTTTTGAATTTCGCACTCCTTTACCTGGTCACTGCCCGTTCACGGGCCAATGCCGGGGGATGGGATATGGCCGACAAGGTCTCTGCCGCCCTGATTAAAAACGAGAATGGACAATACATACTCGGGACAAATGAGGGGCAGGACATGGGGCAGATATTGAAAACAGGAAATACCTGGGCCATTCTCATTGATAAGAACAACCTGGAGGTCACCTGGCACAGTGAAGATCTGCCTTCGGAAATTCCTTTAAAATATGACATCAACATGATTTCTTTTTTATCCCGCGCCTATTTAAAGGATTATCCCACAACCACCAGCAACCATTCGGATGGCCTGATTGTACTTGGTTTTCCAAAAGACCGCTACTGGAAGCATATATATAATACCTTCGACTATCAGATCATCGCGAATGCCCCTAAACTGCTCTGGTTGTTCCTGACGGTAAACCTGTTCCTGATCCTGTTCATTTATCTGACCGTTACAACAAAACTACTGAAAACATTGGGCCCCATTGTTGACGGAATCCAGACGCTGCCGGATGGCCAGGAGGTCTATATCAAAGAAATAGGATTGTTCTCAGAAATTGCCCAGGCCATCAACCGTACCTCGGAAAAACTAAGAACACAGGAGCGGAAGCTTCGAAAACAGGAACAGGCAAGAGCCAACTGGATTGCAGGTGTATCCCATGACATCCGCACACCGCTCTCCATGATTATGGGATACGCAGGACAATTAGAGGACTCCCCTGCCCTCAATCAAGAGCAGCATGAAAAAGCGGCCGTGATCCAGCAGCAGAGTATTCGGATGAAAAATCTGATCAACGACCTGAACCTGGCCTCCAAACTGGAATACAATATGCAGCCGCTCCACACAGAGCTGTCTGATATCATCCCCATCATCCGGCAGACAGTCGTTGACTTTATGAATCTGGATGTAGAAAATAAATTCCCAATCGACTGGGAAATAGATGAGTCCCTGACTATGTGTATGGCACTTGCCGATAAGGAGCTCTTAAAACGTGCCGTATCCAACCTGATCATCAACGCGCAGGTACACAATCCGCAGGGCTGTATCCTCCATATTTCCGTGATCTATCAGGATGAGATCTGCAGCATCTTGGTAGAGGACGACGGCATCGGAATTTCAGAGGAACAGCTCCTGGCACTAAAAAATACTCCCCACTATATGCTCTGCGACAGCAACACCAATGGACAGCGCCATGGACTGGGCCTAATGATCGTCCGCCAGATTGCACAGGCACACGGAGGAACTTTGGAATTTGACCACGGGAAAAATGGAGGATTCCTGGCTGTCATCCGTATCCCTGCATTTTTATCTTAGAGAAGCTATCATTTTCTTTCTTCCAGACAACAGAAAAAACGGATGTTGATCACTCAACATCCGTCCCTCTGCAAAAGACCTTTTTCCACATAAACCTGACCGCTAAAAACAGAACCGCCGCGATCAGCACCGCTTTGATAAAAGCGGAGTATTTTCCAATATATACAAGCACGACTTCCCAGGAAGCTCCTAAAATTGCCCCCAGCGAGACCAGAATGATGTTCCAGACTGTACTTCCGATCATCGTATAAGTTAGAAAAACAGGCATATTGATTCCTGCCATCCCCGCCGGAACCGAGACCAAACTGCGGATGATCGGAACACATCTGCCCAGAAGGATTGCTTTTTTCCCATGTTTATCGAACCAGCGGATCGTTTTCTCCACATCTTCCTTCTCAAATCCGAGTACCCGAAAGAGCTTCCCCTTTGTCAATGCCTCCAGCCGCTGCGGATTTAACGCAGTCCCGACCCAATACAGCACAAGAGCCCCTATTGTAGAACCTAATGTAGAAAAAATCACGACTCCCGGCACCGTCAGCCGGGTATACGTCGTCATAAAACCTCCGAAAGTCAGAATCACCTCTGACGGAATCGGGGGAAATATATTCTCCACAGCAATCAGAAAACAAACTCCCAGATACCCAAACTGGTTCATGACCTGAATAATAAATTCCTGCATACACCTATTCCTGACCTCATATACTTCTGTAAAATAAGTATATGAGAAAAGTGCCAAATCATTCCTCATCCAAGAATATCCACATGGACTTTCCTTAACTTAAGTTGCTATTCTCTGAAATTAAAATCAACACGCAGAAAGTATTTTCATCATAACTGATTTCCATCGTCCCTCTATACCGTTTTACCACATCTCTTACATTCTCAATTCCAATTCCATGTGATTTTGTATTTCTCTTCCAAGTCTTATAGTGTCCCTCCTCTACCTGGATTTCTTGATTTTTAGAGTTCGAAATCTCATAACTAAAATATCCATTCTCCATACATCTGGCTTTCACAGAAATCCTGCGCTTGTCTTGCTCCACCTTCATGCAGGCCTCAATCGCATTATCTAATGTATTGGAAAAAATCGTACAGATATCCAGGTTATCCAGGAACCAAAGGGCATCGATCTCTATGTTGAAAAAACAGTCGATTCCCTGTTCTACTGCCCGATTATACTTCGAATTGATTACTGCATTGACAATACTGTCCTTACAAAAGGTCCGGCTTCTCGCCCGAAGCTGCCCCGACAGATTCCGAAAATATTCCTTGGCTTCGGCTTCCTTTCCGTCCTCCAAAAGCTCTGACACAACACTGAAATGATTATTCATATCATGCCGAAACTTCCTGATTTCTATCTGATTTGCTTCTAGTTCTTGATAATAATCCTGTTGAAGCTTTAAATTCTTCTCAACTAATTTTCCGCGGACATGCTCCGCCAGATAGTATACAAGACGAATTGCAGAAATATTTGTGATCATACACGCCAGCATACAGAGCCAGATTTTATAGCTCTGCTCCGGTGTATAGTATACGCAGCTAATCACCGCAGCCAGGGAAGCCAGACAGATTGCATCTAAAAGCAGCCATGAACGGGTATCCAAAGCCTGCGTCATTTCCCGGAATTTCTTTTTGGAAATCCGGGAGAATATAAACCAGAACAAGACCTGCCACAAAATCATGACATTCGAAACCATCGTATTGGCAAGTTGATTCATATGAAAATAATGGTTCCAAATCCATCCTGTCAATTCCTGTGTCAAAAAATTGAGGGATATGATAATCGGGAAAAACAAAAGAACAATCGATCCCTTTACCAATAGACTCTGTCTGAACCCAATCATCAGCACCACCAGGAACAGCGGCAGATTTGCAGTAATATTAAAAACATCCCTCGGGAAGATTACCATGATGCACATGGGACAGCAGATGAGAAATGCTGCTGCCCGGCAGAAACGATTTTTTCTCGGCTCTAAAAAACTGCAGATTGTCTGATAAAAAAACCATGTCTGCACCCAATAGAGTATAAATCCCATAAAGTCGAAGGCTGCTGCTATGATATCTATCTTATCCACTGTTCTCCTCCTAATTCAGCATCATTTTTGCGAATGCAACTGCGGTCTCCTGCTTATACGCACGGCTTACAGGTAGAGAAATACTGCCGCACTCCACACTGTTTCCCTCCAACTTATCCACAAATTTCAGATTGACCAGATATCGATTATGAATACGTACGAAATAGACCGGCATTTCTTCTTCTATTTCACTAAGTTTTCCATAAAATCTGACACTTTCCAAAAAGTTATCCACCTTTTTTGAACCTTCATCGGAAGATGTCAACACTGCTTCAACATTTCTCCCCTCGCTTCTAAAGTATACGACCTTGGAAAATGCAAGTCGCAGTGTTTTACTTTTCTGCTCCACCAGATAATATTTCTCCTTGAGAAGCCCTGCTTCTTCCATCGCCTTATCTAATACTTCCTTTATCTTTTCCTCTTTATATGGCTTCAATATGTAATGGAATGCATGGACTTCATATCCCTGGAACACAAAATCTGGATAAGCTGTCACAAATACGATGATCGTATCCTTATATTTCCTACGCAGCTCTCTTGCCGTTTCCATACCATTGCGTCCGCTCATCTCAATATCAAGAAACAGAAGATCCGGAAGAATCTTCTCCATCCCTGCAAGCAGCTCTTCCCCCGACTCATATTCCTGAATCCCATATTCTATTCCATCAAGCTGCAGCTTCGTCTCGATCACCTTACGAAGCCCTGCTCTCAACTTTCTTTCATCATCACAAATTGCGATTTCCATGTTGCTCCACCCCTTAAATTCCAACTCATTTCTAAATCTGATCTTCACCTCTTTTTGATAGACCTACATAAGGCTACCACATTCTTGATACAATTTGCAATCCTTTTTATACCTATTTTTTAACGCTGATTCTGTGTTCAAACTTGACAAAATCTATGTCAAACTTGACACTTCTTTGAATATATTATTTTCCTATCATTCGATAAAATAAAGCCATCAACTAAGAGATATCAAATAGGAGGATTCAAAAATGCTCAAAGTCAATCATTTATCAAAAAGTTATCAGACCGGTACGAATATGTACCCAGTGTTAAAGGATATTACGTTCCATGTAAATAAAGGGGAATTCGTCGCAGTCATGGGACCGTCAGGAAGCGGCAAGACCACACTGCTCAACTGTATTTCTTGTTTTATTCCTCACGATCATGGTGAAATCCTGCTCAATGACAAGAACCTGACCGGTTTGGACGAAAACAAACTTGCGGCCATCCGCAACAAACATTTAGGTTTTGTTTTCCAGGACTTCATGCTCCTTGACGGCCTCTCCGTCTTTGAGAACATCTGTCTGCCGCAGATCATAGCCAAAAAGCCGATTCCGCAGATGGAAGCCAAGGCGCAGAAATTATGCAGCTTGTTCGGAATCGAAAAAATCAAGGATAAATATCCTGCGGAAATCTCCGGCGGTGAAAAACAACGTACCGCTGTTGCCCGGGCCATGATGAATCAGCCTTATGTCCTGCTCGCAGATGAGCCCACCGGTAATCTGGACAGTAAATCCTGCAAAGCTGTCATAGATGCCTTCCTGCAGGCAAAAAATGAAATGCATACAACTATTTTCATGGTGACCCATGACAGCTATGCCGCTTCCTTTTGTGATAGAGTGATTGTTCTAAAAGACGGCGAGGTAAACCAAGAGCTTACCAAAACCGGAACACGCCGCGAATTTATGGATCAACTGTTAAATGTTTTAAGAGAACTTGGAGGTGATGATTCCCATGACGCTGCATAATATATTTTCAAAACTCAGGAAACAAAATAAGGGGCAATATCTGATGTTAGGGTTCTGTATTGCCTTATCCGTATTATTGGTCACATCCTTTGCTCTCATGTACATGGGTCCCACTGTCCAGGATATCCTGCCAGAAGGAGGAGATACCAGGAAAATGGCCTCCCTGCTCCTTGGAATCACCATTGTAGGATGCCTCATTTTTACAGTATATGCATCCGGTCTGTTCTTTCGCTATAAGAGCCGGGAATATGGTGTCCTGCTCGCACTGGGCACCCCTAAAAGAGCATTGAAGCCACTGCTTTTCCAGGAACTTGCATTCTTGACCGGAATCAGCTCCGTAATCGGTCTGATTCTTGCACTGCCAATGTCTTTTGCAATCTGGAAAATATTTGACTCCATTCTTCTATCTACAGATGCAATGAAATATCGTTTTGGTGCGAGAGGATATATTGTCGGACTCCTTTTCTGTGTGGTATTGACAGCTTTACTTTTTTTCTATGGAATGCGTTTTGTAAAAAAGACCGATATCATGGATATCCTTCGCCAGAGCCAGAAGACTGAAATGGTAAGACCGATTCCATCCTGGACAGGTAAAGTGGGGCTGATTCTGATTTTCTTGGGACTCTTTATCGCAACAGCTATCCCAACCTTGATTGCCAACTTCTTACACTATGAAGTACCTGCGGCTTTTAATCTTTTCTATCTGATAGCTCTGATCGGAATCTACATGTTTATGCTCAGCCTGGTAGCGCAGTCTTCTGCCGGACGTCATAAAGATAAGTATTACAAGAATCTGGTCTCTATCAGTATGATGCGTTTCTCAGCAAAGGCAACAACAAAAAACATGTGTGTAGCCACCTTACTTCTTTTCTGCTGCCTGTTTTCTGCCTTTTACGGAATGTATTATGCAACCCAGCCGGAGATTATGAGCATTGATAATCAAAAGGCTTTTTTGCTCCATTTTCCAATCGAAGAAAACCAGCTTACCGGAGAAGAAATCCATAGTCTGGCTGACGAATATGATATGACGATCACAGGATATGAGGAGAACGAAGCTGCTAACCTGGCGATTTCTTACTACTTCACAGACTTTTCAGATGAGACCAGCAAATATTTCAAAACAGATGGGAAACAGGCGAAGCTCGCACTCTTTTTCTCTGAGAGTGCTTTTGAACAACTGAGCGGACAGAACGTACAAGTAGACCATAACACTTATAAGACCATCACGGCTGTGGATTATAAAGAAAATATCTGGAATTTTATAGACGGCCTGTATGCCGTGACAAATCCAGATACCGACCAGACATACAATCTTTCTTATGGAGGCTCTGTAGAATTTAATGCATTATCCACGATCAGCGATCCCTATGCATTTATCCTCTCCGACCAAGACTACCAGACGATCACTGCTTCTCTGGGAACACAATATATGGAGAAAATCATCGATTTTGATGTAAAGGATGTCGAAAGCTCCTATGAGTTCGCTAAGGCTCTGGAAATGGAATATGTACAACATGCAAGCGTTCTCTCCGATTATATGGGAAATTACGACGCCATAGAGGAAAAGCATGCTTTGGAAAAGGGAGAAGAATATGAGCTTGGCGAGAGTATCGGGCTGACCCATAATATGGACAAAGTTCCTGAAGACTGGAAATATGCGCCGCAGTTCATCGTCGTCCAACATCAGGATTTTATGAAAAATATTGCTATATACGTAATGCTCTGTCTCTATATTTTCATCATCATGCTGACTTCTGTCATTATTATGAGTTATGTCAGAGGAATCAGCGTTGCGACAGAAAACCAGGCACTGTTTTTGAGCCTCTCAAAGTTAGGAGCAAACCCAGCTTACCGCAAACGAATCTTAAAACAGCAATTAAAGAAAATCTTCCAGTATCCCGCCATTATCGGATGCAGTGTTGCCTGGGTATACTCACTGCTCATGTCATACTTTAACGACTGGAGAATCGTGTCCGATGAAGTACTGAACCTTGGAAAGGTTTTCTTGCTCGCACTTCTTGTATGCACGCTCCTATATTTTGTATATACAAGGACCTACAAAAAGGCCTTAAAAATACTCGGAATGTAGTATGAAAAATTAGAATACGAAGATACAAGGAAGTCCTTCACCCGACATCCATAACACAACAGCGGGTAAGGGACTTCCTTGATGATGTTAAAAGCTTCTCTGCAGAATCTCACTGTGTTCTACAAAGTCTTCTATGGTCTTAAAATCCAGTTTCTCCAGCAATTTCATGACATAAGGATTCTCAAGAGGAGTGGCAAATGGGGCTTGATCCCCATAGTCCTCTACATATCTTCTACCATCCTCTCGATTCAAGATAGCTTTTGGCCCTCCTACACAACCTCCCACACATCCCATTCCCTCAAAAAAATTGGCATCTGTCTCATGGGCCTGTATGCGTCCGACCAGCTCTTTACAGGCTGAAACGCCATCCGCCTGCTCTGCCTTTACTTTGATCTTTCGGTCAGGACGAAGCTGCCGCTGTGTTTCCTTCACCGCCTCACTTACCCCTCCGGTTCTTGCATAGATTCGGCCGGCCCGGGAGGAATGTTCTTTTTTATCATCCTTCAATTCCTCGGGATGTATATCTGCAGCCTCAAAGATATCCTGTACCTCTTGAAATGTAAGCACATAGTCGATCGCATCTGCAATATCCGGTTCACGTGCTTCACTTTTTTTGGCAAGACAAGGTCCGGCAAATACGGTGACCGCATCAGGATGCAGCATTTTGATCATACGGCCACAGGCAATCATCGGTGAAACGGCTCCCGGAACATGCGGCATCAGTTCATGGTACTGTTTCCGAATCATGGCGATCCAGACCGGGCAGCAGCAGCTTGTAAGCTGGTAATCCCCTTTTTCTACAACATGTCTGTCAAATTCTAATGCCTCTTTCAATGTCAGGATATCTGCAAAAAGTGCAACCTCCACCATCCCTGTGAACCCAAGTGACCGAAATGCGGTCCGCAATTTTCCAGGAGTCACCTCCTTTGTAAACTGTCCCAAAAATGCGGGGGCAACCAGCATATAGGCCTTCCCTTCTGCCTCTCTTACAGCTTTCATTGCAGGAAGCACATCCTTTGCAGGTAAAATATTCTTCCGTTCACAGGCATCCACGCAGGCACTACAGCCCGTACAGAGCTTCGAATCGATAAATAATTTTCCCTCCTCATCTTCTTCAATCGCATCAAAAATACAGCTATTTTGACAGGCTCTCTCATATGCGCAATCTTGGCACTGATCATTGAATACCACTGGGGCATATAACTCGGGATGCAGCAGGCAGTCCAAATGATACGGCTGATATTCAGGCGGCAGCGGGGCTTTTAATGATATCTTCTGTGCAAGAATTTCCCGGTAAAGTTCCTCAAATGTCTTCATTCGCTTCTCTCCCATTCTGTAGTTACTTTTAGTATCAATCTCTTACTACACAATATGGAATATTATGGGCAGTATCGGCTCGTATTATTCGATTTCTAAATATTTCATTTCTGCAAAATGATGAAACAAAATTTACTCTTTGGATAATTCCGCTAACTTCTTCTTTAATAATTCGATTTCTTCTGCTTGATGCTTCAACTGTAATAGCATGCTACCCGCTGTCCCGGAAATGCGTACCCCATCTTTTGAATTTCAATATTAGCCAGAATTCCATCCTCCAGTTCCACCAGCATATCTGTAATCAAAAGACTCTGTTCATCTGCTATCCTTACCGAATCATTTGGAAGGATCTGTCGTATCTCTTAATTCCTTATCGTCCCCGAATTCTTTCAGTACCTCCTTCCGTGTTTGAATCATCGGGAAATAAAACTGCCTTGCCAAAGTGAATCTTAAAATCCTCCCCGCTGCTTTCTTGATAACCATAAAACAAATCGGGGAAGAACCCCTTCGGTCTCTTCCCCTTTTTCATGTTCAGAACTCTTATCTTTTTATACAAACGGCGTTATTCCTTCTGCACCTGTGCATGCAGTACCTTCCAAAGATATTCCATATCCACCGGCTTCGGTATAAAGGCAGTCATCCCTGCCTCTCTAGCTGCCTCTACATCCTCTTTGAACGTATTCGCGGTCATCGCTGCAATCGGGATATTCTTTCCATCAGGATGTGCTCCTGAACGAATCTCTCGCGCCGCCTGTAAGCCATCCTTCCTCGGCATCCTGATATCCATCAGGATTGCCTGGTACCAGCCCGCCTTACTCTGCTCAAACATCTCAACAGCTTCCTGTCCATCTGCTGCACGGTCTACTTTCGCCCCTCGTATCTCTAACAATTCTTTGGCGATCTCTGCATTCAGATCATTGTCCTCCGCCAAAAGTATCCGCATTCCCGAAAAATCTGCTTCTTCGAGAGAAGTATCTTGGGACTGACTTTCCTGAATTCCCTCCTTAGATACAGTACCTACTGGTAATGAAAGTGCAAAGAAAAACTTGCTGCCCTCATCAATTCTGCTTTCTACCTGGAGGCTGCCTCCCATTAAATCAACAATATGGCTGCTGATTGGGAGTCCGAGTCCAGTACCTTCACTTTTGGTCATGTTGTTGCCGACCTGCTCAAATGTCCTAAAAATCTTTTCCTGGTTCTCTTCGGCAATTCCAATCCCGCTATCCTGTACTTCAAAAGCCAAGACTACTTTTTCTCCATCAAACCGCCTTTCCTCAATCTTAAACAGGATGTTCCCACCAGGCTGAGTAAACTTAACAGCATTGGATAAAAGATTCAAAAGGACCTGCCTGATTCGAATTGCATCTCCCACTATGATCTCATGCTGAAGTTCTATCTTCGCTCTGAAGTGGATTCCCTTCATTTCCGCCTGTGTCTCGATCATCTGTATCAGTTCATCTGCCATATTCTTCATCGAGAATGGTTCTGATTCTATCTCCATCTTTCCATTCTCGATCTTAGACATATCCAAAATATCATTAATCAGAGAAAGCAGATAGCGGGAAGAGGCACGTATCTTCTCCAAAATCACCTTAACAGAATCAGGAATATCCTCCTTCATCCCCACCATGTCGGAAAGGCCGATGATTGCATTCATCGGGGTTCTGATCTCATGGCTCATCTTAGACAGGAACTCGCTTTTGGCACGGCTTTTGGCTTCCGCCCGTTCTAACTCCCCTTGCATCAATGTATTTTTCACCTTCGCACGCACTGCAATCAGAACTCCCAGCAGGATAAGTACTAAAAAGCCACACAGTATCAAGACGAATGCAACCGGATTGGCATAGACCAATTCTGAGAACGAAGCGCGTGTGTACCCCATCGAGACCAGACTCTTATCGAGCATCGTATTCATCTCTTTTGAAGGAATAGTGCTGATCGCTTTATTCATGATTCCAAACAAAGTCTTATCAATCGGACGAGCCAAGGCAAAGGAGACCTTTGTTTTATTATTGACACGGGTGACCGGAACTACATTTGCAAAATGATGGTTCTGCATTTCCTTATCCAGATTAGCCGAAATTCCATAGAAGAAATCTATCGTTCCATCATTCACGGCTTTCATTCCCTCTTCCGTACTGCTAAAATACTTGATTTCCTCTGTCTGAATATCCCCGGGCATTGCCCTGCCTTCTATGATTCCTCCTGTCATCCCGGATTCCGGGTAATTGACCGATTTATTCTTGATAATAATACTGTTCAGATTAATAAATGGCTTTGTAAGCGCAAGCCCCGCATTAAATGCATGTTCATCTGAATCCAAATAAGCTCCCAGGATATCGGCTTCTCCTTCATTGACCTTTTTAATCGCATCCTCATATGTATCTGCGAACACGTAGGTAAAAGGAATACCCAGATATTCGGACATACGGTCAAACATATCCGGCAGAAGCCCCTCATGTTCGTCGTCCAAATCATCCACACAATAGAAAGGATGCCAGTCGCTCACCATTGCAACCGTGATTTCCCCCTTCTCTTTAAGATACGATTCTTCTTTCTCCGTGAGCTGTATATCTGCATTCTTCACATCCGGGAAATTCTCTTCATATTCATTCTCCGCATATTCTGGATCTGCATCCATGATAGCTTCCAAAGCTGCATTCAGTTCGTCCAATATATCCTGCTCATAGACCTGGGTGACCAGATAATAAGGCTGTGCACTAAAAGAAGTCACAACGCGGAAATCATCCTCTTTATCGGAGTCATTTCCCATGAGCATATCCACTTCGCCGCTTCGCAGCTGCTGATACAAATTCTCTGACTCTCCCATATCATCATGGCTGTAATATTTGATCGTGCAGTCTAAATTATTCTTGCTTAGAAACTCCTTAAGATATTCAATCTTTGTCTTTGCCCGATCGTACACACCGATCGTCTTTCCGTTCAGACTTGTGAGTTCATAGCTTTTAATATCAGGATCCTCGCTTCTGCATAACAATATGCCACGGCTGCTTCCGATACGGTACTTCGGATACGCAAAATACTCTTCCAGTTCCTGAGAATAAAAAACACCGCCCATCAGGTCATACTCCCCGTTAAGGAACTCATCTGTCATCAATTCCGCATCTGTATCAATATAATCATATTTCCAATCTGTATACTTCGCGATCTCATTGAGGAAATCGACCATCAGCCCCGTGCGGTTTCCATACTCATCTGTCTCACTAATTCCTGGTGTCTCTGCAAAGGCTACCTTGAGTACCCTGCTAACTTTTTCTTGACCATCCTTCTTTGTATCTTTTGCCACTGTCGTCATTCCCAGACAGGATGTAAGCATGACCGCCATAAGCATAATAGAAAACAGCCGTGTGATTTTTGTAACTTTTCCTTTTCTTTTGTACTGTTCCATAATACCTCCTGCGCATCTAAGCT
The DNA here is from genome assembly GCF_012524165.2 of Faecalicatena faecalis. Taxonomy (GTDB): domain Bacteria; phylum Bacillota; class Clostridia; order Lachnospirales; family Lachnospiraceae; genus Faecalicatena_A; species Faecalicatena_A faecalis. The sequence goes on from NZ_JABACJ020000002.1 coordinate 278,940, forward strand.
AACAATCTGGAAATCCTTGATATTTCTTTATTTCATCGTTCTATCCCGAATATGTTCATTATACATGAATCCCACAATCTTTGCAATTTAATTACTCTTATTCCAAATATAAATTCTATCTTTAAGTTTCTAAATACGCATTCGGCTATGGAACTATGGAGACCTCTCCCGATTGAGTCAACCTCCATGTATGCAAACAGGAACAGGAGCACAAACACTCCTGTCCCTGTATTTTATGGTTCAATTAAAACTTATTCCATGGAGAATGGAATCTCCACAACCAGCGGAACAGGCTCATTTTCAGCCAATTCAGCATTCTTATCATACATCTGCAGAATAAATTGATCCGCGTCCGTCTGGTCAAATACCATATATTTAATCCAGCTTCCATCCTCCTGTTCTACGATTCTTCCACTTTCTTCATAAATCCGGTTTCCTGCCGTATCTGTCAGTACATCTGCTGGATTCTTAGCAGCCCAGTCAGCCGGAACCACCAAAGTCACATACGTATTACTTGGCGTTTTCGTTACTTCCTTTACTACGAAACCATCTTTTTCTGCCTGCAGCTCTGTCGTTCTGTTGTTTGACGTATCGATCTGCGGATGGAATGCAAGTTTCCAGGAACCCTTGATTGTCTTAAATTCTGCTGTCGGCACATCACTATCCTGATAGCCGCTCGCTGCGCCTATATTCAATGCGACATCCATATCCTCCGGGAAAGTCCCCTTCGGCATATTCATGGCCTCGACTCTTACTAACGTCACATAGACCTGGTCGTCTGCTTTCTGTAATGACATAGCCGATGTTGGATATACTTCTTCTCCATTCACTGTCAGCCATGCTATATTTGGTTCAGAGCTTCCCTCCCGGTAAGACATTAACTCGATCCGATCAGCCTGGTTCATTTCCTCATCTTCCGTTTTTAAGGACAATGTGAAATACAGCTCATGCCCATCACAATATGCATCTGAAATCTCCATTGAAATCCCCTGATTCTCTGCCACATTCGTAGGATCATTTACCGGATTTGAATGTTCTGCGATCTTATCATATGCGGTCTTATCTTTATCTGGATATGGGCTCGAATCCCGCATCTGCTGAATCTTGGCAAATACATCTCCTAAAATCGGGATATCCTTAGCCAATGCCGGATTCACATAAAGCACACCTGTCAAGGCAATGACCATGCAGGCTGCCGCTGCTGCGACGCCGGCTTTCTGATAGATCCGCCGTCTTTTCCCGTTGTTGAGCCGCTTCATTTGCACCTCACCACGCCGAATTTTCCCATATGCCTGTTCAAAACTCTCATCCACAGCCTTTGGGATTTCTATTTCTTCCTGCAGCATTTCCTTAATATCCATATCATAATCAGATTTTCCCATTCTTAACCCTCCATTCTATATATTGATACCGTATTTTCTTTTAAATAGACTTTTTTAAAACTGGCCCGCCCTCTGGACAGTCGCGTTTTGACTGTATTCTCATTCATCTCCAATATAGTACCAATTTCCTTGATACTAAATCCTTCTACATAATATAGGAGCAGAACAATCCTGTATTGATCCTCAAGCTTATTCAAAAGCCTTAAGAACTCACGGCCAGATGTATCGACTTCCATCTCCCCAGCTTCCAACTGTTCCTTCATCGGCACCACCTTCTGACGTTCCTTCAAAATCCGATTGCAGTGGTTGATCAAAATTCTGGTCAGCCAGGTCTTAAAATACTTCGGTTCCCGAAGCCCCCGCAGATTTTCATAACTGCTCAGTATCGTATCCTGGATTACATCTGCAACATCCGCATCATTCTTTAACATGCTGACAGCGACCTTATAAAGAGCCTGCTTATTCTCCTCGATCAACTGTATAAAGGCATCCTGGTCACCGGCCTGCGCCCGCTTCACCAAATTTACCACATCAAACTCCCCCTTTCGTTCCTATACTTATTGCATTTTCCCATTTGTAAGCCATATCATCCCTAATTGAACATTATCATCTAGCGGCAGCTCAAAAAGTATTGTATCATTGTTTCTTCAATCGATTGATACCCATTAGATAAAGCGCCGTATTTAAAAGTTTCAAAAATGCAAAATAAATTCTTTTTTAAATAAAGATTTCGGCGGACCGAAATCTCGCGCCGAAGCACGGCCGCTTGCGGCCCTCTTCCTATTGCGCGAAGTGCGCATCCCCCGGAGGGTTTTATTATATAGGATAGTTCTTTGAACTTTCCTATATAATAAAAACAGGGACGTGCACGAATCCGTGCATCGTCCCCTCTAACAAAATCCTTTTGCTAAGATTTGCGTCCCGCGATCTGGTCTAGTGTGACATCAAAAATATCCGCTAATGTGATCAATTCATAAATATCGGGTACCCGTTTCCCAATCTCATAATTTGATAACGTCTGACGTTTCATATTCAACTGCTGTGCAAGCTGTTCCTGTGTCAGATTGTGCTGTTTCCTAAGTACTCTGATGTTTCTTCCGATTGTATTTCTTATCATTTTATCCACTCCTTATCTTTATTTATTGCTTTAAAAAGCAGGAATGGCAGATGTACTCCCCCCTCTCCCACATTAATCACATCTGCTTATGGGAGATATCATACAATTTAATGAAGTCAATATCAATAAATTGTTACACTTTGCAACATTTTAATATTTTGTTATAAAATCTGCCTAAATAATAAAATCCATAAGATATAATCGGCAATTCTATGGTAAAATATAAGAAGTATAAACATGGAGGTATGATTCATGAATAAAATGGATAAAGAAGGTCTGAAAAAACTAATTGATGTGGCTGCCGGCAGGGTCCCTGCAGATACCGTCATCAAGAACTGTAAAGTAATCGATGTATACAATGGCGGAATCATCGACGGAGACATTGCTCTGTGCGAAGGAATGATTGCGGGAGTCGGTACTTATGAGGGAAAGGAAGTCATCGATGCAGAAGGGAAATATGCTGCACCAGGATTCATTGACAGCCATATCCACATCGAGTCTTCTTACGTAAGCCCTGAAGAAATTGGACGTCTCCTTGTGCCGCACGGAGCCACGACCATCATCGCTGATCCTCATGAAATCGTAAACGTATGCGGTATACGTGGTCTAAACTATATGTTGGATGCCGCCGAGGGTACTGCGCTGGATATCAAATATATGCTTCCTTCCTGCGTTCCGGCAACTCCTTTTGAACACTCAGGAGCGACCATCGACGCAGACGCTATGAAGGCGCCCATTCGCAATGAACGGATTTTGGGACTCGGTGAATACATGAATTTTCCCGGCCTGATCGGTGCCAATGAAAGTGACCTTGATAAGATCATGACCGCAAAAGAAACTGGAAAATTAATTGATGGACACAGCCCCGGAATCTCAGGCAATGATCTGAATGCCTACGCTGCCGCACTGGTCCGCACAGATCACGAATGTTCTACCGTAGAGGAAATGACAGACCGCATTTCCCGTGGATTATATGTGCTCTTAAGACAGGGCTCCGCATGTCACAACCTGCGCCCACTGCTAAAAGGTCTCACACCGATGAACAGCAGACGCTGCCTTTTGTGTTCAGACGACCGTCAACCCAAGACGATCCTGGAGCTTGGACATCTGGACAACCACTTAAGTATCTGTGTGGAAGAAGGAGTAGATGCTATCACGGCCATTCGTATGGCTTCCTTAAATGCAGCGGAATGTTACCGCCTGTATGATCGCGGTGCGATTGCTCCGGGACTGCGCGGCGATATTGTCCTGCTGAATGACCTCAAAGACTTCAAAGTCGCAAAGGTCTGGATAGAAGGAAAGCTCGCGGCTGAAAACGGAACCTACCTGTTTCCAGTCGAAAAGCATGATATCACCCCTGTCAAAGGCAGCTTCCATGTGAAAGATTTTTCACTGGAAAAGTTGAAGCTCCATCTGAAATCTGGACATGTCCATGTCATTGACATCCTTCCGGGTGGTGTTGTGACTGGAAACGGCATTGCAGATGTAAAGATCGACGAATCAGGCGATTTTATCCGAGATCCAGAGGTGGATATCGTAAAAGTAGCTGTTGTAGAACGTCATCAGGAAACCGGCAACGTAGCCGCCGCACTTCTTCGGGGATATGGAATTAAAGAAGGGGCTGTTGCCCTGTCCGTTGCCCACGATTCTCATAATATCATCGTAGTAGGCGTGACCGATGAAGACATGGCCTTTGCCGTAGAACAGCTCATCGCCCAAAACGGTGGAATCGTACTTGTAAAAGAGAAAGAAGTGGTGGAATCTATGCCTATGCCCCTGGGCGGTCTGATGAGTGACCAGAGTGGAGAATGGGTCGATGAAAAGCTGACCTTGATTCACAAGGCTGCTTTTGAAAAGCTTGGAATCAGCGGAGAGGTGGAACCAGTCATGACATTGTGCTTTATGTCATTGGCCGTCATCCCGGAATTAAAGCTGACTGATATGGGACTGTTCGATGTCACCAAGTTCGACTTTATTCCCATTGAGGCCTGATCCTCACATATCGTATTCATTCATCTTCAAATCGCATTTTAAAAGAGACGCCTGCCCGGGCTTCCCTTTTTCTATTGACAATGAATCAAATCGAGCTTATAATGAACGGTGTTCATATTAAGGAGGTAAACACATGAATACGATTGTTACTTCACGGGAGGCGATTCTTACAGAGAGCAGAAAGCTCGTGATGGAAAAGGGAATCTCTGCAATCAATATGCGGACGGTCGCCGCCGCCTGCCATGTAGCTGTCGGTTCCATCTATAATTATTTTCCCTCTAAGGCCGATCTGATCAGTGCTGCGGTGGAGGATGTCTGGAAGGATATTTTCCATATGTCAGGAGAACCTGTCGAATTCCAACATTTTACTGACTGTCTGGCCTGGATGTTCGAACGAATCCAAAAAGGCTGTGCCAAATACCCTGGTTTTTTCACACTGCATTCTGTCAGTTTTACCGCAGATGATAAGGCTCAGGGCCGTCAGATGATGGATCTGTATTTTGGACATATGAAGCAGAGCTTGCTCCATGTACTGAAACATGATTCCTCGGTCCGCAAGGATGCCTTTCACAGCAGCTTTACCCAGGAACAATTCATTGATATGACATTTACACTTACCATTTCCATGCTGCTCAAAAATCAGAAGGACTGCGGGCCGCTTTTGGAAATGATAGGACGCTGCATCTATTAAAGCGGATATTCGAGATCCGCTTTGCGCAGCAAAATTTTTTAAAAGAAACTGAACATAGTTCATTTTATACAAGGAGGTACACTATGAAAATTCAAAAAACAAAATTACTTCTGCTGGCTGCCCTCGTCTGGATTGCTGCAGGCTTTAACATCTTACGCATCGGAGTCCTCTCCTACCAGAATTATACGACCGCCCTAAATCTCATGATCTCCGCCGTCGTCTTTTTAATCTTCTGGTTCATGGTTTTTGGAAAGCTCGTAAAAAAACATACCCACAGAATTATCCATTATAAAGAGGAAAGACAATTCTTCCTAAAATTCTTTGATGTAAAATCCTTCTGCATCATGGCGTTTATGATGACCTTTGGAATTGGCCTTAGGGTCTCCGGCATCTGTCCTGATGTATTTATCGCAGTATTCTATTCAGGGCTGGGAGCAGCACTTACATTAGCAGGAATCCTATTTGGATACCATTATCTGACACAGCTCAAAAAAACAGCAACAGAATCTCCTTCCTAGGATTCAGGAATATCCTTAAAGAGCACTTCTGACAAATGCCTGACTTTCAACGGCTTTGTCACGTGCTCATTCATTCCCGCCTGTCTCTTACGGTAAGCATCATTCACAAATGCATTGGTAGTCAGCATTATAATTTATGCGTATCCAATTTTTCATGATATTTCCTTTTATTGATTCTTTTACATTTATACATCTCCGCATCCGCCAGCTTTATGATCTCCTCGATCGTCTGTACTAAAGACCAGTCTTTTATCTCGACCAGACCATAACTAAAACTTCTTGGATAGTCCTTATCATTCTCTGAAATAAACTCATGCAAAAGACCATCCAGCTTCTTTTTTACGGACTCTCTGTGACTGTTCGGAAGTATGATACAGAACTCATCCCCACCGATCCGTGCGAAAACATCTGTATTGCGGAACGCCTTCTGTATCAGGGAAACAAAACTACGGATATAATTATCTCCCTCGGTATGTCCGTAACGGTCATTTACAAATTTCAAGCCGTCCAGATCCAGATAACAAAGGGTCACATTGATATTCCCCTGCTGGAGCATCTCCATGTATTCTTCAAAATATAATCGATTGCGTATTCCTGTCCCAGTATCATAATATGCTTTACTGGTCAACCGTTCAGCCGCTGCTTTCTCCTCTGTAATGTCTGCTACGATATGGGCATAAGCATTACATCCACGCCATTCTATCTGGAATGTTGTAATGCGAAAGACCCCCTGCTCCTCGTCTCCCATCTCCCATACCTTGTACTGCTCGCTGTCCTGCCAGTTCAGGATATCATTCAGGAAACGGAGCCGTTCCGTACATTTCTCACAGAACTTAGGATTCATCTCAGGTTCTCTGCCACACGCTTCCGACCCGCCTGTAATAATCGTTTTCTCATCCCTACTCTTATTGCAATATACGATTTCTCTGCTCTGTTCATCCACGACCAGTATCCATTCATTCCTCTTTCGTGTCATCTCTACCAGAAGCTCATTATAACTTTCGATGACTTCTGCTCTTTTCTTGACTTTTTGCGCTTCTTCTTTCAAAAGAGTCTCACGCTCTCTTAACTGATCGGTCATCGTATTAAATGCCTCTGAAAATTCCCCCAGATAGGACACGTGCTGTGAATAATCTCCGGCAGCCACCTGTTTTGCCTGCCAAGTAAGATGATTCAGATTCGCATGCAAATTCTTTAAATTCGTGCACAGCATATTCTCCCTGGCAGGATACACACCAGACAGATTCCCCCTGGAAAGATCTGCTGAATAAGCAAGCATCTCCTCCACTGCATGCTGCAGATAGGAAAGACCCTTGCCAAGCTTCTGATATGGCTCATCCAGTTCTTCTATATTCAATTCTTTCACTTGGGAATCATAGAGTATACTTTTTAAATATTCAAAAAGCATCTCACAGTTTTCTTTTTCCATCATAATATCCACTACTCCACAGGGGCTACCCGGAATCTACATACTCTGTCTCCCGTTGCCCAACAGTCGACTTCCTCTGCCATATATTCTTTTTTCATATAGGTTGACATAATTCCTGAAATAAATCCTTCATCATAATTGCATACAGTCTCACCAAGAAGGGGCAGTCCTGAACAATCCACGTCCTCGGCAACTGTAAGGATAAGGACTCCGGTCTTCTCCTCAAAGCTCTCGACTCTGAGTACCCCGATCTTCAGTTCCTCCATACGTGCCTGCAAGTCTGCAATAAAGCGATTGATCGGCATGGTAATATCTAACTGCTTCTTTGCGAAATAAACACCCGCTTTGTATCCGGCACTCCTGAAAATGCGGATCTGCATCTCTTCTCCGAACTCTTCTGTCAGTTGTTCCCTCATGGAGTACTCCATTAAACGGTAGACAATAACGGGCAGTTCATCTCCCAGATTCCCTCTGTCACCTGGATTATAATTCATATATTCAGCCAAACTCAGCTTTTTTTTATTCTCAAGAAATACATTCTCTGCCATCACATACGTCCTCCTTCTCAAACGCAGCAAATCAGACCGCAGGGCCTCTAGTATACAATACCCTGCGGATATACTTGTAGATTATTATATCACGAATCCTTGTCCTGTGGAAGTCTCGTGTGACTGTTATTCTGTTTTTGACATTTTTCGCAGATTTTCCACCTCAATTACAGTCCTATAAAATCTTCTGTCCGGGCAGAGTTTCCGACATACAAGAACCTCCACCCGGACAGATCCGGTTATGCCAAATTGGCACAATTATTCTTTTTTAACGCTTATCACGCAGCATAACATCGTGCGCACCACCCTCTACGATACTCGTAGAAGACACCAGTGTAATCTTAGCCTTTTCCTGTAATTCTGGAATGGTAAGTGCACCGCAGTTGCACATGGTCGAACGTACCTTGCTCAGAGTCAGGCTGACATTATCCTTGAGACTGCCAGCATATGGCACAAAAGAATCAACACCTTCCTCGAATGAGAGCTTCTTGTCACCGCCCATATCATATCTCTGCCAGTTCCTTGCCCTTGCGCTTCCTTCTCCCCAATATTCCTTCATATAACTGCCGTTGATATTCACCCTTTTTGTCGGGCTTTCATCAAATCTTGCAAAATATCTCCCGAGCATGATAAAATCTGCTCCCATAGCTAAAGCCAATGTAATGTGGTAGTCATGTACAATACCGCCGTCTGAACAGATCGGTACATAGATCCCGGTCTCTTTATAATACTCATCACGAGCCTTTGCCACCTCGATCAGGGCTGTGGCCTGTCCTCTTCCGATTCCCTTCTGTTCACGGGTAATACAGATAGCGCCTCCGCCGATTCCGACCTTTACAAAATCAGCACCGGCTTCTGCGAGAAAACGGAACCCTTCCGCATCAACCACATTTCCTGCACCGACCTTTACACTGTCCCCATAATTCTCTCTGATATAGTCGATGGTCAACTTCTGCCACTCTGAAAATCCCTCTGAGCTGTCGATGCAGAGCGCATCTGCACCTGCTTCCACTAAAGCTGGTACTCTCTGTGCATAATCTCTTGTATTGATACCAGCTCCGACCATATACCGCTTGGATCCGTCAATCAGCTCATTCTCATTCTTCTTGTGAGTGTCATAATCCTTACGGAAAACCAGATATACTAATTCCTGGTTTTTATTGACCAGAGGCAGGCAGTTAATCTTATGCTCCCAAATAATATCATTGGCTTCTTTTAAGGTCGTGTCCTCATCTGCATACACAAGGTTCTCAAGCTTTGTCATGAACTCCTTCACCTTTGTGTCCGGCTCCATCCGGCTCACCCGATAATCCTTATTGGTGACGATTCCCAACAGTTTCCCATTGGGACTGCCATCCTCCGTCACTGCAATCGTAGAGTGGCTTGTCCGTTCCGTCAGTTCCAGAACATCCTGAAGCGTCATCTCCGGCGAAATATTCGAATCACTCACTACAAAACCTGCGCGGTAATGCTTTACTTTTCGTACCATCTCAGCCTGCTCTTCAATCGGCTGGGAACCATAGATGAAAGACAGTCCACCCTCCTGGGCCAAAGCAATCGCCAGCCGGTCATCTGATACGGACTGCATGATTGCGGATACCATCGGGATATTGATGGAAATCTCAGGCTCCTTCCCTTTTTCAAACTTCACCAAAGGCGTTTTCAGGCTTACGGATGAGGGAATACACTGCGCGGATGAATATCCCGGAATCAAAAGATATTCACTAAAAGTCCTGGATGGTTCTTCAAAATAAAATGCCATGGTATGCCTCCTAATTTTCATTATTTTATTCATCATACCACAAATAGCAGTTTCATGAAAGCCCTCACCCATCTTTGTCCGCTGCTTTTTATTTGGCTGCTTTATTGGACTTTCTTTTTATTTAGCTGTCTTTGCTTCTTTCTTTGACTCAAGTCTGCTGATGATAATAGAGCATGCTGCATCTCCGGTAATATTAACAGTCGTTCTTCCCATATCAAAGATTCTGTCCACACCTGCTACCAGTGCGATTCCTTCCACAGGAAGCCCGACGCTTTGAAGCACCATCGCCAGCATTACCATACCTGCTCCCGGAACACCTGCCGTTCCAATGGAAGCCAGTGTTGCAGTCAGAACGATCGTCACCATCTGTCCCAAGGTCAGATCCACTCCATAGCAAGTCGCGATAAAAATAGCACATACGCCCTGATAGATTGCTGTACCATCCATATTAATGGTAGCACCGAGGGGAAGAACAAAGCTTGCCACATCTCTTCTTGCCCCCAGCTTTTCTGCACATTCCAGGTTCAAAGGAAGCGTTCCTACGGATGACGCACTGGAAAATGCCATGATCATGGCTGGTGCCATCCCCTTAAAGAATTGAATCGGGCTGACTCCTCCCATCGTCTTTACTGTCGTTGAGTAGACTACGACTGCATGGATGATGTAGGCAATGTAAGCTGCCAGGAGCACCATCGCCAATGAGCCCAGAATCTCCGGTCCATTCACAGCCACGACCGGGATGATCAGGCAGAATACACCATATGGAGAAAGCTTTAAGATCATGGACATAACTGCCATGCTGACCTCTGCCAGACTGTTGATTCCTTTCGCCAGAGGTTTTCCCTTCTCCCCTGCAACGATAATGCCAAATCCAAAGAATAATGCGATTACGATGACCTGGAGCATTGTCGCATCCACCATCGGCTGGATGAAATTAGATGGGAAGATGCCCACCAAAGTGTCCATAAAGCTGACAGAGGCCGATGCCTCGTACTCCAATCCGCTTGTTTGAAGCACATGAAAGCTTCCTTTGAAAATATTTGCCAAAATCAATCCGATCACAACTGCAAATGCCGTCGTACACATATAGTACACAACTGTTTTCCATCCAATCGAACCCACCTTCTTAATGTCACTCATCGAAATGACACCTGATATAATAGAAGTCAAAACGATTGGTACGACAATAAACTTCAGCAGGTTCAGGAAGATTGTTCCGAAGGGCTTGATATAATTTTCTGCCCACTCTGCCTTACCAGTGAACATAAAAATAAGTCCAACGATGATTCCAAGAGCCAGACCAATAAAGATCTGCATTGCCAGTGACATTCTCTTTTGTTTCTGCATAATTCCGTCCTCCAAATTTATATATATTTTATATACAAATTATAAAATATATATAATTATAATGCAATCTTTATTTTATCTTTTATTTTGTTAGATAATTCACAGCTTTGTTAGACAATTCACAAACAAACAATGATAAAAAAGAAGAAGATGCAAGACAGCCAGCGTTTATGTGCTTATCCTGCATCTTCTATGTTTGTTTATATGAGAATATCTCTGTTGAACCGAATCTCTTGAGGATATTTCACCGTTCCCTTGATTCGGCTAAAACTCTTCACTGGGCACTGGCCTACCGAACAGATATCCTTGTGCATACCTACAGCCCATTGTTTTCAATAAATCCGCCTGATCCGCTCTCTCCACACCTTCCGCAATCACCAGAACCTTGAACTCATTTGCCAGATTGATCACAAACTGCATGATCTGCTCTCTCTGCTTTGTATTCTCCCCCTGCCGCAGGAATTCCAGATCCATTTTTAAGACATCCACTGGAAGCTCTGACAGAGTATTCAGGGACGAATAACCTTTCCCGAAATCATCCATCTCAATGATGAATCCCAGCTTCCTTAATCTCATAATGACCTCTCTCATCTGCTGTGAATTTTTCACATATGCAGATTCTGTAATCTCAAGATGCAGTTCTTCTGGCTGTATTCTATATTTTTGAATCATATCTGAAAGATTCTGTATCATATCTTCGTGGTAAATATCCCGCCTGGATACATTCACCGAAAGCGGAATGCACTCCCTCTTTTCATCCTTCCATTTTCGAAGCAGTGCACAGGCTTTTTCCCATACCAGAAGGTCCATGGAATATATAAAACCGTTATTTTCAAAGATGGGGATGAAATCCCCCGGTGAGATCAATCCAAATTCAGGGTGAATCCACCGCACTAATACCTCTGCACCGATCAACTTTCCTGTAGCAATCTCTACTTTCGGCTGCAGATATATTTGAAAATCCCCTCGTTTGAGAGAATCTTCCATCGTGTTCAAAATCCTCTGTTCAAAAAGCAGCCTCTCGCGAAGAGATTCGTTGTAAAACGCGATACTGCTGCCGAATACCCCCTTGATGCTCTCTGAAGCAAGATAAGCCCGGTCACACATCCCTGGGACAGGCAATGTCCGGTCATCCATCTGATAAATCCCAATCTTTACCTCCAACCGCATAGACAGCGGATAATTCTCAAGCAGATTCTCAATATTACAACGCAGATTTTCATGCATCCCCTCATCCCGCGGTACCAGTGCGAAGAACATATCGGCCCTGGCCCTTGTGAACAGAGATGGTTCCTTCGTCTGGCTGCCTTGCAGGCACAACGCCAGATCAGTCAAAAGTCTGTTGCCCGCCGCGCGCCCGAAGACATCATTCACAATTTTGAACCGTTCCACATCCATCGCTATGACATCGAACTCCATCTCCGGTTCGGCCTTTAAAAGCGCCTCCGCCCTATCATAAAACACGTTCTCCATATATAGATTTGTTAGCGGATCACGCTCCAGAATCTCAATGGTATACTTTGCCTCTCGTGCTTCCTCCAGTATTCGTTTCAGCTCCGCGTTCGTCTTAGCAAGTGTTCTCTGATAATTGATCAATTGATTATTCATCCTTTGTATCTCATAATACCCCTGCCCATATTCCTTCGGTTCGGCAAATTCTGGTTCCTCATATAATGCAATGCACTGCTCTATCCATTTGACAGAGCGCACAGGATTGTCCTGTGTACTATAGATCAGGCACAGCAGATGATTCTGGCTTTTCTTAAGTGTCATAGCCGCCATCTGAATTCCCGCCCTATTCTGCACCGCACAGGCAGGTCCTGTCAAAAGCTCCTCCTGCTTAAGCTCCATATAATCTGAGACAGTCCGCTGCCCTGACTTCTCCAGAAGCCGTCCAAATCTTGCGGCATCCTCAAACACACTTCCCACATTCATCCCTTTTCTAAGGAAGTCCTCTGGTACGCTGTGAATGATCCTTTCTACATTCCCTCTCATATCACAAAAAGCAATAAATCCAATCATCATAGTTTTCACAATGTATGTTCTGCCCACTCCACAAGTGCTCTTGCATCACAGGTATATACATCTACACTCCAGTTCTTCCAGATTTCATTTGTACTTTGAAAGGCATTTCCTCCGACTGCTATCTTAATCTGAGGATACTGTCTGTGAATCTCTTCTGCCATCTCTTTACAAGCAATCAAATGCTGCGGCATGGTGACCGAAAGCGCCACAAGATAAGGAGCATGCTCCTTAAGTGCTGCCAAAAGCGCATCCATCGGGACTGCCGCTCCCAGATAGATGCTGTCCCAGCCTCTGTACTCAAACAGATCTGCTATCATACGTGCACCCAGCTCATGCAGCTCACTTCCCGCACAAGCCACCAGCACCTTTTTCGAAACCCGTTCCTTCTGCCCGAACACAATTGGATACATCTGGGAAATTGCAAGCTGTGTCACTGATGTACAATAATGCTCCGTATCCACTGTGATCAGATGCTGATGCCATAGTTCTCCGACCTGGCGCATCGCCTCCGCCACAATATCTACGTATACGTTAGACAGCGGAATCCCTACGTTCACACATTCCAGAAGAAAAGACACGGCACCCTTTGTATCTGATTTCATTAAAAACGCCAGATATTGTTCTGCCTTCTCCTTATATTCTGAATGTGCCTGTTTGATGCCGCATTTTTCTGCACGATATTCTTCTGCCAGTGCACGACCTGCACATGTAAGCAGCCTGTCCAGTTTTTGGCACTCTGCATCGGACATGATTAATACCATAGCATCATGTATACTTTGAAAATGTTCTGTCAACATCCCATACATCTGTTCCTTGGTCTTATCTGGTTTGAGCGGACGAAGCAGGTGATAGACCCATCTTGCATACTCTTCAAAAATCTTTGGTTCTTCCAAGACATACGCTGTATAAAGGAAGGTAATACAGAACCGGACTCCCTGATATATATTCTCCTTATCCACAGCCGTGATTATCCTGTCTTTGTAAAAATCTAACTGTAACTGTCTTCCAAAAACTTCACTGTACAGCCTCTGGAACTTTGGATTATCCTCTATCATTAATAAGCTCATCACGTATCTCCCTTGTCCTGACGTCCTTAACATCCTTATTCTACCATATAAATCAGAAAAGAACATAAGATTTTCACCTATATCTGTTATTTTTCTTCGCATTTATCTACCGAATTTGCTGCTGTTTCCAATTTTGCATAAAGGACCTGCTCAAGGAAGGTGACCTTTGTGATCGTCCGCTGCACGGATCTGTTTACTTCCAGCAGCTCGCAAATATTATCCGCAAGCTCAACGGCTTTCTGCAGCTTCTCTCCTTCTGCATTCAGGATATGAGCCAATGCACATTCCGACTTTGCGACCGACTCAATGATACTACATCTGCAATCTTCCCTCTCACAGCAGCATGAAAAATTGCAGTCACAAATTTCTTTTCCACAAAAATCAAGGACGCATTTTAGGATACAGGGACATGAGCAGGAATCCCACACCAAAATAAAAAGTACAAGCTTCTTCCTTTCTATACCGCAGCATGGGCAGAAAATGAGAGCTTTTACTTTATAACAATCTGGAATACAAAGACATCTTATCAGCTCTTCCCTGCAAAATATCTTAAGGAACTGCTTCTGGCGGCATCTCTGAACAAGAATCAGAAAGGGAGGAACAAACAGCACACCTAGATTCTCATCCTTTTCTGATCTTTGCAGGACCTGCACCATCTCTCCTTCTCTTGTCAGCTCTATCGTGCAGTTTTCATAAGCTACTATGATTGTTTCATTTTGACAATGGAAGCTTAATCCACATATGCCAGAGCTCACAGCACAGCATTTACGTATTTGCACCTCGCCCCACTCCTCCATATCGCAATCCAATCTAAAAATGGTATGACGCAGCCGCTCCTCTGAGGCCCAGAAGCAATGCTCTATACTGTCATAACAAATTGCAAAATAGGGCCGATTCACCTCAAAGCTATGAAGAAAGATGAAATCCCGGCTGAATTTGCAGACTTTTGATTCCTCCGGCAGTGTCAAATAAAAAAAGTTTCCATCAAATGACATCCCCTTATATCGTTTACACAAAGGTTCCGATAAGCTGGTCACGGCGTCCAGCTCTAGTAATTGATCCATAAAAGACCTCCTATAAATTTCTGCCTTTCATATTTACTATATGCCATCCAGGAATTGAGGACACAAAACTGCCGAATAATGACCAATCAGAGTTTCTCTGCATACCTATAAAGTATAGAGCTGAAACCCGCTCTTACTATATAAAATGAAATTTCAGGAGGATCTGTTATGGGCATGCCTATTATAACGCCTGGGAACACCACTGCTGACCAGGCTATAACCAATTTGATAGAATCTATTGCAATGCAGGAAAACTCTCTTTCACACATCCTGAATGCAGAAGGAGAAAAAATGGAGTCCATCATTGATATGGATGGAACATCTACAGAGGAATTGCTAAGAATGAACAAATCAGCAGAATTGATGATCAGCGCAGTCACAAGGCTGGAGCTGATTCTCCAGGGGAAGGCAGAGCTGTTTATCCAATGCCCTCTTGTGCCCGAGAACAGTATGAATGGAATGGAGGAATAAGCTATGGCTACAATATCAGGACGCGTCATATTTGACCGAGACAGAAGTGCATCCATCACCACAGGAGACTCTGGGATTGCGGGGATTCCTGTCGTTTTACAGAATACACAGACGAATGTAAGGCTGACTGTCCTTACAGATGTGAATGGAAATTATACCTTCCTCAACGTACCAAACGGGGACTACCGAATCGTAGAATCCTATGGTACTTCTGGAGGAGTACCGACACCTGGCGACTTTGAGGATGCCGCTGCCGGGCCTGTACCACAAGGGATGAATCCACCGATCGGCACGGTCATTGCCCCGCCTGCCGGAACTACTAATCTGGATTCCCTGACACCGGATACACTTCTCGTAACCGTATCCGGTACAAACCTGACCAACCAGAACTTTTTAAATGGCCCTGTGATCTATACTCCCATTGAGGCTCTTCTGGATCAATGCGCGATCGTCTCTGGCGAAAATCTGATCAAAGCGGCAGACAATGGGACCTTCGGAACTTTTCCGCCCGGCACCCCGGCAAATACAGGGGCACCCACGGAGCCTTATCCTGATGTAACGCCCGATTTCACCTATGTACTGCCGAACCCGGAAGTCTACGCGCCATTCGGAGGAGAGTATACGGTACAAAATATCATGACCAACTCCCTGAGCTCGGAGATTGGCGCATGGTGGCGCATCGCGGACCACACGACCGGAAATGAGACCGGACGCATGATGATCGTCAATGGATTCAACCCCGGCGCTGTTTTTTTCAGAGCCACGGTAAATGTTCAGCCCAATACGAACTATCTATTTACCTCCTGGATCCTGAATCTATTTAAAGTAACAGGATATCCGAATCCAGAATTGAGTGTCCGAATCTTAAACGAGGACGGTCAGGTGCTTTACAGTGCTCCTTTAGGAGTCCTGATTCCGCCCAATGTCAATGCACCGGAATGGAAACAGATCGGAACTGTTATCAATTCCCAGGATAATACCTCTCTCATCGTTGAATTCCGAAGCGAAGGCCCTGAGGTAATTGGAAATGATTACGCCATCGATGATGTAGAATTCCATGAAATCCTTATCCGCGAATTCACCCCTGTTAAAACATCCAGTGTCTCCTCCGCCAGCATCGGAGAAAACGTTGAATATACAGTCACTCTGACCAACACCTGCACGAACCCTCTGACAAATGTATTTTTCCGGGATCTGGTCCCTACCGGGCTGAATTTCGTACCGGGCAGTGTCACAGTCAACGGAACCTCACTTCCTGCTGCCAATCCGAATACGGGCTTTACCATCCCGAATATCCCCGGAAACGGGACCGCTACGGTCACCTTCCAGACTGTTGCCGGATCTGTTCCTGCACAGAATCCGACACACAACCAGGCCGCTGTCACCTACTTTTACACTCCAGTGGAGGGCGGAATTCCTGCCGAATTCGAGGTAGAATCCAATGAGGTCCCGGTACTCATCACTGGAACGCTGGCCGATCTGTCCGTCACAAAAACTGGCAGTCGTACCATACAGCAGGGCGGTCTACTGACCTATACGATCACCGTATCAAATTCTGGACCTTCTGCCGCCGAAAATGTTTTATTGACCGATACCATTCCTGCTGCCCTTACAGGCGCAGAATATTCCCTAAACGGTGGTTCCACTTTCCTTCCATGGCCTGGAAACTTAAGTCTGGGAACACTGGCAGAAGGGGAAGTAAGAACGATACTCATCCGGGGAACGGTACAGCCGCAGGCCGAGGGAAATATCATAAATACAGCCACCGTCACCTCGTCAACCCCTGACCCGAATCCTGACAATAATACTTCTACGATCACGACCACCATATTGACCCCAAGATGTCAGGCCTTGGTGGATCTGGTAGAATCCGTCGCACTCCAGGAGGCCGCACTTGCGCGCATCCTAAATGCAGAGGGACTGAAAATGCAGAAATTCATCAATATGGAAGGTGTTACAAACGACGAACTGTTCGAGCTGAACCGTTCTGTAACGAGTATGATCGGCTCTGTCTCCCGGCTTGAGATTGTACTCCAGGCAAAACTGCAGAATGCATCCTGTCAATTAGAGAACTGCCTGGAGAGTTAGGCATCGATTTTTCTTACACTTCAAAAGGCGGCACAAAAAACGTGCCGCCTTTCTCTACTCATCACATGTCCTCTTTGTATCTCTGTTGATTTCTGTTCATTTCTGCAAAATCAAGCAAAAAAATCCGTTTATTACCACCCGAGCCTACATACTGGCTGTAACCTTAGCCGCCAGATATACAACATTCGTCTTACCATCCTTATCAAAAGAGGGATTGAGCATGACTCTAAAATACAATAATTTTCCTTCCCGGGTCCTCATGCGGATCTGATAAGCGAATTCCTCCTTCAGCCTCCTTAGCTGATACAGATCCATCACATTATGCCATAACTCCTGGTCGTCCTCATAGACATTTTTCTCTGCGAACTCTGCCACAATCTGATGGTAGCCCGACTGACGACCGATCAGCTCCGGGTGCAGCCATTCCTGCAGAGCAACTACAGTCGCTTTTTCGAGGTCTATCTGCCAACAGCTATCTGTAAATACCTTCATAACTGCAAATAATTCGTGATTATACTGCTTAAGGTTCATTTTCTTTTCCCATTCGTTCAAGCCATATCCTGACACGAACTGTGGCCTTACCCAGATTTCGTCTTTTTCCTCTGTATTCTCCTTTACATTCTCTCCTATCTGATTCTCCCCATTTTTCCTCATATATAGGGCCGCCTCATCGATTTCCGTAAACGGACAGACTGTATTTAATACATCCTCATAGTCCAACGGCTTTGCAATATGCGCATTCATACCTGCATCCAGGCAGTTCTTGACATCCTCTGCAAACGCATTTGCCGTCATTGCAATGATCGGAATGGTCTTTGCATCCGCCTTATCCGATGCCCGGATGGCCTTTGAAGCTGTCAGCCCATCCATGACAGGCATCATAATGTCCATCAGAACAATCTGATAACTTCCTGGTTCTGATTGGGTAAACTTATCCACTGCAATCTGCCCATTCTCTGCAGTATCAATCATTGCCCCTGCCTCTTCCAGCATAAATCGTGCGATCTCCATATTGAGTTCATTATCTTCCACTAAAAGGATTCTAGCTCCTTCCAGTCCTCTGCTTCCCGCATACCTGCCCTTCTGTGAATTCTGCTGTGGACATTTATCGATTTGGAAAGTGAGGGTAACCAAAAAGACACTCCCTTCTCCGACCGTACTCTCGACTGTGATCGTTCCATGCATCGCATCTACCATTTTTTTTACAATCGACATTCCAAGCCCGCTTCCATTAAAAGTCGTCCTGCTGTCACTCTTCTCCTGATTGAACGGTTCAAAAATATGCTCCATAAACTCTTCACTCATTCCAATTCCCGTATCAGCAACACGGAAACAGTAGGTCGCAGTATCCTCAGTGGATGCGATTTCCTCCACACTGCAGTCTACTATGCCGCCTGGTTTATTGTATTTAACAGCATTACTTTCAATATTCATTAAAATCTGCCGGACATGGAGCGGACTTCCAATCAAGCGGGTATGAGGCATCTGTTTCGGCGAATCGCAGTAAATCGTGACCCCATATTCAATGGCGAACTGCCTTGTGATCCGTGTATTATTTACCAGCATCTCGTTCAGATCAAAAGACTCTTCCGTCAGGCTCAGTCTTCCGCTCTCTATCCTGCTCATCTCCAGGACATCATTGATCAATGTTAGCAGATACCCCGCAGATGTCTCAATTTTTTGAATGCATTCATCTACCCGTTCTTCGTCATAACGATTCTTCTTAATAATATCCAGCATTCCCATAATTCCATTCATAGGCGTCCTGATATCATGTGACATCCGGGAAAGGAATTCCGATTTCGCATGATTGGCACGGTTAGCCTCCTCAACGGTCCTTGCCAACTGATTCTGATAATCCCGTTCCTTTTTCATCTGCTCTTCCAGTGCCTGTCTCTGCTTCCGTTCGCTTTGTGCCTCTTTCCCTCGGTAGAACAGAACTACGATCAATACGAAACCGACTGCCAGAATCGTCAGGAAAACGACCGGCACGATTGGATTCTTGTACAAGTAGCTCAAAAAAGACGCATCCGACTCACGCAGCTCCATATTTTCATCAATAATCTTCTGGACTTCCTCGCCACTGATGCTGTCTGCTATTTTATTCATCAAAGGGTATAGCACCGCGCCCTTTTCCCTTAACACAGCGATTGAAAAACTGGTGGGAGGATTCTGCATTGTCGTATAGGTAAGCTGATTCCTGATATCTGATCTCACATACATCTCTGCCACACAGGTATAGGTAAAGGTACAGTCAGCCTCTCCATCCATGACGGCACGGACACACTCATCTGTCGTATCATATTCCTTAACCTTCATGGAACCATACATCTCTTGATACGGATGATTAATATCTGCCGCTCCCCTTCTTGCTGCTACAATCCGGTAATCGCCGGAGTGGTCTTTCATCGTGATTCTTGAAAATCCTGCACTGAAATACGACGCCGTAAGGAAATATCCCATATCCTCTGCTTGAGAATAGCTCAGGGCACTGTCAATGACCAGATCTGCTGCCCCTGACTTCATCGCCTCATAGTACTCTGCCGTATTCGCCGTTTCCATGATTTCATAGGGAATTCCACACTTTTCTGCAACCCTCTCCATAATATCTACCATGATTCCTTTGGGCTTATGTGCCACAAAATAGGAGTAGGGTTTGATTCCGGGATTAATCAGGACCCTGACGGTCTTTCCCTTTGCATGCAGCTCATTCAAATAACTCTGTTCGTCCGCAGTCAGTACGATTTCTTTTCCGCCAGAAGACTTGTTATAATATTTGTATGCCAGCATGGACTTCCAACTGGGATAATCGGAATTAAGAAGTACAATTGCGTGATTCACCTTCTCTAAAAGCGCTGTATTTCCTTTTTTCACCATTACATAAAATGCAGAGCTGTCAAATTTGTCCAGTATAATTTCATTCTCGATCTGCCTTAAATCGCTGGTCACCATTGCATCGATCTGCTTCCCGTAAAACATTGCAGCCTTCATATCCTCCTGATTTTCGAAATAGACCGGGATATAGGAGAATCCTTTTTCTGCTGCATACTTTTCGAAGCTTAGGTTTCTGCTGTTATTCTTAAGAAGGCCCACACGCATTCCATTATAGCCGGCATAGTCACCCGCACTATAGAGATGCGCACTTGCACTTGTTGTCAGGATCGTGGAGCTGACACCGATGCTCTGCTCACTGAAATCAAAATCCGCCTCTCTTTTAGGAAGCTTCTGAGCAGAGGTCAAAAGATCGATCTCGCCGTCCTTTAGCATCTGCTGCATTTTGGACCAACTCTTGCCATAACCGATATATTCATATTCAAAATTTTCATAGCCCGCAATCATCTGCAGAAAATCATATCCATAGCCGGTTCTGCGGCCATCTTCCTTGATCTCGTGATAACCGTCGAACTGAAAAAATCCAACCTTTATTTTTCCAGGCTGGCTGTTCTTTCCTTGATATGTATTGTCTGCGGCGTAAATTGGGATGGATCGTATCGTTGATAACCACACTGCCATAAGACATATAGACATTAAAAGAGAACACCATTTGTTAATCCGGCCTCTTTCAGGGATTATCCACACTAAAAATCCCTCCTTTTCATTCGTATTTATCGTTACCGTTCCTCACTTTTGCACGGTTGCAAAGTCATGCTGTGTTACACACGCTCGGTGATAAATAAGATACTAACGGCCGAAGTATCTCTCCAAAACAGGTAATGGTATGGGAATTGCTATTGATAAACTGATTTCATGAATTTCTTTCTGTTCTATTTTAACACACAGGGCTGTATTTTACCATCATAATATAAAGATAAAATAATATAATTTATGTTTCATTCATTCTTACTATCCTGGATATTTCTGAATTACACTTGATAAACAGAGGACTTTTTTTCACTCTTGCCTTTCCCACAAAATCATATCATCTAATTTATATAAAATTTTCATCTAATTCTAATGGCATTTATTTTTTTTATCTCACGACGTTTGTCTTCTATTTTTAATTCACTTTTTCTTTCATCAAATTTATTTTGTACATAATACACAAAAAAAGCTTTTCACAAGCTGCTTTATTTGATAAAATAGAATAAAACTCACAATTATTTGTGTATACAGCATCTCTAAAGAATGGGGTTGCACATCACATATAAGAACAATATCGGGGGACCCACAATGAATCGTAAAAACAGTAAGCTTTTAAAAACAAATCTTTTGATCAGCATCATTTTGATTTTTGGCTTTGCCATTACCGCCATTTTCAGCTACCGCGCCAATTATCAGGTTTCTCTAAATAATGTAGAACAGGTATCTTCTCTGTCTGCTGATGGAATTTATTATCAAATGTCTTCCCTCTTCTCTAAGCCCATCAACATCTCACTCACAATGGCTCATGACAGCCTGCTCATCGACCACATCAATAAGGAACGTACGAATCTGGAAGATAGTGAATATATATTGACCGTCAAGAAATATCTGGAAGCCTATCAGAAAAAGTATGACTTCGATTCCGTTTTTCTGGTTTCTGCTGCTTCTGGCAGATATTATAACTTTAATGGACTGGACCGTGTCCTAACAAAAGAGAACCCTGAAAATGAATGGTATTACAGCCTGTTAGACAGTGCTGAAGAGTATTCTCTCAACGTAGATAATGATGAGGTGACAGGTGCGGATAATGTGATCACCACTTTCGTAAACTGTAAAATCCAGGGACCTGACGGCCGAATCCTCGGTGTGGTGGGCGTTGGAATACGGATGGACTATTTAAAAGAACTGCTTAAGGGATATGAGGATAAATTTGATGTCAGAGTCAGTCTGATCAATAAAGAAGGGGACATCGAAATTTCAACTTCCTATACTGGCTATGAAAAAAAGAATTGGTTCGACGTTTATGGACAGGAAGATATAAAATCTCAGGTTCTGAACTGGAATGATGCCTCCAAAAATCTGGAATTATGGACATCGAATGCAGATCATACAGACAAAAGTTATGTTGTAAGCCGCTACATCCCGGAATTATCCTGGAATTTGATTGTCGAACAGGAGACTGGACAGATCGTCCACGAAATGAAGATGCGGCTTTACCAGTCATTTTTCATTATCATGCTGGTCATTCTTTTGGTATTGGTCATCATCACCACTGTCATCCGTAACTTTAATGGTCAGATTGTCAAACTGGTAGATGAGCATCAAATGATGTTCAAGAAAGCGACCGAGGAGCTTTATGACAGTATCTATGAATTGAATTTGACGAAGAACTGTTATGTAGGTGAACCGACCGAAAAATATTTTTCCAGTTTGGGAGCCGGCAAGATGCCCTTTGATGAGGGTCTGCGCGTCATTGCCAAGAAGCAGATCAAGGAAGAATTCCGGGAGGGATATGTACAGATGTTCACCCCCAAAAATGCAATCCGAGAATTCGAGTCCGGAAACAATCATTTGAGCTACGACTTTATGATTACGGAAGATGGAATCAATTACCACTGGACCCGGGTGGAGACCTACCTGTTCTTCTCACAGGAGGATCAATCTGTCCATATGTTTTCCTATCGCAAGAACATAGATTCCGAAAAGAAGAAGGAACTGATGGCAAAGCAGGACGGAATGACTGGGTTCTATACCAAGATAACGACGGAGACCCTAATTCAAAAACAGTTATCAGAACATCCTGAAAATCGGTACGCTTTTATCATCTTCGATATTGATAATTTTAAACAGATTAATGACCGGTACGGGCATGCCTTCGGCGATTACTGCATCACCTGCTTTACCCAGAAGATACGCAGACATTTCCGGGAATCTGATATCCTCGGCCGAATCGGCGGTGATGAGTTTGCAGCCTTCCTATCTGTTCCTTCGGAAGATTTTGGAGAAGAAAAGGCAAGGGAGCTTTCAAAAGCTCTGGATATGGAGTGTGTCAAGGATGGGGTCAGCTGCCATCTCACTGCCAGCATTGGAATTGCGTTCTCCTCCTTGGGGCAGAACTTTGAAAACTTATATCGGTGCGCAGATGCCGCCCTATACCAGACAAAAGAAAATGGGAAAAATGGTTTCACCATATATCATGAAAGAGGTGCCCTATGAAATCTATAAGCAGAGGGAATAAAAAGACCTGGAAACAGATTATTCTGGCATGTGCGTTACTGGCAATGATTTTGTTTTCCTTTTATGATTTTGCGCACGATAACCATGAACGAATCATAGAACAAAACGAAATTTATACAAAGGATGTCACCAGACAGACGACTGACCGTGTTGACGATATGCTGAAAACCCGCCAGTATGCTCTGAATGTTATCGCTGTTACGGTAGAAAATTCTCTGACCAATCCCTCTGTGAGCCAGGATACACTTGCGATGCTGCAAAGGAAATCTGCTTTTGACTATCTGGAATTCGTAGATGCAAATGGGCTGAATCATCGAAGCGATGGACAGACATCTAACTCCGTCGACCGTGAAAATTACATAGAGGGCATGAAAGGTAATTCTGGAATCACCCTGATTTTCAATTCCAGAATTACCCATGAGACACTGGTGAACTATTACACTCCGATTTCTTATGAAGGAGAGATCATCGGTGTACTGAACGGAATGTACCGGGAAGAACGTCTGCGTCAAACTATCTCTACTGACTTTTTTGGAATGCCCGCAAGAACTTACCTCTGTAAAAAAGATGGAACCGTGATTTCAGTAAGCCATGACAAGAATCCACCCCAGAATATCCTGGAAATTCTTTCTAATCATAATGGAGTGTCTCAGGCAGATGTAGAGCAGATTCAGGATGCATTCGCAAAGCATTCTTCTTTCGGTTATACCTATCAAGATACCGAAGGGACCGGCAATGCATATCTGACCGCCCTTTCCAGCACCAATTGGATGCTACTGCAGATTTTCCCCTCTGCTCTGACTAACAATATGCTTTATACTGCTGCCTCATCAGGTGTGGAACTTGAGATACGTCTCGTCATCCTGTTCGTCTTGTATCTGCTCTATTTGATTTTAAAGAACAGAAGCCAGAAGAAGCGTCTGATTCAAGAAAAGCAAAAATTATCCTGGATTATTGAAGGGATCCTGCCTTTGTTTTCTAGGTTTGCAATCGTGGATTACGAAAGAGGCACCTATGAATATTTGGAGGGTACTCAAAAGGGCGTCCCCGCACAGGGGAATTTTGACGACCTGCATGCTTATCTGTCCGCCCATTATGTGGATGAGGATGGAATCGGGAAGACAAAAGCCTTGATGTCCAAGGAATCGGTCCGGGAACAGCTCAAAGAGGACAAACCTTACATTCAATATGAATACCGCATCCAATGGGAGGAAGAGCGCTGGGAGAATGCCTCGATCCTCTGCCTTAAGAAGAAAGACGGGATTCCATCCACAGTTCTTTTCGCGATACAGGATGTAACGGCGCTGAAACGGATAGAAGAAAAGGCCCGCCAGTCCCTTGAGGATGCTTTCCAGGCCGCGGAAGAGGCCAATCATGCAAAGAGTGACTTTCTTTCTCGCATGAGTCATGATATTCGCACCCCTATGAATGCCATCATGGGAATGACCTCCATCGCGCTTCTACATCTGGATGATACCAGGCGTGTCATCGACTGTCTGAATAAAATCCAGACCTCCAGCCAACATCTGTTAGCGCTCATTAACGAGGTCCTGGACATGTCCAAAATAGAGAGCGGCAAAATCGTACTGTCAGAAGAACCATTTCACATGTCGGATATTTTGGAGAGTATTCTCTCTATCACCTATCCACAGACAGAAGCCCAAAAACAGCATTTTAACATCGATCATCCCTGCCTTGCACACGAGGATGTGGTCGGAGATCCTCTTCGTCTGAGGCAGATGCTGGTGAATATCATATCCAATGCAGCCAAGTTCACCCCTGAAGGCGGAACCATTTCCTTCCGGCTCACAGAAAAACCTTCCCAGATACACGGAAGTGCCTGCTATGAATTTGTTATAGCAGATAATGGAATCGGTATGGAAGAGGAGTTCATTGCCCATATCTTCGATCCATTCACCCGCTCCCGCAAATCAGTTTCCCAGAATATTGAAGGAACAGGCCTTGGTATGTCCATTGCGAAGAATATCACACAGATGATGAATGGAACGATTCATGTTGAGAGCCATCTGAACCAGGGTACCACTTTTACAGTAGAAGTTTACTTAAAGCTTCAGCAGAAACGCTCTTCTGATTTAAAACTTTCTGAAAACCAGCATTCTACTATGGCAGGAGCGATGCTAAAACCAACCAATGCTCAAGAACTGGATCACCTGATACATGTTGATTACTCCGGACATCGAATCCTCCTCGCAGAGGATAATGATATGAACCTGGAGATTGGCCGGGAACTTCTTACCAATATGGGCATTCAGGTAGAGGCAGCCCGTGACGGACAACAGGCGGTAGATGCTGTGAAGAATCATCCGTCCCATTACTATGATCTGATTTTTATGGATATTCAGATGCCAAATAAGAATGGTTATGAGGCAGCCCGCGAAATTCGGGCGATCCATCGACAGGATCTGAAAGATATCCCTATTGTAGCCATGAGCGCCGATGCCTTCGCGGATGATGTCCGCAGGGCACTGGATGCAGGTATGAACGACCACGTGGCCAAGCCCGTGGAACCTCAGAAACTAATCGACGCACTGAAGAAATGGCTGCGTTGATCCTTTATAAAGTAAACGGCGCTGTACTTTACAAAAAGGCAAAGTACAGCGCCGAGTTTCGTTCTTCTGGACATACCTTATTGGGCATTAATAGCCCAATAAGGATACATTCTTATGAGGGAATATCTTTTCATATTCCCTTAATTTCCAATGGTACACACCTTCTGTCCACATGCTGTAACTGTCTGCTCATATTGTGTGTCCATGACCTTCCTGCCGCCGGTAAAGACGACCATCACCGTGGAATCTTTTCCCAGTCTGGCAAGTGCTTCTAAATCTACCCGGAGCATCGGCTCTCCCTTTTTCACTTCCTGGCCCTCTGACACAAGCTTCTCAAAACCTTCCCCATTCAGGGACACTGTATCGATTCCCACATGGATCAGAAGCTCCGTACCGAAAGCCGTTGTCATACCGATTGCATGCCCGGTCTCATATGCCACCTCAATCCGTCCGTCTGCCGGGGCTTTGATGATGCCATCTGTCGGAATGACTGCAAATCCATCGCCCAGCAGCTTCTGGGCAAAGGTCGGATCATTTACGCTCTCCAATGCAATCATCTGTCCATTGACAGGAGATGTAATTTCCTCTTCCTCAAAACTCCCTTCCGGCTCTGTCTCCTTTATGTCCGGCACGGTCACTTCCTTCGGGATTCCGAACATGCAGGTCATTACAAAGCAGAACACTACTGAAAAAATGGAGATTACCAAGTACCATAACAGTTGTCTCCCCTCATAGATATACATCAGATAAGAAGGAAGTACAGCGAGTCCATATGAGTTGGACTGGATATTCAGTATCGATAAAAATGCTGCCCCCAATCCCGAAGAACAGAGCATGATCATAAGCGGCCTTAAATTATACCTAAGCTGGATACCAAAAAGTACTGGTTCACTGATTCCAAATAATTGTGAAAGCATGGCTCCGATCGCGGTCTGACGTACATTCTCCTTCTTGGATTTTACAAAAAATGCCAGACAGGTGCCTACATTTGCAAATCCATACATGGCACAGAGCGTGATGACTGGATTAAATCCGGTATTTGCTAACAGGGAGGTCTCGATCATGGTATATGTATGATGCAGCCCCGTGATCACCAGCAGAGGATAGGTCGCGCCAATCAAAAATCCACCAATTCCAAACGGAATATGAATCAATAGTTCTACGATCTGTACCAGCTTTAACTCTATGACATGCATGACTGGTCCTATTCCAAGAATGACTGCCAGAAATGTCACCAGCATGACGATAAATGGAGTCATGATCAAATCCAGCGCATTGGGCATGACCTTACGAAGCTTCTTTTCCAGATTCGCGCCGATCAGGGCCGTAAGTATGGCAGTCAGAACACTTCCCTGACAGCCGACAATCGGAATCATGCCAAACGCTTTGACAGCCTCTACTCCGCTGTTCGGATCGGCCACCGAATAGGCATTCGGCAGAATCGGAGAGACAAGCATCAGCCCCAGAACGATCCCGATGACCGGCATGCCGCCGAACACCTTATATGCAGACCAGCAGATAATGGCAGGAAGAAAAGCAAATGCCGTCTCCGTGAGCACATTTACCAATGTCGTCACATAGTCCGGTATCATACTGGAATTTGCCCCAAAAAGCGCCAGAACATTGTCATTAAAGACGCATCCCTTCAAACCCAGGAACAGACCTGTCGCCGCAATCACCGGAATAATAGGTACAAAAATATCCCCCAGAGTCCTCATCAGACGTTTGATTCCTTTTTGCTGCTTCTTCACGATTGCATCCTGTTCCTGTTTAGACAGTGTATTCAGTCCCATCTTTTCCATTTCTGCATACACCTTATTCACAATCCCTGTACCCAGAATGATCTGAAACTGTCCGGCATTAAAAAAGGTACCTTTCACCAATGGGACTTTTTCCAGTTTCTTTTCATCGATCGCCTCTCTGTCCTTCACGATCAGACGAAGACGTGTGGCACAGTGTGTTGCGGAAATCATATTATCTTTCCCTACGATCTCGATGATCTGCCGTGCAATATCCTGATAATTATTCTTCTCCATTATCGTTTCCCCCTGTTCTTCCTCTTAGAAGCAGTGACTGATATGGCTTAAGGACCAGCTTAGCCCCTCTTATTTCTGCTTCTCCATAGCTTGACCAGATTGTTTCTGCCTCCTGTTGTGGCATGTCTTCCACGCTTTCTTCCCTGCTGAAATTAAACCAGCAGTAGATTGTCTCTTCCTGTGTATACCGCTGATATGCGATCACATTTTCATTGCTTGCGATGGGTTTTATATTTCCATAAATCAAACAGTGATGATACGGTCCCTTCTGCCGGAAAGAAATCATGGATCTATAAAATTCGTAGACACTTCCTTCTCTGCCCACCTGTTCCTCAGCATTGATGGCTGGATATTCTTCTGACATCCCAAGCCAGGGCTTGACAGATGAAAAGCCGCCAAACTGTTCTTTCTTCCATGGAAACGGCGTCCGCGCGTTATCTCTGCTTCTCAGATTCACGAATTCCAACGCTTCCTCTTCACTATATCCCTCTTCCAGGGAACGGTAATATTGATCGATACTGGACAAGTCATTGAACTCTGCAATACTTTCCCTCTTGAAATTTCTCATTCCAAGTTCCTGTCCCTGGTAAATAAAAGGCATCCCCCTTAAGAAGAAATACATCGCCCCAAGTGTCTTGACAGCTTCTTGATCTGTCTCATCCTCTCTTAAGTATTTCGTAGCGGCGCGCGGCTGATCATGATTTTCTATGAAGTTCGCACACCAGCCATATTTCTGCAATGCCATCTGGCTTGCCATGATCTTCTCATTGAGATCCCGGATATTCCAATCGATGCGTTTGAACCATTCACTCCCGGATGCGATATCAAGATCTGCATAACGGAAATCAAAGATCATCGAGAAATATCCCTGTTCTCCGATGAATTCCTCCAATTCATCATACGGTACTCCAGGTGCTTCTGCAACTGTAACGCACTCATGTCTATCGAAGGTGTGCTCCTTCAATTCGTGGAGAAATGTTCCTATCCCCGGCTGATTCCGGGCGGCCTTCGTACATTTTGCCAGACCATCCGCACCGTCTGGATGGCGGTCCTTCCAGGAGAGGTCCTTTTTTACAAAAGTGATTGCATCAATCCGAAATCCTGCGATTCCCTTCTCCAGCCACCAATTGACCATCTCATATAACCGTTCCCGCAGTTTTGGGTTCTCCCAATTCAAATCTGGCTGCTTCTTCCCGAACGCATGAAAATAGTACTCCTTTCGCCCCGGAACTTTCTCCCACACACTGCCGCCAAAAACAGACCGCCAGTTATTCGGTTCCCTGTCCCCTTCCCTGAAAATATAGAAATCATGGTATGGAGAATTGGAATCGGCCAAGGCCTTCTGAAACCACTCATGTTCATCCGAAGTATGGTTGATGACCAGGTCTAACATGATCTTGATTCTTCTTTTCCTTGCTTCCCCGATCAGTTCCTCCAGATCCTCCATGGTTCCAAATTCCTTTGCGACCGCTCTGTAGTCAGATATGTCATATCCATTATCATCCATCGGCGATTGATAGATCGGGCAGATCCAGAGCATTGTTATCCCCAGATTCTCCAGATAATCTAGTTTTTCTGTAATTCCTCTTAAATCTCCGATTCCATCCTGATTGCTGTCATAAAAGCTCTTCGGATAGATCTGATATACAACTTCCTCCTGCCACCACTGTTCTTTCATGCTCACTGTTCCTCCCTAAATCTGGTCTGATTACCTTTCTTCTGACAAGTTCCTTATAAAGACCGTCTTCCATGACTGGTTCGCAAATGGATGATGCACATTCCTGAACCAGTATACTGCAGCTTCCTACCGCAACTGCTGTCCCTGTTTCTTTCATCATTGCAATATCATTTTCACTGTCACCAAAGCTGATCGTATTATCCTTTGAGATTCCAAGTCTCTGATTGACCTTTTGTACTGCCTTTCCTTTGTCGCACCCTCTGGGAAGCAGCTCCAGGTACCATCGGCCGTTCCATAACTTTTCCTGTCCGATTTCCGACTCACCTCTTAACGAAAACTGGATTCTCTCTATCTCTCTTTTCTCTCCTGCCATGCACAGCTTATGGACATTTGTAACTTTCTCATCATACTGCTTTAGATTCGCCTCATAGACAATCTTGTTCTGAATCAGAAACTGATTCTTCCGCTGCTCGTTCAATCCTCGAAGCTTCTTTTCGATATCTTGGCGGTAAAATGTGAACGCTTTTTCATCCATCCATATTTTTGTCTCTGTCTCCATAGCCAGTGAAAAATCCCCCTGATCATGCTGCCTTAGTACATACTCGATGGTCCGGGGTGAAAAATACTTTTTCCATAATATCTCATCACGATACCGGATATAACATCCGCCTCCTGAAATCATCCCGTCCAGCGAAAGTGCCTGTACATCATTCTGAATCGAGGCTGGGTTTCTTCCCGTACAGATGATGACTTTTATGTTCTGTTTCCTGCATTGCTCAAGTGCCCATATAGCACTCTTAGGAATCCCCTTTTGTTCATCTCGCAGGGTTCCGTCAATATCCAGATAAATAGCCTCTGTCATCGCTTTGCTTCCTCTCTGTTTGATCTGAGGTCAGATTAACACAAAAAAAAGAGTCCTTCAATCATCTGGACTCTTTTAAGAACTATGTACTCTTTTTGTACATAGTTTTCATATCTGCAACTTTGTACACCTCTTTTTATTCTCCATTTCTCCTCTTTTTCCGAAACCTTATTCCCTCTTAATCTCCTCTTTTTTACCGGACAGATAGTTCTGGTAAGACAGGTAAAGATACTCGATCAGAATAAAATAGGGTGTGCTGCTTTCATATTCAATATGGTACTTCACTGGCAAGCGGACCGAATTGATATACAGATTTTCTTCACATACCGAGGCAAGACTGTTGCTTGTCAGCCTGGTGATAGAAACCAGTGGAACACGGTTCATCCTCAATGCCTTTGCAAGCTCCACGACTGTGTCAGATTCACCGGACAGTGAAATAATAATCACCAAATCTTCCGGGGCCGCACTTTTTAAGAGCGCATAGCACATATCATGCCCGTGCAGATGTATGATTTCCCTGGCCGGAAGGAAGATCCGCTTCATCTCGCTGGCCGCCCGCGCTTGTGACGAGCCGCTTCCAAAGACAAAGACCCGCCTGGCGTGATACAATTTTTCAAAAAATGAAGACAGATCTTTTTGATTCAGATCATCCATCATCTTATGGTAGCTGTCCGTCATGGTCTTAAGTAAGCCCTTCACATCCCCCTCCGGCTCCTGCATCTCAAGCTTCACCCTTGCCTTCAATTCACTGTAACCTGTCAGGCCTAGCTTTTTTGCGAACCTCACCAGCAGAGTCTTAGAGACATTGCAAGAAGCGGCAAAATCATCAATTGTCTTTTTTACACAGTCGGCATAATGATTGCGCAGATAATGGCATACATACTTTTCGTTCTCACTGAACGCTTCATAATGACTGTTCAACAGCTCTTCAACTCTCATCTGCCATCTTCCTTTCCTGAATCTGCACGAATTCAAGGTAACGAACAGACAACACATCCAGTAACATATAAAATGACGCCACCATCTCATATGTCCTGCCCGATGACTGGCTGATTGTCCTCGTCCCCACATATAAACTTTCCTGGCAGAGCCTTGCCAGAGAATTGTTCTCCCACCGCGTGAAGGAAATGGTCTGGACACCTGCCTTTTGAACGGCTCTCACCACATCCATGGATTCCTTATTTTCTCCTGAAAGAGAAATTGCCAGCAGAAGATCTTTCTCCTTCATCCGCTCGACAGCAAATTCCACTTCTCCCAGATCGAACAGATCGACGCAGCATTTTCCAAAGGTCATAAAAATCCGCTTAAATTCTTCCGCTATGATCTTCTGCTCATTGCCCGAGCCATACATATAAACTGTATCTGCCTCATATATGCTCTTGCATACTTTTTGATACCTATGCTTCTTCAGCTCATCAACCATAAGATGATACTCACTGACAATGTCCTGCAGATCATAAGTACAGGGCGAAAGCCCCTCTTCCCTTCTCATGTTCAACAGCACTTTGAATTCCTGATATGAGTCAATCCCAAGCTTCTTCATCAAACGAACCAATGTCGTCCTCGACACATGCAGATAGGAGGCCAGTTGTGTACTGTTCATCTCCCAGACTTTTTGCTTATTGCTAAAAACTGCGGTCAGCATCTCTCTGTCATTCGCAGTGAGCAACGAATATTTTTGATTTACAAGTTCTTCCAGATTCATCCTCACACCTCAACATCTGTTCCGATTCCCCTCCGGGTGACTCCTCTGACTCCATTCTTCTTTATCTGATGAAATGAGTCGGTGTGACCTTCTCCTTTTTGGGCAGCCCAAAAGCTTCTTTGCCGAGCTGGATGCTCTTCATCAGAAATGCCATATTCCTTGCAAGGGTCCGCATCGTCTGGAGGCCTTCTGCATCCTGCAGCGCTTCCCCCGGTGTCCTGCCGTGAATACTATTCCAGTACTGGCTGGATGCGACCGGCATTCCTGCAATGGTGAAATACTTGTTCAGTTCATCAAACGTCGCTGACAGACCGCCTCTTCTTGCCGCTACAACACTCGCCCCGACCTTCATCGTTTTATCAAATAAGGTACTATAGAACAAACGATCCAGAAGTGCGACCAGAGTCGCATTCGCCGATGCATAATAGACTGGGCTGGCAGCTACCAGACCGTCACAGTCTTCAAACTTCGGAGCGATTTCATTGACCGCATCATCAAATACACATTTTCCCTTCTCGCTGCAGGAATTGCAGGCGATGCATCCCCGGATATCCTTGTTTCCCACCTGCACAATCTCCACTTCAATGCCTTCCTCCGCGAAGACCTTCTCCATCTCCTGCAGGGCGATATATGTATTGCCATCTTTGTGCGGGCTGCCGTTTAACATTAATACTTTCATTTTAGAATCCTCCTTTTCCTTTGTCACATACTGCCGTACTGCTTCACTTATGTCCCCCATGTCTTTTAGAATCTCATCAACCAATGACATCATTTTAGAAGACATGGAAATATGTGCTCTTAGAATATACATTTATACTATCATAAATTGCTGGCTTTTACTATTCCCAAGAAACTGAAAAAACTTATAGAAATAAAATTACTTTGAACCGGCAGATTTTGTCCAATATACTTTAAAACTTATGCAAAGAAGGTACCTATACTATAATAGATACCTTCCTGTCTGATTCCTATTTTCGAACTACTTTTTCTTTACTGGGAAGCATACTTCTGTCACCAGCTCCTCAGGATCCGATGTCTGCCCCGGGCTGACATGATAGATACAGAATGACTTACCGTCAAAGTCATATCCATTCTCTACCACCCAGTTCGCTACCGCCTCGTTCACTCTCGGAATCTGCTCGTAGCTGCCTTTGTAAGTAGCAGATGCGATCTGGATGGGAGGTACTGTCTTAAACCTCACGTGCTCAGTATCCTGATATTCCCCGGCCACATTGATCTGAATCTCCACGTCCGGGTCATGCTCCTTATGCTCTTCATCATGAAAAACAGCCATTCCATAGCACGGAGATGCCTGCTGCACCTTCTGCGGTTCCAGTTCCCGGTTCATCATCTCCCACAGCATTCCCTCACAGTCATATGCTGGAATTACCTGACGCACACTTGCTACATATCTCTCCGGTATTGTCTTTAATGTTACATTATAATCCATAAGATTACCATCCTTTCTCAGCCATTTCAATGTACTGTCAAGAAGTGTAAGCTTCTGTCTGACCGCCTCAGCTTCTGTCTCCAATTCCCTTCTTTTTACACGAAGAAAGCGCTCCATCTCCGCTGTGTCTTCGTATTTATCAATGATTTCTTTGATTACAGAAAGACCGAATCCCAGACTCTTTAGTGTCTGTATCCGTCCTGCCAGAGGAAGTTGGTCTTCACTGTAGTAACGGTATCCCGTAAAATCATCTACACTGTCTGGATGAAGAAGACCTATCTCATCATAGTGCCGGAGCATACGGATACTGATTCTTGACAGTTTTGAAAAATCTCCAATTCTTAACATTTGTTCCACCTCACATATGTGTTTATTTCTGAGCTCAATTATACTGTAGAGTATACCATAGTGAGAGAGTCAATACCTGAATTAAAAGTTCGGAAAATATATCCCATGTTTACCCCATATCTATAAACTTGTGGATAAAAATCATCTTTTTGATTGACGTTGTACACCAATAGCAATACTATATAAGTGAAAGGCGGTGATTATATGGCTACAACACCAACTCAAATCCGAATTGATGCAGACCTTAAGAAACAAGTAACTGATTTGTTTAACGACCTCGGTCTTGATCTCTCCCTGCTAGATGAAGTTGTTGATACTCTGCGTCAGGGCAGACAGCTTGATGAGAAGTATCGAGATCATAGATTAAGTGGTAAATTTCAAGGATTCCGTGAATGTCATATTAAACCAGACTGGCCTTTGGTTTATTTGATTGAAAATGACATATTGACTCTCACTCTCGTGGACACTGGAACACATGCAGACATCTTTAGAATGTAATGAAGGGCAGATACCTTTTTAAGGTACTGCCCCTTCCAGATTGCTTTATGCTTTACTCTATTTATTTCTGCTTTACCGGAATCCAGAGTTCACAATAATAATTCTCATCCAGCGTTCCTTTTTCATACTTAGATGGATCTTCATAATACTCTACGCAGTATCCCGCCGCAAGTTCATACTCTTTGAGTGACGGAAGCCATTCTGAAAAAATCTTGATATTCACATCCTGCAGTGCCTCTGGCATCGCGCCTTTACATGGGAATACTGCCCATGTAAACTCCGGAATGATTCTGGTCACAAAACCTTCCGGGATCTCTTTTGCCGGATCGTATAGATCTGCAATCAGATACTCAAATTTATTCTGCCCCATCTCCTCATCAATATTAATTCCGAACATGCCCATGACAGTCTGTCCTTTGCCCTCTTTATAATGTTCCTGCCAGAACGGTGGTATAGCGTCCTTCGCTCCTTCATAAGAAAATTCCTTTGCATTTGCAATTACCGTGAACGCTTCCTTTTTTACAATTTTGTAGTCCATAAGATATCCTCCATCTAATGATATTCTGATTTTGAGCGGTGCGAATGATTTCAGCATCGTCTCGTGTCTTCTCAGCTGTGAGGGGGTCACTCCATGGAATCTGGTAAATGCCTTTGTAAAGCTGTCCGGGGAATCATATCCATACTTGAGGGCAATATCTATCACCTTGTCATCACCGGTAGCCAGATCATTGCCGGCCAGAGCCAGCCGCCGGTTACGGATGTATTCTCCGAGTGTGAATCCGCAGAGCATTGCAAATCCTTTCTGGAAATAGAAAGGAGAGAGATTGACTTCCCCTGCTATCTGATCCGCAGACAGTTCCTCTGTGATATGATCCTCAATGTATTGAATTGCTTTCCCTATTGACTCCATCCATTCCATGAACCCTTACCTCCTTCGCTGTATCTACAGTCTATCATCAGAAAATGGACTTCTCCCGTCATTTTCTGTTCAGATTTGTCTTTTATAGAAACAGCATAATTAGTATACCCTTTATTGCCAGCATACACAAGTAACGGCGGATATTCGGAATTGACTTATTTTATGAGAGTAATAATTCCATTTGTTTTAAATAGTGGCCGGGATTTGTAAGGTAAATGTAAGGTAGAGAGAAAGTAGGCGTAAGGAAGGACATGTAAGATGAAATTATCAAGAAAGGAGAGATCATATGACAGATATTATTATAACACAACACTTAACTAAAAGTTATAAGAATTTTAAGGCCGTTGATGACATCACACTGCACATTCGAAAAGGAAGCATTTATGGTTTTTTAGGTCCAAACGGTGCAGGTAAATCTACAACCATGAAAATGCTTTTAGGTTTAACAGCCCCTACCAAAGGAAATTTCATGATCGATAATATGACATTTCCAGCAGACCGTGTAAATATTTTAAAAAAGATAGGTTCTTTCATTGAATCTCCCTCATTTTATCCAAATTTAACTGGTCGGGAAAATTTAGATATTATCCGTAGAATTTTGGAACTTCCTGCTTCTTCTGTTGATGAAGCCCTAGATTTAGTTGGTTTATCAGAATTTGGTAATCGACTTGCCAAAAAATATTCTTTAGGTATGAAACAACGATTAGGTTTAGCTTCGGCATTGATTGGCGAACCTCCTATTTTAATTTTGGACGAGCCAACAAATGGTCTAGATCCATCTGGAATCCATGAAATTAGAAATCTCATTAAATCTTTGCCGAAAAGATATGATTGTACTATCCTTATTTCCTCACATATGCTTTCAGAAATTGAGTTAATTGCTGATGATATCGGTATTTTAAATCATGGAAAGCTTCTTTATGAAGGCAGTTTAGAGGATTTAAGAAATTCTGCAAGAAAAGCTGGCTTTGAAGCAGATAATTTAGAAGAAATGTTCTTGACAATGATCGATAAAGATAATGCTTTAAGGAAACAGAGGGCGAAACTATGAAGAGTTTTAAAGTGGAATTAAAAAAATGTAAACGTTCTGGTGTTCTTGAGCTGCTTCCGATGATAGGGATCTTAGGGGCTTTATACGCTCTTGCAAATTTCATTATAAGAAAAAATACTTTACTTAATTTGCCCCTTCCACCTATGGTCGTATTATTAACGCAAATATATGGGATGATTATGGTTTTAAATATGTTTGGTATTATCGTTGCTACTACATTAACTTATAATATTGAGTTTCGAGGAAATGCAATTAAGAAGATATATATGCTTCCGTTTAAAACCTCTAGCGTATTCTCATCAAAATTTTTAATATTATTTGTGTTGTTAGCATTATGTATTGTTTTGCAAAATTCTGCTTTAGCAATTATTGGAAATATCTATCTTCCTACTGGAACCTTTGAACTAAGCACTTTATTAAAATATACTGGCTATATATTTATAACGTCTTTACCAGTGCTATCGTTTATGTTGCTTATATCATCTCGTTGTGAAAATATTTGGTATTCTTTAGGAATTGGTGTAGCTGGCTTTTTCAGTGGTATGGCAATGGCATTAAGTGATACATCTATTTTTCTTATGAACCCATTTGTTTTGATGACGAAACCAGCAGTAGCCTCAAATTTAAACATGGATATGAATGTTATCATTATTGCTTTAATCGAAACAGTTATCTTTTATGTAATAGGTTGGGCAATCAGTAAGAATCGACATTATGAATAGGAGGACTGCTTATGTCAATTTTAGAACTAACAAAAATTGAATTTAAAAAAGTCAAAAGGTCCAAGATATTTCCTTTGCTTTTCATTCCCCCAATGTTGGTGGTGATTTCAGGTGTTTATAGTTTGAGTATGTATATGACCCCTGAATATACAAATGCCTGGAAAGCAATGTTTATTCAAAGCGCACTATTGTTTGGATATTATCTATTACCTTTTACAATGGTAGTCGTCTGTGTAATGATTTCTAATAGAGAAATTCAAAACAATGGAATTTTGAAAATGTTGGCTTTACCAATCGAAAAAGGGAAACTTGCGTTAACTAAGTTCTTCGTTTTATTAACCTTTTTGATGATTGAATTATCTGTTTTCTTTATCACATTTATCGTAGCAGGAGTTATCGCCACAACAGTCATGAATGTTACAGAAACAATACCAGTTATGTACTTATTATCATGGACATTGAAATTGTTCCTAACAACTATTCCAAGCATTTCATTGATGTGGGCAATCACTGTATTCTTTGAAAAGCCATTATTATCAATCGGACTTAATTTATTACTAATCATTCCAGGAGTGCTTGTTGCAAATACTCCTGTATGGTTTTGCTATCCATACTGTTACAGTGGTTATATGGTATCAGATGCGTTGCACACCATTACAACACAGGGTGCAGAAATAAGCTCTAGCTTGCAATTATTCCCATTCATTCCGTGTGCAATCATATTGACTTGTATATCTCTAGTGGCAGCAGTTAAACAATTTGGAAGAAAAGAAACAAAATAGGAGGAGGTATATCATGAAAAAATCGACATTAAGTATTACAGCATTTGTGCTTTCATTATTTCCGTTTATAACATTACTGAGTTCAATCTTAAATATTAAAATAGAAGGAAATTTACAGACAGGATTTGTTGTATTCAATATCATTTCAATTCTATCAGCTATTATTCTTTCTATTATACAAGTGAAAGACAAGAGAAAAAGAGATGTTTTTTCTATTCTAGCACTATGTATCAGTTCTGTATTAGGGGTGTTGATGATCGGAATTTCTATATTTGGTATTCTTGCAACTTTTGGGTAAAAGAAAAACCGTAACTTATTGGGATCACATCAAAGTGAACTGACAAGTTACGGTTTATTATTCTCATTTATCGTACCTTCACAGGCCGCATCCATTTTACTATACTACAGAATTGCTTCCTTCTTCTCAAGGATTGCTTCCACCGCCGCACATGCCGGGCAATCACAGTACTTTGCACCTGCTGCCTTGATTTCTTTTGCGTGGGCAGCTACCTCTTTTGCCTTCTCAGCTCCGAATACCTGTGCACCTGCTTCTGAATCTGCAAAAGCGATCAGCCCATCGATCGGCATGATATCCTCTTCCAATTCCGCAATCAGATTCTTAGCCGCCTCTGCCTCATTCTCTGTTCCAAGGGCATCCAGCCAGCTCTGTGCCGCTGCTTTCGCATCTGCGCAGCAGGACGCTGCATTCATCAATTCCTTTACTTTCTCAACAACGAACTCTTTTGCATTTTCACTCATCTTTCTTATCCTCTCTTTTCATGTATTTGGAAATTCAAGACAACTGCTTCCTATGTAAAATTGTACTATACCGCCACAGTTTTGTAAAGAAATGCGGGGAAAACAAAGTTTTGATGCAAAGTTTGGATCACCATACTGGATTACCATGTTCCAGGTAACTTTAATTCTATTTTTTGAACCATTCCTTCATCGTATCCAGTACCTGTATCAGTTCGTCCTCTTTTATGATATAAGGAACCATTGCATAGAGATAATTCAAAAACGGTCTTGCGAATACGCCTCTTTGATAAGCGTACTCCTGATACCCTTTTAAATCTTCCCTGTTCTTGACTTCCACGCAGACACATCCACCCATCATACGTACGTCGGCTATCCTGTCATCCTGAAATCCTTCCATCTCACGCCGGGTGACCGCCTCTATTTTTCTGATTTTCTCCATATAATTCTCTGTTTCAAACAGCTCTATGGATTTTTGCGCCACACTGCATGCCAGCGCATTTCCCATGAAGGTAGGACCATGCATCAGTGCTTTTTCCGGATCATCATCATAAAATCCTCTGTAAACCTTCTCATTTGCGATCGTCGCAGCATGCCCGATATATCCACCCGTCAGGGCTTTTCCAAGGACCAGGATGTCGGGCAGGACCAGATCAGCCACAAAGCGGTTGCCAGTCCTTCCGAATCCGGTCGCTACTTCGTCAAAAATCAGCAGTACACCGTACTGATCGCATAATTCACGTGCACGCTTAAGGAAGGACACATCATACATACGCATCCCGCCCGCTCCCTGCAGCAGCGGCTCCACCAGCATACAGTTCAGTTTATCATGATATTTTTCAAATGCTTCTTCAAGTGCCTGGATTTCAGTTGGGATATTCACCACATATTTTTTCTCACCAAATGCCTCCAGGACAAAGTGGTAATCTTCATCATCGCCGACTTCCATCGTTTTAAAGGTATCCCCATGATAAGAATGTGTCAACGATAAGGTCATCGTCCTCTGCCTGTCTCCCTGGTTCATGTAATACTGCAAAGCCATCTTTAAAGCCACCTCAACAGCTACACTTCCGGAATCTGAGAAAAAGCAGTAGTTCAGATCTCCAGGCAGCCATTCGGCCAGTTTGTCTGAAAGCCGCTGCACAGGTTCATGTGTCAATCCTCCGAGCATGACATGGGAAAAAATATCCGCCTGCTCTTTGATCGCCTGTGTCAGGACCGGGTGTTTGTATCCATGGATCACACTCCACCAGGAAGATACTGAGTCGATCATCTGATTGTCTTTTGTATACAGATATACGCCCTTAGCATCTACTATTTTATAGGGATCTTTCATCGTTTTCATTTGTTCATACGGATACCATATCATGCTTCTTTCACCTCAAACAATCTGTCTAATTCTTCCATACTGATTTTAAGTTCCTTATCCCCTTCTTTTACACAAGCGATTACAGGGATACCTGTCATCGCTTCACACATCCTGAGATTATCCTCCTCCATCACATCTGACGGATGAAAATGATTCAGGATGATCCCGTGTACAGGAAGATTTCTTGCTTTCATATATTCTACTGTCAGCACCATCGCATTGATCGTCCCCAGCCCTGCATCTGCAACGATCAGGCTTGGCAGATCCAGTTCACGGATCACATCTTCAAGCTGGATCTTTTCATGGTCAAAATCAATAGGGCACAGGATTCCGCCGCTGCCCTCCATGACCACATAATCATACTTCCCGCAGACCGTGGCGAATCCGTCTTTCACGGTGCTCATTTTTACCGGATTCCCTTCTAATCTGGATGCAAGATGCGGAGAGTAGGCGTGTTCATAAATGTACGGGCACATCTCGTCAAGCGGCTGTGCAATCCCTGATGTCTGCTTTACAAACACGGCATCTCCGGGAATCAGTTTCCCGTCTTCGTCTCTTTCATTTCCACTCATCGCTGCCTTATAATATGCCGCATTCTGACCGCAGTCCTTGAGTTTTTTCAGCAGCAGCCCTGCCACATAAGTCTTTCCTATATCCGTTCCCGTACCTGTAATAAATAATGTCTTAGTCATTTAGAAGTTTCACCTCAAATCCCAATCTCGTTAACAGTTCCATATCTGTTTCCATATTAATTCCTGCAGTAGTCAGCATATCCCCCGATATCGCTGCATTAGCTCCACTTTTGAAGCACGCCTCACCTTGATCACCCAGCAGTCCTCTTCCGCCTGCCAGACGGATGGATGCATCCGGAATGAGGAAACGGAAGACAGCCACACAGCGGCAGACCTCCTCATTCGTTAACACCCTGCGGTGTTCAAATGGTGTTCCCGGAATCGGGTTCAGCACATTGACCGGGATGGATTTTACTCCAAGTTCTCTTGCTGTCAGGACCATATCGATGCGGTCCTCCATCGTCTCCCCCAGTCCCAGGATTCCGCCGGAGCAGACCGAAAGCCCCGTACGTTTCGCAGCCTTGAGCGTCTCAAGCTTGTCCTGATAGGAATGTGTCGTACAGATTTCCTTAAAAAACCGTTCTGAAGTCTCCAGGTTGCAGTGTGCTCTTGTCCCTCCCGCTTCATAAATCTTTCGGAACTGCTCTTCTTTTAAGAGCCCAAATGATACACAGACCTCGATTCCGACCTCTTCCCGGATCGCCCGTATGCTTTCACAGACCTGATCCACTTCCCGGTCTGACAGTGCCCTGCCGGAAGTCACGATGGAATAGCGCAGCACATTCTGCTCTTTATTATGTCTCGCCTCTTCAACCAGCTCCTTTGTAGAAAGCAGCGGATAGGAATCGGAACATGCCGTCTGATAATGTACACTCTGCGCACAGTATTTACAGTCCTCAGAACATTTCCCGCACTTTCCATTCACAATGGTACAGATATCAAATCCATTCTGGCAGACCCTCTGCCTGATTTCATCTGCCGCACCGGTCAATTCCTCCAGCGGTGCCCCTGTCAGGCGGATTGCATCCTCCCGTGTGATCCACTCTCCGGATAATACTTTCTGTTTCATTTCTTCAACGACTGTCATCTTATCTTACCCCTCTCTGATTCAATCTCAGGCTGTGCAGTGCAGGTCTCACCCGTTTATATAAGAACGCCGCCAGAATACACAGGCAGATATCCCCCGGTACAGCCAGCGCGAAACAATAGAAAAACAGCGGCCGCAGACCGATTGGAGTATCGATTACAAAATTACAAATAAAATAGTAGTAGGCCATTCCCACTCCATACACAATCAGCAGTCCTGTAAAATTTGCCGCCAGGACCCGCTTCATCTGGAACTTTTCCATATGTTCCGTCATCCTTCCTGTGACATATGCAGCAATGATAAAGCCGATTATGTACCCAAAACTCGGCTTAGCCAGATACCAGATTCCGCCTCCTTCCGTAAAGATAGGAAGTCCGGCAAGTCCTAAAACTGCATAGAGCAACACGCTCATGCCGCCTAATTCCCCGCCCAGCAGCAGCCCCGCCATCATTGTGAATAGAAACTGCAGTGTAAACGGAACCACTGGAACCGGAACCCGGATAAACGCCCCGACTGCAATCAGCACCGTAAACATCGCACACATTGTCATATCTCTCACGTTTACATTTCTCATCATTTGTTAACCTCTTTTTCATTTTTTGTTTACAATCAACTTTATCTGATTCTTTCTGGATTGTCAACCCATTTATTGTTCATGGTTTACATTTAATCAGCTTTGATTTCTCCTGTTTATGAATAGAACCTTCCTTATGACATCGTGACATCAAAAAAGACGCCTGCTGTATTCTGACAGACGCCTTCTTTCGATTTACTCTATAAAATTTTTGCAAGCACATCAAAGAGTACCGTAAAAAGCAGGGCCGGGAGCATATTTCCAACTCTGAACCGCTTACCGAATGCAAGATTCACCCCAACACAGAAGACCAGCACAATCCCCGCATCCAGGACCGCCTTGGCCGCAAGCATGGAATAATCACCGCGCATCCCGTCCTCCAGAGCGCCTACGATCGCCATGGCGCCTACACAAATGACAAGTGAAGCCGAGACAAAGCCCTCCACGAACTGGCTGTCATTCTTTCCGCCCACCTTCCTGCGGAGCCATTCCCCGAAATGGTCCATCCACTTCTCTATCTGAATCCACTCGCCCAGAAGCGCACCTGCGACCAGTGAGCCGATCAGCAGCATCGTCCCGGATGTTTCCAGAGCCCCATTTTCTACACTGAACATGCCTTTCAGTGCACCAGATAGTCCGATAAAAATCGTACAGA
This sequence comes from Faecalicatena faecalis, assembly GCF_012524165.2. Classification (GTDB taxonomy): domain Bacteria; phylum Bacillota; class Clostridia; order Lachnospirales; family Lachnospiraceae; genus Faecalicatena_A; species Faecalicatena_A faecalis. Next base: position 322,174 of record NZ_JABACJ020000002.1, read on the forward strand.
CCCCAAGCGCCTGCATCATGATCTCCTGATATCTTTTCTTTAAGCCGCCTTTTAATAGGATTCCAAGACCTCCGCCCAGAATCACGGCCGCCACATTAATAACCGTACCAAATCCCCTCATGTCTTTCCTCTTGTCATAAATATTTGCCCATAAGCATCTTCCCAGATTTCACAGCTCAAAGAAGATTCTTTAAGCAGTGCAGCCAAAATTTTATCACTATTATAAAATAGAATACTCTTCCTGTCTAATCATAATTTTGAATATACAACATTCATTTTTCGAATACCTCTGATTCCATTTTGTATCCTCAGAAAACAGAATACCGCCATCTGATCATCACCACGCAAATACTTTTACATTTGTAAAACTTTTCCGCTTATGCTATAATTCTTAATGAGGTGAAAAAAATGATCAACAAAAATACAACAAACCCTGCAGCGCTGCGTTCCAGGACAGCACTGGCCAGGGCACTGGTCCTGCTGCTTCTTGAGCGTCCGTTAAAAGACATCACGATTGAAGATATTACCAGCAGCGCAGGCCTGTCAAGACAGACCTTTTACACAAATTTCAGTCAGAAAGAGGACATCCTGGAACACTCGCTTAATGAACTCTTTTCTATGCTTACAAAGGAGCTCCATCCCCTGCCGGATACAATGTGCGGGATGCTGACAGCCTATTTCCAGTTCTGGAGCGGACATAAGAAATTCCTGTCCGTACTGTTTGATAATGAGCTCTCTTATCTTTTTGCAACCAACAACGTGTATCTCTTCCGAAATGAATTTTCATCCTATGCCCAAAAAGGAAACCCATCGCAAGAAGAAATCCCCTATCTGGAAAGTTATCTTGCCGGCCTGACTTTCCAACTGCTCCGCACCTGGCAGCAAAATGCCTGGCTGGAGGATACAGAACTGATCGTGCAGATTGCATGCCGGCTTTTGAAGGGAGAGTTTTTTAATGGAAAAGAATAACGGAAACCGGAAACTGATTATCGGAATTATCATCATCGGAGCCTTCATCAGCTCCTTGAACCAGACAGTCATGACAGCGTCACTGCCCAGGATTATGACAGAATTCGGGATTACCGCAGGAATCGGGCAATGGCTTACCACAGGCTATCTGCTGTTTATGGGAGTCATGATCCCGTGCACCGGATATCTCATGGAACATTTTTCTTCCAAAAAGCTGTATCTGGTATCTGTCTCCCTGTTTTTCGTAGGCTGCGCGGCTGCCGCATTTTCGCCCAACGTGTATCTGCTCCTCCTTGCCCGTGTGGTACAGGCACTTGGCGCCGGAATTCTTCTTCCACTTCCCCAGGTCGTGGCGTTTCGACTGTATCGGCCAGAAGAACGTGGTGCAATTATGGGCATCGTGGGACTCACAACCGGGTTCGCACCGGCCTTTGGTCCTACCTTTGCAGGCTGGGTCGCAGACGCCTTCGGATGGCGCAGTATATTTTATATCATGTGCGTCTTGGCTGCCTTTGGAATCATTCTGGCCTTGCTCAAGCTTCCTGATGAAAAAATGCATTCAGACGGGAAACTGGACATGCTCTCAGTCGTTATGTCAACCATCGGGTTCTGCGGCCTTTTGACCGGTGTGTCCAATCAGGGGAATTATGGGTTTTCCTCCCCGCTTACCTTCGGACCGCTTCTGATCGGAATCGTATGTGTAGCACTGTTTGCCATCCGCCAGCTTCGGCTTTCGACTCCTCTTTTGGAATTGAGGATCTTTAAAAACAGGAATTTTACCCTGGGTACAGTCCTGCTGATCTTTGCCTATGGCTCCATGCTCTCCGTTTCTACCCTGCTGCCCATTTATATCCAGAATTTACGGCACTACTCTGCCACCATATCCGGTCTGGTCCTGCTGCCAGGTGCACTTTTCCTGGCCATTTTAAATCCCTTATGCGGCAGGATACTTGACAAAAAGGGGCCCTACCTCTTGTCACTGGCAGGACTTGTCCTTCTTGGCGGCGCTACATTCAGTCTTTCGTTTATCGGTACTAAGACGCCCCTTATCATGATTATCATCATCTATGCATTCCGTATGCTTGGCGTTGTAGCCCTTCTGCAGCCTCTGCAGACCTGGTCTGTCAATTCTGTGGAATCTAAATTTGTAGCACATGGAACCGCTCTGATGAATACCGTGCGCCAGGTCGGCGGCTCCATTATCAGCGCACTTCTCGTAGCCGTCATGTCCGCATCTGCAAAAACAGGCGGAGATATGAAAGGAATCCAGACTTCCTTTCTGGTAACTTCTGTTATCGTACTGGCTTCTCTTATCGCCTGTGCCGTTTTAATGCGCCCCCGAAAAGCTGCCGCTGTGGTAACTGCCGAAAGCAGCAGCACTGCTGAGTCCGCCGCTCCTTCCATGCAGGGAATGTCGTCAAAGCAGGCTCCACATATCATCATCACGATTGCCAGGGAATATGGAAGCGGAGGCCGGGAAATCGGGCTGAAAGCTGCACAAGCCCTTGGAATTCCCTTTTATGACAGGGAACTGATCGCCATGGAGGCGCGGGTATGCGGCCTGCCCGATGATTATGTAGAAACTACGGATGAGAGAATCTCCCTTCGCAATACTGCATGGGACTGGGCCGCACAGAGCTATGGTGTCTTTGAAACCCATCTTTTTGATACCGGGAATCTCAGTGAGGCAGACCGCCTCTACCATGCACAACAGCGGGTCATCCAGCAGATTGCACAGAAGGGTTCCTGCGTCATTATCGGCAGGTGCGCAGACTATATCCTGAGAGATGAGCCCGGATGTCTGCGCATCTTCATCTGCTCTGACCCAACCCAGAAACGCAGACGCATAGAAAAGGAATATGGAATTGTACCTGAAAAGGCTGATGCGGTAATGAAACGCAAAGACAGTGAAAGGGCCTTCCACCATAAGCGCTACACCGGGCAGACATGGGGCCGCCCTTCCAACTACCATATGGTGCTGAACAGCACGCTTTTGGGAATCGACGGATGTGTAAGACTCATCCTGGAAGGAGTACATCAATCATAACTGGATCAGGACGGATCTAAAAACTGGCTGCTGCAAAATGTGATTTCACTTTGCAGCAGCCAGTTTTCATGCAGATGACACGTGGCATATATCCCGACTTTCCAAAGACATTCTAAGAGACAGGAGAAATCCTGCAATACCTTGAAAGCGGCACAGATCAGCTTAAGTCTGCCGCATCAAACACAGGTGCATCCGCACGTCCGGCAATCAGTTTCCTGTGGGCATGGCGGATCTTCTCCTGATACTCGGCCAGAATTTCCGGGAACATTTTCCATTTCTCCAGCGATGCATTCTGCGTCAGCTTTTCCTCCAGCAGATAAACCTGTACCATCAGATTATAGTATAATTGAGAATCCATCTGCTGTTTGCGGCAGATTTTTGCAAGCAGCTCTGTCAGGGATGTATATTTTCTCCACAACTGCATCGTAGCCTGCGCCCTGCTGTATGGGAAAATCAGGCAGTTTACCAGATATCCTGCCAGGACGCCCACCAGGATATACCCGATCCTGATCAGGAACATTCCCCCTACCTGTTCAAATCCAAACGCTCCCATAAACACGGCACCGCCAAGGGCTCCGATGGTAGAGCAGGCGAAGGTCTGTGCATAGTCTGTAAAATAGAAGGATAAATATCCGGAAATCATCATGGCTGCGGTTCTGCCTGCCAGAGAAGGAACCAGGGAATAAATGAGTACGGATGCCAGGCCTCCTGCAAGGGTCGCCAGCACACGCTTTTTTATTTTTACAGGCACATCGTCTGCATAGGGCAGAGATACCGAAGCCAGGGTAAAGAGCAGCCATTTCCCGTGAGGAAGCGCCAGAGTCTGCACCAGCAGAGTCACCAGGGATAGAAGCAGTGCCACACGGACTGCATAGACAACCCGGACAGTACTGAAATCCAGAGCGGTCTCCAGACGCAGTTTCATGGAGAGAGCCGTCTTTTTATAATGGGTCTTATTCTTCGGGTCTGACATGTGAAGAAGTCTGTCACGGGTATAAAGAAGGGCGTGATAAAAGAGCCGTACCACTTTCTTCTCTTCATATCCTGCAAACACTGTTTCATCCACAGGCGGAAGACTTTCCGTCTCTGCCTGAAGGAAAGCCTCATATATCTTAAGCTGTCCTGAAACATACTCAAGAATCGCTTTTTCCTGTGCCGACAGCTCTTCCGGCAGTTCCTGGATGAGAATCAGCATATGCTCTAGCCCCCGGCCAGCCGCAATCATGGAAAAACTGGCATCCGAGATACTCAGCACATTCTTCCTGCGTTCATACACGGTATGGGAAAGACGGCACAGCAGCTTCCGGATTCTACCGGTATCCGGCTGATCCACAGTCCCTTCCAATCTACAGGAAGCTGCCCCGCATACATCATCAATCATTTCCGTAAGGACATCTCTGGCAGTTTCCACCACTCTTTTTCTTCCCATAAACCATTGATAAAGGATAATAGAAAGTGCTCCCACCAGCATGGTAATGATTCGTCTGGGCAGCCCAGATGCGTCGACTGGCGAAATAAACACAAGGAACAGGTAGGACAATATGTACGGAAAATACAAATGATTGGAATATTCATAAGTAAATGCATACAAAATGAGCAGTAATGTGATAAAATTGACACAGAGCGACCATGGCGCAGACAACATGCCCACCAGAAAGGCGGCAACTGCCATCCATACAAGGACAAGTGCCTGGATGAGGAAATGCCTGAACGGTGTGGCTGTGAGGTCACGTGCCATAGAAGCCGACATCATAATGGTAAAAATGACGCCGACTATGGAATTTTCAGGTCCGAAGATGAATTGGAATACATTTACATACAGGATAATAAAAAGAAAGTTTAACGTACCAAAGCGAAAGTTATGACGGACCACTTTGGGAATTTTTAAGTTTATGTGTTTCATTGAATCGACTGCCTCCTTTAGTCTGCAGCACAGCTGCGTGCCTGCCGCCGGCTTTTATAAAAACGGTCCCCGGGCAGGCTAAATTAGTATTATAAATACGATAGTCATATTTTATTTACTAATTTATTACGATAGCATTTTCAAAATCATTTGTCAATGGAGAGAAAAAATGACGGGAAAAATTTATGAGAAAAAAACGACGGGAAAAATTTCGGAAAATTTTGTGAAGAACCTGTTGGGAGTCATGCCCAACTGGCATGCCAAGCTGGTGCGCCCTTTTAAAGATACCCTGAACAGGGAGATGAGCCTGGAGACTTATTACTGTCTGCAGACATTGAGAATGAACGGCACTATGACCATGAAGCAGCTTGCCCAGCAGCTGAAGGTCCCGAAGCAGCAGGTAACCAAGCTGATTGATACACTCAGCACCCATCAGTTTGTAGAGAGAGTGAATAATGAAGAGGACCGCAGGTCCATCCGAATCCGCCTCACCCCCAAGGCGGTCTCCTATCTGGATAAATATTATCTGAAGAATACAGGGTTCATCCAGATGCTGGAGGAACAGCTGACTATGGAAGAGCTGATGCAGTTGAATGATGCGATGGAAGTATTGGATAGGATTCTGCCAAAATTAAAATAGGCAGAATCCTATCCCCAAGACATGGTGTATTCTAGTTCCCCCGTTTCACCATCTACACTTTGTGAGGTAACTGAAAATCCCTCTCCCAAATAAAATTCAACTGCACGTCTATTCTTTTGATAGACATGCAGCTCCAGAACAGGATGAATACTCTTAACATGATTTAACAACTGATGTCCTATTCCAAACGAGCGACAGTTTCGATCCACGAAAATTCCTGCAAGGTAATCGTCTATCATACCAACAAAGCCCTGTATTTTACCGTCTGTTTCATATACATAAATATCTGCCTGTAAAATCTGTTTCTGTACCAATGGATAGTTAGATATCCAATAGTCCTTTGGCACAAAATCGTGGGCCTCTATATTTCCCTCCAGCCAAATCTGCATGATCTGATATATCTCATTCTGTTGTATATCATTCTGCTCAATTTTTCTTACCATTTTTTCTCTCCTCCAATACCACAATCTGTTAGCAGCTCTTAAAGCTATCATCCCTTTATCAAATTTAATGCTTCACCGAAATCCTTTAACAAGGAGCAAAGCTATTTCCTGAACTTCCGTTCTTCCTCTCCATTCATGATGCGCCTTAACCCGTGCCGGTGCTTATAAATCATAATCGCCAGGGACACCAGCATTAATCCTGCAGCTGTATTATTTTCCGTGAATAAGGCAGCAGGAACCGCAAGCAGTGCGATCAGCACCGCACCAAGCGGAAGATACCCGGAAACAAGTGTAACGATGCCTCCGGCAACACAGCACAAAGTTCCCCACAGCGGCATGAACACGACCAGCCAGGTGCAGGTAACCGCCACGCCCTTTCCTCCCCGGAATTTATTCCATATCGGGAAATTATGCCCCAGAAGTGTTCCGAATCCGCTCCATAGTATGACATCTCTTTTTAAGACATCTCCGGCTATCAGCCAGGAAATTACAAATGCCAGTACAGTTTTGAGAAAATCCCCGCCCAGTACGATAAAACCTTGCTTTTTCCCGACAGTTGCCATAATATTCGCCATACCCGGATTTCCGCTTCCAATCTGGGCTGCATGCTTTCCTGTATATTTTCTTGCAACCACCTCTGCGGTCAAAAAATTGCCGAAGCAGTATCCGATGAACAGGCATAGATATTTCATAGCATTCGCGCTCCTTTCGCACCGGCTTCCTCTTACCGCATGGCTATCAGCAGCATAACCGACATCACTGCCGCCATAATCAGAGGAACCATACCGTCAAAGTAACCTTTCACCGCATCCAGCCTGTAATACGCAAGATAGCAGATCAGGGAAATGACTGCTAACCCCAAGGATATCGCAACAAGCGAAACTGTTTCGCCCCTCGTAAATATATCTGCCGCGCCCAATGCGTTAATTTCCGCCGCAGCCATCGTTATCCAGCCGACAATCAAAAGAAGCTCTGTTGTAACCGGACGTTTCATCAGAAGCCCGGTTCCAATCAGTAGAATAAAGTATGTAACAAGCCCAATCACACAGATCTGCAGGGTTGAAACAGAAGCCTCTGCCATATTCACGTTGGAAATTCCTTTCACCGTTTTATACACAGCCAGGATTCCTGCCGCGGCAGCCGGGATCAGCAGCCAGCCGGACTTCATGCCTTTCACAGCGCCCTCCGGCTTAAATGCAATCAACCACCATGCCAGATAAAAAGCACAGCATACCACGAGTAAAATGTTACCTTGAACAAAAAATTTTAGGTCAGACCTCATTTACCTTACCTCCCGTCTGTGTGTAAAGGCTTTGAGATAGCTTGTTACTCTTACACTGTCAAGTATATCATAATGGGATAATGATTGATATCTACTTTTTAGTTCATAATTTATGAAAAGAGAATACTTAAAATACAATGGTCTGATTTTTCCATTTAAGAAATCCATATCTCTTCCTCCCTTTTTCACATCTTTTAACACAATCCTTTTATGTAAAACCGGGGCGCGCTCCCGATATGCGAAGGGCTTTTTATGATACAGGAATGTTCGGAAAACTTTCCTGTATATAATAAAAAAGCTGGACAAAGGACAGATATTTCAACCTGTCGCCTTATCCAGCTCATTATTTCTTACGTATGATTTGCCCTACGAGCACTGATTATTATAGCAAAGTTATTCTCCTTGTCAAGCGGGAGTTTTGATTTCTATTTTGATATCATGTCTAATTGGAATTTCGAATATACGACATTCATAAATAATCATCACGGACAGGTCAGTTTAAAATCCTGACTGCCTTTCTCCACCCCATTCACGATCAGTGAAATGGTGTGAAGACCCGGGTAATGCTTTCTTGTAGTCATATCTGCAAAGGAATGCTTTTTTGTGTAGTATTTCTCTTCGTTCTCATTCAATGTAATCTCTGAAATCTGAAAAATCTTCCGATTCCGCTTTCCATTCGCTTTCACATAGTCGATTCCGTATTCCAGCCTTACTTTCGTCTCCTTCTCTGCCTGAACCATAAAGGAAAATGTAAGACTTTCTCCCAGCATAACAACAGCCGGCTCCACTATAAACTCTTTGACTTTAATAGAATCTGCATCATGGTAACCAAAGATAGAAAGTACTTCACGGTTGCCATTTTTAAGCAGCGTCCTGCATCCGTGTTTCACGATCCAGTCTGTGTACTCATTTTTACCGTACCAATCTTTTGCAATTCTGGCGACCAGATCAGGATGAGTCTTTGAAATATCATTCAGATTGTTCGCAACACTTTTCCGCACATACGGTGACGGGTCCGTTTTTAACTGCTCCAGAATCGGCAGGATGGGCGTTGGGTCCTCTTTAAAACTGTTCAATGCCTGCCCCCATGGAAGCTGGGGGCGGCAGCCCTCACTGGCAAGCCTTCGGACATGTTCATTCTCATGACGGGACCATGTATACATCTGCGCCATCATACGTTCTTCATGCTGAATGATAAAGGGCCTCACAGCGAATTCTGCTGAAGAATATGGAGTGTATCTCTCAAGAGCCGCAATCGACAGGTCCCAGTCCTTCTCATTCTGCCCATACACCTCTACAAAGTCTGGGAATATAATACCAAAGAATCCAGATGGGCAGTCTGCAATCACCTGATCCAGAATGGAAAGTGCCTCTTCATAATCCTCCGGCAAATACTTTCCCAGCCCCTGACTGATCTTTCGAACTCTTGCCTTTAACTCTAAATCCTGCCATGTTTCATCCATGACAGTTTCTAAAAATGCCTCTGTCTGAAATGGTTCATAGACTGATTGAATCACCTGGGCTGCTTCCCTAAGTGACTTGTGATTGAACATATCTTTTAATAATTCTGCCATTCTTTTCTCCTATGCTTCTCTTCACCTTCTTATTCCAGAAACCTGATAATTGCCTCTGCCGCCTGTTCTGCGTTGGAAAGAATTGCGGGATGCTTCCCCTTCGGGAAGATCTTCATCTGTGCGTCCGTCTCTTCTGCAATCATCTGATACTCGTCCAGAAAATCAGCCCTGCACATGTCGTCTTCCTCGCTGCCCATCAGCAGAAGCGGGACCGAAAGCTGTTCCAATGGCTTAATGAATAACGGAAGCCCGCCCTCTGCACACGAAACCATGGCTTTCGTATCCATATCCACCACACTCTCCCAGTCTTCTCCCTGACACCACTGGTAAAAACCGACTCCCATTTCATCCATCTTTGCACCGGCACGTTCCTTAATCAGCTTTTCTGCAAAATCTTCTGCAAGCGTCCTTCCATCAAAACTATCTGCTACGACCTTTCCGACCAGATCGGGACGCTTAAGGGCCACATTCAGTGCCACCCAGGCGCCGCCGCTTGTTCCGACAAGATGGATCTTCCCAAGCTTTAAGTGCTCCATCAATGCAACGGTCTGCCTCGCCTCCTCCTTCCAGAGGTCTGCCGGGAAGCATTCTAAACGGTCGGATCTTCCATGTCCCAAAAAGTCGATCAGAATCACATAAAATCTGTCCTGATATAAAGGTAATAATAACTCGAACATCCTGGAAGATGCTGTATTGCCGTGCAGAAATAATAATGGTTCTCCACTTCCTGTTTCTGTGTAATAAATTTTCTTTGACTGATACTTAAAATATGACATCATCTGCCTCCTAATCATCCATCTGTGTTAACAGTTCCCTGATCAGCAAGGCTCAAAACACCAACGCCCTGCTGTTAGTGCTTTGTAATCCAGATTCCCATAATCTAAGACCTCCGTTCTGTTATGACATAGGTTTAGTATAGCATAGAAATCTGCTGACGGGCGATCAAATACACAGGAAAGGAGCTTCAATTTCTGCATTTTCTGATTTTGACCAATTTTTTTTAGTGCTAAAAAAAGTTTTTGTACAAAATTGTTTCTTTTATCTATTTTTTATGTTATAGTAATAAAAAATAAACAAGAACGGAGTTGAAAAAATCCATGAAATCAAAATTTTCAACAAAAAAGGTGTTCGAATTCCTGCTCGGAACTGCATTAAATGCAATGGGAATCAGCCTGATCACGAAAGCGTACCTTGGCACTTCCCCTCTTTCAAGTGTACCTTTTGTACTCAGCCTTGGACTGAAACCTTCTTTTGGAACTTTTACTTTTATTTTGAACATGCTGTTTTTACTTTTACAGATCTTACTGTTAAAAAAATCTTTTCCGAAAATGCAGTTTCTGCAAATACCGGTCACGATTTTTTTTGGTTTTCTAATCGATGTATTTATGTACATGTTTCAAGAGATCAAGCCCGTATATTACTTTAGCAGTTTAATTCTCTTAGTGATCGGATGTGCTGTCATGGCCTTCGGAATCATGATCAGTGTTCATGCTGATCTGGTCACAACACCCGGCAACTCTCTTGTACAGGCATTGTCCAATTGTACTAAAGTAAAGTTTGGAAATATGAAAATTGCTCTGGACTGCACGCTCTCCGCAATTGCTGTCATCTGTTCTTTCATGTTATTTGACACATTCCGGGGGGTTCGCGAGGGGACTCTGATATCAGCGATACTGGTCGGAGTGTTTATTAATCTTTTTCAAAGATATGCACCTTCTGCAAAGGCAGAGGTTGATATAGAAACAAACACGGTTGCTTTTATCAGTGATCCATAATCGCTTCCTGCTGATGAGACATGCCAAAGCGGATATTACAAATCCACTTTGCTGCTCCAAATCAACTTCGCCGCTTCCTTGATGAGGTGAAACAGGTTCTATCATAAATGCCGGAGGACACGAATTTTTATTCATATCCTCCGGCATTTATACATTTATAATAGAACCTGAAAATCCCCGTCCCCAAATTTTCTTCAGCTAAGATGCAGACGGCAGAGAAGTCCTTCTATATCTTCGAATCCAACAGTCTCTTCTTCAAATTTTCCCTTTTCATAATCTGTTACAATCAAAATTCTCCCTTCCGGATTAGACACAGGCTGGTCAGAAATTCCATTTCGTACAAGTTCTATTTTAGGGTATTCACTATTTTTCATTCCTTCTATTATAATGAACTCCGCTTCCGGGAATTGGGATATCATCTCTTCGATTCCTGTATTACATTCTTCTTTTACCACCATAGAATGATGCGGAGAAAATACTGCGGTTCCATATGCCCCGGCTTTTTGAAACCGGTCGCTGTCTGTCCCCGGCACATCACTTGAAAAATCATGTCCGTCATGCTTGATCACTGCTGTTTTCACGCCCTGTTCTGCAAGTCTGTGAACGATTTTCTCGATAAGTGTAGTTTTTCCCGAATTTTTCACACCACATACCACAAGTATTCTCTGATGTTTCTTTACAGCAATACTGTCCATACGTCGTCCCCCTCATTTAAACGCTCAGATCCTGCCGGTATTTCAATCAGAGAATTACATCCACACATAGAACTCATAATGCCAGAGTCATTGGAGCCTGTTGTTAAAATTGCCTTTCCTTCCCGATAATAACCGCGTACATATCTGGCGACACCACTTTTCTTTCCAAAACATCCGACCGCTTTCGCCTGTATTCTCTGTAATTCCAAATCCTTCCGCCTCATCATAAATGCCAAAAGAGGACGAACCAGCAATTCGAGATTCACTGCTGCCCCATAAGGATTTCCAGATAAACAGATCAATAATTTCCCCTGATACACCGCACATAAGGTAGGCATTCCAGGTTTTATCTCGATTTTCCAAAAGAGCTTCTCGCACCCCAGGATACTGATAACATCATGCATAATATCCTTTTTTCCTACTGAAACTCCGCCGGTCGTAATCACAATATCTGCTCTGCAGACGCCCTTCTGGATTTCTCTTGCTACTACATATGGATTGTCCTCCAGCCTTGTTCCGGAAATAATCTGAGCGCCCCACTGTCTTAACCTTGTTCCTAACGTATATAGATTGGAATCATATATTTTTCCTGCTTCCAGTGCCTCACCGGGAAGCACCAGTTCATCACCTGTTGTAATCAGCATGACCCTGGCCTGTCTGTACACCTCAAGTGAATCATACCCAAGACTTGCAAGTATTCCTGCTTCCACAGCGCCTATCATCGTATCCCTGGCAAGGATCACCTCTCCTTTTTTATAATCTTCTCCTTCAAAACAATAATTCTGCCATTTTTTCAGACTTTTATATACTGCAACTGTAACTTCACCATAATCCGTATCTTCCTGACGGATCACACAGTCTGCGCCATCAGGAATAGGGGCTCCTGTCATGATTCTCACTGCCATTCCTTTACTGACATATTGACTGGATATATGCCCCGCAGTTACCTCATCTATCACGATAAGAGATACCGGATTTTCTTTTGCAGCATGCTTAATATCTTCACTTCTCAACGCATACCCATCCAGTGGAGAACGAGGAAACGGGGGCTGGCTGTGCTGTGCGACGATATCCCTGGCAATCACCCTTCCCACTGAATCCCACAGGGGTATCACCTCCGTCTCATTTATTTGTTCTACTTTTTCAAGCAAGATATCTCTTGCCTGGTCAACCGTAATTCCCGACATATATTACTCCTTTTTCCAAAAAGCTTTTTCGCTTCCTGATATTCTTCCATTGTATTAATATTTTGCATCATCCAGGCAAACTTATCACTTTTAAGATTCAAATACATCACTCTCATTTTTTCCAAAGAGCATATTATTTTATAATTCTTCTTCTGAATCTGAGCCTCAAATACTTTGTGGGCACTGCTTTTATAAACAGCACTTAAAGGGTGGAGTCTTCCATTTACCACTGGCACAACTGCATCCGCCCCTTCCATATATTGTGCAAGATACCTGTAAAATTCGATCTGTAAGAATGGCATATCGCATGCCGCCACGAACACGGTATCCCCGCGGCACGCCCGAAGCCCTGCCTGAAGTCCTCCGATCGGTCCGCAGTCAGGATAGATGTCCTTAACAATCCCCCAGTCCTTATGTGTATCATGTACGACATCCCCATATGAAACATTTATATTTCCACAGTCTTTTTTTAATTCTTTCCATATGATCTCCGTAAACGTGTTCTTTCCAAGCTCCATGTTTCCTTTATGAATCCCGCCCATTCTTCTGCTTTTCCCGCCGGCAAGAATTAATCCTTCTATTTTCATACTCTTTTCCTCTGGAAAAATCCGTATATACTCTTATCATATCCTGTCTGGCAGCCCCTATTAGTGTCAAACCATATTCTTCTGCCATTTCGATTCCGTCTGCAGTAGGTACTGCTTTTGATACAAGAACCGGAACTTTCGCCATCACCGCTTTCCTGACCATATCTGCTGGAATTCGTCCGCTTAAATATATGATACATTCGGGAAGCCCTATCCCATGGAGCAGAGCATAACCTGCCACTTTGTCAAATGCATTATGTCTTCCGATATCTTCACATTCAAATACGATTTTGTCTTCATGCCACAGGAAACAGCTGTGCATTGCCCAGGTTTTTTTATGTACCGGTGTTCCCTGGGCAAAATGATCTGCAAGCTGGAATATCTGTTCTTCCTTCCATAACAAAGGCCTGACCGGATACATGTTCCTGTCTCCAGCGAAACCATTCCGGGTACATGAACCATCCCATTTCACCCGAAGCGTGACCTTATTTTCTTCTTCATTCAGTGAAATCTCTTCCATATCTTCCCTGCACTTCACGATTCCCTTTGTGTAAAGATATCCTGCAGCAAGTTCCTCCAGATATTGCAAAGAACAGGTTATTGTTTCCAGCCTTATGCCATTGACACAGATATCCAGTGTGTGCTCCTTTAATACAGCCTGACTCTCTTCCCTGTAGATTGCGTCTCTGCCGATACGGGTATACACTATATTTTTATATAATTGATTTTCTTTCTCTAAAATAATTTCCACTCCTTCAAACAAACAGGCACCGCCTAGTTTTCCCACCAGCGATGCCTGAATAATCCAATGCCACCGGCACGGTATTTCCTATTTGATTTTCTGTACCTTAATTGCGCATACCTTATATTCCGGAGTGCTGGAAATTCCATCTAATGCATCATTCGTCAGCCAGTTTGCTCCACCCTCGATATAGTGGAACGGCATCCAGCATTCTCCTTCTCTTGTCTTATCTGACACATGGGCTTTGGCAGCTATGGTTCCTCTTCTCGAAGATATTTCTACCATCTCTTCATTCCGTATTCCCAATTTCAACGCATCATTGGTATTCATCTCAATAAAGGACTCCGGTGCGATCTGATGAATGCCTTCTGTTCTGTCCGTCATGGCACATGCATTATAATGATAGAGAATTCGTCCCGTCATCAGAAGCAGCGGATACTCTTCATCCGGAAGCTCTACGGAACATTTGTATTCTGCCGGTCTGAAGTATCCCAGGCCTCTTGAAAATTTCCCTTCATGCATGATCGGCGTTCCCGGATGGTCTTTGCTAAAACACGGCCACTGTAATCCTCGCCCATCCACTTCTTTACTGTCCAGACGTTCATGGCTGATTCCTCCAAAGGAAGGAGTCACCAGAGAGATTTCTTCCATGATTTCTGCCGGAGTCAGATGTGGCTGTGGATAGCCCATACGTCTCATAATCTCTGTAAATATCCAGGTATCCGGTCTTGTCTCACCAGCAATTTCAACGGCTTTACGCACACGCTGCACACGGCGCTCTGTATTGGTAAATGTACCCTCTTTCTCTGCGTAAGATCTTCCCGGAAGGATGACATCTGCAAGCTTCGCTGTCTCTGTCATAAATAATTCATCTATAACAAAGAAATCCAGAGATTTAAGAGCATGTATCACATGTGCTGTATTCGGATCTGTTCTCACCGGATCTTCACCAAAGATAAAGAGACCCTTGATTTCTCCTGTAATCATCTTTGGAAAACAATCCGTTGCTTTCACGCCTACGTTTGGATTCAAAGTCGTATTCCATGCCTTTTCAAACTTTTCAACAATGCCCGGTGCGATGATATTCTGATATCCGGGGAACTGATTGGGAGATGCCCCCATATCGCATGCTCCCTGTACATTGTTCTGTCCACGGATCGGGTTCACACCGCATCCCGGGCGTCCCAGTTTTCCAGTCAGCATAGCAAGGTTCGAAAGAGACATAACGCCCTCTGTCCCTGTATGATGTTCTGTCACTCCAAGACAATACAGAATCGGTGCCCTGTCAGCCGTTGCATACATGCGGGCAGCTTCTCTTAAAATATCAGCATCAATACCGCAGATTCCGGCAACTTTGTCCGGAGTATACTCTCTCACGGCTTCTTTCACTGCTTCAAAGTTTTCTGTTCTTTCATGAATAAATGCTTCATCCAGAAGTCCTTCTTCTATAATAATGTGCATCATACCATTCGCAAATGCTACGTTAGTTCCCGGACGTAATTTCAGATGTATGTCTGCTTTTTTTGCAAGATCAATTTCTCTTGGATCAACAACGATCAATTTGGTTCCCTTCTCAACCGCCTGACGAATCTGCATACCGATGACCGGATGTGCATGTTCTGGATTTGAACCAACTAACATAATAACATCTGATTCATGAGTGATATCATAAATAGTATTTGTCATGGCTCCTGAGCCTAATGTGGTTGCCAGCCCGGCAACAGTAGGAGCATGTCAAACGCGGGCACAATTATCGGTATTGTTGCTCTCAAACACTGTCCGAACCATTTTCTGAAGCATATACACATCTTCATTGGTTGAACGTGAGCAGGCAAAACCAGCCAGTGCCTCACCTCCATAATTTTCTCTTAATTCTGTGAATTTGGAAGCCACAAGATCTAACGCTTCATCCCATGTTGCTCTCTCAAATTCTCCCGTATCTTTATTCTTAATCAGAGGATAACGGATTCTGTCTTCCTGATCTATGAAATCAAAGGAAGCACTTCGTCCCTTCACACACAGAAGTCCATGGTTGGACGGTCCGTCTGCTCCCTCTACATCCACAATCTTATTGTCTTTGACAATCAGATCCATCTGACATCCTGTAGCACAATGTGGACAAGTGGTACGTACACGTTTTGTCTCCCAGCCTCTGTAGTTCTTTTTACGCTTCTCAGTGATAGCGCCTGTAGGACATGCCTGTGCACAGTTACCGCAGGATTCACAAAGGGTGGTATCCCAGTCTGCACCAAAAGGAGCCTCGATAATATTGAACATTCCCGTCTTGCCAAGCGTGATAGCCTTCCTTCCTGTCACCTTGGCACATGTATTCACACATCTCTGGCAATGGATACAAAGCTCGGGATGATAACATAGGAATGGATGGCTGTCCTTTACCGGACGTTCGATCTTCTTACGTGTCCCCACATATCTGGATTCTTCCACACCATATTCATAGCACAGTTCCTGTAATTCACATTCCCCGTTTTGTGGGCATGAAAAACATCCTCTGTGATGATTTGATAATAGTAAATTTAAAATAGTCTTGCGTGCTTCTATCACTCTCTCGCTTTTTGTCTGTACATGCATCCCTTCTTTTACAAGAGTGTTGCAGGCAGTCGGAAGCTTATTCATACCTTCCACTTCTACCACACACATACGGCATGATCCAATTTCATTGACTTCTTTCATGTAACACAGGGTCGGAATACGGATATTTACGGATTGCGCTGCTTCCAGAATTGTCATATCTTCGCCTGCTTCTACAGCTATCCCGTCTATATTAAGACAAATCATGCGTCTCTGCCTCCTTTCAGTACCCCACATCCAAAGTGGTCACAGCGCAAGCAGCGGTTTGCCTCCTGCATAGCCTCTTCATATGTGTAAGGGTTTTCAACATGCTCAAAATCATGTTTCCGGATATATGCCGGACGTTCTGTAATATTGGCGCGCCCTGTCGGAATCCGGTTATTTTCTTTTGGGTCCGGGACACGAGCTTCACAATACAGTTTATGATGATATCCCAGATATTCATCAATGTTATGAGCAGCAACCTTTCCTGCCGCAATAGCACGAATGGCTGTTGCCGGAGCTGTAGCACAGTCGCCTCCTGCAAAGACACCCGGCTTATTCAATACCGCCGTATCTAATCCTGCTTTAAATACGCCCCGTTCTGCTTCCATGCCGAATTCCTCGAACGGACGGCTTATAATATCCTGGCCTACCGCGATCAGAATCACATCACAGGGAATTCTTTGTGGCTCCTTGTTTGCATCCACAGGGCTTGGCCGCCCAGCTTTATCGTAAGGACCAATCATCTGTGGCTGTACGATCAATGCAGAACATGCTCCCTCGACAGTTTTCTCGATGGATTTCGGCGCCTGTAAGGTGATCAGCTCAATCCCTTCCATAACTGCAGATTCGATCTCTGTATCTAATGCCGTCATATCTTCCTGCCTTCTCCGATATACAATACGGACCTCTTTTGCCTTACAGCGTACAGCACTCCTCGCTGCATCCATGGCAACATTTCCGCCGCCGATCACAACAACATTCTTGCCACTATAATCCGGCTTTTCCCCATTTCCTATGCGGTCCAGCATCTCAACTGCAGATTCCACATTCTCTGCATCGATCCCATCCAGCCTGAGCTTCTTGCCTGCCTGGGCTCCGATTGCCACAAACATAGCATCATATTCTTCATATACGTCTTCAACCGGAATCTCTGTTCCTACCTTTGCTTCATATCTGACTTCAATATCGCCTGCTGACAGAATTGCCCGGATATCCTCATCCAGACGGTCTTTCGGAAAACGATAATTCGGAATTCCATAACGGAGCATGCCGCCTAATTTTTTCTGCCTCTCGAAGATGGTTACTTTATGTCCCATCAGTCCAAGGAAATATGCCGCTGTCATACCGGCTGGACCGCCGCCGATAACTGCTACCTTTTTTCCCGTAGAACGGTTTGCCTTGGGAACTGCCACCTGATCAGCTGCCACCTGATCCACGATGTATTTTTTTAAGCCCCGGATATTGATGGCATCGTCAATAATATTACGCCGGCATCTCTGCTCACAGGGATGCTCGCATATCATGGCACATGCCGTTGGAAGCGGATTATCTTTTCGTATCAGATTCACAGCTCCTGCATAATCCTCTTCACCGATTAGGGCAATGTAGCCCGGAATATCTACATGCGCCGGGCAGAGATTAATGCACGGCACCTTCTGCCCCATCCCGCCCAGACATTCATGATTTAAAATATGACTTTCATATTCTTCATAAAATACATCCAGCCCGTCAAGAACTTCTGTCGCTGTCTGATAACCGATGGCACAATCCGCTGTATCTCTGATCATCGCTGCCAGAGAACGCATATGCTCCAGTACCTCCATCGTCGCATCTCCTTCTAATACCTTTCGAAGAAGAACTTCCAGCTGCGGCAGCCCGTCCCTGCATGGAACACATTTTCCACAAGTCTGGTTTTTCGATGCTACCAGAAGTGAAAGCTGTACCGTTAAAGGGCAGGTTCCCGGAGGATATGCTTTCACTTTTGTTTCAAATGTTTCCAAAAGTCTGCCAATCTTCACATCGCAGCTTTGCGGATCTGCCAGAAAAATCTTACTCATCTTTGTTTCCTCCTAATTTTTCTGCTTGTTTGCTTTTTCTAAGAAATAAGAACCAGTAGACACAGCCCACACAGAGCGCACCGCCTACAATATTTCCAAGGGTGACCGGTAAAAGATTTGCTCCGAAGAACCCCTTCCATGTAATGACATCCATGTTGACATTGACTTCCGCTGCCGCCTTCGCATACTCCGGAACATTTTTAGCAAAAAGTCCTGCTCCTATGTAGTACATATTTGCCACACTATGTTCAAAACCGCAGAGAACAAAGATCATAATCGGGAAAAATAATCCTATGATCTTTCCTGCCACATCCTTTGCCGCAAAGGCAATCCAGACTGCCAGACACACAAGGAAGTTACAGAAGATTCCTTTGATAAATGCTTGGGAAAATGAAAGAGTACATTTCCCGGCTGCAGCACTCATTGCAGAAACCGCCATGCCATTTCCAAAAAGTCCGAACTGATTGGAATATACCATACCCGCTGCAACTAAGAGTCCTCCGATCATATTTCCGATGTACACAACAATCCAGTTTTTTAACATACCACCCGCTGTAATCTCCTTTTCCAGGAGAGGAATCGTTAACATACAGTTTCCTGTGAACAACTCGCTTCCTGCCAAAAGAACCATAGTAAGTCCCCCCGGGAAAATACATGCTCCGACAAATTTTCCGACAGACGCCATCGGAATGGACACTGCCGCAGTTGTTGCACCAACGCCTCCCAGCGCAATGAATGCGCCTGCCATGACAGCGAGAAGCAGCATTTTCGGAATCGGCGTATTTACTTTTCCTTTTCCAATCGCAACATAATTTTTCGTTATTTCAGCAGGTGAAAACATATTCATAATATATACCTCCTCTTTTCCTTTTTTTCTATCATAAACCTCCCGTTGTCTATACGAATTGTATAAATATACATTTTTACCTCTCCTTTAATATGCACTTGACATATTGACAGACTATACTATAATTTTAACTATCACTGTTTTCGAACGATAAGGAGCTGTAACATGAAAATACCATTAAATGTACTACTGTATCAGCTTTCACCGAACAGCATTTACGAATCCCAGAATATTGACCTTTCCAAAGGCATTGACGGAATCAAACTTTTTGACGAAGACGATGCAGGAGACTCAGATAAAAACTATATCTATATGGGGTCTGAGGAAATGTTCCGTACATATTCCCCCCTGCTTTTAAGTCAGCAGCAGCTGTCTCCCTGCTCTTTTTTATGTGTTACGTCAGATGAAAGTCTTCACCTGGAAAGTTTTCCAAAAGATTTATCCCTGATTCTTTTATATAAAAAAGAATCTTTTTCATCTATTTTTAATTTAATCGTTAATATTTTTCTGGATTTTAGAACCTGGCATAAAGATTTTCATCTGGAACTTCTTCGAAATGCCTCTATGCAGAGGCTTCTGGATATGAGTCAGGACTATCTTGTACATCCTGCCATTGTTCTGGACCGAAATTATTCCGTTCTTGGCTATGTCCGTAATCCTGACTGTGACATCCCTCTGATGGATACCATTTTATCCGACGGCTATATTACACCGCAGACGATGACAAGCCTTTACCAGAATGGGCTGATGTCCCCTTCACAGAATAGTACGAATCCCTATATCAATTACTATTGCCTGTCATCCAGGGAGTGCTATTACAGTATGATGTACCGGTTTTATTCGAACAATCATGAAGTTGGCTATATGCTGGTCTTCCGGTGCAGTGTTCATCCAAAGACCAATTATCTGTATCTTATGAATGCCGTTGCAGATAATCTTCAGCTTTACTTCCAGCAGGAGCGTTACCAGAACCGTTCTACTTCGGACATGTACGAATCCTTCCTGTCAGAAATCATGGAACATCCGGATTTGGAAGACAAGCAGTATCAAGACCAGATCAGCTACATCCCCGGGTTATCTATGAACGGATATTTTCTTCTGGCAAAGGTAGAATATAATAATCAGATCGAATTACCTTATACTTTTGCGTGCTGGAACATTCGAAACTCCATTTCGCAGCTAAGACCTTTCATCTGCCAGAATAGTATGTATGTCCTGCGGATTTTATCTGACGGAAAGGATTTTTCCACATTTTTAAACACAGAAGAAGAACAGCTTTTCCTGAAATGTTTTCATGGACAGCCTATCACCTGTGGAATCAGCGGCGCCTTTTTCTCACTCAAGGACTTACAGACAGCAGCAATACAGTGTAAAGAAACACTTTTACTTGGGAAAGCAGGCTGTGAACATACAAACAAGTTCTATAATTTTGCAGACTACCATACCCACTATCTGCTAAAAGAACTGAAGCAGCATGTACCGATGAAAATGATGTCCTCACCATGCTATACGATTCTGAAGCAGTATGACATAGAGCACCATACTGATTTATGTGATGTTTTTATGCAGTATTTGAAAAATGGAAGAAATATTAATCAGACATCCTCTGCTACATTCATGCATCGGAATACAGTTTTAAATAAAATCAAAAAGGCAACACAGATCATGCACAATGATTTTGAAGATTCTCAGATGCTTGTGGCATTTATCCTGTCTTACCTGAACGATCATATATAAAATGAAAAGAAAGGAATTGCGTATGAGTACATATATGCTTGATACTTTAAAACAGATTGCCTCCGCAATGGCGGTACAATTCGGATCTGAATGTGAGGTTGTTATTCATGATTTATCCCGGAGCGCTTCCAACTGCTCAATTGTCCATATTGAAAACGGGCATGTTTCCGGCCGTAAACTGGGCGATGGTCCGTCAAAGGCTATCCTTTCCGCCATCCATCATCACGAGGGACGCCTAAAGGATAAGCTTTCTTATCTTACCAAGACAGATGATGGACACATTCTAAAATCCAGCACCGTCTATATTCATGATGAAGATTTGGTTGTACGTTATATCTTATCCATTAATTATGATGTGACCAATCTCCTTGCCCTGGAAAAATCTATACAGTCTTTAGCCCACTGCCCGGATGAACTTCATTCGGAAGACAGTACAAAAGATCCGAAACATATCACCCATGATGTCAACCAGCTTCTGGACGAGCTGATCGAACAGTCTGTGGCCATGGTCGGAACCCCGCTTCCCCTTATGAGTAAAGAGGAAAAAATAAAAGCGATTAATTTCCTGAATGATGCCGGAGCATTTCTTATTACCAAATCTGGTGATAAGATTGCAAAATACTTCGGCATATCAAAATACACTCTTTACAGCTACGTAGATATTAACAAATAAAGGGGCAGGAGGCGGTGATCAACCGCCGTCTTCTGATCCTTCTGTTTTTCCCTGGTTCTTCGTCATTTTCCTTGATTGCTATCATCCCATTATAAAAGCCTTCCATATATCCGATGATCTATCCCCTTTTCTTCTCATCACACCTATAAAATTCACCCATAGTTGTACTGCTGCCAGCTATGATTAGCAGAGAGCGCGGACACTTTTGGTCCGCTCTCTCTGCTAATCAGAATTTTTCTGCCACTTTTTTATCAACCCAATCACAATAACTGCGACTATAATTCCCAGTGTAATTTTATTACTTAATAAAAAGAGAAAGAGAAATACAAATATCACAAATAATAAAATCAGTAAAAACAAAATTTTCATAACATTATCCCTCCTCGATGAAACAAATCAATTGATCTATGATTCCACTTTCAATGACAGACTTCCTGTGAAGTTGTCGCCTTTCAATACTATAAAATTGTCTCCTGCCGGCATCGTAAAATCGTAGACACCATTTCCGTTTTCTTCTGTAATCTTATGTACTTCTTTCTCCCCGGAAATAATATGGTCCTCCATGCTGCTCAGCCAGTATAAGGTCACTGTGCCGGACTGAATATTAAGTGAATAAGTTGCTTTCAAGGCGTTTCCCTTCTCACGGTCTACCAAAGTGCCTCCGAAAATATATTCTTTTCCATGAAACTGATGATATTCAGCTTCATAGTTCCCCACATAATCATCTACCCCAAGTTCCCGTTTTCCTGTCAGATCCCGATCTTTTGTAATGGAATATTTGCTGATTGATCCAACCCAGTCATTGAACTCATCCTTTATCCCTTCTTTTAGTTCTTCCAGTTCACTTTTTATACCGTCTTTATTATCCTCAAACTCCTTAAGGAGCCCGCTGCCCAGTTCTGAACATCCTGTGAGACATATACTCAGCGACAGCATCAGTAAGAATATTGAAATCCATTTACGCATCATCATCCCTCCTGACAGTCCGTTTCATATCTATACACCATCCTTTCCTGCTCTTTATTTGACTGTATTATATCCAGCCCTTCCCTTGAAATCAACAAATGTGACATATCGTAAATAATGTTACAGTTCTCACACACTATCCGCAAAATCATGTCCCTGGTGCTTTTCATCTTTCATGCGTCCTGAATTCATGGTACTATAGTAGCGAGGTGATTCCATGAAAAAAAATAGTGAAATGTATCAACTTGTTTATGAATATTATGAAACCAGAATTTTACTCGGATTTTATACCTGCCATGATAAACTGCCCTCTATTCCCAAAATCTGTGAAATCTTTCATTTCGCACCGGTTACGGTCCATACGGCCTTATCCCTTTTGGAAAAAAACGGTTACATAAAACTCTCCGCCCGCAGGACAGCAGAGGTTGTTTTTGATGCCAGTCCTGAAATACTGCGTCAGAATGCCTTTGATTATTTCATTGTACGACGTCAGGGTGTCATCCAAATTGCCAAATCCGGTGCTCTTTTATTAGAGCCCCTATGGATAGAAGGCCTGAGAAGATGGAGCGACGAGGAGTGGAGCGCCCTTTTTGAGGGAATTTTGACCTTCCCTCAAACCCCGTTGTCCAGTCCGGTGGAATTTTATCTGTTTGCAATCAACGCACTCAACAACCGACTGGCACTCAATCTCCTTTGGGAAGTCATCCGCTATCTCCGCTTTCCATATCTGGCGAACGGGATGGAAACATTTTCTGAATTACAGGAAATGGACAGCCTGACCAAGGATGAGGCCATCGCGCTCTTCAAAAAAGACGCCAAATCTACTTATCTGTGGACTTCACAGAGGCTCTTTCATTTTCTGGATGAAGCTGCCTTAGAAACGTCCTGCGATACCAAGGAGCAGATTCCTTTCTCCTGGAATATTTACCGGCAGAGGCCCCAGCTGCGTTACTCGCTTTCCTCCCGGCTCATCCGCGAGATCATGCAGGGAAAATATCCAGAGGGCACTTATCTACCGTCCCTTTCCCAAATGGTAAAATTGTATGGAGTTCCCATGATGACAGTGCGCCGTGCCTTGGAAATCCTAGAAGAGTTTGGATTTACAAAGTCTTACCATGGAAAAGGAACGCAAGTCTATATCCGTCCGGTGGAACTCGACTTTACCAAATCTCCTATCCAGGAGGGCTGCAGATTCTATCTCGACAGTCTGCAGATTCTTGCGCTGACCATACGAGGGATTTCCTTTCATACATGGACCCATGCTGCATCTAAAAAAAAGGAGGCTTTACTGGAAAAATTGTCTTTCCTTTTATCTGAAAAAAAGTGCAGCCTCTGTATTGAATCCTGCCTGATCTTCATTGAACAGGAAAGTACGCTTCCTATGGTACAGGAATGCTACACAAGGCTCAGGGAACTTTTGACCTGGGGTTATCCCCTGACGCTGGCAAGATTCAAGAGACAGAACATGGATGAGAAATATGAAACCAGCATTACCAGTATTATCCAATGCCTGACAGAAAAAAGCCCTGAGAAATTCTCTGCTGCCCTGGAAACACTTCTTCTGGAAGAAGAAAAATATTCCCGCCAATTCTGGACCCCCTATATCAACTAATATCCACTTTAGAGGTATCACAATTTGTGGTACCTTTTTTCATTTTATCAACTCTGTTCACATTAGTGTCAAATTTCCTTGTTTTCATCCTGCTTACATGTTACAATGAAAAAAATGAACGGATTTAGCATACGTATAAACACGGATAGGGGAGAATATCATTGAAAGTAAAGCGCATAATCCCTGGTCTTCTGGCATTCCTGATCACAGCAGGAACACTGGGCGGCTGCATGGGCAACAAAAAAGAAACTATGGTGATCGACCTCAATACAAAACCATTGAGCCCAGAGGTTTCCTTGACCTTCTTCGGTTTTAAATATGAAGCGCTCAACGTTATGGCGATTGAGCATACCCTTCATCATTTCATGGATGAATACCCGGCCATCACGATTTCTTACGACGGCATTAAGACCCCGGAATACTTTGAAGTGCTGGAAAAGCGCCTCTCCACCGGCAATGGAAATGATATTTTCATGATCGATCACGAGCGTGTACAAAAGTTTGCAAAGCAAGGATATCTGGCTGATCTATCCGATCTTTCGACCCTGGACAATTTTAGCGGCCTTGCAAAGAGCCAGATGTCTGTCGGCGGTACCATAGATTATCTGCCAACCTCGATCTCCGCCTTCGGACTTTACTGCAACCTTGATCTATTAGAGGAACACGGACAAAAGATTCCTTCCAACCTGTCAGAACTTAAAGATGTATGTGATTATTTTGTTTCCACGGGAATCACTCCCATTGTTGCCAATAATGACATCTCTCTTAAGACCGCAGCTATCGGCATAAGCCTGCTCCCCATCTATCAGCAGGATGATCCGAAAGCTGCCCTCGACCGTTTAAACAGCAGCCCGGATCAACTGGCTCAGACTTTTCGCCCTGGCTTTAAGTTAGTAGAACAAATGCTGCATAAAGGCTGGGTAGACCCGTCGGAAGCGCTTGAAACCTCAAAGACCAAGGATGACCTGGCCCTATTCTCCAAAGGAGAACGCCCTTTTATGCTGACTGGAGCCTGGGCAGTGCCGCGGCTTCGGGATCTGAACCCTGATCTGAACTTTGAAGTGCGTCCCTATCCGATTCTAAGCGATGGCAGTGTCCTTGTCATCAATGTGGACACCCGCATCAGCGTGAATGCTGCCAGTCCTCACCTGGATGAAGCCAAAAAGTTCGTAGAATATCTGACTCAGAGTGATTCCATGTGGGAATTTGTGAACAGCCAGAGCTCTTTCAGCCCTTTAAAGGAAAACCGGCTGGCAGAGGATCAAGCCATCCAGTCCCTCGGACCTTATCTGAACAATGGTTACAGTGTCATTGGTTCCGACGACAATCTGAACTGCCCTCTCTGGGAGATTTCCCGGAAATGTATCCTAGGGATGCTCAATGGCGATGATGCCGACAGAGCAGTATCTCATATGGAAGAATTGATTGCCGAATGGAGTGCAACAAATTAGGAGTGTAGCAAAATGAAGGCTAAATACAAAAACAGAGGATGGTTCCTCATCATCCTTTCCATTATCATCCTCCTTATCAGTGGATTTTTCTATCTTAGGAGCGTACAACGTTCTCTCTGGGAAAAGTCCCTCACAGATATTCTGGAGGTGACCACGCAGGGACGCCATGCATTGGATACCTACATTGAAAAAGACATGGAAATGCTCAGCTTAATCGTCGCAGAAGCTGCTGCCCAAGATCCCCAAAATGAGGAGGCGCTGTCTCAGTGCATGAAATCAAGCGGCACGTCAGATTCCTCTTATATCTGTGTCAACCTGGATTCGGGAATGCTCTACACAGGCTTTTTAAATAGGGGCTATTCTTTGAACGATGAACAGCTTGCCATGCTTTCTGTGCTACAGGGAAAAGGCATCCGGGAGCCATTTCTGGATGGCCGAACCGGTGTCTGGACGCTTGGTTATTATGAAACATTCACCTGGCCTGATGGAACGAAGGGACTGGTTCAAAAAACACAGCCTCTTTCTGAAATCGCAGAGCGCTTTTCCCTCTCCTTTTATAATGATACCGGTTTCTCCTATGTGGTGAATCAGGACGGCGATATCCTCCTGCGTTCCATGCACCGCAACAGTAACCGGACCTTTCACAACCTGTTCGATATCATTGACCTACAGGGCAACGATGCGCAACAGGTCAAAGCCTTTGAATCGGCTCTGAAAGCTGGTAACAGAGGCGTTGCCCGCTTCTGGTATCAGGAAGAAGAATATATTTTCTGTTATGTTCCTATGAAGAACGCACCCGACTGGTATGTTGTATCCATAATCCCCAACCACGTCATCATGGAACAGGCTAACAGCATTGTGAAGGATTCTCAGGTTTTCCTGATTCTGATTCTGGGCGCTTCCGTCGTGATGGCCGCATTTTTCATCCTTTACCGCAATTCCACCCGCCAGATTCTACTGGCAGAGGAAAAAGCCCGCAAGGCCGCAGAAAGCGCTAATATTGCCAAGAGCCGCTTTTTGTCCAACATGTCCCACGATATCCGTACCCCCATGAATGCCGTGCTGGGCATGACAAATCTGGCGTTGGAACACATAGATGAACCTGACAGACTCCAGGGATATTTAGAGAATATCAATGTGTCTGGTCAGCTCTTAGTGGGCCTGATCAACGATATTCTGGATATGTCCAAGATTGAAAGTGGAAAAATGACTTTGAACATTGACACTGCTTCTCTCGATATGGTGCTGGAAAAGATCGTTAAAATCATTCAGCCGACAGCAGCAAAAAAGAATTTAAGTTTTGATATTCAGCTTCATAGAGTTGAGCATAAGACACTCTGTTTTGATGTCCTGCGTCTCAATCAGATCCTGATCAACCTGCTTTCCAATGCAGTGAAGTTTACCCCGGAAAATGGTTCCATCCGCATGGATATCACGGAATCCCCTTCCGAAAAGAAAGACCACGCACATCTGACTTTTTGTATTGCAGATACGGGAATCGGAATGAGCCAGGAATTTAAAGACCATATCTTCGACTCCTTCACAAGAGAACAAAATGACCATGTCAACAAAATCGAAGGCAGCGGCCTTGGAATGGCAATTTCTAAAATGATCGTGGATATGATGGAAGGCACCATCAAAGTGGACAGCGAGGCTGGAAAGGGGACCATCTTTACGGTCGATCTGGATTTCCTTATTCCCGATGAGATACCAATATTCCAGCCATCTGATGAGAAGATTAATCTGTCAGGCAGACACATCCTGCTTGCTGATGACAACGCCATTAATCAGCAAATAGCTTATGAACTGCTGACCGAACTGGGTGCAATCGTCACAACTGCAGATGATGGACTTGTCTGCACACAGGAATTCGAGAACTCCCCTGCCGGCTATTTCGATCTCATTCTGATGGATATTCAAATGCCGAATATGAACGGGTATGAAGCAACAGAAAAAATTCGGGAAATGGACCGCCCGGATGCAGCCCAAATTCCCATCTTCGCCTTGACAGCAGACGCATTTGCAGAAGATATCGCTGCAGCAAAAAAGGCCGGGATGAACAGCCACCTGGCAAAACCACTGGATATCCCGGGAATGATGCGGGAAATTCAGAAATATGTGAAGTAATAAAGGGGCTGTCGCTTTAACGATGATATGCTCCCTTCTAGGTAGACAAGTTATCATACCCACAAACTGCTTTCTACAAGAAAACTGCCAGCGCAGGACAGAATTTCTT
This sequence comes from Faecalicatena faecalis, assembly GCF_012524165.2. GTDB lineage: Bacteria > Bacillota > Clostridia > Lachnospirales > Lachnospiraceae > Faecalicatena_A > Faecalicatena_A faecalis. The sequence goes on from NZ_JABACJ020000002.1 coordinate 350,171, forward strand.
CCTCCCAGCTGGCCTTTTTCCTGCTTATCTTCACTTTTACACTTAATCTGTCAATATCCCTTGTTTACATATCTTCTCTTAAGGTCTTAAAATAACCTTTATACAATTATCCTCTTTTTTATCAAAAATACTATAGGCGTGGCTCCCTTCTTCCAAAGAAAGTGTATGGGTTATGATATCTGTCGCATCAAATTCACCTTTTTGAATTTTCTGCAACAATAAATCAACATATCTGGTTGCAGGGCACTGTCCCATTTTTATAGAAACATTCTTGGAAAAGAAGTTTCCAAGAGGAAAATTATTGTATTTATTGCCATATACTCCAATTAACGCGACTGTCCCGGTTTTTCTGATACACTGGGAAGCCATTTCTATCGCTGATTTGGACCCGCCCTGTAATTTGAGCGCAGTTTCAATTTTTTCCACGACCGAGGTTTTTCCGTCCAGCCCGACACAATCAATGACACAGTGAGCTCCGCCATGTGTCATTTCTTTTATATATTCCCCTACCTGTTCGTATTCTTCAAAGTTTAAAGCTTCTACACCATAACTTCTTGCATGTTCCAGACGATATCCTACGCGGTCGACTGCAATGATCCTGCCTGCACCTTTCTGGATACACCACTTGATTGTCATCAGTCCTACCGGTCCGCAGCCTAGTACAACTACGGTGTCTCCTGCCTTAACATTTGCAATTTCCGTTCCCCAATAAGACGTGGGTAGGACATCTGTGACGAATAGAACCTGCTCATCCGTTAATCCCTCCGGTACTTTTTTGGGCCCTACATTGGCATAGGGAACCCTGATGTATTCGGCTTGTCCTCCGGCATAATTTCCGTGATATTTACTATAACCTAATAATCCGCCGGATTCCCCGTAATCATTGGAATGATCACACTGGCTGAATTCTCCCCTGTCGCAGAATTCACAATGCCCGCATGCCACAGGAAAAGGGATCACCACTCTGTCGCCTTTCTTTAAATTTTTAACTTCCTTACCAACCTCTTCGACAATCCCCATTGTCTCGTGACCCAACACATATCCGTCATACATGCCTTTTACTAAACCATGCACTAAATGTAGATCTGATCCGCAAATGGCTGTGGAAGTAACTTTTACAATAATGTCATCTTCCTTTTCAATCCTTGGGTCTTCTACTTTTCTGCATTCCACTTTTTGTATTCCATCGAATACGATCGCCTTCATTGTAATACCTCCTGATGTTGTTTAGAGGTATTATTTGTAGCTGGGGCAAAAATATGCTAAGGAGAGACCATATCGAATCATACTGAATGCGGTGCAGCTACCAGGTAATTTCCTGCGTAAATGCTTTCATCCCTCTTATTTCGGACAAATATATCTTGCTTTTCCCTTACTCTTCTTACCATACTCTATGGCCTCTTTTGGGCAGCGGCAGATACAGGCCATACAGTGAGTGCAGTTATCTCCCCATACCGGCTTTCCCTTTTCAAGACGAATATTGGAAAGGGGACATTGGGTCACACATTTCCCACATGAAATACAGGAATCCAAAGCGTAAAACTTCTTACTATGCACGAACACAGGATAGAATACAGGGTTTATCACCGTACTGCTTATTTTATCCACGATTCCCCTCTTTGGCTCCAAAAATGCTGCACCATTCTTGATACTGGCGGCTGTCTCTTCTATGATTCCTTCCGCATCCTGGATGATCCGCAGTGCTTCTTCCTTTGAAGGCGTCCCGAACATGGCAATATAATTCTCAGGCATGACAATCTCCTGACATCCCATATACCTCATGCCTTTCTCTTCGCATAATATTTTCAAATACTTCCCTGCATTCCCAATACTTCCGCCGCAGGTCAGAATGAAGTAGATCTGCTTATTTCCAGTCAATTTTGTTCTTCTCAGCCATTCTTCTACAATTCTTGGAATTCTCCATGAATAGGTAGGTGCCACAACCACCCAGGGCCTGTCTGAACTCAAATCCGAAAAATCATGCCCACGGATTCTATCAAATAGATTGATTACCTCATCGTCAATCAGCTGCCCGGTTCTCTTTGCAACAAATTCACTGTTTCCTGTTCCTGAAAAATATATAATCATAATTATGAGTCCTTTTCCTTTAGATTTTATATTATTGTGACAGTATCAGTTACACTTATATCTTCTGACTGAATATCAAGAACAGATATCTGCCAGATTTTTATGCAATAAAACCTCATACCAACTTTCTTCTTTACCAATGATTATAACTCAGGACTTCGTCCAAATCCTTCCTTATCTTTCTGCGTGGCTCACCGCTTTTAGCCGGATATCCCACAGTAATGATCAAACGTACCGCCCGCTCCTTAGGAATCCCAAATGCCTGGTGCAGCTTTTCCTGATTCATTGTACCAATCATGCAGGTTCCCAACCCTAACGATGTAGCTTCATAGCATAATCCCATCGCTGCCATCCCAATATCCATTTGTGCAAAATGCTGGGATCCGTAATGTTCTGCAACTCCAGGTTTTAAATGCCCCTCTTCCTCACAGATTAAAATAAAAGCCGGCACTTTTGCTCCCCATGGACATCCAGTCAGTCCATGATCATCAAACGCTTCTACTACTTTTGCATGTGCCTCCGGTTCATCCACGATAATAAAATGCCACGGCTGTGAATTGCAGCCACTTGGAGCCATTCGTGCCACGTCGACCAAATGAGTCAGTAACTCACGCGGCACCTTTTTATTACTGTAAATTCTGCAGCTTTCTCTTGCTGCCTGTAAGTTTTCAAAATCCATGTCATTCTCTCCTTTTCCTGCCAGATTTAAAAATTTTATAGTCATTTTCTCATATTCATTTTGTAAATTAACAGCAGCACTTTTCCGGGGAACAGCCTGCCTTTTTCTTTGCTTTCCCTTCAAAGAAAACACGCAGATTTTCAGGCAGTTCATAACAGCAACAATCCGTCTCCGGTCCGGTAGCAAACATATTTCTAAGAATCGCTTCGGCAAGCATCTGTTTCGGCGGAAGTTCATATAACTTTCCTTCATACTCAAACACACGGCAGTCCACATCCGTCCCGCTGATCTGACTACAGCAGCCGCAACTGGATTCACTCACCTCACTGCATATATCCACACCATTCACCCGGACTGTCGGGGAGGATAAAAACCGATGCTTTACCGCAAGCTGTTCCGTAGAAATCTCAACCTTATGATACTCTATAGAATATCCTGCCAGATTCAAGGCAGGCGTCAATTCCTCAATTACCTCCTCCAATATCTGATCCGTGCCAATACACCGTTCACATACCTGCAGATCCAGAAAAAGATAATCTATCTGCACTGTCTTCCCGGACGAACCGCACTCGGAAGAACTGCACTCGGAAGAACTGCACCCAGATGAACCACACCCACAGGAACAGCCTGCAGATTCTTCTTTTATAATCAGGGTATCCTTCTCTACATTGCAGGGCGGAGTCCACCCCGTATCATCTCCGGCATATACAATCGCCCCTGTCGGGCAAAGATTTCCACACCCATGGCAATGGTTCACACAATTCTCCGGCCGTATTACCACAGGTAACGGAGCCTTAGAAGAATCGAATACCCCATGTGTGCATTGGTTTATACATTTTCCACACTTAATACATCCCGCATAATCAATTACAGGATACCATCTTTCAGCCATAACCTTATTCCTCCTCTAAAATCAAATACAACTGTCTGTTAGTTCACCACATTGTCCACTGGCGTTCATTTTTTTGCGGAAAAAAATAACACTGTGCCAGCTATGTTGGATTCAATCTCAGTAAATCCAGCCGATTCAAAAAATAGCCGAATTTCCTTTTGACTATACACTCTCACATCACCTGTTTTCGTAAATGGATATACCACCGTGTTGGCAAGCCACCGCACCACCGGAGAAAAAAATGGCTCAGCCATAAAAACCTTTCCATTCTTTTTCAAAATCCGCATACATTCATTGGCAAAGGCCTGAGGTGTTTCAAAGTGATGGAATGCACAGGACACCGTTATGAGATCCATACTCTCGTTTTCAAACCCAAGAGGCGCACAGGACCCCACTGCAAATGTGCAGTCCGGATATCTTTCTCTGGCGGCGTTAATCATATTTTCAGAAATATCTATTCCAAACGCATCGACTTTCGCCTTTTTGGAAAGTTCTCCAAGCAAATGCCCATTACCACAGGCAATGTCCAGAATGTGATCTCCGTCTCTGAGCACAGCCTTTTTAATAATCTCTTCTTTATGGGATCTTGTATAATTGCCCTCCGGGGTTGAATCATATTCCCATGCCATCTCGTTATATACACTTCGGGACTGTTCCGTCTTTTTTCCCATATTCCTCCCCCAAAAATTCTATCTCTGTTTCATAATATGTTATCTTTCTATCCAGATTTTCCAGATAATCCGCCCACTTTTTCTGTTCAGCCAGCACTACTTTTCTATGCTCACTCAGAAGTTCCTTACGCTCCCGCATAGTCTCATCGCCCTGATAACGTAAATCAGAATAATGCCGAATGTCCCGCAGGAGCATTCCTGTATCTTTCAGACGTTTGATGAACTTTACCACTTTCTAAAACTTTCTAAAACCCACTAAAAAGTTCTTGACATCGAGTATAGTCTAAGAACTACCCTTTTATAGCAGCTAATTCTATTCTATCAAACACGGAGGTAAAATGATATGGAGAAAACAAAATTTGAAAGAGGTTTGAAGAATTTAAAGAAAATTGACGGTGCTGGCGGCGAAGCCGTAATCCAATCACTTAAAGACATCGCACCAGATTTGGGAAACTATATTGTTGAATTCGCATTTGGCGACATCTATGCAAGAGAAGGCCTGTCTTTACAGGAACGTGAAATCATTACCCTTGCCAGCCTTCTCACTGCCGGTGGATACGAAGCGCAGCTGGATGTCCATATTGCAGCAGCACTGCACGTTGGGATTCCGTTTGAGAAAATCATAGAAACTTTTTTGCAGTGTATTCCCTATACTGGTTTTCAAAGATGCTGAATGCATTGGCTGCTGCCAGGAAATTTCTTGCATAGTAACGTCGGCGGCAGATTTTCCGAGCTGCTGCAATACACAGAACAGGATTTCCATAAATACCGTATCATTGCTGACAACCGTTTCTGCTTGATAAAGCTTAAATTAACCAATAAAACAATGACTGGAAACAGACATACTCCTAAAACACTTGGGATTGAACGAAGGAAAATGAGCATTCCGTCAATGTCTTACCGGCATGGTAAATCCACCCAGAGCCCGGTTGATAAAATCATTGAACGGCTTCATCTGCAAAAACCGCTCGCTTGCGAAATCAACGAAGGCCGGCAAATCGCTAAATATGCTGTCCTCTACCGGGTACTCAATGAACCAGCTCTTGTGTTTTAGGTATTTTGCCACAGCACAGTCGGCGGGATATTCCTTCGGTACGTTTTTCAGGGAGTTACCACGTACCTCGAAATGTTCCACAAACTCCGGCTCTTCCACGATACTGAGAAATTCCTCCTGATGCTGGTAAATATACTCTCTGATCATACTTGTAGCGTCCTTAAACATATCAGCAAAGAGTCCCCCGCCTAAAAACGAGCGGCTTTGGGGCTGGATCATCAGGAAGTAGCCAACCGGAACAGGCTGTTTTCCCCCGGCAGCAATATGCGCACGAAACGCAGGGGTATAAGGGGACTTGTCGTGGCTGAACCGTGTGTCCCTCACCAATCTAAACGTCAAATCCTTGGGTACGTTGTGCAGAATGCTGCCGTCCGTTTCACCGATTTTAAAAATCAACTCCTGAACCAGTGCTTCAAACTGTGCGTTGGCCTCCTGATATTCGGTTTTGTGGGCATGATACCACTCGCGGTTGTTGTTCGCCGCAAGCCCTGTGAGATAATCAAACATTGCATTCATTTTTCTTCCTCCTAAGCTTTTTTCTTCTACTTAATTAGACAAGCTTAAGCATTGCCGTGTGACAGCAAATGCAAATTTTACACTCTAAATTTGTTACAGCAAAAATACAAATACTCTTTTACTGATATACCATTCGCCGTATCGCTTGCCAGCCTCGTATTTACCAGCTCTTTTACCTCTGGTTCCCTTGCCATTTTAGCTCTCCATCCTGATCACATCCATACTGTCGGATTTCAGCAGCTTATTGAGGAAACTCTTTGCATCTAAAGGAGAGCGGTATTGAGGCAGCTGTGTGAAAACACTGGACAGTCTGTCCATCTCTTCCATCGCTTCTGTAAATTCTGCAGTAGTAGAATGGTCCAGCTTCTCCAGGGATCTGTATTCGAGATTCCCGGGATTAAGTCTATGCGTCAGGATTGCATATCCCACACGTTTCTGACAGTTACACTTTCCTGTACCGGAAAGCCCACAGTATTCCCCTAAAAATGCAGCTACCTTTTTGCGGATGCGTGAAAGCCGCTGACGGTAGGCTTCGGCAGTTAACCCCAAGATTTCACCACATACCCTGCTGTCTGCCTTAAACATCAGCCCCAGCACATAGATACAACGGCTTTCAGGGTCCAGGCACTGAAGCATGACATTGGTGCAGGAAGCTTTTAATTCATCTGCCAGTATTTCCTCCTCTACCCCTTGCAGTAAATCCTCTGTATTTGGGACAAACCCCATATTGATGTCCTGGCCATAAAATTCAAAACTCAATGGCCGCTGTGCAAACATGGACTTTTTACAGTTAATAAGATAATTGGTAGCTACACGGTAAGCCCATGTGGAAAACGTACTCTCCTTGCGGAATGTCGACAACTGTGTAATAATTTTAATCATGATTTCCTGCACGGCGTCTTCTGCATCCTGTGGGCTTCCCAGCATTCGCAGTGAAAGATTATAAATCATATCCTGAACACTTAGAAGAAGACTTTCCAATACTTTTTTATTGCCGTTTACCGCCTGATCGATCAATTCCGATTCTTTCTTTTGCATGATACTACCTCCATTTTTTATATTATATCTTATTAGACAATCTTTCTGACCAGTTGTGACAAGAAAAGTTATTATTTGTAAAAATTATTTCACCCAAAATAAGCGCAAAATAATAACGCGGTAAAGCAAAAGTCCTGGCAGATAAGACCGCCAGGACCTTTATTCCAGGAAACACTATGTATCTCTGCTAAATCTGATTGCCTGTGAGTATGTACAAGAATCTCTTTGCTCAAAATCGTATTCATATAGAATACATTTACCAAATCCCGTTGAATTTTGACCTAAGAAAAACATAAATCCATTAGGAGCTGCAGCAAAAATATGTAGTGTTGCACGTCGTTCTACTGTACTTCTTTTTCCAATAGCATTATAAATTGAATTAGCTAAAATTGCTGCATGCATACCATCTTCTATCGCAAAATTTGTTGCGCCAGCTTCGCTTGGTATACAGTTAATAATACGCCCAATTGGTAAATCATTTTCCTTTATGAATTTTAACGCGTCATCGTAAACATAACGAGTAACATTTAAAAATAATGCAGTATCATACTGATTTTCATGAAACTCTTCGTGTGATATATTCCAATTAGCATAGTTTCTTTTAGATAACAGTTTCAAATCCCATAATATGGTACCCCCGTTTGTTGATTTTTGTATTGGAAAGACATTGATACCCGATTTACTATTGAGAACCCTCCCAGCAGCAAACGCTAAAGATGTATGTGTATCTAAAAATATCTGATATGCGTACTTGTTACTGGTATTTTCAAGCAAAAATCCTTTCAGCTTTTCATAAATATCATCATTCCAATCATATTCTTCTTTTATTTTTCGATCTTTAAATTTGTCTTCTAATGGTAAATATAATACTTTATCTTCAGAGTTTATCTCTTTACAAGGAAAACTTTTAATACCAATAGATATTCTTTTAGGGGAATACTTATCCGCGACAAGAAAAATGCGTTTTTCCAATTCCTCATCGAATTCTTTTCTCATAATGCCATTCCCGTGTGTTGAAGAAATCATCTGATCCTCCACAGTAGCCGACGCAATAAGACTAATTTGCTCAAAAGTCATCATATGATTACTTTGTGAAACATATCGAAATAAAGAGTCTCTTACTATTTTTTCCAATGTGTCGATATTATAGGGAATACATGTAAAACTTACTTTTCTGCCCAGAATACAACTTGTGTCAAATTCCTTCAATGATGATTGCGCTTTATCATCCAATTCATTGCTTTGAAACTTATTTATTGAATTAATAAATGTAACAGCATCATTATCACATTGTCCTATTAAAAATAACTCAAATTCATTTGCCCCCACATCATCGTTAATGAGATCCTGCAACCATTTTTTTAATGAGCTTTTACTAAAAGTATATATTGTCGATTTCACTTGAATGCTTTTGAAAACCCTCCCCTTCTCTTCCTCCCACAATACTCCCCCTTATTAAAAATTATTTGCTTTACTTACTGAACACCTTAACCCGCTATAAGATAAATCTTTCTATCGTCAAAACAAATCTGTCCTGTATGATTATAAATCTGAATCATGTCCTCCATTTTCTCAATAAAGACGTGCGTTTCAGGATTACTTATTTCTGCAAAAGCTTCAATTGTACTCAGCTCGATATCATCGGCACTTTCCCTTATATGTGAACCACTGTCCTGGAGGAATTCATCTACCGGTCCTTCTTTTACAACAGGAATGCTGCCGATGAATTTTCCTAGAGCTTTACTTGCAGTGCCAAGTCCCTTTAGCACATTAGTTTCAACAGATACACCACTCATTTTTTCCAGGTACATGGAACACTGTCCATATAGATTTCGATAAGTCATAGAAAGATTTTCGATTTCCTCCTTAATACCAGTAATATATTCCTCTTTGAAATTACCACTAAGCATAATCTCAATGAGTGATGCCATTGAAAATGTATACAACGAAAGTCTATAGTACTTGAACTTCTTCTGAAGATTCTTCAGTATAGAGTTCACTTGATTCCGGGCAACAATCAATTTCTTTGAACTAAGAACCTCATGGACCTTTTTCTGATAACCGTTCATATTTTTTCTTGCAGTTCTCTGAATATCAAGAACCAGCTTATGGTTGCTTGCCACAAAGTGTTCATTATCCCAGTTAAGTTTGTATTTAGAAAGCATGTTAGCAAGTGTTTCGACATCTGCCTCAATTTCAGATTCCTTCTCAATTTCCAAGAAGGAAATAATCTGTTTTTCCATTTTTTCGATATCACTCAACTTCTGTTCAACAGAGAACAGAGCGACCGCCATCATCATGGTTGCAGGGTTAATTGCAGCCACAGTTTCTGTTGTTGCTTCTATAGGTCCTGCCGCCTTAAGCTGAGCAAATTTTGACTTACCCTCTGCAGTCTTGAATGCTCCCCAGAAATTTCCGTTCTTTGCAATCTTCAACGTATCTCCCACAGTGGCATTAGCAAGTTGATACAGTCCCTGCGTATTTATTGTAGTCGTCTGAGTAACAGTTCTTAATACCGGAAGGAGAGACGAAATTCCAGCACCTAGTGTGGCTAATTGAGCAATTGGCACACTCATTGTCCTTTTACCAATAACATCAGCTTTTGCATCATAAAGAATTCCATCTGTTATCTCAACAAGTTCTTTTTCATTTCTAATAATCACATCGTTATGTTTGTTTTCGGAAAAACCGTTTATTTTTACTATTTCACCCATATCCATTCCTCCATCTCTGAATTGTTCTGCATGGATACTCTTTCATATTATTATAGTACTACTTTCTTATGTTTAAAGTACCCTTTAACGGCATTTCTGTTCCTCTAACGTTTTTCTAAGATACCTGTCTAATATTCCGAACTGCTTTGCATCAAGACTAGTTCTATTGGCAATTTTCACACGAACTGTTACTTCTGTTCCGAAATAGTTATCAGGTACAGATTTTAAATATTCCCATAGTGCAAAAAGTTCCTGCATAAGATAACCATTTTTCGTAGAAAACCATCTGCATAAAAAATTACAGACTTCACTTCCGCTTTTACAAACTTCCCCTATACTCAGTTCAAATCCGTTATCATCAATATTTTCAATTTCCATATATCTGCATGGTTTTTCACATTCAATCTTTGACATTTGAGACATATCAACAATAACAATTAAAATCAACTTCTCCACGATAGACTTTGGAGTCAGACATGCTTTTTCGTCCTCTATCGTATAGTCTGTTTCCAATTCATATCCCTGTGTCAGTAGATGAGATATCCAATGAAAAGCAGACTTTTCTGACATCTGATCCAGATTATGATAAAGAATTGGTCTGGATATCCTGCAGTTGCTCATATCCAGCAAATCAGCAAGGCGAAGCAGAATTTTATCAAATTTCAGGCTGATCATCTTTTCAGAGGCCACGGATCTTGTAAAATAAATATCTCTTTCATCTGCCTGATGGGCTTCCGAAACCTCTGCAACGAATTCCCTTAAAGTTTCATCCAGGAAATCCAGATCTTCTCTTGTACGAATTTCAGCAGCGCTGTCTGAAGCATGTTTCGCCCTGATTTTCTTTTCATAATAAGCATCTAATTTCCTATAACTCTGGGTCATCCACTTTTTCACCTGTGAAATATCTTCTATATTTGTGTCTATATTTATTGCTTTATTTTCAGTGCCATTCTCACCCTCGGATTCGCCATTTTGCGGAACATCCTGTTGAATTTCTGACAAATGCTCCCAGGCAATGCTGTCTCCGTCCTCTCGATCTACCAAAAATGCATCTAAAGCAGGTATTTTTACCATTGAAATATCGTGAAGATAGCAAGCCAAAAATAATATATAAAAATCTAGTGAAGATATTTTAAAAAATCCGATTCCATGAATCAGCTTTACGATGTTCCGTATCAATGCAATCGCATGTTCCTGATTATGCAGGGTATAAAAGTACAAATGTTTGGAGCCATTTTTCCACACCTCACAAGTATACTGATGGGTCAGAATCAGCTTATCAATACGGACCGGGTCCGCCACAAAGGACTGGAATATCTCAACGACTTCCATGACTGCATAGTCCAAATCCGCTTTATTTCTTGGATCGTCTAATAAAAACTTCTGCTCCAGAAATGCTTCTTCTGTAAAGAGCCTGTTCCTTAAAAACAGTAAAATTCGAAATTCACCACAACTTAAGGGTTTCCTGCTAAACTTTCTAATCACGAAGCGATCTTCTATTTCTACATCAAATAGCTGTGAATATACTGCATTTGCGACCATTCGTAAAAATTGTGACGTATTCTCATTCACAATTTCTGCCATTTTGATCATATCTTCTGACAGCAGCCTTTTTAATACCTTGCTTTTCCAGTCCCCTTCCTGTATTTGATCCACCCATCGTCTGGCTACCTCATAATGCTTATGGGAAAATGTCTTCAATTTCCATGATGCATAATATTTTAAAGTTTTATATAGATCTTTGGATTCTATTGCAAGTCTTTTACATTCATCTTGATACTTGCTTTGATCTTCCTTACTTTTAAGCAATTCACCATACACTTTAAACAGAAAAGAGCTTTCTTCCTCTTCTCCCTCAAAACAGATAGAATTGAGTTCACTTATGTATTCTCCAAGTCTCTCTCGTTCCCTCTCATCCGCTAACTCACGATACATAGAAACTGCTGCATCCCATATATTCTCATTATAAGACTTCATAAAAGCCTTTCGCTTCTCCGAGTCTTCATCATATTTTTCAGCTTCAAATATAATGTTTTCTAATTCTGCCTTATTCTTTTCATTCTCCTCACACACTCGTCTTAAATAGAGACGCTGTTTCCGATATTCAAAGAAACGGTAATAACGTATCCAGCGTTCACGGAATTTACTTAAATTTTGTATCTGGTTTCTACAATTTTTGATAGCATCATCTGGCTGCTCGTCCACTGACAATGCCAGCAGTTCCTGCAGCTTATTCTCTGATTCACTTAATTTGCCATTCAACTCCTCCATCTTCTTTTGAATTTGTTCTGAAATCACTCCCATTTTCCGTTCAAAAATAACATCCTCTTCATCGGAATACATTTTAAAAAGTTCATTTCCTGCCTGAGAAGCCTCACGGCTAATACATTTCAAATAGATTTCACTTTCATCCAGCTGATCCAGCCTTGTAAAACTGCTCTTGCTCACAGCCTTTTTCTTATTTAGTTCATGAACCTTAATGCCGTAAAGTCCAGCCGCCTTCATGGTCATTGCAATCCTTGGTTGTAAATAGACATTTTTTTCTATAAGAAGTTCAGATTCCAGTTCTCCAATTTTCTTATTTATAGATTCAAGCTGTTCTCCAAACTTATCTTCATTAACATCATTCGTAAAGATTACCGAATCATCCACATAAAAGTAGCTGATTCCCTTGAATTCCTTCTGGAAAATCTCCGCTATCGGTATCATACAGATATTTCCAAAAAAATATGATTGTGGAAGACCTTGAGGAATTCCACGCACAAAATTCTCTTCAAAAGTACACGCTTTATTTCTTTTGTTCTTATAATAGACCTTCTTCAACCTATCGGAAAGTTTGTTTATTAACCTGCAGAATAAAAGTTTTATTAAAATTCTTTTCAATAATTCTTTATCTGAATTTTCTATATTTACAGGAAGACGTTCTACAATCAGCTGATAAACCAACATTGGATTGATTGTTGGAAAAAAGTTCTCCAAATCAAGAGATACCTCATATTTGTATTCCAAAGAGGCATTATACTTTTTCAATGCCTCATTTGCATTCTGAGTATATGCCTGATACTGCTGCTTCCAGGGTTTAAATAAGACCTCTGGATTTAGAGATACTCTGTTTCCATAAAAATTTCCTGGAAGCAGGCGACTTACATTCGAAAGATAAAGTTTCTTATTCTTATCTGGTATCTCATATACCAGTAGATGTAGCATCGCCACAATTGCGATCTGGCTGATAATATCCGTTGTATGAAGCGGCCTGTAAACAACCTTATCGTCCTCCACCTTTTTGGGTCGGAAATAAACTTTGGCTTCTATAAAATAGTCATCTTTATCAAGCAAATCTATAATCCTGTTCTGCACTTGAGTAATGATTTCTTTAATATAGACTTCATCAAATTTGTCCTGCAGGCGGTAATACGCTATTTTGTCCACCTCTTCCAGGAGTTCAAAATCAAATATGTAGGAACGCAATGAATAAATTGCATGATAAATGTTCTGATCCGACAGCAAATAATCTCTATATCTGCCACTGTATTTCTCCGCACGCTTTTGTTCTGTTTTCATCTTATGTTTTTTGGTTCCTTTCTCTTTATTACACTTCCCCATCTCTTAAAGTCGCCTTATTATTCAAAAACTCCCTCAACTTTTCTACTTCCTGTAACACTTTTTCCTCAACATTTCCTATCTTACTTTGATAAATAAAACGCTTTGTCTCACAGAGGACACTGCATTCAACCAGCATCTCCTCAGAATAAACTAAGCCTTTTTCATAAGAAGGACATACCTTCCAGTATGTAAAGATTTTTTCTTTCTCATTATCAAAAATGCAATCTTGTTGCCAATAACGGTCAATAATTAAAGAAACTTCTGTATAACAGGACGCTACTTCAAAAAAAACTTTTACAAGTGGATATTTTCGATAGAAACATTCCAAAAAATCCAGAAATTCATCTATATAATGCGGCAGATATGTACCATTATAGTGATAATCCTTATTCATCCCGCTTAAAAAGGTAGAAAATGCATAAACCTGTTTTTCGAAATCTTCCCTCGATAGTTCTCCTTCAGTCACCCTTTCTCCCAATTCTGCATAATTTTCCCACAAAAGTTCTATATCTATCAACGTTCATCACCTCCATACCATATACGAGAAAATTCTATTTTCAGATATGCCTGTAGTTTTTCTTTCCAACATATGTATTCTCTGTAATCCTGTTCCCTATCATTTTCATTCATCTTCTCCAACAATTGGGCTGCTGACTCCTTCCCATCAATAATCTGCTGCCATAACATTTTTTCTGAGTCTAAAAGAATTCTACGGTAATCAGGAAACTGAATCGTCTTCAGTCGATATTTTCCCATTGGTGGCTTCTTATTTTGATCTTTTACAATTCTTGTTTCAGAAGCAGTAAGAGGTATTTCTTCCAACTCGATGTTGAGAAAAGGAGGGAGAAGTATTTCCCGTTCATCCCAATGGGTATATTCATTTTTTTCTAATACCTTATCATAATCAATAAATGGTATATTAGGGGAAAGTTCCGCTTCTATAAGAACAATTCCATTCTTTCTGGCAAACGCTGAATCATAGTCACACTTTGAACACGAAAAAAATGATTGGGTAAAACCATTTTCATAATTTGTAACTGATGATGCACGATCTACCCGCTTTCCAGTTACGCGGTAATCGAAATCTTCCTTCCTGACTTTCATCAGAGTAAAAATATTTGTATAAACTTGTATTGTTTCCTCTATCTTTCTGATAAACTCAGAATTTAGCGTATGTCCCTCTTTCCAAATACGTTCCTGTTCATTCTTGTTGCCTTCAAATAGGAGTGCATTTAATGTCCGATAAGCATTTTCATCGCCATACATAGCATCCCTAGACTTTCTGCCCATATAACCGTTGCTGCACCGTTCACGGGTATCGCCTCCGTAAAAGCGAAGCGCATCAACGCCTTTACATAGGGGCATATGATCCTTTTCAGATAAACTTTCCATCCCCTGTTTCTTCCTCCATCTTTCAAACTGTTACTTTCACCTGCAAAATGTACTCCGCAGTTCTCCGTATTACTATTAATTATAGCTGCTTGTCTGCTGGACTGCAACACACGAGACTCACATCATTATGAAAAACATTCCTCTTACCTATAGACTTTATCGCATAAAAATGCACCCATGGTTCTAAAATTAAATCTAAACCATGGATGCATATTTTATTTCTTACAACAACCGTATACAATTAACTTTTGTTTAAGAAAACTCCTATACTCGTGTTAACTGTACAAAGTTAAGGAGATGGAATATTATGACATATTCAGACGCTATTATTAAACGATTGATAGAACTTTGCTCTGAAAGAGCTCTTACTCTTCTTATTATTTCTGTTCAATAATTTCCAGATGTAAACCATCCGGATCCTGAATAAAGAAAAAGCGGGTTTTAGGATTTGGCTGAATTGGCCCACTGACAATTTCTACCCCCTGAGCTTTCATAACTTCCATTGCCTGATCCAAATCATCTACTTCAAATCCCAGAGATGGATATTCCCCATACTGTGAGAGTTCTTCATCCTTGTTACAAATCAATTCTAATTCCGCCGGACCATCTGCCAGAAAAGCAATCTCTGTCTTTGGTCCTCCCGGAAATCTTCTCACCAGTTTCAAACCGATTACTTCCTCATAAAAGCGAATAGAATCTTCTAAATTTTTCACATGAATTGTTGCAAATATAAATTTCATCTCATACCTCCTGAGTTTTCCGGCAATTTTTCAGATTTTTATGCAGTAAAACCTCATTCCGACTTTCGCGTTTACCAATGATTATAGCCCAGAACTTCGTCCAAATCCTTCCTTATCTTTCTGCGCGGCTCACCACTTTTAGCCGGATATCCCACAGTAATGATCAAACGCACCACCCGCTCTTTAGGAATCCCAAATGCCTGGTGCAACTTTTCCTGATTCATTGTACCTATCATGCAAGTTCCCAATCCTAATGAGGTAGCTTCATAGCATAGCCCCATAGCTGCCATCCCAATATCCATCTGTGCAAAATCTGGGACCCATAATGTTCTGCGACTCCAGGTTTTAAATGCCCCTCTTCCTCACAGATTAAAATAAAAGCTGGCACTTTTGCTCCCCATGGACATCCGATCAGGCCATGATCATCAAACGCTTCTACTACTTTTGTATGTGCCTCCGGTTCATCCACGATAATAAAATGCTCGGCTGTGAATTGCAGCCGCTTGGAGCCATGCGTGCCACGTCGACCAAATGAGTCAGTAACTCACACGATACCTTTTTATCACTGTAAACTCTGCAGCTTTCTCTTTCTGCCTGTAAGTTCTCAAAATTCATGCTCTTCTCCCCTTTCCGTTCCAGATACAGGTAATACTATGATCGCAGAATGCCATCTTTCAGCCATAACCTTATTCTTTCACAAAAATTCTATTTCCTGGTAAGTTCAGTTTCCTATACTTTAGAGAAACAGTCCATAATTCAAAGAACTTTCTCAAAACCAGTACAGCGTAAATTCAGAGTCTGCTTTACTGCTTCCTCATAGTGACTGCGCTGCTTATTTTATCCGCAATTATTTTCATCGTTCTAATTCATTTTGCACAGGCGGGAACGGATTCTCCGTTGATTGCAATACAAATCTGAGATTTTGTATAGACCCGGTCAGGAGACTACATTAAAACGCAAGAAATTTATATTCCTCGGCCACCAAAACTGTACGCTTCACGTCAAATTACTTCTTCATTTCTATAAAATCACAAATTTTCTTCAACGAAATGATTCTCATACATATCCCAATACTTTTTATATACAAAATCTTCATCGCTGTTAAAGTTTAACTGGTACATTCTGAATATTACAGGAATATTTTTCGGTTGCCACTGTTCTTCATACGAATAGCAATATTTCATTCCCACTTTTTGCATAACCTTTCCGCTTCTTATATTATTCCTGTCGTGAGTTGCCGTGATATAGGGCAGGCCGTCTTTTTTTACCTGCTCCACAATAGCTTTCGCTGCCTCTGTTACAATTCCCTGATGCCAAAATTCCCTGCAGAGTCCGTAACCAAAGTCGTGATGTTCTTCCATATCAACTTTAATATAACCAATCGGAAGATTATCACTTTTAAGGCAGATGGCGTATGCGTAGGCCTGCGGCAGTTCATACTTTGCCGCATATCTTTCTTCATAAAATTCTTTAGTCTCCTCAAGACTTTTCACAGGATACCACGGCAGAAACTGATTAACCACCTCATCTTTTAGGATGAGGAAAAGAGCCTCCATATCCTCTTCTGTAAACTTTCTCAAAATTAAACGTTCTGTTACTAATTTAGGTGTATTCATAATGCTATTCCTCTGAGATGTTTTATCAAATTCATTTATAATAACTGACCATTTCCCTGTTATCCTCCGGGGTCAGGCCGATTTTCAATCTCTTTTGCTTCAAACGTCTTGATGGTTTCTCTCAGCTTATGTACCCGGCAGGGTATACTTACTCTACGAAGCACATCATAAATAAAATTTCATCACGAACAAAGTTATATATCTGCTTTATGCAATTGAACTCATCTGCATTTTTTCAGTGCAACAAATGGTATTTGCTTTACCTCCTGCTATTTTCAATTCACCTTGTTTTTTCAGGGAAATAGAAAGGAACTAATATCTGTGGAATAATTAGTTCAAACCGTTTTACCATTTCCTCATCCTCCACTTGCATCCCACCGATAATCCAGTCTCGCATGACGAAAGTTCCACCTACATCTTTTGCCTCAATTCCAAACAGAATTCTTGGATCTGTAATATCCACACCTTTCCTTTTCAGAATTTCTTTATCAAACCAGATTGTTAATTCTATTTCATAATCAAGCGTACATCCAGTCTCCCTCGATGTAAAAAGATGCCGTACAAAATCCAAATGCTCACGAAATGCGGAAAACTGCTGGAGGTATATTTTCCTCCAGTCATCTTCTTTCACAAATTTTTCAGGTATAATGATATCTTTCTGAAACAACTCATAATAAATTTCATTCACAAGCTCATATTTATCTTTATAATATCGGTAAAAAGTCTGTTTACTGATTTCTGCGGCATCCACGATTTCTCGAACAGATACCTGTTCCACAGCCTTCCTGCTTACAATCTCATACGCCGCTTCCTTTAACATTCTCCTGGCATTCACTTTCTTCATCCACTCTTTCCACTTTAATGATTACCGGCCTTAAACCATCATTACAGGAACAGATTGCCATACCTTTGTGCCTGGGGTCAATCCAGTCATCAAAATACCATCCTTCCGCACCATTCGCAAGCGCAAATACATACTGATATATGGCCTTCCATGCCTCATCACAAAACCCTTCCGGCTTTGCATAATCTGCATAAAAAACCTGACCTTCTCTCATAAGAGGACAGGTTGTAAAATTGGGAACCCCATACTGTTCGGCAAGTTCTTTTTGCAATGTGGTCGTTAAAATAGTAAGCCTGCATTTCTTCATCATACTGGTATCCTCCATAAATATCTTTTCCTTGATTCTACCAAAACAAAAAATTTCTTTCAGCTTACATTCACAGTGACTGGTTCCAAATGTGACTATTTCTCCTGTTTGTCACTTTTCCCACTGTATAATAGTATATCAGAAAGACAAAACCATTAAAATATCAGAATTCCTACTGCATATCATTTTTTCAGATTCTCATGAAAAAATCTCTCTGTCTTATCAAAGGGAATGATATCTTTCCGGTCATAAAGGTCTGTATGGACAGTACCGGGAATACAGATGAAAGGGCTGGAAGAAGAATTAAGAAAAAACTGTTTACCCGGAGCAGTTATAGTATCCTTTTGACAGATGAAGGGATGCTGCTTCACAAAAAAGCCGAGAATTTACTGGCTATGGCGGATAAGATCACGAATGAATTTCATACCATAGATGACATCACGGGCGGGGATATCTATATTGGCTGAGCAGAGTCCTATCTGATCAAATATCTGACCGCAGCCGAAAAAAAATTGAACAGGCGCTATCCAGGCATTCATTGCAGAACCGCCTGACCTCTCAAAATACGTTTATCTGGAAATACCAGAAAGCGATACCGGGGGGCCCCGATGCGAAGGGACTGCCCGCTAGCGCAATACCAGAAATCTCACTGGAGGATTTAATCCCCTATCCCATCTTCTGCTAGGAACAGTTCGTAAAATCAGACCTACCACGGTGCTGCGGAGAAAAGATAAACCCTCTGCAGATCATAGTCACCTTTAATCTGTCCAATAACGCCGTCGTTTTTGTCCGAGAAGTGCTAGGTATTGCCCTTTTATTACCCTGGAGCTGTTACTATCTGCATAGTCAATTTTCCAACTCCCAATAAGCTGACCAAAATAGTTAAATTCCTCGGGCAGAGCTATATTTTTTCTCTCACATATTAATGACTCAATCATAATCACATTCACCGTATCCGCTTGCCAGCCTCGTATTTACCAGCTCTTTTACCTCTGGTTCCCTTGTCATTTTAGCTCTCCGTCCTGATCACATCCATACTGTCGGATTTCAGCAGCTTATTAAGGAAACTCTTTGCATCTAAAGGAGAGCGGTATTGAGGCAGCTGTGTGAAAACACTGGACAGTCTGTCCATCTCTTCCATCGCTTCTGTAAATTCTGCAGTAGTAGAATGGTCCAGCTTCTCCAGGGATCTGTATTCGAGATTCCCGGGATTAAGTCTATGCGTCAGGATTGCATATCCCACACGTTTCTGACAGTTACACTTTCCTGTACCGGAAAGCCCACAGTATTCCCCTAAAAATGCAGCTACCTTTTTGCGGATGCGTGAAAGCCGCTGACGGTAGGCTTCGGCAGTTAACCCCAAGATTTCACCACATACCCTGCTGTCTGCCTTAAACATCAGCCCCAGCACATAGATACAACGGCTTTCAGGGTCCAGGCACTGAAGCATGACATTGGTGCAGGAAGCTTTTAGTTCATCTGCCAGTATTTCCTCCTCTACCCCTTGCAGTAAATCCTCTGTATTAGGGACAACCCCCATATTGATGTCCTGGCCATAAAATTCAAAACTCAATGGCCGCTGTGCAAACATGGACTTTTTACAGTTGATAAGATAATTGGTAGCTACACGGTAAGCCCATGTGGAAAACGTACTCTCCTTGCGGAATGTCGACAACTGTGTAATTATTTTAATCATGATTTCCTGCACGGCGTCTTCTGCATCCTGTGGACTTCCCAGCATTCGCAGTGAAAGATTATAAATCATATCCTGAACACTTAGAAGAAGACTTTCCAATACTTTTTTATCTCCATTTACCGCCTGATCAATCAATTCTGATTCTTTCTTTTGCATGATACTACCTCCATTTTTTATATTATATCTTATTAGACAATCTTTCTGACCAGTTGTGACAAGAAAAGTTATTATTTGTAAAAATCATTTCACCCAAAATAAGCGCAAAATAATAACGCGGTAAAGCAAAAGTCCTGGCAGATAAGACCGCCAGGACCTTTATTCCAGGAAACACTATGTATCTCTGCTTCTATAGAATTTAATTTTCCTGATAACTATATTTTCTAACTTTCAACTACTTCACTGTCTCCCAAATCTCTTAAAAGTATATCATATCAATTCTCAACCACTTTCATTTTATTACCGCTGCTTTTTCCCGCAAATACCTATATCGTATTATGGACTATACCTATAGTGCATTATTTCCATCCAGATTTAAACATATCTTCAAACTGGCTCCGCCTGAACTTTGTATATATGACGGTTTAAAAGAACCGACTATGAGACTCCAAATAGCTTTACCAATCCAATCTATTATTAAACTAAGTTTTCTGAAATCAACTTCCCATGCATATAATATACATCATCGTCCGGTCCAATCTCTCTCAGCACACGCCCCGGGCTGCCAACAGCCAGCACATTTGCAGGGATATCTTTTGTAACGACTGCCCCTGCCCCAATAACAGAATTATCACCGATATGCACACCAGGGAGAATAGTCACATTTGATGCAATCCAGACATTTTTCCCGATATATACAGGCTCATTACATCCATAGCCCTCTGCCCTGAGTTTCGGTGAAATCGGATGTGAAGCCGCTATAATCGTAACATTGGGGGCAATCATCGTTCCATCTCCAATATAAATATTTGCATCATCAACCAAAGTTGCATTAAAGTTCAAATATACATTTTTTCCTAAATGAACATGGTGTCCGCCCCACATTGCATGATATGGTGCCTGCAAATAGGAACCTTCCCCGACCTCTGCAAACAACTCATTCAAAATCCGCCGCTTTTTTTCCTCTCCTTCCGGAGTATAGCCAGCGTTGTTATATTCCTCCATCATTTGAAGATACTTGTAATAGTCTCCCTCATCATTCGTTAATTCCCACACTTTATACAATTTCCCGGAATTAAGTAGTTCTTCTGTTGTCATCTTACAATCTCCTTATGCAATTATTAAATTTTCTTTCTCTGACAGACCGGACAATAGTAGCTGCTTCTGCCCCCAATCATGATTCTTTCTATCGCCTGCCCACAACGGTTACATGGCTGTGCTTCTCTTCCATACACTCTTAGATGAGGCATATTCCGATATTCTTTGCCTCTGCCCTCAAGATACTCCTCAGGAGTCATTTCATTTGTATCAATCCCCCACGCAATAATCTCTTTTATTGCTTCTGCAAGACGATTCCAGTCGTCAGAGCCCAAATTAGCACACTTTTCTTCCGGATAAATCCCGGCAGCATAAAGAATCTCATCAGAATAAATATTTCCGATCCCGGCAACAATGGACTGGTCATGAAGCATTTCTTTCATAGATTTCTTCCGCTTTCCCATCTTTTCCTGCAAATAGGCAGCTGTAAGGGCATCCTCCAATGGTTCTACTCCTAGTTTATCCTGCCCGGTCACTGTATCCTTTTCATCCGTTTTGAGAAACCAGAACCGTCCGAAACGACGGACATCCATGTATCGAATCTGGTTACCGCCGGATAATTCTGCTATCAGATGCGTATGTTTTTCCTCAGGATATGCAGCAGGGGTTACAAGCAGCTGCCCTGTCATCCTTAAGTGAAGTACAAGTCTGTCACCGCTTTCAAAATGAACCGTGAGAAACTTTCCCCTGCGCGTCATATTTTTTACAGTCTGCCCGGTGAGCGATTGCACAAACCACCCTTCCTCGGGATACGCAATAATCTGTGCATGATTGATTCTTACATTCCGTATTTTTTGTCCCTTTATCTGCGGTTCTATGATTCTTCTGATTATTTCTACTTCCGGCATCTCAGGCATTCTTTCTCCCTCCCCTCTTTGCAGACTTCTTGATTTCTTCGTGATAGAAAAAGTTCACAATCACAGGCGGTGCATCAAAAGGCTTTTTCATAGTGTCGTCGTCACGGAGATATTCGAGTCCATTTTTTTCTGCATAGGAGCGGACAGCCCCATCAAGAGATTCCCAATAAAGCCGGCTGCCATGCTGATAAATTTCCTCATACAGAGGAACTAAATCCGGGTGTTTTTCTCTTATATATGCAAGAATAGCCGTCTTGTAGCTGCCGCGGAGATTCAGATTTTCCAGCCATACAAGATTACACTGGTCTTTTACTCTGTCTATAATCGCCGTGACATCCGTAATCCCAGGATTAAATCCAAATCCCGCAGCACAAGGTCTGACTTTGTTTGAATACTCAGCTTAACGCCGCTGCCTTTCAACTGTTCCAAAAGGGTTCGTGTGCGTTTATAGGATTCTTCCTGGGGATTATAGGGATCTGTTACCGAGCCTACAAATAATTCCTTTCCCGCATATTTCTGTGGATTTTTAATTTCCGGCCAAAGTTTCACATCAAGAAATTCTCCCCAGGGTTCTCCATGATTTGTAAATCTTTTCATAAAGCTGGCATAGCAGTATTTACAGGCATGAGTGCATCCAACATAAGGATTCACCGAATAATCACTGACAGGCAGATTCGATTTTGTCAAACGCTGCTTCCTCTGGATAATAAGCCGTTTCACTTGGATAATTACAAATCTAATTCCTGCTGCACGCAAGTAATACCGCCTTTTAGATAAGACTTCTGCGCCCCTTGCTGCACCATATCTGTCTCCTTCAAATGCCCCAAAAGAAGCGGGGAATCTGGATCATGATATCTATAATTTTCAAATGCTTTCTCCGGGTTCTTATTCGCATAGCAGTATTTACAGCCATTCATACAGGTATCATATGCGCCGATATCACGACTCTCAATGCAATGGCAACCTTGACGTGTTCCCTTATGCTTTAAGTCCTTGAATAGGATGCCGTTTGCCCCGCCGAGAATGTCCAAGGTCATGCATCCGGAAGAATGGATTCCGTACCGTGAATAATCACCGTTGGTTCCGCAGGTCTGAATATACAGACCATATTTTTCTGCAATCTTTCCCAGCCCTTTTGCAAGATTGTCTTTGTCTGTATCGGTCATAGGAATCAGTTCCGGCATATTAGTTTCCAGCTTCTTATACATTTCCACAAAGCTGAAAATACAACGGTCAACATAAGGTGACAATTCCTTCGCCATATTTTCAAAGGTCTTTAGATGAGTCTGTATTGTATACTTTTCTGTCAAAAGAACAGGGTCATACCGCCATGCCAGCCTTTGCTTTCCCACAATTGCAGACAGCCTTTTCAGGGTATCCATACTCTTTTCAATTGAGGGCGCACCGGGTTCTATGTCTTTGCCATAGGCAGTTATGGTATAGTGAAAATATGTATGGAAGCGTTCTGTGATTTTAGAAATATCTGCTAGAATCGGCTCATAATTCTTTGAACAGAACACGACGCAGTCCACCTTGTCCGGTGTCAGCTCATATCGTGTAACCTTGTTTGGAAACAGAGGGTTGCGTGAAAGAACATAGCCTTCCTCAAACCGCTTTAGCAGCCATTTAGCATAAAACTGCACGGTATCCGTTCTTGCCCCTGTATTAATAATCATGTTTCATCCTCACTTTCGTTAATTAGCTTCGTCAGATTTTTTGTAAATCTTCGTGAAAGACTGATAAGCTGTTCCTGTTCTTCTGGAGTAAACATGGACATTGCCGTGTCCTCCGCCCATGTAATGTGAACAACAGGTTTTTTTGCATAATTTCTGCCCTCTTCCGTTAATTTCACAAACTTAATCCTCTTATTCTCCGGATTTTCTTCCACCGTAACGTATGCCTCTTTCAGAAGATTTTTTATAATCAGATTCACTGTCTGCTTAGACTGAAAAGTCCTGTCTGTGATTTCCTTTTGAGTCATGCCATCCTTTGCATAGTAAAGAGCATTCAGAACCAGCAAAGTTTTCATCAGCAGACCATTCCTCTTCGCATATTCATCATACAATGCATACTGTTCATCTCTGAATTTACAATATAGGTATGCGTTTTTTTTATCTTCCTTGGTCATAGCGCCTCTCTTTCGGTAAATTTCTTTACGGTCAATTAATTTACTATTACTATATTATATTAACCCACCTTTGTCAACTGTCTGCGGACAGGACATCATTTTGAAAATTAAATGCTTCTAACATTTAATGCATTTATCGAATAAAAATGTCTCCACGGTTCAACGATTAAAACGAACCTGGATGCATACATAGTTTGCATTATGAGAAGTTTCAGGATGGAACGGTGAAATGTATAGAAAATGAGATACCGTTTGATATTCCTGATGGCTGGGAATGGTGCAGAATACCGAATATATCATTGAAAATATTTGCTGGTGGAGATAAGCCAACAATATATTCAAAATTCAAAACTTCTGGTTGTTCTGTTCCCATTTATTCAAATGGAATGGATAATGCAGGTCTGTATGGATACACAAATGAGGCACGAGTTTTTTCACCAAGTCTTACAATTTCAGCAAAAGGAACAACAGGATTTTGTTGTATAAGAGAAATGCCTTAAGCAAATTAGAGAAATTGAATGTGATAAAAACTCTATTTTCGAACTAATATCCGCAACTAAATCAAAAGTTCTTAACCTCGCCATTCGAGGGAAGCTTGGCCCGCAAGACCCGAATGATGAGCCTGCTTCTATTCTTCTTGAACGCATACGAGCTGAAAAAGAAGATTTGATTACTTATAAATTGAACCTTCTATCCGAACAGTTTTTTATGAATTTCCTGACTCTAAGAAATCGGATATCCACTACATTGCACAGCAGCTTTTTTCTTTTGGCCTATTGGGCATTATCATCGAATGGATCCGGGATGGTTTCCAGGAATCTCCCAATGAATTGTTGGAAATATTAGAAAAAATTTCAAATGAAACCTAGATTATCACCCATTAGCGTGAATAATCCAGGTTTCATTATGTGCTTCTCTTAAACTGCCCCGATTGTCTGGTTCAATACTGTAATCAGCCCTTCCATCTGCTCCCCGTTCATCATTCCAAAACTTACTATGGATTTTAACGGCATAGCCTGCATCATTGCCTGTATTGCCTCCGCGCTCATCATATCTCCGCTGTCTGCAGCCTCCTCATTTGGCGTGTTTGCTGCCATCGCTTTCTGAGCCTCTGCCATCATCTGCTGTATGACCGCCGCTGTCCTTGGATCCGCTAACAACTCTCCCAACGTTGTAGTTCCGTCTACTGTAAAAGGAAGAAGCTTCTTTGTCCGGAAGGTAATCGTTGTTTTGGCTTCCAGACAGTCACTGGACGGGCCTATTGAGATTTCATAGCTTCCGCTTGGCGCATACCAATCCCCAAGCGCCTCGTGATAATAAGACAAATCTCTGGCACACAGTTTAAAAGTAACCGTTTTCCTCTCTCCCTGTTCAAGCGGCACTTTTGCGAAGCCTTTTAACTCCTTATCAGGTCTTCCAAAGGTTCCGTTCCTGTCACTGACATAGAGCTGTACCACTTCCTTGCCTGCCCGCTCTCCCTTATTTCTTACATCGATGCTTACCTCTATCGTTCCCTCGTCGTCCATTTCTTCTGCAGAGGCGCGCAGATTTTCAAAAGCAAAACTTGTGTAAGACAGCCCATGTCCGAAAGCCCACCTTACCGGTATTTTCTTTTTGTCATAATAGCGATACCCTACATAAACTCCCTCACCGTAATGCACCTTTTTGCCGTCTCCCAGGAAGTACAAATAACTGGGGTTATCTTCCAGCCGGTAAGGAAATGTCTCTGCTAAATGTCCACTGGGGTTTGCCTCTCCATACAGCAGGCGGTCGCAAGCCTCGCCAACGCCCTGTCCGCCCAGGTACATTTCCAGAATTGCCGATACCTTATCCGCCCAGGGAACCTCCACCGGACTTCCGTTGTGCAGCACAACCACTATGTTGGGCTGTACCCTGGCAATTTCCTCGATCAGCGCGTTCTGGCAGTCTGGCATTTTCATATTCTTACGGTCAAAGCCCTCCGATTCAAAAGAATCCGGCAGCCCGGCAAAAATCACCGCCACATCAGAGGATTTTGCAAGTTCAATCGCCTCTGCAAATTTCTGATCATCCTTTACATCCCCATCAAAGGGAAAACCTTGCGCATAAGTAACGTTTCTGTCTTTTTTCTGTGCCGCCTCCCATGCGGATGTGACCCTGCTTGCATTGATATGGCTGGAGCCTCCGCCCTGATAACGGGGCTTTTCTGCGTATGCGCCAATATAAGCAATTTTTTTCCCCTGTTTCAACGGAAGGAGGCCGTTATTCTGTAAAAGCACCGCACATTCCGCTTCAATATCCACCGCCTTTTTATGGTCTGCTTCACGGTCAAAGACCGCATCCGGATTCCTGTGATCCACATAGTCAAAGACCACTCTCAAAAACCTTTCTACCGCCCTGTCCAAAAGCTGCTCGTCAAGTGTTCCATCCTGCACGGCTTTTACGATCTTCGCATCGTTCATGCCGCCGGAAGAAGGCATTTCCAGCTCCAGACCCGCCGCCAGACCCTTCACACGGTCATTTACCGCACCCCAGTCCGTCATCACATATCCCTCAAATCCCCATTCGTCACGCAGGATATCTCTCAAAAGTTTTCGATTCTCGGATGAATAAACCCCGTTGATTTTATTATAGCTGCACATGACCGTCTTAGGCCGGGCGGCTTTTACCGCTTCTTCAAACGCCGGAAGATAGATCTCGCGCAACGTGCGCCGAGAAACCTCAGAGGAACAGCTCATCCTGTTATACTCCTGATTGTTCGCGGCAAAATGCTTGATGCTCGTACCCACTCCCTTGCTCTGCACCCCGCGGATATATGCCGCCGCCATTTTCCCCGCAAGATAAGGATCCTCTGAAAAGTATTCAAAGTTCCTCCCGCACAGAGGGCTCCGCTTGATATTCACGCCGGGGCCGAGCAGTACGCTGACATCCTCCGCCTGACATTCCTCTCCCAGAGTTTCCCCCATTTTTTCGATCAAATCCGTATCAAAGCTGGATGCCACCGCACAGGCCGCCGGAAAGCATACAGCCTTGATGCTTTCATTCACACCCAGATGGTCCGTCTCCCCCTCCTGCTTACGCAGTCCGTGAGGCCCGTCGGACACCATCACCGATGGGATGCCGAGTCTTTCGATTCCTTTTGTATGCCAAAAGTCCGCGCCGGAACAAAGCCCGGCTTTTTCTTCCAAAGTCATCTCCGCAATTAATTTTTTGATATCTCTTGCCAAAATATTTCCCCCCTTATCAATCTTACCTTCGGTACAGCTTCACTTCGCCCACGATTCCCGTAGGCTTGCAGTCCTCAAATTTCTTTGGCGGCTGCCCCGGTACCGGGTCCTGACAGCGCTCCCGCTCTAAAGTCGTCGCTACCTCAATCCGAATCTCATTCGTTCCTTCATGAAGTGCAGTCCCCAGGGAATACAGGAACGGTTTTTGTACTAAAATTCCCTGGCTGGCTCCGTTGACAAACACCTCCACGCCTTCCCAGGCGTCGTCAATTTCCAGATAAACATTCCGGGACACTTCATCCAACTTTACACTGTTTTCGTACCGGATGACACCGGAGAAATCAGGCAATTCTTCCCCGACGTTTCGGAATTCCTTTTTGGTTGTGTGTCCCGTAAAGTCCGGGTATTTTGCTGCCGCCGCTATGCTCCGCGTCCATTCCCCCGTAAAATCAAGCAGCTCTATCCCGGGCTCACCATCTCGCAGTGTCCTGCACTTCTCCTTAAGCATCTCCTCTTTGGCAGTTCCCGCCATCAGAAAACACGTTTCGCCTGATGAAAGAGAAAGGGGCATTTTCAGGATTCCTTCTTTTTCCACCATCTCTGCCGGATAACAGCAGTCCCTCCACGGGTCATATTCGTACCGCTTCCTGTCATCAGAAAGGAGAAGCTCTCCCTCATAGGCATCTTTCCCCTCATTGACGATATAAAATACATCCTCCGCTCCAAGATAATGCAGAATCCGAATGTCCTTGTCCGCCGGACAGATTGCGGCATCCGCAAGGGAAAACACGCCCATTTTACCCAAAGTTTCTTTTAAATCCTTTTGTTCTACCATTGGCAGCGTAGCTATCCTTTCGGACAGGGTATCATCACTGTCATAATATCCTTCCGGATATCCTCCCACAAAAATCACCCCGCACTGATCCTCCGGCAGCTTCTCCAGTGCCTGTGCGAAGCTTTTTCCAATGTATTGCGCGTATGGAATCAGCAGGACTCGATATTCATACCCATTCACTTTCAGTCCGTTATCCAGATTCGCATGGTACTTTTCCGGTTCACAAAATACATCGGCCGGCAGGAAATGGTAATCTATCTGCATTTCGGCAAGTACTCTTGCGGGCTTCTGCATCAGCATACATTTACCCGTCCACTCCGCTTCCGCGTGATAGAGAATGGCAACACGAGTGGAAGTCTTCCCGCCATCTAAAAGGGTGCACACACGGTTCATGTAACGCATCAGCCAGCCAAAATGGCGGTACTGGGGATTATGCCCCCCTGCGTAGAAATGCGGCGGGCAGTCTGGGTCCGGATATTCCTTCGGCGAAAAGGCATGAGGCACAAAACGGTTTACGCCGCGCACCATAAAATGATCCGCCAGATATTTTTCCAGACGCACTCCTTCCTCCCAGCCATAATTCCCGAAGATCTCACACATCGTGCGCCCATGCTTTTTCGGATCGATCGCTCCTGATGATACCCCAAGCTTTCCCAGCACAAAATGATAAAACTCTCCGTCCCTGCTGGAAAGGAATGTGACAACCTGCAAATCTTCTCCCTGCGGAAGCACCTGGTTCCCAATATTGTCAATGCCCGCCATATCCTGCCCGGCAAGCCCTCTGAAATAATGCCCAAGGCTGCTCCCGGTGCGGGCATGCTGATTGTTGTCCTCTATGAGATGCCCGATATATAAGACGCCATGTTCCCTGCACCAGCTCCCGATCTGCTCGGAAAAGCACTCCCGCACCAGTTTTGTCACAGCATCCATATAGGCATACCGCACCTTTGCCGTCTCATGGGGATTGGCGCCATTTTCCCACAGAAGATATAACTTCTCCGCATACTGCTCCCCGAGGCTCTCGGAAAGTCTCTGTTCCAACTCCCTGCTCCACGGCAGATCCTGATCTGTACCCAGGATATTGTCCGCCGGATACATGCCGCCATTGCCAAGCTCCGGCTCATCCGAGAAGAAGCCCATAATAGTACTGCCAAAATCTACACCGTAATGTTCAAAATGCTTTTCGTATACCTCATCAATAAGAATACGGCAAGACTCCCTATCCAGCATATTGATATACTGCCTGTGACCGCCTGCGTTCCGCGTCAGATAGGTCACATAAACTCTCCAGTTCCCTTCCTCCGGGGTAAATTCCACCTTTTTCCCATCCGCTGACAAAGAAAGCTCCAGCACCTCGCCAGGAGCGCCGTCCTCCTTGATCCGTACCGCCCTTGCATCCAGAATCACTTCGTCATAGTACAAGCGCTCCGGCTTCTGGTAAGCCCCAAACTGCTGCATCATCTGCTCGAACCCGCTTAAGGGCAGTTCTGGTTCTTCGGCTGCATCAAAGCACACCCTGTCCCCGGCTGCTGCATCCCTCCTATAGCAATACACACTCTGACGGTGCAGTCCGATCGGCTTTTTTTCCATCGCACCATTGGCAAATCCGGTGGGGAAATGACTGTCATCCAGTATCCACACCTTCATCTGCCTTTTTTTCGCCTCGTCCAGAATAATGTCCATGTCATGCCACCACTTCTCGCCGCAGAAATCCGGGTGTGGTCTGCTCTCCACACAGACGGCATCGACATTACTCTCCTTGATCACCCTCATGTAATCCCGAAGCGTTTCTTCCTCTTCCCCATGCTGCCAGAAAAACGGAAAAATATAATCTTTCTTCATTACTTCACCTCTTCCGCCCTCATTTTCTTCAGATCCTTGTCAATCCGATAGATGACTGCCAGCACCACAAACAAAACCATCAGAATAAACGGAATGATATTGAACACCATATGTATAGCAGTCGTAGCGCTTGCAGACTGGACAGCCAGCGCAGCGTTATAACCGGCACGGCCCATCACGATACCGAGAAGCCCTGACGCAATGCCGCTCCCGACCTTTCCTGTGAAGGAATTGACTGAGGTAATCAGACCTTCCACGCGCACACCCGTTTTTCTGGCGCCATACTCCATACAATCGATCAGATAGATACTGATCATCATGGAAATCGGAACCTGACCCACTGTGATAAGGAGCGAACCAAGAACCAGCGTTACCATATTCGTCCCGCCGACAATACGGACTATGAACCCCGCCGCGGATATGACAGCGCCAACCCTTAGCAATGTCGTAGCCCCGAATTTCCTGCTAAGTACCGGAAAACCGATCAGCATGACAGGGGTAATCAGGCTTGCCAGGCTTAAAACGCTTGCCAGGCCGATGTCTCCCATAATCCATTTGAAATAATAATTATTTGCCGCAGTACCCATGTTCGTGGTCAGATTGACGAGGAAATTCATTCCGGCAAGGATAAAGATATATTTGTTTTTCGCCAAGCACTTAAGCCCTTCTTTCATAGAAATCTTATTGCTGGCCTTATCATCGGACTTTTTGCTGTCCTCTTTCTGCTCCGTATCCGTGACAACCTCTTTCACAAAGACAAAGCGCAGCATACCGATCAGCCCAAGAGGAATACCCATGACACATGCCATAGCAGTCCAGCCCGCTTTCGTTGTGCCGATCCCCTGAATCAGCTGCGGAAGCAGTGCAGACATGACCACGGAACCCACCATGACAAGCGCTCCGTTAAAAGACATCATTGACACCTGATTTTTACTGCTCCGTACACTCCTAGCAAGATAAACCGCATCCGCACCGTTTAAAAAGGTGGTGCAGATGGACTGAATCAGAGAGTACATCAGGAAAACATAGATACTTTTTCCCACAATGCCAAATTCCGGGGTCGAATACAGCAAAATGGTAAACAGCCATGCAAGCAGAATGAAAATCTCATACGGCCTTGCCTTTCCCCATTTCGTGCGGGTATGGTCAATGATGAATCCCACTGCCAGGTCTGTCATGCCGTCAAACAGCTTGGATGCAAGCAGCAGCGTTCCAACCAGTGTCGCAGGCATCAGCAGGATATCCGTGCAGTAATATGTCAGCTGCATGATGAATACCAGATTGATCGCTAGAGACACCGCTCTGGATGACCATGCCCATTTCACATATTTGGGCAATTTTTCATTTTCGGCTGTCGTATTCGGGTCCAGCCAGTTCGGTTTTGTTTTCTCCTTTGCCATTTTATTTACCTCCTATAAACTCAGTTTTTCCTTCAGTTCTTCCATCACATCATAAGCGCTGTACTCCATCGGAATGGAATAATCATCGTTCTCGCCGTGAATCGGCGTCCATACCTGCGCGTAGAACGGGTTTTTCTTTGCGATCTTCCCGTATTTCCACTCATGGGCAAGGCACTTTGGGCACCAGTGTCCCCCCTGCAGCGCCGCATTCACCGACATCTTGAACTCATGTCCGTCAACACATTTCCACCGGATCGGCGTGTAAATATCCTCCGGAGCCTTTTCTTCAAGGCAGCTTCCCCCGCGGAATGCCGCTGCTTTCTGCAAATCCTCCAAAGAAAGGTTCTCAAGTCCCTTTTCTTCATCATATCCATGGTCAAGGTAAGTCACTTCCTCGCTGGGATGATAAAGCGCAAAGCCCTCGTCAAATCCCTTGATCTGCTGCTGTTTTTCCCTGGAGCCCCAGAATGCCCTGATCCAGTCTTCCTCATCGTTTTCCAGCATCCAGTAAGGCCCCCTGCGCAAATGTCCGATTCTCTCATAATTGGCTCTCATCTGCTCCGCCGAAGGGAACATCGCCGCAACCATCGGATTTGCCGCCATGCGGCGCATTTCCTCCTGTACGCCTCCCCAGTACTGCTCAGCCGGGATACAGCGGAAGTGCAAGATGTCATCCAGCTTATCCGCATCTGAATAATAATGTCCATGGAAGTTGTAGGTAGCCAGCATTTTGTTGTCATACAGCTGGGTAATGTCTATCCCAAAGGCTCCCATGCTCATGTTCAAAAGCTCCCAGGTGGTCTTACGGTATCCAGCGCCGCTGCTTAAGTTATACCCCTTTCTCCAAAAGTCCTCCGGCACCCAGTCCTCGCAGAGATTCGCCATGCAGATCCCGGATTCAATGGAGGTGCTCCACTCAAGCACATTGTTGGCGGGCATATGGAACACGATCGGGTCGTCACCTGAATCGTGAGCCGGGTGCATACCGGTCTGCCGGATGGACACCCAGTGCTTTAAGCCGGATTCATACACCGCCAGCTCCGAAAATACCTTTGATATGGCATAATAGTCAAAGATGGACGGGTTGACAGGATCTCCTACCCTTCCCCAGTGGATCGGGTCTGTTCTGCCTCCAGTCTCCGCCACCGTTCCCACATAGGCAAAATGTACTTTGTCTGGGTCCGGCTGCTCCCTGATCGCCTTGATCAATTTCAGCGTTGACCCGATATTCGTGTAAAGCGTCTTTTCCGGGAACTCGTCTGACATCGGGGATACCATCGCCGCAATATGCAGCACATAGTCAGCGCCGTCTACGCAGCGTTTCAACGTGTCATAATCATCCATATCACCCCAGACAACCTCAAGGGAAGGGCTGTTATACTTTTTCAGCAGTTCCCTGTTTTTGTCCGAAGGTCTTGCAAGGATACGCACCTTAAAGCGGTTCTTCCTCTCCAAAAGCTGCTTCATGGTTTCCTGGCCCATCATTCCTGTGGCTCCGGTGACGAACACTAACTTTTGCGGCTTTGTAACCTGTGCATGTACCTCGGGATCGTCAAAGGAAAGCGCCGCATCATAGGCTTCCCTTACGGCGTCTAACGCCCTGCGCGCCTTCCCGGCATCTCCGATGACCATGTATCCGGCTCCTACTTCACGCGCCGCCTGCTCCAGCGCACTGCCGTCCCTTGCTCTGGCTCCTATGGCAAGCACCGCATAATCGCATGGATATTCCACCGTCTCTCCGGCTTTTTCTCCGACAACCTTCCCCTGCGCAATCTCTGTCACGGTCACTTCCGTAACCGTTTCAATTCCTGCCTGCTGTACGCTTTCCACTACACAATATTTGCGGGCCGCCCCCATATCGGCGCAGTATTCCTTCATCATTTCGAGGGCAGTCACCTTACAGCCTTTCTCCACAAGGTACTCCGCGACCTCCATACCAACCATGCCGCTGCCGATCACTACCACATTTCCGGACAGCCTGACCTTTCCATCCAACACATCATGGGAATTTATTACGTTTTCCCTGTCATAACCCGGAATTTTGGGGATAACAGGCTCTGAGCCTGTCGCGTTCAATACGGTATGCGGTTTCAGCTCCCGGATCAGTTCTCC
Organism: Faecalicatena faecalis; assembly: GCF_012524165.2. Classification (GTDB taxonomy): domain Bacteria; phylum Bacillota; class Clostridia; order Lachnospirales; family Lachnospiraceae; genus Faecalicatena_A; species Faecalicatena_A faecalis. The sequence continues at coordinate 383,655 of NZ_JABACJ020000002.1, forward strand.
CGTCACGGTCGTGTGAAGATGGATATCCACTCCCAGACGCTCCGCTTTCCTGCCCATAGCAATTACAGCCGCTTTCATCTCCGCCTTTCTGGGGGCTTCCCCGGCTGTCAAAAACTGTCCGCCAAGCCTTCCCGATGTCTCACACAGCACCGCATGATGCCCGCGTTTCGCTAGAACAATTGCCGCTTCCAGTCCCGCAATACCGCCGCCTGCAATCAGAACCTTTTCCGGTTTCTTTGTATTGACGATCTGGCAACTTTCCTCACGCCCCACTGCCGGATTTCTCAGACAGGTAATATGCGGGCAGTCGGCATTTGAAAATCCGTCCAGACATCCCTGGTCGCAGCCCACGCAGTAGTCAATATCCGCCACGGCTCCCGCCTTTGCCTTATTGCAGAATTCCGGGTCTGCAAGCTGCGCCCTGCCCATGACCACCAGATCTACTTTGTCTTCCTCCAAAATCTTTTCTGCCAGCTCCGCCGTGTTGATCCGTCCTACGCCGATGGTCAGCATACCCGTTTCATGCCGGATTCTTGCCGCATTCTCTATATTGAACCCCTGCGGAATGTCGATCGGCGGCACTTCATATTTGCTTGCCGGGGATATGATATTCCCTCTGGATACATCCAGCACATCCACCCCGGCTTTCCCTGCTTCTTTACAAAACCAGATCACATCCTCTATCGTAAGACCGCTTTCCAGATAATCGTCCTGTGCGCCAATTCTCATAAACAAAGGCATCGTTTCCGGGATGTTCTCACGGATCGCCCGAATACATTCGAGCGGAAACCTTGCCCGCCTCTCCAGGCTGCCGCCATATTCATCCGTCCTGTGATTGATTCCCCCAGAGAGGAAGGAATGGGGCAGATAATTATGCGCACAGTGAAATTCAATGCAGTCAAACCCCGCTTTCACAGCGCGTGCGGCGGCTTTCCCATAGCAGTCCACGATTTCTTTGATTTGTTCCACACTCATGCCCGGCAAGGTCATCTCGGCGCTCACGGGCATATCGCTGGCAAACAGCATTTGGGCGGTCTGATCCATTCCCACCGCCAGGCTTCCCTGCCAGAGCTGCAGACCTGCCTTTCCGCCCGCCGAATGGATCGCATCCGTCAGTTCCTTAAGTCCCGGTATGTACACATCTTCGCTGATAGACAAAAATCCTCTGGGCGCACTGGGCGTATGGACGCTGCATACTTCCACGATATTTAAGCCTGTGCCTCCCTCTGCCCTTGCAGCGTGGTAATGGATGTGCTGCGGTGTTACAAAGCTTGCCTTCCCGGAGAACTTTGTACCCATAGCCGGCATAATCACACGGTTTTTCATCTCCATTCCACGAATCTGAATTGGGGAAAATAGTTTTTCAAACATTTACCCAACCTCCTTTTCCTATTTTTCTATAATAAAACTTTACAATGTACAGAAACTGCATGGTCAATACCGAAAAACTGCTAAAAATAATTTTCCAAAAGCGGACTTTATGTTATACTGATTGTGAAAATTGACGGTAAGCCCTTTTTCCGCCGCCAAAAAAGGAGGAATAATTGTACAGTGGACTGTACAAAAAAGATATGAAGATTCAAGAATTATGCAAATGCTGCAAGATATCAAAACGAAATGTATATTTTTACATCAAGGAAGGGCTGCTTGAGCCATCCTGTGATGAACAGAGCGGACGATATGTATTTACAGAGGCGGACTGCACGAAGCTTTCCCTGATCGTATGTCTGCGCAATGTGGACATGCCCATCCCTTATATCCGCTCCATCCTAAATAAACCCGTACTGACCAGCTATTATCTGACTACACATATGAATGAAATCCGCCGCCAATGCGACCGGCTTGCGCAGACTCTTGGCAGCATGGACATTCTCCTGCAAAAGCTCCCAATTGAGCCGCAGCTTTCAGACCTTAAGCAGCTATGCATGGAAGCGGGCATTACACCCGATACGACAAAGGAAACAGAGGACTCCTACAGCATCAACGATGCCATACTCGCCAACCGTTTCCTCTTAAGCCCTTTTTCCTTTGAAAAAAATCCGACGGAATACCAAAACTATCTTTGGATTAAGATCAATCAGCTTGCAGCCGGGGAGCTGCGCAAGGATTACCGGAAAATCAATGAATTTCTGTCGGTCATATCCCCCTCCGTGCGTGATAAAGTCTATGCACAGGAAAACAAGCGCTGTGTTTCCATCACGTCAATGTCCCAGGCAGACTGCGCTGCCTACGCAGCAAAGGCCAGGATGGATATCTGCCATGCTCTTGACACTCCTGCGGCAGTCAAGCTTTGGAATAACTACTATGAATCCTTTTTTTCCGTCATCAACCGAATTTATGATTCGGAAATCGGAACCTTTATGCAGGAATTGAACCCTGTATTTACTTCTTACTGCCAAAATATCCATCTGATCTGCCAGCTTCTGTACGACTGGCTCTGCTCCCCGGAAGGCGATCCGGTTCTCACCCGAATGAAGAACGCCTTCCCGGAGCATTTGGATATCGAAAGCCATTACCACGGGCAGTTGGAAAGTATTGCAAACCTGATCGATTTGTGCAAACTGCTATAGCGTTACAAATCGACACAAACCGCCTTTTTAGTTGTTCCGTTTCACTAAAAAAATTTTGCCTTGAGAGGGTTCAAAAGCGGAGGCATGAGGGGGTTCAAATTTCCGGGGAGGGGGGCAAATCGAATCGACTTTATCGGCCGTCCAATCTTCCCCGCACACAAAAAGAGGGCTTCCAGCCAATGACCATATTCGCTGAAAGCCCTTGTTTTCTGCACATTCCCGTGGGATTCGCATTATCAAAATGTATCCCTTTACGCAATTACATATCCGCATATATCCCGGCACATTCAGATTCCGGGTTGCTATTGATACTCTCCGTGTAATATCTCACCTGTTTCTCATAACTTAAATCCTTGAAGAACAGATTAACAAGGCTCTTGATTACCTAAAAGATGAGAAAAACCGTGAAAAAGTTGTACAAAACGGAATTGTCATCGCCCAGTTAGTAATTAAGCTGACTAATAAGAGAAAATAACTTTCTATATGAATTACCCCATACTTCATACGGTGTACAAAAAACAATTTTTGAGTGGACTAATTATTATAGTGGAATACATCACTGTTTACCCTTCGGCAACATCCGCCCTACTTTCAAGAATGAACAGAAAATTAAAGCATAAGGGTGAAAAGTCTTAAAAATAGGCTTTTCACCCTTGCTTTATATATAACAGTTACAAAAAGGCCTGTCAACAGCAGGCGGTAAATCCGCCTGTTATTCTGCCATGTTCGATTACTTCGGAAGCCGTCCTTCGTACATGATACTTAATTTTCCATACACCTGAGCCCAGTTCCGGATGGTTGTGGACCATTTTTTTGTAGCCTCAAAGGTTGCTAAATATAACGCTTTGAGCAACGCTGTGTCGCTTGGAAATACGCTTCGCTGGCGGTTCAGCTTTCGATAGATGGAATTCAGTGATTCAATGGCACTTGTCGTGTAAATGACCTTCCTGACCATTGCTGAAAACTTGAAAATTGGGTAAATGGCATCCCAGTTATTCTTCCATCGCTTCATGGAATTCGGATATTTCGGTGTCCATTTTTCTGTCACCCGGCCAAGGGCTGCCAGAGCCTTCTTTTCATCCGCTGCCTGGTAGATAGTTTTTAGATCTGCGGCAAATGCTTACACATCCACTTCGTATGTACAAGTGAATTCGCACGTTTCCGTTTCTCTGATGAGAAACTCCAACGTACTCAACAGGTTCTATCCGCCCCATAAATAAGACTGCCCGTCCACGATAATTATGGACGAGCAGTCTATTTTATTTATGCACTGGCAAATCTTTCTATACCATTACAAATGCACATGCGGTTGGAGCTAATTTAAATGCTTCTTCTACTGTTACTGGAGTTAATTCCGGAAGTTCATCGTTTTCACCAAGTACAAGTGGTGTTCCATTTAATGTCATCACACGAGAGCGGAATTTATCCTGACCTTCAAGAACAAAAACTTCTGCAGCTTTTGGAAGTTCTACAGTTGTAGTTTCTGTTTTTGAATTGTTAACAATCAGGTAAGCAAGCCCTTCTTTGCCGTCTTTACGTGAATGTGCAAATACGTGTGCACATTCTTTTGTCATGTTTGTACGATATACATTCTGACCCATAATACGATTCCACAGTAATACTGCAAAATAGTTGGGACGTGGCATAAAGTCACCGTGATTTAAATATCCATATGCAGAAGAACATAGTGTGTTATGGAAAATTACACCATCTGTAACTGTTGGAAAATCTCCCAATTCGTTTAATGTACGTGGAACATCAGCATATGTAGGTGCCCATGTATTTCCGCCACAGCCAGCATCACCCGATTCTGTTACCCACATCTGTCCGCCCGGAACATATTTATCACGAACTGTTGTATAAAAACTTGCACATGCTTTTGCAATTCCCAAGTATCTATCTGTTAAGATTTTTTCGAAATCCCAGTGTCCGCCCATTGCTGCGCCACGTTCTGAAATTCCATTGTAATAGTGATAACTAAATACATCTAATTTCTCTTTTCCATTACCGATCAACTGATCTGTAGTTACTCTTTCTAATGCAGAAGCGATACCGCCGCCTACTCTATCTTCTCCTGTACTCACGATTTCTGCCGGAATATCTCCACAAGTACATGGACCTACTAGTAATGTTTCCGGATAATTTTCACGTACAAATGCACAGAAGAGATCATGGTCACGACAGAAATCCTCTGCTGTATATCCAGCAGGGAGTCCACTCATTGCCATCATATTCGGTTCATTTGTAAATTCTACCGCGTCAATCGGAACACCATATTCACGACTATAATCAAAGATTAATTTTGTCTGTTCAGGATTCCATGGTTCATCTGCGCTATGAATTCCAGGACAGTTTGCAACTGAAATTAATAATTTTCCGTCTACTGCCTTTACAAAATCAAGAACACCTGTCCACTGATCTTTTGTTAATAAATTCTGGAATCCTTCTGGAACAACACCATTAGTATGTCCATCAAAATCATAATATGTTTTATTAGCCCAAGTACCAGAAATACGTACCCATGCAGAACCCAGTTCTTTTGATAACTTGCGAAGGCGTGGATTATATAAATCAACCGGTTCATAAACCTGCTGTAATTTTGCCATGTCTCTCCAGTCACTGATTACAGGAAACTCTTCTGTTCCATCTACCTGCGCATCTGTGTATGCTTTCCAAAATGTCCCACCTGTAACTTCAGTCATTTCAATATTATAAGACACTAATCTAGGATCAACCTGACGAATAAGTTCAAGTCCGTTTTCTTTTAATTGAATTGTCTGACTCATTGTTTTCCTCCTATTTTTAGAATAAGTATTATAGAAATCATTATAACAATCCACAATTTTTAACATAAGGGACAAAAAAGAGAACTTTGGGACATTCTTCCACAAAGTTCTCCTCTGTTTTTTGTACAAATTCAACATATAGCGTTATTCTTCTCTAATACTCGGAATCAGAAGCACCACTGCATTTACGATTTTTTCCAGAGGCGTTACAAAACTTTCCTCATACCAGGATTCATACACTTTTACCAAACCTGCACTGATAAAAGTTCCTATCCAAAAAGCATCCCCACTATCTGCTTCCATGCTTTCCTGTACGCCATATTTGCGAAACTCTTCTATGGTAAACATCATTAAATCCTTCTCCATTAAAAGTCCCATGGTCTCATGTTTTTCCCTGTAAAAACTCAGAAAGTGTTCAATGAAGTTTCGCGTTCCCTGAATTCCTTCTTTATCCTGGATATATTCTATAAAAAGTTCATTTAAATGGTATTTTAAAATATCTTCTTTCGTTTCAAAATTACGATAAAAAGTTTTTCTGTTCACGCCCGCCATCTGACATATTTCTGTCACTGTAATTTTTTTAAATTCCTTATATTTCATAAGAGAAATCAAAGCATTTGCGATAGCACGTTGTCCTCGTATTATAATATCACCACTTCTCTGCCTCATAACCCAATCCCCTCTTAATTTACTTTCATTGTATCACAATAATCTTTACTTTTTCAATTTCAATGTGGCAAAATAGCCAAATTCCGCTCAAAACTTTTTTCAACAAAAGGGACAAATCCTGCAATAGTGTCCATTATAACAATCACATTAATCTTTTATAATCAAGGTATCGTAATTAATATAATATAAAGGAGGATGTTATTTTGAGCAATAACACAAAAGAAATCAAGATTCGCCCTTTTGGTGTTCTTGATAAACTGGCTTATATGATGGGGGATGTAGGTTGTAATATCGTACTTACACTTGCCAACAGCTACTTATTAGTATTTTACACAAAGGTTATGGGGGTTTCCGGTGCAATCGTTGGATCAATCTTCATGTTAGCACGTTTTGTTGATGCTTTTACAGACGTATTTGTTGGACGTGTCTGTGATACAAGAACCAACAAAAAAGGTGAACGTTACCGTTACTGGATGGCTTATGGAAGCTTGCCACTTGTAATTACAAGTACTTTGATGTACAACTACTTCCTTGCTGCTGCACCAATGACAATCAAAGTAATCTATTTAGCAATTACCTATATTCTTTTTGGTTCCATTTGCTACACTGCAGTGAACATCCCTTATGGTGCTTTATCGAATGTTGTTACATCTGACACAACACACAGAGCCGGTCTTTCCACATGGAGAAGTGTAGGTTCTCAGATTGGTGGTGTTATTTTAGGTATCGTAATTCCACTTGTTATTTATGTAAAAGATGCAGATGGCAATAATATTGCCAGCGGTCCTAGATTCTTTGTTGTATCTATCATTTTAGGCCTCGTAGCACTTGCAACAATTTTATTCTGCTGGAAGTTCAGCATTGAACGTGTTCGTTTAAAAAACCAGACTGGTACAGAAAAGAAATCTGACAACAGCTTAGTTGTTATCAAAAAATGTTTTACAGACCGAGCTTTATTAATGAACTTCGGAAACGGTATTTTCATTTATGCAGCTATTCAGATTTTTATGTTATTCAACCAGTACATTTTCCTGGATTACTTTGAAAATACCAGCCTTTCAGGTTTGGCAAGTATTGTAATGTTCTTAGGTATGATGGCTTCTGCACCGGTCGCTACAATCTTTGGTAAAAAGATTGGTAAAAAGGAAGTCAGTGTAATTGGTTTAACAATTTCAACACTTGCTTATATCGTAATCTTTGTAACAAGAGTAAGCAATCCATTCCTTTACTTCATTGGTGCATTCTTCGCATTCTTTGGACTTGGAATCTGTTCTATGTTAAGCTTTGCTATACTTAATGACTGTATCGACAACTACTATTTAAAAACAAATACAAATGCTGGTGGAACAGTATATGCCATGAACAGTTTCATGCGTAAAATGGCTGGTGCCGTATGTACCGGTGTTGGCGGATGGAGCCTTACATGGATTGGATATGCTGAAACAGCAGCTGTTCAGACAGAAGCTGTAAAACAATCTGTATTCAACATTGCTATTGGTATCCCGGCAGTATGCTTCGGATTGTCACTTGTATTTATGATTTTCTTCCCACTTAACAAAAAACGTGTAGAAGAAAATAACAGCAAAATGGCAGAACTTTCTAAATAATCATAAGGGGCGTTGCAAAATAGATGAGTAATCATCTATGAAGCAGCGCTCCATTTTTGTGTCAAAAACAGAAAAAGAGGAGGGCGCAAAATCATCATTTTAGAGAGATGCAGATTTCTTAATATTCAATCTGAGAAATCACAAAGTTATCCGTTTTAACAAATGCTCTTCCTTACTTCCCTATCCAATTAAAGAATTTTCTTACTCCGGCGCTCCAACAAAACAGTCTCCTACCACTTTCCAAAACGGTCCTTCGCCATTTTCTCACGATACCCAATCTCACGAAAACCAAATTTCTTGTGAAAGCGGATACTCGCCTTATTAACAGAAAAAATACTGACATACAGACACCAATCCCCTGTCTATAACAAACCGGATACAATTTTATCCCTTAATTCCCTGACTTTCCTCTCAATTTTCTCTGCTGTATCAATAAAGACATCATCATCCTTCCCTGTCGGGTCATCCAGCCCCCAGTCCTCCCGGTGTTTACACGGAAGAGATGGGCAGGACACATTACATCCCATCGTAATCACAATATCAACAGGCGGGATTTCAGAAATCAGCTTAGAATACTGCGTCTCCTCCATGTCAATCCCATACTTCTGCTTCACAATCCTTACCGCATCCTGGTTAATCTGCGGCTTCGTCTCTGTCCCCGCCGAATAACTCTCAAACACGTCCGAAGCAAACAGCCTTCCCAACGCCTCGGCAATCTGGCTCCGGCAGGAATTATGAACACAGACAAAAGCCACTTTCACCTTTTCCCTGTCCATTTATCCCCGTACCTCTCTCAACAGCCTGACAACTTCATCCTTCTTAAGCACCTTCCCAAAACAGACCACCTTTCCATCTACCACCAGAGCCGGGGTAGTCATGACACCATAAGCAGCAATCTGTGTAAAATCCGTCACATGGTCAATCGTTGTATCCATTCCCAGCTCGGCAAGGGCTTCACGGGCTGCTGCCTCCAATTCATTACATTTTGCACAGCCGGAACCAAGCACCTTCACACTGGTTCCTCCCTGCTTATCCGCTTCTGCTTTTGCCATGGTTTCTGCATTACAATTTCCTCCACAGCAGCATCCCGTCTCCTTCACTTCCTCTTTCTTCTTTCCAAATCCAAATAATGCCATAATCATTACCTCCTATTCGTTTTGTAAATTAACAACAGCACTTCTTCTGGGAATCTCCTGCCCCTTTCTTTGCTTTCTCCTCAAAGAAAACCCGCAGGTTTTCAGGCAGTTCATAACAGACCTCATAAGTTCCCTCATCCCATTAAATAAAGAATGAATGAAAAATATTGAACAAATATCCCACCAAAATAATACCTGCCGTACAAATACCGATAAACAATCCCAGGAGTCTCGGCTTTACAGCCTTACGAAGCATAATCATAGACGGCAGGGACAGCGTGGTAACCGCCATCATGAAACTGAGAACCGTACCAAGCTGAGCGCCCTTAAACAACAGCGCCTCAGCCACAGGAATCGTTCCGAAAACATCCGCATACATCGGAACACCAACCAAAGTCGCAAGAATAACACCAAACGGATTATTGCTTCCAAGAACTGCTTCAATCCAATGCTCCGGTATCCAGTTATGAATCACCGCACCGATACCTACACCCACAAGAATATACGGAAAAACTTTCTTAAAGGTGGAAACCACCTGGTCCTTCGCATAAACAAGGCGTTCCTTCTGAGACAGCGTGGGCGAATCTATGTCAACCCCGCTGGCATTGCGGATAAACTCCTCCACATAAAGCTCCATATGCAGCTTCTCAATCATGGTGCCGCCCACGACCGCAATCACCAGTCCCACTACTACATACGCAACCGCAACCTTCGTACCGAAAATACCCATCAGCAGAAGTAGACTGCCAAGGTCCACCATCGGAGAGGAAATCAGGAAAGAAAAAGTCACCCCCAACGGAAGTCCGGCACTGGTAAACCCGATAAACAACGGAATAGAAGAACAGGAACAAAACGGGGTAACCGTCCCCAGAAGCGCCGCAATACAGTTCGCCCATATACCATGGAAACGTCCCATGATTTTCTTACTCCGCTCCGGCGGAAAATAACTCTGGATATAGGAAATCAGAAAAATCAAAGTACATAGCAGAATCGTAATCTTAATCACATCATAAACAAAAAACTGAACACTTCCGCCTATCCGTGTACCCACATCCAGCCCAGCCGCTGTCAGCGCATTCCGAATGAGGGCATTCAGCCACTTCATACCTAAAATCTGGTCCTGTATAAATTCCCAGATCATTTACAGCACCCTCCCTTCTCTCCACAACAATTCAACCCCTCAATAAACTGCTTAAAGCCATTCAATGTTTCACAGTTCAAAGAGTAATGGCTCCACTTCCCCTCCTTCCTGGTGTCAACCAGCCCACATTCACATAGAATCTTCATATGATGGGAAAGTGTAGGCTGCGTAATCTCAAACTTCTCCAACAGCTTACAGCCGCATTTCTCACCATCCGATAACATCTGAATAATCTGCAGACGGTTAGAATCACCCAGGGCCTTACAGATTAAAGCTACATCTATCATATTCATATCATCACCTCATATAGATATTTGTCTATGTGTTATTATATGCAATACATAGATGATTGTCAATGTATTTTTTTTAATAATGCTTCAGAATTTATCCATATCCTCCTCCATAGTCTCCCTGTTTCTCTGCTCCGCCTTCTTCTGCTGCCACCGGCGGTAATATTTCTGATATTCCTCTTCCGGAACCTCTATCCTAGCCATTTCTTTTCCAGACTGGATTTTGATTTTTCTTTCTGACATCCGCTGTCCCTTTCTTTACTTAACAGTAAAGCCAGACATGAACAAATGTCCCTATCCAAAAAGTAGAATAGGCGGGTGAAATTTTCACCCGCCCCTCATCAAACCGTGCATGAGGTTCTCCCTCACACGGCTTTCCGACATTCTTCTTTCTACAGCATTGTGTCATCCGATAGCCATTTTCTTTAATCCCTTTTCGTAAATGCTACTCCTAACAAATCCCACTATCCAGCCGATGGCAGTATTCCAAACTTCCAGTGTGCAAACAGATTCCTATCACGCTTTGCTATTTCTCCTAACCAGTATTCAGCTCTTTTCCTTGAGTTTCGGTTCTTGTACTTTCTTCTTACCTAGTAGACCAGCCGTCCGTTGATGTATCTTAGAACCTCATATATTTCTGATTGATAGAAATACCATCAGTTTATCTTGGTTTACATTATCAAAAAACTTTTCGATATCTGCATCCACTATATAGTAACCTTTATTGTTACACGCTTTTCTTACTTCTTCGAGTGCCTGTTTTGCACTACTTTTCGTCGAAATCCGTAGGAACAGTCTCTAAAGTCAGCTTCGAATACTGGCTCTATGGCTATCTTTGTCGCCATCTATATGATTCTGTCCTTGATCGTTGGTATTCCAAGAGGTCTTTCACTTCCGTCTGATTTTGGTATCATAACACATTTTACAAGGGATGGTTACTCCAATAGATCCTTTGTCAGCTTTTGCTCGTTTCCATGCTTCAACCTCCCATCAGAAGTATGATTTCGCCCATGTGTGCAAGGCTCAACTTCCCTTTGTTCTCTTTCGAGACCTTTTTTAACGATACGGTAGAATTCACTTAATGTTACGGTCTGCATGATTGATCGCACACTTTTATCTCCCCAAAAACCCGAATTATACCATATTGAGAAATCCAATCCAAAAACATTTTTGCTAATGCAAAATACTCCTATCTAGTTTTCGTCTCTTTAATTAGATCAGAAACCAGATCGTAATTTTGACCGTTGATATTATATTTCATGGTCACCTCCGAATAACTTTAAATTTCTAAGCTATGCCCTCCCCGATATTATCATCTAAGAAATTATCTGTTGATAAAAGACCAAATTGTTCATAAAAATGCCTTTTCTTCACAATCTCCATAGCTTACTATGCTTAATAAAAATTTCTCACTCTCTAATACAGGACATAATTCATAAAGTTCATAGTTTATCCTCCGTAAATTCCCCATGGAAATCACAAGCTGTACGCACCATTTCCCATGAATTTCCATGTATATTTAGCATTTTAGAAGGTTTTCTTTGCTTAAAATCCTTCGCATACGCCTTGTCCTCAAAAGCATGCTCATGAAAAGCAGTCCAATAATCCAACGCCTCATGAAATCATATCTTTCTGAAATCATCGATTTTTTCAAGTTTACCTAACTGCATTTCATCACTACTATTTTTCTTTATTCTTTGGCGGTTTTCTTCTCAATTTCAATATCACACTTTTCTGACTGGCTGTTTCTTGAATTAATTCAGTCAGATATAATGCCTTTTCTTTTACAGAAACATCCTTTTCCTGTTCTGCTGTTTTCATCTTCTCCATCACTGCCTGTAAGTCATCCAGTTCCAGAAGATTTACTGCCAGACAAAAGAACGTCTTTTTGCGACCATCATTATAATTCTTAAGTAAATCCGCCAGAATTTCCGTCTTTTCGATCTGTTCAGTCTTATATGCCTCTATGCCAAGTGCTTTTATTTTTTCAAAATCCTTAAATCTGTTACGGTGTGTGATAAAGGAATCATACTCCTCTGTTATATCATATTTTTCGCATGGAAAGCTCCTGCATTGAAAACAATATTCTATTTTCCCATGCTCCAGACTGCACTTTGCAATTTTGCAGGACTGGTTTCCCTCCCCGCCCCCGCATCCAGGGCAGTATCCATCCAAATGCATGGTGCATAAACCACAATTTAAACCACAAAGAGAAAACAACAGGTCTTCCCTGATAAAATTCTTCACTAAACTTTCCCCCATACGTGTTCTTTTAAATAAATCTTCTCTTCTTCTATATCAAGAATTCTCCACGTTAGCAGATTCTCTACCACCTCGTCCAACTTTCCAAAATCAAAGTGTTTAATCTTATTCTCTTCCTTTAATGTTCTAATTTCATTCGCTAACTGTTCCCGTGTATGACCAATCATATAAGCATTTCTTTCATGAAGGACATATACTATAACAGCTTCATCATAACTGAGCTGTTCTTCTGTCAAACCTGATTTCTGAAAGTATTTCATCATAGTTTCAATGCCATGCTTTTCGTCCACTACTGTTTCTCCTCCAAAGTGCAAAATCTCCTAATCATCTGGTGGTAAAAAGAAGTGAGTATCAGATATATTCCCCATGCCCCCCCTCCTCTATCTCAAAAAAAATAAGTGTATTTACATTTTAACATGATTTACTTCATCAAAACAGTTCCTCTTTGTGTTTTCTGCTTTATTATGTATACCCCACTGTTTCCGCAGACATTTTTTCATTTCCTCTTATTCAGTCTAACATAACAGCTCTATATATTAACAGAAAAAGCAGAGTATAAACTCCGCTTTTCCGCATAAAATCAAGGTGATTATTCCGGGCGATTAGCCCATGCGCTGAAGCGCGTTCAGCGCATGGGTATCGCCGTTTAGCAAAGGCTGGTCGCAGTTCAGCCCAGGTCATCAAGCATGTGATAGAT
>NZ_JABACJ020000020.1 GCF_012524165.2 Faecalicatena faecalis
CCGAAACTGGGGACAGGTATACGGGGAACTGAGCCTTATGTATGAAGGCCGGCTGCCTATCTAAAGGAATCCAAAACCTTTCAGGCCAGGCGGAAGTCCGGCTGTTCTTGACATACGCAAATATATGCGTTATATATAAACCAAGGGCTGAATGCTCATAAAGAAGCCTTCAGCCCTACCATTATCATAGAAGATCTGCTTTTACAGAGATTTCTTCACACACTCGGGACTGATTAGTATCCCCCTACCTCTTTAAATATCTGCTCTTTTGTTGCCAAGATCATCTCTTTCAATTCTTCAATCCGTTCATCACTCATCCGGTCTTTGGGAGCCGAAATGCTGATAGCATAGGAAGGCTTTCCGCTGAAACTTTTCAGAGACACTGCAATACAGCGTACCCCCAGTTCATTCTCCTCATTGTCCATGGCATATCCATTCTTTCGGATATCCTTGATGAGTGCCTCTAATTGTGCAAAATCAGTCACTGTATATTCTGTCAGCCGACGGATATCACTGTGCTCCCAGATATATTGAATTTTCTCATCCGGCATTTCTGCCAGCATCGCTTTACCTACACCGGAGCAGTAGAGTGGGATGCTCTTTCCAACCATAGATACCAGCCGCACAGTGTTGCGTGCAGATTCCACCTTGTCAATATATACGGCATTCATACCATCAAGCTGTACCAGGTGCACGATCTCCCCGGACTGTTCGGCCAGTTGCTTCAGATAAGGCTTTGCAAGATCGACCATATTGTTCTGAGAGAGAATCTGGGTAGAAATCCTGCAAAACTTAAAACTAAGACTATATTTTGATGTTTCCGGGTCCTGCCTAACATAATCCATACAGATAAGCGAGTTCAGAATCCGATGGACGGTACTCTTGTTCAGCTCCAATTCTGTGCTCAATTCCTGTAGTCCCATCGGGCCGGATGCGGCGAGACACTCGATCGTGTGAAAGATACGTTCGGATACCTGGATTGGATTTTTCGTTTCCATAAATGGACAGCCTCCTGACAAGTCATAGTTATAATATACGATGTATTGTATCATGATTAAATAGAAATAGCAAAGAAAAACAGAGAATAAGATTTGCAAGATTTAGTAGAATAAAAGACAGGAAATTGCTTTTTATCTATGCTAAAATAAGCATGTTTGTGTGGGGAAGATCCAGAGACTTAAACAGACCCTGGGAATGAATCATGCATAATTCAATTCCCCACTGTAAAGAGATGACAGGCTGCCTAAAGGTCTGCCATTACGAAGCACAATAATGATTATATTTAGAAAGGAAGCAAAATTATGGAATTAAGAACAGCTGCATCACCAAGAGATGTAAAAAACTATACAACCGAACGTTTAAGAGAGGAATTTCTGATTCCACAGCTCTTTTTTGCAGATGATATCAAGTTAGTTTACAGCCACATTGACCGTATCATCACAGGTGGAGCAATGCCGGTCAAGGAGACACTTGTACTGAAAGCAGGGGAAGAGCTCCGTGCAGATTATTTCCTGGAGAGACGTGAGATGGGCGTCATCAACATCGGCGGAACAGGAATCATCACAATCGATGGAAAGACATACGAAGTCGGACATAAAGAAGGAATGTACATCGGCAGAGGTGCAAAGGATATCACATTTGCAAGTGTAAATGCAGATGCACCTGCAAAATTTTATTTGAATAGTGCACCAGCACATATGACCTATCCGACGGTACTGATTAAGAGAGAGGGTGAGCCGTCAGAGGGTGTTGTGATTGTAAAGGACGAGAATAAAGTAGAGCTTGGAAGTCTTGAGGATTCTAATCACCGTACGATCTGTAAATATATCCTGCCGGGACAGGTAGAGAGCTGTCAGTTGGAAATGGGAATGACCAGTCTGGAGCCGGGAAGTGTTTGGAACACAATGCCTTGCCACACCCATGACAGAAGAATGGAAGTTTACATGTATTTCGAGCTGCCCGAGGATGCATTTGTGATGCACTACATGGGTGAGCCGACAGAGACAAGACATATTGTTGTTAGAAATGAGCAGGCTGTGATTTCACCGAGCTGGTCTATCCATGCAGGAAGCGGCTCCAGGAACTATACATTTATCTGGGGAATGGTCGGAGAAAATCAGGATTTTGATGATATGGATCACTGTGAAATGAAGGATCTGATGTAAGATAAGAGTATAGTCACAGATTTCTATGTAAAATAATAAGTTTCTTATAACAGAAGAAAGTCAATCAAAGGAGGAAAATTGAGATGAAGATCGCATTGATCAATGAAAACAGCCAGGGTGCAAAGAATGCAATGATTTTAAACTCCCTGAAAAAAGTAGTGGAACCGATGGGACACGAAGTATTTAATTATGGAATGTATACAGCAGAGGATGAATGCCAGTTGACATACGTACAGGTTGGTATCCTGGCAGCAGTGCTGTTGAACTCCGGCGCTGCAGATTACGTTATCACAGGATGCGGAACAGGTGAAGGGGCTATGCTGGCATGTAACTCTTTCCCGGGAGTAATCTGCGGACATGTTGAGGATGCACTTGATGCATATACATTTGCACAGATCAATGATGGAAATGCAATTGCAATCCCATTTGCAAAAGGTTTCGGATGGGGCGGAGACCTGAATCTGGAATACATCTTTGAAAAATTATACGTAGAAGAGAGCGGACAGGGATATCCAAGAGAGCGCGCCGTTCCAGAGCAGAGAAATAAGAAGATTCTGGATGAAGTAAAAAAGGTGACATATCGTAAGCTCACAGATATCTTGAGAGAGCTGGATCAGGAACTTGTAAAGGGTGCACTTAGCGGAGAAAAGTTCCAGGAGTTATTCTTTGCAAATTGTAAAGATGAGGAAATTGCAGCAGCCGTGAAAGAGATTTTGGGGTTATAGAATATGAAGATTGGTGTACGTGCCCATGATTATGGGAAAATGGAAATCGAGCAGCTTGCCAAGACGCTTCATTCCGTTGGATATGAAGCTGCACAGCTTGCACTGCCGAAAGCATTTGCAGGGATAGACAGCTATGAAGATATAACACTCTCCCATTTAGACCGTATTCGTAATGCATTCGAAAAGAATGGAATTGAAATTCCGGTATTTGGATGCTATATGGATCTGGGCAACCCGGATGAAAGTGTGCGCAGATTTGCGGTAAAGACACTGAAAATGTGTCTGGCATACAGCAAAGAGGTTGGTGCAAAGGTAGTGGGAACAGAGACCGCATATCCTCATCTGAGCAGGGAAGAGAAGGCCGTTTGGTATCCTTATATGCTTGACAGCATTAAGCGTGTTGTGGAAGAGGCCCAGAGATTGGATGTAAAGCTGGCAATCGAGCCGGTTTACTGGCATCCGCTTGAGAACCTGGAGGCAGTCATGGATGTAATGGAGCAGGTGGGCGATGAGATACATCTGAGGATGATTTTTGATGCATCCAATCTCTTAGAGTTCCCGGATACGACAGACCAGAATGCCTATTGGAGCGAGTGGCTTCGTAATACAGGAAAATATATTGAGGCGATGCATATTAAAGATTTCTATTTTGATGAAAATAGAAATTATTGTCCGACCCCACTGGGGAAAGGCGCGATTGATTATTCAGCGATATCAAAGTGGCTACATGAGAACCGGCCGGATATGTATCTACTGCGAGAAGAAATGAATCCGCAGATAGCCCAGGAAGATATTCAGTTCATGAAAAATTTATAGTAAAATAAAGGGGCAGTTTCTGTAGTTTGCAGAGGCTGCCTTTCATCATATTTAAAGCAGGAGGTTTCAATAACAATGTTAAGATTAAGAAGAGATATACCTTTATTTCCACAGGGAAAAAAGAAAGCACTGACTTTAAGCTACGACGACGGCGTTACACAGGATGAACGTCTGATTGGTCTAATGCAAAGATATGGAATAAAAGGGACGTTTAATATCAATCCCGGGCTGGCGGGAGACAATGACTGGTTGGAGCAGCCGGGAGTCCAGGTGGACCATAATAAGTTTCCGAAGGAAAAAATAGCAGAGATTTATGAAGGACAGGAGATTGCAGTCCATACGATGACCCACCCGGATCTGCCCAGAGTGCCGGAAGGAATGGCTGCCTACGAGATTGCTGAATGCCGCAGGGAGCTGGAAGCCTTAGTGAAGGCACCGGTCACTGGGATGGCTTATCCGTTCGGTACATGGAGCGACAAGGTGAAAAAAGTTGCGGCTGCCTGTGGAATTTCTTATGCAAGGACTACAAAGCCGACTTTCGGATTTTCACTGCCGGAAGATTTTTTGGAATGGCATCCGACCTGCCATCACACAGAACCAAGGATGATGGAACTGCTTGAAGAATTTTTAAAGCCAATTGACCAGAATCAGTTCCTTTCTCCGCAGCTTTATTATTTATGGGGCCATGCCTATGAATTTGACGCACATGATCAGTGGGAAGAAATCGAAGCGTTTCTAAAGAAAGCATCTGGCAGAGTGGACATATGGTATGCTACGAACAAAGAGATCTGTGAGTACATAAAAGCGGTTCGTAATTTGGTATATTCCGCTACAGGAGATTACATTTATAATCCATCCTGTCTGGATGTTTGGATGCAGATCGATGGAAAAGAGTACTGTATCAAAAGTGGAGAAACAACAACAATACCATATGAACATCATTAATTTTGAGAGCAATATTCTTTGAAAAATGTGTAATAGAAGCAATATTTATAGAAAAACCCCATTTTTTTTGTGCTAGAATAGCAACATAACAAGTGCACAAACAATAAATGATACAAGATGAAATCGAGTATACCATGTGAGAAGAAGACCGGTCTGACTGACATGGGAGATTCATTGAAGAGAAGGAGAGTAACATGGGAAGCATCAAGAAAAAGATTGGGGTTGCGGCTTCCGCAATCGGACTTTTAGCTGTAGCTGCAACGTTCGTATCTGTTGTAAGTGCTAACAGCAGTGAGAAAGTGGAAATCAGGCTGGCACATAATCAGTCCGCCGGTTCAGAAATTGCAGACTCTATTGCAAAATTTTCAGAATTTGTAGCAGAAGACGATTCCAAGAATCTTGACATTAATATTTATGCCAGTGGTGTACTTGGAACCGAGAAGGAAGAGATTGAGATGGTCCAGGCAGGAATCCTGGATATGGCAAAGGTAAGCTCCAATACGCTGGGACAGTTTGATGACAGATATGCAATTTTCGCAGTACCATATCTGTTCGTAGATCAGGAACACTACTATACAGCGATGGAGGAGAGCCAGGAAGTAAAGGATCTGTTTACTGCAACAGAGGACCAGGGCTTTATCGCAATTGGTTATTATGCAAATGGC
Source organism: Faecalicatena faecalis (assembly GCF_012524165.2). Classification (GTDB taxonomy): domain Bacteria; phylum Bacillota; class Clostridia; order Lachnospirales; family Lachnospiraceae; genus Faecalicatena_A; species Faecalicatena_A faecalis. Next base: position 5,317 of record NZ_JABACJ020000020.1, read on the forward strand.
TCCAGAAACTTCTACTTAAAGAAAGATGTCTGCTGTGACAGCCCGGAAGTGCTCAAAGGATTAAAAATCCGTTCCATGCCAAGTTCAACATCTATGGATATGATCGAGAAAATGGGAGGTTCCGCAGTACCGATGGCAGGTAGTGAGACATATACTGCATTGCAGCAGGGAATTGTAGACGGTGCGGAGAACACGGAGCTGGCACTTACCGTTGACGGACACCAGGATCTGGTTAAATCCTATACATATACTGAACACCAGTATTCTCCTGATATCTATATCATCAGTACAAAAATGTGGAACAGCCTGAATGCAGACCAGCAGGATTACCTGGTGGAATGTCTGGAGAAGACAAATGACAACTTCAAGAGCCTGTACAACGGAATGATGGAAGAGGCGATTGAAGAGGCACAGTCCCATGGAGTGAATGTTTATAGGGATATTGATAAGAGCGCGTTCATCGAGGCCGTACAGCCAATCCATGAAGAGTTCTGTGAGAGAGGCGAAGGCTACAAAGCACTCTATGAAGATATCCAGAGTTACGCAGAGTAGGGGGAACAGATGATGAAAATATTAAATAAGATAATAGAATACGTACTGGCCATTCTGGTCGTAGTCATGGTGGCTGGATGTTTTTGGCAGATATTCACCCGGTTTATCCTGAATAATCCGAGTTCCTGGACAGAAGAGCTTCTGCGTTATGCTCTGATCTGGTTGACTATGCTGGGTGTTCCATATGCGTACGGAAAAGAACAGCATATCGCAATTGAATTTATTACAAGTACATTTACAAAAAAAGGTACATTGAAAAATAAGATTTTTATTGAAATTCTTGTACTTTTCCTCAGCTCCTTTGTTATGATCGCCGGAGGTATCATGGTTTCTGTCAATGCGGCAGGACAGGTCTCACCGGCCATGGGAATCCCGATGCAGCTCTACTATATCGGAATCCCGATCTGTGGAGTATTGATGGTAATTTACTCCGTACAGAGATTGATTCGGTTCATACGTGAATGGAAAGAAACAAAGGAGGAGGGCAAATAAATGGAATTACAGGCAGCTTTAGTACTGGTTATATTATTCTTTTTCCTGCTGGCGATGAGCGTTCCCGTATCATTCAGCATCATCACCTCAGCATTGGTTACAATTATCATGTTCCTGAACCCACAGTTCGGAATGTTTATCTCCGCACAGAAACTGGTCAGCGGAATCGATAGCTTTACACTGCTTGCAGTCCCGTTCTTTATCCTGGCAGGCCAGTTGATGAGCAGCGGCGGTATCGCAAGACGGTTGATCAACCTTGCGATGTTATTCCTTGGTAAAGTACCAGGATCTCTGGCACTGACAAATATTGCAGGAAACGCAATGTTCGGTTCTCTTTCTGGTTCCGGTATCGCAGCAGCAACTGCAATCGGCGGTGTTATGAACCCATTGGAAAAAGAATCCGGTTATGACGAAGGATTCTCAGCAGCAACTAATATCGCAACCGCACCAGTTGGACAGTTGATTCCTCCGACGAACGCATTCATCGTATACTCTGCAGCAAGCGGCGGCGCATCTGTTGCTACCTTATTCATGGCAGGATGGATACCAGGACTCTTATGGGCATTTGCATGTATGGTCGTTGCATTCCTTTATGCAAAGAAAAAAGGCTATGTAATTAAACGTGATAAGCTGACAGGAAAGATTATCTTAAAGACAATCTGGGATGCAATTCCAAGCCTTCTGCTGATCGTAATCATTATCGGCGGTATCCTGTCCGGTTACTTTACACCAACAGAGGCTTCTGGAGTCGCAGTTATTTATGCCTTTATCTTATCCGTATTTGTATATAAGAGCATCAAGGTCTCTGAAATCAAAGATATCCTGGTCAATGCTGCAGTCATGACAACAATCGTTATGCTGATCATCGGAGCATCCTCTGTATTGTCATTCGTACTGTCATTCACAGGACTGCCGCAGGCAATCTCAAGTCTGATGCTTGGAATTTCTGACAACAAGATTGTGATTCTGCTCCTGATCAATGTCATCTTACTGATTGTGGGAACCTTTATGGATATGGCACCGGCACTTCTGATTTTTACACCGATCTTCCTGCCGGTTGTGACAAGCATTGGCATGGACCCAATTCAGTTTGGTGTTATGATGGTTATGAACCTTTCCATCGGTACAATCACACCTCCGGTCGGAAGCGTATTGTTCGTTGGATGCAGCGTTGCAAAACTAAAAGTAGAAGATGTAATGAGACGTTTGATTCCATATTTTGTGGCAATCGTTGCAGCATTACTCTTTGTAACATTTGTGCCGGCATTTAGTACCTGGCTGCCGGGTGTACTCGGCCTGATGTAATCTAAGGCAGAGCAAGAAAGAAAAGACGCCGGAAAATCCCCCTGCTCAGGGATTTACCGGCGTTGTATTGGAAATAAAGAGATTCCGGGCTTTACGGTATTTTAACGGGGACATGGTCATGTAGTTCTTAAAGGTTTGTTCAAAATGAGTAAGGCTAGCATAGCCTACCATCTCCGCAATCTCCGAAATGCTGTAATCAGTCTCCTCAAGAAGTCGTTTGGCCTTCTGAATCCGGTGAATATTGATATATTCGCGGATCGTATAACCGGTGACATCCTTGAATAACCGACAGACATAATACTTGCTCAAGAAGAAACGCTCCGCAAGCTGTTCCAGGGAAATTTCATCCTCGCAGTGTTGAGAGAGATAGTCAGCAATCTCATAAACATGATGGTACTTCTCGTCGTTTGGCAGAAGCGGCAGTTCCTGAGTAGTGGAATCTAAATCCCGCGAAATATTCAGGAAATAAGAGGTGACGGCAAGCTCTATGGCCTGCTTGTAATTACGTTTTTTATTTTTATATTCTTCCTTGAATAGATAATACAGGTTCATGAATTGTTCCTGCTGCTGGGGAGTCAGATGGTAGACACCATAATTCTGATGGAAGAAGCGGACCAGATGCAGGGTATTGAACTTTTCATCCAGCTCCTTCATCTTATCCAGCGTAACGTAAAGGATGATCCTATTGTGGCCTGTATCTTCTGCAGATACAGATTTTGTCATGTGAATCAGGTTGGTATCTACAAGGATCAGATCGCCTTTGGAGGCAACGAAATTCCTGTTATTAAAGAAGAAAAGGCGCTGCCCTTCCAGAATATAAAAAATCTCATACTCGGTGTGGAAATGCTTAACACGCATATCAAATTTGCCGTAGCGGACCATGTGTTCCAGGGAAATGCCGTCAATGGCTGCATAATAAGTGACCTTTTCCAAAGCTTGGACCTCACTTTCTCTTTCATTAAGTATATTTCATCGAACATTCGTAGTTCAATAAGTTTATTCTATTGACCATTCGTAGTTTAATAAGTATATAATAAAGGAAGAAAAAAATCCATAACAGGAATAGGAAAAATCGGATATCGTATGGAACATAAGCAGTTCAATAAGCATACCTTATTGACCAATCGTAGTCCAATAAGTATGCATTAAAATCATTTAGTAATCGATAGGAAAGGAAATCAGGAATGAATATTAAAGAAACAGAACTCAGAAAGAAATTAGATCTGGTAATTGAGAAGCTTCTGAACCTCGGCGGACCGGATAATGAAAAAGAACTGGAGGAATCCGGCGGGGAAGCAATCGGATTTTTCAAAAGGGATTTTGGAATTAGAGAATGGGACTGGCCTCAGGGAGTTGGTCTGTATGGGCTGCTGAAAATCATGCAGTATGACAAGAACGAGGAGTATAAAGAATTCCTGCATGATTGGTTCGTAGAAAACATGGAGCAGGGACTTCCGTCAAGGAATATCAATACCACTACTCCATTGCTGACACTGGTCGAGCTGAATGAGTACTATCATGACGAGAAGTTCGAAAAATTATGTCTGGATTGGGCTGACTGGCTGATGAACTGCATTCCGAGGACAAAGGAGGGCGGCTTCCAGCATGTGACAAGTGCCAATGGTGACCGTCAGGGAGTGCGCCTCAATGAGAATGAAATGTGGATCGATACTTTGTTCATGACAGTTCTCTTCCTGAATAAAATGGGACAGAAATATCAGAATGAAGAATGGATCAATGAGGGAATTCACCAGGTACTGATGCACATCAAGTATTTGTATGACAAAGAGAGCGGACTGTTCTATCATGGATGGACTTTTAATGGATACAACAACTTCGGTGGAATCTTCTGGTGCCGCGGCAACAGTTGGTTCACTTTGGGAATTCTGGATTATGTAGATATGTTCAAAGGCAGTCTGAATCCAGGTGTGAAGACAATCATCATTGATACCTATAAGGCACAGGTAAAAGCACTCAAAAAGCTTCAGGCTCCGAGCGGTCTGTGGCATACTGTGCTGACTGATCCTGACAGTTATGAAGAGGTATCCGGGTCCGCTGCAATTGCGACAGGTATCCTGAAAGGTATCCGCTTTGGTATCCTGGATGATTCTTACTTGCCATGTGCAGAAAAAGCAATCAAGGGAATCTTAAAGAACATCGATAAGGATGGTACTGTTCTCAATGTATCCGGCGGTACAGGTATGGGAATGGATGCTGACCATTATAAAAATATCCTGATTGCGCCGATGGCATATGGACAGTCACTCACAATTCTTGCATTGGCAGAGGCACTGCTACATTTATAATCAGTGTGAAGTTTTTTAGGAACAAGCGGTAAAAAACGGTCATGGGCAAGTATTGCAATTGTTTGAGCGTCCGCTTTACAAACGTTTTCTTACCGCAACCAAGAGATATTATAGGAGGAAAAATAAATGAGTATTTTAAACAGTTTTTCATTGGAAGGAAAAGTTGCGCTGGTAACAGGCGGAGCTTATGGAATTGGGTTTGCCATTGCAGAGGCATATGCAAAGGCAGGAGCAAAGATTGCATTTAACTGCAGAAGCCAAGAGCACATGGACAAGGCACTTGCAGATTACGAGGCAAAGGGTATTGACGCAAAAGGTTATATCTGTGATGTGACCGATGAGGCACAGGTCGCAGATATGGTTGCTTCTATTAAAAAGGAACTTGGTATCATCGATATTTTGGTAAATAATGCAGGAATCATCAAACGTATTCCTATGACAGATATGAGCGTAGAAGAATTCCGCCAGGTAATCGATATTGACCTGAATGCACCATTTATCATGTCCAAGGCTGTTCTTCCAGATATGATTGAAAAAGGTCATGGAAAAATCATTAACATCTGCTCCATGATGAGTGAACTGGGACGTGAGACTGTATCTGCTTATGCAGCAGCTAAGGGCGGTCTCAAGATGCTGACAAAGAATATCTGTTCTGAATATGGGGAGTACAATATCCAGTGTAACGGTATTGGACCTGGATATATTGCAACACCACAGACAGCACCTCTTAGAGAGACACAGGAGGATGGAAGCAGACATCCATTCGATCAGTTCATCATCTCCAAGACACCAGCAGCACGCTGGGGAAATCCAGAAGATCTGATGGGACCGGCTATCTTTCTTGCTTCAGATGCTTCCGATTTTGTCAATGGACAGATACTGTACGTAGATGGAGGAATCCTGGCATATATCGGAAAACAACCCAAATAAAAAGACGTAGTGACGAGCTTTAGTCTCGGAACGGATGGGGAGGACGCCAAATGAAACGGGGGACCGGGAGCCTGCTGACCTGTGATGTCGTTTCAAAATCCGACCGCTTGACGAAGATGTACTAATGGCCCAGTAGGCACTCAGAAGGACAGACCCGGGATGCGGTGAAAAAAATCGATATTTTTTCACCGCATCCCGGGATGAAAATTGATTTTGGAGAATCAATTTTCATTCCTTCTGGGTACCTACTGGGCCACAAGTACATCTAATCGTCCGCTTTAAGGACTTTCGAAACGACATCACAGGTCAGCAGACTCCCGGCCCCCGTTTCATTTGGCTTGGTGCATCCAGACGGTCGGAAAAGCTGTTACTAAGGCAGCCACCCAACTGAAGCAGCGTATTCATTCGAAGAGGGGGGAGTGGTCAGGAGAGTTCATATTGTTATAGAAGTGAAGTTCACTCTTTATCGAGTAAATACGCTTTTCAGGTATGCGGGCCCCTTAGTAACATTTTTCTGACGTTTGGATGAGTCAGCTGAGGAAGATATGGAGGGTGATCGGCCCTGCCTGTGCCCCTGGTGGTTCCAAACCCATAAAGACCGTGTTAGAAAACGTTACAGAAAAAATGAGGAAAAGGAAGGTCGGAATTAGGCGTTCAGCGCCTAATTGCGTGCCATACTTGCTGAGAAATCATCCAGATTTCTCAGCATATATGGCAGTGCCTTTCTTTTCCTCATTTTTACTGTTACATTTTCTTCACGGACGGTAAGGGTTTGGAACCAACAGGGGCACAGGCAGGGCCGATTACCCTCCATATCTTCCTCAGCGTCCCTATATAATCTAAAAACTGTTACTCCTTCCCCCGCTTCAGCGTTCGAATTGGGCGTATTTTTTGGGGGATATCCCCACTGCCTTTGTAAAGGCTTTCAGGAAGTTGCTGTAGTCATTGAATCCACACATTGGGCAGACATCGGTTACGGAATATCCCTCTGCGAGCAGAGCCTTAGCGTGTGTGATTCGTTTGGCGGTGATATAACGGTTGATGGTAGTTCCGGTCTCAGTCTTAAAGATCTTGCAGAGATAGGAGGGGCTTAGGTAAAAGTGGGAAGCAAGGTTCTGAATCGTCAGCTCTTCTGTCAGATTTTGGTTCACGTAGGACAGAATCGCGTCAATCTGTGTGTGACGTGAGGTAGTATTCTTTTCAAGGTCCCCATCCTTTTCGGCTGCATGGACAGCTTCGTCTAAAGAACCTTCCGAAGTCTCCGACTGGATGTTACGTGTATAAAAAATTTTATTTAAAAATGTCATCAATTCCAGGAATAGTGCATGTTCCAGAATATCTTGTCCAAATGTCCCTACATCTCTGAGTTTATGGATATAATAGAGAAAACGGTTTTGCTCATCAGCGGTTAGAGAAATCTTATGGCCGCCCGCATGTTCACGGCTGGAAAAACAGTAGTTCAGGTCCGTCTGCTGGCTGCAGCAGCTTTTCAGATAATCCGGGTAAATGGAGAGGATGATTCGTTCATGGGTCACACTATCAATTTGTGACAGGTAGTGGCTTTCATATTGGTTGATGAAAAAAAGGTCCCCGGGTCTGAAATCATAGAAGCGGTTATCAATCAAGAACTGTTTTCCACCGGAAATGGAATAGTAGATTTCATAACAGTCATGGATATGGATTTTCATCGGTTTTTCATCATTATATAAATGAGCTGCAGCGAAGCGCTGTGTATTCAGACAAGATTCAATGGCGTCCTGACATGAAGTATGGATCAGCATAGCTTTACCTCCTTTTGCTATCAAGTATAACATGTCCGTCAAGCGGATGAAAACAGCAGAAAATGAAAAAAATAATCCCGGGAGGTTTTTTGCGAATGGCATGAGTGAACAGTAACAAATTTTCGAGATATTTTGGATAAACAGGTTGACAACGAGGGCGAAAAGAGTATAATAAAAAACATAAGAGGTTCATAATATGGAATATAGTTCCATAATATGAAATGATGAACAGGCAAGACGAGCAGAAAAGTAATCCGCAAATATTAGAAATCAAAAAAGGAGAACAGTTATGAACGAAGTATTAGAGAAGATTCAGAAGATAGGACTTGTACCAGTTGTAGTACTTGAGGATGCAAAGGATGCAGCACCTTTGGCAAAGGCACTGTGTGAAGGCGGACTTCCATGTGCAGAGGTGACATTCAGAACTGCAGCAGCCGAAGAGTCTATCCGTATCATGGCATCTGAATTCCCGGAGATGCTGGTAGGAGCAGGGACTGTACTGACAACAGAGCAGGTAGACCGTGCAGTGGCAGCGGGCGCGAAGTTTATCGTAAGCCCTGGACTGAATCCTAAGGTCGTAAAGTATTGTATCGAAAAAGGGGTGCCGGTCACACCGGGAACCTCCAATCCAAGTGATGTTGAGCAGGCACTCGAATTAGGCTTAGATGTTGTGAAGTTCTTCCCGGCAGAGGCGTCAGGCGGACTGAACATGATCAAATCCATGGCAGCCCCATATACGAACCTTAAGTTCATGCCGACAGGCGGAATCAACGCAAAGAACTTGAATGAGTACCTTGCGTTTCCGAAGATTCTCGCATGCGGCGGAAGCTGGATGGTAAAGGGAGACCTTGTTAAGGCTGGGAAGTTCGATGAGATTACAGCACTGACAAGAGAGGCAGTGATGAAGATGCTTGGTTTTGAGCTGAAGCACATCGGTATCAATTGTGCAGATGAAGATGAGGCGGAGAAGACAGCAGGAGCATTTGCAGGAATGTTCGGACTGGAGAAGGTAAGCGGCAACAGCTCTGTATTTGCAGGAACTATGGTAGAAGCAATGAAGAGCCCATTCAAGGGAGCGAACGGACATATTGCAATTGCAACGAACAGCGTAGACCGTGCAGTGAACTACCTGGAATCTCAGAACGTAGAATTTGATTATGATACAGCAAAATATAAAGATGGAAGAATGACCGTGATTTACATGAAAAACGAAATCGGTGGATTTGCAGTACATCTGGTACAGAAATAAGAAGCAACAAAATAAAAATTAAAATAAGAATTTTAGGATCAAAGCGGAGGATTACAGATCATGAGTAAGAAAGTCATTACATTTGGTGAAATCATGTTAAGACTGGCACCGGAAGGATATTATCGTTTCGTACAGGCAGAGACATTGGGAGCGACCTATGGCGGAGGAGAGGCAAATGTAGCAGTTTCTCTGGCTAACTATGGATTTGATGCAAAGTTTGTTACGAAGCTGCCAAAGCACGAGATTGGGCAGGCAGCAGTGAACTCCCTGAGAAGATATGGAGTAGATACCTCTTACATCGCACGCGGCGGTGACAGAGTGGGAATCTATTTCCTGGAGAAGGGTGCATCCCAGAGACCATCCAAAGTAATTTATGACCGTGCAGGTTCTTCTATTTACACTGCATCAAAGGAAGACTTTAATTGGAAAGAGATTTTTGATGGAGCAGAGTGGTTCCACTTTACAGGAATTACACCGGCGCTCAACGATGGTGTTGCTGAGATCTGTCTGGATGCATGTAAAGCTGCAAAGGAAGCAGGGGTCAAGATTTCTTGTGACCTGAACTACAGAAACAAGCTGTGGAGCAAAGAGAAAGCTGGTCAGGTAATGGGCGAGCTGTGTAAATATGTAGATGTCTGCATTGCGAACGAAGAGGATGCAGCAGATGTATTCGGTATCCACGCGGCCAATACAGATGTTACAGCAGGAGAAGTAAATCACGAAGGTTACAAGGATGTTGCAAAACAGCTCGCTGACCGCTTCGGATTTGAGAAAGTGGCAATTACACTGCGTGAGTCCCTTTCTGCAAATGATAACAACTGGTCTGCAATGTTATATGATGGAACTGATTATTATTTCAGCAAGAAATACAAGATGCATATCGTTGACCGTGTAGGCGGCGGAGACAGCTTTGGAGGCGGATTAATCGCTGCATCCTTAAGTGGATATGATCCACAGGCTACTATCGAATTTGCAGTTGCTGCATCTTGTCTGAAACACTCCATCGAGGGTGACTTTAATATGGTATCAATGGACGAAGTCGCAAAACTGGCCGGAGGAGATGCTTCCGGACGTGTCCAGAGATAAGATAGAGAATCTCATTTTGCCAATTTAGGATATGGCTGTCACATTTTTGTGGCAGCCATATTCTGTTATATGGAATCCATCACCTCACCCCAATAAGCAAAAGGGTAAGCGGCATCACAGCGACAGATAGTTTTACTGGCTGCTTTTGCGCATGTAGGTTGAAATGAGCTGTGAACAGTAATGACGAAGAAGCACAGAAAATAATAAATAAGAAAACAATAAATAAGAAAACAACTTTCTATTTTTATATAAATATAGTAAACTGAATGCAGGAAAAAAGAGTTATAATTGGACATAGAATAGAAGATATTGAGGGATAGAACAGCAGCAGAAAGGGAATAGACCGGCATGGATGAATTAAAACAGTATCAGGAAAGACTACATATCGCATTGACCGCTGCTAAAATCTGTATTTTTGAAGTGGATATTACTAAGCAGTTATATACATTCTTTGAAAATGCAGAGGCAATCTTCGGTGTGTCAGATGATACGATTTTAAAAGCAGTTCAGCCCTACAGCACATTGGAACCGGAAGCATACCGCGTGGCAGTGAGTTCTTATTTTTCTCATCCTGACGATGGAGAAGTGATTGCGGATGCTTTTGAGCATATCTTAAAAGGTGACCCGGTCACCTACGAGGCACGGATGAAAGCAGGAGATTCAGAATTTATCTGGTGCAGGCTCCATATGACTCCTATCATAGAGAATGGGAAGTCTGTGAGGATGATAGGGGTCATTACGGATATCAGTGACATTAAAAAAAGGACGGACAGTTTGGAGCGGGCCGTTTTCAGGGATAGTTTTACAGGCCTTTATAATAAAAAATATACAATCTCATTGATTGACCGCATGCTGAAAAAAGAGGGGAATTTGCAGCATGCCCTCATTATCGTAGATATAGATAATTTTAAAAGGTTTAATGACACTTATGGCCATCATGAGGGCGATAAGATCATTGAGGGAGTATCCCGACAGATCAAGAATACCTTCAGAAAAGAGGATATTGCGGGCAGATTCGGCGGTGATGAGTTTATCATGCTTGTTCGGGATATCGCTGACAGTGAGAGACTGCGTGAGAAATTGCAGGGGCTGACATATTTCACAGTTGACGGGGTGTCCTGTACCAACAGTATAGGTGTTTCCCTGTTTCCACAGGACGGAGAAGACTTCCAGGAACTTTTTAAACGGGCAGATGCAGCACTGTACAACGCGAAGGTACAGAAGGAGAAGTTTATGTTTTACACAGAAATACAGGAACAGGCAGAGAATAAGGCAGCAGAGTAAAAGACAGGGAACTTAGAGAATGCAGGGGAATGGAGGATACCATGGAAAGAATCTTGATTGTAGAAGACGAGGAAAAAATCAGGGAAGAACTTTGTACGGCCCTAACGAAGAAAGGATACACCTGCATCCTGATTGAGAATTTTGAGGACGTGGCGGGACAGATTGTTTCCCAGGCACCGGATCTGGTTCTTCTGGACTTAAATCTGCCGGTGCAGGATGGGTTCTATATCTGCCGGGAGGTAAGAAAGAGTCTGGATGTTCCGATCATTGTTGTGACGAGTTCCAACAGTGATATGGATGAGCTGATGAGCCTCAATTGTGGTGCAGATGATTTTATCACAAAGCCATACAACATGCACATCCTCCAGGCGCACATTGCAACGGTGCTCCACCGTGCATACGGACGGAAACAGAACATGGTGCTGGTGCATAAGGGCCTGTCTCTCGACATCTTGAAGGGGCGTATCTCCTATCAAGGAAAAGAGACGGATCTTACCAAGAATGAGCTTGGCATTTTAAAACTGCTGATGGAGAATGCAGGGAGTATCATTTCGAGGAATGATATTATCTGTCAGTTATGGGAGATGGAAGAATTTGTGGAAGAGAGCACACTGAATGTGAATATCAATCGCCTGCGTCGTAAGCTGTCTGAGCTGGGATTGGAGGATTACCTTATCACAAAGCGTGGAATGGGGTATATGGTATGAGCATAGGCGAATATATCAAGGATAAATGGGCTTCTATTTGTATTGAGGTTCTGACCTGTATATTGACTACAGTTTTTCTTATCTTTATGGAAGTGGAAATCCCAGCAGTCGCTGTAGTGGAGGCTATTTTCGTCTTGGGGGTCCTGGGACAGTTCTTTTATGATTGTGTACAGAAAAAGCGGTATTATGACGAACTAGCCGAGACATGGAATGATCTGGAGGAAAAATCTTACCTTTGTGAGGTGATTGATCCTCCCTACTTTTATGACGGAAAATTAATGTACCAGATCATCAAACAGAGTGGAAAGTATTTAAATGATGTGATTGCGGCTCAGCAGCAGGAAATGCTGGATTATAAAGAATATATTCAGACCTGGGCGCATGAGATTAAGACTCCGATCGCTGTACAGGAGCTGATTATTGAGAATAACCGCAATCCAGTTACATCAAGCCTTGAGGAAGAAGCACATAAAATCACGGCCTATGTTGAGCAAATGATGTACTATACCAAAAGCGGCAGTCTGGAATCCGACTATATCATACAGCACGTGGGCCTTAAGAAGCTGGTGATGGAGGTAATACGGAAACATTCTAAGATGATGGTAGGGGCAGGAGTGATCCCCAAATTGGAAAACCTGGATTATGAAGTCCTGACAGATCCCAAGTGGATGGAATTCATCTTGGGGCAGATTGTTATGAATTCGGTAAAATACTGCGATCCGAAAAAGAAACCTTATATCCTGTTTCGTGCCGTCATGGAGGATAAAAGTATCATTTTGTCGATTGCGGATAATGGAATCGGGATACCGAAGGGAGATATATCCCGGGTATTCAGAAAAGGCTTTACTGGAGAGAATGGCAGGGTCTATAAGAAATCAACAGGGATGGGCTTATATCTTTGCAAGGATCTATGTGAGAAAATGCAGGTGCCTCTCGAGATTAGTTCCACGCAGGGGGAGGGAACGAAGCTTTCACTGCGTTTAAAAATGTGGGATGGGGATGCCGGGCAGCAATAGAAATTTGATAAAAGAAAAGAAATCGTGGATTCAAAGGAAACGTGTCAGGAAGCTTCATGAAAGGGAGAAGCACCTGACACGTTTTGTTTTATTCCATTCGATAAGCGTAAAAAGGGTATGAACCATAACAAAATATTACAGGATTGTAATGTTTCTGTCAGCTAAATGCGTGGTAACTTTTGAGTCAGAATGATAGACTAAGTTCAACAGCAAGAGGTAAGGCAAACAGAACATCGTGAAAAGTTAATAAGAGAAAGACAGAAATAAAATAGAAAATAACAAAGACAGGAAAGGAGAGAGGACAAAAATGAGAACTGTTCTGAGAGTGGAAAATCTGGAGAAATTTTATAAGACAAAAGGCAGCATCACAAAGGCTGTAAATCATATTAACTTTGAGGTCGAGGAAGGGGAATACATTGGAATCATGGGAGCATCGGGAAGTGGAAAGACGACACTTCTAAACTGTATTTCTACGATCGACCATGTAACAGCCGGCCACATCTACATCAATGGTGCGGATGTGACAGAGATGAAAGAAAAGACATTAGCAAAATTCAGAAGGGAGGAGCTGGGATTTATCTTCCAGGACTTCAACCTTCTGGATACACTGACAGGCCGTGATAATATCGCACTGGCACTCTCCATTGTAGGAGAAAAGCCGAAGGTGATAGACAGAAAGGTCAATACGATCGCAAGTGCACTTGGGGTACAGGAGATTATTGATAAGTACCCATATGAGATGTCAGGCGGCCAGAGACAACGAATTGCATGTGCAAGAGCGATTGTTACAAAGCCATCCTTGATTTTGGCGGATGAGCCCACAGGAGCTCTGGATTCCAAATCAGCGGGGATGTTCCTGGAAACACTGGGGATGATGAACACGAAAATGCAGGCGACGATTCTAATGGTGACACATGATGCCTTTACAGCCAGTCATTGTAAACGAATTCTTTTCGTAAAGGATGGAAAGATATTCAGCGAACTGGTAAGAGGTGCAGATACACGAAAAGAGTTTTTTGACAGGATCATGCAGGTAGTTTCTTTATTGGGAGGTGACAAGAGCCATGCTGTTTAAACGCAGGATTTCGAAAAAAGTATTCCGTCAGCTTGCGTCAAAGAATGTGAGAAAAAGTGCTAAGGATTACTTCATCTATTTCTTTACACTGACGTTTGCAGTATGCCTTTTCTATACATTTAATTCCATTGGGGCACAGTTTGCCGCATTTGACATTCCCGATACATTGAACTATCTGTCAGCGGCACAGGGGGCGATGGCGGGTGTTTCCGTATTGGTATGCGCAATCATTGGATTCCTGGTCGTATATGCCAATCGGTTCTTGATGAAACGCAGGAAAAAAGAATTCGGTATTTATTCGATTCTCGGGATGGAAAGAAGAGATATCAGCCGGATTCTGATGAAGGAGACCGTACTGATCGGCGGATTTTCACTTATTGCAGGACTTGTTTTAGGGGTCCTGGCATCTCAGGGCTTGACAATGATCACGTCAAAAATAGCAGGAGTTGGGCTGGCAAGCTATTCATTTATCTTTTCACCGGGGGCAATGGCAGCATCCGTGATTTTCTTCGGACTGATCTTCCTATTCGTACACATTTTCAATGTGAGAGAAATGAAGAAGATGAAACTGATAGATTTGCTTTATGCAGACCGGAAAAATGAGGAGATTCCAGAGGAAAAGAAAAGCGCACTCCTGAAAGGGATTCTTTCGATCATGTTCATAATAGGTGGATATTTGCTGATCCATTTCCTGAGCGACCGCGACCTGTTCAAAATTCTCGGCGCTGGAAGTACCATGATCGGGATAGGGACCATCCTGCTCTTCTTCTCGATAGCTGGAGTATTAATTAAATTTCTAAAGAATAGAAAGAAATTTTATTACAAGGGCTTGAACCTGTTCGTTGTGAATCAGCTTGGGAGCCGCATGAAGAGTACCGGCTTTTCGGTGGCAGTCGTATGTATTCTGATGTACCTTTCTGTATCCATTATGGGAATTGGAATGGGACTGGGACAGAGCTCCATGAGCCTGATTGGGAAGACAGCACCATATGATTTGAGTGTGGAATATTATTTTGATGGGAAAGGGGGAAATGATGCGGCGGTAGAACAGTCTGGAATTAAAAATGAGCTGGAAGCAAAGAATGCCAAGCTTTCCAGCTATATAGGAGAGTCAGAGGAGATCAACTTCTATGTTTCAGAGAATCTGAATATGCAGGAGCTGTTCGGAAAAAGTGCACAGGGAAACCAGAAAATGCAGAAATTATACAAGACGGGTAATGTCTGGTATGTTGGTCTGGATGAATATAATAAGCTTCGGACTTTTCAGGGGAAGGATGCAATCTCTTTAGGAGACGATGAATATGCAATTACCTATAATGAACCGGAAGCGAAGGCGGTACTGGTAAAGTTCGAGGAACAGGGGGATACAACATTATCAATAGGAAACAGTAATTTGAATATGAAAGAAGGGGGGATTTATTCCGCCACATTATATAACATGAATGTATTATCCGATATTGCAACGATTGTCGTGCCACAGAAAGTGACAGAAGGACAGAAGCCGTATATGAGGATCATGGATGCCAATTATGAAGGAAATGCATCAGATGCCTATCATGCTCTGCTGGATGACATGCTGAAAGTAAAAGGTTTTGATTATAGCAGTCAGAAGGATATTCAGATTCAGATTATGTCTGATAAGCTGATGGCCACCTATATCGGAGGATATCTTGGAATCACGTTCCTTGTAACAGCGGGAGCTGTCCTTGCATTACAACAATTGACACAATCAGCAGATAATAAGAAGAGATACAATCTGCTCTACAAGATGGGCGCAGGTGAAAAGGCCATGAAGAAGTCCTTAATGACACAGATGTTATTTTACTTTGGCCTTCCATTCCTGGTCGCAGCGATCCATTCCGGTTTCATCATGGCAGGCGTATACAGAACGATTCCATATCTGACCGGGGCAGATATTGCAAGAAACATCCTTCTTGCATCAGGACTGGCAGTAGTATTGTATGGGATCTATTTCATAACTACGTATTCAGGAAGCAAAAGGATTTTGAAATTATAAGAACTGCAGAAAAAAGTACAGCAAAAAATGTAACAGAAATATAATATGAAAAATAAGAGATTATGAAAGTAGGAGGAAATATAAATGAAAAAAGCAGGAGTGATCGGGATTATATCAGCGATGATTTTAGGGGCACTGGGTGGATGCGGGAAAAAAGCACAGCCTGTCGGTGACGCGAGTGAGGCGAAGTCTGGATTTGCGACGATGGAGACGGTGGATCTGGAACAGAACGAAGTAAATAAGGATATTTTCAAGGAGAATGATCTGACGATGATCAACACATGGGCTACATGGTGCAGCCCATGTGTAGGGGAACTCCCAGAGCTGGAGGAGGTAAATAAGGAGCTTTTGGCAGAAGGGAAGAAGGTTGCAGTCAAAGGCATGGTCATTGAAAGTGAGGGAATTATCAAGCCCGGTCTGTCTGATAAAGAAAGAGGAAAGGTGGAGAAGGTCCTGAAAGAGACGGGTGTTACTTATCAACAGCTTCTCGTATCAGAAGATCTTGCCAATACTGTACTGAGCAGTCAGTCAGTATTCCCGACGACCTATTTTGTTGATAAAGAAGGAAATCTTGTAGGTGAACCTGTTACAGGTTCCCGGGATAAAGATGACTGGAAAAAAATCATTGACGAAAAATTGGGGGAATTAAAGAGTGAATAAATTTATCAAAAGAAATTATGCAGGTCTTATGGTATTCTCTCTTGGAATTGCATTTATTGCAGTAGGTGTCTACCGGGTTGAAATCGGGACTGTATTCATGAAGGCGGCAGCCATATGCCTGGAATGTATCGGAATCGGTTAAGGGGACAAAGAGAAAGACAAAAGAGGACTTTAGAGAGGACAAAATATGGAACTGATTCATAAACTGAGAAAAAATATCCGATTAGTTGTTCAAATCTGCTTTACCGCTCTTACAAATGGATACATCAACGGCTATCTGCAGGGTACGATATATCGGGGGACTGGAAAAAAGTTCTGCGTACCAGGTCTGAACTGTTATTCCTGCCCAGGGGCAGTGGGAGCCTGTCCCATCGGTTCGCTGCAGGCCGTACTCAACAGCAGCCAGTATAAATTTTCCTTCTATATCATAGGATTTTTGATGGCAGTCGGGGCATTTTTCGGAAGATTCGTCTGTGGGTGGCTCTGTCCCTTCGGATTAGTACAGGATTTATTACATAAGATTCCGGGCGTACGCAAGATCAGGAAGGTTCCCGGAGATCGATATTTGAAATATCTGAAATACGTGGTACTTATTGTGTTCGTAATCGTTCTTCCACTGACGATCGTAAATGTAGCAGGTGGCGGTACACCGTGGTTCTGTAAGCTGATCTGTCCGGCAGGGACTCTGCTTGGAGGGATACCGCTGACGATTCTGAATCCAACCTTAAGAAGCGGCCTTGGATTTCTATTCAGTTGGAAGGTACTTGTTTTAATCATCATCGTTGTGTTATCAATCAAGATTTACCGTCCGTTCTGCCGTTATCTCTGCCCCCTGGGCGCGGCATACAGCCTGTTTAATCCGATCGCTCTATATCGGTTTGAGATAGACAAGGATACCTGTACAGGATGCAGGGCATGTCAGAAGGCATGTCCCATGGACCTTCCAGTTCACGAGACACCTAACAGCATGGAGTGTATCCGCTGCGGAAAATGCTTAAAATCGTGTAAGAACCATTCGCTGAAAAGCACATTTTCAAGACAGAATGCAGAGAAAGGAAAGGAGGACTAAGAGAAAATCTGCATGAAATAGAGAGAAGTACAAAAAAAAAGACAGCCAATATCAGGAGAAATTAAAATGATTCCTTATATTGGCTGTTTTGTGTTTGTAAAGATATATGATACGGTCTAATTAGTGAATCCTTGAGGGTGGTGAGGGAGACGTCGAATGAAAGAGTGTTGTGATTGGAGGGAATTAAGGGTATACTATAGATACATTATTATAAAAAACTTCCAAGCCCTTTTAGTTTATGATATGATGAATCTATATAAAATGTAATGTACATATGATCTTCTATATAACAACTAAGTGACGGAAAAGTGAAAAGAAAGAATGAGGGATATTTTATGATTTGCAGGAATTGTAACCAGGTAATTGATGACAACGTAAAGTTCTGTCCATACTGCGGGACACCGCAGACACAGGAGAGTCAGGATAATACTGTACCGCAGAATGCCCCAGCAGACGAGCAGAAGCCAACGATTAAGCAGACTTCATCACAGTACTATTATGAGCAGGAGAATAGAGGTTCCTATCAGCAGGAGAGAAATTATAGCCAAACGGGATACTACGATCAGTCAACGGATTATAATCAGTCGGGCGGCTATGGACAGGCTGGGAACAGCAATCCATATGGGAATACATATCAGGATCCGAATGAGATGATTAATACGACTCCATACCTGGTTTTTGCAATTTTGTCTACAATTTGCTGCTGCATCCCATTGGGAATTCCGGCGATTGTATTTGCCAGCAAGATCGGCAGTGCACAGCAGAGGGGACGTATGGAGGAAGCAAGGAACTGTGCGAATAAAGCAAAGATATTTTCGATCATCGCTGCAGTAGTAGGCGTATTATATTACATTATATGGATCATTTTGGCCGTTATGGGGAATTTTTCTTATTACTATTAAAATACTAGAACAGAAAGATTCATTGCTTTTAGACTGATAATCACAGTGCAGGAAAGGCTGGGACGGTCAGCGAAAGAGAATCAGACAGGGAGTGTACAGCCTGATGAGGCAGATGAAGCAATATATAAAAAAATATTGGACTCTAAGGGCAGCAATACTTTTGAGTATTGCCGTCCTCTTTTTACTGGGTGCAGTATACCTATATGGACATAATCCTGTAGAGGTGCCTTTTATTCCCTGTATTTTTTATAAACTGACAGGGCTGTACTGCCCAGGCTGCGGTGCCGGTCGGGCCAGCTATGCGATTTTACATGGTCAGTTTTACCAGGCATTCAGGTATAATCCCCTGATGATTTTCGTTCTGTTTTTCCTTGCACTTTATTTTACAGCAAGAGGACTGGATTGGTTGATAACGGAAGGCAACCATATTGACAGACATATCCCGGACAAATATTTATACTGGCTTTTGGTGGTAATTCTGATTTATGGTATTATACGGAATATTCCATGTTTTCCGTTCTATTTATTAGCGCCGTGCCAGGTGTGAGGAACAATCGAATGACAAAAGACTTGACGACAGGAAATGTAACAAAAACAATGCTTTTATTTGCCGGCCCTATGATTGTCGGTAATCTTCTCCAACAGTTTTATAACATTGCAGACACTTTGATCGTAGGAAAATTCTTAGGCGCATCGGCGATGGCGGCAGTTGGGACTGCATATACTCTGATGAGTTTTCTGACCTCTATTTTAATCGGTTTGTGTATGGGCAGTGGTTCGCTGTTTTCTTTTTACTTTGGGAAAAAGGACATTTTCAAAATGCAGAGCTGTATTCGAGCATCATTTTTTATGATTGGTGGGATAACGGTCTTTGTCAATGTTCTCTCTTTTTTATTGGTGAATCAGATTCTTTGGCTTCTGCAAATTCCAGACGAACTGATGGATATGATGCGGTTATATGTGCTCATCATATTTATAGGAATTATATTTATATTCCTGTATAATTTTTTCTCTTATTTTCTGAGAGCGCTGGGGAATTCCATCATTCCGTTGCTTTTTTAGGGGCGACCTCAATTTTGAATGTAGTATTGGATCTAATATTTGTCATTGTCTTCCATTGGGGAATCGGCGGGGCGGCTGCGGCAACTGTAATCTCACAAGGAATTTCGGGAATTGGGATTGGTGTTTATGCCTTGGTGAAGGAGCCTTGGCTTCGGGAGTCACTTTTACCGGGAGCGTGGCATAGAAGAGTACAGGCCGCGGCCAGCGAGGGAAAAGAACGTACGGCCCCGGCAAAAGAAGCTTTAAAGGAGGTTGCCAGGTTTTCCTTTGCTGCATCGATTCAACAGTCTGTAATGAACTTTGGAATTCTGGTGGTGCAAGGCTTGGTCAACAGCTTTGGGGTCGCAGTCATGGCAGCATTTACTGCGGCAGTAAAGATTGATTCCTTTGCCTATATGCCGGCACAGGAATTCGGTAATGCCTTTTCTCTCTATGTGTCACAGAACTTTGGCGCGGGAAAAGAGGAACGCGTGCAGACAGGAATCAAACGTGCGCTGGGAGTTTCGATGATATTCTGTATCTTTATATCTGTGGTCGTATTTGGATTAGCGGATAAGCTGATGCTTCTGTTTGTCTCAGCCTCTGAGACAGAGATTATTGGGATCGGAGCAGGATATCTGCGTGTTGAAGGGGCGTTCTACTGTGGAATTGGAATCCTGTTCCTGCTATATGCATTCTATAGAGGAATCAATAAGCCTGAGATGTCTCTGATTCTCACAATTATCTCGCTCGGCACCCGCATACTTCTTGCTTATGTACTTGCACCTATACCGGCTATCGGTGTACTGGGAATCTGGTGGGCGATACCGATCGGGTGGTTCCTGGCAGATATGACGGGAATTCTTTATTGGATCTTGAAAGTCAGAAGGCCGAAAAGTATTTCTGGATAAAAAAAATAAAAGATAGAAATTTTACCCTGTAAAAGGAAGCGATATGAAAAGCCCTTTACAGGGTATTTTTATGGAGTCTGTTTAGGAAAATCTATAATATCCTCTGTATTGAATTGATGTTTATGGAAAATAATAGTATGTAAAGGGTATATAAAGTCAAAATAAATCATATTCAATCAGAATCGTGCAAATGTAACAAAAATGAAAGAGAATATTTGTGAATTAATTTGATTGAATTTGACTGAAAATGATTATATAATAAAAACATCAAAAAGAGCAGGAGGTTATGTGATGATATATACAGTAACTTTTAACCCGTCGCTGGATTATATTGTCTCTGTGGAAGATTTTCGTCTGGGACTGACCAACCGGACCAGTTCTGAATTGATTCTTCCGGGAGGAAAAGGAATTAATGTATCGACAGTTTTGGGTAACCTGGGACTAAAGAGCACGGCACTCGGGTTCGTTGCCGGTTTTACAGGGGAGGAGATCTGCCGGGAGGTAGAAGCATTAGGAATCAAGTCTGATTTTATTCGGATCGAGAAAGGCGTATCCAGGATCAATTTAAAGCTTAGGTCGATTGAAGGTACGGAGATCAACGGACAAGGGCCGGATATCAGTGAAGAGCAAGTGCAGCAGTTGATGGAGAAGTTGGAAGCACTCGAAGCAGGGGACATCCTGGTACTGGCAGGCAGTATTCCTTCGACCATGCCGGATGATATTTACAGCCGTATTATGAAAATGCTGGAGGGAAGAGGTGTCAAAATCGTCGTAGATGCTACCAGAGATCTGCTGATGAAAGTTTTGGAATACCGGCCATTTCTGATTAAGCCGAATAACCATGAATTGGGAGAAATCTTTGATGTAGAACTGACGTCCCGGGAGGAAGTAATTCCCTACGGAAGGAAGCTGCAGGAAAAGGGAGCATTAAACGTGCTCATCTCCATGGCTGGCGAAGGGGCTGTCCTGATTGCGGAGGATGGACAGATATTGGAGTCACCCGCCCCTAAGGGAACGCTGGTCAATGGGGTCGGTGCCGGAGATTCTATGGTCGCAGGCTTCCTGGCGGGATGGCTGAAAAGAAAGGACTTTCGCCATGCCTTTCATATGGGAGTCGCAGCAGGAAGCGCCAGCGCTTTTTCAGAGTATCTGGCAAAAAAGGAAGAGATTGAGACAATCTATCAGACATTAGTTTAGAAAGGGGATTGAATATGAGAATCACAGATTTACTGGATAAGAGAAGTATTTGTCTGGACGGCGCACCAAAGAGTAAGAAGGAAGCCCTGGATCAGATGGTAGAGTTGATGGCAGAGAGTGGGAAAATCAATGATATAGAAGCATATCGCGAGCAAGTCTACGCCAGAGAGGAGGAAAGCACTACTGGTATCGGGGAAGGGATTGCGATTCCTCATGGAAAATGTGATGCTGTGTCCAAGCCTGGACTGGCTGCCATGGTCGTAAAGGATGGAGTCGACTTTGATTCCCTCGATGGCGCTCCGGTGACACTGCTCTTTCTGATCGCGGCACCGAACACAAAGGATAATGTCCACCTGGATGTATTGAGCAAACTCTCGGTCCTGATGATGGATGAGGAGTTTTCTTCTTCCTTGAGGAATGCCCGCACAGTAGAAGAATTTTTAGAAATCATCGATAAGGCAGATGAGGAAAAAAGTGATATTGATGAGCGGCTTGCAGATACAGGATCTGCAGAGGAGTCCCAGATAAAGCTTCTGGCGGTGACCTCATATCCGACTGGAATTGCACATACCTATATGGCTGCGGAAGGAATTGAAAAGGCTGCAAAAGCTAGGAATTGTTTCGTAAAGATTGAGACCAGAGGTTCCGGTGGAGCGAAGAATGTACTGAGTGCACAAGAGATTGCGGACGCAGACTGTATTATCGTGGCGGCAGACGCACAGGTTCCTATGGACCGATTTGACGGGAAAAAGGTCATTGTCTGCCAGGTATCCGATGGAATCAGCAAAGCCGATCAGCTCGTCGAAAGAGCGATTGCCGGGGAGGTGCCGGTCTATCATTCCGCGTCCGGGGCTGCGGTAAAGACAGAGAGTGCAAAGAGCGGGGGTGCAGGACACCGTATCTATACACAGCTTATGAACGGGGTCTCTCATATGCTGCCCTTCGTAGTAGGGGGAGGAATTCTGATCGCGATCGCCTTTTTGATTGATGGTTTGAGTGTTGATATAAATGCACTTCCTGCAGATCAGAGGGCCAACTTCGGTTCGATTACCGAGGCAGCGGCGCTGTTTAAAGGAATTGGAGATACTGCATTTGGATTTATGCTCCCGGTTCTGGCTGGTTTCATTGCTATGGCAATCGGAGACAGACCGGCATTGGCTGTGGGATTCGTGGGAGGAATGATTGCTTCTGGCGGAAAATCTGGATTTTTAGGAGCCTTGGCAGCAGGCTTTATGGCAGGATATCTGATTGTAGGACTGCGTAAGCTCTGCGATAAGCTGCCTGATGCGTTGGAGAAGATTGCTCCGGTACTGATTTATCCGGTGGTCGGTATTCTGATCATGGGGCTTGCCATGAATTTTGCTGTAGAACCAATCATGGGAGGAATCAATACCGGACTCAACGGAGCATTGAATCACATGGGCGGTACCAGTAAGGTCGTACTTGGCCTGGTTCTCGGTGGTATGATGGCAATTGATATGGGTGGTCCTTTCAATAAAGCGGCATATGTATTCGGAACTGCTTCCATTGCAGCAGGAAACTATGATATAATGGCAGCAGTAATGGTCGGAGGTATGACTCCGCCGTGTGCGATCGCTCTTGCGACACTGCTGTTCAAGAACCGTTTTACAAAGGAAGAGCGTCAGACGGGACCGACGAACTTCATTATGGGGCTTGCATTTATTACTGAGGGTGCGATTCCTTTTGCAGCTTCCGATCCGCTCCATGTCCTTCCGGCTTGTATTATCGGCTCTGGTGCGGCAGGGGCATTGTCCATGCTGTTCAACTGTACATTGATGGCACCTCATGGCGGGATTTTTGTATTCCCTGTTGTGGGAAATGCACTTATGTACCTGCTGGCATTGGTCGTTGGAACTGTAATCTCGGCGGTATTGCTTGGAGCATTCAAGAAAAAAAGAGCATAGACAGACGAAAAAGATCCGAAAGGGTCTTTTTCGTGCATCATGAAGGCCGATTTGGAAGGAGAGAAGAAGCATGTTGACAGAACAGAGATATGAACTGATTTTAAAGCTTTTGGAGGAAAAAAAGAGTATTACCGTGTCAGAGGTAAAAGAGATAATCCACACTTCCGAATCGACCGTCCGCCGGGACATTACAGCATTGCACCAGGCCGGAAAGCTGGTCAAGGTATTCGGCGGAGCAATCGCAGCGGACCATACCCTGATGGCAGAAGAACCTACTGTGGCGCAAAAGGTAGAGGTACATAAGGATGAAAAGCAGCGAATCGCTCAATATGCGGCCTCTCTGGTGACAGCGGAGGATTTTGTGTATCTGGATGCAGGGACCACGACCGGGCGTATGCTGGATTATTTAGAAAAGTCTGAAGCTACATTTGTAACCAATGCGGTAGCTCATGCCCAGGCATTAGCAGCTGCGGGATTACGGGTTTTCCTGGTAGGCGGCGAACTAAAGGCTTCCACAGAGGCGGTTGTCGGGAATCAGGCAATGCTCACTTTGAAGAACTATCATTTTACAAAGGGGTTCTTCGGTACCAACGGAATCAGTCGGAAGGCAGGCTTTACGACCCCGGATGCCAATGAAGCACTGATTAAAAAGACAGCAATGGAGCAGTGCCAGAGACGTTATGTCCTGGGCGATGCATCTAAGTTCGGTAAGGTCAGTGCCGTCACATTCTCCGACTTCCAGGATGCAGAAATCGTGACGGAGAGCCGGGTAGAAGGATATAGTGACTGTGAGAATATCACGGTAGTGCCATAAGAGGTCTTATTTCTATTCGTTTACGTTTCTATGAATCGTTTCTATAAACATGAAAACCGTACCAGATGGATCGTTAAATGATCCATAGGTACGGTTTGTTGTTTTCTAATTCCATTCCTGATTAAAATTAGAATGTAGGTCTCTTCTCTGCCCGATTCATGCCGGTCTGGAGCTTGCAAATCCACCGTCATGCGATTGCTTGGCTTCATACAAGGCTTCATCTGCCTCTTTGGCAAGTGCAGCATAATTGTCTCCGCGCCGCGCGATGACAGCGCCAGAAGAGAGGGTGATGGCTGGAAGATTGCGCTTGGCAGCTTCTTCTGCCATTGTGTGGTTGATATCCTGCATAATCCTGTCGGCAACGGTGTAGTCATTGGTCTTCGAAACGAAGATGGCAAATTCATCACCATGCAGGCGGGACGCGAGGTCAATGGTACGGATACGTCCGACAATCATCTGTGCGGAGAGCTTGATTACTTCATCCCCGATGGAGTGTCCATAATTATCATTCACGGCCTTAAAGTGGTCGCCGTCAATCATGATCAGGATTCCGCTTTCGTCAGATCCCATGGAATTGAGGATGCTTGAGACTCCTCTTTGGAAGGAGGCAAAATTCATCAGTCCGGTCAGATCATCAATCGCAGCCGCCTTTTGTGCAGCGGAAAGAGCAATCTCTAAACGCTTCTGTGTCTGCCCAAGCTCCACATAGGCCTGATGCAGTTCCTTATTTTTCTGACTCTTAATAACACGGCCAAAAAGATAGATTAAAAGCAGCTCCATAATCAAAAGTGGTATGAGCCAGACCTGAACAGTATCCTTTAGCATGGAAAGAACAGGAACAAGAACGAGAAAATGATAATCCTCTCCATTTAAAAGATATCCATAATAGCTTTTGGAGCCAAGCTTCATTTTCATGACCTTTTCGGGACTTCCTGAAAGTGCGGTAAATTCCTGACCAAATTCCTGCTGGAAGGAATAAAAGGCATCCAGGGAATCCATCTGCTCTTTTAATTTATCCTTCTCAGTATCAGTAATATCACCTGCATTTTCGTAGGCATCCTGTGCATCCTTCAAGGCAGCGGCGGTCTCATCCAGCGTATTATAAAGGACACCGCCCAGATAATTTTCATTCGTACTGCCGACAATTGTCCCATTGTTATCAAAGATCATCATCTGTTCCTGGTCATAGGTCTTCAACGTAGTGACCAGATTCTGAATATCCCCCATCTTGATATCATAGGCAAATACAGTCTCATTATCCGGCTGGAGCTGTGATATGGTAGACAGGATATAATGGTTCGCATAACTCATATATGGAGGTGTGAATACGATCTCTCCATTCCCTGCTTCTGCTGCTTTATACCAAGGACGTTCTGTTGCAACATATCCGGTGCTTTCATATTGGGAGTAAGGTGTATCCCAGCTATAGAGGTAGCGGCCCTTATAATACATATAAAGACCATCGTAAGTGTCACCTTCGATTTCCAGCATTTTAGAATCCACCGTCTTTAGATAATCCCAGATATAATCCGGGTCGGGATGATTCTTGATCTCCCGGGTCAGCATATAGGAAAATAGTTCAAAAGAGTGGGTATAGTTATCCATGACATCCTCTGCTTTCTCCATGGAAAGCTCGGTGTGGGAATTCAGGCTTTTGCTGATATATGAGTTTTCCTTCTTGTAAATAATGAATATGCCGATGATATTAACGATTAAAAATACTGCTGCGTACCATAAGTGGACTCTCCGTTTCCTGTCAGTTTCCATACCCCGCCCTCCTGAAAGTGATTCGTGTTATTTTTTGAACATATTTTGTATTTCTATTACATTTGGTTTTCCAGTTGACTCGGATAGCTGAACACTTACGGACGCTTTCGGGGCCTTTCTGCTGGCTTCTGCTTCTTCGGGGGTGGCATATAATCGGTCTTCCTGGAGCTTCATAGCACCACATGAACCAATTAGCTGCACGATATAAGTGGTCCCCTGCTTGCTGACAACCTTTACCTGTGTGGGACGCGGGTTATCTTCTAAGATGTAACATGTATCACCACGTTTATATGGCATAATCTCACCTGCTTTCTATTTGTAAAGTACTGAATTTAAAACTAATACATCATAATATCAGACTGACAGGACTGATTGCATTCTAATAGATGATGTATCAGTGTCAACAGCAGGTATTCCTGTCTGCATAATGGGCATCAGACAGCTTTGCTGTATTTAGTTTATACTCGTATTTATTATACAATACTCGCGGGCATAACGTCAATGCAGGCGGAGAAAGGAATCGAAAATAGTCGTTTATTTCCGCCCTGGAAAAAGTTGAAAGAAAATGATATACTTGACAATACATGAGAAAAATCACATAAGAATGAAGGATGGATTGAGAAATGAGTGCAAAAGTGAAAAATGATGGTATGCTTGTTCTGACGGCGCTAATCTGGGGAAGTGCTTTTGTAGCACAGAGTGTCGGGATGGACTATATCGGCCCCTTTACTTTTAATTCCCTGCGGTGTTTGCTTGGAGGTCTGGTACTTCTTCCGGTCATCTGGTTCATGGGAAGAAGGAAGTCAACCGAACAGTCAGAAGAGAGCACAGATGGAAGCAGGGCAGATAAGAAGACCCTGTTGATCGGCGGAATCTGCTGTGGTCTTGCCCTTGCGGCAGCAAGCTCCCTGCAGCAGATCGGTCTGGTCTATACCAGTGCCGGAAAAGCTGGCTTTATTACCGCCCTATATATTCTGATCGTGCCGCTCCTTGGACTCTTTCTTGGCAAAAAGGTCGGTATCAAGATATGGGCAGGAGTCGGTCTTGCGGTCATTGGGATGTATTTTCTGTGCATCAAGGAGGGCTTTTATATCTCTTACGGAGATTTTCTGGTCGTCATCTGCGCGTTTATCTTTTCGCTGCATATTCTGCTGATTGATTATTTTTCTCCGAAGGTGGACGGAATCAAGCTGTCCTGTATTCAATTCTGGATTGCTGGTGTGGTCTGTGCAGTCCCGATGGTCCTCTCGGAGAGGCCAAAGCTGGAAGCGGTGCTTTCTGCTTATGCGCCTCTTATCTATGCAGGTGTGTTATCCTGTGGTGTGGCCTATACGCTGCAGATTATTGCACAAAAAAATACGGATCCCACTGTGGCTTCTTTGATCTTGAGCCTGGAATCCGTATTTGCAGCCTTAGCTGGCTGGGTAATCATACACGAGACACTGTCATCAAAAGAATTATTTGGCTGTCTGCTCGTATTTGCTGCAATTATTCTGGCGCAGCTCCCTGAAAAGCGTAACGCATGGAGCCGTCAGGATGATAGAGGGTAAAGCAGTTCTTGCCATTGTGCTTGGAGGTGTGTAAAGCTTCACTCGCATGTGTGAATAATTCCTCATAGGTCGGTCCGTTCTGTGGAAAAACAGAGGCACCGATGCTGATGGTATATTCTAGGCCCTGATAGCATTGCTTTAAGGCCACGGAAAGCATACGGCAGTACATCATCGTGATTTCTTCTGAGGCTATCTCACGAAGATAGATCAGGAATGTATTGCCTCCTACCCGGGCAGCGATATCCATCCTGCGGATATTATTTTCTGTGAGCCTTGCAACATGCTTGAGGATCTGGTCGCCAAAGAGGTGACCATTCTGTTCATTCAAAGCCCTGAAATTGTCCAGATCGAAGAGGATCATTACCCCTGGGGAATCCTGAGAGCCTTCCAGAGTCTGGGTAATCAGCTTTTTCGCAGAGAACTGATTATAAAGGTTAGTCAGAGAATCCTTCTGTGCAAGTGTTTCCAGACGTTTTCCTTCCATTGTCTGTCTGTGGATATTGGAAATCCTCCCCACACAGCTATATAGCTGGCTATTCTGGCTGTCAACAGCCCAAAGGGTCCTACCGATTATCTCATACCATTCCTTAGCACCGTCCGCCTTAGTCAAAAGCAGTTTCATCTGAAAGGTAGGAGATTCTGGAGAGGAATTAAAAACATGTTCTTTCAGTTTTTCAAATGCCTGCTGATCAAGTTTGCCTTGTAAATTTTCATATTTTAAAAAATCTGTAATAATGGTAGGAATACTGAATTCTGCCTGACAGCGGTCAGAAAAGGTGACTGCATCTGTATTAAAATCATATTCGAACAAGACCTCATCAGAGATGGAAGTAAGGAATTGATATTTTGTCCGCTCCTGTTCTAAAAGAAAGAGTGTCTTATCGGATAATTTAACACCCTTTTTCTGTACCAGCTCCTGGGAAAGCTGGTTGACATTGAAAAGATGTCCCGGATCTTTGCTTCTGAGCCTTACGGCTTCATCCAGATGGTCAGATACTTCTTTCAGGCATTCTATCAATTTTGGATTGAACATTCCGCACTCACCATTTAAAATCATCTCGATTGCCTTTTCGTGAGAGTAGGCAGGTTTGTATACGCGTTCGCTTACGAGTGCATCATACACGTCGGCAAGAGAAACAATCTGTGCGGCAATCGGAATCTCATCCTCTTTGAGGTGATCTGGATATCCATTGCCGTCCCAACGCTCATGATGCCAGCGGCAGATCTGTCTCGCATATTTGACCAGCTCCTCGTCATTTCCAAATCTCAGATTATCCAGCATTCCAGCTCCAAGTGCTGAGTGGGTCTTCATAATCTCGAATTCCTCTTTGGTCAGTTTACCTGGCTTGTTGAGTATCTCTTCAGGAATCTCGATCTTTCCGATATCATGCAGAGCGGCAGCGTTAGAAATCAGGGCAATGTGTGATTCTGCCATGTCATATTCCTGATAGCGTTTTCGGAGCGCTTCCATCAAAATCTCGGTGATGATGCGGATTCGAATGACATGCAGCCCGGATTCTCCGTTTCGGAATTCAACAATGGTACTCAAGATATTGATCATAAGTGCATTATTGCTTTCCTTTTCAATCACCTGCTCTTTGACGAGAGATTCTAATTCCTTCTGTTTGGAGTACAGGATAATAGTGTTTTTTACACGCTGTGTGACGATGATCGGGTCAAAAGGGCGGCTGATATAATCAACAACGCCGAATTCATAGCTTTTTTCAATATACTCAGCCGAATTCTCAGAAGATATAATGACAACGGGAATGGTCTCGTGCCAATGGTTCTTCTGCATGATGGCCAGCACATCGAACCCGGTCATCTCGGGCATGAGCAGGTCTAATAAAATCAGGGAGATAGAAGCATCATTCTTTTTTAAAATTTCAATTGCTTCTTTGCCGTTACTGGCCTCGACGATGTGATAATCCTCCTGTAATATGTCCGCCAGAACACAGCGGTTGAGTTCTGCATCATCTACGATCAGAATGGTCTTCTTTTGTACCATGCTTTCCATTTATTTGCTCCTTTATTGTAGCAGATTACGGATGGTGTTATATTCGGTCATGAGTTTTTCGTATTTCTCATCTACAATCGTATTGTCTTTGGGGGTATCATTGCGCAGATATTCGGTCAAACTGGATGCTGCATCTGCAAGGGGGCTCAATTCCAGATTCAGAGCCAGACCTTTGATGGTATGGGCAGCGCCAAAAAGCTGCTGATAGTCTCCGTTCTCTTTGGCTTCTGCCAGAAGAATGAAGGTCTGATCCTTGAGGAAGAGTTTTAGATATTTCTCAATCAGGTCTTCTCTGCGCAGTCTTCTCAATACCGTATTATAGTTAACACCAATCGCTTTGTAGAAATTTTGAAGGTCCATTTTAACACTCCCCATTATTCCATCATAAATTTTTCGATTACATATAAAATTCCGTCTTCATCATTAGAGCGGGTAATGAAATCGGCACTGTCTTTTACAATCGGCTGTGCATTTTCCATGGCGACACCAAGACCGGCATATTCAATCATGGATAGATCATTATACCCGTCCCCGCAGCAGATCATCTGGTCTGCGGTCAGTCCGATGCTGTTGAGCAGCTTCTGAAGGGAGTATGCTTTATCAATATTCTGGGGCATGATCTCCAGAAAATAAGGCTCTGACCGGTAGATATTCAGCAGCTTATGGAAGTGCTTTTTCAGAACCTCCATTGCCTTCTCAATGACAGCAGGATCACCGGTGACCAGAAGCTTGTTGACGGGAAAGGTCAGATGTCCGATAAAATCATCTATCTGCACGACCGGCATTTTATTTATGTACGACTCCTTTTTGGTATACTCATTGCAAGCGATGCCAGAAAGGATATCAGGTCCCTCGTAAGTCAGAACATCAAGCTCAGGAAAGGAGCAGACGATGTCGTAAACGGGTCTTAAGACCTCATTTGGCAGCGTCTTGTTGTAGATGATCTGTCCGTCTGAGCATTGTGTGATTCGTGCACCGTTGAAGGATAGGATATAGCTTCCATATTCCCCAAGTCTTAATTCTTCTGCAAGCGGGAGGACGCCATTGATGGGACGCCCGCTTGCCAACACGACCTTCTTCCCTTCCTTTTGGATTTTAATCAGAGCTTCCTTGGTAGGAGGCGTAATTTTTTTCTCGGAGTTGGTCAGTGTACCATCCAAATCCAGAACCAGCATTTCGTATTCCATAATTACCTCGTCTTCAATGCTTCTACGAGTTCCGGGAATTCCATCCCGTGAGAAGCCTTAATTAAAATGGTATCTTTTTCTTGGATCAGAGAATCTACATTTTTCAGGAAATCTGCTTTTGTCTCATAGTGGTAGATCTCCATTGCCGTCTCTTCGGAGGCAGCCCCGCGGGCAATCTCTTCGGCCAGGTCTCCAATGCAGATAAGAAGGCTGATCCCAGCCTTTGCGGCATATTGACCGACTTCGTAATGCATTTCGCGTTCCTTTGCTCCTAATTCGAACATATCTCCCAGGATGGCCGCGGTACGTCCTTCTGCCTGGGAGAGTACATCCAGCGAAGCCTTCATGGATGCAGGGTTTGCATTATAACAGTCGTCGATGAGCGTCAGATGACTGGTCTCAATCAGGTTGTTCCGGCCGGCCAGAGGGACTAAGGCTTCTATTCCCTGTTTGATCTCTGCATCTGTCATCTCCAATATACGTCCGACAACAAGAGCGGCGAGTGCATTATAGACCATATGTGCTCCCGGGATCGAAATATGTGCGTAAAACTCGGAATCCGGTGTGCAGAAGAGGGCGGCTGTCCCCTTTAAGCCCAGGTTCTCAATATTTTCTGCATAATACCGACATCCAGGGTCAAGTCCGAAGAAAATCGGATCGATCCGGTTGGCAGGTGTCACAGTTGAAAGCATATCATCATCCCCATTCAGGACGATGCTTCCTTCTGGATTCATATAAAGGAACATTTCCGTCTTTGCTTTTAAAATCCCTTCGCGGGACTTCAACTGTTCCAGGTGGGCACAGCCGATATTTGTGATGACACAGATGTCGGGTCTCGCGATCTTGGCCAGGCGTTCCATCTCACCGAAATCGCTGATTCCCATCTCCAGCACGGCGACCTCATGCTCCTCACGAATATTGAAGATCGTTAGAGGCAGACCAATCTCATTATTAAAATTCCCTTCTGTTTTCAGGACCTTATACTTTTGACCGAGAACAGAGGCAATCATTTCTTTGGTACTTGTCTTCCCGACGCTGCCGGAGATTCCGACGACCTTAATATGAAGGGAACGGCGGTAATGTTCGGCGATATCCTTTAAAGCCTGAACGCAGGAGTTGACCATAATATATGGATAAGAAGCATTCTCGATGCGTTTTTCTGAAACCGCACAGAGTGCACCGTCGTGGATGGACTGCGGGATGAACATATGTCCGTCGACCCGTGCTCCTCTGATTGCGACAAAAAGGCAGTCCTTTTCGATCTTGCGGCTGTCAATGGTCACACTGCTGACCTCTTTATAATAACTTTCTTCATCGCCGTAATAAATGCCTCCGCAGGCAACGGCGATTTCCTTCAATGTCATATTTCTCATGGTGTACTCCTATTTTTGATATCTTGCTTCCAGTGATTTCTGGATAATCAGTTCACATAAATCTCCATATTCGATGCCGACAGCTTTGGCTTCCTTTGGAAGAAGGCTGGCAGCAGTCATTCCAGGAAGAGTATTCATCTCCAGGCAATACAGATTCCCATCATCATCCAGAAGGAAATCGGCACGGCTGTAAACGTTGAGCTTTAGTGCATGGAAGGCTTTGACAGTCAATTCCATCATACGGTCGGAGATCTCTTTGCTGATATTGGCAGGGCAGACCTCGTCAGTCGCGCCATCCTGATATTTATTAGCATAGTCAAAAAATCCGGTCTTCGGTATGATCTCGATCGGCGGAAGAGCCTTGCCGTCGATGACACCGCAGGCGAACTCACGGCCCTTGATATAATCCTCGATCACAACCTCATCCTCATATTTAAAGGATTTCTCCAATGCAGCTTCATATTCTTCCTCTGTATTTACAATATAAACGCCGATACTGGAACCACCGGAACAGGGCTTTACGACAAGAGGAAGAGTCAGTCCGAGCGCATCCAGGGAGTGCTCCTTCTGCTTTTGGTGGAGGCAGACACCTGCGGGGGTATCAATCCCTTTCTGCAAGAATACCTGCTTGGTGAAGCCTTTGTCCATGGCGACCGCACAGCCCAAGGAATCAGGGCCTGTATATTTGATGCCTAACAGGTCAAAAGTAGCCTGCAGCTTACCATTCTCGCCCTCACCTCCGTGGAGTCCAAGGAAAGTAATATCTGCCATGCGGCACAGCTCGATGACATTCGGTCCCAGGAAGCAGTCTGACTGGTCTGGACGTGAAGCCTTGACAGCCTCGATATCCGGTTCTGATGTACTGATATTCTTTGCAATCTCAAGTCCATGGCCCGGCAAGGTAAATACTTCCTCCAGCTTCTCCGGGTCATATGGAAAGCCCAGGAATACATCCAACAGGAAAGCATCATGTCCTTTTTCCAGCAAGGTCTTACAGATTCCGGCACTCGAAGAAAGTGAAACATCACGTTCTGTACTGAGCCCTCCGGCTAAAACAATAATTCTCATAACAAAAAATCTCCTTTTATCTACTCATTTCATCCAATAATTTTGCTTTTGTATCATAAAGCTTCTGGGACAGATCCACATAAACGCGGTGTGGATAGAAGAGACGCTTAGTCTCATCCCAGAGAGTGTCTTTTTCACGCTTGCAGTATTCTGCAATCTCCATGACAGACGGGGACTGATATTTGCATTCACCGTTGATGAAGATCGGTTTTAAAATCTCACGCATGGTATAAGTGCCGCCTTCCAGTCTGGTCTTTTTCCAGGTGGCATTGGGATCGAAGAGTAAAAGCTCCTCATTGGTATCATATTGTTCGTCCGCAAAACAGATCAGGTCTGCGCGGATCTTACCAGTCTCTTTATCATATACGCGGTAGATTGTCTTGTTGCCCGGATTCGTGATTTTCTCTGTATTCTCTGAAATCTTGATCTTAGGTACAAATTCGCCTTCCTTATTCTGGATAGCTGCAAGCTTGTACACACCGCCGAAAGAAGGGCAGTCCTTGGAAGTAATCAGGTTCGTGCCTACCCCCCATGAGGTGATGGCAGCACCCTGGATCTTAAGGTCGTGGATCAACATCTCGTCCAGGTCGTTGGATGCGGCTATGACAGCATCTGTGAAGCCTGCTGCATCTAACATCTTACGGGCCTGCTTGGAAAGGTACGCAAGGTCACCGCTGTCCAGACGGATTCCGTAGGACTTAGGTTTGATTCCGGCATCCCGCATCTCCTTAAATACCCGGATCGCATTCGGCACACCTGATTTCAGGGTGTCATAGGTGTCCACCAAAAGCGTGCATGCGTCTGGGTACAGCTTGGCATATTCTTTAAAGGCAGTGTATTCATCCTTAAAACTCATAATCCAGCTATGGGCATGTGTTCCCATGACAGGAACATCGAACAGCTTCCCGGCCAGCACATTGGAGGTGCCGACGCAGCCGCCGATGATTGCGGCTCTGGCGCCATAGAGGCCTGCATCTGGTCCCTGGGCACGGCGAAGCCCGAATTCCATGATTCCGTCTCCCTGTGCGGCAAATACGACACGGGAGGTCTTGGTCGCGATCAGGCTCTGGTGGTTGATGATATTTAAAATCGCAGTTTCGACAAGCTGTGCTTCCATGATCGGAGCAATTACCTTTACAAGCGGTTCCTTCGGGAAGATGACAGTTCCTTCTGGAATTGCATAGATACTTCCGCTGAAATGAAAACCACTTAGGTAATGCAGGAAGTCTTCGCTGAAAATGCCGAGGCCTCTCAAGTAGTCTACGTCTTCGTAAGAAAAGTTCAAATTTTTAATATATTCGATTACCTGCTCCACGCCCGCCATGATTGAGTACCCGCTTTTATTGGGATTCTCGCGGAAGAACACGTCGAATACAACAGTTTCATTTTCCTGAGTTTCAAAATAGCCCTGCATCATCGTCAGCTCATACAGGTCTGTCAGCAATGTAAGATTCTGCGCACTCATAATAATCTCCTTTTTGTGTGAAACATATATACTGGAACAGTATAGCACAAATAAAAAATTCGCGAAAGCCCCCCAGTATGCGAAAGATACATAAAAAAACATGACCGAACTATCTGCCGTCGTCTATCTGCCTGTGAACAGTTACATGACAAAAGCCATGAAATTACTTTCGCAATTTCATGGCTTATACAACAATTCTGTTTACAGTCCGTTATTTTGAATGACCTTTTGATACCAGTAGAAGCTGTCCTTTTTATAGCGGTTCATGGAACCTCCGTCCGCCTCTTCCCTGTCCACATAGACAAATCCGTAGCGTTTCTGATAGCCGTTGAGCCAGCTTAAAAGGTCAGTAAAGGACCAGGTACAATATGCCAGAACCTCACAGCCTTCTGTAACGGCCTCTTCTAAAGCACGGATATGTTCTTTCAGATAATGGATCCGGTAGTCGTCGTGAATCTCATTTTCCTCTGTCTTCTGATCAAATGCACCAAGCCCGTTTTCGGATATAATAATAGGAAGGGCATATCTGCTGGTAATCTCTCTACAGCAATAGCGAAGCCCGTCTGGATCAATGCTCCAGTCCCAGTCTGTGGTCTTTAAATAGGGATTGGCCGGATTATTATAGATTCCAGGAATCCCGATTTCCTGCGCGGAACCCTTTACACCGGTAGTATTCATTGTTCCATAGGGCGTGACTCCATCCATCGGATTATACTCACAGACACAGCTCTGATAATAGTTTACGCCCATAAAGGAGATTGCCGCTGCCGCCTGTTTTA
The DNA here is from genome assembly GCF_012524165.2 of Faecalicatena faecalis. Classification (GTDB taxonomy): domain Bacteria; phylum Bacillota; class Clostridia; order Lachnospirales; family Lachnospiraceae; genus Faecalicatena_A; species Faecalicatena_A faecalis. Next base: position 40,842 of record NZ_JABACJ020000020.1, read on the forward strand.
AGAGTTCCTGGTCGCCGTCCTGCATCACAGGGGCGATACCCTTTTCTTTCAGGTAAGCCATCGCCGCTTTTGGATATCTTCCGTAAGCATAGACATCCATCCACCAGAAATTTTTCAAATCATCATAATTATACTTTGCCATCGCATTTTCAGGGCGGCAGTCCAGTGCATAAGAAGGGGTATAAGCAAAGCTTGCACCAATGAGGCCTGTACCGCCCATTTCTCTATATGCGAGCACTGCTTTTGCATGTGCCATGAATGCATGATGGTTCACCTGATAGAACATCTTCTGATCATCAAATTTTCCCGGTGGATGCTGTGCTGTCAGCCATCCAAGGGAAGTGAAGATGTTCTGCTCATTCATCGTGATCCAGTATTTTACCTTATTCCCATAGTACCGGAACAGGGTTTTCGCATAGTTCACATAATCGCTGATGATCTGCGGACTTTCCCATCCGCCGTAAGCGTCCACCAATGCCTGCGGCAGATCCCAGTGGTAGATGGTGACCATCGGCTCGATTCCATATTTCAGGCATTCATCAATGATATTCTGATAGAATGTAATTCCTTCCTCATTTATGTCTCCTGTACCCTGTGGGTAGATTCTTGCCCATGCAATGGAAAATCGATACGTTTTCAGTCCCATTTCCGCCATCAGGGCAATGTCCTCCTTATAACGGTGATAGTGATCGACTGCTACATCACCTGTTGTTTCCTTATAAGTCTTACCCGGAATCCGTACAAAGGTATCCCAATTTGTCATGCCCTTACCGCCATCGAGATATCCCCCCTCGATCTGATATGCCGCTGATGCACTTCCCCATAAAAAATTCTCTGGAAATCCAGTCTTTTTCATCTCTTCCATCATTCTGCCTCCATTTTTATCTAATATAGATCAGCTCGTCCATAGCTGACACATGTTCTGTCTCTATAGTATCAATCTTCGCAAATTGATCCGAATTGGTCACGATCACTGGCGTTGTAATATCGTAACCAGCGTCCAGAATCGCCTGTCTCTCAAATTCGATGAGAACCTCGCCCTTTTTCACGGTATCGCCTGATTTTTTCTTAGGGTGGAAATACTTTCCTTCCAGATTCACGGTATCGATTCCCATATGAATCAGAAGCTCCACGCCATCTTCACTGACCAGACCTGCCGCGTGGCCAGTCTCAAACATCATGTCCACTTTCCCGTCAAAAGGTGCATAGATCACACCAGTTTCCGGCACGATCGCACATCCTTTTCCAAGAATCTCCTGTGCAAAGGTAGCATCGTTTACCTCATAAAGAGGAATCCGTTTCCCTTCGAGAGGGCTTGCAATAGTGATCTGCATCTCTTCCGGCAGCGGTTCTGCCATTGCTTCTGTTATCATCATATCCAGATCCTCCTCGTCTTCATCTACCACATCTTCGAATCCAAGGAACATGGTTACGATAAATGTCACAGCGACGGTCAGAAGAATCGTCAGTGCCGCAATCAAAAGACTGGAAGGTCTTCCTTCTTCTACATACTGTACAATCGTAACGATTGCCGGAGTGGCGATACCAAAACATTTCAGTTGGAAAAATCCTCCGAACAGTCCGCCGACTGCACCACCAATACATGCTCCAAGCATGGGACGTTTTAACCGGACGGTAACACCATACAGAGCGGGCTCTGTGATTCCAGCAAATAATGCGGAAAATGCAGAAGAACCGGCAATCTGTTTAAAATCCTTATTTTTACTTTTAATAGAAACTGCAAGAGCAGCCGCTCCCTGTGCCATATTCGAGCAAAGCTCGCCGATACAGATGAAATTTTCGAATCCTGTTGTTGCGATCATCCCAAGTTTGATCGGTGTAAAGGCGTGATGCATACCAGCCATTACCACGAACGGATAAACACCTGCGACCAGCCCGATTGCGATAAAGCCGAGCTTATCATGAATGGCATATACAACATCGGATAATACATTTCCGCAGATGGCTCCTAAAGGTCCTAATACGATCAGAGCAATTGGAGCTTCAATCAATACAACCAGCATTGGTTTCAGGAAGTTCTTCGTCACCACTGGGGTAATCTTATCCACCAGCTTCTCAACGTATTTCAGAGACCAAACTGCCAGGATAATCGGAATTACGGAGTAGGAGTAAGAGGCATATGTAACCGGGATGAACTTCAAAAATTTGACCGTTTCCCCTGCTTCTTGTGCGCCGTTCATCAAGCTGATAAAATTCGGATGCAGCATGATCAGAGCGATGCTTGCTGCATAATACATATTGGTGCCGAATTTCTTGGAAGCAGAGATGGCAATCAATACCGGCATAAAGAAGAAGGCTCCGTCCCCCATGACGCTTAATAGATTGTAGGTGTACCCTTCGGTACTCAGTATTCCGATCATAGGAAGAAGTGTCAGCAGTACCTTGATCATTGCCGCACCGATGATCGCCGGAATAACCGGCGCCATAATGCCTGAAATGGTATCCATAAGCATGGAAAACATGTTCTTCTTTTCCTGTTTCGTCTCTGTCTTTTTCGGCGCTTCATTAGAAAAATTTCCGAGCTTCATTAGTTCCGCGAATACATTTCCAACATCATTGCCGATAATAATCTGATATTGTCCGGCCTTTTTCATGATTCCCATGACGCCCTTTGTTTTCTTTACTGCTTCATCATCCACGATGGATTCATCTTTCAGGACAAAACGAAGTCTTGTCATACAATGTACCAGACTGATTACATTTTCTTTTCCTCCCACACGCTGCAGGATTTTTTTTGCTGTACTTTCATAATCCATATCTTTTCACCTCATAATTTTAAATTTTATTTTACGGCCGTATCTATATAAAATGCATCTATATAAAAAGACCTGACCTCAGAATATCCACGTAACTATTCAGCCATGCGGAAAGGTTTGTACAGTTTCTGCGTGGGAGCTTGCTCACTAAGCATAAAGTGTATAAATCTTTCACGGCTGTATGTCTACAATTTTATGGATATTTTGGGATCAGGTCTTGCTTAACTGAATAATTACAAACCTGTCAGTCTATTCTGTTAGTTCCTGTTCGTCCAGGATTCTCTTGATATGAATCAGCAGATAGAGCTGTTCATCAATACTTAATCTGTGTTCTAGTTGCTTTTCAATATACTGTCCTACTTTTACGACACCAGAGTATGCACCGGGGTTCTGTTCCACCATGACCTTATAAATCTCCCGCATACTGTCCTGATAGGGCTTCTGGTCCAGCACTCTTACTGCAAAGAATTTCAAGTGGGTTAGAAAGCGCTGATATGATACGGAGTCTTCCTGAAACTCAATCTTAAAGTGAATCTTGATAATTCGTAAAATGGCGGTAATTACTTCTGTGATCTTCTCTACATCACATCCCTGACTTACCTCGAATTCTGCTGATACGATGTGCATGGCAATGAAGGCCGCTTCATCGTTACCAAGATCAACACCGGATTTCTCGTAAATCCATTGAATCGCGTCCCGTCCCACCTGATACTCCTTCGGGTAGAACTTCTTTACCTCCAGCTTCATCATATTCTTGAGATGAATTCCTGCACGGTCACGATCCAATGCCGAATTGATATGGTCTGTGAGCGTGATGTAAAGAGTATCTCTGATCTGCAGCCCCTCCATCCTTGCGGCTTCGACCACCCTTCCGGCAATCTCAAGATACTGCTCTGAGATTTCCTTTACGACCTCCTGCAGGCGATGACTTTCCTCTGCATTTTGAAGGTAATAAGTCTTATCTAACAGGGATTCGTCCAGATTTTCACCCTTCTTTTTCTTAAAACCGATTCCGACTCCGGTTGCAATGATCTCTCTGCCTTTTGAATCTACCGTTACAACTGCATTTGTATTAAGCACTCTGATTATCTTCAATTGACCACTCCTATGGCATAAAAAAAACTGCTTATAATACACCTCTAAACGTATTATAACCAGTCTTGCTTACCCTAACGTAATAACAAACTTGTTCTACGGGTATTATGTTAACAGCAAAAGATCTGTTTGTCTAGGGCATATTTTAAATTCATCAAATGTGCTAATTGGAGAGGGGCTTTTTTGTGCAAAATAGCTACTGAACATATTTGCAGAGGTGTTTCTTGAAGAAAGTCAAGGGATAATGAAAATTAAAAAATCCAGAGGTGAGAAAGAGGCATACGCTGCATATAGGCAGTGGAAAAGCCCGAAGTGCGTGTGAACACCAGGGCTTTTCTTTTATTCAAGGGTAATTTCAAAATGCAGTTTGCTCTGATCCCCGCGACAATGGGAGCAGGAGTACTCGATAATCTCGTCATCTTTATTATATCCGATATTAGTAAAGAGGTGAATCGGGCTGCCACGCTTTACCCCAAGCATCTCGACGTCCTCAATACCGGCAGGTACAGCTTCACAAGTACGGGATATTCGATAAATTTTGGTGTCAGGGTGCAAGGACAAAACTTCATGTAACCCCTCTTTCATGAAATCGTGTTCGAGTACAAATTGACATCTATCATATGGAAGATATGTTTCTACACGTGCGATGGGCTCACCGTCAGCAGCACGTCTGCGATATAGGCGGATAACCTGCTCACAGGATGCGTTTCCATACACCTTTGCAACTTTTGCTGGCGTTGTGATTGCTTCAAGTCCGAGAACTTCGGTACTTGGAATCCTGCCACTGTCTTTTATCTCTTCATTGCTCGGAACATTAAAAGACTGGAGTCTTCGGATGTAATTTTGGTCGATTTTGGGTTTTGAGACAAAGGTTCCTTTACTTTTAATACGGTAAAGCTTTCCTTCCTGGACTAATTCAGTAATTGCCTGTCTGACTGTAGTGCGGCTGATACTAAACATTTCCATTAACTCATTTTCGGTAGGCAGGATGCTGCCAACTGGTAATTCTCCGCTGTCCAGTTCATCTAAAATCAACTTTTTGAGTTGAAAATAAAGAGGAATCGGAGTGTCCTTATTTAATTGTTTATTTTGTAACATGAACATCACCTCGGGTTTCCATGACATAGGTTACTATGTCATTACATTGTAACACCACACATTTATTTTACTCGTTTTGCTGGGAAATGTCAACAACTACCATATAAAGGAGTAAAAGTGCACAAAAAAAAGAAAGAAAATATTACAGAATACACAAAATATACAATTGTCATTGATATGATTAAATAGTTATGATACAATGTCATTACATAAGAACAAAGCACCTTTAATGAAGGAGGAAGTAGAATGAAGAAAAGAAGTTTGGCATTCATGGTTTCAATTGCAATGGCAGCAACACTTATGGGCTGCGGCGGCGATGACAGTGCATCAGGTGGTTCAGCTGAGGAACCAAAAGAGGTTACCCTTACAATTGGCAGTAATGCAGACCAGCCCACATCGTTAGATCGGTTTGTAAATGTAGGGTATGGCTGTGATGATCTGGATTACTTGATTTTTGATCCATTGGTTAATTCCGATCATCAGGGAACGTATACTCCTGGACTGGCAACGGAATGGGAGGTATCGGAAGATTACTTGACTTATACTTTCACCCTGCGGGATGGAGTTAAATTTACGGATGGCAGCGAGTTTACGTCTGCCGATGTAGCTGCCACCTTCAATCGTATTATGACAGATGAAACCTTGACGGATACCGGAGCATGGGGGAATCTTGAATCAGTAGAAACACCGGACGATCAGACTGCGGTAATGCATCTGTCAGCGGTAATGCCGACTTTTTATGATGAATTGTACCGAGTTCCGATTCTGTGTGCTGCAGCACTTGAGACGGACCCAGAGGGGTACTTCATTACTCCGACCGGTACTGGCGCATTTACGGTGGACAGTTTTGATCAGCTTTCTGGAAATACAGTATTAAGAAGGAATGATGACTGGTGGGGCTGGAAGGAAATGGACCAGGAGAAGACAAATGTAGAGGTGATTAACTACCAGTTCATTGGCGAAGATACAACCCGTGCATCCGCTTTGAAAGCAGGAGATATGGATATTGTTCTCCAATTAAGTATGGATTATAAGGAGGATTTGGAATCAAGTGGTTACAAGATGATTGAAGTACCTTCTGATACACATATTCATGTAGAGTATAACTGTGCTAAAGATGCACTATTTAATAATAAAGATCTGCGTATTGCTTTGTCGGAGGCAATTAATAGAGAGGAAATAGTGAATAGCATTTTAGGCGGCGGTGAGGTAGCGACATGGCCCTGCCCGTCAAGCAATCTTGGGTATGTAGATAATGGAGAAGGATATAAATATGATCTGGAAGAGGCGAAGAAGTTAGTTGATGCATCTGGTTATGATGGATCAGAAATTGATTTGATTTACACAAGCTCAAGTTTTATCCGTGCCGATGAAGTGGCGCAGGCAATACAGTCCATGGCGGAAGAAATCGGACTAAATATTAAGCTTGAACCATTGGAGCAGGCGACTTTTACAGATCGTCGGTCAACAGGAAAATTTGACTTGATTCTTGGCGCATTTGCATCTACAGCAGGGGATACCCAGACAGAAGTAGCAGTAATTATCGGGTTTGATGTATTTGGTTCTAATTATATGAATGCGGATCTAACAGCTCTTTGTGATCAAATCAGGGTATGTAGTGATAAAGAAGAAAGAACAAAACTACTTGAACAGGTATTCCAGCTCGAGATGGATGAAATGGCACCATTCAGCTACCTTTATTCACCAGTATATGTGTGCGCAAACGCTGATAATGTAGAAAACTATCATATCTTTGCAGATGGATCAGGTGAGTACCGTTTTGTTCAGAAGAACTAACGTCGACAAGTGGTAGGAGGTACAAAATGTTAAAAAAAATTCTGCGCCGTGTTGCGCTGACTTTAATTGTCCTGTTTGGTGTTACAATCATAGCATTTGTTCTTGTCCGGCTTTCACCTGGTGATCCGGCTGTGCAGATGCTCCCGGCGACAGCGACGGAAGAACAGATATTGAATATGCGGGAAAGAATGGGGCTTAATGAACCATATATCATACAGTACTTTATGTACTTGGGGAATTTGTTAAAAGGTGATTTGGGATTCTCCTTCCACTTTAATATGGATTGCGGTGCTCTGATTCTTGCGCGTCTGATAAATACTGCAAAAATTACAATTATTGGGGTTCTCATTGCTCTTATCATTTCAATTCCGTTAGGGATGATAGCAGGGATAAAAAGAGGGACAGCAGTTGACACTGCGGCAACTGCATTCGCTCTTTGCGGGCAAGCGATGTCACCGGTCTGGTTGTGTCTGTTAATGATTTTGATCTTCAGCGTCGGCTTGAAATGGCTGCCGACTCAAGGAGTAGGGACTTGGAAACATATGGTGATGCCGTCTCTATGCGTGGGATTCTCTTTCTGCTCACTCGTAACGAGGATGTTGCGTTCCAGTATGATCGATGTACTACAAGAAGAATATATAACGGCGACGCGTGCAAGAGGAATTAGCAAGTTTGTCGTGTATGTAAAGTATGCATTTAAAAATGCAATTCTTCCAATTGTTACGATTTCAGGAGCACAGCTGGGACTTCTTCTGGCAGGCTCTATGGTTATTGAACAGATTTTCAACTGGCCGGGACTTGGCCAGTTGACTGTTACGGCTATCTCATCGAGAGACTTTCAGTTAGTACAATCGATTTTGGTCGTGGTGGCTATTATTATGGTACTTTGCAATCTGCTTGTAGACATACTGTATACATTTATAGATAAACGAGTTTCATTTAACTAGGAGGGCAGGAGATGAGTAGAAAAGATTTTATTCGCAGGATGCGAAAGAGCAAACTGTTTATTATAGGACTTGCAGGGATTTTAGCTATTGCGCTCCTGTGTTTTCTGTCACCATTATTTGCACAGTTTAATCCAACGAAGTCAGAATTATCGAATCGCCTGCTGGAACCTGAATGGTTTTCGAAAGGGCTGGGCGGGCATGTATTCGGATGCGATTCGATGGGGAGGGATGTTCTGACAAGGCTTCTTATAGGTGGAAGGACCTCTCTTCTGATTGCATTTAGTGTTGTGATCATAACTACCTTGATTGGTTTAGTCATAGGGCTTCTTGCAGGGTATTATGGCGGTGTTATGGATTTAATGCTTATGAGAGTATGCGACATTATGATGGCGCTACCGACACTGCTGCTTGCAATCTGTGTGGTTGCAGTTATGGGTGCCAGTGTCACGAATCTAGTGGTGGTTCTTTCAATTACGGGATGGATCATGGTAGCTAGAGTGGTCAGAAGTACAGTGATGACGATTCGTAATTCAGAATATATTAAGGCAGCAATCGTACTTGGTATTCCAAATTATAAAATCATTTTTAAGGAAGTACTTCCGAATGTAGTTTCCCCAGTGATCATTACTGCAACACAAGCTTTCGGAGGAATGATTCTGACGGAGGCCAGTATGAGTTTTCTTGGTTTAGGCGTTCCAGCCCCGGCTCCGTCATGGGGAGCGATGATTTCCGATGGCCGGGAATATATAGCAACGGCCCCATGGGTCGTAATTGTCCCAGGAATTGCATTAATGCTGGTCGTATTGGCATTTAATTTTCTTGGAGACGGTTTGAACGATATTATGAATCCGAAAAATAAAGATTGATGAATTTAGCATGATAGAAAGAGAGCTTGTTATGGACGAATTATTAAAAATATCAAATTTAAGTGTGGAGTACCGTTCAGGCGGGAAAGTTGCTAAGGCCGTCAATAACCTGAATCTGACCATTAAGAAGGGACAGGCAATGGGGCTTGTGGGAGAAAGCGGTGCGGGTAAAACGACTACTGCACTATCTGTCATGGGACTGCTTCCTGAAAATATAGGAATGATTACAGAAGGGGATATTACATACAATGGAGAATCCTTGATTCAAATGAAGGAGAAGCAGAAAAATAATATTCGTGGAAAGAAAATCTCCATGGTTTTTGCTAATCCGTTATCATCTTTGAATCCGGTCTTCACTATTGGACATCAGATTACTATGGTGCTTCGGAAACACAAGAACCTTTCAGAAAAAGATGCTAAAAAAGAAGCTGCGGAAATTCTGAAATTAGTTGGAATTCCGGATTATCGGATGGGAGATTATCCTCATCAGTTTTCAGGTGGGATGAGACAAAGAGTGGGAATCGCTGCAGCACTTGCATGCTCGCCGGAACTGTTGATTGCAGATGAGCCGACAACTGCATTGGATGTTACGATTCAGGCCCAGATTCTGGAGCTGATGAAGGATCTACAGAAAAACTTGAACAGCTCCCTTCTTATGATTACTCATAATCTGGGAATCATAGCAGAGTTATGTCAGACAGTTGCTGTGATGTATGGGGGAGAGGTCGTCGAGTATGGAAGCGTGCAGGAAGTATTTGAACACCCCAGCCATTGGTATACGATTGGTCTTTTAAATGCGGTGCCGAAGCTGGCCGGAGAGAGACAGCGGCTCATTTCGATTCCAGGAAATGTTGCAAATGCACAGATGCTTCCAGAAGGCTGTAAATTCCATCCGAGATGTTCCAGATGTATAGAAAAATGTAAGGCTAAACGGCCGGATATGATTTGCCTGAATGAAAAACATTATGTTCAGTGCTGGGAGGCAGGAGGTAGAAATGGAGAACAATAAAAAGAATGCATTATTGAGAACAGAAAATTTAAAAGAGTATTTTAAAATCTCCGGTAAGGGCTATCTTCATGCTGTTGATAATATTTCCCTAGAAATAATGCCTAATGAAACACTTGGGCTTGTAGGCGAAAGTGGATGCGGAAAGAGTACGGTGGGTAATACACTGATGAGGCTGTTAAAACCTACAAACGGCAAAATCTTTTATAAAGGAGAGGACATAACCAATCCTTCTAAAAAGAAAAAACTGGAGCTGACTAAGAAAATGCAGATGGTTTTTCAGGATCCCTATTCTTCCTTGAACCCTAGGAAAACAATCCGTAGTATTCTGTCTGAACCATTTCTGATCAACAAAGCCGCCAGCGGTATAGAACTAGAGGAAAAGGTGAACGCGTTGGCAAAGCGGGTAGGTTTGGAGGAATATGTACTGGGGCAATTCCCTCATGAGCTGGACGGTGGAAAAAGACAGATGGTCGGAATTGCTCGGGCGCTCGCTATGAATCCCGAATTCATTGTCTGCGATGAACCGGTTTCTGCACTGGATGTATCGGTACAGGCAACGATCATCAATTTATTGATCGATATGCAGAAAGAGATGAAATTATCGTATTTATTCATCTCACATGATTTGAGTGTTGTTCGTCATATTTCTGATAGAGTCGCGGTTATGTATCTTGGACAGATTGTGGAGATCGCTAAGACCGATACGATTTTTTCCAATACGCTGCATCCGTATTCTGTTGCGTTACTGTCGGCTGTACCCAAAATCCAGTTCGGTCAGGAAGAGGAACGAATCGTATTGACGGGAGACGTACCGAGTCCGATGAATCCCAAACCGGGCTGCCGATTTGCTCCAAGATGCTGGATGGCATGTGAGGAATGCAAAAATAAAGACCAACATCTTGCAGAGGTGGAAGACGGACATTATGTTGCGTGTATGCGTTGGCGGGAAGTCCGGGAGAAGACTGCGGGACAGGCTTGGAAAAAAGGGATAGAGGTGGAGCATGAATAAAGCATGGAAGTATCCATATATTGATTTGTGGAATGAGGAAAAGTGGGAATGCAAAATCAGCCCGATTCGCGAATTAATTCACTGGTTATGGGAAAAAGACCATGAGTATGACAAGGAGGGAAAAGCCCAGATAGATGACTCATTATGGAAGGATTTTTTTGAAGATTCATGTTACCACAAAAAAACAGGAAGTATGAATGTGCCTGCGGTCCTAACAGATCTTAAGTCCAGGGGGATTTATTATGAGGATCGGGAGTTGGGGCATATCAGATGGCTCGTAATCGCACCAGAGCGGACAATTCGAGAAAAAAAACCGGAAAATAGGATGAGGACTATACTTGTTGTTCGCAATATGGATTATTCAGACTATTATTGGGCGATGGAAACGGTTGAATATTACAGAGAATATCTTGATATGGTATTAAAAGAAAATGTGATGATCCTATTTGCTGTTATGGAAGAACCAGATATGAGTATGATGTATTCTAACATTCTGATGGAAGGTCTATCAATTTACCCAACGGATACGCACCATGTTTATTTGGATTTGAGTGCAGTGGAGAATGAACCTGAACTAGAGCACATGCTTGCACAAAAGATACAAATTGGGTCACAGGATGGTTGGAAAAAGGAAGTTATTTCCGATAGGAAAATTCCTGTACTGAACATAGCCGGAATTTGGGCCAATAATAAAACCAACAACTTCTTTCAGACAAAAGATTGTGGAAATGCCAGTTACAACAAAGAGCGGCTTTTATTTAGTGAAATGGGAGCAAAGCTGGCTGAAGGTATGTCCTATGAGTATTTGTATGATTCCTTGGAGGATGAAGCATTGCAGCAAAAGCTGAATGAAATGGGGCTTACAGGTCGAAATGAAGATACTCTAGGAAATCGATGGACCATTTTGTATCCTGCTGGTGCTGTAGAAGAGGGGATAAAACTTCCGGTTGTAAGTATTTTTCAGGAAGTAAATTATTCCAATGATCATCTGATACCAGCAGCAATTGGAATTTATTCTGGATATGTCAGACTTGCGGCAGGCGGCGAACTAGCGGTGATATTTTTTGCGGCCGAGGATCCAGATGATAATGATATATTGTGTGACATTCTAAAATACGCAGCTAGAAATTATCCAATTGATGAACAGCGTATATACATCACAGGTCACTCCCATAATGGCCATTTCACCCGGGAATTTGCGTACAGGCATTCGGATATGATTGCAGCAGCAGCGACACTTGGAAATTTTCCGGGCCTACCGAAGCCGGAAGAGAGCGGTGAGGCAGTGCTTTGCCCTGATGAAAAAGTGGAGAGGATGAGGCTGTGTGATATGCCCCTGATTAACATCAGCGGTTATAGTGAGTGCGGCTGTATGTATCCGCTGAATCAGGAGGCCGTCAATCTTCTGCCAGGACAGGAGTTCATGTGCCCAATTAATTTTGAAAGTCGTGCGGAAAGTTGGCAGAGAAGGTTAAAAGCGTCTGGATGCCCTATAGTGTCACTGGAAGAGATAGAAGCTACGAAGGAAAGCAGCGATTACGTGACAAGAAAATTGGGAATTCCGAACGATAAAAGTGAGCTGTTGTTTATAGATGGTTTCGAACATTACATTGTGGACATTAGGAATACAAATGGCAGATATCATCTTCGGATGGTTGGAATTGAAAATATGCCGCATATGCCGGTTCCATCTATGACAGAATTGTCGTGGTCATTTATGAGACGTTTTGCAAGGGATTTGGAGACCGGAAATGTAATTGAGAGATTTTAAAAAGGAGATAATAAAAATGAGCAATTTAAAGAATAACTGTATTGAAATGTATCTACGGGAAGATATTCCCAGAAGGCCAGGCCGTGCAGGAACTTGGATTTTAGGGCAGGAATTTAAGGAGCAGGAATATTTTGAAGAGGCGCCGAACATGGTCGAGATTTTGATGATTACAGGAAATTATATGATGATGAATGGTTTTCCAGAAGGATTTCAAAAGAGGACCTATAATATGGGAGATCATAAGGGCGGCCCCTTTCCCAAATATAATAAAGGCTGTGATAAGACCATGATTTTTTCTGGTACGAATATGGAAGATTTGAGAGATCTTGGAGCACATGTAGAGTTTCATTTAGGAGAAGGAGAAGACGAAGTCGTATTTGAATTTGACTCACCGAGAGCAGTATTTATTCCGCAGAATGTTAGATATGGTCCGATTTATATCACTGATTTTAAGTCGGATGTCATGGTTACAAATGTATATACGGTCAACAGTAAAGCGGCTGCACAGGTTGTTAATGATTTTGAATTCGTCGGTGATGATGCAAAGATTAAAAAGGTCATTGGCAATGATTTGGAGGCTTATAAAAAGTTTTACGGAAGTGATCCGGTTGTTCCTATGGAAGAAGTAGTAAAACGTTCAAAGAAAAAATAATAGATAAGCTGGAAAGGGAATGAATAAATGGGAATGTACGAGAAATATTGCGTTGAATTGAACATAAAAAAGGATGTCCCTCCTATCAAAGGAAAGTCCCCAGTTTATATGTTCGGCCAGGATTATTTCAGGGATGCATTTTCCTGGACGGAAGTTATGACTATTACAGATGAATTCATGATGATGGAAGGTACTGCCAAGGGAAAAGAAAAGATTGTACATATCGGTCCTGATGGACATAAAGGCGGTCCATATCCAAAGTGGATACATAATGCAGAGAAGGTATTTTTGTTCTGCGGAACAGACTTGGATCATCCTGAAGATTTAGGCGCTACGGTAGAATTTCATCTGGGAGAAGGAACGCAGGAAGAGGTATTGGTCTTTGATCAGCCGAGAGCAGTGTTCGTCCCTAAAAATCTGCGTCATGGACCGGTTTATGTAAAAGATTTTCACCGAAGTTTGAACGTAGTCAGTGTTTTGAATGCTCCAAATAGACAATCGGCGGATATTGAAACGGATTTTACTTATGAGCAGGAATAAAAATGAGGAAGATGGTGGTTATGATGCTGGCAGAACAACAGGATAAAGAAAAAAAGGAATCAATATGGAATCGAGTGTATACCTGTGTGTTTCTGGCAAATGCAATGTTGTTTTTAGGGATGCAGATGGTAAATACGCTAATCTCTCTTTATGCAGAGTACCTAGGAGCTGCAGCCACTTTGATAGGTATCGTATCCAGTTTATTTGCGTTGACGGCATTGATTTTTAAAGTCATTTCAGGTCCAGCGATTGATGCATTCAACAGAAAATACATATTAATGGGAGCAATTGCAGTGATTGCTGTCTCGTTTTTCGGGTTTGCTATTTCCATAACTATGCCGATGGTGATTGGTTTTCGGTTACTCCAGGGAGTGGGCCAGGCATTCACTGCAACCTGTTGTCTGGCATTAGCAGCAGATTCGCTGCCGCCGGAAAGATTCGGAGTGGGAATCGGTACCTTTACATTGGCTCAGGCAGCGTGTCAGGCAATCGGTCCAAGCATTGGATTGGAATTGTCAAAAATCTTGGGATATCAGATTACCTTTGCAATCGCGGGCGTCTGCACAATGTGTGGAGTGTTTGTAATTATGTTGATAAAAACACCGTACAGGGAAAAGCAAAAGTTTCAGATTTCTATTAAGAATATTTTTTCAAAAGAGGCAATGCTTCCAGCAATTTTGCTGCTTTTCTTACAGATGGCCTTTATTAATATTAATTCTTTCCTAGTGATATTTGCGAACCAGAGGGATGTTGCAGGAATAGGACTATTCTATACAGTTTATGCTGTTTCCATGCTATTTGCTCCAAGAACAGTTGGAAAACTGGCAGACCATTATGGAGCTGCCAAAGTACTGCCTCCAGCAATGCTGATGTTTGCGTTTGCCTTTTGGCTTATAAGCGAGTCCTCCGCTCTATGGATGTTTTTAATTGCGGCAGTTGTAGCTGCCTTTGGATATGGTGCATCTCAGCCGGCAGTACAGACATTATGCATGAAGTGTGTGCCGAAGGAAAGAAGAGGTTCTGCAAGCAGCACAAGTTATATTGGTCAGGATTTAGGAAATCTGATTGGTCCGGTACTGGCCGGAAGTATTGCGGAGCAGGTGGGATATGTTATGATGTGGCGGGCTATGATGCTTCCCATTATTGCTGCATTTGTCTGTGTCATATGGTTTCGGGGTAGAATCAACAAAATTGAGACCGCATTTATAGAATCAAACAAGAAGGCAGCAGATGGAAAATAGGAATACTTTATACCATAATCTGACGAAGGAAAATGTGGCAGAACAGTTAATTGCTTTTGCGGCACCTCTTTTTCTGTCTGGCCTCCTGCAGACGGTATATACTATGGTTGATACGATTATTGTTGGCCGTTACGTGGGAAAAGAAGGGCTGGCAGCAGTGTCTGTGGGAGGAGAAGTGCTGGTATTTTTAACCTTTGTAGCATCAGGTTTTTCTAATGCAGGACAGATTATTATTTCCCAATACATTGGGGCACAAGAGTATGAAAAAGTAAAACGTATGGTAGGAACCATGTTTTCTTTTCTACTAGTAATTTCTGTCGGAATTACTGTAGTGTGTTTTTTTCTGCATGAGAAGATTCTGGTGTGGCTTCATATGCCAGAAATTGCTATGGAGGAGGGAAATTTTTATATTCTTGTCTGTATTCTGGGACTTGTGTTTATCTATGGATATAATCTGGTCAGTGCAGTATTGAGAGGAATGGGAGATTCCAAACATCCGCTTTATTTTATTGCAATCGCATCAGGAATAAATGTGATTCTTGATTTTCTATTTGTGGTGGGATTGCATATGGGAACAATGGGGGCGGCTCTGGCAACGGTAATGGGGCAGGCTTTTAGCTTCCTATGGGCTCTACGGTACCTTTATAGTAAAAGAAATATATTGGGGCTTGATTTAGAAATCAAAAGCCTGCAGAGTGATCGAGAAGCTTTTTCGCTTTTAATGAGGCTTGGAATTCCCATGGCACTTCAGACGGCGGCCATAACCTTTTCTAAACTATTTATAACAACTTGGGTCAACACATATGGCGTGGAGGCCGCTGCGGTTGCGGGAATCGGAAATAAACTTCAGACGCTCACCAATGTATTTGCACAGGCATTATCAACAGCTGCGGGGTTAATGATAGCACAGAACATAGGTGCAGAAAAATATAATCGGGTTCCTAAGATTATCCATACCTCTTTTGCATTGGATGGGGTAGTTACTGCTTTTGTTTTTATCATTACTGTCCTGTTTCCCAGCCAGATTTTTGGGATTTTTACACATGATCAGCAGGTACTGGAATTGTGCCTGACTTATACACCAGTAGCATTGCTGCTGTATGCAGGCTGTATCTTACGTCCAACGATGAATGCCCTGATTAATGGATCCGGGAATACGAAACTAAATCTTATCATCGCCTTGTTAGATGGTATGATTGCGAGAATCGGTCTTGCTTATCTTCTGGGGAAAAAACTGGAATTTGGAGTATACGGGTTCTGGTATGGAAATGCATTGTCGGGTTTTGTACCATTCTTGATTGGGATGCCATACTATTTGTCTGGAAAATGGAAAAATCATATATATGTACAAAGTTAGGTGGGCGTATTGCCATGGATTGAATGGAGTGCAGTCATGCCGATACATCAGGGAGTGTGAATAGGCACACATAAAAAAGGAGAAAAAATGAGTAGGATTGAACAAAATTATAGAGCGGCAAAAGAATTATATGCGGATTTGGGGGTCAATACAGATGAAGCTTTAGAAATATTAAGGAATACTCCCGTATCCGTTCACTGCTGGCAGATTGATGATCTGACAGGATTTGAGAATCCTAATGCGGTTCTCTCAGGAGGAATTGCTGCTTTTGGTAATGCGCCTGGGAAGCCAAAGAGCAAAAGTGAATTTATACAGAATTTGGATCAGGCTTTGAATTTGATTCCAGGAAAGAACAAACTAGCGCTTCATGCAGTATATCTGGAAAACAATGGTAAAAAAGTGGAACGCAATGAAATACGGCCGGAGCATTTCACCGGTTGGGTAGAATATGCAAAGAAGAGAAATATTGGTCTTGACTTTAACCCAACATATTTTTCACATCCGATGGCTGAATCGGGATTCACTCTGGCAAGTAGAGATGAGGGAGTGCGAGGGTTCTGGATTGAACATGGAAAAAGGTGCAGGGAAATAGGAGCTTATTTTGGAAAGGAATTGGGACAGGTCTGTGTTACAAATCACTGGATAGGCGATGGATATAAGGATCATACCATAGATAAAGTATCACCAAGGCTGCGGTTAAAAGATTCTTTGGACAAGATTTTTGAAAAACCGATTAGCAGGGAATTTTGTGTAGATTCCGTGGAAAGTAAGCTGTTTGGTCTTGGGAGTGAAAGCTATGTGCCGGGTTCACATGAATTTTATACAAATTACGTCATGACACATCAGAATTGTATCTTATGTATGGATGCCGGACATTTTCATCCGACAGAGACGGTTTCATCTAAAATTTCATCATATCTGGCATTTGATCAGGAACTGATGCTGCACGTCAGCCGTCCAGTACGATGGGACAGTGATCATGTAGTTATGTTGGATGATGAGACAAAAGCAATCATGGAAGAAATTGTCCGTTGCCATGCATTAGATAGAGTTCATATTGGGCTTGATTTCTTCGATGCAAGTATTAACCGGATTGCTGCAACAGTCATTGGTGCGAGAAATGCGAAGAAAGCACTGCTTCTTGCACTATTGCAGCCGACTGAGGAACTGGTCAGAGCAGAATTGGAGGATGATTTTACCAAGCGGTTAGCATTAAGCGAGGAAATGAAGATGATGCCGTTTGGACTTGTATGGGATATGTTCTGTGAACAGGAAGGAAAGCCGACGGAAGACTGGCTGACACGAATCCAGTATTAATAAGAACATGTATAAAAGGGAGGGCTAAAGTAATGGATCGAATTGTAATTCCAAATACCGAATTGTCTGTTTCACAGATTGGCCTGGGGACTGTTGGGGCAGGAATTGACTGGGATGGAGCAGATGCCGACAGGATTTTTGATACGTACTTGGATCTTGGAGGGAACGTTATCGACTCCGCACACGTCTATTCAGACTGGATACCGCCTGAAATAGCAAGAAGTGAGCGTGTAGTAGGCGATTGGCTTCAAAGAAGCGGCAAAAGGAAAGAGATTGTGCTGATTACAAAGGGCGGGCACCCCGATATGTTGGGAGAACATCCTGATATTCATATCAGCCGCATGAGAAAGAGTGATATGGTCGGTGACCTGGAGGCGTCTTTGAGGCAGCTTCGTACAGATTATATTGACATCTATTTTTATCACAGAGATGATATAAAGCAGCCTGTTGAACAGTTAGTTGATGTG
This sequence comes from Faecalicatena faecalis, assembly GCF_012524165.2. Taxonomy (GTDB): domain Bacteria; phylum Bacillota; class Clostridia; order Lachnospirales; family Lachnospiraceae; genus Faecalicatena_A; species Faecalicatena_A faecalis. The sequence goes on from NZ_JABACJ020000020.1 coordinate 58,785, forward strand.
ATGCAGGGGTTTGTTAAGGAGGGGAAGATACGTTATTATGCTTGCTCTAACTGGTCAGCCAGGCGGATGAAAGAAGCGGAGGCTTACACTAAAAAAATGGGGTACCGGGGATTTATTGCAAATCAGGCACTTTTAAACGTAGGATCTAAATACATGAAACCGTTAGCTGATGATACTATGGAAGCAGTAGACGAGGAAATGTATCGTTACCATAAAGAAAATACATCAAATCTTCTTATGCCATATATGGGAGTGTGCAGTGGTTTTTTCCACATATATATTTCCAAAGGAGAAGAGGCGGTAAAGAATAGCCCATATTATACAAAAAATAATTTACAGATAGCAGAACATTTAAAGAAACTAATGGGAAAGTATGGATGTACCGTTTCACAGACAGTACTTGGCTTCTTTATGCAGCAGGAGTTCTCCTGTGTGCCTTTATATGGACCGCAGAATATAGAGCAGCTGCGAGATGCAATGGAAACCCCAGAAATTCCATTTTCGAAGGAAGATTATGATTTTCAATGATAAGAAAATAACTACGAAGCCAAAAGAGGAGGTAATTAGTTTGAGAAGTAATATTTCAAAACAAGAGTATCAAAGAGTTCCAATGAATGTTGGGGGTGAAATGCTTGATGCAGCATGGCTTAATAATCTAAGAGAGAACAATAAGACTAAAAAGATATATGATTCGGACCCATTTGTAGAAGTCTATCAGTTCCGCGAGAACTTTTATGGCTTTTTAACTGATCTGTTGGATGGAGATAATAATTATGTATGGATGTATTTGATTGTAGGACCTGAAAAAGCAATGTTGATTGACACTAGTTTCGGACTTGGAAGGCTAAAAGACCTTGTTGATGAGATAAGCGGAGGAAAAGAGGTCATCGTTGTCAATACCCATTGCAGCTGTGACCATTCCTATGGTAACTGTCAGTTTGAAAAAGCATATGGGCATGTTGATTTGGTGGATGATATGAACTGGAAGCAGAATCCTGGTATCTGGGACTATCTGTTTGATGAAGATGGAAAAAGCATCTGGGTCGACTTTGAACGTGAAGATCTTATACCATTTAAAAAGTATGAATTTATTGGGGTACAAGACGGCCATGTATTTCAACTTGGCGGGGATTATGATGTTGAACTTGTTTGGCTTCCAGGACATCAGCCAGGCCATGCCGGATATCTGGATAAGAAAAACCGTATTTTAATTGCTGGGGATGCAGTATGCGGCGGTGGAGTTGGGCTGAGCGGAGGAAGCGATTTCTTTGCTGATGAACATCATGCCAGGGATAAATTCCAGGGAAGCAATATACCATCGGAAGATTCCAGAAGGACGGTAACTGCGTATCGAGATGGCCTTGTAAGAGTATCGGAACGCATGGATGAATTTGATTATATTTTTGGCGGTCATGGGACAAATGATATAGATAAGAATATTATTCCATCTATTATCGAAACATGCAATAAAATTATAGCAGACCCTGATTGTTATGATTATAAGAATGGAGATAGATTACAGAAAATGGTCCCTGGCTGGGCATCCATTGGGTATTTTGAAAATGGTGTTTAGTCTGAACAATGTTGGAGTCTAGTAATTATAGAGGAAGTTTTCTATATCATTTTGTGGTATGGGAAACTTTCTCTTTTTAGATGGAGAGTTTTGTCTTTTTATCAAAACTAGAAGCTTATAATGAATATTTGTATCGGGAGGTGACTTTCTTACCAGGCAATGTTAAAATATGAGTAACGTAAGTGCGAGTCAGACAAGCAGGCATAATATAAGTAAGTGTGGAATGGTGCGGGAGGATGTATTCTGAAAGGAGCTAGTTTATGATAACAGTAATGAACCGGAAAGAACTGATTGCTACATATGATATGAGGGTTCAGTCGGAGGTCCGGGATCTCCTGGCGCACAATCATATCGATTATCAGGTCAAGGTAGTGAACCGGAAGAGCTCATCGCCGATAGGGCCTGGGATGCGGGCGTATACAGGGACCATGGGAGAGAAGCTTGATATGGAAGGGGAATATATCATCTATGTGAAGAAGGATGAATATGATGCAGCGTGGGAAGTGATTAAGGACGTGGATGTCAGTCCGAGACGATAAGGAGAATTGCAGGATGAAGTTATATGAGATTTATTTCAGTCCTACAGGCGGAACGCGAAAAGTCAGCGGGATTTTAAGCAGTGAATGGGATTGCGGGAAAACGGAGATTGATTTGTCTGATACGCAGGCAGATTTTCCGGAATATCAGTTTGGAGAAGATGATATCTGCATTGTATCGGTGCCTGTATTTGGCGGCAGAGTTCCTGTACCTGCGATTGAAAATTTAGGAAAGCTGAGAGGGAATGGTGCAAAGGCTGTTCTGGTGGCTGTGTATGGGAACCGTGCGTATGAGGATGCACTGCTGGAAGTGAAGGATGCGGCCGTATCCGCAGGCTTTGTTTGTGTGGCCGGGATTGCCGCAATTGCGGAGCACTCGATTATGCACCAGTTTGCGGCGGGCAGGCCGGATGAGACGGATAGAGGGCAGCTTTTGACATTTGCAAAGGAAATCAGGAAGAAGCTGGAAGCAGGAGAAGTTCCGGGCGGTCTATGTGTCCCGGGGAATCATCCTTATAAAGAATTAAAGGTTGTGCCGATGGTTCCGGTGGCTGGTGAAGAATGTATCAGTTGTGGAATCTGTGCAAAGAAATGTCCGGTCGGCGCTATTTCGAAAGAAAATCCGATGGAAACAGATGGAGATACATGTATCGCCTGTATGCGCTGTATTTCCGTATGTCCTGAACAGGCACGCAGGATAGATTCGGCGGCTGTGGAGGCACTTTCGAACCGGCTTTTTGATATCTGCACGGTGAGGAAAGAAAATGAACTGTATCTGGCGGAGTAGAAGAGGGGATTAGTGATGTTTTACGAATATGGTGATGGAAAACTACATTATGAAATGATAGGAGAAGGGAAACCTGTTCTCATGCTTCATGGTATGACATGCGACCTGAATATGATGAAAGGCTGTATGGAACCGATATTTACGGGGGATACCTTAGAGAAGTACCAGCGGATCTATGTAGACCTTCCGGGGATGGGACAGTCTGTTTTCCCGCTTGATTGTGCATCGGCGGACCGAATTCTGGAAGTGCTGGAGGCATTTATCCGCGATACGGTGCAGGGGGATTTTTTGCTGGCAGGAGAATCTTATGGGGGATATCTGGCCCGGGGAATTCTGTCAAAACTGTGTGACCGAATTGCAGGAATGCTGTTACTCTGTCCGGTGGCTATACCAGAGAGAAGCCAAAGGACGGTGCCGGAGACAAAAGTTAAGTTCTGGGATGAGCAGTTTCTGGATAGTCTGTCATCAGAAGAGCGGAGAGGATTCTTCGGATATGCAGTCGTTGCCAACAAGGAGACATACCGGAGATATCAGCAGGAGATTCAGCCGGGAATCGCTCTGGCAGATCCTGTGTTCGCTGAGCGGCTGGAAGAAAATTATGCTTTTACCTGGGACGTGGACGCGAGAATCAGAGAGCTTGGCTGTACACAGCCTGTCCAGTTCATCTGCGGAAGACAGGATGACTGCGTAGGATATCAGGATTTGTGGAATCTGATGGAGGATTATGAGAGGTCAGCTTTTTCAGTGGTTGATATGGCAGGACATAATCTGCAGATCGAGCAGCCGGAGATGTTTGGGGCACTGGTAAGGAACTGGTTGAATATGGCGGGAGAATAGAGGAGATATAGATGCCAAAATTAAGGAAGATGCTGGGGGATGTGAATTCAGAGGAATGCATTTCCCTGATGCAGTTGATAGAGACACAGAGTAAGAGTACCCTCACGGCTTGGGCTGTCGGGTATGTAAAGGAGAATTATCTTGGATTATATGAGGCAGAGCATCCGGAAGACCATCGGCTCCGGGATGCAGTTTCCGCCTGCGAAGAGTGCCTGACAGGGACAAAAAAGTTAAGTGAGATCAAGCCGGTTCTAAAGGAAGCGGCACAGAGTGCCCGCGATGCGGCAGACTATCCGGTTGGACAGGCAGCAGCACGGGCCGTTTCCACGGCGTGCGGAACACTGCAGACGCCCACGAACGCACTGGGGTTTATATTTTACGGAGCAGCTGCGAAGGCTTACAGTCAGGCAGGGCTGGATGGATCAAAGGAAGTATATGATAGACTGGCTGATGTGGAGTTCAGGAATGTTTATGAATCTCTGAAAAAGGCAGCAGTGGAGGATGAAAAGAATCCGGTTAAGGTGAAGTGGAATTGTTGATTTTCATTTGACCCGGGAAGTCGGGCAGCAGATTTTGAATATCTGTTTTGAAAATGTTTATTTTTATAAGTGAGAAAGAGAATGGAGGAACAGTATGACCAGAGGAGAAGGTGCATGTCTGATTTGTGGACAGCCGATTCAGTATTTTGAAAAAGCGCAGGAGATGGAGTGCGTGATCTGCCATCAGAAATTCATAAGCCATGCAAGCTGCGAGGAAGGGCACTATGTATGTGACGAGTGTCATGCAAGTAAAGGTGTCGAGATCATTTTACAAGGGTGTTTAAATAGCACGTCTCGAAATCCGGTTTTAATGATGCAGGAACTCATGGAAAATCCTTACATATATATGCATGGACCAGAACACCATATTTTAGTTGGAGCCGCCTTGCTCACTGCGTATCATAACAGTGGTGGTGAGATAGAAATTGAGAAGGCACTGGAAGAGATGAAGTCACGTGGAAGCGAATATCCCGGCGGCTCCTGTGGACTGTGGGGATGCTGTGGAGCCGCTGTCAGTACAGGGATGTTTATGAGTATTATCACAAAAGCTACCCCTCTGACGGGAAAATCATGGAGATTATCCAACCAGATGACATCCAGAGCACTCAAAGCGATTGCGGATTTGGGCGGTCCCAGATGCTGTAAACGTAATTCCTTTACAGCAGCCAAAGAAGCTGCAGAATTTGTCAAAGAAAATTTCCAGATAGAGATGGAACTTCCAGAAAAAATAGAGTGCGAATTCTCATCAGAGAACCAACAATGCCTGAAAGCACATTGTCCATATTTTAAAGTGGGCAGGTCCTTATGATGGTCATATTCAGAATATTTTTTAAACAATAAGGTTACAAATAAGAGTCCCCACGTTCCAGACTAAATTGTCTTGAATGTGGGGACTCTTTGGATTTTTCGGTTAATTGATACAATAAGTCGGTTTTCCTAGAGCATTTCTGCATTTCGATTGATAGTTTCCTGAAGGATGTTTTGTACATAGTTTCCGATATGCTTTTTTTCTTCCTTTTCCAGTTGATCTGGGTAGATTGGTTTTCCATATTCGATTATAACATGTACTTTTTTGATTCTTGGAAATTGTTTTTCGAAGATCGCACATGTATTATTCATGGAAATCGGTATGATTGCGCAGTTTGTCTTTGTGGCAATCTTAAATGCACCATCTTTAAAAGGAAGCATGCTTAATTCCTCCCCTTTATTACGTGTTCCTTCTGGGAAGATACAGATGGAGATTCCTTTTTTGACATAATCAATTGCCTGCAGGATGGTCTTAAGTCCTTCCTTCGGGTTCTCGCGGTCAAGGAACAGGCAGTACAGATAGCGCATCCATGTGGAAAGCAGTGGAATGTGCTCCATCTCTTTTTTTGCAACATATCCTGTCAGACGTCTGCAGCGGGAATATGTCAGCAGAATGTCGAAAAAACTACGGTGATTGCCGATAAACAGCACAGGTTCATCCGGGACATTTTCTTCTCCGATGACAGTCGTTTTCACACCTGTTATTTTCAAAATTACTTTGAATGCCCATTGAACAATACGCAGGGAGCTGTAGTCCCTCTTTTCGCGGTTGAATTTTCCGATGACCCATTCCACGAAAAATACTGGTATTGAAAGAATCAAGAACGATACCAGAAAGATTACGATACAGATAAATCTAAACATAAAGAAATACCCTCTTTTCTATTTTATTTATGTATAAAATCGAGGTACGCCCCTCGATTTCCGCTTTTACAATTATACTAAAGCTGATAAAAAAAGACAAGCTTTCTAAACAGTTTGTGCTTAGTGAGCGAGCTCCCACGCAAAAACTGTACATTTCTTTCCGCATATTCGTAGGAAAACGATTCAGCCATGCAAGCTCGATTCCGCGGCGGAGCCGCTCCATCTCGCTTCGGCTAAGCGCCGTATGGAAAAAAATATACAGTTTGTGCTTAGTGAGCAAGCTCCCACGCAAAAACTGTATATTTCTTTCCGCATGGCTGAATAGTTATGAATATTTCAGACAGCCTTTTAATATGATAATAGAGAGAATATACCGCGGAGATTGGATATGGAATATAAATCATATCGGTTTTGGCATCCCATAATACCAGTCTTAGGGGCAGGAACCATACACAGGAGGTGCAGATACCTGGTTGTTCTGACAGGGTGTCTGTTTATGCTGGTACTGTCAGGATGTGTATCTCGCCCCCAGAAAACAGAGAAGCTCAGGGACCTGAAATTTACTGTGATGGATAAAGAAAAAGTGCCAAATGAGTTGAAAACGGCAATTCTGGAGAACAGGGATATGCCTTTCAAGCTGACCTATGCTGACCAGGGATATCTGTACATTGCTGAAGGGTACGGGCCGCAGCAAAAGAGCGGGTACAGTGTGGAAGTGACAGGGCTTTATGAAACAGAGAATGCTGTTTATATACATACGAATCTATTGGGGCCTGAAAAGGGCGAGAAAACGCAGGATGCAGTCACATATCCCTATGTGGTGGTGAAGCTGGAATTTATCGACAAAAATGTGGTGTTTGATTAGAGGAGGATGTATATGGAATTGATTAAAAAGCAGGTACATTATACACAGGAAGGAAAACGTACGTTCGATCAGTTTTATTTGGATGAGGATTACAATGTCCCGGATGCGAAGGAGGATGTACAGCAGATTATTCAGGGGAATGGAAATGTTAAAATAGAAGATATCAAATTAGTGGAGAACTACATACGTATTTCCGGGAAACTGTATTTTCATATTCTTTATGTGACTGCAACAGGGGATCCCCAGCCTGCAGTTCTGGACGGAAAAATTCCCTTCGAGGAAATGGTCTACACGGATGGGGGAGAGATGGAGAACTATTTTATTCAGAACATCCGTGTGGAGTTCACCTCCAATCTGGTTCATTCCCGTAAGTTGAGCATCCGCGCCATGGTTGAGATGGAAATTGGCCGGGAAAAACTGGAGGATGAAGAGACAACGGTAGATATTGACAGTCCTGTATCCATTTATAAGAAAATGAAACGTGTAAATCTATTGGAGCTCCATACGACTAAAAAGGATACTTATCGAATCAAAGAAGAAATCACACTTCCAGGTACAAAGGAAAGTATTGGACAGCTTTTATTGACAGATGTCAGCAGCAGGAAGCTGGAGATCCGTTTGGGGCAGGATGAGATGCAACTGAAAGGGGAACTGCTCGTTTTCTGCATGTATTTGTCAGAGGACGGGAAGACCGATTGGCTGGAACAGACGCTGCCTTATGAGGGGAGAATTGAATGTGGTGGCGTGGAAGAAGGGATGTATTATTATGTCCACAGCAATCTGGAGGATACCCTTGTGGATATCCGCATGGATGAGGATGGCGAGATGCGTCTGCTTGGGATTGAAGGAACATTGAACTTGCGGATGAACATTTATATGGAGGAAGAAATGGAGCTTTTGGAGGATTTATATTCTCTGGAACAGAACTGTGGGTTTGAGACGCGGGAGGCTGTCTACGAGGAACTACTTGTACAGAATTATTCCAAATGTAAAGTAACGGAGAGGCTATCCCTTCCTGAATTAAAAGATGATGTGCTTCAGATTTGTCATAGTGATGGCAGTGTGCAGATCGAGCATATGGAACAAGTGCCGGAGGGAATTCAGATCGAAGGAATTCTTCATATTTCCTTCTTATATTTAAGGGCTGACGATGCGATGCCGTTTGGAGGATGGCAGGGAATGGTACCATTTTCATATCTCTTGGAATGCCCGGGAATGTCCGAAGAGGTGCGATACAATATTTCCTATCATGTAGAGCAGCTCTCTGTTAACCTTGCTGGCAGCGAGGCGGTAGAAGTGAAGGCTGTCCTGGCGTTTGATACCTTTATGCGCAGACCGGTGCCGATGCAGGTGATTACCAATGTGGAGCTGTCCCCTGTTTCTATGGAAGAAATGGAGCGGCGGCCAGGAATTGTGGGGTATATCGTGAAGGATGGAGATGAGCTCTGGAATCTGGCAAAAAATTACATGACCACGATCGAGGGGATTAAAGAGGTCAATGAGTTGGAGAGTGATGCCATCAAGGCAGGCGATAAGCTTCTGATTTTTAAAGAAAATATGAGCATACTATAATCCTGTTAAGGAAATAGAGGAGAAGAAGCAGTGTTACAGTACACGTCAACAGGGTGTGTACTGTAACACTGCTTCTTCGAAAATAATGAGATTCCGGGAGAAAAGATTCCGGGGGAAATGATTGATTTTTAAGAAAAATGTGGTTATACTGTGAGTATAATGTATACAAGATACAAAGGAGGACAAAGGATGAAACGGTTACCTGAGAGTGCAGTAAATCCTGCACAGCCTTCTGATGGGCAGGCGCTAAGAGGAACCCGGAAGAGGATAGAATTAAAGGCACTTGCGAAGATAAATCTTGGACTGGACGTATTGGGAAAAAGAGAAAATGGATATCATGATGTGCGCATGGTAATGCAGTCGATCTACCTGTATGATGATGTGAGAATTGAACGGACAAAGAATCCGGGGATTGAAGTGAAGACCAATCTGTATTTTCTGCCTACGGATGAGAATAATATTGCATATAAAGCTGCGGCGATGCTGATTGAGGAATTCCAGATTCATGAGGGCGTAGTCATCACATTGGATAAACATATCCCGGTGGCAGCAGGTATGGCTGGAGGGAGTTCTAATGCCGCGGCAGTCCTGTTCGGAATGAACAAGATGTTCGGCCTGGGGCTGTCCAAGCAGGAATTGATGGAGAGAGGTGTCAAACTGGGGGCGGACGTGCCGTACTGCATCATGCGTGGGACAGTTCTGGCCGAGGGAATCGGAGAAGAGCTGACAGTACTTCCGGCGATGCCGAAGTGTACGGTTCTGGTGGCCAAGCCTGGTATTAGTGTTTCTACAAAGGTGGTATATGAAGCATTGGATTCGAAAGAGATCGTAAAGCATCCCAATATTGATGCTCTGCTTGCTGGTCTTGAAAAAGGTAGTCTTCGAGAGGTAGCAGCTGCGATGGGAAATGTGTTGGAGGATGTGACGATTCCGATGTACCCCGTAATTGAAGACATTAAGAATGTGATGAAGGAAGAAGGAGCAATGAATGCCATGATGAGCGGCAGCGGTCCGACTGTATTTGGCTTGTTCGAGAACAAGGCACAAGCCAGGAAGGCACAGGAGAAGATCCGTGAAAAGGCACTGGCAAAGCAGGTGTATGTAACGAACATCCACGGGGCAAGGAGGAACGAATATGGAGCCTAAATTTGAAGTAACAATGAACGAATACCTGCCTTTAAGAGATGTTGTATTTAATACCTTGAGACAAGCGATTCTGCGAGGAGAGTTAAAACCCGGCGAGCGTCTCATGGAAATCCAGCTCGCGAATAAGCTGGGAGTCAGCCGTACTCCGATTCGTGAAGCCATCCGTAAGTTAGAGTTGGAGGGCTTAGTCCTTATGATTCCAAGAAAAGGTGCGGAGGTTGCGGAAATCACAGAAAAAAATCTAAGGGATGTTCTGGAGGTACGTGGCGCTCTGGAAGAACTGGCGGTCCGTCTTGCCTGTGACCGGATTGGCGAGGAAGGAATCGAGAACCTGAAAAAAGCTGCGAAGGGCTTCGAAGCCGTGCTTGATAGTGAAGATATTACGAAGATCGCAGAGGCAGATGTGGCATTTCATGACATCATCTACCTTGCGACAGACAATCAAAGACTAATTCAACTCTTAAATAACCTGCGTGAGCAGATGTACCGTTATCGTGTAGAATATCTGAAACAAAAAGAATGGCATCCGAAGCTCCTGGCAGAGCATCAGGATATTATCCAGGCCATTGCAAACCGGGAACGGGATAAAGCGGCTAATATCACAAGTCAGCATATAGACAATCAGGTAGAAGCTGTCATCGACATACTGCGTCATAAAGACGAATAAAATGAGAAGATTCTGACAATGGAGAGCAAAGGGGGCTTACCCCTTTGCAAAATGTATAAAGCCTGAAGTTCTGTCAATACTCCATATATAACAAAGATTAGCTAAATGGAGGTATTTACATATGGACAGGACTTATATAGAAAGGCGTGCCAACAGGATTATTTTGATTTTGGCAGTTGTAATTGCAACGATTATTACGGGGGTGCTGAGCTGGAGGATGCAGCTTACAGCGAAAGCAGAGGCGCAGGAACATCTGGCAGGGGAAGTGTTGCGCTTTCACATTTTGGCGAACAGTGACAGTAACGAAGACCAGGCTCTGAAGATGAAGGTCAAAGATCAGGTGATCGCGTATTTGGATGAAACTATGCCAAAAGGGCTGGATGTGGATGAGACAAAAGACTGGGTGCGCAGACATACTGACGAGTTGGAGAGTCTGGCAGAGACGGTCATTGCAGAAAAGGGGAGGGACTACCCGGTGAGTGCTGCTGTGACGACCTGCTATTTCCCGGATAAAACATATGGGGACGTGACATTTCCGGCTGGTAATTATGAGGCACTGCGAATGGAAATAGGTGCGGCAAAGGGACATAATTGGTGGTGTGTTCTGTATCCGAACCTATGCTTTTTGGATGCTGCGAATGCGGTAGTACCGGAAGAAGGAAAAGAAGAATTAAGAAGTGTGCTGACTGAGGAAGAATACTCACAGGTGACGGCACAATCAGACTTTAAGATAAAATGGTATTTTCTGGAGAACTTAAAATAGGATATCGGTTGTGGACAAACATCCGGGTATGTGGATAAAAGAACTCCGGGAATCAGGCGGAGGGGAAAATGACTGAATTTTTGGTGAAACATTTTGTGAAAGATTATGAGCATGTGGAAAAGGTGTCCGTGCGTACGGCTTATGGAGTATTATCCAGTATCGTGGGCATCTTTTGTAATGTTCTTTTATTTGTGATAAAATTTATAATCGGATTGATTCTGCACAGTGTTGCAGTTATGGCGGATGCATTCAATAACCTGTCGGATGCCGGATCCTCCATTATCAGCTTTATAGGAGTGAAAATGGCCAGCAAGCCGGCTGATGAGGATCACCCATTTGGGCATGGCAGGATGGAATATATAGCAGCACTTGTCGTCTCTTTTTTGGTATTGGAGGTGGGATTTACATTCCTGAAAGATTCATTGGGGAAAATCAGACATCCCGAGGTTTTGAATTTTCAATTGTTGTCTGTGATCATCCTGCTTCTGTCTATTGGTGTGAAGCTGTGGCTGGGAATATTTAACCGGAAATTGGGACAAAAGATTGATTCCAAGGTCATGATGGCAGTATTCACAGATTCTATGGGAGACGTAATCACAACGGGGGCGACGATTCTGTCCGTTGTATTTTTTGCGTTGACGGGAATCAATATTGACGGGTTTGTCGGTGTTGGAGTCGCTCTGGTCGTTATGTGGGCAGGTGTTGGAATTGCCAGGGATACGCTGGAGCCTTTGATTGGTGAGGCTGTGGACCCTGATCTCTATACGAAGATCAAGCGTTTTGTTGAAAAATATGACGGCATCGAGGGGACCCATGATTTAATTGTACATGATTATGGACCGAACAGAAGCATGGCTTCGATTCATGCCGAGGTCCCGAATAATGTGAATATTGAAGTCTCACATGAGGTCATAGACCGAATAGAACGTGATGCAGTGGAACAATTGGGGATTTTCCTTGTTGTTCATATGGACCCGATCGAAACAGAAGATGAGGCGGTATTAAGGCTTCGCAAGCAGGTTGAGGGGGCACTTAAAGGGTTGGATGAAAACTGCAGTATTCATGATTTTCGTGTGGTGGAAGGTCAGGAGCAGATTAATCTGATTTTTGATATGGTCGTACCGATCGCGTATGACGATATGCAGAAACGCGAGCTGCAGGAAAAGCTGGCTGCAGTACTTCGGGAAACGGATTATCGTTATCGATGTGTCATCACGATGGAACACAGCTTTATGGCAAATAAGGACGAAGATTAGACAGTATGCATCAGAACAATTAGAGGAAAGAAGGATAAGATATGTATTCATTTGACAGTAGAGTAAGATATAGTGAAATTGACCACCATGGCACATTGACCCTCCCCGGATTGATTAATTATTTTCAGGACTGCAGTACCTTTCAGTCAGAAGATATCGGGCTGGGACTGGAAGTGCTAAAGGCGAGGAAAAAGGCATGGATTCTTTCCTACTGGCAGGTTGTGATAGAGCGTTTCCCGGCAATGGGAGAGCAGATAACAGTGGGGACCTTTGCCAGCGGATTCAAGGGTTTATACGGAGACCGTAACTTTGTCATGGATGATGCAGACGGAAACCGGGTAGCCTATGCGAATTCTATCTGGGTATTTATGGATACAGAGAAGGGAAGACCCACAAGACCCAGCGAGGAGGATATTCGGCCGTATGGAGCGGAGCCTCCGCTTGATATGGTGTACGAGGGACGCAAAATAAAACTTCCCGAAATGAGTGAAAATCTTCCTTCTTTTCCTGTGCGGAAGTATCATATCGACACAAATGAGCATGTGAATAATTGCCAGTATGTACAGATGGCACTAGAAATACTGCCCGAGGATATGAAAATTCATCAACTTCGGGTGGAGTATAAGAAATCGGCGGTGCTTGGAGACGTGATTTATCCGAAGGCAGCATATGAGGCAGAACGGACGGTCGTGGAACTGTGCGATGCAGATGGCAAACCGTATGCGGTAATTGAGTTAAAAGAATAAAATGAAGAGATATAAGTTAGCTGTAAGAGAGAATAAGAAATAGGATAGCAGCAGAATCCGGGTGAAGGTGCCGTTTTCATAGGATTCTGCTGCTTTTTGCTTATAGAGAAAATTTGTCCGCACATTTTAGCAGTGAGATTCGTTAATCATATTGTAAGAATAGTGTGGAAGTAGCGAAGCGGATTCCAAATATCTGCTTTGAGCTGAAAGGGGGGATTCTGGCGTGTTCACGGGACTGGAAGAGGATTACGAGAAGATATACCGGTATTGTTATATGAAGCTTAAGCACCAACAGACCGCAGAGGATATTACGCAGGAGACCTTCCTTTGTTTTCTGGAGAATTGTACATACAAAGAAATCGGCAGGCGCCTGCCGTTTCTGTATACCATTGCCAGGAATAAATGTATTGATCAATATCGGGCGAAAAAGACAGAGGGACTCAGTGACAACGTGGCAGACAGTAAAGACAGAAGTCCAGAGGTTTCCATTGACCTTGAGCGTGCAGTAGTAAAATTGAACAGTGAGGAGCGGGAGCTGATTTTTCTAAGGTATGTCAATGAAGTACCAGTAAATGATATTAGTAAAATACTGAATATTTCCCGCTTTTCTGTACGCCGAAGAATTCAAAACTGCCTGAAAAAATTGAAAGATACATTAGGGGAAGATTTTTAGGACATGGAAGGAGGTATTGGCTTGCGAAAAAGAATAGAAGAAAAGCTAAGTAAGGATCTGAAACAATTATATAAAGCGCCTGTTCCAGAGGGAAAGGCAGAATTCATCAGAGAGCTGGAACAGCAGTTGGAACTGATAACAGAGAAGAAGGAGATGTCTAATTTCCAATTTATCTGCCAACAGATTCCTTATATCAGAAAATGGAATTGGCTGCTGGTAGTCTTAAGCTTTGTGTTTACCGTGCTGGGAATCAAATATATAGATAGACAAGCGGTCTGTCTGACGGCGGCTTTTGTGCCATTTTTGGCACTTGCGGCAGTATCGGAGGGCAGCCGTTCTATACAGTATGGTATGGATGAATTGGAGCTGGCGTCCCGGTTTCCATTAAAAGTCATTGCTGCCTCCAGGCTGTTCCTTTTGGGAGCAAGCAATCTGATCTTACTGACGGTATCCAGCTTTGTTTTAGGAACAAGAGGTACTACCGGAATTTTGTTCAATGGGGCAGTGATCATGATACCGTATCTGCTGACCGCCTTCCTGAACTTATTTATTGTAAGGAAGATGCATGGCAGGGAGAGTATTTATGTCTGTCTGGGAGGCACAGTACTGATCAGTGGGGTGAATTTGCTGATGAGCGTACCAGAGAATTCAATTTACATGCGGCTGAGTGATAAGAGTCTTCTGCTGATTTTTACAGCAGCAGTCATTATGACCATCCGTGAGTGTGTGAAATTTATGAAGCAAACGGAGGAATACGTATGGAGTTAGTAATAGATAGACTGACAAAGCAGTATAAAAATAAAATCGCTGTGGACCGGGTCTCCATAACATTATCACCAGGTGTATATGGTCTGTTAGGGGCGAACGGGGCAGGAAAAACGACGCTGATGCGTATGATCTGTGGAATATTGAAGCCTACAGGGGGGACGGTCACCTTTCAGGGAATACCGGTATCTAGTGAAGAATTCAAGGATATGTTGGGATATCTGCCACAGGATTTTGGGTATTATCCTGACTTTACAGGGATGGATTTTCTGATGTATATGGCCCTTCTGAAAGGAATCAATAAAACTGCGGCACGGAAGCGATGCAAGGAATTATTGGACCTGGTCGGGCTTTCAGGAATGGAGAAGAAAAAGATCAAGATCTATTCTGGCGGAATGAAACAGCGTTTGGGAATCGCACAGGCGATTCTGAACCGCCCAAAGCTCCTTGTGCTGGATGAACCAACAGCGGGGTTGGACCCGAAGGAGAGGGTACGTTTTCGAAACCTGATTGCAGAATTGGGGAAGGAAAATATTGTGCTTCTTTCCACGCACATTGTGTCCGATGTAGAGAAAATCGCGGACCGCATCCTTATGATGAAGGAGGGGCAGTTGATATTCAATGGGACCTTTGATGCTATCGGGGAAAAACTAGAGGACTTTTATTTGGAACAGTTTGAGGAGGATGGCATATGAAAAATTTCTGGGCATTGACAGGAGTTGAGTATAAGAAATTATTAAAACGAAAAACAATCTGGGTCACATTGGCGGTCCTCACTGCATTTGCTGTATTTTCTGTATGTGGATCTCTTCTGGGAAACGTATACGTAGAGGGGGAAGCAGTGAGCACACATTTTGAGATGATTCAACAGGACCGTAGGGCGGCGGCAAAGTTTGAAGGCGAGAAGATCGATGCAGGGATGCTTGATCGTCTGGCAAACCTGGAGCAAAAAGATTCTGATTCGATACCGACTGACCTGTTTGTCTATGTGGGAACGATACTGAAGAATGCAGGTATGACGGAGGAGTTGGAAGGAAATATGTACAGATTTGATGAAGATCTGTATCAGATAAGAGCAAAAGCTCTGGAAGAATACTGGAAGTCTGACGTTTTAGCAACAGGAGAAAAGGCAAGGCTACGGGAGATGAATCAAAAGTTAGAGATTCCCTTTACATATCACTACACAAAGGGATATGAGAAAGTAATCAGACTGGAGTATGCTCTTGCTGTCCTGCAGGGGCTGCTGATCGCTATTTGTATTCCTCTGATTTTTGCGGAGGAGCACCAGAGAAAAACGGCACAGGTAATTATGTGCAGCAGACTGGGGCGAAGCAGCCTGTTTCGGGCAAAAATATTTACCGGGATTACATTTTCTGTCTTGGGAACGCTTCTTTTATTTGCTGCGATACTGATACCTGCGGCGTTGATCTATGGGATGGGCGGATTCCAGACACCGATTCAGGTATACTTCCCGATGCTGCCATGGAACTTGAACATGGGACAGATGATGCTCATACTTTTGGGAATCGGGCTTTTATCAGCAATCCTCAGGAGTGTCATTGCCATGCTTCTGGCGGAAAAATTCAGGAGCAGCACAGTTCCGATGGCAATTCTGGTAGGCTTTCTGATTCTGAGCAGTTTCATTGAAATACCGGGTCAGTTCAGGGTTCTATCCAGAGTATGGGCCTGCATCCCAGGGAATTTTATGAATGCAGTGGATGCGTTTGGCAATAAGCTGATTTCTATGTTTGGTAATTACGCTGGAATCTGGCAGGCGGGTCCTATCTTTTATCTGATCTTAAGTCTCGTACTGATTGGAATCCTATTTAGTATTTATAGTACCTATCAGGTAAAGGAAAAGTAATCAGCTCCTTTTCGCTGACAGCGCAAATCAAGAAAAACAGCCTATCTTTTTTTATAAAGCTGTATCAGGAAATAAATCATAGGCCCGAACGTTAAAATCAGAGTTCCAGGCAGGAACCATGCAGGCAGCGGGCGGGCCGTGGTAGTGTTGACTGTAATAAAGGTAAAGACGAACACCATGACCAATTTCATAGTTACAATCATATTTTTCACAATCGTATAGATCCGGAGCTGATTTTTCCTTGTTACCTCTACACCTGTATTCCAAACCTGCGGATGGCGTTCTAACAGTCCAATGCCCAGATACATAAGGACAGCGACGATTGGGCAGAATAATATTTCATATTTTGAGCCCCAACGGTCAATCTCTCCGACACCGTTATAATGTGCAGGAAGCTGGTCGGGGAGCTGCTGCCAATTGATGATGAGCCAGATAAAGGTTCCAGCCAGCATTATGATGCAGGCCAGGTTGACGGCCCGGTGGTATTTGGTACGGGGAATTTCAAGTTTTTCGTTCATAGAAACGCCGCCTTTCTTCATGGACTGATCTAGGTCAGTACATTTGTTGACCTTATTATATATTCCGATGTAAAATAGTACAATAAAATATTTGCTAATTCATGGGATTCAAGGTATACTTACAGGGTATCGGAGGAAGAATCAAAGCAGGGTAGGAAGACTTTGGTGTAATAGAAGGAGATTTATCAATGAAGTTAGGTGAAAAACAGGTATTAACTGTTGTAAAAAAAGTGGATTTTGGAGTTTATCTTGGAACGGATGAGGAGCGCGTCCTTCTGCCGAAAAAGCAGGTGCCAGAAGGTGTTGAACCAGGTGATCCGGTTGAGGTGTTTTTATACAGAGATTCTGATGACAGGCTGATTGCGACTACACATGAACCGAAGATCACGCTGGGACAACTGGCGGTCCTTAAGGTAGCCGATGTAGGACGACTGGGAGCATTCTTAGACTGGGGATTGGAAAAGGATCTGTTCCTTCCATTTAAAGAGCAGACGGTCAAAGTACAGAAGGGTGATTCCTGTCTGGTATCTCTTTATATTGATAAGAGTGGCAGACTTTGCGCTACAATGAAGGTATATCATCTTCTGTCCACGGAATCCCCATATAAGAAGGACGACAGAGTTAGCGGGATGATTTATGATACCAGTGATGAATTTGGCATGTTCGTGGCAGTAGATAACAAATATTCTGCCCGGATACCAAAGAAGGATATCTGTAAGGGATTGAAGGTAGGCAGAGTCGTGGAAGCACGTGTGGCCGCTGTAAAAGAGGACGGTAAACTGGATCTGAGCGTGCGTGATAAGATTCCAGAGCAGATGGATAAGGATGCACAGTACATTATGAAAGTAATGCAGGGATATGACGGGGAACTGCCATTTACAGACAAGGCTGACCCGGAGACGATCAAGGATGAACTGAACATGAGCAAGGCCGCATTCAAGCGTGCTGTGGGACGTCTTCTCAAAGCTGGAAAGATTGAAATCCTGGAAAAAGGCATCCGCATCCGCTAAAAAAATATTGCAATCCTCCTAAAATAGGATATAATAGGAGAGGAAGAAGTAGATTGAAAGGAGATAGAGTAGAATGAAAGTACAGAACATCACAGACATAGACGCATTTTTTAAAGTAGTTGATCAGTGTAAAGGAAGAGTAGAGTTAGTAACAGGAGAGGGAGACAGACTGAACTTAAAGTCAAAGCTTTCTCAGTATGTTTCCATGGCGAACATCTTCTCTAACGGTGAGATTCCGGAACTTGAGATTATTGCATATGAAAAAGAAGATACAGACAGACTGATCGGTTTCATGATTAATGGTGGACAATAAGATCAGCAGTACATAAGTGAGAAGGAAGCATATAGAAGGGTAGTCTCTGTCAGGGACCGCCCTTTTTTCACATAAATACAGGCAGCAGAGGTGAACAATGGATTTTGCACATTTACATGTCCATACAGAATATAGTCTTCTGGATGGTTCGAACAAGATAAAAGAATATGTGGCAAGAGTAAAAGAGCTGGGAATGAACAGTGCGGCAATTACAGACCATGGTGTGATGTATGGTGTGATTGACTTTTACCGCGAGGCAAAAAGCCAGGGAATCAAGCCAATCCTTGGATGTGAAGTGTATGTTGCTCCGAATTCCAGGTTCGATAGAGAGATTGCCGGGGGAGAGGACCGTTATTACCATCTTGTTCTGCTGGCGGAGAACAATACCGGGTATGCGAACCTGATGAAGATTGTATCCCGGGGATTTGTGGAAGGATATTATTACAAACCGCGAGTGGATAAAGCGCTTCTTCGTGAGTATCACGAGGGGATCATTGCATTGAGCGCCTGTCTGGCAGGTGAGGTGCAGCGTTATCTTACCAAGGGATTGTACGATGAGGCAGTGAAGTCGGCTTTGGAATACCAGGAGATCTTTGGAAAGGACAATTATTTTCTGGAGCTGCAGGACCATGGCATCCCGGACCAGGCACTTGTCAATCAACAGCTTTTAAAGATGTCGCGGGAACTGGACATTGACCTGGTAGCTACCAACGACGTACATTATACCTATGCGGAGGATGAGAAGCCCCACGATATCCTGCTCTGCATCCAGACCGGCAAGAAGCTGGAGGATGAGAACAGGATGCGTTATGAGGGCGGGCAGTATTACGTCAAGTCCCCGGAGGAGATGGCGCAGCTATTCCCTTATGCCCTGGAGGCATTGGACAACACACAGCGAATCGCCGACCGCTGTGAGGTAGAGATTGAATTCGGTGTGACGAAGCTCCCGAAATATGATGTGCCTGACGGCATGACATCCTGGGAGTATTTGAATAAGCTTTGTTATGAAGGATTAGAGAAGCATTACGGTAACCCATCTTCGGAATTGAAGGACCGCTTGAAATATGAGCTGGATATCATCCAGAATATGGGATACGTGGATTACTTTCTCATCGTATGGGATTTCATTAAATATGCGAAGGATCATGGGATTCCGGTAGGGCCGGGACGTGGATCGGCTGCGGGAAGTATCGTTTCCTATTGCCTGGAAATTACGAATATTGATCCAATCAGATATCAGCTTCTGTTCGAGCGTTTCCTGAATCCAGAACGTGTATCCATGCCTGATATCGACGTGGATTTCTGTTATGAAAGACGCCAGGAGGTCATAGATTATGTGGTACGCAAGTACGGCAAGGACAGAGTGGTACAGATCGTGACCTTCGGAACGTTGGCGGCCCGGGGTGTTATTCGGGATGTGGGACGTGTGATGGACCTGCCATACGCGTTTGTAGATTCCATCGCGAAAATGATTCCAACAGAGCTGAATATTACGATTGATAAGGCATTGAAGATGAATCCTGAGCTCAGGAAGACGTATGAGACAGATGAGCAGGTCAAATATCTGATCGACATGTCCAGACGTCTGGAGGGACTCCCGAGACACAGCTCCATGCACGCGGCCGGGGTCGTGATCAGTCAGAAATCGGTGGATGAATATGTTCCCCTGTCCCGGGCACAGGATGGTTCGATCACTACGCAGTTTACCATGACCACGCTGGAGGAGCTGGGACTTCTTAAGATGGATTTCCTGGGACTGCGTACTCTGACGGTGATTCAGAATGCGGTACACATGGCGAGAGAGAAGACTCCTGGCCTGAATATGGACGAGATTGACTATAACGATAAAGAGGTGCTCGATTATATCGGAACGGGCAAGACGGATGGAATCTTCCAGTTGGAGAGTGCGGGGATGAAGAGCTTTATGAAGGAGCTAAAGCCCCACAGTCTGGAGGATATTATCGCCGGTATCTCACTATATCGTCCGGGGCCCATGGATTTTATCCCGCAGTATATCCGCGGTAAGAATGATGCCTCTTCCATTACCTATGATTGTCCGCAGTTGGAACCGATTCTGGAACCTACCTATGGCTGTATTGTCTATCAGGAACAGGTTATGCAGATCGTACGTGACCTGGCTGGGTATACCCTGGGACGAAGCGATCTTCTGCGCCGTGCCATGTCCAAGAAAAAGGGCGATGTCATGCAGAAGGAGCGGGAGATTTTTGTACATGGGGACCAGGAAAACGGGGTTCCTGGGTGTATTGCCAACGGAATCGATGAGAAGACGGCGAATAAGATCTATGATGAGATGATCGATTTCGCAAAATACGCATTCAATAAGTCCCACGCGGCTGCATATGCGGTGGTTGCCTACCAGACAGCCTATCTGAAATATTACTATCCCGTGGAGTTCATGGCAGCACTTATGACATCCGTGATTGAAAATCCGCCCAAGGTGGCAGAATATATCTATGCCTGCCGGCAGATGAATATTCAGATCCTGCCGCCGGACATCAACCGTGGAATCGCAAATTTTTCTGTTGACGAAGGGAATATCCGGTATGGACTTGCTGCGATCAAGGGGGTAGGTAAGCCGGTCATTGAGGCCATCGTGGCAGACCGCAAGGAGTTCGGGCAGTTTAAGAATCTGGAGGATTTTATCAGCAGACTATCTGTGAAGGAGATCCTCAACAAACGTGTCATTGAGAACTTTATCAAATCGGGTGCGCTGGACGGTCTGGGTGGAACAAGAAAGCAGTTCATGAGTATCTACATCCAGATCGTGGACCATGTGAACCAAGAGAAGAAGTATGCCATGACCGGGCAGATGACGCTTTTCGACCTGGTGGACGAGGATCAGAAGAGTGAGTTCGAAATCAAGCTTCCCGATGTGGGAGAGTATTCGAAGGAGAATCTCCTGGCATTTGAAAAAGAGGTGCTCGGTATCTATATCAGCGGACATCCACTGGAGGAATACGAGGAGAAATGGCGGAAGTCTATCTCAGCTACAACGGCGGATTTCCAGCCTGATGAGGAGACAGGAAGGACCAAGGTACATGACGGTGCGCGGGAAATCATCGGCGGCATGATTACGGATAAGACGGTCAAGCATACGAGAACGAACCAGATGATGGCGTTTTTGACGGTGGAAGATCTGGTCGGGACAGTCGAGGTGGTTGTATTTCCGAGAGATTATGAGAAGAACCGCGTACTTCTCGAGGTAGATAACAAGGTATTTATCAAAGGCCGGGTATCTGAAGAGGACGAGAAGGCGAGCAAGCTGATCTGTGAGAAAATCATACCGTTCGAACAGACAAAGAAAGAATTGTGGATTCAATTTCCGAGCAAGGCGGCATTTCTTGAAGAGGAGCAGATAGTATATGGTTATTTGGCAGACTCAGAGGGAGAGGACGAGGTCGTGATCTACTGTCAGGCAGAGCGGGCAGTCAAGCGCCTTCCAAGGAACCGTAATATCAGTATCGGGCAGCAGGTATTAGGCAGATTAATGAACCATTACGGCGAAAAGCGGGTAAAAGTGGTAGAAAAACCTATTGAAAACCATATATAAATAGGTTAGAATAATACCCGAAGTGTTAAAAAATAAGCAAAGTAGGTCCTGTTAAGTGTGAGGGACGCCGCACTGGGAAAAGATGCCGGCTGCGGAAAGTTTTTCAGTGAACTTTATGATTAGGTAGGGATTTTTAGAAAGGTGGATATGAACATGGCAGAAACAAAAGCAAAGAAGGAAAGCCTCCTGGATGAGATTGAGGATCAGATTCGCACAATTGGAGTTCTGACCAGTGGTGGAGATGCTCCGGGAATGAACGCAGCAATCCGTGCTGTCACAAGAACAGCGCTTTCTAAAGGACTGAAGGTCCGTGGAATCAGAAGAGGATATCATGGTCTTCTGAAAGAGGAAATTATAGATTTATCTGCCCGTGATGTATCTGATACAATTCAGCGCGGAGGTACCATCCTCCAGACAGCACGCTGTCAGGCGATGCGTACAGAAGAGGGACAGCAGAAAGCAGCAGCGATCTGCAAGAAATATGGAATTGATGGGCTGGTAGTAATCGGTGGAGACGGTTCTTTTGCCGGTGCACAGAAGCTATCACACCTTGGAGTCAATACAGTAGGACTTCCGGGAACAATTGACCTGGATATCGCATGTACAGATTATACGATTGGTTTTGACACTGCAGTCAATACAGCAATGGAAGCGATCGATAAGGTGCGTGATACTTCTACCTCTCACGAGAGATGCAGTATCATTGAGGTTATGGGACGTGACGCAGGCTATCTGGCTCTGTGGTGCGGTATTGCCAATGGTGCAGAGAGAATCTTGATGCCAGAGGAGAAGGATTATGATGAGGCGGCACTGATTGCGGATATCATGGCAAATAAAAAACGCGGTAAGAAGAACTACATCATCATCAATGCAGAGGGTGTCGGCGATTCTATCAATATGGCAAAGAGAATTGAGGAAGCGACCGGAATCGAGACACGTGCAACGATTCTGGGACACATGCAGCGCGGTGGGAGCCCGACATGTAAGGACAGAGTATATGCGTCTACTATGGGTGCTATGGCAGTAGAACTTCTCTGTGCAGGAAAGTCCAACCGCGTCGTTGGTTATAAGAACGGAAGATTCGTAGATTACGATATCGAGGAAGCTCTGTCCATGAAGAAAGAGATTCCTGCACACCAGTATGAAATCGCAAAAATATTAGCAATCTAGGAGACGAGTGCATTGAGTATGGAATGTAAAAAGACGGCGCCGATCGGTGTATTTGATTCCGGCGTCGGCGGGCTTACAGTAGTACGGGAGATGATCAGGCAGTTACCGAACGAGAATATCGTATATTTTGGGGATACTGCCCGCGTTCCATACGGCAGTAAGTCCCAGAAGACGATCATCCGTTTTTCGGAGCAGATCATCCGTTTTCTTAAGAAAAAGCAGGTGAAGGCAATCGTCATTGCCTGTAATACAGCCAGTGCGCTTGCATTGGATGCAGTAAGAGACGAATTCGACGTACCGATTCTGGGTGTGGTCATCCCCGGAGCACGTGCTGCGGTGGAGGCAACTCAGAATTACAAGGTGGGCGTTGTCGGAACAGATGCGACAGTCCAGAGCGGTATGTATACGAAGGTCATCCGGGGGATGAACCCGGATATTACCGTCATCGAAAAGGCCTGTCCCCTGTTCGTCCCGTTGGTGGAAGAGGGCTTTAAGGAGCATCAGGTGACACGGGAGATTATCGATTATTATTTGGATTCCATGAAGAAGACAGATATTGACGCGATGATATTGGGATGTACTCATTATCCTCTGCTCCGCTCTAAGATTCGTGCCTACATGGGGGATAAAATACAGATTGTGAATCCGGCCTATGAGACTGCGATGGATTTAAAGAGATTGTTAGAAGAACAGGATATGGTCAATGACGGAACCAAGGCACCGCACAGCAGCTATGAATTTTTTGTGAGTGATGCGGCGGAGAAGTTCCGGCAGTTTGCCAATACGGTGATGCCGTTCGACATATCCGAGACAAATGTAGTAAATATAGAAGAATATTAGGTGAAGCATATGACAAAGGATGTATTGGTCAGCATATCAGGAATGCACATGGACGTTGTCTCAGGAATGACAGATGCGGACAACGAGCCGATTGAGGTCGTCACCCCTGCCAGCTATTACTGCAAAAACGGCAAGCATTACGTCATTTATGATGAAGTAGTAGAAGGTATGACCGGGACAATCAAAAATAAAATAAAGATTACCGGCACAGACAGCGTAGAAATCATGAAGACCGGTATATCCAATGCCCATATGGTATTTGAGAAGAACAAGAAGAATCTTACTTACTATCAGACCCCGTACGGGCAGATGCTTGTGGGCGTGAATACCAGGAACATGGAAATTAATGTGACAGACGACAACATCGGCGTCAGCGTTGATTACGAACTGGATATCAATCATGAGCCATTGGCAGATTGTAAAATAAAGATGGAGATTTATTCAAAGGGGTCAGACCCTTTCTCATAGGGGGAAGACCTTTTGAATAATAATAGAGAACCCGTCCGGGATTTTCACAAGCTGAGAATCCCGGACGGGTTTTTTGACTGTATTTTTAAATTCCCCATTCACGTCTATACTGAAGTGGTGTTTTGCCATCCTCCTTTTTAAAACATCGAATGAAATATCCTACACTTTCAAATCCCAGATGATCTGAAATATCGTTGATGGACATGGTCGTGACACGAAGAAGCTCTTTTGCCTTATCAATCCGCATACTACGCTGAAATTCACTCGGCGTACTTCCGACATAAAGACGAAACTGCTTCTGAAGATAAAATTTATTTACAAAGAACTCCTCCGCAAGAGAGTCGAGCGTGATGCGCTCATTAAAATGTTCTGTAATATATTCCATAGCCTGTGGAACAAATTTAGGAGGCTGCTTTTTTAGCGCCATTGTCTTGTCGTGTATTGCAGATTCCATACAGTAGGTCATCAGATATGTAATGATGGAGGCGGCTTTGATGTCCGTCTGATAATCATTGTAAATATTGGTATTATAGAAGCTGATCAATTTCCGAAGATGCTGTACGGCGTCGTTGTTTCTCATGGTACCAATCGGACTGTTGTTATTGAGTTCCATAAAGCTTTCGTAGTATTCGTGTGTGGAATTTCCCCAGAAATGCATCCAGATCACATTCCAGTGTTCCGTGTCTGAATCTATTGCATAATAATTCAGTTTCCGACAGTCTATCCAGAAAAACTGTCCGGGAGAAAGCGTGTAATGCTTTTCGTCGTAGTTCAGATATCCTTTCCCATCTAAAGTGATTTTTAAGAGATAAGACTGCAGGCCCTGACGGGTCGTCATGTAATTTTTGCCTGTTACGAATTCCCCTACCTCCTGGACGTATGGCAGATGCGCCCGGGCTTTGGGGTTTGTGTGTGCGATGAACCATTGTGAATCAGGCGTGACATCAAGATTGTACTGAATAAATGCACAACCGGTCTGAGTTTCGGCCAAAGTGTCTTGATACTGTGGAAAGTCTACGAGATTCTGCGCTTTTTGATTTACTTTTTTCGTCATTTCCAAATTCCTCCTCCAAGCCAAGATAGTGACATTTTTGCACAAGATAAAATAATGACATCTTGGGCAACATGAGTATAATTAAAGGAAATGGATAGAGAATTTCGAAAAAAATATTAAATATTGTGCACAATTAAGCGTTTTTTTAGATTTGTTGGTGCTATCCATTGTATCACACATTTATTTGATTTTAAATCCAAAATCAGAAAATGTAAAAAATTACTAATACATCGAAAGGAAAAGAAAGTGAATACGAAAGTGCTGTTTGAGGAATACAGGGCAGATATTTTGGAGTGCGTTCATTCTGGGACTGTCTGTGTAGTAGACAAGAAAGGAGTCATCGCCTCTGTGGGGGATACAGATTGGACCTGCTTTTACAGAAGTGCTTCAAAACCGATTCAGTCTCTTCCAGTGCTGATTCATGGATTAGACAAAAAGTACGGACTGACAGAGGAAGAGATGGCACTGTTTTCAGGATCGCACTGGGGCGACCAGGAACATGTCAGGGTATTAGAGTCAATCATGGAAAAAACCGGGCTAAAGGAAGAACAGATGATTATGCTTCCGACTTATCCGAACCGAGTTTTCGAAAGGGAACGGCTGCTGAAAAACCATATGCCGCCCCGCAAGATCTATCATAATTGTTCGGGAAAACATCTGGGCATGATGCTGCTGGCAAGAGAATTGGAAGGGAAGGTGTCGGATTATTGGGTGCGCTCTAGCCGGACACAGCAGGAAATCCTGGAAATTATTTCGATGATGACAGATGTGGCGGTGAAGGAGATACAGATAGGGGTCGATGGATGT
This sequence comes from Faecalicatena faecalis, assembly GCF_012524165.2. Lineage (GTDB taxonomy): Bacteria > Bacillota > Clostridia > Lachnospirales > Lachnospiraceae > Faecalicatena_A > Faecalicatena_A faecalis. The sequence goes on from NZ_JABACJ020000020.1 coordinate 84,796, forward strand.
GGGGTTCCTGTATATGCGGTACCTTTCCATGCAATCGCAGATTCTTATCTCAGGCTGGTATGTCCAGAGCTGATCAAAGATTCGGTACTGCGCAGAGCGGTAGAACAAAATGTCAGGATGATACACCAGTTCCCCCATATGATTGCCGGAAAGGATGTTGTATGTTCAGTTCTTGCATCCAGCGGGGATCTGCTTGGTAAAAGCGGTGCAATGGGGGTATATGCAATGGGAATCCGTTCCCTGGGCGTTGGAATCGCAGCCAAGATCATGGATGGCAGCCATGATGAATTTGCGGCGGTCGTACAAAGAGTGTTTGAGGAGCTGGGCTATGTGAATCACGAGGTGACCCGAAGGTTGGAAGAGTTGTACCCATCGACCATTGTAAATGACAATTTAGAGACGGTGGGATATCGAAGGTCTGTTTTTCAGCTTTAGAAAAGTAAAAGAAAAGGAGATGTAACATGCAGGAGGAGTTGATTCGAATTCCGAGAACGGAATTCACGGGGCGTTGGGAAAAGGTTCAGATGCTGATGCAGGAACAAAATTTGGATATGATTCTTGCTTACAGCGATGACAGGGCAACTTACGGGAATGCTTATGCGAGATATTATACAGATCTGCAGACGCATTTTGAGCCGGTGATAGTCCTGTTCGCGGCAGGCATCCCTCCGGTCATAATGACCGGACCGGAGACCGATGGGTATGCGAAGGAGAGAGCGGCAGTCCAGGAGATTCGGGTATTATCTGAACTGGCAGCAGAGGATGAGGATTATCCGTTTTCAAGAGTAGAAACTTTGGGGCAGATCGTAGGAGAGTATGTAGGAAAAGTACCGAAACGGATCGGACTGGCTCCTAAGGTGTTGATGGGGGCGGAACTATATGAAGCGATCCTTGAGACTTTCCCGGAGGCGGAATTTGTGGATGTGGATAAGCTTCTGGCACCTTTGCGGGGAATTAAGTCCCAGAGTGAGATCAAAGTGATCACGAAGGCCTATGAGATTGCCAATGCAGGAATGCGGGCAGCCGTAGAGGCTGTCAGACCGGGAGTTACAGAGCGGGAAGTGGCAGCGGAGGCGGAGTATGTGATGCGCAAGATGGGGTGCGAGGGGTACGGTATTGATCCAATCGTTGCCACCGGTCCGAATACATACCATGTACTTGCAAGAACGACGTCAAGGGTAATCGAGGAAAATGACGTTGTCGTAATCACTCTGGCACCAAGATATGAAGGTTATCACGGAGCCTTAGGCAGAACAATCCTTGTAGGAGAACCTGGGGAGAAGGCCGAGCAGGCAGTGAAAGCAATGATAAAGGCACAGAATCTCTGTGCAGACAATCTGATTCCAGGTAAGGCAGGAAGTCAGGTGGAAGCGATGGGAAGACAAGTGATGAAGGAAGCTGGATATGAAAAGAACTTTATGTATTCCGGCCTTCATAGCGTTGGGGTCATCGAATTTGAGCCGCCGATTCTGGGACCTTCCAGCAATACTATCATCCAAAAGGACATGGTTATTTCCGTTGATATCCCATTGTTCGAGGCAGATGTCCAGGGGATGAGAATGGAGGATGGATACCTGATTACAGAGACAGGGTGCAGAAGACTCACAGATTGTCCGCAGTGGATTAAAAAGTAGAGGCAGTTTTATAAAAGGAAAGAGGGGGGATAGAAAAGCGGCTATCAAATACAACGTTAACCTCATCAAGGAAGTGGCGAAGCGGATCGTGGATTTCTGCTTTGACTAGAAAACAAGGGTAAAGAAGAATGGAGGAAAAGTCATGGGAAAGTGCATGAAAAAGGTTTTATCAGTAGCTTTAGCGATTGGATTAATTGCAGGTATGGCAACCGGCTGCAGCTCATCTAAGAAGGAATCTTCAAAGAACAATGATGCGGCAGCAAAAGAGGAGGGAAGTGGAAGCGCAACTCTGGATGCGATTTTGGAAAAGGGAAAGATCGTTGTGGGATGTTCTTTGAACGGAGCACCGATCGGATTCACCGATGACAGCGGAAAAGAGATGGGATACGATGTCGACTGGGCCAACAGGCTGGGTGAGGTTCTGGGCGTTGATGTAGAAATCGTCAATGTAGATGCCGAGACTCGTCTCCCGGCGTTGACATCAGGCCGTGTAGATGTTCTGTTTGCGAATGTGACTGGAAATCTGGAACGTGCACAGTCTGTTGATTTCTCTATCCCGTATCTGCGTGCAGGAATTAAAATGTTGACGGCAGCAGGCTCAGAGCTTCATACATTAGAAGACCTGAACAATCCTGATGTAACGGTATCTGTCAACCGTGGGTCTACCGGGGAAGCACTTGTGACAGAGTATGCACCGGATGCGAATATCCTGTATGTAGATAACTTTACAGACTCCGTTCTTCAGGTGGAGCAGGGAAAAGCAGATGCTGCGTTTGAAGACAATACGGTCGTGGAATATGCAGCGTCACAGAACGATAAGCTGGAAGCGCAGGAAAAGATGTATACTTCTGATCCGATCTGTGCGGCATGCAGGAAAGGCGATATGGAATTTACCCGGTATCTGGACATGTTCGTATCATGGCAGATCAGTTCTGGATGGCAGTCTGATACTTATGAAAAATGGTGGGGAACAAAACCGGCAGAATTAAATTACCTGTGGTAGTGACCACAACAGATGCCTGCCTGTGCAGGGCGGGCATCTGTGTACAGCAGGAGGAGACAAATGTATAAACTAAACTTCAATTTTCTTGAGCGATATGGAGACATGCTGCTGGATGGAATGAAGATGACGGTGATCATTGTGGCCTGGTGTCTTGTGATTGGACTTGTATTAGGAACGGTCATGGCACTGCTCAAACAATCAAAAGTGCGGATTCTGCGTATCTTTGCCACAGTCTATGTTGATATTCTCAGGAATACTCCGTTTCTGGTCCAGCTTTTCTTCTTTTTCTATGGTCTCCCGGCACTGGGAATCCAAACGGATGCAATGGCGACTGCGGTCATTGCCTTAGGAATCAATACAAGTGCACAGAACTGTGAAATCATCAGATCGGGGCTTTTAGCTGTAAAAAAAGATTATTACGAGTGTTCTGGGGCGTTGGGATATACCAAAATGCAGACATTATGGTATTTTGTGCTTCCGATATCCTTCCGTCTTGCCTTTAAATCCCTGGTAAATAACTTTATCAATCTGGTCCTTACCTCTTCTGTCTGCTTTTCCATTACCGTGGTCGAAACAATGGGCGCAGCAAAAATTATTGTGGGCAGGACATCAAGGCCGTTTGAAATCTATCTGATGATATTATTATGTTACTGCGTATTTACATATATCATTTCTTTTATTGCGAAACTGGTCGACAGAAAAATACACATTGTACTATAGGAGGGACTGAAATGTCATTTTACGATTATGCGAACCTGACGGGGAATGATGCCATGCAGTACCTTCGGGCAGCAGGAGTGACCCTATATATTACGTTAATGTCCCTGCTGATCGGAACGATACTGGGCGTGGTACTTGGACTGATCCGATGCTCTAAAAATAAGGTGATCAGTATACTGCCGCTCATTCTGATAGAACCATTACGAAATTCACCATTAGTGACACAGCTATTCCTCATATTTTATGGTCTGCCTATAATAGGGGGAATAATGTTGGATCCGTTTCCGGCTGCAATCCTGGCACTCTCTTTAAATACAGCGGCATTTATGGCAGTTCTGGTACATAATAGTGTTTCTGCGATTCCACAGGGGCAGTGGGAAGCAGGACTGGCTCTGGGGCACAGCAGAGGATCTACCTTTATCCATGTAATATCAAGACAAGCACTGAGACTTTTGGTGCCTCAGGCGATCACACTATATATTTCCCAGCTTCAGTGCTCTTCATTAGTTGCATTGATCGGAATCATGGACCTGACGAAATTAGGGCAGAATCTGGCACTCCGCACCTTGAAGCCGTTCCTGATCTATGGGATCGTCTTTTTGATCTATTACGTGATATCCAGTCCTTTGTCACGTCTGGCAAAGAGCCTGGAGAAGAAATTGTCATTCCATTATTAGAGCGTGGAACGCTATTAAGATAAGAGAGGTGAAGAGAACAATGTCTATGATTGAAGTGAAAAATGTTACGAAGAGTTTTGGTGATCTGACAGTATTAAAAGATTTCAGTGTAGATTTCAATCAGGAGGGGGTAACTGTTCTCCTTGGTCCGAGCGGAACGGGAAAAAGTACCCTTTTGAGATGCATAAATGGGTTGGAAACAATTGACGGCGGAGATATCATTGTGAATGGTCTGTCTGTAAAGGAGAAAAAGAATTTGCGGCAGATACGTCTGGATTGTGGTATGGTCTTTCAGAGAACCGTCTTATTCCCACATTTAAATGTAATGCAGAATTTAACTATGAGTCCTATAAAGCTTCTGAAAATGAACAAAAAGGAAGCAGAAGAAAAAGCTGTTCTTTATTTGAAAAAAGTGGGGCTGGAATCCAAGGCAAAGGCGATGCATAATGAGCTCTCAGGCGGTGAACAGCAGAGGATAGCGATTGCGAGAGCACTGATGATGAATCCTAAGGCTTTGCTGCTGGATGAAGTGACATCAGCACTTGACCCGGAGATGACAAGTGAGGTGCTGAAAATACTGGAGACGCTGGCGCAGGAAGGGGTATGTATGTTATGCGTGACCCATGAAATGCAGTTCGCAAAGCATGTGGCAAGCAGAATTATTTTTATGGATAAAGGGATTGCTGCGGCGGATGAGACGGCGGAAAACTTCTTTTCTGTTGTTAGGAAAGAAAATGAGAGAATTGCTAAATTCCTGCAGTTTATTGGAGAGTAATATAGAAGTAAAAAAATAACCACAGTTTCTGGTAATTCTTTCTCAAGAATGGATATCAGAATGCTGTGGTTATTTATTTTCTTATTTGTCTTTTTTGAATCGTGCGAAGAATCCCTTCTTTTTCTGTGGAGCTTCCAATGGTCCTCGAAGTCCTCTTACGGCTGTTATGTAGATACCGCTGACGGTTGCTTTGACTTCCTTCTTTACCGGAATCAATGGGAATACTTCTGCATCGCACATCAGTGTCATGATCTTGGGACCGACCTTTGCTTTTACGACCGGGACTTTAGTGCGTCTTAAATACTTCGGGGTATTCTCAACTACGACTGCAGGAAAACCTGCTCCTTTTAACTTCATCTTGCCCTTATCAATGATCAGCATATTGACATTCTGTGCGGCTGCGTCCATCTGTTCTTTCTGTGCTGCCTGTTTCTTCTCAGCTTTCTTGCCGAAGAAATAAAGTGCGACTAATGCAATGACTAAAAGAACAAGCACAATGAGCATTATCTTTAAACCTAAATTCACGACGAACCCTCCTAAAAATACTCTTTTTCCGCGATTATGCAGTAGTATTGTACCATTCTTTGGGGGGAAGTGCAAGTAATTTGGCATTTTAGGGTTACTTTTCCTACGAGAAGATAGTATAATCAATTATGTTACATACAGACAAAGAAGGAGTTTTAATTTTATGGCAGAAACGTTATGGAATGGATTGACATCAGCTTATAATTTTGTCATGGATAATCTGTTCATCATCAATATTTTTCTTTCTCTGGTCATTATTTTCTTTCAGAGACGTTCCCCGCAAACTGTGTGGACTTGGCTTCTTTTGCTCTATTTTATCCCGATTCTTGGATTTATTCTTTATCTGGTCATCGGACAGGATTTCCATAAGAGCAGGATGTTCAAGGCAAAGGAGATAGAAGGAGAGCTGAAATATGCGGTCCGGAGGCAAGAGGAGACAATATATAGGAAGCAGCTAAGACTTGCGAATCCTGAGATGGCAAGATTCAAGGATCTGATTCTTTATAATCTGGAGGCGGGCGAAGCGGTACTGACGGATAATAACGATGTGCGTATCTATACGGACGGAAAAGAAAAGTTCCGCGCATTGATTGATGAGATGAAGCAGGCAAAACGTTATATCCATATGCAGTATTACATTATCCGTAACGATGAATTATGGCAGGAGATAGAGCCTGTATTGATAGAGAAGGCCAAAGAAGGCATTGAGGTCAGGGTATTATTTGACAGCATGGGATGCCGGACGATGCATAATAAAGATTGGGAGCGGCTGGAAAAGGGCGGCGTACAGGTCGCAGAGTTCTTCCCGGCGCTTTTAGGGCAGCTTCAGCTCCGTGTGAATTACCGAAATCATAGGAAGATCGTGGTGATTGACGGACGTGTAGGTTTTGTCGGTGGATTTAATGTGGGAAGAGAGTATCTGGGTCTGGATAAGAAGTTCGGTTACTGGCGGGATACCCATCTTTGTATTGAGGGGGCGGCGGTCACCTCACTGGCAGTACGTTTTGTGCTGGATTGGAACTACGCGGCGAAGGAGAATCTGTTCTTACAGGATCATCTGTTCGAAATCCCCGATTATGTGAGGAACGGGCATGATCCGGTGCAGATTATTTCCAGCGGGCCGGACTCCCAGACAAAGACGATACATGATAACTATCTTCGCCTCATCCACAGTGCGAAGGAACATATCTATCTGCAGACGCCTTATTTTATCCCGGACGATTCTATTTTTGATGCATTGAAGATTGCAAGCCGTTCTGGAATCGATGTGCGGATCATGGTACCATGTAAGCCAGATCATCCATTCGTTTACTGGGCAACGTATTCCTATCTCGGGGATATGGTGGCAGCAGGTGCGAAGTGCTATGTATATGATAACGGTTTCCTTCATGCTAAGACGCTGAGCGTGGACGGAATGGTGGCTTGTGTGGGAACTGCTAATATGGATATCCGCAGCTTTGGGCTGAATTTCGAGGTCAACGCAGTTGTGTACAGTGAGAGGACCGTACAGCGTCTGGAACGTGCCTTTGAGAATGATATGACAAAATGTACCCATGTGACACGTAAGGTATATGATCAGAGAGGCTTGATCATTCGGGTGAAGGAGCAGTTCTCGAGACTTCTTTCTCCGCTGCTGTAATATTTTGGCTGGTGGGAATAGGAGATACTGTGAAAAGTCTATGAACCCCCTTTAAAATAGGAAGAAAATGTGATATAACGGTAAAGTATGCAGACTGGACGGCAGGTATTGCGTTTCTGCACGAATATAGAGAAGGACAACATGAGGTGAAAGAATGAAGAAGAGATTATTGGCACTGACAATGAGTGTTTTGATGGCAGCATCGCTTGCAGGCTGCAGCAAACAGCTTTCTAATGAATATATTACGGTCAAGCAGTATGACGGGCTTGAGGTTCCGAAGGCAGAAGCAACAGAGGTGACGGACGTAGATGTTGAGAATTCGATCAATGGCCGGCTTTCTGCAGCAGCGACTACAGAGGAGATAACAGACCGTGCAGCACAGGACGGTGATACGGTGAATATCGATTATAAAGGAACTGTGGATGGAGCAGAGTTTGAAGGCGGTTCTGCACAGGGCAGTGACCTTGTTTTAGGTTCAGGCAGCTTTATCGGAGCCAATGGTGATTATAAGGGATTCGAGGAGCAGATCGTCGGACACAACATAGGAGAGACATTTGATATTACAGTACAGTTCCCGGAGAACTACCCTGATATGGCGAATAAAGTTGCTGTATTCAACATTAAGCTCAATAAGATTTCTGTTCAGCATGTTCCGGAATTGACGGATAAGTGGGTCAAGGAGAATAGTGAAAAATCCAAGACTGTGGAAGAGTATAAGAAGGAAGTCAAGAAGGAACTGGAAAAGAACAATAAGGAGAGCGTAAAGAGCACTCTGCAGAATAGTGTTATGGAGGCTCTCGTAGATCAGATCGAGGTGAAGAAGCTGCCGGAGGATCAGGTCAAGGATCAGATGGCATCCATTGAATCCTACTATCAGCAGATGGCAGCTGTTTACGGGATGGAGTTCGAGGATTTCCGTGACCAGATGATGCAGATGTCTGAGGATGATTTTAACAAAGAGTCCAAGAATGCAGCCGAGACAGCAGTGAAAAGAAAGCTGGCATGTGAACTGATTGCGAAGAAGAAGAATCTGGAGCCTTCTGACAAGGAATATGAGAAGCAGATCAAGGAATACGCCGGAGATCAGGATGTAAAGGAGTTCAAGGAGCAGGTTGGAGAAGATGTGTTAAAGAATACGATCCTGCAGCAGAAGGTTGCAGAATATCTTGTTGATAATTGTGTGCAGGTGGAGCAGACCAACAGTACTGAGGAAGCAAAATAAAAGAGATTCGACAAATTTCGACAAATAAAGTCCTGAAAAATTACAAATAAAGTCCTTGCTTTCTGGGAATAAATCCCAGTATTATGGATAGAATAATCATATACACAAAGTAAAGGAGGAAAACAGGACATGCAAAAAGTTGAAATTTGTTTTCGCCGGCCAGAAGATATTACTGAGTTTGTGGATATAATGAATCAGTATGAATACGATATTGACCTGAAAAGTGGAAAAAATATAGTAGATGCGAAATCCCTTCTGGGAGTGATTGCAATCAGCAAGGCGGACGGAGTAGAACTTGTCATCCATAGTGATGACTGTGCGGAACTTTTGGAGAAGATCCAGGGGTATGCACGTAGCAGGAAGATAGCATAATATAGCAACATCAAGAAAGTAGAGGAGCGGATAGCGAATATCCGCTTTAACGAAGACACATATGAGAATCCCCGGTATCGTTATGATGCCGGGGATTTAATCGTTAGAAGAGTTTTTAAGGCTCTTGATAGTGCTGGGTCGTATTGCGGACAATAAGAGTGGGCTCTATGATCACTCGCTTTGGTTCCTTGGGCGGATCAGTTAACAACTGAAGCATAAGATCAGCCGCCTCCTTGCTCATGGTTTCTACATGCTGGCTTACTGTGGTCAACTGTATCTGATGCAGGCTGGAATAAGCGATATCATCGAAGCTGACAATAGAGATGTCATCGGGGATGCGAATGCCATGTTCGCCGCAGTAATTCATGAATCCGAGCGCAAGCAGATCATTGGCAATTAAAAACGCGGACGGGCGCTGTTTCGTCTCCCGGGGCGTGCTAAAAATGCTTTCTGCAGCTTGGTAGCCTGTATTCATTCTCCAGTCCAGATCATACAGGCAGTAATCAGCATGATAATCCAACTGATAGTTATTCAATGCCTGCTGAAATCCCTGAAAACGTTGTGAAGAGGCGCTGGAGCTTTTGTTCTGTCCGGCAAGAAAGCCGATTCTTTTGTGTCCCAGATTAATCAGATGCCTCGCCGCAATATAACCAGCCTGGAAGTTGTCTGTTACGATCAGGGGGCCGTTATAGTGCTTGGTGATACGGTTCACAAGGAGGACGGGGATATCAAGATGTCCCAGATACTTGTCAGCCTCCTCACTGTTCACGGTCACGAGTATGATACCGGAATAGTTGTACTGTTCTGCAAACTGGATAAACTGTTTTTCTTTTTTATAGTCATATTCACTGTTAAATGTCGTTACGATGAATCCCTTTGTGTCCAGTGCCTTCTGGATGCCAAAGGCCAGATCGGCATAAAAAGGATTCCTGATATCTCCTAAGATCAGGGCTACCATATTGCTGCGTCCGCGGCTTAAACTTTGTGCTACTGTGTTGGGACGGTATCCTATTTCATCTACGAATTCAAGGATCTGCTTACGTACAGAGTCACTGACTCCAGGAGCATTGTTCATTGCCCGTGATACGGTAGATGGTGAAACCCCAAGCATTTTTGCTACCTGCGAGATGGTGTAAGGTTTTTCACTCATAATCTGCCTCCTAATAAGCGGGAATATTAAGCATACTTTCTATTTTCTGCTATTGTGTTTATTATACCGCGTGACATGGAAAAAGGAAAGCGGTTACTTAGAAAAACCTCCCGGCATAAAAGAGTCCGGGAGGCTGGAAGTGTTTGATGTTTAAACTGATTAATGACAGGTCAGTGAAAATAAGATTTCTTTGTAGATCTCGTTTTTCTTATCGAAATCCTCAGGTGTGGAAGCTATATTTGCAATGACAAGCCGTTTTGTTACAGGGCAGTAGGTAGTGAGCTGCATAGCCATGATTGTTTCTTCCTGTCCCATAGAGCGGTAAACAGAGTGATTAGCACGTATGGAAGAGTACATAAGGTACGCTTTATGCGGCATATTATCAAGTGGCTCTATGGAAAGAATCTCAAAATGGTCTTTTTTATTTTTCTTTTGTTTCTTTTCATACTGTCTCTGGACCTCTTCCATGTATTCGTCGATGTTCGTATCCTTTTTCAACTTTGCCCAACGAAGGGAGAGAGAAGCCTGATCAGCACATTTTTTGTCAGCGGAGCGGTCGATCTTTGCAAAACCATCATGGAATGCAAAGGATTTGCTCGGGTTTACGAAAACATGCCATGTATCAGGATGTTTGATACCTACCTGATATACCTGAAATGGAATCAGGTTATATGTATCGGGTACTAATTCATGCAGTTCAGATTCCTGTTCTGTTTCTTTTTCAGCTAAGTTTGTCCTTGTTAATAATTTAAACATCATTTACGACCTCCAATTTTAAAATAAAATATTATTTTTCGTTTACAGCAGCAATTGTAGCGTCTGTCAAAGAAGTAAGCTCAGCACCAGAGTAGATGATAGAATCGATTCTGGTATGATATTTTGCGATGATTTCCTCTGGTACTTTTGTGCAGAGACTTACGATAACCAATAATGCTGTGTTGACTACAAGTGCCCAGATCAAAGCGGAGAATCCAAGCGGCGGTGTTACTATAAATGTAAAGATAATTGCTACGATCAGACCGGATACAGTTCCTGCGATTGCACCTTCCTTGGTAGCCTTTTTCCAGAATAATCCGGCAACAGTTGCTGGAAGGATCTGGGCAAAGAACGGTGAAGAAAGCTTATATGCATAATCTGTAATAGAAGCTGGTCTGACAGCTACGATAATAAGTGTGATGATCATCAGCACCAATAATACGATACGGCCAAACTTTACAACCTGTTTTGAATCTGAGGATCTTCCCTTTAATTCGTAAACATGATGCAGGTAGATATCTCTTGAAGCCATTGCACTTGCGGATAAGAGCAGAGAGTCTGCTGTGGATACACCGAAAGCGAAGAGGCAGAGCAAGGAGATAAATGCAATAAACGGAGGAGCATACTGTGTAGACAGTACTGCTACGATGTTGTCTGGTTTGTCAAAGCCTGCACCTAAGATAGCAGGAGCAAGGATTGCACCGATTAATACGATTGGTGTATATACTAAAACGTAGGAAATCGGCATAGCCCATGACATCTGACGGAAGTTCTCTTTGCTGGATGCAACAAAGGTTCTCATGAAAATGTGAGGCCATACTACTGTTGCGATAGCTCCGGTCAAGGCGTTTCCTACGATACCTTTCCAATCAAATGCACCGTTAGGACCAGGTGTGGAAAGAATGTCAAAGGTACCATTCTGTCTCATAATATCAACTGCTTCTACGAACCCGCCATTCGGGAAGTAGTGCATTGTCAGATAAACGATAAGTGTTAATAATGTACCAAAACCAAGGCACATATGGAAGGTATCCATCCAGGCAACAGATCCCATACCGCCTCCGATGATATGAAGGGATACAACGATCGTACCTACGGCAACAGCGATAACATAAGGTACCATTCCTTCTGTTGTTACTACGACAGCATCACCGATGGCAATGAGCTGCATTGCTACATACGGGATGATGAAAAGAATCAGTACGATGGATACGAGCAGGCCATAACCTTCTGAATAATATCTGGATCTTAAATAATCAACTGGTGTAGTGAAACCGTACTCTTTTCCAAGAAGCCACAGGCGGTAACCAAGAATAACGAACATAAGTCCGGCTACCATACCACCGGTATTGGAATAAAATCCGATTCCGTCTTTATAAATTCCTGATGGTGCTCCGTAAAAGGCAAGAGCACTGAATACGGAGATTGATGTGGTACATAATAGGACGAAAGGATTCAGTCCTCTGTCTGCAGTGAAGAACTTTTCAGATGATTCACTGGTTGATTTGAAGGAACGAAAGCCGTGCCATACAATAAAGATAGCATATGCCAAAATTCCCAAACTAATAAATACTGCTGGTTTCATTATATTATCCTCCTTATTTCTCTTTTGTCATAGATCCATTACTTTTTAAATCATGATTTCACATGCTTTTGTGTGTTGAAAAAAGCATTAAAGTAAATTCCCCAGACAATCGCTGCCGGTACTGGCAGGAAGAGCAGGATACAGAGCTGCAGAGGCAGCCATCCGAATAAGATCGGATTAGGCAGGAAGGTTACCAGGATGTAATCTACAAAGAAATAAATGATATTGAAGATTACAAATGCAATTTTTGAGCTCTTTTTCATAATTTTACTCCTTTCTTTAAAAGTAGTTCTTTGAAAAGACAGTCATGCGACAAGAAAACGATAACTGAAATCGTTAAAAATGTGTACGCAATCGATTTCTTGCGTTTTCTGGTTATGATAATAGCACAGTTGATTTTAGAAAACAATATTTTTGCCGAAAATGAAAACGAATTGTATAATAAATATAAAAACACACCATGTAAATTGTGCAAAAGTGATAAAAATGGTTTTCGTGCACTTATTATAGGAAGAAAACGTAAATAAAGGAAAAATACACAAAAAAGTCCTGAAATATATGGGAAAAATGCACATTGACGAAAAAAAGAGAGTTTGATACTATGTAGAAAAGAGAAAACGGTTGCGTAAAACCGGAAATTGGAATCTGCGATAGTAAGGAGGAGAAAAATGATAGACGGGAATCTCTTATGGGATAAGTCTCTTACCAATGACTTGATTCAAGTACAGTTCCAGGGGAGTCCAATGATAACTACTTTCCCAGGATTACCGGATAATTTGTATATGGCTTTAAAAAGAACTGCTTCTTATTATCCGGAGAAGATCGCTTTATCAGATAATTATGGGAGAGAATATACATATCAAAATTTCCAGCAGAGGTGTGAAGAGCTTTCAGCTTATCTGTACTTTAGAAAAGGAATACGCAAGGGCAGCCACGTGGGGCTGATGATGTACAATTGTGTGGAGTTTTGTGTGTCTTTCCTGGCGCTTAGCAGACTTGGAGCGGTTACGGTACCGCTTCCGAGTAAGTTTAAAGAAAAAGAGGTACTATCACTGGCGAAACGGGCCGAGGTAGAGCTGGTAATCTGTGATGAGCAATATGAAGCATGGTTTCAGGGCGTGTATCAGCCGGAGGCTGTGATGACAGTGCGAAAGGTCGAAGAACAATATGGTTTCTTAGATCTCTATCGTGAATGGGATGCACAGCCGCTTTTAAAAGCACAGGATATAAGCGGACTTGATGGCGTAGAGACGGGCAGCCCTAAAGATGCTGCAATTATTATGTTTACTTCGGGAACGACCTCTGAGAGTAAGGGCGTTTTACTGCGGAATTATAATATTATGCATGCAGTCGAGGCCTACCGCAGGACGCTGGGGATTACAAAGGAAGACATATCGGTCATTGCAACGCCGATTTATCACATAACTGGATTGGTTGCTCTTTTGGGTCTCTTCCTGCACACAGGAGGAACACTTTATCTTCACAAATTCTTTGATGCGTCCAGGGTGATTCGTGAAGCAAGGGAGAAAGGTTTTACATTTATCCATGCATCACCTACGGTGTTCAACCTTTTGATTCAAGAAGGGGAAAATACACCTCCTATTCCGTCGCTTAAGTCCTTTGCCTGCGGGAGCAGTAATATGAATAAGAGCAAGCTTAGGCAGTTACATAAATGGCTTCCAGATTCGAAATTCCACACTGTTTACGGGCTGACGGAGACCAGCTCTCCTGCCACAGTTTTTCCGGGGGATGCAGCCACGAGTACTCACATAGGGGCATCAGGAATACCGATACCAGGGACAAAGTTCATGATCCTGGATGAGGATGGAAAAGAGCTCCCGACAGGAGAGGTCGGAGAAATCGTGGTAAAGGGAAGCGTGGTTCTGGATAGTTATTATAAGCAGAAATCACAGAGTCTAAAGGATGGCTGGCTGTATACAGGCGATCTCGGATATTTTACGGAGGATTCGTATCTATTTGTAGTAGACCGGAAGAAAAATATGATCAACCGCGGCGGTGAAAAGATCTGGTGCTTTGATGTGGAGAATGAATTGACATCCATGGAGGAGATTCAGGATGCAGCGGTCGTAGGAATACCCGACGAGCTTTATGGAGAAGTGGCAGCAGCAGTCGTGCAGCTTCGGACAGGCAGCGAGGTGACACCGGAGATGATCAAGGAGTATCTTGCAGGAAGAATTGCGAAGTACAAGATTCCGGTTAAAATCAAATTAGTTGACAGGGTGCCGCAGACGGCAAATGGAAAAACAGATAAAAATACGATAAAAAAATTATTGATGGAGGATGAAACATGATTAAGGCAAATTTTATCACAGCAGAAGAGGCCGCACGTTTTGTAAAAGACGGTATGACGATTTGTCCGGTCGGCATGACACTTGTAAGTGCCAGCGAGTCTGTGCTAAAGGCTCTGGAGGCTTCATTTTTGGAAACACAGCATCCAGCGGGGCTGACACTGCTCCATTCTTGCGGTCAGAGTGACCGGAAAGACGGAATTCAGCATTTCGCACATGAGGGTATGGTGACCAGAATTATCGGTTCACACTGGGGACTGCAGCCAAGATGGATGGAGATGATCGCAGGAAATAAAGTGGAGGCCTATTGTCTGCCACAGGGACAGATCGCGCAGCTCTATAGAAGCATGGCATGTGGACTGCCAGGCAAGATGTCAAAGGTCGGTCTGGGAACTTTCGTGGATCCAAGACTGGAGGGCGGTAAGATGAACGACCGCACCAAGGAATTGGAGGATATCGTTGAGATCATGGATTACCATGGGGAAGAGTATATGTTCTACAAACAGGTTCCAATCGATATCTGTCTGATCCGTGGAACAGAGTGCGACGAGATGGGGAATCTGACAACAGATGAGGAAGCCATGAAGCTGGAGGTGCTTGCTGCGGTCATGGCGGCAAAGCGGTTTGGCGGAAAGGTAATCGCTCAGGTAAAACGAGTGGTACAGACTGGAACAATTAATCCGAAAAATGTGACGGTTCCGGGTGTATTTATCGATGGTATTGTCGTATGTGAGAATCCTGAGACAGACCACAGACAGACTTCATCCTGGTATTTTGATCCTTCTTACAGCGGGCAGGCGAGAGTACCTCAGAATGCGATTGAACCACTGCCGATGAGTGTGCGGAAGTTCATCGGAAGAAGAGCGATTGAGGAAGTTTATCCGGGATGTGTGGTGAATCTTGGAACGGGAATCCCGAATGACGTTATCGGAAATATCAGTAATGAGGAGGGTATCAATGACGATATCATGATTACTGTTGAATCAGGAATCTACGGAGGTGTTCAGGCGGGAGGCATTGATTTTGGAATCGGCCAGAATCTTTATGCCATGATCGGTCATCATGAGCAGATGGATTATTATAACGGAGCCGGTGTAGATGTGACCTTTATGGGCTTTGGCGAATTAGATGGACAGGGAAATATCAATGCTACGAAGATGGGACCTCGCTGTACGGGGTGCGGTGGATTTATTGATATTACACAGAATGCAAAGAAGGTTGTTTTCTGCGGTACATTTACAGCAAGTGGATGCAAATTTTCGTTCAAAGACCATAAATTGACGATAGAAAATGAAGGTAAGATCCGCAAGATGGTATCCGAGGTCGCACAGTACTCTTTTAACGGTAAGATTTCCCGTGAAAAGGGACAGGAAGTATATATTGTGACAGAACGAGCTGTATTTCAGTTAGTTCCAGATGGAGTTATGTTGATCGAGATTGCCCCGGGTATTGACCTGCAGACACAGGTGCTTGATCTGATGGATTTTGAACCTATTATCAGTAAGGATTTGAAGGTCATGGATGAAGCGTTATTTAATGAAGGGCCTGTTGGAATGCGTGATTTAATTATGAGCAAAAATACACAGGCAGATTAAACGACAGGTTATGGATTTAGAAACAATAATTTATTTATATATCATGAAAGGAGAACAACAATGAGATTAGAAAACAAAGTAGCAATTGTAACTGGTGCAGGAAGAGGACTTGGAAAAGGAATTGCCAAGAAGCTTGCGAAAGAGGGAGCAAAAGTTGTAGTTGCTGATATGGCTCCAGCAGATGAAGCAGTGGCAGAGATTGAGGCAGAAGGTGGAACTGCCTGCACATTTACAGTAAATGTGGCAAAGCAGGAGGAAGTTCAGGCTATGGTGGCATTCGCCATTGAAAAGTATGGAACTTTGGATATTATGGTCAATAATGCGGGAATCAATCGTGATGGAATGCTGCATAAAATGCCGGTTGAAAATTGGAACACAGTCATTGATGTGGATCTGACCGGAACATTTTATGGGACACAGGAAGCAATCAAATATATGAGAAATCAGGGATCAGGCCGTATCATTAACATTTCATCAGGCAGCTGGCTTGGAAATCTGGGCCAGGCGAACTATGCAGCAGCCAAGGCAGGCGTAGTAGGTCTTACTAAAACAGCAGCTCGTGAAAATGCAAGAAAAGGAATTACATGCAATGTCATCTGCCCAGGATTTATTGAGACTGATATGACATTGAAATTAAAGGAAGTCAATGATGGAGCTGCATGGGACAGCATGATGCAGAGAATTCCAATGGGGTATGCTGGAAAGCCAGAGGATGTAGGAAATATGGTTGCTTTCCTGGCATCTGATGAAGCTGCTTATATCACTTCAGAAGTGATTAATGTCGGCGGCGGAATGATTGTATAAGATATCGGAATGGAAGATACATATTCAGTATCATAAATATAGCAGCGTAAAAGGCAGTTGAAGGAGGCGGTATCAGTGAACATAGCTGTAATCGGTGCAGGACTGATGGGAAGCGGAATCGCACAGACCTGTGCACAGGCTGGATATGAAGTAAAGAACATCGATGTATTTGAGCCGGCAATAGAAAAAGCGAAGGCGAACATGGAGAAGCTGTTCGCGAAGAAGATCGCAAAAGGAAGCATGACAGAAGCACAGAGGGACGAGATCTTCGCAAGAATGTCCTACAGCAGCAACATGGAGGATGTCAAAGGGGCGGAGATCATCATTGAAGCAGTGCCAGAAAAGATCGAGCTGAAGAAATCCGTATTCGGGCAGATCGACCAGGCAGCAGACCCGGAGGCGGTCATCGTGTCCAACACCTCTGGACTGAGCATCTCCGAGATGGCAGCAGTGACCAACAGGCCGCATAAAGTGATGGGAGTCCACTTCTTCTATCCGGCCCCGGTCATGAAGCTGGTGGAGCTGGTGCGCGGCATCGCCACGGACGATGAGACCTACAATAAGGTGAGAGAGTTCGCGCTCAGCATTCAGAAGACCGTCGTAGATGCACCGGAATACCCGGGCTTCATCGTGAACCGGATCCTGGTACCGATGCAGAACGAAGCTGCTTTTCTGGTCATGGAGGGCTGCCGGCCTGAGGATGTGGACAACGCCATGAAGTTAGGTGCGAACCACCCAATGGGGCCTTTAGAGCTGACCGACTTCGTCGGAATCGACGTCATGCTCGCGACCATGACCGGATTATATAACGGATTCCATGACAGTAAGTACAGACCGTGCCCACTGCTGGAAACAATGGTGAAGGCCGGGCATCTGGGACGTAAAACAGGCCAGGGATTCTACAAATACGATAAATAAGACAGGATATTTTGAACATGGAGAGCAAAGGGGCCTGGCCCCTTG
>NZ_JABACJ020000021.1 GCF_012524165.2 Faecalicatena faecalis
CCACCCCCCCGTCAAAAACAAACAAACCCCCCCCGCCCCCGCGGCACCCGGGGCCCGCGGTGGCGGGGGGGGGGCGCCGCGGCGCCCGCGGCCGGGGAGATACGAGGTGTGCAGGTCTCTGTCCGGGGCGCATATGCCGTTTTTTCGGGCTTGTCGTTCGCTGAGAGGCACTAAATGGTCCAGAACCGGATTTTGCGGAAATTGAGGGATTCACCGAGTTTTCTTGATGAAAACTCGGCTCAGCCCTCAATGGAATTTGATGTTGAACATCAAATTCCATCCGCAAAATCTGGTTCTGGGCCATTAAGTGCCTCTAGGCTTACTTTTATGCCCGAGTAAAACGGCATATGCGCTCCGGACAGGGACCTGCACACATCGTATCTCCCCGCCAGCTGGGCTCATCCGGTCAGGAGAGAAGCTCGTTACGGGGGTTTTTGGGCGTGGGCGGCGGATGGAATTGATGGGGGGAGATGGTTTGGGACGGGGGGAGTAGGGAAAGGGGAATTGGGGGGCGGAATCAGAGACTTTTGGGTTGGGGGGAGAGTTTTATTCCTGCGTTCGTGACGAGGCTAAAGCTCGTCACTGGGGTGTCACTGGGAAAATTTGTTCTTGACAAATCTTTATCTTTTATTATAATTTCTGTGTAAGCAAAGGCGCTTCAGGAATACCTGGAGTGCCTCTTTTTTTATGTCTGTTGGGCATCTTGTAATCCATGCGCTTACGGGCGGGGAGTGGTGAGGCTGCTGAATAATGTATGATTTTATGCAGATAAGTCTTTGAGGCAGGATGTGCAGTGTGGTGTACGGGCGACAGGTGGGCACGATGGTGGTGTGGTTGTCTGAGGCTCAGGAGGACGATGAGGGGAAAATTTTTCGAGGTAAGAAATGGAGGATAGGGAATAAATGGCGGAAATAAAAGAGGAATGTGGTGTGTTTGGGATATATGATCTGGACGGGGGGAATGTGGTTCCTTCGATTTATTATGGACTGACTTCGCTGCAGCACAGGGGGCAGGAATCCTGTGGGCTGGCAGTTTCCAGGACTGCGGGGAAGAGGGGGAATGTGCAGTTTTATAAGGATCTGGGACTGGTGAGTGAGGTTCTGCGTGAAGATACGGTACGCAGTATGGAAGGGGATATCGGGATCGGGCATGTCCGTTATTCTACGACAGGGGCTTCGGTGGCGGAAAATGCGCAGCCGCTGGTGCTTTCTTATGTGAAGGGGACGCTGGCGCTTGCGCACAACGGGAATCTGATCAATACGCCGCAGTTAAAGTGGGAGCTGATCCAGAATGGGGCTGTCTTTCATACGACGACAGATTCGGAGGTCATAGCTTTTCACATTGCAAGGGAGCGGGTCCATTCCAGAACGGTGGAGGAGGCTGTGTTAAAGACGGCCCAGAAAATAAGGGGCGGCTATGGACTGGTCATTATGAGTCCGAGGAAGCTGATCGGGGTGAGGGACCCTTATGGCTTAAAGCCGCTGTGTCTTGGAAAGCGGGGAAATGCATATGTGCTGGCATCCGAGAGCTGTGCGCTTGCCTCTGTGGGGGCGGCGTTTGTGCGGGATATTGAACCGGGGGAGATTCTGACGATTACGAAGGATGGACTGAAATCGGATAAGACGCTTGCAATAAAACAGCATGCCCACTGTGTGTTTGAGTATATTTATTTTGCCAGGCTCGACAGTACCATGGACGGGGTGAACGTCTATGAGGCCAGGCTGCGGGGAGGAAAATCTCTGGCAAAATCTTATCCGGTGGAGGCGGATCTGGTCACGGGTGTACCGGAATCCGGGATTCCAGCGGCAAAAGGGTATTCCGAGGAATCTGGCATTCCATTCGGCCTGGCTTTTTATAAGAACAGCTATATCGGAAGAACGTTTATCAAGCCGACTCAGGAAGAACGGGAATCCAGTGTACAGTTGAAGCTGAGTGTCCTAAAGCCTGTGGTCAGGGGAAAACGGATTGTACTTGTAGATGACTCAATTGTCAGAGGAACGACGATCACGAATCTGATTCATATGCTAAAGGAGGCAGGTGCAAAAGAGGTACATGTGAGGATCAGTTCCCCGCCGTTTCTCTATCCCTGCTATTTCGGGACAGACGTTCCATCCAATGACCAGCTGATAGCGGCAAGTCACAGCAGTGAGGAAATCTGCAGGATGATAGGGGCAGATTCCCTGGGATATATGCAGAGCAGTTATTTGGAAGGGATGGTAAAAGGGCTGCCTCTTTGCAAGGCATGTTTCGATGGAAAGTATCCCATGGAGATTCCTGATCAGACTGAGGAATATATGGATCTTTAAAGGAGACAGATCAAGAGAGAAGAAGCACGGGAACCCGTAGGCGGGTAGAAGAAACAGAGGAGGAAACCATACATGGCAGTAAAATATGTGTTTGTTACAGGCGGAGTCGTCTCCGGCCTGGGAAAGGGGATCACGGCAGCATCCCTGGGACGTCTGCTGAAGGCAAGAGGGTATCAGGTGACGATGCAGAAATTCGACCCCTATATTAATATCGATCCAGGAACCATGAATCCGATCCAGCACGGGGAAGTCTTTGTCACTGAGGATGGCACGGAGACAGACCTGGACCTGGGGCATTATGAACGGTTTATCGATGAGAACCTGGATAAAAATTCTAACGTCACGACGGGGAAGATCTACTGGTCTGTCCTGCAGAAGGAGCGGCATGGAGATTTCGGGGGAGGGACTGTACAGGTCATTCCTCATATTACCAATGAGATCAAAAGCCGTTTTTACAGGGAAGAGTTTTCAAAGGAGGAGAGGATCGCAATTATCGAGATCGGGGGGACAGTGGGAGATATCGAGAGCCAGCCATTTCTCGAATCCATCCGGCAGTTCCAGCAGGATGTAGGGAGAGAGAATGCCATATTGATCCATGTGACCCTGATTCCGTATTTAAAAGCATCCGGGGAAATGAAGACAAAGCCTACCCAGGCGAGTGTGAAACAGCTTCAGGCAATGGGGATCCAGCCGGATGTCCTGGTATGCCGCAGCGAATATCCGGTGACGGACAGTTTAAAAGAAAAAATTGCGCTGTTCTGCAATGTGCCCGTCAGCCATGTGCTGCAGAATCTGGATGTAGAATATCTGTACGAGGCACCCCTCGCTATGGAACGGGAAAAGCTTGCGGAGGTTGTACTGGAGTGCCTGCACCTTCAGAACCATGAGCCGGATTTGAGTGACTGGGAATCCATGGTGGAGAACTTAAAGAATCCTGATAAGAGCGTCACGATTGCCATCGTGGGAAAATACATCCAGCTTCATGATGCCTATTTAAGCGTGGTTGAGGCGTTGAAACACGGCGGGATTTTCTGTAAGGCAAAGGTAGAGCTTTTGTGGGTGGATTCCGAGGAACTCACTGAAAAGAATCTGGATCAGAAGCTTTACAGCGCAGACGGCATTCTTGTTCCCGGAGGGTTTGGAAACAGAGGGACAGAAGGTATGGTACTGGCTGCCCACTATGCCCGGACCCATAAGATTCCATATCTGGGAATCTGTCTGGGAATGCAGATGGCAATCGTGGAGTTTGCCCGATATGTTCTCGGGTATGAGGATGCCAACAGCATTGAGCTGGACCCCGGAACCAGGCATCCGATGATCGCACTGATGCCGGACCAGGAGCAGGTCGAGGACTTAGGCGGCACGCTCCGCCTGGGAAGCTACCCCTGTGTGCTGGAGGAAGGCTCCAGGGCTTATCAGCTATTTGGAGAGAAAACAATCAGGGAACGGCACAGACACCGTTATGAGGTGAACAATACATTTCGCGGTGAATTAAAAGAAAATGGGCTGAATATCGTGGGAACCTCCCCTGACGGCCGCATTGTGGAAATGGTGGAGGGAGCCGGGCATCCGTTTTTCATCGGGACCCAGGCACACCCGGAATTCAAGTCCCGGCCAAACCATGCACACCCGCTGTTTCGTGGTTTTATCCAGGCAGCAGTGGAAAAGGCAGGAGAAGAAGGCAGGAAAGAGAAAGAAGAACGGGAATAAGAAAGGAGAAGGAGATGAAAGAAGTGGAAAGACATAAGAGTGGACTTTACTGTCCCCAGTTTGAGCATGACAATTGTGGAATCGGTGCGGTGGTGAATATCAAAGGCAAAAAGAGCCATGAGACGGTAGCGGATGCACTGAAAATCGTAGAAAATCTGGAGCACCGTGCAGGAAAGGATGCGGAAGGAAAGACAGGTGATGGTGTAGGAATCCTTCTCCAGATTTCCCATAAATTTTTCAAAAAAGCCTGTCAGAAGGCAGGTTTCGAAGTCGGAGAGGAGAGGGAGTACGGGATTGCACAGCTTTTCTTCCCACAGCACGAAATCAAACGTGCCCAGGCGAAAAAGATGTTTGAGATCATTATTCAGAAGGAAGGTCTTGAACTTCTGGGATGGCGCAGCGTTCCGGTCAGACCGGAGGTGCTGGGGCACAAGGCGAGAGAATGCATGCCGTGCATCATGCAGGCATTTATCAAAAAACCGGAGGAACTGGATCAGGGTCTGGATTTTGACCGGAAATTATATATCGCACGGCGTGAATTTGAGCAGAGTAATGACAATACCTATGTGGTGTCCATGAGCAGCAGGACCATTGTATATAAGGGAATGTTTCTGGTAGGGCAGCTTCGGACCTTTTTTGAAGATCTGCAGAATGGGGACTATGAATCCGCCATCGCCCTGGTGCATTCCAGATTCAGCACCAATACCAATCCGAGCTGGGAGCGGGCTCATCCGAACCGCTTTATGGTACATAACGGGGAGATCAACACGATCCGTGGAAATGCAGACAAGATGCTTGCAAGAGAAGAGAACATGGAATCCCCTTATCTTGCAGGAGAGCTTCACAAGGTCCTTCCAGTAGTGAACCGGGACGGTTCAGACTCCTCCATGCTTGACAATACGCTGGAATTCCTTGTGATGAGCGGAATGGAACTGCCTCTGGCCGTCATGATCACCATACCTGAACCATGGGCCAACAACGAAACGATTTCCCAGGAAAAGCGGGACTTTTACCAGTACTATGCAACCATGATGGAGCCATGGGACGGTCCGGCCTCCATCCTGTTCTCAGACGGTGATGTGATGGGAGCAGTACTCGACCGCAATGGACTCCGACCGTCCAGATATTACATCACCTCTGATGGAAATATGATTCTTTCCTCAGAAGTAGGGGTCCTGCCTGTACCGGAAGAAAAAATCGTATTAAAGGAGCGCCTGCATCCAGGAAAAATGCTGCTTGTAGATACCATCCGGGGAAAAGTGATCGATGACAATGAGTTAAAGGAAAGTTATGCGAAGAAGCAGCCTTACGGCGAATGGCTTGACAGTCATCTTCTGCAGCTTAAGGATATCAGGATTCCGAACCAGCGCCCTGTTGAATATACACAGGAGCAGCGTGCAAGACTCCAGAAGGCATTTGGCTATACCTACGAGCAGTACCGCACTTCTATCCGGAATATGGCACTAAATGGTGCGGAGAGCATCAGCGCCATGGGTGCGGACATACCGCTTGCTGTATTATCCGGGGAGCACCGCCCGCTGTTCGACTATTTCAAACAGCTGTTCGCACAGGTTACCAATCCGCCTATCGATGCGATCCGTGAGGAGATTGTTACATGCACAAGTGTATACGTGGGAAAAGAAGGAAATCTGCTTGAGCAGAAACCGGAAAACTGTCAGGTGTTAAAAATCAACAATCCGATCCTGACCAATACGGACATGCTGAAAATCAAGAATATGCAGCACAAGGGCTTCAAGACGGCGGTTGTCTCCACGTTGTACTATAAAAGTACAAAACTGGAACGTGCCATTGACAGGCTGTTTGTGGAGGTGGATAAAGTGTTTCGGGAGGGAGCAGATATTCTGGTCCTTTCTGACCGGGGAGTGGATGAGAACCATATGGCTATTCCATCTCTGCTTGCGGTCTCTGCGGTACACCAGCACCTGGTGAAAACAAAGAAAAGTACATCGCTTGCTATTATTTTGGAGTCCGGGGAACCAAGAGAGGTCCATCATTTTGCCGCTCTTCTGGGCTATGGTGCGAGTGCAGTCAATCCGTATCTGGCGCAGGAGACGATCCGGGAACTGATCGATAATAATATGCTGGATAAGGACTATTATGCAGCAGTGAATGACTATAATCAGGCGGTCATCAGCGGAATCGTAAAGATTGCATCCAAGATGGGAATTTCTACGATCCAGTCCTACCAGGGGTCCCAGATTTTTGAGGCAGTCGGTATCTCTTCGGAAGTCATTGACCGCTATTTTACAGGCACAGTCAGCCGGATCGAAGGAATTACGCTGGAAGATATCGAGGACGATGTAGAACGCCTGCATTCCCAGGCATTCGACCCGCTCGGACTGAGTACGGAACTCACACTGGACAGCGTGGGTGTACATAAAATGAGAAGCCAGGGAGAAAAACACCGCTACCATCCGCAGACCATCCATCTTCTCCAGGAATCCACAAAACGGGGGGATTATGAGATGTTCAAGGAGTATACCAAACTCATTGACCAGGAGAACGGCGGAAATCTGCGGGGGCTGATGGAATTTAGATATGCAGAAAATCCAATCCCACTGGAGGAAGTGGAGAGCGTGGATGAGATTGTGAAGCGCTTCAAGACCGGGGCGATGTCCTATGGTTCCATCTCCCAGGAAGCCCATGAAACTCTGGCAGTCGCGATGAACCGTCTCCATGGAAAGTCCAATACCGGAGAAGGCGGGGAGAGCGAGGAACGTCTGGATTCTGCAGGCAGTGCACTGGACCGCTGTTCTGCGATCAAGCAGGTGGCAAGCGGGCGTTTTGGCGTGACCAGCCGTTATCTTGTCTCTGCCCGGGAGATTCAGATCAAGATGGCGCAGGGGGCAAAACCAGGAGAGGGAGGACATCTGCCTGGCAAAAAGGTATACCCATGGATTGCGAAGACCCGCTATTCCACACCGGGAGTCAGCCTGATTTCTCCGCCGCCGCACCATGACATCTATTCCATTGAAGATCTGGCACAGTTGATCTATGACCTGAAAAATGCGAATAAATATGCGGACATTTCTGTGAAGCTGGTGTCTGAGGCTGGCGTAGGAACGGTTGCAGCAGGTGTTGCCAAGGCCGGTGCACAGACCATCCTCATATCCGGCTATGACGGTGGAACAGGCGCCGCCCCCAGAAGCTCCATCCACAATGCCGGGCTGCCGTGGGAGCTTGGGCTTGCAGAGACGCATCAGACCCTGTTGAAGAACGGTCTGAGGAACCGGGTACGGATCGAGACGGACGGAAAGCTGATGAGCGGACGGGATGTGGCGGTCGCAGCGCTGTTAGGTGCAGAGGAATTTGGGTTTGCTACGGCTCCGCTTGTGACTATGGGCTGCGTGATGATGCGTGTATGTAATCAGGATACCTGTCCTGTTGGAATTGCCACGCAGAATCCTGAACTGAGGAAAAGATTCCGCGGGAAACCGGAATATGTGGAAAACTTCATGCGTTTTATCGCACAGGAGCTTCGGGAATATATGGCACGTCTGGGGGTACGCACCATCGATGAGATGACAGGACGTACAGACCTGCTAATGCCATCACAGGTGGCAGGCCAGCCTCATAAGGGAAAGGTAGACTTAAGCGCCATTCTGGATCATCCCTATGGGGC
Source organism: Faecalicatena faecalis (assembly GCF_012524165.2). Lineage (GTDB taxonomy): Bacteria > Bacillota > Clostridia > Lachnospirales > Lachnospiraceae > Faecalicatena_A > Faecalicatena_A faecalis. The sequence continues at coordinate 7,660 of NZ_JABACJ020000021.1, forward strand.
CGGAAACGCAAAGGTTACATTTAATCCAGGGGAAGAGTATCATTTTGGCCTGGAAAATACACTGGATGAAAAGGTGCTCTTGAAGAAATGTAAAAAGGCACTGACGCAGGGGGAAAAGACAGAACTGTCTGTTGAGGTGACGAATACGGACCGTACTTTTGGAACGCTGCTTGGCTCTGAGATTACCCGGCTTCATCAGAAAGGACTTCCAGAGGATACCATCATTGTGAACTGTACAGGTGCAGGCGGCCAGAGCTTTGGCGCATTTATCCCGGCCGGGCTGACCTTAAAGCTGGAGGGAGACAGTAATGACTATTTCGGAAAAGGGCTGTCCGGCGGAAAGCTGATTGTCCGTACCCCGAAAAAAGCATCCTATAAGCCAGAGGAAAATATCATTGTGGGAAATGTAGCCCTTTATGGAGCAACCAGCGGCTGCGCATTTATCGGCGGTGTGGCAGGCGAACGTTTTGCCGTGCGTAACTCCGGTGCGAACGCAGTAGTAGAAGGAGTGGGCGAACACGGCTGTGAGTACATGACAGGCGGCCGGGTGGTTGTTCTTGGAAAGACCGGAAAGAACTTTGCTGCTGGAATGAGCGGCGGTGCGGCCTATGTTCTGGACATGGAGAACGAACTTTATAAAAATGTGAATAAAGCGATGATTTCCATCGAAACGGTGGAAAACAAATATGATAAAAAAGAACTTTACGATCTGATTGATGCCCATGTGAAAGCCACGGGTTCTGAATTGGGAGAAAAGATACTGGCTGATTTTGAAGAATATCTTCCGAGATTTAAGAAACTGATTCCGAACGAGTATAAGAAGATGCTCATTTTGAGTGCAAAACTGGAGGAAAAGGGGCTGAATACCGAGCAGGCACAGATGGAAGCATTTTATGAAAGTATCGGAGTGAAACATGAAGGAGGAGACCATGGGAAAACCAACAGGATTTTTAGAGTATGAAAGAGAGACGGCGTGTGTTCTGCCGCCCAAAGTCAGGATTCAGAATTTTAAAGAATTTAAAATCCCTCTGAACAGGGAAAAACAAAAGCAGCAGGGGGCAAGGTGCATGGCCTGCGGAGTTCCTTTTTGCCAGTCAGGGATGATGATCGGCGGGATGGCATCCGGCTGTCCGCTTCACAACCTGGTGCCGGAGACCAATGACCTGGTCTATACAGGCAACTGGAAACAGGCGTATCTCAGGCTGATCAAGACGAACAGTTTCCCGGAATTCACCTCCCGTGTCTGTCCGGCGTTGTGCGAAGCCGCCTGTACCTGTAATCTGGATGGGGAAGCTGTGTCTACAAAAGAGAATGAGAGAGCAATCATTGAGACTGCTTTTGAACAGGGCTGGGTCGTACCGAAGATTCCGAAGGTGCGTACCGGAAAAAGCGTTGCCGTTATAGGAAGCGGTCCTGCCGGGCTTGCAGCTGCACAGCAGCTCAACAGGAGAGGACACAGCGTCACAGTGTTTGAGAGAAGCGACCAGATCGGCGGTCTCTTACGCTATGGAATCCCGAATATGAAGCTGGAAAAGTCTGTGGTGGACAGAAGAGTCCGTCTGATGGAAGAAGAGGGCGTGAACTTTGTGACTGGTACAAATATCGGTGTAGACATCCGGGCAGAGGAGCTTATGAAAAAGTTTGACAGAGTCATCCTCGCCTGCGGTGCATCAAAGCCCAGAGACATTCAGGTGCCGGGAAGAGAATCCGAAGGGATTTACTTCGCAGTAGATTTTTTAAGCCGCGTAACGAAAAAACTCCAGGACTCCAATTTTGAGAAGATTCCTTATGAACTTGCAAAAGGAAAGCATGTCATTGTAATTGGGGGCGGAGACACAGGAAATGACTGTGTGGGAACTGCCATCCGGCTCGGTGCCGCGTCCGTGACCCAGCTTGAGATGATGCCCAAGCCCCCACAGGAGCGTGCCAGTGACAATCCGTGGCCGCAGTGGCCGAAGGTACTCAAGACGGATTACGGTCAGGAAGAAGCGATTGCAGTATTCGGGCATGATCCGAGAATTTACCAGACAACAGTGGCAGAGTTTATCCCGGATAAAAAGGGACACGTAAGCAAAGCAAAGCTGATCAGGCTGAAAAGCGAAACTGACAAGAAAACCGGCAGAAAAATGATGGTGCCGCAGGAAGGGACAGAAGAAGTCGTAAAAGCCGATCTGGTGCTGATCGCTGCCGGATTCACAGGCAGTGAAAAATATGTGACAGATGCCTTTGGCGTAGAGGTGGATGAGCGCAGTAATGTGAGGACAAAGGACGGAGAATACGAGACGTTCGTCTCACGTATCTTCACGGCAGGAGATATGAGAAGAGGGCAGTCCCTTGTTGTATGGGCCATCCGCGAAGGAAGAGAAGCGGCCCGGGCGGTGGATGAATCGCTGATGGGGTATACGAATTTATAGGTAACTATTCAGCCATGCGGGGATATTTGTACAGCGTTCAGCCAAAGCGAGATGAAGCGGTCTTTGCGGAATCGAGCTTAATGGCTGAATAGTTACGTTTATAATAAAAAAAGGATTGACATGGCTTCATCAGTGTTTTATAATACCTGCATGAACAAAGGCGTTCTTTTGAGAGGTTTTCCTGTCAGAAGTGCGCCTTTTCTTAATAAGCGAAACTTTATCAGGTGAATACATTGAGGATCGATAAGGAGAATATTATGGGGAATTATACCACAGAAGAAATTTTACGCATGGCAGAGGAGGAAGACGTGGAATTCATCCGTCTGCAGTTTACCGATATGTTCGGTACTCTGAAAAATATTGCTATAACAGCTCGTGAGCTTGAGCGTGCGCTGAATCATGAGTATCTTATAGACTGTTCCTTTATTGCGGGGATATCAGGGGAGAGAGAACCGGATATGTACCTGCGCCCGGACCTGGATACATTCAGTGTGCTTCCATGGCGGCCGCAGCAGGGGAAGGTGGCAAGGCTTCTCTGTGATATCTGCCGCCCCGATGGCACACCTTATCTGGGCAGCAGCAGATATATCCTGAAGAAGACCGTGGATGCTGCACTGGCTGATGGGTATACCTGTTATGTTGACCCGGAATGTGAGTTCTTCCTGTTCCATACGGATGACAACGGAATGCCGACCACAGTGACCCACGAGCAGGCGGGATACCTGGATATCAGTCCGCTGGACCTGGGGGAAAATGCGAGACGGGATATGGTCCTTACTCTGGAGGACATGGGATATGAAGTGGAATCCTCCCACCATGAGACGGCACCTGCCCAGCACGAGATCGATTTTAAGTATGGGGAAGTCAGGAAAATGGCAGACTGTCTTATGACCTTTAAAATGGCAGTCAGAATCATTGCCAAGCGGCATGGACTGCACGCGACCTTTATGCCGAAGCCGAAGAAAGAGGCGAACGGTTCCGGGATGCATCTACATTTTTCTCTGTTTAAAAATGGACGGAACATTTTCCAGGATCAGGAAAACCCGGAGAAGTTAAGTGATGAGGCTTATTACTTTGCAGGCGGGCTTCTGGCCCACAGCAAAGAGATGGCGCTGATCACGAATCCACTTGTGAATTCCTATAAGCGTCTGGTGCCCGGATATGAAGCACCTACGAAGCTTACCTGGACGAAGAACAACCAGGATTCGCTGGTGCGGATTTCGGACCCGCGGGGGGATGAGACGAGGATTGAACTGCGCAGCCCGGATCCGTCGGCAAATCCGTACCTTGTATTTGCAGTCTGCCTGGCAGCAGGACTTGATGGTATCCGTAAGAAGCTTAAGCCAGTCGAGGCTTCTGACAGCCTTGGTTTTGAAGAAGGGCAAAAAGGAGAGGATCTTGGGAAGCTTCCTGAAAATCTGAAAGAAGCGATAACCTTGTTCGAGGAAAGCAGCTGGATAAAGGAAATCCTGGGCAGAGAATTCTGTGAAGAGTATGCCGCGGCAAAGAAAAAAGAGTGGATGAGGTATACAACAGAGATTACGAAATGGGAGCTTGAGGAGTACCTTTACCGTATATAAATGGGGCAAAAGAGGAGTGGCATTTTATGAGCAGCATTGTGATTGCACTACCCAAAATAGAAGATGGGAAGAAAATCCGTACGATTTTAAGCAGGTACGGTTTTCCTGCGGCCTCTGTCTGCAGCACAGGTTCCCATGCACTGGCAAAGATGTCCGAACTGGACTGCGGGATTCTGATCTGCGGTTACCGTCTCTGCGATATGTCTTACAGTGAGCTGGCAGACTGCCTGCCGGACTATTTTGAACTTCTGCTCCTTGCGTCCTCCAGAGTCATAAATGATATGCCCCAGTCAGTCCTGTCACTGGAAATGCCGCTGAAAGCCAGAGATCTTGTGAACACGGTGGATATGATGCTCAACCAGATCGAACGCAGGCAGCGCAGGAGAAAGAAAAAGCCAAAGGCGCGTTCGGCAAAGGAGCAGAATTATATTTCCAATGCCAAAATGCTTTTGATGCAGAGAAATCATTTGAGCGAGGAGGAGGCATTCCGCTATATCCAGAAATCCAGTATGAATTCGGGGACGAACATGGTGGAGACAGCTCAGATGGTACTGATGCTCATGCTTGATGAAATTGAATAATTGGTTTTGGTTACAAGGGCGTAACCTGAATATCCAATCCTGGCATACCTGGATTTTTTCGGGTATGCCAGTTTTTTTTATAAATGGAGGAAAAAAACATGGAATTTATAGATGGAACATGGGAAAAGGAGACGTGCGGATGGGACGTCTTAATGTCGGAGAAGATGCTGGGAAGGGAAGTCTGCGTGGACGGTGCCATTCACAGCATCAGGAATATGGGGGATGTGGCATTTATTATTCTGCGGAAAAAGGAAGGGCTGTTTCAGTGTGTGCTTGAAAAGAAGGAGACAGATCTTTCCATCCATCAGATCAGGGAGGCTATGACAGTCAGGGTAAAAGGCGTACTTCTCAAGGAAGAGCGTGCTCCTCACAACAGAGAACTGTGCATCTGTAAGCTGGAAATATTATCTGTTCCGGCAGAACCGCTCCCAATTGCGATCGATAAATGGAAACTGAACACCTCACTGGAAGCAAAGCTGGATTACCGCACCGTTTCCCTGCGCAACGTGCGGGAGCGTTCAAAGTTTAAAATCCAGGAGGCGCTTGCAAGGGCATTTCGGGACTATCTTTACGGCCAGGGATTTACAGAAATACACACACCGAAGATTGGTTCCAAAGGAGCGGAGGGCGGTGCAAATGTCTTCAAGCTTGCATATTTCCACAAACCGGCGGTGCTGGCACAAAGCCCTCAGTTTTACAAGCAGATGATGACAGGGGTTTTCGACAGAGTATTTGAGACCGGACCCGTATTCAGGGCAGAAAAGCACAACACAAAGCGGCATCTGAACGAATATACGAGCCTGGATTTTGAGATGGGCTATATTGACAGCTTTGAGGAAATCATGGCGATGGAGACAGGATTCCTCAAATATGCGATGGAGCTGCTTGAAAAAGATTATGAGAAGGAACTTTCTATCTTGAAGATAAAGCTGCCGGATGTCTCCAGAATTCCAGCGGTGCGGTTTGACACGGCCAAGGAGCTGGCAGCTGAGAAATATCACCGGAAGATCAGGAACCCCTATGATCTGGAACCGGAGGAAGAGAGCCTGATCGGCAGGTATTTTAAGGAAGAGTATGGATCTGATTTTGTATTCGTGACACATTATCCTTCTAAAAAGCGTCCCTTTTATGCAATGGATGATCCTGAGGATGAGAGGTATACTTTAAGTTTTGATCTTTTGTTTCGGGGTCTGGAAATCACCACCGGGGGACAGAGAATCCATGACTATGAGACTCTCAGGAAAAAGATTGCGGACAGGGGAATGTCAGAGGAGGGAATGGAGCAGTATCTGGATACCTTTAAATATGGTATGCCTCCTCACGGAGGGCTGGGAATCGGACTGGAGCGTCTGACCATGCAGCTTATCGGCGAGGACAACGTAAAAGAGACCTGCCTGTTCCCACGGTATATGAACCGGCTGGAGCCATAGCAGAGACAAAAGTGTAAGAAAACGAAGAAACAGGGAGGGGAAACATGGTAAAAAAGATAGATGATGAAACAATGGAAAATATCTGTATTCTTGCAAAGCTGACACTTTCAGAAGCAGAAAAGGAAAAGGCAAAGGAGGAGATGCAGAGAATGCTGGATTATGTGGAAAAACTGAATGAACTGGATACCAGCGGTGTTAAGCCTCTGTCGCATCTTTTCCCAAGTCATAATATCTTCAGAGAGGATGTAATTACCAGCCAGGACAACCGGGATGCCCTGCTTGGGAATGCACCAGAAAAGAAAGACGGACAGTTTCAGGTGCCGAAAACGATAGGATAGGAGGGGGACAGATGGGTCTGGAAACATTGACAGCCTTGGAATTGGCGGAAAAGATAAGGCAGGGACAGGTGAGTGTCCTGGATGGAGTGAAAGCTGTTTTTGAACAGATTGAGAGAAAAGAGGGAACCATACACGCATACCTGGATCTCTACAAAGAGGAGGCTTTTGAAAGGGCAGCTCAGGTGGAAAAGGGAATGGCAGAGGGGAAATATTCCGGTCCGCTTTGCGGCGTCCCGATTGCTGTGAAGGATAATATTTGTATACAGGGAAAAAGAACCACCTGTGGATCGAAAATCCTGGAAAACTTTGTTCCCTGGTATCAGGCCGAGGTAATCGAACGTCTGGAAAAAGCGGGAATGGTCATCATAGGAAAGACAAATATGGATGAATTCGCTATGGGGAGTACCACGGAGACTTCTGCTTTTGGCGTTACAAGAAACCCCAGGAATACAGATCATGTCCCGGGTGGTTCGTCAGGGGGCTCCTGTGCAGCTGTGGCAGCGTCAGAAGCGTATCTGGCACTGGGCTCCGATACCGGAGGCTCCATCCGTCAGCCGAGCGCATTCTGTGGTGTCACAGGAATAAAGCCTACTTATGGAACTGTGTCACGTTATGGGCTGGTAGCCTACGCATCCTCACTGGACCAGATCGGCCCGGTCGGGAAAGATACGGCAGACTGTGCAGCACTGCTTGAGGTCATCTCTGGATATGACCCCAAAGACAGCACTTCTCTACAGAGGGAGGATCTATGTTTTTCACAGGCTCTGGGGGGAGGAATCGAAGGAATGAGATTTGCAGTACCAAAGGAGTACCTGACAGAAGGCCTATCCCCTGAGGTCAGGTCCGCATTTATGGTGGTGTTGGAGGAGCTGGTCCAAATGGGTGCCATTGTAGAGTTTATTTCACTTAAGACGACAGAGTTTATGATTCCGGCATATTATGTGATCGCTTCTGCGGAGGCAAGCTCCAATCTGGAACGTTTTGACGGTGTCAAATATGGCTTCAGGGCCAGAGAATATGACGGACTTCATGACATGTATAAAAAAACAAGGACAGAAGGATTTGGAGAAGAGGTAAAACGCCGGATCATGCTGGGCTCCTTTGTATTAAGTTCTGGTTATTACGATGCCTATTATCTGAAGGCGCTCAAAGCAAGAGCCGTGATGAAACAGGAATTTGACCGTGCCTTTGAAAAATATGATGTGATCCTGGCCCCGGCAGCACCATATACGGCTCCCCGCCTTGGGGAGAGCCTAAAGGACCCGCTTGCCATGTACCTGGGCGATATTTATACAGTCGCAGTCAACCTCTTAGGACTGCCTGCGGTCTGTCTTCCCTGTGGAAAAGATAAGGCGGGCCTTCCGATCGGATTACAGATGATCGGGGACTGCTTTATGGAAAAGAAAATCCTGCGCGCAGCACATGCATACGAGAAAAGACGAGAGGCATTTATCAGATTCGGAAGTGAGAAAAAGCAGGTAGTATTTCCTGAAATTGCGAAAGGAGATGCAAAGGTATGAAACAATATGAGATGGTCATTGGACTGGAGGTTCACGTAGAACTTGCTACGAAAACGAAAATATTCTGCGGCTGTTCCACTGAGTTCGGCAAAGAACCCAATACGCATACCTGTCCCGTATGTACGGGAATGCCCGGATCACTTCCGGTCCTCAACAAAAAGGTCGTGGAGTTCGCATTAAGGGCAGGTCTTGCATCGAACTGCAGGATCAATCAGACCTGCAAGTTTGACAGAAAGAACTATTTCTATCCTGATAACCCGCAGAACTACCAGATTTCCCAGCTTTATATCCCAATCTGCCAGGATGGCTGGGTGGAGATTAAGACGGATACAGGAAAGAAAAAGGTACGAATCCATGAAATGCATATGGAGGAGGATGCCGGGAAACTCATCCACGATGAATGGGCGGACTGTTCCCTGGTAGATTACAACCGAAGCGGTGTCCCGCTGATTGAAATCGTATCAGAGCCGGATATGAGAAACAGCCAGGAAGTTATCGCTTATCTGGAGAAGCTGCGCTGTATCATGCAGTATGCGGGTGTGTCCGACTGTAAACTCCAGGAAGGCTCCATGCGTGTGGATGTGAATCTGTCTGTGCGCGAGGCCGGAAGTGAGAGCCTTGGCATCCGTACGGAGATGAAGAATCTGAACTCTTTTAAAGCCATTGCAAGGGCAATCGAAGGGGAGAGCGAACGCCAGATCGAGCTTCTTGAGGAGGGAAAGGCTGTCATTCAGGAAACAAGACGCTGGGATGACAACAAGGAGGCCTCCTTTGCCATGCGTTCCAAGGAAGATGCCAGAGATTACCGCTATTTCCCGGACCCGGATCTGCCTCCGGTGCAGATTTCAGACGAATGGCTTGAAACAATCAGGAAGTCCCTGCCAGAGTTCAGGGAAGAGAAAATGAAGCGCTATCAGGAAGAGTTCAAACTGCCGGCTTACGATGCAGAAATCCTTACAGAATCCAGGTCACTGGCCTCTTTGTTCGAGGAGACTGCCGTAAGCTTCGGAAATGCAAAGAAGACCTCCAACTGGTTCATGGTAGAGGTTCTGAGGCTGATGAAAGAAAGAGGCATGGAACCGGAAGAAATATCGTTTACCCCAAAACATCTGGCAGATCTGCTTTCCATGCTGGAAAGAAAAGAAATCAATTCCCAGAATGCAAAGAAAGTATTTGAACGGATTTTTGATCAGGATATTGATCCGGTCATTTATATAGAAGAAAAAGGATTAAAAATCGTAGAGGACCTGGGACGTCTCAATGAAGTCATACAAAAAGTACTGGACGAAAATCCAGGGCCGCTGAAAGAGCTGCTTGATGGCAAGGAGAAGGTCATGGGATTTTTTGTGGGAAAAGTCATGAAGGAGATGCAGGGAAAAGCAAATCCGGAAAGTGTAAGGAAGAGCCTTGCAGCCGGGATTGAAAAAGTTGGGATTGAAAAAGCCGGGATTGAAAAGAGAAAAGCGAAAGAATGAATCAATAAGGGAATAAATAAAGGTGTGAATCAGAATAATGAAGAATAGGAACAAAGGAGGTACGAGATAGATGGTTACAGTCAATAAAAATTATTTAAAGCTGCAGGAGAGCTATTTGTTTTCCAATATTGCAAAGAAGGTGGGAGCGTTCTGCGAGGCACATCCGGGGGAAAAAATTATCCGTCTGGGAATCGGTGATGTGACCCAGCCTCTGGCACCTGTGATTATCGACTCCCTGCACAAAGCGGTGGATGAGATGGCACATGCAGAAACATTTCATGGATATGCTCCTGATCTGGGCTACGAATTCCTGCGTAATGCAATTGTCAGGCATGATTATCAAAGCCGGGGATGCCAGATTGAGGCGGATGAGATTTTCATCTCAGATGGAGCGAAAAGTGATTCCGGCAATATACAGGAGATATTCGGCCTGGACAACAAGGTGGCTGTATGTGATCCGGTGTACCCGGTCTATGTGGATACGAATGTGATGGCAGGGCGCAGCGGCAGTTACTGTGAGAAAAACGAAAACTTCCATGGAATCATCTACATGCCATGCAGAGAAGAAAATGGATTTCTGCCTGAATTTCCAAAAGAAGTACCGGACCTGATCTACCTGTGTTTTCCGAATAACCCGACAGGCTCTGCAATTACAAAGCCAGAGCTGCAGAAATGGGTGGATTATGCCAACTTAAACGGGGCGGTCATTATCTATGATGCAGCCTACGAGGCATATATTTCCGAGGAGGGAATTCCACACAGTATTTTCGAATGTGAGGGTGCCAGGACCTGTGCCATAGAACTTCGCAGTTTTTCAAAGAACGCCGGATTTACAGGCGTACGTCTGGGATTCACGGTGATTTCAAAGGAACTCGTGCGTGATGGCGTCAGGCTCCATGACCTGTGGGCGAGACGTCATGGGACAAAATTCAACGGTGCGCCTTACATTGTACAGCGTGCGGGTGAGGCAGTATATTCCCTGGAGGGACAAATACAGTTAAAAGAGCAGATCGCAGCTTATATGCGCAACGCAAGAGTTATATACGAAGGACTGAAGGAGGCCGGATATGCCGTGTACGGTGGCGTCAATGCCCCTTATATCTGGCTGAAAACACCGGATTCCATGACATCCTGGGAATTCTTTGATTACCTGCTGGAGAAGGCAAAAGTAGTAGGAACGCCCGGGAGCGGATTTGGCGCTCATGGAGAAGGATATTTCCGGCTGACCGCTTTTGGAAGCTATGAAGACACAAAAGAAGCGATTGACAGGATCAGCAGATTATAGGCCGTTGTTCAGACTGGGCTGTGTGAATGTGCCAAAAGCTGCTTGACAGGACCACCCGCCAGGGGTATACTTAAAATACTTCGAGGAAAGAAGTATTTGAAAGGATGCCGTTCACAGTACGCGGTATTGTCAGATGAGGTGGCGTATGGAATTTACAATGGCAGAGATGGAAGATTGGATTTTCCAGTATATCGACAGGATCAAGGCACTGATTTCCCCCCAGACCTGGTCAAACGCCTTGATGAACTGCTCTAAGAATGAGGCGTTTGCGCTTCTCTTTTTATACCGGAGAGGGCAGGCCAATATGACACAGATTGCAGATTATGTGGGGGTGCCTCTGAATACGGCAACCGGAATCATCAACCGCCTGGAAAAGAAGGAACTGGTGAGCAGAGAGCGGAGCCACGAGGATAAGCGGGTGGTGACAATCGGTATGACAGATAAGGGAAAAGCCTGCCTAAAGGACAGTATGCAGGAGTTCCTGATTTATGGGCAGAGGCTGCTTGGCACCCTGACACCAGAAGAACTGGAGTGGGGAACAAGAATCCTAGAAAAGCTGGCTGTGGCCCTGGAAGAACCAGGAGAAGACCAAAGGGATGTAAAACCGGAGAAGAAAGTCAGAAAAATCCATATTGAATAAGAAGGAGCTTTGCAGCTCTTTCTTTTTAAAAAATACTTCGAGGAAAGAACTATTCGAAAGAGGAAATAAAAAGAAGAAGTAAGAAGAAGCAAAAAGAGAGGAGAAACTATGGCAAGGATTTTGATTTTTACAGGTAAGGGCGGTGTAGGCAAGACAAGTGTAGCAGCGGCACATGCCAGACTGTCAGCAGGCGAGGGTGTGAAGACCCTGCTGGTGAGTACCGATATGGCACACAATCTCAGTGATCTGTTTCAGTGTCCCGTAGGAAGGGAGGAAGTGCAGATCACGGAGAACCTTTACGGTCTGGAGATCGACCCGGATTATATGCTGGAACATGAATACGCCCATCTGGGTGAGTCGATTACAGCGATGCTGTCCCAGGGAAGTGAAAAGCAGGAGGTCTCTCTGGGCGATACGGTGATGATTCCCGGGATGGATGAGCTTTTTGCGCTTCTGAAGATACTGGATCTCTATGAGCAGGGGGAATATCAGAGGATTATCATAGATTGTGCGCCCACAGGGGAGACGCTTTCTATGCTGAAGATGCCGGAGCTGTTCTGCTGGTATATGGAGAAATTCTTTCCCATAGGTAAGGCAGCGATGAGGGTGCTGTCGCCTGTTTCGAATAAGCTGTTTAAAATCCAGCTTCCTGACAAGACGGCGATGAGTGAAATTGAGAAAATGTTTGTGCGCCTGATAAAGCTGCAGGAGCTTTTAAAGGACCGGGAGGTGACTTCCCTGCGTCTGGTCACCCTGCCGGAAAAGATGGTGGTGGAGGAGACAAAGCGCAATTATATGTACCTGAACCTGTATGGATATTATGTGGACGGAATTTATCTGAACAGAGTTTTACCAGAGGAGGCGGATAATCCTTTTTTCAGGGAATGGGAGGAGATACAAGGAAGGTATATTCAGGAATTAAAGGAGGTGTTTCAGGGAATCCCTATGTTGTCGATCCCCTGGTATGACAGTGAACTCCGCGGATTGGAGGCTTTGGACAGAGTGTGCCGTGAGGTACTTGCAGGGCATCCTGTATTCTCAATTATAGAACACCAGGCAGGAGAGTGCTATGGGAAGACGGACACGGGTTACCGGCTTTTGCTGCCAGTCCCACTTCTTAAAAAGGAAAAGCTGCAGGTCTATCAGTCTGCCACAGATGTCATCTTAAAGGTGGGAAATTTCAAGAGGAATATCCCCATTCCCAATACCCTGCGGGGATGGGAGATCTCTTCCGCAGGGATTCAGGAACAGACCCTTTACGTGGATTTTCGGAAAGAAGAAAGGAGCGGCTTATGAACCAGAAATTTATAGAAAATATGTTACTGGCAAAAAAATATGAAGAGGAAGCTTTTCTGGCACTCATGCCTGATACAGCGCAGAGGCATCTAAAGGTCATCATAAGGGAGACAGCCGCCATGGCTGAGGAACTGGCATTTGACGCTATAGAAAAGCTGACCGGAAGGAATGCCGCGGGAGCAGACGGAAAGCAGCATCAGGAGCCGCAGGACGGCAGGGAAAACGGCAGTGGAAATATCAAGAAGATTCATGTAGAGTGAGAGGAGAAACGTGATGAGGGTCATACTATTTACAGGAAAAGGCGGTGTGGGCAAGACCAGTATCGCAGCAGCCACAGCCTGCGGGCTGGCAGCAAAAGGGAAAAAAGTGTGCATCATGAGCACAGACCAGGCACACAGCCTGGGAGATGCCCTGGAATGCTCTCTAACTGGGGAGATTACCAGAGTGACAGAGAATCTGGATGCACTGGAAGTGGACACTGTGAAAGAAGGGGAGGAGGCTTGGGGAAGGCTTCATGGATAGATGAAAGAACTGCTTACCGCACATGCCAATGAGGGGCTGGAGGCCGAGGAGCTTCTGGTATTTCCCGGTCTGGAAGAATTGTTTTCCCTGTTTAAGATTCTGGATATTTACCAGTCAAAAGTGTATGATGCACTGATCGTGGACTGTGCACCTACCGGGGAGACACTTTCTCTGCTGAAATTCCCCCAGCAGTTCGCAAATGTGATGGAGACATACCTTCCTATAAAGAGAAAGGCAGCGAAAGTAATGGGACCGGCAGTGGAGAAAGTGATGAAGGTTCCCATGCCCAAAGAGGGTGTGTTTGATGACCTGGAAGTGCTTACCGGGAAGCTGGGACAGCTGCAGGAGCTTATGAGCAATCAGGAAGAGGTGAGCCTGCGCATTGTGACCACGCCGGAGAAGATTGTGATCCGGGAGGCAAAGCACAACTTTACCTGCCTGCAGCTGTTCGGCTATCATGTGGATGCGGTGATGGTGAACCGGATTTATCCTAAGCAGGCACTGGAGGGATATTTCCACAAATGGGAGGCACTGCAGGAGAAGAATCTGGAGGAGATAAAGGAGAGCTTCGGCCAGATTCCGGTCTATACCCTGGAGCTGCTCTGCCGGGAATTAAGAGGAGTAGAAATGCTGACAGAGACCGCCAAAAAACTGTACGGAGACAAAGATCCCCTCTCGGTTCTGGCACCGGCTTCTTTTATGACCCTGGTGCGCAGTGAGGACGGGGAATATGTTCTGAGGCTGAAGCTTACATTTGCAGAGAAGGAGAACCTGGAGCTGGAGCAGAGATGCGATGAGCTGATAATCGCAGTAAAAAATGAGAGAAGAAGACTCACACTGCCCGATGTCTTAAAAGGCAGAGAGGTGGCAGGGGCAAAGTTTGAAGAGGGAGAGCTGACTGTCGTTTTTAACAGCGAACGAACTTTTTATTGGAAATGATAAGGGCATCTGCTATAATGGAAATGTTATAAAATCAAAAGCAGTCAGGGTGAAGCCTATACCTAAAGGATGGTGAAGTTATGGCAAGAACAATCGCGATTGGTCTTCAGGATTTTCAAAAAATCAGGACAAAAGATACATTTTATATTGATAAAACAGGATTTATACGAGAATGGTGGGAGACGAAAGATGATGTCACATTGATTACCCGTCCCAGACGCTTTGGAAAAACATTGACCATGAGTATGGCAGAGCAGTTTTTTTCTATAAAATATACTGATCATGGTGCATTGTTTGACGGCCTGGATATCTGGCAGCATGAAGAGTTTCAGAAACTGCAGGGAACATTTCCGGTAATCAGCCTTACCTTTGCCAATGTAAAGGAACGTACCTTTCCAATGACAAAGCAGCGTATTGGACAGATTATTACGGATTTATATAATAAGCATGAGTTTTTGTTAGACGCACATTTTTTAACTGACGAAGAAGAAAAGTTTTTTAGAAGTGTCACCATGGATATGGATGAGACGATTGCAACAATGGCAATTCACAAGATGTCAGATTTTCTTTCCCGCTATTATGAAAAGAAGGTGATTATCTTACTCGATGAATATGATACGCCTATGCAGGAGGCCTATGTAAACGGATATTGGGAGGAACTTACTTCTTTTATGCGTAATATGTTCAATGCTACATTCAAAACGAATCCGTATTTGGAACGCGCACTTTTGACGGGAATTACCCGTGTCAGTAAAGAGTCCATCTTCTCAGACTTAAAAAACCTGAAAGTGATAACGACCACTTCCTCAAGATATGCTTCTGCATTTGGATTTACAGAAGAAGAGGTGTTATCCGCTTTAGAAAAATACGGACTGGCGGATAAAAAGGATGAAGTAAAACACTGGTATGATGGCTTTGTTTTCGGCGGGCGAAGTGATATTTATAATCCCTGGTCGATTATCAATTATTTAGACGAGAGAAAACCCGGACCTTACTGGACCAATACAAGTGGAAACAGCCTTATCGGGGAACTGATCCAGGGAAGTTCCAGACAGGTAAAAGAGTCCTTTGAAGAGCTCCTTACAGGCGGAACAATTAAGACGGAAATTGACGAACAGATTGTATATAATCAGCTTGATCTGGACGAGAATGCAATTTGGAGCCTGTTGCTGGCAAGTGGTTATCTGCGGGTGAAAAACTGTGAAATCACAGGGCAGGAATATGGCGAATGGAAACAGGTTTACGAATTACAGATTACGAACTTTGAAGTGAGAATCATGTTCCGAAAAATGGTTCAGGGTTGGTTTCATCCTGCCTCGTCCAGTTACAATGATTTTATAAAAGCACTTCTGCAGGACGATATAAAAGCAATGAATCTTTTTATGAACCGTGTTGCATTGACGACTTTTAGCTTCTTTGACAGCGGTCAGAAGGCTTCCGGACACAGTGAGCCAGAGAGATTTTACCATGGCTTTGTTCTTGGGCTTATCGTTGAACTGGCAGAGAACTATCATATCACCTCGAACCGGGAGAGCGGGTTCGGACGATATGATGTATTGCTGGAACCCAAAAAATCCAGTCTGGATGCTATGATATTTGAATTTAAAGTGCAGGATACGGAGGAAGAGAAGGAATTATCGGATACGGTTATCG
The DNA here is from genome assembly GCF_012524165.2 of Faecalicatena faecalis. Classification (GTDB taxonomy): domain Bacteria; phylum Bacillota; class Clostridia; order Lachnospirales; family Lachnospiraceae; genus Faecalicatena_A; species Faecalicatena_A faecalis. Next base: position 23,333 of record NZ_JABACJ020000021.1, read on the forward strand.
CTGCATTGAATCAGATAGATGAGAAGCAGTATGCATCGGCGCTGATCGATAAAGGAATTCCGGAGAAGCACATCCGTAAATATGGGTTTGCATTCAAGGGAAAAGAAGTATTAATAGGAAGAAAATAAGTGTTCACTTTGCGCTGTCTCGCTGGCAGCAGGATTTTTTTCGAAAAGCAAACTTAGACGAGGTGTTAATCAAGATGGAAGAGACAAACTGTAGTAACAACGAAAACAATAATGCTCAGCCCCCTTATAATTCCAGTGCCTACAGCAACTTTGCTTCTGTGTACGACACGTTCATGGACAATGTACCCTACGGGGAATGGGGCGAATATCTGCACGCGCTGCTTGAGGAATATGGAATTCATGATGGCCTTGTAGTCGATCTGGGCTGTGGTACAGGTACGATGACAGAGTATCTGGCGGAAAAAGGCTATGACATGATCGGTGTGGACAATTCCTCGGACATGCTTGCCATTGCCATGGAGAAAAAGATAGAATCCGGGAAGGACATCCTGTATCTGATGCAGGATATGCGCGAGTTAGATCTGTATGGAAGCGCCCGCGCGATTGTCAGCATCTGTGATTCGGTAAATTATATCACAGAACCAGAAGAACTCTGTGAAGTATTCCGGCATGTGGGAGAGTTTCTGGATGATGACGGGTTTTTTATTTTTGATTTTAACACAGACTATAAATACCGTGAAGTCATCGGGGAACAGACGATTGCCGAGAACCGTGAGGATTGCAGTTTTATCTGGGATAATTATTATTATGAAGAAGAACGAATCAACGAATATGAGTTGAGCCTGTTCATTCGGGATGAGGATTTGTCAGGAGAAGACGGGGATGTTTTCCGGCGGTATCAGGAGACGCATTATCAGAGAGGATATATACTCAGTGAGATGGAGGAGCTGATCCGGTCAGCGGGAATGGTGCCGGTGAAGGCTTATGACGCGTTTACAAGAGACGAACCTTCGGAAACGAGTGAACGGATTTATATGATTGTGAAAAAAGGAGAAGTGTGATGAAAGATTATATTGTAAGAGCAACGGCTGCGAATACACAGATCCGTGCGTTTGCGGCATCTACGACAGAATTGGTGGAGCAGGCAAGACAGCACCACAATACCAGCCCGGTGGCAACGGCGGCGCTGGGACGACTGCTGACAGGCGGCGTGATGATGGGAAGTATGATGAAGAACCCGACAGATGTCCTGACACTGCAGGTGCAGTGCGGCGGACCGATTGGCGGTATGACAGTCACTGCGGACAGCCAGGGGAATGTGAAGGGATATGTGAACAATCCGGATGTCCTTCTTCCACCTAAGAATGGCAAGCTGGATGTAGGCGGTGCACTTGGACCAGGATTTTTGAATGTTATTAAGGATATGGGACTCAAAGAGCCATATTCCGGGCAGACTATTCTTCAGACAGGGGAGATCGCGGAAGATCTGACGTATTATTTTGCTACATCCGAGCAGGTACCGTCCTCTGTGGGACTTGGAGTGTTGATGGAAAAGGACAATACCGTAAGATGTGCAGGCGGATTTATCGTCCAGGTCATGCCGTTTATCGAGGATGAGGTCTTAAATAAGCTGGAAGAAAATATCCAGAAGATCCAGTCTGTGACTGCCATGCTGGACAACGGACACACACCAGAAGAGATGCTTGACCAGGTTCTGGAAGGGCTGGATGTTGAGATCGTGGATACCCTCCCGGCACAGTTTTACTGCAACTGCTCCAAGGAGCGGATTGAGAAGGCGATCATCAGTATCGGAAAGAAAGATATCCAGTCCATGATCGATGATGGGGAAGATATCGAAGTGAAGTGCCATTTCTGCAATACGGCTTATAATTATACGGTGGATGAGCTGAAAGAACTCTTGAAGAAGAGCAGATAAAAGGCAAAGAGAAAATCAGTGAAGAAGAATCAGTATTTTGGACAAGGAGGCTGGAAATGAGACAGGGATTTGTTAAGGTGGCAGCGGCAACGCCTGATATCCGCGTAGCAGATGTCAGATATAATACGGAGAAGATCTGTGAGGCAATCGAGGCCGCAGCAGACGAGAGAGCCAAGATTGTGGTTTTCCCGGAATTATGCATCACAGGATATACATGTGAGGATTTGTTTACACAGGAGGTGCTCCTACGCGAGGCGAGAGCCGCTCTTCTGGAGATCGCAAAGTTTACGGCGGATAAGGATATTCTGGTATTTGTTGGTGTTCCGCTCAGTGTGGACGGGGAGCTTTACAATGTGGTTGCAGCGCTGAACCGCGGTGAGGTGCTGGGACTGACGACAAAGACATTCCTTCCGAATTACGGGGAATTCTATGAGATGCGTCATTTTACTCCGGGACCGGACTCTGCCAGAAGGATTATGTTTGAAGGAAATCTGGTACCATTCGGACCTCAGCTTCTTTTCCAGGCAACTACTATGGAAGAACTGATTGTGACTGCGGAAGTCTGTGAGGATGTCTGGTCTCCGATCCCGCCAAGCATCGAGGCGGCAATGGAGGGGGCAACTGTGATCGTGAACTGTTCTGCAAGTGACGAGACAGTCGGAAAAGATAAGTACCGCAGGGAGCTGATTGCCGGACAGTCAGCAAGACTGATTGCAGGATATGTATATGCCAATGCAGGGGAAGGCGAATCTACTACGGACCTGGTATTCGGCGGACATAATCTGATTGCTGAAAACGGTGGCGTGCTGAAAGAATCAAAGCGCTTTAGAAACGATATAATTTACTCGGAAATTGATATCTTTCGTCTGGTTGCGGAGCGCCGCAAGAATACGACGTTCAAAATGGCAGCAGGACGTTCCCTGATCAGGGTGCCGTTTTATCTGGAAATCGAGAAGACGGAGCTGACCAGACATTTCCCGAAGATGCCGTTCGTTCCGGCGAATGAGAAGGAACGTGCAAGACGGTGTGAGGAGATCCTGAACATTCAGGCCATGGGGCTGAAAAAGAGACTGTCACATACCCGTGCGAGAAGTGCTGTTGTGGGAATTTCAGGAGGTCTGGATTCCACCCTTGCGCTGCTTGTAACGGCAAGGGCATTTGATATGCTGGGAAAAGACAAGAAGGATATCGTGGCGGTCACGATGCCATGCTTTGGAACAACGGACAGGACCTATCAGAATGCCTGCAAGATGACGGTACAGCTTGGAGCAACGCTCCGCGAGGTACCGATCGCCGAGGCGGTCAGTGTCCATTTCCGCGATATCGGGCATGATCCAGAAGACCACAGCGTGACCTATGAGAACTCCCAGGCTAGGGAGCGGACACAGGTGATCATGGATATTGCCAATGAGATGGGCGGAATGGTCATCGGAACAGGAGATATGTCAGAACTGGCGCTGGGATGGGCAACCTATAATGGGGACCATATGTCCATGTATGGGGTGAACGCTTCCGTGCCGAAGACGCTGGTAAGACATCTTGTAAAATATGCGGCTGATGTGACAACAGACGAGTCCTTAAAGAAGGTGCTCTATGACGTGCTTGATACTCCGGTCAGCCCGGAACTTCTGCCTCCGAAGGACGGAGATATCGCACAGAGGACGGAGGATCTGGTCGGACCTTACGAGCTTCATGACTTCTTCTTATACTATATGCTGCGATTCGGATATGCACCGAGCAAGATCTACAGGCTGGCTGTACGGACCTTTGAGGACAGCTATGATACGGTTACAATCCTGAAATGGCTGGAGACCTTCTGCCGGAGATTTTTCTCACAGCAGTTCAAGCGTTCCTGCCTGCCGGACGGACCGAAGGTCGGTACGGTTGCGCTTTCTCCGAGAGGGGATTTACGGATGCCGAGTGATGCATGTGTTGCGGTCTGGCTGAAAGATCTGGAGCATATTTCGCTGATGGATTAAAAATGTTAATTTCTGGGTTGACAGAAAAATAGATAAATGCTAGGATAAAAATAAGAAAAAATTATATAATATGACCAATACTTATATAGGTTCATAATCGGATGGACGTTTCTACCAACTACCGTAATAGTTGACTATAAGTATCTGCGGAGACATCTCTGTAGTTGCTTATAGTCATTTTTTTGTGATTTTCTTTATTACGGAGATGGGAAAGGGGACTGTAACGATGAATGAATCTATTTTTATTTTGAAAGGAAATCTGGTTTTCAGCAGGAGCGTGGAAGAACTTGAGATCAGGGAGCACAGCTATCTTGTCTGCAAGGACGGACTCGTGGAGGGGATCTATGAGACCCTGCCGTTTGAATATGGAGGGTATCCGGTCACGGATTATGGTGACAGCCTGATTATTCCGGGACTTGTGGATCTGCATGTACATGCACCGCAGTACTCTTACCGGGGGTTAGGGATGGATATGGAACTTCTGGAATGGCTGGAGACGAATACATTTCCGGAGGAGGCGAAGTTCCGTGATCTGGAATATGCCCGCCAGGCATACAGTATATTTGTAGAGAATCTGAAGAAGAGTGCGACGACGAGGGCCTGCATTTTTGCGACAGTACACAGGAAAGGGACACTTTTGTTAATGGATCTGCTTGAGGAGTCAGGGCTTTGTACGATGGTCGGTAAGGTGAATATGGACCGGAACTGCCCGGATTATCTGAGGGAGACAGATGCAGAGGAATCTGCCACGGAGACAGTGGAATGGATCAAGGATGTTCTGCATAAGAAGTATCAGCATACAAAACCAATCCTGACGCCTCGTTTTACACCCTCATGTACGGATGAGCTGATGGAGAAGTTAAAGATGATCCAGATGCGTTATGAACTGCCGCTGCAGTCACATTTGTCAGAGAATCAGAGCGAGATCGCCTGGGTGAAGGAATTATGTCCGTGGTCTGAATTTTACGGAGACGCATATGATAAGTTCGGACTCTTTGGTGTGGACTGTCCGACTGTGATGGCCCATTGTGTATATTCGGATGAGAGGGAGACTGCCAGGATGAAGGAGAATGGTGTGTTTGTTGCACACTGTCCAGAGTCGAATATGAACCTGGCATCTGGTGTAGCTCCGGTCCGAAAGTTTTTGGACGAAGGGGTTCACGTAGGATTGGGGAGCGATGTGGCAGGAGGCTCTACAGAGAGCATTTTCACAGCCATGTCCCATGCGATCCAGGCATCCAAGCTCCGCTGGAGGCTGTTTGATGATTCGTTAAAACCGCTGACGGTAGAGGAAGTCTTCTATATGGCAACAAAGGGCGGTGGAGAGTTTTTTGGGAAGGTAGGAAGTTTTGAACCCGGCTATGAACTGGATGCCATCGTGCTGGATGATACACGTCTTATGCATCCGCAGCCACTGGATGTGAAGAAGCGTCTGGAGAGATTGATCTATTTTTCTGATGACAGAGAAATCATGGCAAAATATGCGGCAGGAGTTCAGATATTCTGATAATACCAGGGGCAGAAGTTCGTGCGTTTCAGGCTCGCATGAAAAAGTATGACTTTTGGACCCAGCATCATTCTAATAAAATAATTTGGAGGTGGAACTATGGAAGAGAGGGAACATGCAGTAGGGAAAAATGTGAAGCGTGTGGATGCCTTTGAGAAGGTGACCGGGCGTGCAAAGTACACGGACGATCTGTGCGACAAGAGTGCATATGTGGCGAAGATCCTTCACTCTACTGTGGCACATGGAATCGTGAAGTCTGTAGATACTGCGGAGGCCGAGAAGATTCCGGGAGTTGTGAAGGTGGTAACCTGTTTTGATGTCCCGAAGTATTATTTCCCGACAGCAGGGCATCCGTGGTCAACGGAGCCAGCACATCAGGATGTGTCAGACCGGCTGCTTTTACAGGAGCATGTCCGGTTCTACGGGGATGATGTGGCAGCTGTGGTAGCGGAGAATGAAGTCGCGGCTGCACAGGCTGTGCGTGCCATCAAGGTGGAATATGAGGAACTGCCGTTTGTACTGGATGTGCAGAAGGCCATGGAAGATGGGGCACCGCAGATTCATGAGGAGTTTCCGAACAATATCTTAAAGCATACGTCAATCCGCAACGGGAATTATGAGGAGGCCAGGAAGGAACCGGGCCTGATCAAGGTGGAAGGCTGGTATGATACACCGACCGTACAGCACTGTCATATTGAGAACTTTATCTGCTATTCTTATATGGAGCAGGGGCGCATGGTCGTGGTATCCTCCACACAGATTCCGCACATCTGCCGGAGAGTCGTAGGGCAGGCGCTTGGCATCCCATGGGGGAAGGTAAGGGTAATTAAGCCTTATATCGGCGGCGGATTTGGCAATAAGCAGGATATCCTGTATGAGCCGCTCTGTGCTTACTTAAGTACCGTGGTCGGCGGCAGGCTGGTGAAGCTGGATGTGTCCAGGGAGGAGACCTTTGTTTCCAACAGAGTTCGCCATGCCATCCGCACACATATCATTTCCTATGTAAGGCCGGACGGAAGCTTTGCGGCAAGGAAGATCGAATGTTTCTCAGACCAGGGAGCCTACGCTTCCCATGGACACAGTATTGCGGCTAAGGGAATGGGAGCGTTTCCACAGTTATATCCATGCCCGAATGTGGAGGGCGATGCCTATACCGTCTTTACGAATAAGTCTGTTGCCGGGGCTATGAGAGGTTATGGAATCCCACAGGCAATGTTTGCAGTTGAGAGCCATACGGATGATGTGGCAAAGGCAGTGGGGATGTCACCTTTTGAATTCCGGTGGAAATATCTGATGCCGAAGGGATTTACGGATGGTTTCTCCAAGAATGTGAATTATTTTGATACCTTCCATCAGTGCATGGAAAAAGGAAAAGCTTACATAGATTATGACAGGAAGATGAAGGAATATGCGGACCAGACCGGAGAGATCCGAAAGGGAATCGGTGTGGCGGCATTCTGGTACAATACCGGAGTATGGCCGATCTCACTGGAAACATCTGCCTGCCGTATGGTGCTGAACCAGGATGGCTCGATTCAGGTCCAGGTCGGTGAGACAGAGATCGGGCAGGGCGCGGATACCGCTTTTGCACAGATGGCTGCAGAGACGGTAGGAATTCCGGTGGATATGGTGCATGTTGTGACGAACCAGGATACAGATGTCACACCGTTCGGCACAGGAGCTTATGCATCGAGACAGACATATATGGCGGGATTCTCCATCAATCAGACGGCAGCTCTTTTAAAGAACAGAATTCTGGAAGCGGCCCAGGAGCTGACCAGGCATACGAAGGAAAGCCTGGATGTTGTAAATGGAAATATTATCCGCAGAGGAGACGGAGAAGTTCTGATGAGCCTGGCAGATTTGGCTTTGGAGAAGCTGTACAGTCTGACGAATAATGGGCATCTGACAGCAGAGAGCTCTTATCAGGCAAAGACGAACGCTTACTCTTTCGGATGTACGTTTGCGGAGGTAGAGGTAGATATTCCGGCATGCAGGGCTACCTTGACGAATATTGTGAATGTGCATGATGCAGGACAGCTGATCAATCCGTCACTGGCTCTGGCACAGGTTCACGGCGGGATGAGTATGGGAATCGGCTATGGACTCTCTGAACGGTTGATTTTTGATGAGCGCACAGGAAAACCTCTGAACAATAACCTTCTGGACTATAAGCTTTCGACCTTTATGGATCATCCGCACCTGGAAGGGCAGTTTGTGGAAAACTATGAGCCGACCAGTGCATACGGTACAAAGGCCCTGGGTGAGCCGCCGGTATGCTCCGTGGCACCAGCGATCCGTAATGCAGTACTGATGGCGACAGGGGTAGCAGTGGATGAGATTCCATTAACACCGCATATCCTGTTCAAACGGTTCAAGGAAGAGGGACTCGTATAAAAAGGCTGGGCGCAGCTTTTGTGCTGTCATGGCAGCATAGGAGAAATGGAAACGCCCCGGAAGGAGGATTTTGAATCATGTATGATATGAAGGCATTATACGAGGCGGAGAGCGTGCCTCATGCGATACAGTTATTACAGGAGCATCCAGAAGCCCAGATCATTGCCGGCGGAAGTGATGTTCTGGTACAGATGAGAGAAGGCAAGCGCGCAGGAGTGGAGCTGGTAAGTATTTACGGGCTGGATGAGCTGCGCGGGGTGAAGCTGGAGGAGGACGGTACGATCCGAATCGGATCTCTGACCAGTTTTTCACACATCACAAAGGACCCGGTCATTCAGGAATACATCAATGTACTTGGAGAGGCTGTGGATAAAGTCGGCGGACCGCAGATCAGGAATATCGGGACCATCGGAGGAAATACGTGTAACGGTGTGACTTCCGCGGATTCTGCGTCTACGCTGTTTGCATGGGATGCAGTCGTGGAGCTGACAGGACCGGATGGAATCCGTAAGGTGCCGATCCGGGAATTCTATATCAAGGCAGGAAAGGTTGACTTAAGACCTGCGGAGATCCAGACGGCAATCCTGATACCGAAGGCAGCTTACGAAGGATATCATGGCCATTATATCAAGTATGCCATGAGAAACGCGATGGATATCGCAACGCTGGGCTGTTCGGTCAATGTGAAGCTGTCAGAGGATAAGAGTGTGATCGAGGATGTCAGGATCGCATACGGTGTGGCAGGGCCAATCCCGATGCGTGCACTTCATGCAGAAGAGGCAGGAAAGGGGCTTTTGGTCAGTGAGGCTTCCATTGAGACAATCGGGGATACCGTTCTTGAGGATGTGACGCCGCGCGACAGCTGGCGGGCAAGTAAGGCATTCAGAGAGCACATTGCAAAGGTTTTATGTAAACGTGCACTGAAAGAGTCAATCAGACTGGCAGGAGGTGTTGTTCATGAGTGAGAAGCATTATAAACTGGTAAGATGTACGATCAATGGGGAAGAGCGCGAGGTCATGGTGGATGTGAGAGCGTCCCTGACCGATATGCTCCGCAATGACTACCGCCTGACCAGTGTGAAGAAGGGCTGCGAAGTAGGAGAGTGCGGGGCATGCAATGTCATCATAGACGGAGAGTGCTTTAACTCCTGTATCTATCTGGCTGTGTGGGCGGACGGCAAGAATATCCGTACCCTGGAGAGTCTGATGGGACCTGATGGCGAGCTTTCCGATATCCAGCAGGCATTTATCGATGAGACGGCGGTACAGTGCGGATTCTGTACACCGGGCGTGATCATGAGTGCGGTGGAGATCCTGGAGTCTAAGAAGGAATATACAAGGGATGAATTACGGAAACTGCTGTCCGGGCATCTGTGCAGGTGCACGGGGTACGAGAACATCCTCAATGCGGTGGAGAAGACCATGTACAGAAGACTGGGGAAAGAATTTCCGGAGTATTTGAAATAGGAAACGTGAAATAGGGTATCTGGTTGTATTAAGTGTAAAAATCGGTTATACTTTTTGGTAAAGAGTGTAACCGATTTTTTAAATCTCATCAAGGAAGTAGTGGGGCGGATTCCGAATATCCGCTTTGAATGATAGAGAATGAATATAATTGTATGAAGAGAGTTCTTGAAAGCAGGTGGCATCATGGGAAATTATTTGAATCCTGGTAACGAAAAATTTAAGATGGATATCAGTGCTGAGATCTATGTCGATAAGACTGGTCTGCTTGAATACTGCAACAAAGTAATCTGTACACCGCAGCGCTTTATTAGTATGAGCCGTCCGAGGCGTTTTGGAAAGTCAGTGACAGCGAATATGCTTGCGGCATATTACAGCAGAGGATGTGATTCCTATGAACTTTTTTTACCATATGAGATAGCAAAGGCAGAATCTTTCGCGAAATCTTTAAATAAGTATGATGTTTTGTTTTTAAATATGCAGGAATTTCTAAGCCAGAGCGGCTGTATGGATGAGATGCTGACATTGTTAAAAAGGTCTGTCTTATGGGAATTACTAGAAGAATATCCAGATTTCAGGTATTTTGATTCTACGAATCTGATGCGCACGATGCAGGATATTTATAGCAGGACAAAGATACCGTTCGTGGTTATTATTGATGAATGGGACTGCATTTTCAGAGAATACAAGATGGACTCAGATGCACAGAAAAAGTACCTGGATTTTCTCAGGGATCTGCTCAAGGACAGAGGTAATATCGCCCTAGGATATCTGACAGGAATTCTGCCGATCAAAAAATATGGAACCCACAGTGCTCTGAATATGTTTGATGAGTTTTCTATGACATTTGCGGGTCCGTTGGGGAAATATGTAGGATTTACGGAAGAAGAGGTCAGGAATCTTTGTGAAAGTTATCAGATGGATTTTGAGGAAACCAAGAAGTGGTATGATGGGTATTATCTTGAGGATGTCGGATCGATTTATAATCCAAAGTCTGTTGTGAGTGCAATGCAGTTTCATAAGTTCCAGTATTATTGGAATCAGACAGAGACATTTGAAGCGTTGCGTACTTATATAGATATGAACTTTGAGGGATTGAAAGATGATATTATCAGCTTGATGAATGGAAACGGAAAAGTTTCTATAGATACAAGAAGTTTTACAAATGACATGGTAACGTTTCACTCAAAGGATGATGTTATGACTCTGCTTGTGCACCTGGGGTATCTGGGATACAGGAGTGAGTCAGAACAGGTCTTTATTCCAAATCATGAAATATTGAATGAATATGTGACAGCAGTGAGTAATTCTGATTGGGGAGAAGTATCACGGGCGCTTAAAAATTCACGTGAGGCATTGGATGCTGTGCTTTCGAAAAAGGAAGAAGTTGTTGCCAATGCGATTGCAGAGGCTCATTATGAAACCTCTCATTTGCAGTATCATGATGAAAATGCATTGAGCTATACAATTTCACTTGCCTTATATGTAGCACGGAATTATTATACAGTATTCAGAGAATTACCCACAGGTAAAGGATTTGCCGATCTTGTGTACCTGCCCAGGAAGCAGTTTGGAAACTATCCTGCATTGGTGGTCGAACTGAAATGGAACCGGGATTCAGAAGGAGCAATTGAGCAGATAAAGAGGAAAGAATACTGTAGAAGCCTGAGTGATTATCAGGGAAAAATTCTTCTGGTCGGGATTAATTATGATAAAAAGACAAAGGAACATCAGTGTAAAATAGAAGAATGGGAAAAATAGTTCGATATAAAAAACAGAAGCCGTCATCAGCAGCTTCTGTTTTTTAACATGATTTTATTCCATTCTATTCCTTCGGAGCCGGTTCCGGATCGGTCTCTTTATCCTTCGGAAGGATAATGTTAAGCAGTACTGCCAGCAGTGTCGCGATGACAACCGGTGATTTCCCGAAGATCATTACGAACCAGTCCGGGAAGGTTGCGAGTGCGCCATTTGCCTGGGAGATTCCCATTCCAAGTGCAGCTGCGAGTCCGACGATAGAAGTGTTCCTAAAGGACATATTTTCGGAGGTGATCAGTTTCATACCCGTCATGGCAATGGAGGCGAATACGGAAACTGTGGCTCCTCCGAGTACACAATAAGGAATCGTAGTCAGAACGGATGAAAACTTCGGAATCAGTCCTGCAACCAGTAAGATCACGGCTGCAAGTCCGAGTACGCAGCGGTTTACGACCTTTGTCGTTGCCACGATACCTACGTTCTGGCTGTAAGTTGCGGTCGGAAGTCCTCCTAAAAGAGCACCGAGGATATTGGTGATACCATATCCTACGATTCCGCCCTGGAGTTCGTTGTCTGACGGCATACGGTTCAGACCACCGCTTGTAGTAGCTGAGAAATCTCCGATGGCCTGGATGGAGTTGATGGCAAATAATAAGCCGATCGCCACGCAGGAGGAAACTTCAAATTTAACACCAAAGTGTAACGGCATTGGAAGCTGGAATGCAGATGCCTGTGAAATGGCTGTAAAGTCGACCATTCCAAAGAACAATGCTACGATATATCCTCCGATGATACCGATGAGGATGGAAGCCAGTTTCCAGATTCCTTTTCCATAGTGGTTCAGGACAGTTACAATGACCAGTGTGATGATCGCAACGAGCCAGTTCTGCCAGGAACCATAATTCGGGCTTCCCACGCCGCCGGCCATGTAATTGATGGCCGTTGGATACAGGGAAAGTCCAATGGTGAATACGACTGTTCCGGCAATCAGAGGCGGGAAGAAGCGGCGGATCTTTTTTATAAAAATACCTACCAAAATTGCTACACAACCGCCGACGATCTGTGCCCCTAATATTGTCGGAATATCAAAATCAGATGCTATGGACTGCATGCTAGGCAGATATGCGAAGCTGACGCCCATAATAACCGGAAGTCCTGAACCAATGGCGAGCCATTTTGTCCTGAAAATAGGAAATAGCTGAAGCAGTGTGGACAATGCTGACACAATCAAAGCTGCCTGGATGAGGATTACGGATTCTTTTTCGCTTAGGCCGCCTACCCCGGCAACGAGGATGGCAGGTGTGACACAGCCCACGATCATAGCCACAACGTGCTGCAGGGCCAGTGGAAAGGCCTGTTTAAAGCTTGGCACGCCGTTTAAGTCAAATATAGTTGAGTGGGTCACCTCATTTTTCACGATTATATCCCCCTTTAAGCCTGACTGATTCTGGTACCTGTTGTCCCCTTGATTCCGTCTTTTGCTTTTTCAAGTAATGTGATCAGAGCCTGGCGTCCTGGTGCGGATTCTGCAAATTCGACAGCAGCCTGTACTTTTGGCAGCATAGAACCAGGTGCAAAGTGCCCTTCAGTCATGTACTGTTTTGCTTCCTCTACGGTAATCTGATCCAGCCATTTTTCGTCCGGTTTGCCATAATTGATCGCCACCTTTTCAACTGCTGTCAGGATGATCAGGAAATCTGCATCCAGTTCGCGGGCGAGCAGGCTGCTTGCAAAGTCTTTGTCAATTACTGCGCTGGCACCTTTTAAGTGGTTCCCCTGACGTGTGACTGGGATACCGCCGCCGCCGCAGGCAATGACAAGATCACCGGATTCTACCATGGTGCGGATCGTTCCGATCTCAACAATCTCCTGTGGTCTTGGGGATGCGACAACACGTCGATAACCACGTCCGGCATCTTCCTTCATAAGATAGTCGTATTTTTCAGCCATCTCATCAGCCTGCTCCTTACTCAGGAACCTTCCGATCGGCTTGGATGGATTCTGGAATGCAGGATCATCTTCATCCACGCGTACTTGTGTGATCATAGTTGCAACTGGGATATCTGTGATGCCTCGGTTCAGAAGCTCCTCACGCAGCGCATTTTGTAAGTCATATCCGATGTATGCCTGGCTCATAGCTACACAGACGGACAGCGGAGTGTTTGGCTGCTGTGGGTCCTCATGGGTCAGTGCAAGCATAGCATTATTCACCATTCCGACCTGCGGGCCGTTGCCGTGTGCTACCACGACTTCACAGCCTTCCTCAATCAGGTCTACGATGGCGCGTGCGGTAATCTTTACCGCTGTCATCTGTTCCGGGAGGGTATTGCCTAAGGCATTCCCTCCGAGAGCGATGACGATCCGTTTCTTTTTCGCCATTTTCATTTCCTCCGATACTACTCGCGCCGGATTATTCTCCTACATACGCGATGGTTTCTACTTCACATAAAACTCCCTTTGGCAGATCTTTTACTGCTACACAGGAACGTGCCGGTTTTCCAACAAAATATTTTGCATAAATCTCGTTGAATGCTCCGAAATCACCCATGTCTGCAAGGAAGCAGGTCGTCTTTACTACATCTTTGAATTCAGCGCCCTGGCTCTCAAGAAGAGCTTTAATGTTCTTCATGACCTGTTCAGTCTGCTCCTGAATCGTGCTGCCAACGACTTCTCCAGTCTCTGGTGAAAGCGGAATCTGTCCTGAGAAGAAAGCGATTCCATTTACTACCATTCCCTGGGAATATGGTCCGATTGCTGCTGGTGCGTTTTTTGTTTCAACATACTTTAACATGTCAAATACCTCCTAAAATTTTTTCTTTTCCATGATACCATAAACAGTAAACACGGAAAAGACGTAGTTTACTGTTCAGGTACGCGGCTGATATCTTAATCAAATACTCTTGGAGTTCCTTTTTCTTCCAGTTTCTTTAAAACATCTGCTGGATCTGCAAATTTTGCAAGGAAGATCATAGCAGCGATGATGTATGGTTTGAAGCTTGCCTCTTTGTAAAGCGGAGTTCTGTAGCGGTCGAATACGCTTGCGTCAACTTCACCTGTCTCACAGCTTACGCCTGTGATATCAGCTGGCAGGCAGTGCATGTAGAGTGCTTTGCCGTCTTTTGTTGTAGCCATCAGTTCTTCTGTACAAGCCCAGTCTTTGTGCTCTGCGTTCTGTGCAAGCAGTTCCTGCTCCAGCTTGTTGATTCCGTCAAAGTCGCCGTTTCCATACAGTTCTGTACGTTTTTCCATAGCAGCAAATGGAGCCCAGCTCTTTGGATATACGATGTCAGCATCCTTGAATGCTTCAGCCATGTCATTTGTCTTTGTGAATGTACCGCCTGATTTCTCAGCGTTCTTGGCTGCAACAGCTTCTACTTCAGGGAATACCTCGTATCCTTCCGGATGAGCCAGGACAACGTCCATACCGAAACGTGTCATCAGTCCGATGATTCCCTGTGGAACAGAGAGAGGTTTTCCATAAGAAGGTGAGTAAGCCCATGTCATAGCAAGCTTCTTGCCTTTCAGATTCTCAACTCCGCCGAACTCATGGATGATGTGGAGCATATCAGCCATAGCCTGTGTCGGGTGGTCGATGTCGCACTGCAGGTTCACAAGAGTAGGTTTCTGCTCTAAGATGCCGTCTTTATTTCCCTGAGTCACAGCATCAACAACTTCGTGCATGTAAGCATTTCCTTTTCCGATGTACATATCATCACGGATACCGATAACATCAGCCATGAAGGAAATCATGTTAGCAGTCTCACGTACAGTCTCACCATGAGCTACCTGTGATTTTCCTTCGTCCAGATCCTGAACTTCCAGTCCAAGCAGGTTGCAGGCAGAAGCGAAGGAGAAACGTGTACGTGTAGAGTTGTCACGGAATAAAGAGATTCCAAGGCCGCTCTCAAATACCTTTGTAGAAATGTTGTTCTCTCTCATGAAACGAAGAGCATCAGCTAAAGTAAATACAGCCTCCAGTTCATCATCTGTCTTTTCCCATGTTAGGAAAAAGTCTCCATTGTACATTTCCTTGAAGTTTAAAGAGTTCAGCTTGTCGATATAATCCTGTAAAGTTTTCATAGTATAAATCCTCCTAAATTTTAAGAATATTCTGAACGCAGCATGAGCGAAGCGACCTGCGTTCATGAGCAAGTAGCGAAGCGGATTGCGAATGTCCGCTTTCCTGGTGTGCAAAAGGGTCAGACCCCTCTGCAAAGGGCTCTGTCCCCTTTGCAGCAGTCGTCAAATGTAATCGTGTTTCTTATTTGCAGTAAAGTGTCGGCAGTGCAGCGTATACAGCAGCGCATACAACGAGATCCTGTTTCCATGTTTTCTCGTTTGGAGCGTGTGCCTGTGCCTCAGCGCCAGGTCCGAAACCGATGCATGGGATTCCATTTCTTCCCATGATGGAAACGCCGTTTGTGGAGAAGGTCCATTTGTCAGTAAGTGGACGTGCTTTTCTCATTTCCTCTGTCTCAGCTGTTCCGATTCTTGTCTCTCCATAGAGGTTCGTGTAAGCTTCTTCCAGAGCCTTTGTTACCTTGTGGTCTTCCGGAATTACCCATGTCGGGAAGTAGCACTCGATCGGGTATACACATCCTGTGTAGGACGGACGGTCATAGTTGTACATGGATACAGTCACATCGTCACCGTATTTCTGTACGCTTGGAAGTGCACGGATCTCATCCAGGCAGCTTTCCCATGTCTCGCCTGCTGTCATACGACGGTCCAGTGAAACGGAGCAGGAGTCAGCTACTGCACAGCGGCTTGGAGATGTAAAGAAGATCTCGGATGTTGTAACAGTTCCTCTTCCAAGGAAACGTGCTTCTTTCCAATCCGGATTGTACTTCTCGTCTAACATCTTAACAAGACCTTTGATTTCTGTTGCGTCATCAGCATCGTTCTCATTGAGTGCACGGACATCCTGGAGAATGTCAGCCATCTTGTAGATCGCATTGTCACCACGCTCAGGAGCGGAACCATGGCAGGAAACACCTTTGACATCCACACGGATCTCCATACGTCCGCGCTGTCCACGGTAGATTCCGCCGTCTGTCGGCTCTGTAGATACTACGAATTCAGGGCGAACCTTGTCTTCGTTGATGATGTACTGCCAGCATAAGCCGTCGCAGTCTTCTTCCTGAACAGTTCCTGTTACGAGGACTGTATACTGATCGCTCAATAAGCCAAGATCTTTCATGATTCTTGCGCCATATACTGCAGAAACAATACCGCCGCACTGGTCAGACACACCACGTCCGCCGATCTCTTCGTCATTCTCATATCCTTCATATGGATCGAAGGTCCAGTTGTCGATATTACCGATACCTACTGTATCGATGTGAGCATCGAAACCGATGATCTTTTCGCCTGTTCCCATGTAGCCGAGTACGTTGCCCTGTGGGTCGATGACTACCTTGTCAAATTCGAGTTTTCTCATCTCTTCTGCGATACGCTCGATGTGAGCTTTTTCGTCACAGCTCTCACCTGGGTTCTTTACGATCTCGCGTAAAAATTTTGTCATGTCAGCCTGATAGTTTTGTGCAGCCTCTTTGATTTTGTTGAAATCCATTCTTTTAATCTCCTTTGCATTTTTCATTGATTAGAATTGAATTTGATTAGTTACTGTTATTTTAGCGGTCGTTTCCGCCCCATACGATAGATTCATATCTTTCTGGATCTGTGTCACCTTCTGTTGAGAAGAGAAGGACTTTGGAATTTTCATCCAATCCCAGGTGTTCTCTTAATTCCTTATATTCATCCATGCACATGATGCAGGCCAGGGTTCCAAAAGGTGCTGCGCCGGATTCACCGGATGTAATTGGTGCGTCTCCCTTGATCGGTGCTGCCAGCATACGCATTCCTCTTGCGGCGGCCCAGTCAGGTGTTGCAACGAAGGTATCAACGTGATTCTTTAAGATATCCCAGGAAATCGTGTTAGGCTCTCCACATGCAAGTCCAGCCATAATTGTTACCATATCTCCATCAACGATCTGGATACTTCCATCTCCTAAGGAAGCTCCTTTGTAGAGGCAGGCAGCAGCCTCGGCTTCTACAACGATCACTTTCGGAGGATTTTCAGGATAGCGGTTCGCAAAATATCCCTGAACTGCGCCTGCGAGGGAACCTACGCCAGCCTGGATGAATACGTGTGTCGGTCTGTCACATCCGTAATCTCCCAACTGCTCATTGGCTTCCATTGCCATCGTTCCATATCCCTGCATGATCCATGCTGGAATTTCCTCATATCCATCCCATGCAGTATCCTGTACCATGATTCCATTTTCTGTTTTATTAGCCATATCGTTAGCCATGCGGACACATTCGTCATAGTTATATTCCTCGATCGTAGCCTGTGCGCCTTCTGCGAGGATATTGTTCAGTCGTGTCTGTGTGGTTCCCTTCGGCATCAGGACAACGGATTTCTGTCCGAGCTTGTTAGCTGCCCATGCAACACCTCGTCCGTGGTTACCATCTGTAGCTGTGAAGAAGGTCGCCTGACCGAATTCATCCTTTAATTCCTGTGAAGTCAGTACCTGGTAAGGAAGTTCAGAAACATCCTTTCCAACCTGCTGTGCTATGTAACGCGCCATGGCGAAGGAACCCCCGAGTACTTTGAAAGCATTCAGGCCGAAGCGGTAAGATTCATCTTTGATGTAAACCTCTCCAAGTCCTAGTCTTTCTGCCATCTTGTCGAGTTTGACAAGGGGTGTGACACTGTATTGAGGAAAACTTTCGTGGAAGGCTCTTGCCTTCTTGACCTCGTCAAGTGCCATGACCTTAAGCTGTGCGTCATCTGTCTTAGGCATGTGGTTCACTGCCCATTTGATTGTTTCCATGTGTGAAAAACCTCCTTCATAATAATGTGATGAGTTGTTGTATGGCTATTTGCCCGCATCCATGTAACTATAGAGTGTAAATTTTGAAATTCCCAAAAGGGAGGCGATTTTGTCACCGGATTTGGTGATCAGGAAGGCTCCGGCGTTGTTCAAATACTGAACCACCGTTATCTTGTCATCCTTGCTCATCAGTGCGACTGGTTTACCGACCAGGGCGAGCGCCTGTTCGATCAGAACATCGAGTAGATCATTTACATTATGTGTGATCTTCTGTGGCTGGTCTCTCTCATCGTCAGAGCCTGATTCCTTCTCAACACTGATCAGAGACTGGAGTGCAGTATCGATGGTGAGCAGTGCGGTGATGTCGTAATTCAGGGAGAATATGTAAACAATAAGGTCATCCTCATCCCTGATGTACATGGTGCTTGATTTGAGAATCCGTCCGTCATCTGTCTTGGTCAGATAGGAGAGACGGTCCTGAATCTGTGACGGGTCCCGGCTCAATGTCTCCAGTACCACGCTGGAAGGTCCGTCGCCTAACTTTCTGTTGGAAATATGCCCATTCTCAATATAGACAATGGAGCTTTCCAGTTCTTTCTTCTGCAGATCGTGAATGACAATCTCACATGAGCTGCCGAACTGTACGGCAAGGCCGTGTGCAATCTGTTTCAGGAGTTCTAATCTCTGACCCAATGTCACCATTCCTTTCGTGTCTGGATTTTCCGGGAGGCTGTTTTTCCCTCGCCTTTAAACTCATCATAGCATAAAAAAAATATAAATCAATACTTTTTCTAAAAATTTTTTAGGTTACCTAAAAGTTTTTTAGGATTTGTATTGCAATTATCTTATATTAATGGTATTCTATAGACAACGAAAACGGTCTGAAAATAGCTGTTCGAAAAAGAAAAGACTGTTTTTACAAAAGAATATACAAAATATAGTGCGACGTGCAAGGAAAGCAACACCCTTGTAGAATTTGTATACTAAAAGATTTCAAAAAGAAAAGGAGACAAAAGTATGCTGATTTTAGGAAATGGAAGGGTAATCACACGAGATGAAGCGAATCCGTATCTGGAGCAGGGCGCTGTGGCAATCGAGGGTACCACGATCAAAAAGGTGGGAAGTCTTGAGGAAGTCAGGGCTGCATACCCGGATGCAGAGTTTATCGATGCAAAGGGAAAGGTGATCATGCCTGCATTTATCAATGCACATGAACATATTTACAGTGCCTTTGCAAGAGGGCTTTCTGTCAAAGGATATGACCCGAAGGGGTTCTTAGATATCTTAGACGGAATGTGGTGGACTATTGACCGTAACCTGACCCTGCATGATACTTATTTAAGTGCTATGGCTACGTATATTGACTGTATTAAGAATGGAGTCACAACAATCTTTGATCATCATGCAAGCTTTGGTTCTATCCGTGAATCTCTGTTCCATATAGAAGAGGCAGCGAAGGAGACTGGGGTACGTTCCTGCCTGTGCTATGAGATTTCAGACCGGGATGGTATGGATAAAGCGAGAGAGTCAGTTATGGAGAATGCAGAGTTCATCAGACATGCCTTAAAGGACGACACTGGTATGATCGCCGGAATGATGGGAATGCATGCACAGTTCACGATTTCCGATGAGACGATGGAGCTGGCGGCTTCGAATAAGCCGGATGGTGTTGGCTACCATATCCATGTTGCAGAAGGAATCGAAGATCTGCACCACTGCTTAAAGCATTATGGCAAACGAATCGTAGACCGCTTGATGGATTGGAATATTTTGGGAGAGAAGACGCTTCTTGGACATTGTATTTACATCAACGGACACGAGATGGACTTAATTAAGGAAACAAATACAATGGTGGTACATAATCCAGAATCCAACATGGGCAATGCCTGTGGATGTCCTCCGACCATGGAGCTGGTACATAGAGGGATCCTGACTGGACTTGGAACAGACGGATATACCCACGATATGACAGAATCCTTTAAGGTGGCTAATGTCTTACACAAGCACCACCTCTGTGATGCGAATGCAGCATGGGTAGAAGTACCTGAGATGCTCTTTAACGGCAATGCACAGATTGCGAACCGTTACTTCAAACAACAGCTCGGAGTCTTAAAAGAAGGCGCAGCCGGTGACGTGATTATTGTAGATTATGATCCACTTACTCCACTTGGCGCAGGCAATGTGAACGGACATATTCTGTTCGGAATGAACGGAAGCAAGGTCGTGACAACCGTAGCGAACGGAAAAGTGCTGATGAAAGATAGAGAATTACAGCACATCGATGAAGCAAAAGTAATGGCAGACTGCAGAGAAGCCTCAGAGGCACTCTGGAATCGGATTAACGGATAAAAGTCAAAATGGTCAAAAGGGTCTGCCCCTTTTGATCACCATATTCAGAATATTTAGATTATATCATAGGAGGTTTTTACAGATGAGCGATATTATGACCCCGATGTCTTTCGGGCATTTATTGAATTGGATTATGACAGAGCATGAGGAGCATGGTACTGTATTCGGAGAGCATACCCCATATAAAGCGGATGCGAAGTATGTAAGGACGATCTTCGGACGTCCCTTAGAGACTCCGGTAGGACCGGCAGCGGGTCCACACACACAGCTTGCACAGAATATTGTAGCAGCATACTACACAGGAAGCCGCTTCTTTGAGTTAAAGACGGTACAGATCATGGACGGTGCAGAGCTTTCTGCATGTGTGAATAAGCCATGTATCAAGGCGGATGATGAGTGCTATAACTGCGAGTGGTCCACAGAATTATATGTACCGCAGGCAATGGAAGAGTATATCAAGGCATGGTTCCTTTTAAAAGTAATGGCAAAGGAATATGAGCTGGGAGATATGAACGGATTCCAGTTCAACATCAGCGTTGGATATGACTTGGAAGGCATCAAGTCTGAGAAGATCGATCATTTCCTGAATACAATGAAGGAAGCGAAGGATTCAGAAGTCTTCCAGTCCTGTAAGCAGTATCTGTTGGATCATGTGGATCAGTTCAAGAACGTGACCAGAGAGGATATCGAAAGCATCCAGTCCGACATCTGCAATTCCGTGACCATCTCTACTCTGCACGGATGCCCTCCGCAGGAGATTGAGAAAATCGCGATGTATTTGATCACAGAGAAGGGATTCCATACCTTCATTAAATGTAATCCTACCTTATTAGGATATGAATATGCAAGAAAGACCATGGATGACATGGGTTATGATTATGTAGCATTTGGTGATTTCCATTTCAAAGATGACTTACAGTATGAGGATGCCGTACCGATGCTGACACGCCTGATGAACGTATGTAAGGAGCGCGGTCTGGAGTTCGGTGTAAAAATTACAAATACTTTCCCGGTAGACGTAAAGCAGAACGAGCTTCCGAGCGAAGAAATGTACATGTCAGGAAAGTCCTTGTACCCATTGTCTATTTCTTTAGCTGCAAAACTGGCAGAAGAATTTGATGGAAAGCTTCGAATCTCCTACTCAGGCGGCGCCGATTTCTACAATATCAGAGGAATCGTAGATGCAGGCATCTGGCCGGTAACTGTGGCTACGACTTTATTAAAACCAGGTGGATACCAGAGAATGTCACAGATGGCAGAGATTCTGGAAAAAGAAAATGATGAATTCACAGGTGTTCGTGCAAGTGCAGTCAAGAACCTCGCAGAAGAGGCAAAGGTCAGCGTTCACCACGTGAAGTCTGTAAAACCTCTTCCGTCCCGTAAGATGAAGCGTGAAGTTCCGCTTCTGGACTGCTTTGTGGCACCATGTAAGGAGGGCTGTCCGATTCACCAGGATATCACGACTTATCTGCAGCTCGTAAATGCAGGAGAATACGAAGAGGCCATGAAGGTCATCACGGAGAAGAACCCGCTTCCGTTCATCACTGGTACGATCTGCGCACACAACTGTATGAGCAAATGTACCCGTAACTTTTATGAGGAACCAGTACATATCCGCGCCATGAAATTGGAAGCAGCGCAGAACGGTTATGTTTCCTGGCTTACACAGGTGAAACCGGCAGATGTGACTGAAAAAGGTAAGGCAGCAGTCATCGGTGGCGGTCCGGCAGGAATGGCAGCGGCTTATTTCTTGAGACGTGGTGGAATGGAAGTTACTTTATTTGAACAGACAGACTCCTTAGGTGGTGTTGTACGTCATGTCATTCCTGAATTCAGAATTGCAGGAGATGCCATCGATAAGGATGCGGCGATCCTGGAAGCTGTAGGAGTTGAGATTCGATACAATGTAAAAGTAGAAAGTATTCAGGAATTACGAGATAAGGGATATACGGCAGTTGTACTTGCAGTCGGCGCGTCCAAACCGGGCGTACTTCGTCTGGAAGAGGGCGAGACCATGAATGCCCTGGATTTCCTTGCGAAGTTCAAAGCAGAGAATGGCAAGCTGGATATTGGTAAGAATGTAGTCGTTATTGGCGGTGGAAATACTGCGATGGATACTGCAAGAGCGGCAAAACGCACGAAAGGCGTTGAGAGAGTTTCTCTTGTTTACAGACGGACAAAACGCTATATGCCTGCAGATGAGGAAGAACTTGTCATGGCAGTGGAGGACGGTGTGGAATTCAAAGAGCTGCTTTCTCCAATCAAGCTGGTGGATGGTAAATTAATCTGTAAAGTGATGCAGCTTGGTGAATTTGATGCGTCCGGCAGACGAGGCGTCATTGAGACAGAAGAAATCTGTGAGGTCATGGCAGATACCGTGATTGCAGCAGTTGGAGAAAAAGTACCGACAGAATGGTACGAAGCAAATGGAATCCATGTAAATGAGCGCGGAAAAGCTCTTGTAAATGAGGGGACCTGTGAGACAAATCTGGAAGGGGTGTATATCGCAGGAGATGCCCTTGGCGGGCCGGCAACAGTTGTAGAGGGTATTCGCGACGGAAGGATGGCTGCAGAGGCTGTCATCGGAAGAACTTTGGTTCAGGATTATGACAGACAGGCAGCAGATGAAAAGGTTTATGCAAGAAGAGGCGTCCTCAAAGAGCTGGAGGAAGGACCTGCTGAGACCGGGCGTTGTCTGGGATGCTCCAGCATCTGTGAGAATTGTGTGGAAGTATGTCCGAACCGTGCTAATATTTCCATCCAGGTTCCGGGAATGGCAAGACATCAGATTATCCATGTGGATTACATGTGCAATGAATGCGGCAACTGTAAGAGCTTCTGCCCATACCAGAGTGCACCATATCTGGATAAGTTTACTTTATTTGCAACCGAGAAGGATATGGAAGATAGTAAGAATCAGGGATTCACAGTGCTTGATCCAGAAAAGGTGAGCGTAAGAGTCAGATATCTGGGCGATACCTTTACCTGGACAAAGGGAGAAGACACAAGACTTCCAGAAGGATTACAGCAGTTAATAGAGACGGTTATCCGTGATTATTCTTATTTGCTGGTATAAAACTGGATTGCGTGAGAGAAAGTATGTAACAATCTGTAAGAATGAAAGGGGACAAAATATTTTTGTCCCCAGCATTATATATTCACTTGTTAAAATCTGAAAAAGCATACTGACAAACAAGTTTTTCAAGAAGGATTGACAGAAAGAAGGAATGGTTATGAAACGTTTGTTTAAAGGTGGAACAGTCGTAAGCGGCGAAGGCTTAAAACAGCTCGACATCCTTGTAAAAGGTGAGAAAATCCTGGCAGTGGGTGAGGATCTGGAGTTTCGGGATGCACAGATCGAAGATGTAAGAGGGAAATACCTTTTTCCGGGCTTTATCGATGCCCATACCCATATGGCTTTGGAAGTCAGCGGTACGATAACAGCAGATAAATTCGATACCGGGACAAAGGCTGAAATCGCGGGTGGAACAACCTGTATCGTAGATTTTGCCACCCAGAATAAAGGGGAGACCCTGCATGAGGCTTTAGACAACTGGCATAAGAAAGCGGACGGACTCTCCTCCTGCGATTATGCGTTCCATCTGGCAATCTCCGACTGGAATGACAGCATCAGCGAAGAACTGGGGCGCGTCGTACAGGAGGGTATTTCTTCTTTCAAATTATATATGACCTATGACAATATGGTGGTTGATGACAAGACTATGTATGAGATTCTGACCCGGTTAAAAGAACTCGGTGGAATTGCAGGCGTGCATTGTGAAAATAAAGGAATCATCGATGCCAGACTGGAGGAAGTCCAGATGAAAAAAGGGGACAGAAAAGATGTCTCCGATTATCCGGGCACCCGTCCTCCGGCAGCAGAGGCAGAAGCAGTCAACCGCCTGCTCAAGATTGCAAAATGTGTAGATACACCTGTAATCGTGGTACATTTAAGCTCCGAAGAAGGATACCGGGAGATCGAGCGCGCGAGAGAAGACGGACAGACCGTGTATGTAGAGACCTGTCCGCAGTATCTGGTCATGGATGAGACGAAATATTTCCTGCCAGATGGAGAGGGCAGAAAGTATATGATCGCTCCGCCTCTTCGTGCGAAGAAGAATCAGGAGGTATTGTGGGAAGCCCTTTCCGAAGGCAGAATCCAGACTATTTGTACGGATCACTGCAGCTTTGATCTCGAACAAAAGAGCATGGGAGCGGAAGATTTTTCAAAGACACCATGTGGAATGCCGGGAGCAGAAGAACGTCCAGCCCTGATCTGGCAGTTTGGCGTACAAGAAGGAAGACTTACTTTGGAACAGATGTGCAGATATCTTGCAGAGAATCCAGCGAAGCTGTATCATCTCTATCCACAGAAGGGAACACTCTCACCGGGAAGTGATGCAGACATTGTTGTTTGGAATCCACAGACAGAGTGGATGCTTTCAAAAGAGACACAGCAGACGAACATCGATTACTGTCCGATGGAGGGAACACGGATCAAAGGAAGAGCTGAAAAAGTATTCCTGCGTGGTCAGTTGATTGCTGAGAATGGTGAAATCAAAGAGGAAAATGCAGGGAAGTATGTTCTTCATGGAGTTCAGACAGAAGAATAGATAAAATAAAAAAGAAATAAAATAATTTACAAAACAAGCAATTAGTTTTAATATCAATAAAAAAATATACAGGATAAGCAGGGCGGCAGGAGGAAATGATTAAGAAGTATATTGGAAGTACAACAAAAGAATACACTTCATTGATTGAGGCACTTGATCTTGAGGAAGGTGATTTTAGGACATCTGATTTCGAGGCATTCAATCCGGGAACACTTCCTATAGAAAGAAAGAATCCTGTCATATCAGTCACAGGAGCAGGCGGCAAGACTACGATGATTACGAGACTGGCCTGGGAATATCGAAAAAAGCACATTCCGGTGATCGTGACGACGACGACCCATATGAAAATAGAAGATGCCCCATGGTTCGTGTTAGAGTCATCCATGGAAGCTGTGATGGACGTACTGTCTCAGGAAGGCGTGGCCTGGGTCGGGATTCCTGCCGAAGAAGGCAAGATGAAGGCACCACCTGGATGGCTTTTCGAACAGCTTCTCAACTGTGGGTGTGTGGTACTGATTGAAGCAGATGGAGCGAAACGGCTTCCCTTAAAGGTGCCGGCAGAGCATGAGCCAGTGATTTTAAAAGAGACGACCCATGTCGTTTATGTCTGTGGATTAGATGCAGCAGGAAAGCCCTTTCAGGAAGTATGCTTCCGTCCTGCACTTGCAGCGGAGATTTTACACAAAAGTATCACGGATCAAGTATGCCCGGAGGATATCCTGAACCTGGCATTTTGTTCCAAGGGCGGGAAAAAAGGTGTACTTCCCACCATGAAGTACAGCGTGATTTTGAATAAGGCTGACACCTGGGAAAGAGAACAGACAGCGTCGAAGATATGCTCTCTGGCAGAGATGCGGGGAGTGACTGACATCCTGGTGACAGCATTGAAATAAGGAAGGCAGCAGAGGTTATGAAAATATTAATCAAAGGAGCGGGCGATCTGGCAACAGGGATTGCCTCTCGCCTATATCACAGTGGACATCAGATTTTAATGACAGAGATCGCAGTCCCGTTGACGGTACGCCGAATCGTGGCTCTGTCCAGGGCAGTCTATGAAAAGGAGGCCCTTGTAGAAGATATGAAAGGGGTTCTCGTCACCTGCATGAAGGAGGCAGAGGCGGTCCTGGCAGCAGGCGATATCCCGGTGATCATAGATGAACATGCGGCAATCGCAGAGGAATACCATCCTGATGTAGTCATAGACGCGATTCTTGCAAAGAAAAATCTTGGTACAAGAATCATAGATGCACCCTTTGTGATAGGGGTCGGGCCCGGATTTACAGCGGGAGAAGACTGCCATTGTGTTGTAGAAACGAAAAGGGGCCATACATTGGGCAGCACCATTTATGAAGGAAGTGCCATCCCGAACACAGGAGTTCCGGGTAATGTCGGGGGATATACGATAGAACGTCTGATTCGGGCGTCTGCCCCAGGCAGAATTGAGCCTTTGGTATCTATAGGTGATGTTGTGGAAAAAGGACAGGTCGTAGCGCTGACAGGTGGAAAAGAAGTCTACGCACAGATGAGCGGGATTGTCCGCGGAATGCTGCAGTCAGGTGTGGAGGTATCTGAGAACTTAAAAATCGGGGATATTGACGCACGCTGTGAGATCGACCATTGTTTTACCATTTCAGATAAAGCAAGGTCAGTCGGCGGTGGAGTACTGGAGGCTGTGACCCGTTTTGAACACATGCGCCAAAATTACGCTATGGTAGTCCTGGCGGCAGGCCGAAGCGTTCGTTTTGGAGATAACAAGCTGCTGGCTGCAATTTCAGGAAGACCACTGTACCAGCATACACTGGACCGGATGCAGGCATTTGGGGATTTTCCGCAGTATCTTGTGACCGGATATGACAGCATAGCAAAGGAGGCCAAGGAGCAGGGAATCCAGACCGTGATGAATTATGAGCCAAAGCTGGGCATCTCCCATTCTATCAGGCTTGGATTGGAGGCGTGCTTAGAAGAACACCCGGACATTCAGGGAATCCTCTTCTCGGTATGTGATCAGCCTAATTTAAAAGCAGCGACGATCCAGCGGATTTTAAATACAGCATCTGTGCATAGGGGACAGATCATCTGTGCAGGGAATCCATTAAGACCGGGCAATCCGGTATTGTGGGACCGAATGTTTTTTGATGAGCTTGGAGGGCTTACAGGGGATAACGGCGGTAGAAAAATTATGTCCCGGCTGCATGATAAGGTCCGGTATGTAGAAGCACAGTCAGAAGAATTAAAGGATATCGATTTAAAGGATGATATCTTAGAATAAGGAGTTCCGGGGAGCTAAGAGCTGTTCGGAGAAAGGAAGGGTATATCATGTTTACTGTTCATGTCAATGGGAAGGATTATCAGGTCGAAAGGGATCAAAAGCTGATGCGTTTCTTAAGGGACGATCTTCATCTGACATCTGTCAAGGACGGATGCAGTCAGGGTGCGTGCGGCACCTGTACGGTTCTGGTAGACGGCAAGACGACACGTGCTTGTATTCCGATGATTTCAAAGATGGAAGGAAAGAAGATCGTCACAGTGGAGGGCCTAAGTGATCGTGAAAAGGAAGTCTATGCCTGTGCATTCGGCAAGGCCGGGGCAGTGCAGTGTGGTTTCTGCATTCCAGGGATGGTCATGTGTGCGAAAGGGCTGCTGGATGTGAATCCAGATCCGACCCGCCTGGAAGTGGTTGCGGCAATCCGTAATAACATCTGCCGTTGTACAGGATATAAGAAGATTATTGATGGAATTCTGCTCAGTGCTAAGATGTTCCGTGAAAATATTCCCGCTACGGATAATAGTGGTGTAGTCCTTGTGGGAGATGCCATTCAGAGAATCGATGCAGGGGAAAAGGTTTTGGGAATCGGGGAATATCCCGATGATATCTATCTTGACGGCATGATTTACGGAAGTGCAGTCCGCTCTGAATATCCAAGGGCAAGGGTACTGGCAATACATAAAGAAGAAGCAGAAGCGCTCGAGGGCGTGATCGGTGTCTTTACAGCAGAAGATGTTCCGGGCAATGTCAAGGTCGGTCATCTCAAGCAGGACTGGGATACGATGATTCCGGTAGGAAAGGTCACTCATTATCTGGGCGATGCCATCTGTCTGGTAGCAGCAGAGGATCAGGAGACATTGGAACGTGCAAAGAGCCTGATCAAGGTAGATTATGAAGTGCTGGAACCGGTACTGGATCCTTTCGAGGCAATGAAGGAGGATGCACCGAAGGTTCATGAGTCAGGTAATGTCCTTGCCCATGAGCATCTGGTCAGAGGAAATGCGGATGAGGTGATCGCAGCATCCAAGTATCAAGTGACAAGACATTATGAGACTCCATGGACAGAGCATGCCTTCCTGGAGCCGGAATGTGCCGTGGCGATGCCGTTTGATGACGGTGTATTTATCTACTCCACGGACCAGGGCACCTATGATACCCAGCACGAGTGCTGTATCATGCTGGGACTCCCACCGGAGAAAGTCATTGTGGAAAACAAGCTGGTCGGCGGCGGTTTCGGTGGAAAAGAGGATGTCAGTGTACAGCATCACGCTGCGTTGATCGCCTACCTGACGAAACGCATCGTTAAAGTCAAGCTCTCCAGGCAGGAGAGTATCGTGGTGCATCCAAAGCGTCATCCGATGTGGATGGATATCACCACCGCATGTGATGAGAACGGATATCTGACAGCTATGAAGGCTGTTGTCGTATCTGATACAGGAGCATATGCATCCTTAGGCGGTCCTGTTCTACAGAGAGCATGTACCCATGCCGCAGGACCATATAACTTCCAGGTAGTGGACATTGACGGAAAAGCAGTCTATACCAATAATCCTCCAGCCGGAGCATTCCGTGGATTCGGTGTGACTCAGACCTGTTTTGGATCAGAGCGCAACCTGGACTTGCTGGCAGAGATGGTGGGAATCTCTCCGTGGGAGATTCGTTACCGCAATGCAATCCGTCCGGGACAGGTACTTCCGAATGGACAGATCGCAGATAACTCTACCGCTGTTGCAGAGACATTGGAGGCGGTAAAAGAAATATACGAGAGTGAACCATATGCGGGTCTTGCCTGTGCCATGAAGAATGCTGGAGTTGGTGTGGGACTTCCAGACTGGGGACGCTGCCGTCTGCTGATCAAAGACGGAAAAGTAGAGATTCATGCTGGAGCATCCTGTATTGGGCAGGGACTTGGAACTGTACTGATTCAGGTCGTATCCGAGACATTAGGACTTTCCATTGACAAGATTAAATACTGCCGTCCGAATACCGCCGATTCACCGGATTCCGGTACCACATCCGGTTCCCGTCAGACCCTGATCACTGGGGAAGCTGCAAAGCGGGCTTCTGAAAAACTGACAGAGGACTTAAAGGAACATACCTTGGATGAGCTGGAAGGAAAAGAGTATCTCGGAGAATATCTGGCAAAGACCGATAAGATGGGCAGTGATGTACCGAATCCTGTATCCCATGTGGCATACGGATTTGCAACTCAGATGTGTGTGTTGAATGAAGATGGAACAATAAAGAAGATGGTAGCGGTCCATGATGTCGGTAAGGCAGTCAATCCAATCAGTGTAGAAGGACAGATCGAAGGCGGTGTTGTCATGGGTATGGGATATGCCCTGACAGAGCAGTATGAACTCAAAGACGGCTATCCGGTTTCCAGATTCGGAACACTGGGATTGTTCAAGGCAGATAAAGTGCCAGAGCTGGAATCCATTATCGTAGAGAAGCCGGGAGTCGATGTAGGATATGGCGCGATTGGAATCGGGGAGATCACTTCTATTCCGACAGCACCAGCAATTGCCGGAGCATATTATAAATGGAATAAAGAGTTCCAGACAAAGCTGCCGCTTACGGGGACTCCTTATGAGAAGAAGAAAAAATAGAGAATAAAAGAAGTAAGATTAAATGTTATGGAGAAGAAAGGGCAGGGAGGTTTACCGATGATGCGGTATCTTCCCTGCCCGTTTCTATTTTCCCGTCCCCCGTGTCATTCCTGACACAAGATATTTCCTCAGTATCAGCGCCGTAGCCGCAGGCGGCACAATGGCCAGCAGTCCTGCCGCCGCAGTAATCCCATATTGAATGGAATCCTTCACCATAAACTCGCTTGTCACGATAGACACTGGTTTCGTCTGAAAAGAGGATGCCAGGATCAGCGGAATCTGGAACTGATTCCAGGCACTTAAGAACATGATGAGTGCACTGGAAATTACGACCGGGTATGCAATCGGCATCAGAATCTCAAAGAAGGTCCGGATCCGTCCACATCCGTCCACCCTGGCGGCCTCCTCGATTTCCACCGGGATCGTGCTGAAGTAATTGATCATCAGCCAGATGCTCATTGGCAGGAAGGAACTTGCATATACCAGGCTGAGCCAGAACATCTTATCCAGAAGCTGGTAGGAAACAAAAATACGGTAGAGTGGAATCACGGTTGCAAAAACTGGAATGACCATAGTGATCAGAATCGCATTCTTGATGAGTTTCTTTCCCTTAAATTCCAATCGTGCCAGAGAGTAAGCGGACATCAGGGCCACTGGGAGACCAATCAGCAGAGTGATCCCAACAGCCTTGAGGGAATTGAACATTCCCTGGAATAGAATCTTATTCTGTCTGGAAGAGGCTGTGAAAAGGGTGACATAATTATCCCAGTTCAGTTTACTCGGAAGCATACTCATCGTGTTCTTGAACATCTCAAATTCTGGTGTCACAGATACAGAAAATGCCCAGATAAAGGGGCCTGCCGTGAAGATTAAAAAGATCACGACTACGATGAAATAAAGTACCTTTCCGCCTTTTGTCTTCATTAGTATTCCACCTCCCTGGTCAGGTTCCTAAGATAGAAGAAACCAAGTATTGCCGATATCAGCATGATGATATAAGTCAGAGCACTTCCTTTTCCAAAATCGAGGAAAGAGAATGTGGTCAGGTAGCTCTCGATCAGAAGATTTTTCCCGAGGTCACTGTACCCTGCCAGTGCTACGATCTCATCGAAGATATTGATTGCAGTGATAGAAGCAGAGGTAATCCCGATTCCGATAAAAGGAAGCATCAGCGGTCCCGTGATATAACGGAAGGAAGACCATCTCCCCGCACCGTCGATCCTTGCGGCTTCATAGAATTCGTGCGGAATCGCCCGAAGCCCGGCCAGGCATACGATTGCTGTAAAGGGTATGCTCCGCCATGCTACGACAACGGCTACCACGAAAAGCAGCAGGAAACGGTGTGACATCCATTCAATCGGCTGATCAATGACTCCAAGACCAATCAGCAGCTTATTCATGAATCCATATCCGGGATAGAAGATAAAGCGCCAGATAATTCCATTTACTACGGGAGGCAGAGCCCAAGGCAGGACGGCCGCGGCCATCAGAAGGCCGGAAATCTTCGTGTCGACATTCAGCATCAGTGCGACACAAATTCCAAAGACTGTTGTAAAAAGGACTACAACTACCAGCAGAAATAGCGTATTCTGAAGGCTGTACCAGAAAGAATCTGATTCCAGGACGGAACGATAGTTGGCAAGTCCTACAAATCCAGTATCCTGTGGCGCAGTCAGCTTCATCTTCTGCAAACTATATGAAAATGTCTTAATAATGGGGTAGTACACGAGTACTGCCATGATGATAATAATTGGCAAAAGGAGCGCAATACCCAGCGCCCCTTTGTGTTTTTTCTTCATAGTCTTTATTCTCCGCTTCTTACGTGCTTTGAAATTCCATAAGTATGACTTCTATTCGTAAAGCCTTTTTCGCCCAGGTATCAGATCGAACCTGGGCTGTACTTTTATTTTCCGGCTAATTCTGTCACTTTTTTATTCATGGCATCGAATGCTTCCTGTGCAGAAGCCTCTCCGAGTACCATCTTGTTGACGTTATTATAGATTGCATTGCTCATCTCAGAGTAGTAATCCGGGATTCCGTTCGGGAACGGAGACTGGATCAGCTTTGCCTCGTCAAGCATTGCACCTGCGTTCTGGATGGTTCCATCGTCGATGAGGTCGGCCAGTACAGAGTTTCTTGTAGGGATAGAGCTATTTGCCTGGTACAGTTCTTTCTGTGTCTCAGCAGAAGTATACCACTTTACGAACTCTTTTGCAGCATCTTTATTCTCAGAGAATTTTGTAACACCAACTGCTTCTGGCAGAGGCATGGTCTTTTTTGAGGCTGCATCTTTTCCAGGCAAAAGGATTGCTTCGATCTGTCCCACTACACTGCATTCCTCTTCATTGCTGCTGATTCCGACGAACTTGGTCGGTCCCACCATGAAGCTTGCTTCACCTGCTGTCAGTTTACGGTAAGCGTCCATTCCAGATGCAGTCTTTAAGGCAGGATCAGTGAATCCCTCGTCGACCAGCTTCTTCTCAAACGTAAGAGCGTCGAGAACGGCATCCTGATTGAGTGTTCCATCCTCGTTAAAGACCTGTCCGCTTCTGGAATATGCCATCCACATCATAGAAGTGGTTGCAGATTCATCTGCATTCATCGGCATAGTGTAAGGATATTCTACGATTCCGGCATCTTTGATTTTCTTTAAAGCGTCATATACTTCATCCCATGTCTCAGGAGCCTTTTCGATTCCTGCCTGTTTGAAATGTTCCTTGTTGTAATATGCGATACGGTAATCGTTCGCATATGGAACAGCCAGAACCTTTCCATCAATGGAAAATGTCTCCAGTGTAGGCATATCGGCCTTGTCCTCGTCTGTCATCTCGATCTCTTCAAGCCATCCGGCGCTGTTCATCTCGCCGACCCATGACCAGTCGACTTCAATGACATCTGCTGCGGCAGCTCCGCCGGAAGCGGCTATTGCTACTTTATCGCGGATATCATCCCAGCTTACTACATTCATGACTACATTGATGCTGCTCTCTTCTGTAAAAGCATCCAGCATCTCATCACTTGGGACTGCCCATTCCGGGACCATGACAGTGATTTCCTTTCCGTCAGACTTAGGGGCATCCTCTTTTTTGTTTTCTTCTGCTTTTTTGTCAGAACCGCAGCCTACTGCGAGCGTTCCAATCAAAGCGGTGCATAGAAGCACACTCAATAGTTTCTTTTTCATAACTTCCTCCTTTGTGTGTGTAACTTGGGCCTGGTATTGTTAAGCCTTCGTTACAAAGTATATCCAATTCAAACCCAGCCTGCAAGATACAGGTATGATTTGCCGATTTATTTTTCACATAAGTATACTGATTTATTGAATTTATCTATCTTCAAAATCCCTCTCTAAAACGTACCTGCAGGCAAAGCGGCTGTGCTTGAAAGTTCCGGAGAATCATATATCCGCTAGGACGGACGAAGGATAGATTTTTGATATTGTTTCGGGGACATTCCGTAGGTCCGTTTAAAAATCCGGGTGAAGTAATTGATATCATTATACCCACAGGATGCTGCTATGGTGGTGATGGACAACGAGGAGGAATTGATCAGCGTGATGGCCCGGCGCAGGCGTACCTGGTGGATATAATCGGTCAGAGTGATCCCTGCCTCTTTTTTGAACAGGCTTGATAGATAGTTCTTATTCATATTGCACATCTCTGCGAAAAAAGCGAGACTTAAATCCTCTGCATAATGGAAGTCAATATAGGAAATGACGTCCTTAATAACCTGGGAATAGCCAGTCATGGAGTGATTCTTCACCATCAGACAGTACTTGTGCAGCATATCCGATGCAAGATGGTCCAGTTCCCGCTCTGAACGTGCTTCATTGATCAGAATGGCAAATTTACCGGACAGGTCATCGATATACAGTGGATGGACCCCGCCAGATTCCACTGCTTTCCGAAAAAGTGTATTCAGGATGATCACTCCGTGCTTCTTATTTAGAAGGGCATTCTCCGTTCTGGGCCTGAGCTGAAAGGTCTGGAATTTCTGATGCAGCTCGTGTGCCCTTTTCTCATCTCCTTTGGAGACTGCCTCCAGCATCTGATTCTCTACTTTGTAGCGTTCCTCAATGGTACTGACAGAAATCTCAGGGTTTTTCCGTATTTTCAGAATCAATGGGGAATGCTCCATCTGGATCTCACCCTGGTCAGGAAGATGTGAGATTGAGTATTCAGTGTGGAAAAGTCCCTGCGAAAGATTCAGAACAAGTGATTCGAAGCTTTCTATATTGGAAAGTACCGGGGTGGAGGCGTAATACAGACGGATATCCTCAAATAGCTGTTCCGGTATACTTAAATGCTCCATGATTTGGCGGATCGTTTCTGGTTTAGGAGTGGTCTCCAGATAAGGTCCAATCACAAAATGCGGGGATTCATAATCATATAAATAGAGAGAGGGAAGACGGAGGAACATATAATACATCCCGAAAGAATCCTGGTATCTTATCATTTTCCCGGAAGTGACGTATTGTTCGAGGAAAAACTGTAAAGCCTGATAGTTATAGTCTTCATACAGACGCAGTCTCAGCCCGTTGTCTGTCCGTGACAGGTTAGAATTGTCCTTGAAGACCACACAGCATCCGACATTGCATGCGGTGACCGCCTCCTGAAAAAGTTCAAGCTGTTTATGCTCCATGTAATCCCCCCCCTTTAAAGTAATACAATATTAAGTTAAAATCATACAAATTATTCCTGTTAAATAAAATAACATAAAATTGTGCTAAAAACAATGGATATTATTATTCTTTTAAAATGTAAAATCGAGTATTTTAAATGTATCAAACAAGAGAAAGAGAGGACATGTTACGATGAATAACCCTTTTTCAGACTTTCGTAAGAAACAAAACAATCTGGTCTGTATCGACTCTGATGGGTGCGCCATTGACAGTATGGATATCAAGCATATCCGCTGCTTTGGCCCGTGCATGATAACAGAGTGGAATTTGGAAGCGGACCAGGACGTAATCCTGAGACGGTGGAATGTAGTGAATCTATATTCTATGACCAGGGGAATCAACCGTTTTAAGGGGCTGGCGGCCGCACTTAGAGAAGTGGATCAAAAAGAAAAGGCGATTGAGGATGTAGAGACACTGATTCGATGGACAAATGAGTCGGATGAGTTGTCAAATGCGGCGCTTGAAAGGGAAATTGAAAGGACTCACAGCATCTGCCTGAAAAAGGCACTTAATTGGTCTAAAGCTGTGAATGAGGCAATCACAAAGCTTCCAAAAGAAGAGATCCGGCCGTTTGAACATGTAAAAGAAGTACTTGAAAAGCTGCACGAGACCTGTGATATCGCAATTGTCTCCTCAGCGAATTATGAGGCAGTAAAGGAAGAGTGGACCAGATTCGGCCTTCTGGAACACGTAGATGTGGTCCTGGCACAAAATGCTGGTTCTAAGAAGAGCTGTATCGAAAGACTTTTGACCTATGGATATTCCAGAGACCATGTCATGATGGCAGGTGATGCGCCGGGGGATCTGGATGCGGCTGAGAAAAATGGTGTGTTTTATTATCCGATTCTGGTTTCCAGAGAGGCAGAAAGCTGGGAACAGATGGAGTCCGCTGTGGATAAAATGAAGAATGGGACATTTGCAGGGGAATATCAGGCAGAACTGAAAAAAGAATTTGTGGAAAACCTATCAAAAGAAAGATAAAGGAGGAACGAAGATGGTAAATTTAAGAGAAAAACCGTACTATTTGAATGAAGAACAGATCCAGTGGATCGAAGATACGATTGCCGGAATGACGGACGAGGAGAAAATCGGTCAGCTTTTTGTCAATATGGTGGCTAACGAGGAGGAAAGAAAACCTGAGAACCTCAAAAAAATCCTGGATACGTACCACCCAGGTGCCATCCGTTACCATAATGCATCGAAGGAAGAGTTGTGGGATATGGCAGATTGTCTGCAGAAGACAACAAAGATCCCGCTTTTGATTGCCTCGAACTGCGAAGCAGGAGGAAATGGAGGAACAAAAGGCGGTACACCGATTGCAAATGGAGCAGCACTTGCAGCAATCGATTCTGAGGATGCAGTATACCGTATGGCAGAGGTCTCTGCGAGAGAGGCTGCCGCGGTCGGCTGTAACTGGAATTTTGCACCTGTTGTGGATCTGACCTACAACTGGCGCAATACAATCGTACAGCTTCGTGCATTTAACGATGAACCCGATGATGTCATCCGTTATACAAAGGCATTTTTCAAGGGAATGAAGACACAGAATATAGCGACTTGTATGAAACATTTCCCGGGAGATGGTACAGAGGAAAATGATCAGCACCTGATCATGGGCGTAAATGAATTCGATTGTGAGAAGTGGGACCAGACATTTGGTAAGGTATATCAGGAATTGATCGATGAAGGTGTGATGACGATCATGGCGGGGCATATTGCACTTCCGGCATATTCCAGAAAACTGCGTCCTGGCATCAAGGACGAGGAAATCCGTCCGGCGACATTGGCACCGGAACTGATTACAGACCTGTTAAAGGGACAGCTCGGATTCAATGGTATGGTCGTCACGGATGCATCCCATATGATCGGCATGTTTGGGGCAACAATTCCGAGATGCCAGCAGGTACCACAGGCGATTGCGGCTGGATGTGATATGTATCTCTTCTTCAATGACAGGGATGAAGATTTTGGCTATATGATGGAAGGATATAGAAACGGTACGATTACAGAGGAGCGTCTCAATGATGCACTCCACCGAATCCTGGGAGTAAAAGCTGCATTGAACCTTCACATTCTTCAGAAAGAAGAAAAACTGATGGCTCCGAAAGAAAATCTGAAAGTAGTAGGCTGCAAGGAGCACTTAGAAGTATCCCGTGAGCTTGCAGACCAGTATGTGACACTTGTAAAAGACCGCTTGAATTATCTGCCGATGACACCAAATAGATACCAAAGAATCAAATTAGTTTACATAGGGTCTGAAGCAACGGTCATTGCAGGGACAAAATTCGAGTCCAACGATAAGGTGATCATAGCAGATATCGTATCACAGTTAGAGGCAGCAGGCTTTGAAGTAGATGCTGAGGTCGCATCTAAAAAGGGAAAGATGGAGGAGTTCAAGAAAAACTACGATTGTGTCCTTCTCGTTCTCAATGTGCAGGGATTTGCACAGTATAATACAATGCGTATTAAATGGGATGAACCGACAAAACAGCCATGGTATATGTCAGAGCTTCCAACATTCGTGGTATCCTTAAGCAATACGAATAACCTGATCGACGTACCAATGGCAAGATGCTATATCAATGCATATATGGATCATCATGAGAGCTTTGCCGCAGTATTGGAGAAAATGATGGGCAACAGTGAGTTTAAAGGAAGATACAATGAGAACGTCTTCTGTGGAAGATGGGAGACAAGATTTTAACCTCATAAGCAGCGCTCACTGCTATGGGAGTATAAAGAAGCAACAGAGTGGATTCCAAATATCCGCTTTAATTAGATATTCAGAGAGGTGAAGAGGATGAATGAAAAAGCAGTAAAGCCATTTGGCATTAAGGATAAAATCGGTTACATGTTCGGTGATTTTGGAAATGATTTTACATTCATGTTTTCCAGTACATTCCTCATGGTCTTTTACATGAAGGTACTGGGAATCAGCGGGGCAGCGGTCGGAACACTGTTTTTGGTAGCAAGGTTCGTGGATGCGTTCACAGATGTGACCATGGGACGTATCGTGGATACATGCAAGCCAGGGAAAGACGGGAAGTTCAAGCGCTGGATTCGGATTATGGCAGGTCCGGTGGCAATCGCCAGCTTTCTGATGTATCAGTCAGCAATGGCGGATGCATCTATGACAGCAAAGATGATCTATATGTATGTGACATATATTCTTTGGGGCAGCATCTGTTATACGGGAATCAATATTCCGTATGGCTCCATGGCATCTGCAATCACAGATGTTCCGGAGGAGCGTACCGCGCTCTCCACATTCCGAAGCATCGGTGCAACTCTGGCTCAGCTCGTGATCGGTGTGGGCGGTCCGATGATCATCTATATGACAGACGCAAATGGTGTTCAGATCATTAGAAATGATGGAAAGATTTTCCCGGTAGTTGCAGGTATTTTTTCTCTCTGCGCGATTATCTGCTATGTGATCTGCTATAAATGCACAACAGAACGTATTAAGATCAAGCCCGATCCGAATGCAGAAAAGATTTCCCTTGCAAAGACATTTGGGGCAATTTTCTCCAACAGAGCACTGCTGGGAATCGTGGGGGCAGCCATTTTCCTGCTGCTGAGCTCCCTGATGCTTTCCAGCGTCAATACCTATTTATATGCGGATTATTTTGGAAATGTAAAAGCACTTTCTACCTATAATATGATTACAATGATCTGCTCCCTTCTAATGGCTTCCATTACAGGCGTGGTCGTAAAACGATTTGGGAAGAAAGAATCCGCAGCAGCAGCCACCATTTTTACAGGAATCGTTTTCCTGGTGTTGGGTCTGCTGAATGTGAAAAATGTCTGGGTATTTGTGATTGTTGCTGCGATTGGATTTTTAGGGGTGAATTATTTCAACCTGATTATCTGGGCGAACATCATTGATGTCATCGATGACGTGGAAGTGAGGACTGGAAAGAGGGAAGATGGTACTGTATATGCAGTATATTCTTTTGCAAGAAAAGTAGGACAGGCACTTGCAGGTGGACTGGGAGGATATGCACTGGGTCTGATTGGTTATGTGTCTGCTGCGAAGACACAGACAGAAGAGGTCTTAAAAGGGCTTTACAAGCTGGCGACGGTCGTGCCTGGCGTGTTATTCCTTTGTGTAGCCCTGATGCTGATTTTCGTTTATCCGCTTACCAAGAAAAAGGTAGAGGAGAACGTAGAATATCTGCGTGCGAAGAGAGACGGGGCAAAATAAAAGAAATCAGCATGAAATTGTACTGGAATTAGAAAAAACTATTATAACGCTTTCACAAATAATCTAGTATGGTAGAATTACGCTTCCATTATTGGAACAAGAATAGATTTCATGGAACAATATATGGAAAATGATTCAAAAAGTGAAGGAGGAATCAGTCATGGCAGCACATGTATTGGATGAGGCGAACCGATGCCTGAATTGTAAGAATCCACAATGTCAGAAGGGATGCCCCATCCACACCCCGATACCGGAGGTCATCCGGCTTTTGCTGGACGGAGATCTGGATGAGGCTGGGTGGAAATTATTCGAGAACAATCCTTTGACGACCGTATGCAGTCTGATCTGTAATCATGAAAAGCAATGTGAGGGACACTGTATACTGGGACGAAAAGGAGCGCCTGTGCATTTCTCTACAATAGAAAATTATATATCCAGTACCTATAGTTCAAAAATGGTCAAAGGGCCGGCCCCGTCCAATGGAATGCGTGCAGCCATCATTGGCTCCGGCCCTGCAGGCCTTACGATCGCAGTACTCCTTGCCAGAAAAGGATATCAGGTCACCATCTTTGAAAGTAAAGATAAGATAGGCGGGGTGCTGCGCTACGGCATCCCGGAGTTCAGACTGCCAAAGAGTATATTGGATGATTTTGAGTATCGCCACCTCAGGCTGAAGGATATCAAGGTAAGACCGAATACAACAATTGGGGCAGCCATTACCATCGAAGACCTGTTAAGAGATGGCTACAGAGCCG
Source organism: Faecalicatena faecalis (assembly GCF_012524165.2). Classification (GTDB taxonomy): domain Bacteria; phylum Bacillota; class Clostridia; order Lachnospirales; family Lachnospiraceae; genus Faecalicatena_A; species Faecalicatena_A faecalis. Next base: position 62,656 of record NZ_JABACJ020000021.1, read on the forward strand.
TTTTCATCGGAACAGGAGTATGGCGTCCGAATGCGCTTCATATTAAGGGGGAGACTCTGGGTCATGTACATTATGGAATCAACTACCTGAATAACCCGGACAGCTTCCATTTGGGAGAGAATGTCATCGTGATCGGAGCCGGAAATGCGGCGATGGATGTTGCAAGAACAGCTCTTCGCAAAGGTGTCAGGAACCTTCAATGCTTTTCAAGAGAGGCTTCGGCTGCAGCAAGTAAGCACGAGTTTGACTATGCTGTCTTGGAGGGCGTGGAATTTATCTACTGTAAAATTCCGGTGGAAATCACCGATGAGGGCGTGATTTTTGCAGATGTTCGGCAAAAAGAGGACAACACAATAGAAAGGATTCCGGGTACAGAGAAGTTATATCCTGCTGACAGTGTGATTATTTCGATCAGTCAGGGGCCGCGCAGCCAACTGGTCAATACGACGAAGGGATTGGATGCAGATCACCGCGGCCTGCTCGTGACAGATGAGAAAGGACATACCACAAGACCAGAGATTTTCGCAAGCGGAGACGTGGTCGCCGGGGCCAGGACGGTCGTTGAGGCGGTCGCACATTCTAAGCTGGTCGCGGAATCCATGGATCAATATATGCAGAGTCTGCTTTAGCGCATGTAGGTGCAGTGGGGCGTAAACAGATTGACGAGTGAACTGTAACAATAGATCCTTGTTTAGGGAAAGAAGAACGTAAAAATTTGTAGATTTTAACACCCGCAGGGAGTATAATAAAGAAAGCCTCAAAGAAAAGGCTAATTACACAGGAGGTAGAATTTATTATGTGGATGCGGGCAGATTTAAAAATGAGAGCAAAACAGGCAGTTCACAGGAATTACTGGTCAGCCGTGGTAGTAGCCTTGGTCATGACGGTCATAACAGCGATATTTTCCTCTTCAGGCGCCAACAGCGTAAGGGGAGATCATTCCTTCTTTGGAGATAGTTACTTTTCCAGATTTTCTCTTTTATATGCGGCGTTTGCATCAATTATTGCAATCGTCAGTGTAGCAATGATCGTCCTTGATGTTTTTGTGGGGAATGTTCTGTTGGTGGGAGGACACCGTTTCTTTATCCTGAACCAGACGGAGACACCGACAGCCGGGACGCTGGCATATGGATTCAAGTCGGGCAGTTACGGCAACGTGGTCCTGGTCATGTTCATGAGAGATTTGTTTACATTCTTATGGGCGCTGTTATTTCTTGTACCAGGAATCATCAAGTACTATGAATACCGGATGGTACCTTATATCCTTGCAGAGAATCCGGCGATGTCAAAAGAAGAGGCATTTTTGATCAGCAAAAAGATGATGATGGGACAGAAGTGGAATACCTTTGTTCTGGACCTGTCATTTATCGGATGGATCTTCTTGTCAGCTTGTACATGGGGACTTGTGGGAATCTTTTATTCTGAGCCATACCGTCAGGCAACACTTGCAGAATTGTATGCAGCGAACCGGACGATCGCTTATCAGAATGGGTATATCAGATAATATGCTTTCAAAAATTTAAAAGCGGGCCTTTGACATCCATCTAGCTGGATGCAGACGCTTGGTCTTATAACGAAGAAAGACGATGCCGATAGGAGTAGATCCTGTCGGCATCGTCTTTCTTCGTATATCCTGTGACATATATTTTTCTTTTAGAAGGCAGCGGGGGATGCTGCCCCCATGTTTTTCATTCTATATATTAGAACAATACATAATTTTAAATCAATACATATTTTAGTACGAACAGAACTGCCAGTACATACATCAGGACACTGATCTTCTTTTCTTTTGCCTTTCCTGTTACAAGGTTGATTATCACATAGGAGATGACTCCCAGTGCGATACCTTCGGAAATACTGTACATGAACGGCATTGCAATGATGCAGATGAAGGCTGGAAGTGTCTCTGTGTAATCGTTGAAGTCTATCTTTACGATAGAAGTCAGCATCAGGAATCCAACGATGATCAGTGCAGGAGCCGTCGCAAAGGATGGAATCGCCAGGAAAATCGGTGACAGGAACAGTGACAGTCCAAACAGGATCGCAGCAGTAATACTGGTCAGTCCTGTGCGTCCGCCTTCAGATACACCGGATGCACTCTCAACAAAAGTAGTTGTTGTAGAAGTTCCCAGAACTGCACCTACAGAGGTTCCGACAGCATCGGCCATCAGGGCGCCCTTGATCCTTGGCAGCTTACCATTCTTATCCAGCATATCAGCCTTAGAAGCAACACCGATCAAGGTTCCAAGTGTGTCGAACATATCCACGAACAGGAATGCGAACATGATGATGACAAAGTCCAATGTAAATACCTTTGAGAAGTCCATATGCATAAAGGTCGGGGCCAGGCTCGGAACAGAAAAGCCTGCAGAAAAATCAGGCAGTAAGCTGAACCAACCTGCATCTGGCGTCGGTTTGTAGAGACCTACTAATTGGCAGATGATGCCCAGTACCCAGGTGCTTAAGATGCCCCAGAGGATGTTTCCTTTTACCTGCTTGATCACAAGGATCGAAGTGATCAGAAGGCCGATCAGGGCAAGCAGTACAGTGATTCCTTCGGTATTAAAAGTTCCGTTTTTGATGGAGCTTTTAAAGGAGAACATACTGACCAATGTGGAAGAATCCACAACGATCTTTGCGTTCTGCAGGCCGATAAAAGCGATGAAAAGTCCGATACCTACGGAAACAGCATGTTTTAAGTTCATTGGGATGGCATTAAAGATCGCCTCCCGGACATTGGTCAAGGATAACAGGATAAAGATAATACCTTCTACGAATACGGCACTTAAAGCCATCTCCCATGTGTATCCCATTCCCATAACAACCGTATAGGTAAAGTAAGCATTCAGTCCCATACCAGGGGCCAGGACAAACGGATAATTAGACAGGATCGCCATCAGACAGGTCGCAATAAATGCTGCCAGTGCGGTCGCGGTAAACACGGCACCTCGATCCATTCCTGATTCGGAAAGGATGTTCGGGTTAACAGCCAGAATATAGGCCATGGTCATAAAAGTCGTGATACCTGCCAGTATCTCTGTCTTCACGTCTGTGTTGTTTTCTTTTAGATGAAATATTTTTTCTAAGTTCATGATTTCCCTCCTACCTCCACTCCGGGGGAAAGTCTTCCCCTGCGAGCTAGTAATTAATGATTCTTTTTTATAAACAGCCCGAGTCCGCTTTGGTTTGTCAATACAAAACTAATAAAAACAGGCACCTCACTTTCCTGACATGATGAATCGGTTCTTCGTATTACACGGTCGGCTGTTGTATTTAGGCTGACTTATTGAACAGTGAATGTTCAATAGATATTTGTATTTCATGCAAAGGGGAAATAGGAAGAAAAATGGGTAATAAAAAAACTACCGGAAACATAGACACCTACTTTCCCTGCATGAAACACACGGGAAATTTATAGGCAGCTATTACGGTAGCTGGTAGAAACGCTCAACCAATTATGAGCATATATAAATTTACATCCTGAAAATATTCAATTATACGGCTTTCTGAATCAAATCTTTAAATGATATTAATACTATACACTATTTACCAAAAAAAAGCAATTAAAAAATAAAAAATTAGTAAATTTGCTGTGATTATTCAGCCATGTGGAAAAATCGATACGGTTTTGGCGTGGGATCTTGCATAGCAGAATCGTTATAATTTAGGCAAAGGAGGAACCAGGATATCTTCTTTTGTATAAAAATTGATATTCAAGGTTTATTTATTTGTATATGTTCATTTTCCTGCGATGCTATAATTCGAAACAGTGAAAACAAAGCCACTAAGTGAAGGAAAAGGAGAAGAAAATGAAGAAGAAAGTTTTATCCATTTTTTTAGTAAGTGTAATGGCTGTATCCATGTTAGCAGGATGCGGTTCTGACAAGAAGGAGACCAAATCAGCAGATGAGGCAGCGAAGAGTGCAGGTTATGCAAAAGACGCAAAGCTGAAAGTATGGGGCTCTCAGGAAGACCAGGACATGCTTCAGGGAATCATCGAGGAATTTAAGAAGGAAAACCCGGAAGCAGAAGGTTGGAACATTGAGACAGCAGTTGTCAGTGCAGCAGATGCCAAGAATGAAGTACTTAAAGACCCGACCGTTGCAGCAGACATCTTTGAATTTGCTTCTGACCAGATTGCAGAGCTCCAGTCTGCGGGTGCACTTTACAGAATTACAAAAAATAAAGATGAGATTATTGCCAACAACGTGGAAAACTCAATTGATGCAGCAACGGTAGATGGAGAGATGTACGGATATCCAAACACATCCAACTCCTTCTTCATGTACTATGATAAGAGCAAGTATACCGAGGAAGAGGTGAAGAGTCTGGACACCATGCTTGCAAAGGATCTGGGTGCAGGTGTAGCGAACTTTTCTATGGATCTTGACAATGGATGGTATACATCCTCATTCTTCTTCGGAGCTGGATGCACCTTATTCGGTGAGGACGGAACAGATCCGAAGCAGTGTGATTTTAACAATGAGAAGGGTGTGCTCGTTGGCGACTATCTGTTAGACCTGTGTACAAATCCGAAGGTAAAGAACCAGGATGATGCACTCTTACTTGCAAGCTTCAAAGAAGGAAAACTGGGTGCCAGCCTGACAGGAACATGGAATGCGGCAGCTTTACAGGAATCCTTAGGGGACAACTTTGGTGTTGCGACAGTGCCTTCATTTACTCTGGAGGACGGAACAATAGTATCTCCAAGCACAATCGTTAACTTTAACTTATATGGCGTAAACGCACAGACTAAGTATCCGGCAGAAGCAATGCTGCTTGCAGAGTACCTGACCAATGAAAAGAGTCAGAAGACACGTTTTGAGGTCAGAAATTCAGCTCCGACAAATAAAAAACTGGCAGCAGATACAGAGCTGTTAAGTACAAGCCCTGCTGTTGAGGTACTTTCCAAACAGATCGAGACTTCCACAGTTCAGCCGTCTATTCCACAGATCGCGAACTTCTGGAGCCCAATGGAAGCATTCGGACAGGACTGCATTGCAAAGGCTGTGACAAAGGACAATATGCAGGCAACAATGGACACTATGGTAGAAGGTATTCTTTCTAAGCTGGGTGATTAATATGAGTAAAAGCAAACCAAAAAAAATGGTGAAAAAGTCCGATGGGAATCTCCTTAAGAGAGTCATCAAAGAGGGAGATATCTGGACAAAAGTCTCAATGCTCATTATGGGAACCGCGAACTTACGCAGAAGGCAGATCGTAAAAGGTCTGCTCTTCCTGCTCTGTGAAGCCGCATTTATCTTCTATATGGCGGTAAACGGTGTGAATGCATTGAGCCATATGGCAACTCTGGGGACACAGACCCAGGGGTGGGTCTATGATGAGAACTTAGGAATTGATGTTCTGGCCCAGGGAGACAACTCCATGCTCCTTCTGTTATATGGAGTGGTATGCCTTTTCGTGATCGTGCTTTTCGTACTGTCCTGGAGAGCAAACTTAAAATCAGCCCTGGAAGTGCAGAAGCTTGAAAAGGAAGGAAAGAAGATTCCGGGATTTAAAGATGATGTAAAAGTTTATCTGGATGCAAAATTCAACCGTACCATGCTGACACTTCCGATGATTGGAGTCATGGCATTCACGGTACTTCCGCTGGTATACATGATCCTGGTCGCATTTACTAATTATGACAACGCACATCAGCCGCCGGGAAATCTGTTTACATGGATCGGATTGGACAACTTCGTAACAATCTTAGGATCAGGCAGTACGATTTCCAAGACCTTCTGGCCGATTCTGGGCTGGACGATCACATGGGCAGTATTTGCGACCGTGCTGAACTACATAGGCGGAATCCTGCTGGCACTTTTGATCAACAGGAAAGGCGTGAAATTCAAAGGATTTTGGAGGACGATCTTCGTATTATCCATTGCTATCCCGTCCTTTGTATCTCTTCTGATCATGAAGACGATGCTGCAGCCGGACGGCGCTGTGAATGTTCTGCTTAAGAGCTGGGGCGTAATTCAGGAGAGCATCCCGTTCCTGACCAATGCGACACTGGCAAAAGTGACGATTATTGTTGTCAACCTGTGGATCGGTATTCCATATACCATGCTGATCACCTCCGGTATTCTGATGAATATTCCGGCAGACTTATATGAGGCAGCGCGTGTGGACGGGGCAAATGCAAGAGTCATGTTCCGAAAGATCACGATGCCGTATGTTCTTTTTGTAACGACGCCGTATCTGATTACACAGTTTATTGGAAATATTAATAACTTCAATGTCATTTACCTGCTGTCTCAGGGAGGTCCATCCACTCTGGACTACTATCAGGCAGGAAAGACAGACCTGCTCGTTACCTGGCTGTACAAGCTGACTGTAACAAGCAAGGACTACTGTTATGCATCGGCAATTGGTATCCTGGTATTTGTTATTTCCGCAGTCTTCTCCCTGATTACATACAGGAGAACATCTGCATACAACAATGAGGAGGCGTTCCAATAATGAAGAAAACAAAATCTATGTCAAGAAATAAAAAAATCAGGGACGTCGCTTCCTATGTAACGCTTACGGTGTTGTCGGTGATCTGGCTGATTCCGATCTTCTGGGTCGTGATGACATCCTTTAGAGAGGAGGGCGGTTCCTATACGTCCTACTTCTTCCCAAAGGGGCTGACACTTGCAAACTATGTGAATCTGTTGACGGATAACAGTCAGTTCTATTTCTTAAAATGGTTCGGAAACACCTTATTTGTAGCAGTATTCAGTTGTCTGCTTTCCACATTTTTTGTGTTGTCTGTTTCCTATGTCATGTCCAGGATGCGTTTTAAGATGAGAAAGCCGATGATGAATGTGGCTTTGATTTTAGGAATGTTTCCGAGCTTTATGTCCATGATCGCGGTGTACTATATTTTGAAGGGCCTTGGAATTACACAGTCACTTGTGGCTCTGATTATGGTATACTCAGGAGGAGCAGGTCTTGGCTTTTTCATTGCAAAGGGATTTTTTGATACTCTGCCCAAATCATTGGACGAGGCGGCATATCTGGATGGAGCGACAAAGTTCCAGATTTTCAGGAAGATTACGCTGCCCTTATCTAAACCGATTATCGTATATACGGTCCTGACTTCTTTTATGGCACCGTGGATGGACTTTATTTTTGCCAGCGTCATTATGGGCGATAATTACAACAACTATACGGTCGCTCTGGGGCTGTTCAAGATGCTGGAGCGTGAATTTATCAATGACTACTATACACAATTTGCCGCAGGTTGCGTGCTGATCTCCATACCGATTGCGGCACTGTTCATCAGTATGCAGAAGTATTACGTGGAAGGCGTATCCGGCGGAGCAGTCAAAGGTTAGCTAAAAATGGATACATGGATAACGTGTATCCATTTTTTCTACCCGGATATCGGCAGTCAAAAATCTTAAAAACGAGAGGGTTTAGCTGTCAGAGGATTTGGGTAACGTTCGTTTCATCAAATAAAACACCATGAGGAAATACAGCATGAAAAAAAGAACAATCAAACAATGGAAGGAATATTATTCCAGTCCAGAATTTCAGGAAAATTGTATAGATGAGAATGCGGACTTGGGGGCCATATGCGGGGAAGAAGGGACTTCTTTCCTGTTGTGGAGCCCGTGTGCAGAGTCTGTCACAATCAACTTGTATCAAGATGGTAGTACGTCAGAAGCATTTGCCACCTATCCGATGGAGAGAATGGAAAAAGGAGTCTGGAGGTATCAGACTGACGAAAATCTTAACAGGACCTACTATGATTTTACACTTCTCATAGAGGGAGAGACAGTGATTTCGGCGGACCCTTATGCGAAGGCATGCGGGGTGAATGGCAGACGGAGCATGGCAGTGGATTTGAGCCAGACGAATCCCAAAGGCTGGGAGCAAGACCGGGCGCCGGAATATGACAGGGAACGAATCATTTACGAACTGCATGTCAAGGAGTTCTCCTGGGACCCGGCAGGTGGTTTCCCGAAAGAGGACCGGGGAAGATACCGTGCCTTCTTACATACGGATACGACATTGAATGGGGATGGCATACATCCTACCGGGATTCCTTATCTGAAAGAACTTGGAATTACTCATGTGCAGCTAATGCCAGTCTATGACTATGGCTCTGTGGACGAGGCGGGAAAGGCGGACCAGTTCAACTGGGGATACGATCCAATCAATTATAATGTGCCGGAGGGCTCTTATTCTTCTGACCCGGAGCATGGCGAGGTCCGTATCCGAGAACTGAAGGAGCTGATTTTATCCCTTCACAGGGCGGGATTTAGGGTCATCATGGATGTGGTCTATAACCATACCTATTCCCGGGATTCCTGGTTCCAGAGGACTGCGCCCTGGTACTTTTACCGTGCAGACGGCAGGGGGATTCCCTCCAACGGTTCTGCCTGCGGCAATGATGTAGCCAGTGAGCGTGCGATGTGCAGCAAATACATTCTGGAATCTATCCTATATTGGACAGAGGAATACCATATAGACGGATTTCGGTTCGATCTGATGGGGCTGCTGGATGTAGAGCTAATGAACCGCATTCGCCGGGAACTGGATGTCCGGTATGGAAAAGGTGAGAAGATGGTCTTCGGGGAACCCTGGGCAGCAGCTAAGACCGCAATGGAATCCGGTGCATATCAGGCCCTAAAGAAGAATATGCATCAGCTGGATGAAAATATTGGAATGTTTTCCGATGACACCAGAGATGCCATCAAAGGTTCTGTATTCGAGCTGGATGAACCTGGGTTCGTGAATGGCGGTGAGGGATTTGAGGATGCAGTTCTCAGCTGCGTGCAGGCATGGTGCCATAAGAGGACACCGAAGATCAAAGCACCGTCCCAGATCATCACCTATGTCTCTTCCCATGATAATCAGACACTCCGGGATAAACTGGCTGAGACGATTTTTGATGAGGCGCTGCTTGAAAAAGCATACCGCCTGGCAGCAGGTATCTATATGACCTGCCAGGGCAACCTGTTCTTCCTCTCCGGGGAAGAGTTCGCAAGGACCAAGGACGGCATTGCAGACAGTTATAATTCTCCGATTGCAATTAACCGTCTGGACTGGACAAAGGCCTGGAAGGAGAAAGAACTGGTAGAGTACTATCAGGGGTTGATTTCTTTAAGAAAGCAGCTTCCGGGTCTGTGTGACAAATCAAAGGAAGCATGGAAACGGGTGCGCAGACAGTGGAAAAAGGAAGGAATTGTTGGGTTTGACCTGGATAATTCTTCCCCGTCCTTCGGTTCCCCGTGGAAAACTCTGCGGATTGTCTATAACAGCAGTAAAAAAGCAGAAGAAATTGCTCTGGGCAGAGGAGAATGGGAGATTCTGGCTGACGGAAAAAGCAGTATGCTATGGAAAGCTCAGGTCAAGGTAACTGAAAATGTGAAGGTGGAACCGGTCAGTATCCTGATTCTTGGAAACCGGGCAGATCAATCAAATAAGAAAGTGGAAACAGAACGATGAAATGGATTTATGGAAAACATGACTGGAATACATTAGAGCGCGGTGAAGAGAACTGTTATCTCATGACCAACGGTCTGGGCGGCTTTTCCTCCATGACCATGACAGGCGCGGCTGCCCGCAACGACCATGCTCTTTTAATGGCGTGCGTGCAGGCTCCAAACCACCGTTATAACCTGGTACACAGGCTAAAGGAGCAGGTCGTATTTGAGGATAGAAGACATGTGATTTCCACTCAGGAATTTGCAGACGGACACCGGGAAGAGGGATACCGCTGGCTGTCCTCCTTCACCTATGAAGAAACTCCAGTCTGGAAATATCAGATAGAAGGCGTCAGCATCAGGAAGGAAGCCGGATTAAAGCCTGGGGCAAATACAGCAGCACTCAGGTATGAGATAGAAAATCGAGGGAAAGAACATTGCATGCTATGTGTTACTCCTTTTTACCAGTTTGTCCCCAAAGGCAGTGATATGGATGCGGGACAGGTGATCGAGAAAGAGGGAGAAGAGCTGAATCACAAAGCGAGACTGAAAAGCGGCAGTCTGACCTTATTTGTCAGGACAAATGGAGAGATTGAAGACATTTCTGAAATAAAGGAAACATATTATTATCGATATGATGCCTGCGATGGAAGGCGGGAGAACGGAACCGCGAAGGCAGTCCATGAAATTACTCTTTTCGTGGGACCGGGAGAACAGAAGACACTGGAAATCATGTTCGAGATGGAACCGTCCAAAGAGACGGCATCCGGGGTGATCGATGCTGTGAAGACCTTCCGAAGAGAATGGGAAAAACGTTCCGGGTTTACCTCTGAAATGGGGAAAACACTTGCAAAAAGTGCCTCCCAGTTTATTTCGAAACGGGAATCCACAGGGGGACTTACGATCCTCGCAGGATATCCATTCTTTGAAGACTGGGGAAGGGACACGATGATTGCACTTCCGGGATTATGTATTTCCACCGGGCAGTTTGAGACGGCAAAACAGATTTTAAGGACATTTGCAGTCAATGAAAGAAACGGCCTGATGCCGAATCTTTTCCCGGAAGGGGGCAATGAGCCGCTGTACAACACGGTGGATGCGGCACTTCTCTTTATCAATTGCGTATACCTGTATTATGAAGCCACAAAAGATCTGGAATTTGTAAAGGAAGTGTTCCCGGTCATGGAGCGGATCATAAACGGGTATCAAAACGGGACCGAATTTGGCATCCGTATGGACGAAGACGGCCTGATCCGGGCAGGAGAAGGCCTGGCCCAGGTGACCTGGATGGATGTGCGTATCAGCGACATACTGCCCACGCCCCGGCACGGGAAGCCTGTGGAAATCAATGCCTACTGGTATAATGCACTGCGGATCATGGAGCAGTTCACCCGGCTGATAACGGGGGATGAGAAGACGGTTACAGGATATTCGGCACTTGCAGAGAAGGTGAAGGACTCTTTCAGAGAAAAATTCTGGTCCGATAAAAACCAGTGCCTCAAGGATGTTCTCTCAGGAACCTCTGCAGATGAACAAATCAGATGCAACCAGATCTGGGCAGTTTCCATGCCTTTTACGATGTTAAACCGGGAAAAAGAGAAACAAATAGTAGAAACTGTGTTTAAAAAGTTGTATACTCCATATGGGCTTCGTACACTGGATGAGGACGACAAAGAGTTCCATCCGTTTTATGAAGGACCTATGGAAGATAGGGATATGGCATACCATCAGGGGACTGTATGGACATTCCCGCTGGGCGGATATTATCTGGCCTATCTGAAAGTTCATAATGACAGCGAAGAGGCAAAACAGACAGTAAGAGAAGAACTTGAGGTCATGGAAAGTGCATTAAGGGAAGGCTGCATCGGACAGCTTCCGGAGATTTACGACGGACAGAATCCCACAGCGTCAAAGGGCTGTTTTGCACAGGCATGGAGTGTAGGCGAAATCCTCCGCGTATACGAAAAAATAGAAAAATAGGATTCAGACGGCCGGATTGCACAGCCGCTTAAAAAAAGCGGTGAAGCAGTGCGGCACATGAAAGGAGATTTTTATGGAACAGGCATTGGAAATGATGTTGCAGCAGAAGTTTGGAAAGAGCATTCAGGATGCATCAAAGGAAGAGATTTACACAGCCCTGCTTTATGTGACAAAGGAAAAAATGCAGGGAATGAAGAGAAACGAAGGAAACAGGAAGTTATACTACATATCAGCAGAATTCCTGATCGGTAAGTTGTTATCCAACAACCTGATCAATCTGGGACTGTTTGAGGAGACAAGAGAGGTCCTTGAAAAACATGGACACAGCCTGACAGAGATCGAGGAGATAGAACTGGAACCATCCTTAGGTAACGGCGGACTGGGACGTCTGGCAGCATGCTTCCTGGACTCCATCGCAACCCTGGGACTGGAAGGGGACGGAGTTGGACTGAACTACCACGACGGATTATTTTTACAGAAATTCCACGATAACAAGCAGCAGGAAGAGAAGAACCCATGGATCACAGCAGATTCCTGGCTCAATAAGACAGACGTAAGTTTTGAAGTTCCATTTAAGGACTTCACACTGACTTCTACCATGTATGATATCGACGTGCCGGGATATAACAGCGGGTGCAACAAGCTTCACCTGTTCGACATAGATACGATAGATGAGTCCATCATCCATGACGGAATTCAGTTTGACAAAGAGGATATCAGAAAGAACCTGACCCTGTTCTTATACCCGGATGACAGCGATGAGAAGGGACAGCTCCTTCGTATTTACCAGCAGTACTTTATGGTAAGCAATGCGGCTCAGCTGATCTTAAAAGAGGCAGAGGCAAAGGGAATCAACCTGTATCATCTGCACGAGCACGTGTGCATCCAGATCAATGATACACACCCGACTATGGTCATCCCAGAACTGATCCGCCTGCTGACTGCAAGAGGATTCAATATCGATACCGCCATTGATGTGGTAAGAAAAACCTGTGCATACACCAACCATACCATTCTGGCAGAAGCACTGGAGAAATGGCCGATCTACTATCTTGAGAAGGTCGTTCCGCACCTGCTTCCGATCATCCGTGAACTGGACGCAAGAGTAAGAAGAGACTTCCATGATGAGAGAGTCTACATCATTGACAAGCAGGACCGCGTTCACATGGCACACATCGATATCCACTATGGATATGCGGTAAATGGTGTTGCAGCTCTGCACACAGAGATCCTCAAGGAGTCTGAATTGAAGCCGTTCTATGATATTTATCCGGCAAAATTCAATAACAAGACCAACGGAATTACCTTCCGCAGATGGCTCGTACACTGCAACCACAGCCTGGCAGAATACTTAAAGGAACTGATCGGCCCTGGATATATGGAAAATGCCGATGAGCTGGAAAAACTTCTTGCATACAAAGATGATGAGGCTGTCCTTGGTAAATTAAAAGAGATCAAGAAGAACGCGAAGGTAGAATTGAAGAATTATCTGAAAATGACACAGAATGTGGATATCGATGAAAATGGTGTATTTGATATCCAGATCAAACGTCTGCACGAGTACAAGAGACAGCAGATGAATGCATTGTATGCTATTTATAAATACAAGGAAATCAAGAAGGGCAACCTGCCAAAACGTCCGATTACGATGATTTTCGGGGCAAAGGCAGCACCAGCTTACACGATCGCAAAGGATATCATCCACCTGCTTTTATGCCTGCAGCAGCTGATCGACAATGACCCACAGGTCAGCCCATACTTAAAACTGGTGATGGTAGAGAACTACAATGTCACAAAGGCAGAAAAACTGATCCCGGCCTGCGATATTTCCGAGCAGATTTCCCTGGCATCCAAGGAAGCATCCGGAACAGGTAACATGAAGTTCATGTTAAACGGTGCGGTGACCTTAGGTACTGAGGACGGCGCTAACGTAGAAATCCACCAGTTAGTCGGGGATGAGAACATTTACATTTTCGGTGAGAAATCAGAAAATGTCATCAAACTGTATGAGACAAACGGTTACTGCTCAGCAGACATCTACGACAATGACCCGATGGTGGAGGAGCTGGTTGACTTTATCATCAGCAAGGACCTGATCCGCATCGGCGATCCAGTGAACCTGGGACGTCTGTACAAAGAACTTGTCAGTAAGGACTGGTTCATGACACTTCTGGATGTGAAGGATTACATTAAGACAAAAGAGCAGATGTTAGAGGATTATGAGGATGAGACCGCATGGGCAAAGAAGATGCTTGTGAATATCGCGAAAGCAGGATTCTTCTCATCTGACAGAACTATTGCAGAATACAACAGAGATATCTGGCATTTATAGAAAAGGCAGGATATAAGAACAGCATGTGGAAAAGTTTTTCGCAAATCTCCACATGCTGTGGATAAGGAGATAGAACCATGAAAAAAGCAGGGATTTTGATGCCGGTATCTTCTCTTCCGTCCAGAACGGGAGTGGGGGAACTGGGAAAAGAGACATACCGCTTTATCGAATTGTTAAAAGAAAACGGCGTGAAGATCTGGCAGATCCTGCCTTTGAATCCGGTTGGATACGGGAACTCCCCGTATCAGCCGTATTCTTCCTGCGCAGGTGACGAGCTGTACATCAGCCTGGATGCACTCTGCGAGGAAGGGCTGCTAGAGGAGCTGCCCCCGTCATTTCGGGAAATGGAAAAGACGGTAGACTATGATGCGGTCCGTGCATTTAAAGAGCCGTATTTACGCGAGGCTTTCCGTAATTTCAGTGAAAAAGAGTGGCTCCAGGAAGAGGAGTATCAGGAATTTGCCTCCCAGGAATGGGTCTATGAGTATGGCGTGTTCCGTGCACTGAAAGCGGCAAACGGTGGAGTCTGCTGGAACGAGTGGAAACAGGAGGATAAGGACTGGCCAAAGAAGCGTACCGAATTATCTGCGGAAATCGAGCTGGAGGCACAGTACCAAATGTTCCTGCAATACCTGTTCTACCGCCAGTGGATGCAGGTAAAAACCGCAGCCAATGAAAGCGGAATCGAGATCATGGGAGACGTGCCGTTCTATGTGGGCGTGGATTCCGTGGATGTGTGGGCAGGAAAAGATAACTTCCTTCTCGATACGGATGGAAGACCGATCTTCATCGCCGGAGTCCCACCGGATTATTTCAGTGCGACAGGCCAAAGATGGGGCAACCCGATCTATGACTGGGACTATATGAAGGAAAAGGATTATCAGTTCTGGGTAGATCGGATCGGCTACAGCAGCCGTCTGTTCGACATCATCAGGATCGATCATTTCCGTGCATTTGACACCTTCTGGAAGATTCCGGCATCCTGTCCGACAGCCGTCGAGGGAGAATGGATCGAGGCGCCGGGATACGAGGTGATCGATACCCTGAAAGCAAAGATCAAAGGGCTGAACCTGGTGGCAGAGGACCTGGGCGACCTGAGACCGGAAGTGCTGGAGTTGAAAGACCACTATCAGTTAAAAGGAATGAAGGTCCTTGTATTTTCCATAGAGACAGGCGGAAAATACGCCTATGACAGCTTCCATGATGTGGAAAATATGATCATCTATACAGGCACACATGACAATGATACACTGATGGAATGGTATGAAGGGCTGACCACCGCGGCAAAAAGAAAAGTCCGCCAGTTCCTGAAACGGGAAGGATATAAACTGGGTTCTGTCCATGACAGGCTGGTTGCTTACGCGCTGGACTGTAAGGCTGAATATGCAATCCTTCCGATGGCGGATATCCTGGGCCTGGGAAAAGAAGGGCATATGAACACACCGGGAACCGTTGGATCTCCGAACTGGGAGTGGCGGATGCCTGGGTTTGAAGAAGCGGAAAAGATGCTGAAGCGTTACCGGGGATTGATTGAGAATCGATAAGATGTGAAAAGAAAAGGGCATGTATATCTGTGGGTAGATCCATGCCCTTTTTATATACCCGAAAATAGGAAAAAATGCCGGAATACGCTTGGAAAATGGCGATTCGCGGCTTGCTGATATATTTTTTGAGAATGGAAAGATTGATAGCTAACAGGAGGCAGGCATGGAATTTACAGCAGTTTATCACAAGACATCAGAGCAGATGAGCTATGCACTGGATGAGAATGACCTGGTCGTGAACTTGAAGACAGGGTACGACGTAAAACAGGTCTTTATCCATTATGGCGACCCATATGACGCCGGGATTTTAGGCGGCTGTGAGGTATGGCATGGAAAACGGGAGGAGATCTGCTATAAGAAGCGTCTTCGTCATCAGCTTTGGTGGACGACCACGTTGAGGCCGCAGTATAAGCGGTGCAAGTACTATTTTGAACTGCATACGGACCGGGAAGTGTGGTATTATTTAGAGGATGGATTTCTTACTGAAGAGCAGTTGAACATGGAAGGCAGAATGCTCCAGTGTTTTACCGTGCCGTGGATGAATCCGGCGGATATAAACAGGACGCCAGAGTGGGTGAATGATACGATCTGGTATCAGATTTTCCCGGACCGTTTCTGCAATGGAACACCGGAGAAAAATACACCGGATATAAAGCCCTGGCAGACAGGCTGTGTGAAAAATGAGGAGCGCTATGGAGGTAATCTGGAAGGAATCCGTCAGAAGCTGCCTTATTTAAGAGAATTGGGGATTACAGGAATCTATCTCAATCCGATCATGGAGGCAGAGTCCAACCACAAATATGATACAAAGGATTATACAAAGATCGATCCTCATTTTGGAGAGAAAGAAGATTTTACAAGACTGGTAAAAGAGGCACATGGGCAGGGAATCAGAGTGATGGTAGATGCGGTATTCAATCACTGCGGACGGCAATTCGCTCCGTGGCAGGACGTGCTTAAAAAGGGGCAGAACTCCCCTTATGCAGACTGGTTCATGATAAATGACTGGTCCCTTTTGAACAAAAGGGCGGATACTAGGGATGGCAGATTTTATTCCTTTGCGTTTACAGATGGAATGCCGAAAATCAATACGAATAATGAAGAAGTGGTTTCCTATTTCTGCAAAGTATGTGAAGACTGGATTCGCGATTATGATATTGATGGAATCCGTTTTGATGTGGGAAATGAAGTGTCTCACCGTTTCCTGAGACGCCTTCGGGAACATTTAAAGGGCATCAAGCCGGATATTTACCTGCTGGGAGAAATCTGGCACGATGCAGGTCCGTGGCTTAACGGGGATGAGTATGATTCTGTTATGAATTACCCGCTGATGAGCGGCATCCACGATTTCTTCCTGGATGAGAGCCTTGATAAGCTGGAGTTTGAATATATGGTGAACCGCTGTTATACGATGTATATGCAGCAGAATAATAACGTGATGTTCAACCTTCTGGATTCACACGATACAGAACGCCTGATGAACCGATTCCATAATCTGGACATTTTTTATCAACAGCTCGCAATCCTGTTCACCATGCCGGGAAGCCCCTGCATTTATTATGGCACGGAAATCGCGATGGAGGGCGGATTTGACCCGGACTGCCGCAGGTGTATGCCCTGGGATGAGATTGATTCCAGAGAAAATCAGACACGTATCGGGGCTGTGCGCACTCTGATCGAGATGAGAAAAAAGGAGGATGCATGCAGAAGCCTATATTTCCATTTCCCGGACGAGTATCCGCAGAAACGATGTGTGGAATATATCAAGCTAGATGCACAGGGGCGGGAAATCGAAGTGCTGCTTAACTGCTCGGCAGAGGACATGGAAGTGAAAGCTGGGGGAGAGGTCCTGTTTGGCCGAAATTTCTCAGGCGGGATTCTGGGAGAGAACGGGACACTGATTCGAAGGAAACAATAACATAGCATACAATATAAATTAAATTGAACCCCATTGAGGCAGTAACGAAATGGATTGCATATATCCGATTTGACTAGGAAGGAGAAGGCAGATGGATAATATTACACGAAGAGATTCCGGCATGGCTTATATATCAGATGATGCCGTTATGGAGGAACAGAAAGTATGCAGGAAGATTTTGCAAAAGCTGAATTTTATGGACCGTTCGGATTTTGACGGGATCGTCAGGACGGTGAAAGAGCTGTTGGGAGAATCCGAGGATGCATTTATCAATCCTCCATTTTACTGTGACTATGGTTCCCATATTAAAGTGGGAAAGAATTTTTTTGCAAATTATAACTGTACAATCATTGACGTTGCCCCGGTAACCATTGGGGATAACTGTCAGCTGGCGCCGAATGTGGCTATTTATACGGCGGGACACCCGGTACATCCTGTTTCCAGAAATTCCATGTACGAGTATGGAATCGAGGTGACGATCGGGGATAATGTGTGGATCGGCGGAAATACCGTGATCCTGCCCGGTGTACATATCGGAAGCAATACGGTAATCGGCGCAGGGAGTGTGGTCACAAAAGATATTCCGGATTGGTGCGTGGCAGCGGGAAATCCATGTAAGGTCGTGAGGAAGATCACGGAAGAGGATAAGAAGTATTACTATAAGGACAGGCAGTTTGATGACGAGGCCTGGGAGCAGATTAAGGGGCTCTAGGAGGAAGAAGTTTCTGCTGAATCACGGATAAAAATCATAATTAAAGCTTTAGAAAAATGAAAGACGATAAAGCAGCACAAAATCGTGGGAAACGTTTTGTGCTGCTTTTGCCTATGCTGTTTCTTCATTTTCAGTATCAGATACCGGTACACTATTGTGGACAGGTGTGACTGTTACAACAACATCATCAAGAGGTGTGATCAGACTGATTTCTTTATTTTTAGCAATATCCAGATCACAAACACGGATGGTTTCGCCGACTTTCATATCTCCTACATCAATGTTGATTCTGTCAATTAAAGCGGATGGAAGTGCCCGGTAAGAAATCTCCTTTAGTGTTTCCTGGGGAACTCCAGAAACTACCTTATCTGGATTAATCATCACAATTTCGGCTACAGAGTGAACCTTTTCGTTGCTTACCAAAACCTGAAAATCAATCTCATCAATTTGACTTTTCATGGAATTGAATACGATATCCTTTATAAGGACCTCATATGTATGGTCTTCAATATCCAACATAATCTGGCTTCCTTTGTTGTAGGTTTTAAGGAGCTGAGCCGCATCAAATTGCTTGATCTTTAATGGGACAGAGCCTGGAAAATCCTTTCCATACAGGTTTCCAGTGACAAATCCTTCTCTTCTGAGTCTTTTAGCTTTAATCTTCATGCACCTTTTTTCAGCTTTTAAAGTATACATTGTATTTCCTCCTAAAATCTGAGTGCTTAGCATCCTTCTGCAATGAGGTTCTGTTAAGTGTTTTTCCTGTTACAGTTATATTATAGCAGATATAGCAGAAACAGATTAACCAATTATAAATTATTTTGAAGGTTTTCTTTGTGAAAAAAGAGGTGTTATTAAGAGGAAATGTTCCAGTTCCCCCGCGTCATTTGTCAATCTGCGTAAAGTAATCGACGAATGAACTGTATTAAGAAAATGCTAATTGAGAAAAGTTATCAAAAATCCTTGACTTTTACAGAACAGGAAGATATAATAACTATGTAATTGAAAATAATTATCAAATACAAAGCACGCCAATGTTATTATTCAATATAAAGGAGGCAGTTTTCATGGGAACATTTATTGTAGGAGCGATTATTGTGGGGGCAGTAGTACTTATCGTCAGAGGAATGGTCCGCGATAAGAAGAATGGAAAATCCATACACTGTGGAGGTGATTGCAAGCATTGCGGCGGGCACTGCGGCCATTAGGAACGGGCAGGGACGAAAGAATTACCGTAAAGCTGTATCCTGAAATAGAATAAAATGTAAAATAGAAGCGCTTATTGAGAACAGGAGCTTATTTGAAGCAAAAATCTTCAAAGACCCCTCAATCCCACTAGGCGCTTTTGATTTGGCAGAATATTACATAATGAGGTGAATATGAAGAAATTAATCAATGGTATATTTATCGGATCTGGATTTTTGTTGGTCGGACTTGGAGCTTTGGGGATTGCCCTTCCTCTCCTTCCGACAACCCCGTTTTTAGTACTGGCAGCGGTGTGTTTTGCAAAGGGATCAGAACGTTTCCACGCCTGGTTTTTAAGCAACAGACTTTACCAAAAGTATGTGGGGCCCGCGGTGAATAAAAAGGAGATGGAAAAGTCGGCAAAGAGAAAGACTCTTGGAACGTTGTGCCTGATTTTTATCATCAGCTTTTTGTTGGTGCCGATCTGGCATGCAAAGGCGGCCATCTTAGTGGTTGCGTTGTTCCACATCTACTATTTTTCCTTTAAGATCAAGACTGCACCTGTGCCTGGGAAGGAGCTCGCTGCAGATGAGTAAGAAGAGTGATGTGCAAAAGGAGCGGGAACAGGAAAGGATTCGCCAGGTCATGAGGTATGCCGGTCGGAGGATGCTATTCGTCCATCCAGTCATGGCAATGCGGCATGTGAGGGGTGGAACAATCAAAGAGAAGAGGAGACAGACATCATGAAAAAATATGGGGAAATAATATTTTACATCACAACTGTGATTATGATTCTTTCGGGGGTTGGCATCCACCCATTGGGCGGGATACTGGCGGTCAAGATCATCCACAAGGCATCCGGGCTTTTATTCTGTATATTCCTGATTGGGCATGCATCTCGTTACGGAAGAAGATTCAGGAGGAAAAAAGCAAATGTTTCATAAACGACTACTAAAGGAATTTAAGGATAACCGGAAATATACGGTGGGGATGGTATTGACGCAATGGGTCACTCTGCTTTCTAATGTGGCTCTGATGCTGACGGCGGCATCTTTGATTGGTAAGATGAGTACAAGGAGCCTGTCAGCCTCGGATTTCCAGAACATCTTATTGACATTGACAGGTGTTTTACTTGTCAGAGGGGGAATGAATACGTTGAATAGTAAGTTCTCTTTTCTGGCATCTACGGCAGTGAAACGAGGACTCCGCGACAAGATTTACAGAAAATTGATGGAGATGGGAAGCCATTACCGCGAAACTACTGCGACATCGGAGGCCGTGCAGATCAGCACGGAGGGCGTGGACCAGCTTGAAATCTATTTTGGAAAATATATTCCGCAGTTTTTCTATAGCCTTCTGGCCCCGGTGACATTGTTTTTCATTGTCGGAAGCATGAATATGAAGGCGGCAGCCGTGCTTCTTCTTTGTGTCCCGCTGATTCCTCTTTCCATTGTGGCGGTTCAGAAGTTTGCAAAGAAAATGTTGCAGAAATATTGGGGCACGTATACGGAGCTGGGAGATTCCTTTCTGGAGAACCTTCAGGGACTGACCACATTGAAAATATATCAGGCCGACAAAAGATATGCAGAAAAGATGGACGAGGAAGCAGAAAAGTTCCGAAAGATTACCATGCGTGTACTGATCATGCAATTAAATTCCATCAGCGTGATGGATCTGGTCGCATATGGCGGAGCGGCAGCAGGGATCATTATAGGTGTGCTTGAGTTTTCAAAGGGCAGTATCAGCCTTGCGGAATGTTTTTTCATCCTTATGATCTCAGCAGAATTTTTCTTGCCCCTGCGCCTTTTGGGCTCTTTTTTTCATATCGCGATGAATGGAAATGCAGCAGCGGATAAAATTTTTCGGCTTCTGGATGCTCCGGTGCCCAAGAAGGGCAGTGTGGAGGAGATAGAAGGAAGTTCTATGCAGTTTGAAAATGTAACCTTTGGGTATGATGATGGCAAGCCCGTTCTAAAGAATGTCAGTTTCCAGGTGGAGGAAGGCAGCTTTACGGCATTGGTAGGTGCCTCCGGGTGTGGAAAGAGTACGATTGCTTCTCTGCTGATGAGGTATTATCTGAATTATGAAGGAGAGGTGAAAATCGGCGGAATTCCGGTTCGTGAGTTGAATGAGGAGGCTCTTTATAGAAAAGTCACCAGAATCCGACATGACAGTTATATATTTAAGGGAACAGTGAGAGAAAATCTAAGAATGGGAAAGGAAGATGCATCTAAGGAGGAAATGCTCTGGGCACTTAGAAAAGTCAATCTTTACGATACCATCATGGAAAAGGGCGGGCTTGACATGCAGCTTAGTGAACAGGCATCGAACCTGTCAGGCGGGCAGAAACAGAGACTTGCGCTGGCCCGTGCACTGCTGCATGACAGTGATATTTATCTCTTTGATGAGGCGACCTCGAATATCGATGCTGAGAGTGAGAATCAGATCATGGATGTGATTCGGGAACTTGCGATGGTCAAAAGTGTCATTCTGATTTCACACAGGCTCGCCAATGTGACGGACGCGGATCAAATACTGATGATACAAGATGGAACCGTGATAGAACGTGGGAAACATCGGGAACTTCTGGCAGGAAATGGAGCCTATGCAAAGCTTTACATGAGCCAGAAAGAATTAGAAAAATATGCAGGAGAGGGGGCAGCGTAATGGAACAAGATAAGAAGGCAGAAGCGAAAGTGGAAAGGGACAGGAAATTGGGGAAACATAGAAGTCCTCTTCAGGTCATGGCGGGGCTGATCTACATGATCAAGCCGCTTTTGGGCTGGATGTTCGTGGCAATTTTTATGGGATGTCTGGGAAATCTGGCAGCAACATTTCTGACTATTTTTGGCGGCTATGGGATGCTGGATGTGGCCGGAATCGATGTGGGATTCTCATTTTTTACTGTAGTTACTATATTGGTTATATTCGCGGTGATGAGGGGAATTCTGCGTTATGCAGAGCAGTCCTGCAACCATTATATTGCGTTTAAGCTCCTGGCAAGAATCCGCCATCAGATTTTCGGGGCACTTCGGAAACTCGCTCCGGCGAAATTAGATGGTAGTGAAAAAGGAAATCTGATTTCCATTATCACCAGTGATATTGAACTTTTGGAGGTTTTTTATGCCCATACCATATCGCCGATCGCGATTGCCGTGATTACCTCCATTGTCATGACCATCTTTTTGGGAATGCAGCATCCATTACTTGGTGTGATCGCCTTGGCTTCCTATGGTATCGTAGGGTTGGTGATTCCGGTGCGCAATAGCAGGAAGGGGAGAAAACGCGGACAGGATTACAGGGATTCTTTCGGGGATTTGAACACCGCTGTCCTGGATAATCTTTATGGTCTTGAGGAAATTGTACAGTATCAGCAGAAAGAGAACAGGATGGAGGATATGGCCTGGAAGACAGGGCAACTGGAGAAGACCAGTGAAAAGCTGAAAAAGGATGAAAATGTACAAAGGATTACGACAGATACAGTCATTCTGGCTTCGGGAATCCTGATGCTGATGGTCTGCGGTTATTTGGTACAGACAGGGCAGATGGAATTTTATCAGGGAGTGGCGGCCGTGATAGGAATGATGAGTTCCTTCGGACCGACTGCGGCACTATCCGCGTTATCGAATAACTTGAACCATACGCTTGCAAGTGGAAACCGGGTACTGAATCTTCTGGCGGAGAGTCCGGCTGTGAAGGAGAATCTGGAAGGAGCAGAGCTGCCAGTGGGCGAGGCTGTCTTTCAGAATGTCCGTTTCTGTTATGAGGATGCAAAAGAAAACGTTTTGGAAGGTTTTTATGCAGAATTTGAGCCGGGTAAGGTACATGGAATTTTAGGGAAAAGCGGCTGCGGGAAGTCTACATTATTAAAATTGATGATGCGCTTCTATCAGGTAGATGCGGGAAGTATCCGCTACGGCGGTGAGGATGTGAATGATATCCGAACCGAATCACTGCGAAAGGGTATCTCCTATGTGACACAGGAAACGTTCCTCTTTCATGATACGATCGAGAATAATATCAGGATCGCGGATGAAAATGCGACCCGGGAGGAAGTGATCGAGGCGGCGAAGAAGGCATCTATCCATGAGTTCATTTTGTCACTTCCTCATGGCTACGATACCAGGCTGACTGAGCTGGGAGACTGCATCTCCGGCGGCGAGAGACAGCGCATCGGGATTGCAAGGGCATTTCTACATAAAAGCAGGATGATTCTGTTAGACGAGCCGACCAGCAACATCGACAGCCTGAATGAGGGGATCATCCTGAAAAGTCTGGAAAGAGAGAAGAAGGACAAGACCATCCTTCTGGTATCCCACAGGAAATCGACTATGGGAATCGCAGATCAGGTTGTTTCCATGTAAGGGAAGGCCTTATTCCAGAGAGGACAGCTCCTGTTCCAGCAGTTCGATATATCGCAATGCTTCATCGGGCAGTTTTCCTGTGCTCTTTTTGAGATACACAACATTACAGCAGACTTCGGGAATCCGGATGCTCACCCAGTTGGAATGGTCATTGGCGGAAGGATGCTGCATACAGCCGACGCTGAAGGCATTGGTAGAGGAGACAAGACGCCGTCTTGTCTCTTTATCGTGGACGAAAATATGCTTATAGGTATCGATCATGTCCATATAAAGCAGGCTCGGATATTCGTCACCCCGGTTGAAATCATAGGAAATGTGTGCGTAGTCTTTTAGCATATCCAGGGTCACATTTTCAATCCCGTTCTTCAGGACAGGGTGTTCTTTTCTGAGATTGATGTTCAGGTGCAGCTTCTTGAGCGGGATCATGGAAATATTTTTTGCCTTTACCACTTCCCTGTACAATGCCATCGCTTTATCATCAAATGCGGTGATCCCGATGTGGGATTTATTCAGATAGACATCATTAATGACTGTCTTCACATTCCCGGAGGCCATGGAGATATCGAGTCTCTTATGGCTCTCGTATTCCCTGCACAATTTGATAAATGCCTCCGATACTGCCGTATGGTTAAAAGAGGAAATGATATTCAGCCGGCGGCAGCTTTTGTCCAGCCGGCTTCCTTTGATCTGCCGGAGCTGTTCCGCAATGATCTCTGCATGCTGGATGAAATATTCTCCTTCCTCAGTGAGGATCAGTCCCTGGTTCGTGCGCAGGAAGATCTGATAACCAAGCTCCGCCTCAAGTGAGGAAATGGCACGGCTGATATTGGGCTGTGAGACAAATAAATTTTCGGCTGCCGCGGAAAAAGACAGGGTCCTGGATGCCTCGGCGGCATATTCAAGCTGCTGTATATTCATACTGAGTTCTCCTTTTATAAATACAATCGGTTATAAATCTGATCCGGCCAGGAAATGCCGGCATAGATAACAAGGACGTATACCCCCATATCAGATACATATTGGTAAAACAGTTACTGCCCAGATACAATAAAAGTAAACAAGGACAGCACTTAAGATTCTGATTTATTTTCATTATAGGGGAAGGCAATCAGGATTGCAATGAAACTTTAGGAGCCGCAAAAACGAATGGAGAAGGAGAGGATAAGGTGGACAAAAATCTTTTAGACAGTTTGATGGAAGAGAAACGGGCACTTTTTGAAGGCATCAGCGACCAGATATGGGGATTTGCAGAGCCGGCATTCCATGAGACGAAATCTATGGAACTGCAGAAACGGACTCTTGTAGAAGAAGGGTTTGAAATCACGGAATATGTGGCAGATATACCGACTGCCTTTAAAGCCAGCTATGGAAGCGGCAGGCCGGTGATTGCGTTTTTGGGGGAATATGATGCCCTGCCGCTTCTGTCTCAAAAGGCGGACATGTTAAAGCGGGAGGAGCTAAATCCCGGTGGATACGGACACGGGTGTGGACACCATCTCCTTGGAACCGGATCTGTACAAGCAGTTACAGCAGTTAAAAAATATATGGAGAAAACCGGCCTGGGAGGAACTATTATATACTACGGTTGTCCAGCAGAGGAGGGGGAGGCAGGAAAGGCATTCATGGTGAAGGGGCACGCATTTGACGGATGTGATATCTGTCTGACCTGGCATCCCTATGCGTTCCATGTCTGCTCGATGTCTTCGCTGGCAAATGCCAGGGTAAAGTACCGATTTAAAGGAATCAGCTCCCATGCCGCGACCTCCCCGCACCTGGGGCGAAGCGCACTGGATGCAGTGGAATTAATGAATGTAGGCTGTAATTATCTGAGGGAACATATGCTGCCAGAATGTAGAATCCATTATGCTGTTACCAATACTGGCGGGGATGCCCCGAATGTGGTTCAGTCCGAAGCCGAGGTAGTGTATGCCATCCGTGCCCCGCAAAATGCAGATACACTCAGTCTTTTTAACAGGGTCAACAAAGTCGCACAGGGCGCTGCTTTGATGACAGAGACGGAAGTGGAGATCAGCCTGCATTCTGCATATGCAGATTTGATTCAGAATAAGACGCTCAATGAAATTGTCTATAAAAACATGCACGTATTTTCTCAGATTCCGTATACAGAAGAAGACCTGGAATATGCTCAGCAGTACAAGAATCTTGCAGACAAACGGGAAATAGAGCAGTTAAAGGCTATGGCAGCACAATTTCTGGGCGAAAAGGCGGATGCGGCTCTGTCAGAGCCTGTTGTAAGGCTGATGATTCCACCAGTCAATTTAAAACAGGGCTCCAATGATGTCGGAGATGTCAGCCAATGTATTCCTACGGCATGCTTTAGCGCAGCATGCTATGCAATGGGGACCGCGCCTCATACATGGCAGGCCGTTGCACAGGGGAAAAGTCCGCTGGCACATAAAGGGATGTTTTTTGCATCCCAGGTACTAGCTGCGACTGCAGTCAATCTTTTAGAAGACCCGGATCTGATTGTAAAAGCGAAAGCAGATTTTGATACCGTCATGAAGGGGAAGGAATATGTAAGCCTGATTCCAGATGGTTTAAAGCCGGCAGTTCTAAGAGAAAATCAGAGTAAATAGGAGGTACGAGATGGGGGAAAGTTATTCTTTTATATCAAATAGCGGCTGGATGGTTGTTTTATGTGGTATCGTAATCTGTTTTGTGATGGTACAGTCCGCACTATTCCTTAAGTCAGCCTGGAAACGCTCAGAAGAGATAGGAATTTCTATATCAGACAGGAAAAAAATCGTGAAAAGCAGTGCTCTTTTTTCGATTGTCCCATCCCTCCCGATTCTGATCAGCTATGTCATCCTGATGCCTGCACTGGGACGTTTCTTCCCATGGCTGAGGCTCAGTGTCATTGGTTCTGCAACGTATGAGACGATGTCAGCCAATATGGCAGTGACTGCTGCTGGGTACGACAGTATTTCTAGCGGCGATTTCGGGCCGGATACCTACGTGATGATTATGTGGGCGGTTACATTAGGAATCATGTTATCCAGCCTTGCAGTCCTAATTCTGAAAAGGTATGATAAGAAGCTGGAGTCACTCAATGCTGGGAATAAAAAGCTGGGTACTATGATTACTTCAGTCATGTTCCTGGGAATGATGGCGACCTTTTCCGCACCTTATCTTGTAGATTATAAAAATGTAGTGGCAGTTGCGACTATGATTCTATCTGCAGGCTCGATGTATTTGTTGGAAAGGGCTGCAAAAAAATGGAAATCATTGAAGGAGTTTTCATTTGCTATGAGCATGATCGTGGGAATGACAGGGGCATGTATCGTATCAAACCTGATGGGAGGAATATAGTATGCAGACATATGATCAGTTTAATAATAAGATTCATAAATTGGGCATCACAACGACTTTGATTCTGGGAGTTCTGTTTCTTATGGTTCCACTGGGGATTACTCTGGCCTTTGGAGTCAGCCTGGATTGGAAGCAGATACTGACGGTATCGGCACCGATTGCATTGATCTTTGGAATCACGGGACTGTGTGAGAAGTTGTCAATGGCCCCGGTAATCGGTTCGGGAGCTGTTTACCTCGCATCTGCCACAGGAAATGTCCAAAATATGAAGCTGCCGGCTGCCTTGAATGCAATGCGTGTCATGGATTGTGAAGAAGGGAGTGAAAAGGGCAGAGTAGTCTCGATCATTGCAGTTGCGACATCGGCCTTTGTGACAACTCTAATTGTATTCACAGGAATGCTGTTCCTAGCTCCGATGGTTGCCCCGCTGCTTTCGAATCCCCACGTAGCGCCTGCTTTTGATAATATGTTTCCGGCCCTCTTAGGACCGCTCGTATTACCTGTACTGATGAAGAACTTTAAGGCCTCCATTCTTCCGTTCGGCCTGGCAATCGTGTTTGCAGCGGTACTTGGACCGAGGTATGGACAGTTGCAGAGCATCGTCATGGTTGTTGTCATTCTACTTTCGATTGGTGGAATGAAAGTGATAATGTCAAGAAAAGAGAAGCAGGCAGAGATGCTTTGATTAAAAGAGAAAAAAGCTGTCACACATGCGATGAAAGAATCGCTGGTGTGGCAGCTTTTCTTATAGGAAAAGCGATGGGCTGCTCATTTATTTTATATCCAAGCTTGTTTCTAATTATTTCTTTTTCGAGGCCAGATACTCTCTTTTTAAGTTCTGTACAGTCTCAAGCGGCAGACCAATACGCTCTGCGATAATATTCTCATCAAGGATATCAATGAGGTTTCTGGCATCATTCAATTTCGCCTGTTCAGTACCTTCTTTTACTAACATTTGTCCTATGGTTACCTAAAGGTGCCTAATTTACGTCCGGTGAAAAAAAGAGTACAATGTGTATAAGAATAAAAACGGAGGTCAGCTATGAGGATAAATCGATTTGAAAGGAGTTCATCAGGAATATCTCATGATAAAAAGGAAGTCCAGCAGTTCATAACAGAGCTTAAGAATGCAGATGCGGTCATTGTTGGAGCAGGAGCAGGTTTATCCACGGCTGCCGGATTTGTCTATACGGGTCCGCGTTTCCAGGAGTATTTTCGCGATTTTATTGAAAAGTATCATTTTCAGGACATGTATTCGGGAGGCTTTTATCCATTTAAGACACTGGAGGAGCACTGGGTCTACTGGAGCAGGTATATCTATATCAACCGTTTTATGGAGGCACCGAAGCCGGTGTACAATCAGCTCTTTGATCTCATAAAAGAGAAGGATTATTTTGTTATTACCACTAATGTGGACCATTGCTTTCAAAAGGCCGGGGTGGAGAAAGAAAGGCTTTTTTATACACAGGGGGATTTTGGCCTCTGGCAGTGTTCCAAGCCGTGTCATGCACAGACTTATGAAAATGAAGAGACGATATACCGGATGGTAAAGGAACAGAAGGAAATGCGTGTTCCGTCAGAGCTCGTGCCCTACTGTCCGCGGTGTCATGCTCCGATGAGCATGAATCTGAGGGCAGACCATACATTTGTAGAGGACGAAGGATGGCACAAAGCCTGTCAGAGATATGAGGACTATCTGACGCAGCATCAGAAAGCACGTGTACTTTTGTTAGAATTAGGATGCGGGATGAATACACCCGGAATCATAAAAATTCCTTTCTGGAAATTAACACGGAAGTATGAAAATTTTCGGTATGTGTGTATCAATAAGGGGGAGGCATGGGCACCGGAAGAAATCTGGACTCGTTCCCTGTGTATCAACAGAGATATCGCAGACGTCCTGCAGGAGATTTCATTCCAGGCAGGAGGGACAGAAGAATTGAAATGATCCATTTGAGAAGGAGGCATAAAAATGACACATGATGAACAGCGTGAATATCTGATCCAGGTACTTTTAACAGAAGAACCACGATATGAAAAGATGAAGATACCAAAAGATTTGGAACAGCAGAAGCTTCTTTTAAGAAGTTTGATGAATGTCCGGCCGCCGAGACCAATCAGTGAAGAATTTCTAAGGATTCAAGATGAATACTTAAGTGAAGAGGTCAGACGAAAAGGAGTCGTAGATTCAGATGGGTTGGAGCCTTCCCCTTCTGATATAAGGATATTCCTATGGAAAGGGGATATTACGACCTTAAAGGTGGATGCTATCGTCAATGCCGCGAACAGTGCTCTTTTGGGCTGCTTTCAACCCTGTCACTCCTGCATCGACAACATCATCCACAGTGTAAGCGGTATCCAGCTTCGGCTTGCCTGTGATGAGCTCATGAGAAAACAGGGACATGATGAGCCGACGGGGACGGCGAAGATCACACCGGCCTTTAATCTCCCGTGCAAGTATGTACTCCATACTGTGGGACCAATCGTTCAAGGAACGCTGACAGAGACACACCGCCGGCAGTTGGCAGACTGTTATCGCTCCTGTCTTAAGCTTGCAGCACAACATGAGGTGAAAAGTATCGCCTTCTGCTGTATTTCCACAGGGGTATTTTGCTTTCCACAGGAAGAGGCTGCGGAAATTGCAATACAGACGGTCAGAGAATATTTAAGGTCTGATACACAGATCAATCAAGTGATTTTTAATGTATTCAAGCAGAAGGATTACGACATTTATAAGGGAAAACTGTCATAATGTCCTTCAAAGGACGGCACAAAGAACCAGACAGAAGCAGAGAAAAATCTCAAAAATTTATCTAAAATATTGCGCTCACCGTACTGGTGGGCGTTATTTTTAAGAGAAAAATTTTTCAAAATAAAACCTGAAAAAATATGGAAGAATTATTATAAATTACTTAAGAAATAGATTTTCACAATACAACGGAAAAAAAGTCTGCTATAATATGCAATAAGATGTGATTGAGGAACGATTTCATCTATCTGGCTGCCTTTTGGGAAGTCATACAGGGAAGATTGAAGGACACCCGAAACCAAAATAAAAGGAGTTGGACATCATGAAAAACAAACTCAGGACGAATCAGGCAGTCATTCCGGGATATGCGGTATTTCCGCTGTTATCCTGTGTAGCGGTGAATTTTATGGTCTACATGGGAACCGATGCTATTACAAAGGGATGGGAGCATTACGATCTCACGCTCCCGATAGACAGAGTAGTGCCTGTAGTTCCCGCATTTGCATCTGTATATTTGGGATGTTACATCTTCTGGATCGTGAATTACATATTAATTGCAAGACAGGGCGAAGAGCACTGCATTCGTTTTGCAACAGCGGATATGATATCCAGGCTGATTTGCGGAATCTTCTACTTGATTATGCCAACGACAAATATCAGGCCGGTGATTACAGAATCTGGGGTCTGGGAATCGGTCCTTTTGTTTGTATACAGCATTGACCCGCCGACCAGGCTGTTTCCTTCGATTCATTGTCTTGTGAGCTGGTTCTGCTATATCGGAATCAGAAAGCAGAAGAATGTGCCGAAAGCATACCGCATTTTCTCCTGCCTGTTTGCTTTGTTAGTCTGTGTATCTACGCAGTTGACGAAGCAGCACTATATTGTAGATGCATTGGGAGGAATCCTGATTGCAGAAGGTACTTACTGGCTGGCATTCCATACACAGCTTTATCAATATCCGAAGAAGCTGTTCGACTGGCTTTACCGGAAGTGTTTTCACAGGAAAAAACGTTCTGTGGGAAAGAGAGTAAATTGTGGCGAGTAAAAAGAAAAAATTGATAAATACATTATTCTTAGTGATTGTATTTGCATTGACATTATACAGTGTATTTAAAGGAGAAGACCTGCATGCAGTGCTTCGTGCGATCATGAAAGTGAATCCCTTATATCTACTTCCTGCGGTGGCAGGAGTCATTGTTTTCATCTGGGGAGAATCGATCATCATCCACTATATGCTCGGTACGCTGAAGATACATACAAAGAAGTGGACCTGTTTTCAATATTCATGCGTGGGATTCTTTTTCAGTGCAATCACACCATCTGCCAGCGGTGGGCAGCCGATGCAGATTTATTATATGAGAAAAAATGAAATTCCGGTTCCGGTCTCGACATTAGTGCTGATGATTGTTACAATAACATATAAGTCGGTTCTTGTTGTAATCGGGCTGTTCGTTGCCTTTTTCCAGAGAGGCTTTGTACATAAGTATTTGGAAGGAATCCTTCCGATCTTTTATCTGGGAGTGGCACTGAATGTGGGATGCTGTATCGCGATGTCGATTCTTGCGTTCCACCCGGCGCTGGCAAAAGAAATCATGATGCGCTGCTTAAAGATTCTGGAGCGGCTGCATATTATGAAACATAAGCCGGAACGTACGGAGAAGCTGGCAGCTTCTATGGACCAGTATAATGCGACAGCAGCTTATTTAAGAAGCCATGTGAAGGTCATCATCAATGTGCTGGTGATTACATTTTTCCAGAGATTTGCCCTGTTTTTTGTGACTTGGTTCGTCTACCGGGCATTTGGACTTCATGGTGCGCATATATATGATATAGTAATGCTGCAGGCCGTGGTGTCAGTATCTGTTGACATGCTTCCTCTTCCGGGCGGTATGGGAATCAGCGAGAATCTGTTCCTGGTCATCTTTAGGGGCATATTTAAAGCAGGGCTTCTTCTGCCTGCTATGGTATTGAGCAGAGGAATCGCCTACTATGTACAGCTTCTGCTGAGTGCAGGTATGACTTTGTTCACTCATCTGACAATCGGATTTAAGGAGCAGAAGAAAGGAACCTCCTATACTGTTCCGGGTACAAAGGTGGGGAAGACTGGCGTTTCACCGTAAGTGAAGAGAAAATCTAAAGAGAAAAGAGAGAAAGAAATGATTGGATTTTATAATTACACAGTAATATTGACCTATATCAGTCTGGCTACCTCCGTCTTTGGAATGACGCAGGCAGTCCACGGGCGTTTTAAGACTGCCATTTTCTGTCTGGCCCTGTCAGGGCTGTTCGATATGTTCGACGGAAAGATCGCGCGCAGAAAGAAGGATCGAACGGAGGATGAGAAAGCGTTTGGCATCCAGATCGACTCCCTGTGTGATGTGGTCTGTTTTGGTGCTTTCCCGGCTTTGATCTGTTATCTGCTGGGCGTAAGAGGCCCGGTGGGGTTGGCGTTCATCGCTCTATACTGCGTGAATTCTGTAGTAAGGCTTGCGTATTTCAATGTGATGGAGGCGAAGGGTGCTCTGGTCACAGAGGACGGTGAGAAGTTCTATAGAGGACTTCCTATTACGTCTATGGCGGTAGTTCTTCCACTGGTATTCATGGTTCAGTTTTTCGTGCCAGACTGGGCATTCCGTATCTGTCTGCATCTGGCGCTCCTGATCGTAGGAATCCTGTTCGTGGTCGATTTCCGTCTGAAAAAGCCGAAGAATGCTACTCTTGCAGTTCTGGTCGTGATCGTAGCGGCAGCAGTTATTATTATGATTATTTTTACCCGTTACAGAGTCAGCTATCATCCGGGATGGCCATGGCTTTCCTGGGTCAGAAAAATATAATTTGCGAACATAATAAAATAAGAGAGATAGACTTGAGTGTGCTGCCGTAAAATGAGATACGGCGGTACACTCTTGTGTTATAAAGAATGAAAGAAAGCAGGTGTAGAGATGAAATATATAGATAGTAAAGGAAAGATTTCAATAGAAGATTCCGGGCAGGACAAGCTGTTAAAATGGATGTATACGCACCGTATGGGCAGGTGTATGTTAAAGGTCTTGGTCCACCCGGTGGTTTCAAAGGCAGGGGGATGGATGTTGGACCGTGGCTGGTCACGCTGTTTGATCCGGCCTTTTGTGAAGAAAAATCAGATAGACTTGGACTGCTGCGAGAAGCAGAAGTTTCGTTCCTATAACGACTTTTTTACCAGACAGATGAAATCAGAATACCGCCCCATGGAAGGCGGAGAAGGCACGCTGAACAGTCCATGTGACGGAAAACTGAGCATTTATCCGATTACGTGCAGGGAGGGGGAGAAGAGCAGTTTTTGCATTAAAAATACATGGTATACGGTGGAATCTCTCCTTCGCTCCAAAAAGCTAGCACAGTATTATGAGGGTGGTACAGCATGTGTCTTTCGATTGACTGTGGATGACTACCATAGGTATTGCTATGTTGATGAAGGAGACAAATCAGAGAATCATTATCTTCCCGGTATCTTCCATACTGTGAACCCCATTGCTAACGATGTGGTTCCTATTTATAAAGAGAATGCCAGGGAATATTCCCTTTTAAAGAGCAGGCATTTTAAAACGGTTCTGATGATGGAAGTCGGCGCGTTGATGGTCGGAAGAATTACGAATTATCATGGAGCATGTAAGGTGCACCGGGGACAGGAAAAGGGACGGTTCGAATTTGGCGGTTCCACGATTATATTGCTGTTCCAAAAGGACGCAGTTCAGATCGATGAGAGACTGTACCAGAACACACAGAAGGGATATGAAACCATCGTGAAGATGGGAGAAAAGATCGGAACGGCTCATCAGGATTAAGGGGGAAGGAGAACGGCATGGAGGGGTACTCACGAAAAGAGAAGCTGCTTGTGCAGGTAAAGAATACACAGGAAGAAAGAGAACATTTTCATCAGGACATTGAACTGCTCTATGTTCTGGAGGGCAGTATGGATGTGGCTGTGGGCGAGAAGGTGACGCATATGGAGCCTGAGGATGTCCTGATAGTGAATGCAAATAAGAAGCACAGTCTCCGGGGAACAAAGGATATCCTGTTCGCAAAGCTGTCCATTGATTACCATTTGGTCAGTGATATTTTTCAGAGTGTAGATATTATCTTCTGGTGTGATTCCACGAAAGAGGATCATGAGAGATATGAAGAACTGCGAAGAGTCATTAAGCAGCTTTTGAATCACTATCTGAGTACGCAGGGAGGCGTTGCCAACTTCGGGCATATCGCGCTCTGTTATCAGATCATGGATATTCTTTCGGTACATTTTCTTGTGCAGGCGGCAGACCGGGAGAATATGGATGATACGGACCGGTTCGAGGAACGAATCCTGCAGATCAATAATTATATTCGGGCCAATTACAGCCAGCCCATCAGCCTAAAGGACCTCTCGGAAAAGCTGTATCTGTCTAATGGATATCTGTCTCGTTTCTTTAAGAAAAATTACGGGATGAGCTTTGCAGAATATCTCACGAATATACGGCTCTATCATGCAGTGGATGAACTGCTCTATACAGGCACGCCGATTACGAGAATTGCCTATGATAATGGATTTGCCAGTGTAGCAGTCTTTAATAAGGCATTCAAGAAGGCCTATGGAGAGACACCGTCAGCGGTGCGGAAAAAGTCCAGAGAGCCAAAGAAAGATATGTTAAGACAGGAACATGATACCATTGTTGAACAGAGGCTGGAGCAATTTTTGCGGGATGACGGGCTGGAACGTGAAATCCCGGAAATCCAGGAAAAGACAGAGGAGGTGGTCTCTGTCAGGGCAAAGGAAGAGACGGCCTGTATCTGGAATCGGATGATCAATATCGGATCGGCAGAGGAACTGCTCAGATCAGAGGTGCGCGAGCATGTGATTCTATTAAAAGAGGCGCTGGATATCCAATATGTACGGTTCTGGAATATTTTTTCAAAAGAACTGCTCATCGATATCAGCAGGGAGGATGAAGAGTATAATTTTTCGAAGCTGGATTCTATTTTGGATTTCCTGCTTCAACAGGGCATACGACCCCATATCGAACTTGGGCAGAAGCCAAAGAGGATTCATGGAAGTGTACAGAATCTGCTGATGATCACGGAAGAGTTGGAGGTAGGATTTACAGATCTGGGGCATTGGGAAAAGGTTCTCAAGGCGGTGATGAGGCATCTGGTCCACCGGTATGGAAGTCGGGAGGTCGGCACATGGCGGATGGAGCTGTGGATGGAAGAGAGCCAGAAAGGTAACCCAGCCGCAGAAGAAGGATATTTGGAGCTTTTCGAGAAAACTTATGAGGTAATACACAGATATTCTACAGAGACAGAGGTGGGCGGCTGCGGCCTGCGTCTGGGGTATATGCAGGAATCCAATAAAGAATTCCTGGAAAAATGGGCAGAAAGGAAGTGCAGGCCTGATTTTCTTTCTATCATTTATTATGCATATGTGAAGGGGGAAATCGCTCAGGACAATTATTCCAAGCGTAATACGGATGACGATGCATTAAAAAATTGTATCCTTTCGACAAAAGCTATTTTAAGGAAGGCCAAAATGCAGGATACGAGGCTGTATGTAACAGAGTGGAACCTGACGATATCGGATCGGAATTATATCAATGACACCTGCTTTAAAGGGGCATATATTGTAAAGAATATGCTGGATATCTATGGGATGGCTGATGAAATCGGATATTTTATCGGAAGTGACAGAGCTTCGGAATATTATGATTCTCATACCATGCTCTACGGCGGCACCGGAATCATCACAAAGGACGGCATTCTAAAGCCTTCTGGGTTCGCATTTGAATTCCTCGGTCGGCTTTACCCCTATTTTATAGGAAAGGGCGATCATTATCTGATTACAACAGACAAAAATGATACATATGGTATCATCTGTCACAACCAGAAGAAATTGAATTATAATTACTATTTTACAAAGGAAGATGAGATCGAGAAGGAACAGATCTGGAAGTATTTTGAAGACCGCGAGGCCCTAGAGCTGCATCTTAAGCTGGAAGATCTGGAGGATGGTCTGTACCAGGTAAAGACATACCGGATCAATGAACATGCGGGAAGTGTCCTGAATATCTGGGCGGAGATGGGATATGAAAGCGAGCTCTCCCGCAATGATATTAAATATTTCCGAAGAGTCTGTGAGCCAAGGCTGAATATTCAGAAGCAGCAGGCTAAGGGCGGAATCATGGAGTTAACAATCAAGATGGAACCAAACGAAATTACATTCGTAAGAGTGAGGCGGCTGGTGTAATCCTGTCAAAATGAACATATCTTATACATTCAAGAAAGAAAAGGTCAAAAATAACACCCTGTTTTTTGACCTTTTCTTTTTTCAAAATTATCCCAACATAAAAAATGTCATTTTTATACCATAAAGTCAGACAAAAAGAGAAAAGCGGTATGGCTTGTATTTCGTTACAATATAGAGGATGAAAAAAGAAAGTACCGCATAAATAGAAGGGGCTGTCCCTGAAAAGTGAAAGGAGTAAGAGAAGATGAAATTAGGATTTATAACAGCAATTTGTGATGGAATGACATTTGAGGAGGTGGTTGATTTTGCTTCGGAAAACAATCTGGAATGTCTGGAGGTAGCATGCTGGCCTCAGGGCGGGGCACAGAGAAGATATGCGGGAGTCAGTCACATTGATGTCGCAAACATAGATGAAGAAAAAGCTGCATATTTGAAGGACTATTGTGCGAAAAGGCATGTTGAGATTTCTTCCCTTGCTTATTATCCGAATACATTGGAGCCGGATGTGGAAAAGCGCAAGGCATATATTGACCATTTGTATAAGCTGATTGATGCGTCTGTGATGCTGGATGTGAATATGGTCACCACCTTCGTAGGACGTGATCCGAAGAAGACAGTGACCGAGAATCTGGAACTTGTCAGAGAAGTGTGGCCGCCAATTGTTCGCTATGCAGAAGAAAAAGGTGTGAAAATCGGTATTGAGAACTGTCCGATGTTATTTACCGAGGATGAATGGCCGGGAGGACAGAACCTGATGACTTCACCTGCTAACTGGAGAAAAGTCTTCGAAATCATTGATAGTCCGAATTTTGGAATTAATTATGATCCGTCTCATTTTGTATGGCAGCAGATCGATTATATCAAACCGATTTATGAATTTAAGGATAAAATTTTCCATGTACATTACAAAGACATCAAGGTCTATGAGGACAGACTTGCAGATGTAGGAATCATGGCTGCACCGCTTGAATATATGTCACCGAAGCTTCCGGGACTTGGGGATGTGGACTGGGGAAAATATGTGTCTGCGCTGACGGATATTGGTTACGACGGATATACCTGTATTGAAGTCGAGGATAAGGCGTTCGAAAAGAGTCTGGATGATGCAAAAAAAGCGGTGCTGTTAAGTGCAAAATATTTGAGGAATTTTGTGATTTAGAGACATTGCAGGAATTCAGAAAGTGCAGGAAAAAGGATGCTTTAGAATCTTGTGAGATTGTAGGCCTTCATGCGGCGTTAAAAAATGAAGGAGAATTTGATAAGAAGGAGAGATCGTGATGAAAATTAAATTAGGTGTGATTGGTTTTGGGGGTATGGGAAAATGGCATGCGCTAAATGCACCGAGAGCAGGCGTAGAGATCGCTGCAGTGTGTGATATTGCACAGGAAAAACAGAAGGAAGCTATTGAGATGGGGTATAAACTCTATCAAACAGCAGATGAACTTTTGGCGGACCCGGAGGTGAATACGGTCATCCTGACAGTCCCTAACTATTTGCATAAAGAAATGTGCATTAAGGCTGCAGAGGCAGGTAAGAATGTCATCACCGAGAAACCAGCGGCCATGAACGTACAAGAATTAGATGAGATGGAGGCAGCCTGCAGAAAGGCCGGCGTGTTCTTTACCTCACATCAGGACAGAAGATGGGATAAGGATATGCTGATCGTGAAAAAGGCGTATGAGGAGGGCATGCTTGGAAACATCTTTACGATTGAGTCTAAACTGCATTCCGGCAATGGATATATGCATGAATGGCATATTTATAAGAAGTTCGGCGGCGGGATGATCTATGACTGGGGCGTGCATCTGATCGACCAGATTCTGTTCATGATGCCGGATGCAAAAATCAAATCTGTCTATGCGGATATTAAGAATGTGCTTCACGAAGAGGTGGATGATTACTTTAAGATCATCTTGAAGATGGACAATGGTGTGACTGCCCATATCGAACTGTCGACCTACATTCTGGAATATCAGCCCAGATGGCTGGCTGCAGGAGATAAGGGAACATTGATCGTGAAGACCTTTGGCTGTGACGGCAATATTTACCGCACTGGAAAACTGCTTGAGAAGCTGCCGCCGCAGATCACGGAGACAGAGGCAGGTCCGACCAGGCAGTTTGCACCAGTGCCGCCAGGAGGAATCGTGACAGAACCGCTGCCGGAAGTGCAGACAGACTGGGTAGATTTCTATCGCAATGTAGATGATGTGTTAAATGGCCGGGCAGAGTCCAAGATCAAGATACCGGAGGTGCGCCGTGTATTGTCCGTTATGGAGGCAGCATGGAAATCGGCTGAGACAGGGGAAGCCGTATTATTTGAGTAGGGGGACAGAAGGAATGAAGAAGTATGCATTTGGTGTAGATATAGGTGGAACGACCGTGAAAATGGGGCTGTTTAAAACAGACGGAAAACTGCTGGATATGTGGGAGATTCCTACGAGAACAGAAAATGGCGGGAAATTCATCCTTGGGGACATTTCCGAAGCCGTTTATGAAAAATTGAGTGAAAAAAAGATTTCTCACCTGGATGTGGAAGGAATCGGCATGGGGGTCCCAGGACCTGTAGGTGCAGACGGAACGGTCTTCAAATGCGTGAATCTTGGCTGGGATATCTTCAACGTGGAAGTCGAGCTTAGTGAATTGACCGGAATGCGTGTAAAGGCTGGGAATGATGCAAATGTCGCTGCATTGGGAGAGATGTGGCAGGGCGGCGGAAGAGGCTGCAAAAATATCGTTATGATCACACTCGGAACAGGTGTCGGGGGCGGCGTGATTCTTGACGGGCACATATTGCCCGGAGAGAACGGAGCTGCCGGGGAAATCGGTCATCTGCCTATGTCAGATGAGGAGACAGAATGCTGTGGATGCGGCAAAAAAGGCTGCCTGGAACAATATGCTTCCGCAACAGGGGTCGTGCGAATGACCAGGAAATATATGGAGGCCCATCCCCAGATGCACAGCACCTTAAGAAGCATCGAGAAGCTTACAGCAAAAGACATTTTTGATGCCGCAAAGGCAGGAGATGAGATTGCTCTGAAAATGACAGATGAAACAGGGCGTATGCTTGGAAAAGGACTCGCTTCAATCGCCTGTGTTGTGAACCCGGAAGCATTCGTAATCGGAGGAGGGATGGCAAAAGCTGGAGGAATCCTCCTGGATTCGGTTCAAAAATACTATCGGTCCTATGCCTTCCATGCGGCAAGAGATACCCGGTTTTGCCTTGCAGCATTAGGCAATGAGGCGGGAATATACGGAGGAGTAAAATTAATCTTAGATTAGATAAAACAAAGTGAAGAACTTTAGCCTCGTCACGGATAAGGAGACGCTAAATAAGATAAAATCCAGGGGCGTACAGGTCCTATCTATCGTTTCAAAATCCACACGCTTGACGAAGATGTACGAATGATTCAAGAGGCACCCAGAAGGGCACACCCGGGATGCGGCGAAAAAACTGATGTTTTTTCACCTTAGCCCGGTATAAAAATTGATTTGGGAGAATCAATTTTTATCCCTTCTGGGTGCCTCTTGAGTCATAAGAACATCTAATCGTCCGCTTTAAGGACTTTTGAAACGATAGATAGGACCTGTGCGCCCCTGAATTCTATCTTACTTAGCTGGTTCATCAGGTCAGTAATGAAAGATAGTTTCTTAGGAAGAATGGGAGTTAGACCATAAAAGCATATATATTTGTATGGCAAAGCTGAATTGTGATAAAAAGTGTAACTTGTTTTTTATAGCTATATTTTTTTGCTTTCTGTTCTCTTTTTTCTGGTCTCGTATTTCCGGCCTCTTATTACTGATCTTTCTCTCCCGTTTTGATGAGTCAGCCGAGGGAACTGGGGGATGGGGCTGCTGGGGGGTGGGGATCTGGTATTTCAAAACCCTTGCCTTCCGTCTCCCCGCGTTTCCTGTTACGTATTCTTCACGGATGGCAAGGGTTTTGAAATACCAGATCCCCCCCCCCCCCCCCGCCCCGCCCCCCATTGCCGCCCGGGGCCCCGCCGGCCGCCCGGAGCGGGGCCAAGCCGGCGCGGGGGTGGGGTGCG
>NZ_JABACJ020000022.1 GCF_012524165.2 Faecalicatena faecalis
GGGCAGGCTTCCCATGGCATGAAAGAGAAAGTCAGCGCCTTGAGGCGCGGCCTAGTAGGGCGGGCTTAGAGCCCGCGTCCCGAGCCACCCGTTTTACGGGTGGAGGCGACTTTTTAGACTTTAGAAGAGGTGCGTCTTTTTTTATACTCAATGTAACAAATAAAGCAGTGCTTTAAGAGAGGAAGGGAAAGTATGAGAAAGAAGATTGTAAGTGCACTTTTATGTCTGGCTATGGTAGCAGGCCTGGTGACAGGATGCAGTGGAGGGAATAGTTCCTCTTCATCCGACAACAAGAAGGATTCCGGTGGAAAAGAAGAGGTAGTTATCTGGGATTACTTTGAAACAGATGCACAGAAAAAAATGATGGAAGATATACTGGAAGGGTTCAACAGCTCCCAGGATGAGTACGAGGCATCTCATGTATATGTTCCATTTGCAGATTATGAAAAGCAGTTGACACTCGGAATGGCATCCGGTGAGCTGCCAGACCTGGTAATCCTGGACGGATGTGGAATGGCATCCTTCATACAGATGGATCTGTTCGGAGATGTATCAGACGCTGACATTGCATGGGATGAATATCTGGAAGGACCTATGGCATCTACCATGGCTGACGGCAAGCATTATGGAATTCCATTTGCAACGAACTGTACTGCCTTATTCTACAACAAGGATATGTTTGATGCGGCAGGCATAGAGTATCCAAATACAGATACTACATGGGAAGAGTTCCGTGAGATGGCAAAAGCGCTGACGAAAGATGGGGTCGCAGGGTTTGGTAACGCAGCGACTGGAACAGATGAGGGGACATTCCAGTGTCTGCAGTGGTTATATACAGCAGGGGGAGACTACCAGAACATCGGAGACGGAATCGATGCCTACAAGTTAATGCAGGAAATGGTGTCAGAAGGCTCCTGGTCAAAGGACTGCGTAAACTGGACACAATCAGATGTCAACAATAACTTTGTGGCAGGCAACCTGGCTATGCAGCAGAACGGCCCATGGCAGATTCCTGGAATCGAGAAAGATGCACCGGATTTGAACTATGGTGTAACAGTCCTTCCTAAAAAAGATGCCAATTCAGAACAGGCAACATCCATTCTCGGCGGTGAGAACATGGGTGCAGTTAAGAAAGACAACATGGACGGAGCAATTGCATTCATGAAATATTATGATCAGACAGATGTCATGGTAAATGCTATGAAAGAGTATGGCTCCTTCCCTCCAAAGACAGAGGCAGCACAGGATTCCTATTGGACAGATGATCCGATTCAGAAAGAATTTATCCAGCAGCTCACAACTTCTATCCCGAGAGGACCAAGTGCATCCTGGCCGGAATATTCAGATGCGATTCAGACAGGCTTCCAGGAAGTTATGACTTCCGCTAAGACACCTGAGAAGGCAGCAGAGGATACCCAGGCAGCAGTAGATAAGGTGAAAGCATCCGAAAAGTAGTATCAGAAAGGGACAGGCCAACCCCTGTCTCTTTTCTTTCATAAACGGTTGTGGCAGGAAGAAGCCACAGGCGCAGACTTTATTAAACAGAGATTCAGAAAGGATGGGATGAGATGAAAAAGGGGAATGACTCTGGAAGAAGAGCCGGATTTATCTTTGCGCTCCCTGCAGCACTTTATATGCTGGTATTTGTGGGCTGGCCTATGATACAGAACTTTATCTTGAGCTTTAAGAATGTAGATGTATATACATTCTCAGATGCTTCAAAACAGGCGTTTGTAGGATTTGCGAATTATAAAGAGCTGTTCGAAGGAAAAGATGCTATATTGACAGCGGCAATCGGAAATACACTGATTTTTACAGTAGCCTCTATTTTCTTCCAGTTTTTTATTGGATTTGGATTGGCACTGCTGTTCAGCAAAAAATTTAAGGGAAGTTCATTCTTTAGGGGTGTAACTATGATTTCCTGGCTGCTGCCTGTTACGGTCGCAGGGCTTCTGTTCAAGTTTATGTTTGCAAGCAAGGGCGGTATCATTAACCAGATGTTTATGTCACTTCATCTGATCGATGCCCCTTTAGAGTGGCTGTTAGACCCGAAGCTTGCGATGATTGCGATTGTAGTGGCAAATATCTGGATCGGGATTCCGTTTAACATGATGCTTCTGATTACGGGACTGACAACGATACCGGAGGAAATCTATGAAAGTTCGAAACTGGATGGGGCAAATAAGTTCCAGACTTTGTTCC
This sequence comes from Faecalicatena faecalis, assembly GCF_012524165.2. Lineage (GTDB taxonomy): Bacteria > Bacillota > Clostridia > Lachnospirales > Lachnospiraceae > Faecalicatena_A > Faecalicatena_A faecalis. The sequence goes on from NZ_JABACJ020000022.1 coordinate 2,203, forward strand.
GCATAACAATCCCGATGATCCGCCCGGCAATCATGTCTGTGCTGACACTTGGATTTGTCTATACATTCAAGGTATTCGACCTCGTATGGGTCATGACAAAGGGCGGCCCTGTCAATGCCACAGAGCTGGTATCTACATACGCTTATAAATTATCCTTTGAACAGTTCCAGTTCAGCAAGGGTGCCGCAGCGGCGAATATACTGTTCCTGATATTGTTCGTAGTAGGGATTTTCTATATTAAATTGATTAATGATGAGGAAGAGGTGATGTAAGATGAAAAATGAGAAAGGAAATTGGAAGTTTTTTATAATTGGAGCACTTGTTTTTATCATCTTCATTTTCCCATTGTACTGGATGGTCGTCACGGCATTGAAAACACAGGTGGAAATCTTTCAGATTCCGACGCCGTTGTGGCCGAAAGATCTTACACTGGATGCGTTTGCGGCACAGTTGTCCGCCTCCAGCGATACACTGCGCGGATTTAAGAACAGCCTCATCATCGGATGCGGTGCGACGTTAATTTCAACGATTCTCTCCATCCCGGCGGCTTACGGACTTGCAAGATTTAAGTTCAGCGGCAGGAAAGTACTTATCTTATACTTTCTGATGACCCAGATGCTTCCGTCCACTTTGATTCTGACCTCTTTGTATATCATGTTTTCAAACATGGGGCTGCTCAATACTTACCTGGCACCGATTCTGGCAGATGCGACTTTGGGAATCCCATTTAGTATTATCATTCTGAGAACCTATTTCTTGTCCATTCCAAAGGAGCTGGATGAGGCGGCTAAGATTGACGGATGTAACAGCATCACTTCCTTTACCAAGGTCATGCTTCCAATCGCAAAGCCGGGTGTCGTGGTAGCAGCGGTATTTTCCTTTGTGTATGCATGGGGAGATTTGATTTATGGAATCACATTTATGACAGATCCGAATAAGAGGCCGATTACGTCTAGTATCTATAATTACGTACAGCAGTATCAGACCTTGTGGAATGCGACAATGGCATTCGGTATCATTGCGATTCTGCCGGTAGTCCTGATTTTCATCTTTATGCAGAAATATATCGTCAGCGGCCTGACAAATGGAGCAGTGAAGGCATAGGCGCAAAGGAGGAGCAGTACAATGAAATTACATTCTGTAAATTTGCAGAAAATCAAGATTACGGATGAGTTTTGGTCAAAACATGTGAACCTGGTGAAGGACGCGATTATCCCGTACCAGTGGGACGCGATGAATGACAGGATACCGGATGCCGAACCATCCCACTGTCTGGAAAATTTTGCGATTGCTGCGGGTAGGAAAGAAGGGGAATTTTATGGTGCAGTCTTCCAGGATACGGATATTGCAAAATGGCTGGAAGCGGTAGGGTTTACTCTTGCAGCAAATAAAGATCCTGAGTTGGAAAAGACGGCGGATGAGGTAATCGACCTGATTGCCGAGGCACAGCAGGAGGACGGATATCTGGACACATATTTTATTGTTAAGGAACCGGAACGCAGATGGAAAAATTTATGTGAGGGACATGAACTTTATACGGCCGGACATATGATGGAGGCGGCGGTAGCTTACTATCAGGGGACCGGAAAAAAGAAGTTCTTAGAGGTGGTGCTGAAACTGGCAGATCTGCTGTGTGATACGTTTGGAACAGAAGAGGGAAAAATTCACGGCTACCCGGGACATCAGGAGGTAGAGATCGGGCTGATCAAGCTGTATCAGGTGACGGGCGAACAAAAATACCTGAATCTGGCAAAGTATTTTATTGATGCCAGAGGAATCGGGGAAAATTATTTTCTGCAGGAAATGAGTGCTCCCGATTACAAGAATATTTTTCCTGAATTTGCAGGCTATCAGCCGGCCTATTCCCAGTCTGACAGACCGGTCAGAGAGCAGGAGGCGGCAGAGGGCCATGCAGTGCGGGCAGTGTATATGTACAGTGCCATGGCAGATCTGGCATACGAATATAAGGATGAAGAACTGATGGAAAGCTGTGAACGGCTTTGGAAGAATATTGTGCAGAAACAGATGTATATTACGGGGGGGATCGGAGCTTCGGGAATCCTGGAGAGATTCACCACGGACTATGATCTGCCGAATGATTGTAATTATGCGGAATCCTGCGCATCTATCGGTCTTGCGATGTTTGGAATCAGAATGGCAAATATTACAAAGGATGCTTCATATATTGATACGGTAGAAAGAGCCCTTTATAACACCGTGTTAGCGGGAATTGCTTTAGATGGGAAGAGTTTCTTTTATGTAAATCCGCTGGAAGTATGGCCGGATAACTGTATGGACCATACCTCAAAAGAGCATGTGAAGCCTGTCAGGCAGAAATGGTTTGGAGTAGCATGCTGTCCTCCGAATATCGCAAGGACACTTGCTTCTCTGGGGCAGTATATTTACTCTGTCGGAGAAGAGGCAGTGTATGTTAATCTTTTCGTTTCCAATGAAACAGAAATAGAGATTGGTAGAGAGGAAGTTCATGTTTCCATGGAAACAAAATTCCCATTTGACAGTCGGATTTGTATTAAGGTGAAAAATGTCCCTGCAGCCGGAATCAAGCTGGCACTTCGGATACCTGCGTATGCCCAGAGTTATCAGGTCTGCGCTAATGGACAGCAGGTAGAATATCAGGTGGAAAAAGGTTATGCCTACCTGACATTGACAGAGGAGATAGAGGTCACAGTCACATTTGAGGCACCGGCGAAGTTTGTCCGTGCCAATCCAAATGTACGTGCTGACTGCGGAAAGACGGCCATTGTAAAGGGTCCTTTAGTATACTGTCTGGAAGAGGCTGACAATGGGAAGAACCTGTCAGAATTATTTATTCCTACAGATCAGAAGATCGAGGAGGTTCAATCCACGCTATTTGGTGGGATCATACAGCTTGTTCTGAAAGGAAAACGGATGCAGGAGACTGCCTGGAAGGAAGAGGAACTATATGCAGAACATCCTGTCACTCTGTCAGATGTGATACTAAAAGCGGTTCCTTATGCATATTGGAATAACCGGGGGATGGGAGAGATGACAGTATGGGTAAAAGAACTGATATAAAAACCAAAGATGCTGCATTATTACTTTGATTTTAAATAAAATGTATGACCGGACAACAGTTCCTGAACAGCGAATGGAAATTTAATTGACAGTGCCCAGAAGAGTAAGCGAAAGATGATACTATCTGCTGCTTACTCTTCTGGGCATATGTTTTATTCTACAGATCATCCACCAATGCACTGCTCTTCGCATACGCGGTGCTGCGTGCCTCGAAGAAGTCTGTCTTGATCATGTTTGCATTGGAATACTGGCTGACCCATTCCATGCTTTCCGGTTCTTTTTCATGTCCCTCATAAATGGGCGCAAGTCCAAGCCCCCTGCATCTAAGGTTCCCAAGATACTGGATGTAATCGGTGATCATCTCCCGGTTCAGCCCCTGGACCTCATCCCCGATCACGTAATGTCCCCAGCGGATTTCCTGTTCACACCCTTCGCGGATCATCTCTCTGTATTTTTCCTTTTTCTCAAAGGTAAATAATGACGGCTCTTCCTTTTCAAGTTCGTTTAAAATGCTTCGAAACAGCCAGAGGTGAGTGTTCTCATCCCGGTTAATATAGCGGATTTCCTGCACAGACCCTGGCATCCGTCGATTTCTGCCGAGATTATAGAAGAACATAAATCCACTGTAGAAATAGATTCCTTCCAGGATATAATTCGCTACTAAGGTCTGCACCAGCATTTCAGGTGTCTTTTCCTTCTGGAATTCATTGTATAGATTTCCGATAAACTCGTTCCTCTCCAAAAGGTGGGAATCATCTTTCCATTGATACAGGACCAGATTTCGTTCCTGTGGTTCACAGATCGTATCCAGCATATAACTGTAGCTCTGGCTGTGGACCGCTTCCTGGAAAGCCTGAATGGACAGACAGAGATTGATTTCATTTGCCGTAATATACTCGCCGATATTGGGCAGGTTGGCAGTCTGGATGCTGTCCAGGAAAATCAAAAAGGACAGGATCTTATCATATGCTCTGCGCTCCGCCATAGGAAGGAGCTTATAGTCCTTGATATCTACGGTCAGATTGATTTCCTCGGGCACCCAGAAATTATTCATTGCCTGGCGGTACCAGCCGCTGACCCAGTTATATTTCATATGGTTAAAATCGTTCAGATTGGTGGTATTTCCTCCGATCATCCTTCTTTTGGCGGCTTCGGTATCGCCGTTGGGGTTGAATAAAGGCTTCTTTTTTAATTCAGTCATTGCACTTTCTCCTGCTATATAAATTTCTTTCGTTTCAAAAAGTCGGTGGACAATTGAAAAGAGTGAATATGGACTACCAATATCCGCCTTCACTTTCTATGAAGAACACACTTCACATTCCTCAACTTCAAGGCTTCTGGACCTCACATAGTAAATGGTCTTAACGCCCTCCTCCCATGCCAGAAGGTACAGATTCAGTACACCGCGGAAGGTATACTCATTGGTAATGTACAGATTCAAGCTCTGCGCTTGGTCAATATGGCGCTGCCTGATTCCGCAGGCGCGCACAGACCAGGTCTGGTCAATCAGATGTGCGTTCTTATAATACCAGAAGTTCTCCATGGAAAGCTCGGGCGCAACTCTCGGCATCAGCCCATTTTTCTTTTCTTCCAGGAAGTAGCGGTTCATGATAGGGTCAAGCCCTGCGGTCGTTCCTGCGATAATACTGGTACTGCTCGTCGGCGCCACTGCCAGCAGATAACCGTTGCGCAGCCCCTGGGATGCTATCTTTTTAGCAAGCCTGGCCCAGCGGCCCTCCGTCAGCTCTCTTTGCCGGAAATATTCTCCGGTCTGCCAGTCACTTCCATCAAAATAGTCATAGCTGCCTTTTTCCCCTGCAATATTGCTGCTGGCCTCCACGGCGGCGTAATGGATATCGGAAAATACTTTTCCGACAAAATCCAGGTGCTCCTGGCTTTCCCAGCGGATACCGCGCTTTGCGAGCATATGGTGGTACCCACTGACGCCCAGTCCAATGGGTCTGTATTTCTGATTGTTGACCTTAGCATAAGGCACCGGGAAAAAGTTCAGGTCGATCACATTATCCAGTGCGCGCACCGCACTTTCCGTCAGATAAGAAAGCTCCTCGAAATTCTCAACTTGAATATTTCCAAGGCTCAGACTAGCCAGATTACATACAACGAATTCTCCTGGTTTCGTGACTGTGACGACAACCGTCTCACCATCGACTGTTTGGACGGTCTGTTCCACCATCTCAATTTCTTTCATATTCTGTGCAATTTCCGTACAAAGATTACTGCAGTAGATCATGCCCTTGTGCTTGTTCGGATTCGCCCGGTTCACATGGTCTCGGTTGAATACAAAGGGAGTCCCCGTCTCCACGGCGCTGCGGATAATCAGGCGGAGAATGTCCTTGATAGGAATAATACGTTTCTGAATCCGTTCATCCTGGATACAGTCCAGATATTTTTTCTTCCATTCCTCACCAAAAGAATCCTCCAGAGCGTATCCTTTTACCGTCAAAATCTCATGAGGGCACATCAGATACCAGTCGCCCTCGATATTGCTTTGTGCCTGTTCCCAAAAATAATCGGGATAACATACCGCTGGAAACACATCATGGGCTTTCATTCGTTCATCCCCGTTATTGGTCCTTAAGTTTAAAAATTCTGGCAGGTCCCGATGCCATACATCCAGATAAACGGCGATGGCACCCTGACGGACTCCAAGCTGGTCCACTGCCACTGCTGTATCATTTGCCAGGCGGATCCAGCGGATGACGCCTCCGGCAGCTCCTTCGAATCCCCGGATCGCACTGCCGCTTGCCCTTACCTTTCCGAAATACATGCCCATACCGCCGCCGAACTTGCTGACCTTGGAAAAATTATCGATGCTGCGGTAGATTCCGTCCAGACTGTCAGGCACAGTGTCGATAAAGCAGGAAGAAAGCTGATGGTAGGGCTTCCTTGCATTGGACAGCGTGGGAGTAGCCATCGTGACTTTCAGGGTGCTCATCATATCATAGAAGCGCTTTACCCATCCGCTGCGGTCCGTCTTTTCCTTCATGGCGAGATGCATGGCGATTCCCATGAACATCTCCTGCGGCGTCTCCAGAGGTTCCCCCTTTCTGCTGCGGATGACATAGCGGTTGAGCAGCAGATCCAGACCTGAATATGGAAAGAGGTCGTTTCGTTCCATGCAGATCCAGGATTCAAATTTATCAATCTCCTCCTTGGAGTAATTGCCTAAAATATAGTCTCCATACAGGCCAAGATCTGTCAGCCAGCGGATTTTTTCATAAAAGCTTTTGATACCGAATGCTTCCATGGTGTTTTTTACGGAGAGTTCAAATTGGAGCATTCGGAAACGGGAAGCGATCATCTCCCACTTTGGAGCTTCCTGGGTAGTCAATTCCATGGCTGCCTTTATCAGAAATTCCAACTTTTCCGTGGCAGAAAGACCGGGTGTCAGGAAACTATGAAAACGGGAATGCAAGATGTCCATCTTGTATTCCTCCTCAGGAAAATCATGCTGGATCTTTAACAGGACTTCTTGAAGTTTGGGAAGGCCGGGAAATGAAATAGTCTTTGGGTCTGTCATATTCTATATACACCTTTCTGTTATCAATTTTTCTTATTTTATCATAGAGCACTGATTATAAAATACTTATCATAGAACACAGGGAAGAATTATGGGGGCGATTCCTACGGCCCGTGTTCACCGACCAGCGACGGTGTGGATTGTTAATATCTGCTATATCATACAATTTGTAGTGCGATGGAAATATATTAACACAATATGTTGATATATTCAATAATAACAATTCCACCATCATTTTATCTGGGCGTATAGATGTCTATTTGAATACTAGGATATTTCTCTTTCTATCAAGTAAAAACATATTCTGGCTATTCTAACCATAAATATTGACAAGAATGGTTAGAATGGTTAAAATATGGTTAGAATAATACAAAAAAGGAGGAGCATTTATGGTTTTTCGGGAGAGTGAGACGGTCGAATTAAAAGCTGTTGTTGTAGAGGATATTAAAAAGGAAATCATAGCCTTTGCAAATGGACAGGGTGGAAAGCTCTATATAGGTGTTCAGGATAACGGCGAGGTAATTGGCTTGGACGATCCAGATGGCACGGCTCTGCAGATCAGCAATATGGTCCGCGATGCCATTAAGCCAGATCTGACAATGTTCCTTCATTATGAAACTCTGGAAATTGGAGGAAAATGTATAGTTTTCGTGGAGATTCAGCGTGGAACAGAACGTCCTTACTATATTGCTAAAAAAGGGCTGCGTCCAGAAGGTGTCTATGTACGTCAGGGCTATTCATCTGTTCCGGCTACAGATACATTAATTCGAAGAATGATTAAAGAGACAGATGGAGATAGCTTTGAAGAAATGCGTTCCCTGGAGCAGGAATTGACTTTTGATTCAGCACAAAAGGAATTTTCAGATAGAAATCTTCCTTTTGGTCTGGTTCAGATGAAGTCATTGGGGATTTTAAGCCAGGATGATATTTATACAAATCTCGGTCTGCTTCTTTCTGAACAATGTATGCATACTATTAAGACCGCTGTTTTTGAGGGAACAAATCAGAATATATTTAAGGATCGTAAAGAGTTCTCAGGCTCCTTGTTCAGACAAATGAGAGAAGTGTATGATTATATTGATTTTCATAACCAGACACGTTCTACTTTTGATAAACTTCTTCGTATAGATTCGAGAGACTACCCGGAGGCGGCTATTAGAGAGGCACTACTGAATACACTTGTGCATCGGGAATATTCTTTCAGAGCCAGTACACTGATTAGTATTTATGAGGACAGGATTGAATTTACATCAATCGGAGGGCTTGTCCAAGGTGTGACACTGGACGATGTGATGATTGGAATTTCCGTGTGTCGTAACGCAAAGCTTGCAAATATATTTTATCGGCTGGAGCTGATAGAAGCTTATGGCACGGGAATAAGGAAGATTATGGATGCATATGAGGAAAGTGGAAAGAAACCTCAGATTATAACCTCAGATAATGCATTTAAGATTATTTTGCCGAATCTTAATTATCAGGAATCTCAGTATCAAAAACAGCAGGTCATGTCGGAAGAAAATGATAGTGAAAGAATTGTAATTGAACTGGCAAAAGAACAGGGAGCAGTCACCCGAAAGCAGGTGGAGAGACTTCTGGGGATTGGACAGACAACGAGTGGACGTCTTCTTAGAAGGATGACAGAAAGAGGAGAACTTATTCAGGAGGGAAAAGGGAAGAATACACATTATCGATTTCTGTAGTGATTTTAACACCACCATTCTAATTGCCCGACTATAAAAACCAAGGAAGTCATGCTATACTTGATATAAGTAAACATTTACGACAGACAACAGTCAGGGAGGGCGCATTATGTTTGACAGTAAGGAGCAGCTTCGGACATTAAAGCAGATTTTTGTAGAAGAGTTTGAAGCCAAAGAGGATGGTCTGCGGGGCGGAGGTTATTCTACGCTGTTTGAGGTGACATCCATTGATGGGGTAGAGATACCCAGTGACCTTAAGGTAGTGGTTAACTTTGATGACGGCATAAAGCCTGTGTGGTCCAGCGTAGATAACATGCACCGTGTGGATGAGAATTTTAAGGGGAATTTGAATGCATTTGTGTTGCGGAAAAAGAAGGTGCTCAGGAGAGTACATATTACACTTAATCAGAAAACTTATAAAAAAAGGTGGGATATGTGCAGTCTGCGGGGGATTCTGGAGAGTGTTGAGTAGGAATGAGAATAAGACTGCCGGGAGGAGCATAAATGGAAAATATCATATTGTCTTTTAACGTCATCGCCCCGCTATTTTTCCTGATGGTGATAGGATATGTGATAGCTAATTATACGGCCCTTGCTGACAAGTCCCTTCTGAAAAAAGCGAATTCCTTAGTATTTAAAGTATTTCTGCCCTGTATGCTGTTTCGGAATATATACCAGAGCAACATCAGGGAACAGATGCAGGGCGGCTTATGCTTTTTTGCGGCAGGCAGCCTGCTTCTTTTGTTCGTGCTGCTGTGTCTCATTGTACCAAGAGTGGTGAAAAAGGAGAACCAGCAGGGGGTGGTGATCCAGGGGATTTTCAGGAGCAATTACGTTATATTCGGGGTCGCGGTGGTGGAGAATATGTATGGTTCCGCCAATACGGTCACCGCTGCTATCTTGAGTGCGGTCCTGGTACCGATGTATAATTTCCTTGCGGTTATTGCACTTTCTTTTTTCGGTGGGAAGAGGGAACGGGATTTTAAGAAAGTACTTGTAGGGATTCTGAAGAATCCGTTGATTATCGCATCCGTGCTGGGAATTATCGCGTCTCTTCTGGGAGTAAAGCTTCCGCAGGCGGCGGATACGACTCTGAATGATCTGGCAAAACTGGCGACACCCATTGCGTTTCTGATTTTGGGAGGGGATTTTGATTTTTCTAAGGTAAGAGGAAACCTGAAAATCGCAGGAGCCGTGGTTGCGGTCAAGATGGTCATCCTTCCCCTGATCTTTATTCCGATGGTGGTCGCGATGGGATACCGGGATTCCGATCTTCTGGCGGCATTACTGGCTTATCAGACACCGGTCGCAGTGTCCAGTTATGTGATGGCTCAGCAGGCAGAAGCGGACGAACAGCTTGCCGGGCAGCTGGTGGTATTCAGCAGCGTTGTTTCTATATTTACACTGTTTGTTACGATACTGATACTGAGACAGATGGGACTGCTCAGTTGAGGAAAATAATTCACTAAAAATCAAACAAAAAAAGCAATATCTTAACGCACAGTTTTAGTTCGTGTTATACAATAGGCTTAATCGTTGGCAGTATGGTCAATGATTAAGTCTATTTTAATGTGAGGAAAGATTCTACTGACAGAAAGAAGAACACAGGGCAGTTTATTCAAGATGATAGAAGAGGACGATACCATGCAAGAATTAAGAGAGAAATTTATCACAACAGAAGGGGAATACAAGGAAGGCGAAGTGGCAGTCCTTCGGCAGCGGTTCTCATTGGAGAATAAGGGGAGCAGGGTAACCAGAGCGATTTTGACCAGTACGGCCCAGGGAATGTACGAGGCAGACGTGAATGGGATCAAAGTCGGAAAACAGATGTATGCACCAGGATATACGTATTATCCAAGGAGGCTCTTATATCAGGAGAACGACATTACTTCACTATTAAAGGCAGGGGAGAATGAGCTGCGGATCTATCTCGGGCAGGGCTGGTACTGTGGACGTTTCTTGTGTGAGAACAAGACACAGATCTACGGACAAAAACCGGGAGCAGCCTGGATTCTGTGCGTGATCTACGAAGACGGAAGGCAGGAGCAGATCTGTTCCGATATGGATGTGGAAGTACTGGAATCGCCCTATGAATATGCAGGAGAATACGATGGGGAAATTTATCATGCGGGCTTGGAGAACAGTGAAAAGGTAATCGGCCATGTAGTCCTTTACACAGAAAAAATCCCGGATTCTCTGGAGAAAACGCTCATGGAGGTACAGGTACAGGAAGAGATGCCGGTCCAGGTAGTCAGCACTTTAGAAGACGGCAGGACAATTCTGGATTTCGGGCAGAATTTTGCCGGGATTGTGGAGATCGATCCGCAGTACTTTTCCGGGGAGGTTGTGACAATCAGGCATGGAGAAATTTTAAATCCTGATGGGAGTGTATATACCAATAATCTGCGAAAAGCAAAAGCAACGATTGTTTATCATTCTGCGGCCAGAATCAGTGCAGATACAGAATCTAACTTAGATACACAAGTAACCCCGGTAGTTGAGAACCGCGTATCTCACAACATAGGAAAATACCGTCCGCGTTTTACCTATATGGGATTCCGTTACATGGAGCTAAGCGGTGCAGTCTATGTACCAGGGATGATTACCGCCTATGCGGTATATTCCGATATGAAACGGACCGGAGATTTTCACTGCGCGCACCCGATGGTTCAGAAGCTGTACGAGAATCAGGTATGGGGACAAAAGTCGAATTATGTCGAAGTCCCGACCGACTGTCCGCAGAGAGATGAGCGGATGGGTTATACCGGGGACGGTCATGTGTTTGCACTGACAGGAGCCTATAACTTTGATACCCATGATTTCTGGAAGAACTTTCTGACCGACCTGCGCTTAGGACAGTTGGACAATACGGAGGGCTATGTCGGTGCGACTGTACCCGCAACAGGTTCGGCAGGAATTGGATTCATCAGTATGCTTGGCTGGGGCAATGCGGTGACGATTCTGCCGGAAATGATGTACCGGCAGTTCGGTGACGAGGAGGCACTGCCCGGGCAGTATGAGAGTATGAAGCTTTTCGTGGAGGCGGAGATCCGCAAAATGGGGAGAAAAAATCTGTGGATTGGTGCATCCTTAGGCGACTGGCTGGCACCGGGGAGAGATATGGCTTGGCAGGCCATGCATAACAATCCGGTATCCAACTCCTTTATCGTACACGATCTGGAGGTCATCTCCCAGACTGCGGAAAAGCTGGGAAAGAATGAGGACGCATTGAGATACCGTGAGCAGCTTGAGAAGACACGAGCTGCCTATATTAAAAAGTTTGTAAAAAAGGACGGAACGGTTGCAAAAGACTACCAGTCTGCCTATATCATGGCTTTGAAATTTGTGATTCCAAAAGGAGAGCTCCGTGACAAGGTTCTGCAGAAATATGTGGAGAATGTAAAAAAGAACGGTATGGAGACTGGATTTTTCGCTACCGAGCATTTCCTGCCGCTGCTGGTTGAGGCAGGGGAGACACGTCTGGCATATGATATGCTGCTCCAGGAAGGCTGTCCGGGATGGATGTACCAGATCAAAAACGGTGCGACGACTACCTGGGAGCGCTGGGATGCGTTGAAACCGGATGGTACCGTGAACGAGGAAAAGGTACAGACCTCCGGGGAAAACATGGTATCCTTTAACCACTATGCATTTGGAAGTGTGGGGGAATTTTACTACCAGTACATTCTGGGTATCAGACCTTTAGAGCCAGGATTTGCGAAGGTACACTTTGAGCCGTATCCGGATGAGCGGCTGGGGAGTGTGAAGGGGAGCTATGTTTCCCGGCATGGTGAAATTCGGTCAGAGTGGAGCTATGGGGAAGATGGGACCCTGCATATCGTGTTAGAAACACCTGTAGAAACAGAGGTTGTCCTTCCGGATGGACGGAAGGACAACGTGGAGGCAGGAAGATACGAGTATCATATTTTTAGTTAATATGTGTTGTATCAGAGGTATGGGCTCTATTTCGATACTCCATAGGCGTACACCCATATTTTTTACGGAACAGCTGGAAGAAAAAGCTGGTATTCTGATATCCGACAGCAAGGCTGATATCATTTGTTGAAAGCGCCGTGCTCCGGAGAAGTTTTGCTGCCTGTGAGAGCCGCTGCGTCTGGACAAGTTCTTTGTAAGTGGTTCCGGTATGCTGCCGGATGTATGCGGAGAGATAGTTTGGGTGCATGTTAAAAAACTCAGCAGTAGAAGAAAGAGTACAGTGTGCGGAGTTTGTTTCAATATATCGAAGTATGGTGTAAATCTGATCCACAGAAGAGTGATCCAGAACCATGTCATGCTGGAACAGATTTATCATCTCGCAGGTTATAAGTGTAAAGAGGCTGTCTAAAAAAGGACCGGATGTTATGGACGGAGAATAAAATTCACAGAGAAACTGGTTGGCAAGATCTGCCAGCCGGTTTTGTTTTTCCGGGGAAAAGATAATGTATCTGCTGGTCTGCATTGTTGTGTTCAGAGCCTCAATGAAAAAGTGCGTAAGGTAATTCTCCTGAGACAGCCGTTCAAAAAAAGTTCCATTCAGGTATTCGCGCGACAGCAGGAAATTGATAATAATATCATTTTTTGAACATCTCTTAACAGAGTGAGGAGCATTCTGGCTGATCAGGATCATTTGTCCTGCTTTTAGTTCAAAGGTATTGTTATTTATAGTCATTGTGCAGGAACCAGAATAGACATATCCCAGTTCCAGCCACTCATGAATATGTAGAGGCACATTTTCAAAACGATCCTGCTTTACAACGGCAAAATTGTAATAGCTTGGCAGGACTTTTTTTGAAAGAAATAAGGAACGGAGATCTTCAAGATCTGTATCAAAACGGTAACATGGAGCATCAAATTTGCCTTTCACAAGAGAAAATTTAGAATAGTCTTTTTTGATACCGTTAAGGCGCTGTGTTTCTTCGTGAGTATACTGCTTCAGATATTGGTCCAGTGCGGATAAGGTCATCATGAGTTGTTTCCTCTTTTCACTTTTATGAATGAACTGTGGCTGAAAGCGCTGCTGGTTCATTTATTCTATGCCTAAAATATATCATATTTGTTGTAAATATGTATAGGTTAATCTTAAAATCCACCTTAAGTTTCGTCGGTAAATCACTTATGTTTCGTTGATGCAATCTCAAACCCGGTAAAGTAGAATATTAGCTAAGAAAAATGATTGAAGACTACAAGGAGGATTTCATAATGGGCAGAGACATCAAGGGCAAGATTTATGCAGCAAAAATAAATCATATCACAAATCCTGTAGGGTTTTATCTGAAATCGCTGGTGTTTTCCTGGAAAGTGAAAGGGTGCAGGGGGCAGGAGCAGAAGCATGCAAGGATTGTGATCAGTAAGAATAAAACCTTTACAGAGATTTGTCATGATACGGGAGAAGCAAAGCTGGACAGCCTTGCCGCGAGAGTAGAATTTGAAGTAGAACCGTATACAAGATACTACTGGAAAGTTATTGTAACAACAGATGCAGATGAGGTAATCACATCAGAGACACAGTATTTTGAAACCGCAAAAATGGGGGAATCATGGGTAGGAAAATGGATTACCTGTGACAGTAAAGAAGAACGTCATCCAATCTTTTCTAAGGAGATCTGCGTAGAAAAAAAGGTGGAAAAGGCAAGACTGTATATCTGCGGGCTGGGTCTGCATGAAGTATATTTTACCTTAAAGCAGGAGGAAACCCCCGTAAAGATCGGCAATGAGTATCTGGCTCCATACTGCAATAATTATGACCAGTGGATTCAGTATCAGATGTATGATATTACGGAACAGATTGGAAAAGGCGGAGTGTTGTCCGTTCTTCTTGGCAACGGATGGTATAAGGGGCGGTTCGGATTCAGTAACCCAGATCAGAAAGCGTACTACGGAGATACGTGGAAGCTGATCGCAGAGGTACACATAGATTATAAAGACGGAACGAAAGAAGTGATTGGTTCCGACGAGACCTGGACAGTGACAAGAAGTAATATCTTTTTTTCCAATATCTATGACGGCGAGAAAAGAGATGATACATTACCGCCTGTGCCGGAGTCTGCGGCATTGATTGCAGAGGCGCCGAAAGGGAGGATTATGGAACGGCTGTCCCTTCCGGTTACGGCACATGAGCAGATGAAACCGGTGGAACTGATCCATACTCCGGCAGGAGAAAAGGTATTGGATATGGGGCAGGAGATAACGGGAATTTTTCGTCTGCGTGTAAATGAACCAGCGGGAACAACGATCCGGATACAGACAGGAGAGATTCTTCAGGATGGGAACTTCTATAATGAGAACTTAAGGACTGCTCTTTCTGAGTATGTCTATGTTTCCGATGGTACGGAAAAGGTGATCGTTCCGCATTTTACTTATTATGGATACCGCTATGTCAAGGTCAGTGGAGTTACGGATCTGTCATGCGAGGACTTTACGGCAGTTGTACTGCACAGTGATTATGAGAGTATCGGAACAGTCGAAACAGGCAGCAAACTTGTGAATAAACTAATCTCTAATATTGAATGGGGAATGAAGGGAAACTTTCTGGATGTCCCTACAGACTGTCCGCAAAGGGATGAACGGATGGGCTGGACGGGAGATACCCAGGTATTTTCTGCCACTGCAAGTTATCTGGCAGATACATATGCGTTTTATCAGAAGTATTTATATGATCTGTATCAGGAGCAACTTCTGGCAGACGGAATGGTTCCGGAAACCGTACCTACATTTGGACCTGCAAAATGTTCCTGTGTGTGGGGAGATGCTGCCTGTATTATTCCATGGAATGTGTATCTGTTCAGCGGAGACAAGACGATCCTGGAAAACCAGATTGAAAGCATGAAGGCCTGGGTTGACTATATCCGGAGGATTGACGGAGACTGCCATGGATGGAGGCAGGTATTCCATTATGGAGACTGGCTGGCACTTGACCGTGCAGGTACTGCTGCGGACTGTGTGTACGGAGCGACAGATGAAGCATATATTGCAGATATCTACTATGCAGCGAGTGCGCAGATTGTTGCAAAAGCTGCAGGAGTGCTGGGGTTGGAGAAAACAAGACTGGAATATCAGAAAATTGCAGACCATCAATGGCAGGTGGTGAAAGATGAATATTTCACTGCAACAGGCAGATGTGCGGTGAAGACACAGACGGGACTTGTCCTTGCCTTGAAGTATCACCTGTCTAAAGATGAAAAACTGACAAAGCAGATGTTGAAAAAGCTTCTCCGGGACAATAAAAACAAATTAAATACCGGGTTTGTAGGAACACCGCTTTTGTGTAATGTTCTGACTGATCATGGAATGACGGATGCAGCATACAGGCTCCTTCTCAACGAAGAATATCCGGGCTGGCTCCATGAAGTGAGGCTGGGAGCAACAACGGTGTGGGAACGCTGGAATTCACTGGATGAGAATGGACATGTCTCCAGTACAGGGATGAACAGTCTGAATCATTATTCATACGGAGCCATACTGGAATGGATTTTCCGCCATGCAGCCGGGATTGATCTGATGGAGCAGAGTCCGGGAGGCAGAGTGATGCGAATCTCTCCGAAAGTAAATAATGAACTGAAATATGTAAAAGCTGTGTATGATTCAGCAAGCGGATGCTATCAGTGCAGCTGGGTGATATCAGAGGATAATAAAATCACAATATCTATTACGGTTCCATTCGGAGGTAAGGCAGAAGTCATTCTACCCTATGCGTCGGAATCAATATATGAAGATACGGGAAATCCATTATTTGAAACTGTAGAAAATGGAATCTGCTATGTGAACTCCGGGGAATATGAAGTTGCCTATGAAGCATCAGAGCCTTTAAAAAAGAGATACAGCATAGACTCGACTATGGAAGAACTGTTGAATAATCCACATATCCGCACTTTTCTTTCCAAAATGATGGAGGTGGATATGATTCCAGATGCGGCATATGGCCTCTCTCTCAGAAATGTTGCAAAAACATTTGCAGGAGAGATTAAGAATGATGAAGCGCAGATGCTGAATATGGCATTAGCGCAGTTTTGATAAGGAGTAGAGGGATGAAGAATAAAAATCAAAAAGTAAAATTATCCGAAAAAATGGGACTGTTTATGGTATGTGCAGGAAATATCCCGTTTATGTCACTGTTGTCCGCGTATTTTATGATCTATTATACGACTGTGGTGGGACTGGATCCCAAGGCGCTGGCAACATTGTTTTTAGTATCTAAAGTAATGGACGGTATCAGTGATCCGGTCATGGGATTTATCCTAGACAGATTTCCTGTAATGAAGATGGGAAAGTTTCGTCCGATGATCATTCTGGGGACTGTTATCTGTTCCATAAATTACATTCTGCTGTGGTTTGGCGCTGTCTGGAGCCCTGTAGGAAAGTACGCAATCGTTTATATTACCTATTTGCTGCTGGGATGGACATTTGATATCATGGATATATCCAAGAACAGTCTGATACCTGTTATGAGTACAAATGATAAAGAGCGAAACAGCCTGTCTCTTTTCAACGCATTGGGAACATTGGCCGGAGGAGCGGTGATTGGTGTATTAGGACCTGTCATTGTAGCAGATGGGAAATTGGAAAGTTATTATGTATTGATCTTCGGTTCTATGGCAATGACGCTTGGCCTTTCTGTTTTGGGAGCATTATGTGTCAGGGAACGCGTGGGATTTGAGGGGAATGACGAGGAAAAGTATTCCTTGAAAGAGATGCTTCGTTTTCTGAGATATAAGCCTGTATGGGCAGCGTTTGTATCTACTTTGGTCGTGGGTGCAGGAAGTTCAGTGGCTGGTGGAGCCGGTGCATATTTTTATACATATGTTTTAGGAGATATGAAACTTATGTCAGGAGTTTCCATCATAAGTTTGATCACAGCGCCATTTGGAATTGTAATAGGACCGTATCTTGCCAACCGTTTTGGTAAAAAAAAGGTTTATCTGTCAGCGATCATTATATCAACAGCACTTAATCTCCTTCGTTTGATAGATGTGACTTCTATGGTTTTGATATATATCAGCGCCTTTATCGGAGGCGTGGCCGGAGGCTGGATGGTACCTGTCAGCACCAGTATACAGGCAGACAATACCACTTATGTGCAGTACAAAACAGGAAGACGTGTAGAAGCAGCCATTGCTTCGCTTACATCTTTTGTCAGTAAGGTTGCACAAGGGCTTGGAGGAGCCATTCCGGGTTATGTAATCGCAGCATGTGGTTTTGTTACCGGGGCGGCTGTTCAGCCAGAGAGTATCAATTCAGGCATTATTCTTTGCGTACTTGTTCTGCCAACGATATTAGGTGTATTAGGCATCATTATCTTTGGTACACAGTATACGCTGGATCAAAAAGCGGTGGCAGAGATGGATGCAAAAGTTGCTGAAAAAAATAGTAATAACTAATACAGTCAGGGAGGTTGCTATGGAGCTTACAAGACTTAAAGTAAACAGCCAAAACAGACCATGTGTGGACGAAACACCGTATTTTTCATGGGTAATCACCAGTAATAAAAGAAATGTGATGCAGACATCTTATCATATTACGGTGACAGGTCCGGAAGAAGTGATGTGGGATTCAGGAGTGGTAGAAAGCGATAAAAGCATTTTTGTAGAGTATAGTGGTAAGCCGTTGAAAAGTCTCTGTGATTATATCTGGACTGTGGAGGTGACAGACAACACCGGGGAAAGGGCGGCTGCATCCTCATCCTTTGAGACAGGTTTCGTAAATAAAGAGTGGACGGCAGAGTGGGTAAAGTCTCCGATTCCAATGAAAAAGGTGAAGCCCGGAACCGGAGGACAGAATCCGGCAGAGTATTTCCGTAAAGAATTTAGAGTACAGCCTGGTGTCAAACGGGCACGTGTCTATGCAACATGCCATGGAGCTTATCAGCTTAGCATGAATGGAATACGTCCGGATGATAGAGAGTTTGCACCGGAATTTACTGTCTATTCCAAGTATCTGTGTTATCAGACATATGATGTGACCCCGCTTTTGCAGGAGGGAGACAATGCCATAGGAATGCTGGTGGGAGATGGTTGGTATAACAGTGAAAACTTTAAGCCGCGCGACAAGAAGTTCAAAGCAGAGCATGCAGTCTTATTCCAGATAAAGATTGACTATGAAGACGGAACGAGTGAAATGGTACGGTCTGATGGGAAGGTAAAAGTTTCGGAAAGCCCGGTACGGTCTTCTGACTTATTTGCAGGCGAACTTTACGATGCACAGATGGAGCAGGAGGGATGGAATTGTCCTGGATTTGATGACAGCAGGTGGAAAGCCGCTATCCCGTCCGGGAAAACTTATGCAAATCTGGTAGCTCAGTACGGGGAACCGGTACGGCCTGTAAAAGAAGTTCCGGCAGTGGGGATGACAGTCAGTCCAAAAGGTGAGACGATCATTGATTTTGGGCAGAATTTAGCCGGTGTGCTGCGTGTGAAAACAGAGCTGCCAGCCGGAGCAAAGATTGTACTGGATCATTTTGAGACGCTGGATCAATATGGAAATTATTTTAATAATATTTTTCATGCTGAAAAAACAGGACATAAACAAAGTGATATTTATATTTCAAATGGGAAGACTGCGGAGTATATACCGCACTTTACATATCATGGATTCCGCTATGTGAGGGTGACCTGTGATGTTCCAGTGCAGCCGGGGGATTTTACGGCAATCGTTCTGTCCTCAGATAATGAGGATTTGGGTTTTTTTGAAACATCTCATGGAGATATAAACCGACTCTATGAAAATACCAGATGGTCTCAGCGTTCTAACATGCTCTCTATCCCGACAGACTGTCCTCAAAGAGAAAAAGGCGGATGGACCGGGGATATTCAGATTTATGCAAGAACGGCCATGCTCAACGAAAACGTAACACCGTTTCTGACAAGATGGCTGCGAAACATGACCTGTAGTCAACAAAAAAACGGAGCAATACCAAATGTGATACCACTTACCGGCATATATGAACTCTTGGAGAAGTTGAATAGATTTATATATCATAATTATGAACCGGTCGGAGAAGCGGGATGGGGAGATGCGGCCTGTATTATTCCATGGAGCATGTATCAGCTGACAGGAAATATCAGGATATTGAAAGAACAGTATGACACAATGAAAAGATGGTGTGATTATATTATTACTACTGCAGAGAAACGCAGGGGTAAAATGAAACATCCGAAAGAGATTGACCGGTATCTGTGGAATACAGGGCATCAGTATGGAGAATGGCTGATACCAAGCCAGATGGTAAATGGAATGGACCGCAGTTCTGTAAAACGTATCAATACTTCTGTTTACTGTGCTCCGATTTTCGGATGGAATTCCTGCCGGATTATGGAGGAGACGGCGGCGCTTCTGGGACATACTGCAGAGGAACTGTATTATGGTGATATTGCCTCCAGAATGAAATCTGCCATTCAAAAAGGGCTGATTGACGAGGATGGCAGGATGCCCTTGGATATGATGGGAAGTTACGTACTGGCGCTTGCATTTGATCTGGCACCTGAAAAGAAAAAAGAAAGCATAGCCGGACATTTGATCCGCAAGATAGAGGAGAACGGGGACTGCCTTGATACCGGGTTCCTGACGACTCCGTATCTTCTGGATGCGCTTTGTAAGATTGGCAGGATCGACAAAGCGTATAAGATTTTGCTCCAGACAAAATGTCCTTCCTGGCTCTATGAAGTGAAACAGGGAGCGACAACTATCTGGGAAAACTACATTTCTTACAATGAGGATGGTTCACCTATCATAACGAGCCTGAACCATTATGCCTTTGGCTGTGTGGATGACTGGATGTTCCGTAAGATAGGCGGCATTGATATGGCGGCTCCCGGATTTAAGAAAATCGTGATTGCACCGGAACCGGACAATGCGTTTACCAGTGTGAAGCGTACCTATATGAGCGAGTACGGAACAATCGGGGCGCAGTGGAGTATGACGGACGGAAACTTTAAGATAAAAGCAGAGATTCCCTGTAACACAACTGCAGTCGTCCGGCTGCCGGATGGTAGCTCGCATGAGGTAGGAAGCGGGGTATATAACTTTGAATGTCGGGTATAAATGCCGGGAAGCGGCTAAAAAACAGGAAGAAAGAGAAAAAATGAAAACAACAGATCAAAAGCAGGCGGAGATAACTTCAGGTGTAATGGACCTGCAAAGTTTTACTTTAGAATAACATATGTTTACATTTTCAGGAGGTATGATATGGGGAAGTATAAAGGAATCTTCTGGCCGGCTCTGATCGGGCTTGGGCATATTCCAAAAGTAAAAAAAGATCAGTTTTATGATCAGGGTGGAAGATATAAGAGAGCTACCGGTGATGAAAAAATGTCATTTTATTTGAGACATCCGGTATTCCGGAATAATCTGTCGTTATTCTTCAATATGGATGAAAAAACACTCAAGCTGATATCGAGAATGACCTACAGAGAATTCTGCACTTTTTACGGAGACCTCTTTAAGACAGGCAAAAGTACCCGGGTTGACGAAGTGGCAGATGCTTTTAATTACCTGCTTGAACAGGATGAGAAAGGAAATATCAGGATACTATCTGGATTTTATTCTGCAGAGGAAGTTTCAAGGGATCCGGACAAGGCAAGACCGAGGGCTATATTCTATAAAGGCAGTTCTGTTAAACCTGCTGCTATTGTGATACCGGGAGGCGGATTCGATTCAAACGTAAATGAATATGAGGGTTTTCCCTATGCTATGGAACTCCATAAGGCAGGCTATTCTGTCTTTATTTACAATCACAGAGTAGGAGAACAGCTCCATGTGAAAGATTCTCAGAAAAAGGGGGAAGAAGCGGTTAGGGATACAGTGGTATTTTTAGAATGGCTCTTGGAGCATGAAAAAGAACTGGGTATTTCTATGAAAGGTTATGCAGTTTTTGGAAGTTCGGCAGGCGGTTTGATAGCGACTGCACTTACGTTCAGCAATTATGGGGACTGCAGCAGCAAGCGTGGGTTCCCAAGACCATGTATGATCGCCCCCATTTACGGATTGGACTGGAATATCGAGGTCCGACCGGAGGATGCGGGCGTAGTGGTATTTACAAGAGTCGGAGAAGGGGATGCTTTTGGATTTGATGGAGCAGCAGGAAAATTTCAGGAGATAAAAGCCGTACTCGGAGAAGAAAATTTTGATGCAAAACTGCTCTCAAATTTTCCTCATGGTTCCGGGCTTGGACTGCACACAGACGGAGAGGGATGGATGAAAGAAGCGATAGAGTTTTGGGAAACTCATCAAAAGAAATAAAAAGACAGTATTGAAAAAAACTGACCGGGAATTATGGCTGGTCAGTTTTTGTTTGGTTTAATGGTACCGTTATCGGAACTATTATTATATCTTCATATTCTTTTTCCGATATCCCCCCGGCGATTGTCCGGTAATCTTCTGAAAGGTATCTGAAAAGTAACTCCTTGAACTGAAAGAAAGTTCATTGCTGATCTCCAGAATGCTCATATTGGTACTGCTTAAAAGCGTCTGTGCTTTCCGTATTTTTTCACGCTTGATATACTCACTGATGCTATACCCGGTTTCCTGTTTGAATTTTCGTGAGAAATAGTATTCCGTATACCCCGCACGCTGTGAAAGAAACTCAATCGAAAGTTTTTCGTTTACATGTACAGAAATATAATCACAGCAGTTCTGGACAGTCTTTGAAATCGCAGAGTTCACTCTGGCCTGGCGGACGCGCTGCATGTAATCCTCAAGCATGGTGCGGCACAGGTTCGTGGTCTCGGAGATTGTTCCCGCATCTTCGCATCTCTGTGTATAGTAATCGCACAGTGTATAGGAGATGGAAGGGGAGAGACCTCCTTCAATAGCGGCCCGGGAGCACAGGGTCAAAAGTACAATCAGATTATTCTTGGAATGGCGCAGGGAATCTCCTGCGTCAAATTTGACTCCGCTGCTTAAAGAACTCGATTTTTCCAGGGCATCTTTATAATTGGGATTTCCTTCGCGGAACATCTGGACGAGCATCTGCTCTGAGGCCCAGATTCCCCGGTGTTCGTCAGAAATATTGCGGATATCCTCAGGGCTGTCTTCCTCCTGAAGCATTGCCGGATATTGCAGGTCCTGGGAGGAAATCTTTTCCCCGGTAATGCAGTAATGCAGCATGATTGCGTACTGGAAAAGCAGATTGGTCGGCAGGATGGGGATTTCGTCAAGCTGTTTCAGGACAGCGAGTTTTGCCTGTACGGACAGGTTATGCTGATCCAGCTTTTCCTTTAACTTTTGGTAGGAATTACGTCCTGAAAAGGTCGGCCCGATGATATGGATCTTCTGCAGTCTGTCCTCCTCCCATTCAAAATCGGCAATCCATAGTATATTGAGGAAACTATCCATGACAAACGGGTGGTGTCCGTTCTGGGCATACTTAAGAAGTTGTTCCGACTGGTTGATCATGAAAAAGCTGTTTCCGTCAATCATTTCTTCCGGGCAGTTGGTGTGAAGGAGCGTAAGGTCCGGCGTATAGCTCCAGAGATACAGCTTATGGCTGCAGCTGATCAGTTCCTGGAATAATTTAAGATTCGTCTGGATATCCATTATTCATCACCTTCGTAAAGATATTCTGTAAGGAGTGCGTAATCCTCATCAAGTTCGCAGCGTACGACTCCCGTATTCCAATAATGCGGCTGTCTGGCAATTGAGCAGAAAACATACTGGCTCAGTGCGGAGGAAAGATTTAAGACATCCCCTTCAATCGTTTCGTAGTAAACTTCTCCGTGACATTTCTTTATCTGCATCAGAAATTTCGTGATTTCAATATCTGTTCTTAAGTGTTTCACTTTTCATTCCCTCCTCTCGGGGTTTGTATCCATGTCCTTATAAGAATCGTGTTACATTCCTATATTATATTATACAAGAGGAAAGAAGTGTCCAGAAATTAGCGATTTTATTTGAAAAATAGTCTGCAGAGAAATAGAAAACTAATTTTAAAATAAAATAGCAAATTTACGAACACAATGCAAAAATAAAACCAGTATAATCAAAATCAGCAGGAATTCAGAGAGACTTTGTTGTATTTCTGGTGAAATGGGAGTCACGTTCTGAATCCAACAGGCTGAATTACAGGATATCTCTTACAGGTATCGACCATTTTATAAAGAATAAGTGAGGATACGAGAAATGAAAAAGTTTGCAAAGAATTTTATGCTTGGTGCGGCCACAGCGGCGCATCAGGTGGAAGGCAACAATATCCACAGTGATTACTGGGCACAGGAGCAGCTTCCGCACTCTATGTTCAATGAGCCATCACTGGATGCGGTGGATCATTACAACCGATATACGGAAGATATCCGCCTTCTGGCAGAGGCAGGGCTGAATGCATACCGTTTTTCCATCGAGTGGGCGCGAATTCAGCCAAAGCCGGATGCGTGGGATGAGAAGGAAGTAGAGCATTATAGAGCGGTTTTAAAGTGCTGTCATGAGAATGGAGTGAAGCCGATCGTTACCATGCATCATTTTTCTTCCCCTAAATGGCTGATTTCCCAGGGAGGCTGGGAGAATCCGGAGACGGTGAAGAAGTTCGCAGCATATTGTAAGCGGCTGGTTAGTGAGCTGGGGGATCAGATGGAATATGTCTGTACGATCAATGAGGCAAATATGAGACTGCAGCTGGCGGCTCTGATGCAGGATATGATGAAGCGGATGCAGGCACACAGTGATCAGGAGGGTACAGGCGGCAAAAAATCAGAGAGTGACGTGCAGGTCGGAATCAATATGAATCAGGAAAATATGATGCTCAGTATGATGGAAACAGCACAGGCATTTGGAATCCAGGACCCGCGGAAAGTACATACCTTTGTTTCGCAGTGCACCCCAGAGGGTGACCTTCTGGTCATGCGCGCCCATGAGGCGGCCAGAGATGCCATGAAAGAGGCCTGTCCTCATCTGAAAATCGGCCTGACCTTATCTCTTCATGACATGCAGCCGTATCCGGGGGGAGAGACATTTGCCGGGAAGGAATGGGATGATGAGTTTCTTCATTATCTTCCTTTTATTAAAAATGATGATTTCCTCGGTGTACAGTGCTACACGAGAAAACATTTTGACAAGGATGGAGTGACACAGCCTGCAGCTGACGTGAGGCGGACGCAGATGGGATATGAAGATTATCCTTCTGCAATCGCGAATGTGGTCAGAAAAGTGGCAGAGGATTTCAAAGGAGATCTGATTGTAACGGAAAATGGGATCGCCACAGAGGATGATGCCAGACGCTGTGAATTTGTGAAAGAGGCCGCAGAGGGAATCCAGGCATGCATCGAAGACGGAATTCCGGTGAAAGGGTATATGTACTGGTTACTTCTGGATAATTTCGAATGGCAGAAGGGATATGGTATGACATTCGGGCTGATCGCGGTAGACAGAAGCACGCAGACACGTACAGCGAAGGAAAGCCTGTCGGTACTGGGGTGCTTGATTGAGAGATAAGTAATATCTGTAATTACCTGGTTTATATCACGGTCAGGAAATAAGAGCAGAGAGTAAAGATAAAGGGAACTCATAGGAGTGGAGGAAGAGTCATGGGAAAGAAAAAGAAATTGACACAGAGTGAAATTGATGGTGTACAGTACCGTCACGTGAAGACCTGGCGGATCGCACTTGCGCAGCTGAACGCCGGGGCCAGTATGTGTTTTTATGTTTTAATGGGAATGGCGAGCTATGTTGCCAATGCAGGATATGGAATCGCAGTTGCCGTGGCAGGCGTTATTTTAACGGCAACCCGGGTATTTGACGGAATCACTGACCCAATTATTGCGCTGGTGATTGATAAGGTGAATACAAAGTTTGGAAAACTGAGAATTTTCCTGCTTATCGGGTGGCTGATCGAAAGTCTGGCGGTCCTGATGATGTTCAGCTGGGGCAGCGGGAAGAATCATGGAATCGTGTTTTTTGTCCTGACCTATATGGTCTATGTCATCGGCTATACGATCAACAGCGTAACCGGAAATATCATCCCGCCTGTTATGGTCAATGATCCGAAGCAGCGTCCGATGTTCGGGGTATGGGGAACGGTGTACAATTATCTGGTGCCGATGATGATGTCTCTGGTCGTCACCATGGTGATTCTTCCGAAATTCGGCAACCAGTACAGCGTGCCGATGCTGCGGGTGAACAGTATTTTCTGCGTGGCAGTGTCCTTCGTGCTTGTCCTTTTGTGCTGTATTGGAGTGTCCAGCGCAGATAAGCCGGAAAATTTCCAGGGAATTTCCGTGAAAGGAAAAGAAGAACGTGTAACCCTGCGTGATATGGCAAGACTTTTAAAGGGAAACCGTGCGATGCAGATGTATATTGTGTCTGCAGCATCCGATAAACTGGCCCAGCAGACCGGAAGCCAGGCGGTTGTCAGCACGATGCTGTTCGGTATCCTGATCGGAAATATGCAGCTGGGGACATTGATCAGTGTCATTGCAATGCTGCCGTCTATTATATTTGCAATCCTCGGGGCCAAATATGCAGGAAAACATGGGAACAAGGAGTCCATGGTCACATGGACGCGGGTAGCTCTGGTTGTAGCAGTGATCAGTGTCTTGTTCTGTAGTTTTGCGGATTTAAAGAAAGTAACAGTAGCCGCTGTGCCGACAATTCTGTTTTTCCTCTTAACTTTTGCACTGAATGGGTCTAAAATGTGTATAACTACAGCGACAGGAGCGATGTGTGCGGATATCATTGATTTTGAACTGGACCGCTCCGGAAAATTCCTTCCGGCAGCAGTGACTGCGACCTACAGTTTCATCGATAAATGTATTTCCTCACTCGGCTCAACGATCGCAGCAGGATGTGTGGCCCTGATCGGTTTCAGGACCGTGATGCCTCAGCCGACAGATGAGGCGACCATACCGATTCTTGTGATGACCATGTTCTTATATTATGGACTGCCGATCATCGGATGGATCTGTACACTTGTGGCAATGAAGTTCAGCCCGCTTTCAAAGGAAAAGATGGTGGAGGTGCAGAAAAATATCCAGGCGAAGAAACAGGCTGCACAGGAAGAGTTTATAGAAAAATATGAAAAAGCATAGCCTCTGGCTGCGGCAGGAGGTAGAAGATATATTTTGCAGCAGAAAAAGCAGACAGCATGAACGTGTTCTGCCTCAGAATCTGCTGCAGGAGAATATCTGGAAAGGAAAATAATGAGGAAAACAATTTTACTGGATACAGGATGGAAGTTTGTTAAAACTGCTTCTGATGTGGAGGCAGCGGTAAATTCATGCGGGGAGGATATCTCACTCCCCCATACATGGAATGCGGTGGACGGTCAGGACGGCGGAAACGATTATTACCGCGGCACCTGCTGGTATACCCGGAAACTGGAAGTGCCGGCACGAAAGGACGATCAGGAAGTATGGCTGGAATTCAATGGAGCGGCAATGACGGCACAGGTCTGGTTGAATGGGGAACTGCTTGCCAGGCATGAGGGCGGATATTCTACATTCCGTGTCAATATCACAGAACATCTTCAGGAAGAAAATGTACTGGCAGTATCTGTGGACAATTCCGATAATGACAGCGTATATCCGCAGAAAGCAGATTTTACCTTTTACGGCGGACTGTACAGAGAGGTAAATCTTCTGATCGTACCGAAAGCACACTTTGCGCTTGGGTACGCGGGCGGTCCGGGTATGAAAGTGACAACGGCGGTAAAACTGGGCGGCGGTGAGAGCTGCGGGTGTGATGGAAAAGATGGAAATAAACTACAGTTTGGCGGCTGCGAGGAATCGGATCGGGAGCTGAAACCCGGCAGTGCCAGGATCACGGTGGAAGCATGGACAGAAGGTCCGGCAGAGTCCGTAGAGTTCACGATTGATGGACAGTCTAAGAGTGCAGTAGTTACAGACGGATATGCCAAAGCCGTATTTATCATAGAAAATGTACATCTCTGGGATGGTACGAACGACCCGTATCTCTACACTGCGCAGGCAAAACTGGACAGCGGGGATGAAATTTCTACAAGGTTCGGATGTCGTGTGATACGGTTCGACCCGCAGGAGGGATTTTTCCTGAACGGGCGCAGTTATCCCCTGCGCGGAGTATCCCGCCATCAGGACCGTGCAGGCGCAGGCAACGCCCTGACACCAGAGATGCACCGGGAGGATATGGAGATTATTAAGGAAATCGGAGCGAATACGCTTCGCCTTGCCCATTACCAGCACAGCCAGTATTTCTATGACCTGTGTGATGAAGCAGGAATGATTGTGTGGGCTGAGATCCCATATATTACGTTGCATATGGAAAATGGGGTAGAAAACACCCTGAGCCAGATGAAGGAGCTGATCATTCAGAATTATAATCACCCCTCTATTGTCTGCTGGGGATTGTCAAATGAAATCACAGCCAGCGGCGGAGTGACGGAATCTTTGATGGAAAATCACAGAAAACTGAATGATCTGTGCCACTCTTTAGATTTCACCAGACCGACGACCATGGCTCATGTATTTATGCTGGAAACGGACAGCCCGCTGCTGGCAATACCGGATATCGGAAGCTACAACCTGTATTTTGGCTGGTATCTGGGAGAATTGTCACAGAACGACAGCTTTTTTGATGCCTATCATCAGACCTACCCGGACCGCTGCATCGGATTTTCCGAGTATGGTGCTGATGCGAATCCGGCGTTCCAGTCTGCGCAGCCGGAAAGAGGGGATTACACGGAGAGCTATCAGTGCGTTTACCATGAGCATATCCTGGATATGATCGAAAAGAGGCCGTATCTGTGGGCAACCCATGTGTGGAATCTCTTTGATTTCGCGGCAGATGGACGTGACGAGGGTGGAAAGAATGGCGTGAACCAGAAAGGTCTTGTCACGATGGACCGCCAGCTGAAAAAGGATGCCTTTTATCTGTATAAAGCACACTGGAGCAGCGATCCGTTCGTACACATCTGTGGCAGACGGTATGCAGACAGGGCAGAAGAGACAACAGAGATCAAAGTATATTCCAATCAGCCGCAAGTGACTTTATATGTAGATGGAAAACTGGTTGAAACACAGAATGGAAACTATATCTTTAGATTCCAGGTGCCCATTTCCGGGGAGCACTGCGTGGAAGCAAAAGCCGGGCAGACAGAAGGTGGTATGGAGACGGCTAGTATAGAGACAACTAGTATAGAGACGACGGGGATGAAGACGACTAGTAAAGAGACGGCCAGCATAGAGACAACGGGTATGAAGATGGCAGATAAAGTGATGATGGATGACATCCGCATCAGAAAGGTTGATAAACCGAATCCGGAGTACTGTTTTATTCAGGACGGTGGAATTGTGAACTGGTTTGATAAGGAAGATTTTAAGGAGGGGTATTTTTCCATCAAGGATACACTGGCAGCCTTACAGAGCAATCCGCAGACAGGTGCGATTGTCGGTCAGATGATGGCCGGTGCGGCAGCCAGCCGTGGAGACGTGGCGGAGAGTGTGAAAGACAATCCGAATCTGCTCAAAATGATGGGAAGTATGACTCTGGAAAGTATGTTAAAGCAGGCGCAGGATGCGGTGACACCGGAACAGATCCGCGGCCTGAACAGTGCACTGCAGCAGATTAAGAAGCCAGAATAGTAACAACAAGTTGGATAAGCCAGAGCAGGTAAGGCGCAGCAAAGCAGATAGGAGTGAATAATATGCCAGTCAGAGCAGTACAGCAGTTTCAGCTCCGCACCGTGATGGGGACGGAGAAAAGGCAGCAGAGACAATGCAGTTGATGAAAGCAGCAGGTTACAATGGAATCGAGCTGAACGGATTTATGATCAAGAAGATGCCGATGATTGTCCGGGTCCTGACCAGGATGGCAGGGATGCCCATGGGCAAGAGCGGCAATCTGGACTGGAAAAAACTGATTGCGCAGTCCGGTCTTGAGGTAGTCAGTATCCATGAAGACCTGGGCAGTATCCTGCGGGCACCTGAGGAGATCATAGAGGAAACCAAAACATTTCATACGAAATATATTGTGATCACAGGGATGCATCAGTTTGACTATTCAGATAAAAATGCGGTTCTGGAATTGACGGAAAAGCTGAATAAAGCTGGAAAGCTCCTGAAAGAAGGAGGTGTTTCTCTGCTGTACCATAATCATAATTGCGAATTTCGCAAGGTGGAGCCCGGGAAGACGGCGTATGACCTGATCCTGGAAAAGACAGACCCGGAATATGTAAACTTTGAATTCGACTCCTACTGGCCGACAGAAGCCGGGGTAGATGCACTGGAGATGATGGAGCGTCTGGGGGAGAGGATGAAGCTGTACCATATCAATGACCGCGGAACAAGAATCAAAGGAAAGACGGGATCAATCCTGAAATCAGACAGCATGGAGCTGGGATATGGAAATATGAATCTGAAGGCTATGGTGGAGACGGCGAAGAAGTATGGGGTAGAAGCGGTCATACTGGAAAGCCATAAGAACTGGATTGAGAAGTCACCGGTGAAGTCCTTCCAGGTGAGCGCGGAATTTATGAATAAGTATGTATAAAAGATGAGAAAATAAAGACGATAATAATAAATACCCACAGGACATCCCTTAACACATGTCCTGTGGGTATTTTGGGATACTAATGGTAATACGGTCTACATTTAGCAGGAAAAGTGTGATATACTTTTCATACAAATAACTGATTGAAAGGAAGTGATAACATGGCATTTAAACCGTTGCCCATCGGTATAGATAACTTTCAGGAAATGATAGAAAAAGGTTATTATTACGTAGATAAGACTCTGTTTATTAAGGAACTGTTGGACATGAAA
This sequence comes from Faecalicatena faecalis, assembly GCF_012524165.2. Lineage (GTDB taxonomy): Bacteria > Bacillota > Clostridia > Lachnospirales > Lachnospiraceae > Faecalicatena_A > Faecalicatena_A faecalis. The sequence continues at coordinate 32,214 of NZ_JABACJ020000022.1, forward strand.
GGAAAGGTAAATCTGTTTACCCGTCCGAGAAGATTTGGCAAGACCCTTAATATGAATATGCTCCAATGCTTTTTTGAAAGAGGATATTGCGATGCAGAACGTATTTTTCAGGGGCTTAAGATTATGGGAGAAGGTGAGAACTATACCAGGCAGATGTCACAATATCCTGTGATTGCGCTTTCACTCAAATCTATGAAACAGGCTACGTATGAGTTATCTTATATACAAATGAAGAAAATCATCGCTGGGGAGTTTAGAAGGCATGATGCTGTCCTGCAATCAGATAAATTAACAGAATCAGAAAAGAAGCGGTTTCAGGATATCCGGGATGTTCGGGGAGAAGAGGCAGATTATTTGGATGCACTGGAATTTTTATCTGGGTGCATGTTCAAATGCTACGATCAGAAATGTTTAATTTTGATAGATGAATATGATGTGCCATTGGAAAGTTCTTATTTCGGCGGTTTTTATGACCGAATGGTCCCGGTAATCCGGTCTTTGTTCGAATCGGCATTAAAGACCAATGAAAATCTGGAATTTGCAGTGATTACAGGGTGTCTCAGAATTTCCAAAGAGAGCATATTTACCGGATTGAATAACCTTAAGATTGTCTCAATTACGAATCCAGTCTATGCGGAACATTTTGGTTTTACGGAAAAAGAAGTGATGGACATGCTGAAGTTCTATGACCGTACATGCTGCATGGATATTGCTAAAAAGTGGTACGACGGTTATCTTTTTGGAAAGACAGAGGTCTACAACCCATGGAGTGTCGTTAATTATGTTGAGCAGGCGTGGGTAGATGTAAATACATTTCCGCAGCCGTTCTGGTCAAATACCAGCTCTAACAGTATTGTGCGCACCTTGGTAGAACGGGCGGACATACGGGTAAGACAGGAGCTGGAGTCTCTGATTCAGGGAGACAGTATAGAGAAACCAATACATGAAGATATAACGTATGAGGATATCGGGGCAGATAAGACGCAGGATAATCTGTGGAACTTTTTGTTTTTTACAGGATATCTGAAAAAAACGCAGGAGCGGGTGGAAGGAAATGTCCGTTATATTTCCATGGCAATTCCGAATGAAGAAGTAAAGTATATTTATAAGAATACGATATTGGGCTGGTTTGATCAAACAATCAGGAAGAAGGATCTGTCACCATTTTATAAGAGTATCATAAAAGGTGACGCAGCGGGCGTAGAGAAGACGGTCACAGAGATTCTCCGGGAGGGTATTAGTTTTTATGATACTAGGGAGAGTTTTTATCATGGATTTATACTTGGGCTTTTGAAGGGGATGAAGGACTATTATGTCTATTCCAACAGGGAGGCTGGAGACGGCAGATATGATATCTGTCTGAAGAGCCTGGATGTAATGAGACCTGCTGTGATTCTGGAGTTGAAATCAGCATCCAGTTTTGGAGAGATGGAAGCAAAGAGCTTAGAGGCTATCAGCCAGATTGAGATGAAACATTACGAACAGGAGCTGGTACAGGACGGATATCAGAAGGTATTATGCTACGGAATTGCATTTTATAAAAAGAACTGTAGGGTGGCAGTGACAGAAGTTTGTAGTCTAAATTTCAGATAGTGTTGCCACAAAATAAAGAAGAGCTTGCTGATTTTTATGAAATAGCAATCTCTTCTCTATTTACAACATTATTATTTCAATCCACAGGTGTTATCCTGACAAATTTATTATAGCATATTAAATTTAAAAGTTCAATAAAGTTGTTAATAGAATTGACAGGATAGGGGAATTATGCTATATTTATTTCAAGGGACAATCGTGTTACAGGGTGGATTTGAACCCATTCTACATAGGAAAGAGGTGGTGCGTATGAAGAACAAATTCAGCTTTTCGGACCTGATGCAGTTCGGATTATTTTTAATAGCGCTACTGACTTTCATTTACTTGATTAGTCATTAGTAACGTATAGAAAAACCACCCTTGAACTGAACTTTGGCAGGTCAGGGTGGTGTTTTCGACTTCTTTCACAGGTCAAATCACTCGTGGTGGTGATTCCTTTTTTATATTTGTATCATAGCTGATTTAAGGATATTATTCAAGTTTTTTCAATGTATCAGTGGTCAACAAATAAAACAATGAATCGCTATAGGAATTCAATATAATTCTCCGCCTAAGTCCTCCAACTTAGTAATAAATTTCCTTAGCCAATATCTGGCAGATATTTCAAAAAGTATTTAGATAATAGTATATTGTCCATTTTAGTCAATCCCCTTCAACAGATAATCTATAGAATTCCCAACAACTTAGGAAAAATTTGTATATTTACGAAACAAAAAACAACGAAAGTGTGATTTTGTCCATATATAACCAAATTTTATCTATAGAATCGCTTAGAGCTAAGTTGATATAATCTGTCTATCGAAACGCGAAGGAGAGTCCAATATGAGATTAAAAAATTATTACGAAGATCCTGATATTCTGCATGTGGGAACTACCAAAGAAAGGGCGTATTATATCCCGCAGAAACCAGAGAATCTGCCTTCAAAAATGTTATTAAATGGGGACTGGCGCTTTTATTATGGAGAGGATCCAGAGGAGATTCCGGAGGGATTTTATGAAAAGGGATATCCCTCAGAGGAGTGGCATACCATTCCAGTTCCAGGCTGTTGGCAGAATTACGGGTATGACACACATCAGTATGTATGTAACTACTACCCGTTTCCTTACCGCCCGCCTTATGTGCCAAAGCAAAATCCCTGCGGAGCTTACATACGGGAATTTGTCCTGGAAGCTTCCTCAATAGGAAAAAGGCAGTATCTTAACTTTGAGGGAGTAGATTCTTGCTTTTATGTCTGGGTAAATGGAGAATTTGCAGGATATAGCCAGGTATCACATTCAACAAGTGAATTCGAAATTACAGACTTGGTAACAGAAGGGTCTAATACGCTGGCTGTCCTTGTCTTGAAATGGTGCGATGGAAGCTACCTCGAAGATCAGGACAAATTCAGGATGTCAGGTATATTCCGGGATGTTTACCTGTTAGAAAGACCGCAGAACCATATACAGGATATCTTCATACAGGCAAAATTAGATGACAGTTTAAAAACAGGAGTGCTGGAAGCCAATTGGGAGAGTACAGAAGGGGACCTGGAGATAAACGCCGTACTCCAGGCGTCAGACGGAAATATACTGGCGGAGGAAAAAGTGAATGCAGGCTGCTTGAGGTTTCCAGTGGATGATCCGGTCCTATGGAACGCAGAACAGCCCAGGCTGTACACACTTACGCTGGATTCAGGAGAAGAGCGTATTGTTCAGCAGATCGGATTCCGGAAAATTGAGATCATTGATTCCGTTGTCTATCTGAATAAGGTTCCTGTTAAGATGCGCGGAGTCAACCATCATGATTCAGACCCGGTAACAGGATTTGTCATGGACCGGGAACAGGTCTTAAAAGATCTGGCCCTGATGAAGCAGCATAATATCAATGCAATACGGACGAGCCATTATCCGAGTTCTCCATGGTTTATGGAAATGTGTGACCAGTATGGTTTTTATGTACTGGATGAGGCAGACCTGGAATCACACGGGGCGGCAGAGTTTTATGGAGGCTCCCGTGAGGAAACATATGGCGATGTAATCCAGAACCCTATCTTTTACCAGGCTGTCCAGGACCGTGTCAGACGCTGTGTACACCGGGATAAAAACCGGACAAGCGTAATCATCTGGTCTCTGGGAAATGAGTCAGGCTATGGTGTCAGCATGGAAGACGCAGGCCGCTGGGTAAAAGAATTTGATCCGGACAGGCTTTTGCAGTATGAGGGCAGTATATGGGAGACCGGCGGCCACAAAAATGATACGTCCATGCTGGATCTTTACACAACAATGTATGACTCCACTTTTGATATTGAAAAATATCTGAATAATCCTGACTGGAAGAAACCATATATGATGATCGAATATGCACATGCTATGGGAAATGGGCCTGGAGATTTAGAGGATTATCAGAAGATATTTGATGGAAATCCAAGGGTATTCGGAGGATTTGTGTGGGAATGGTGTGACCATGGAGTCTATATGGGAACAGCAGATAACGGAAAGGCAAAATATTATTACGGCGGAGATTTTCAAGAAGAGCTCCATGATGATAACTTCTGTATGGACGGGCTGGTTTACCCGGACCGCACACCACATACGGGATTAAAGGAACTTAAGAATGTACTTCGCCCGATCAGGGCATTCCTGAAAGACAAAGAGAACAAAGAAGTAGAGCTTGAAAATAAGATGGATTTTACTGCTCTGGAGGATCGGTTATATATACACTATACCGTAGAACAGGATGGTGCAGTTATATGCGAAAAGGATTTATATCCTTTGAACCACCCGGCTCATGAAAAGAGAAGCTATCACTTAGATTATACGGTTCCGTCATCAGGTATCTGTACATTAACTTTAGAATATAAAACTCTCAAAAAAGAGGACTTTATAGAAAAAGATACAGTAGTTGGATTTGATCAGTTTTTTCTGCAGAAAGGAGGACACAAAATTAAGACAACGGATTCAGGCAGTATACGGACAGAAGAACTGAAGCATTACATCTACGTGGAAGGAGATGATTTTACCTATCGTTTTGACAAATATGCAGGGGCATTTGACCAGATCATCTGCAGCGGGTGCATCTATACAACGAAACCGATACAGTACAATGTATGGAGGGCTCCGACCGATAATGACAGGCTGGCAAAACTGGAATGGCAGAAAGCCGGATATGACAGGATTCAGGCATGTGTAAAAGAAACGGAAGTAAAACAGTTGGAAAATGCCGTACAGATCTGTGTTTCCCTGGAGCTGGCAGCAGCACATATACAGCCATGTGTAGAGGCACAAGTGCAATGGAACGTATATGCAGATGGGACAATCAGTACGGATATCAAGGCAGAACGTAATATGGAAATGCCGTTTCTGCCAAGATTTGGAATCCGTATGTTCCTGCCAAAGAGCTTTTCAGAGGCATCTTATCTGGGATATGGACCAATGGAATCCTATCTAGATAAGCACCAGGCATCCAGATTCGGGCGTTTTTCTGCAAAGGTAAAGGATCTGCATGAGGATTACATCAAACCACAGGAAAACGGAAGCCACTACCATACATACGAGGTATCATTATCAAATGGTACGGGAGACCAGATCGAAGTATATTCCGAAGATACTTTTTCTATGCAGGTACTTCCTTATACTCAGGAAGAGCTGTCTGCAAAGAAGCACAATTTTGAACTGGAGGAACATACAGAGACGGTTCTGTGCCTCGATTATAAAATGAGCGGTGTTGGTTCTCAAAGCTGTGGACCAGAACTGAAAGAGGAATATCGATTAAAGGAAGAGAGAATGAATTATCAGTTAATGATACGTTTTAAGTCACTGAGGAGGAAATAATATGAAGATTAAAAGCTTTTTCACAAAGGAAAATATTTGTTTCACCATTATACAGACGGCATATTGGGCAGGCTTCTGCATTCTGTTTGCGTACCTCAGCCCATATATTCTGAGTCTGGGATGCTCCAATACTCAGCTGGGTGTGATCATATCCGCGAATTCCCTGGCAAGTATTATTGGACAGCCGGTTTTCGGTTATATTTGTGACCGGTCAGGTTCTATTAAAAAAGTAATGATAGGCAGTCTGCTTGGAGGCAGTGTACTTGCAGCCATTTTCTATCTGACTGGCAGCAGCTATCTGGCTATTTTATTCTTTTCAACCGTGATCTCCTTTATTATCCAGGCAGTGTATCCGTTGATCGATAACTGGACTGTTCTGGATGCACAGGTGAATCCGACAACAAACTATGGTATCACACGAGGAATTGCATCCTTAGGATATGCTGCGACATCAGCGATCGTAGGTGGATTTTTCGATAAGCACGGATTTCAGTGGATGTTCATACTTTTTATTGCTATGATGGTGATAGCAGCTCTTGGCTGTATGGGTCCTAAAGATACAAATAATTCTGTAGAGAAAGAAAAAGTGAAATTTACAGATTTGAAGTTACTGGCAACAAATTATGGATATGTAGCATTTGTAGTTGTAGCAACTCTTTTATATGTAGCATTCCGGTCAGCACACGGTTTCCTGGCAACCTTGATGACACAGGTCGGAGGCAGCACAGAGCAGCTGGGATATGCCTGGTCAGTACTGGGATTAAGTGAGGTGCCTGCATTATTCCTGGCAGGAATCATTCTGAGAAAGATGAAAGATTCACATTTGCTGTTTGTCTCCATGTGCTTCTTTGTATTGAGAGTCTTACTTCCATCTTTCGCAGTAACACCGACACAGCTGATCTGGATGACTGCTCTGCAGGGACTTTCTTATGGATTATTCCTTCCGGCATCTGTATCATTTATTGCCCGGATCACGAAGAGAGAACTGTCCAGTACAGCACAGACCTTCGCCGTTGCCATGTATGCAGGTGTAGGAAATACAGTTGCCGGAGTCGTAGGTGGTGTATTAGTAGATTCCATTGGTGTAGTGAATGTATACCGAATCGCAGAAATCATTATTGCAGTACTTGCAGTTGTTTTCGGGATGGTTGTAGTATCACTGGATAAAAAGGAAAAAGCAGCACAGGCTGCAGCGGAGTAAAAAATGTAACGTCTGCGAAAAATAAAGAAATCCATAGGCACAAGAAAGAGTAGAGGAGAGAGTGATGTCTGTTATCGATTTTATCATTGTGATAGTTTATTTGGGGATACTTCTGGGACTTGGCGTCAGGCTGAGCAGAGGGAATGAGACACAGGATGATTATTTTATTGCGGGACGTTCTATGGCATGGCTGCCGGTAGCTTTATCGGTGGCCGCCACTACAATAAGCGGTAACGGCTTTATTGGAGGACCGGGCTGGTCATACCAGTCCGGTCTTAGGGCATTTATGATGAACGCCAGCATACCGTTGGTCCTGGCGCTTGCCTGCAGCTGTTTTCTTCCATTTTTGTACCACATTCGAATTACATCATGTTATGAATATCTGCAGAAACGTTTTGGGGCTGCCAGCAGAACGCTTGGGGCAGTCGGGTTTTTAGCAACCGCCTTGATTCAGGTCAGCTCCATGGTATATATCCCATCGCTGATCATCAGCCAGTTGACAGGCTGGAATATTAAAGTAGTTTTAATCGTCATCGTGATTGTATCTACAGTTTATACCCTGCTGGGAGGGATCAAAGCTGTAATCTGGACGGATGTCATTCAGATGGTGATTGTATGGGGCGGATTGTTTGCGGTCATTTTTCTGGCACTTAAGAATTTGGATATCGGTTTCATGGAGACGATCCAGGTGGCACGGGAAGCCGGAAAATTAAATGCGCTGGATTTTTCCATGGATCTGAACCTGGAAAATGGATTCTGGGTTACACTACTGGGCGGCGGAATTCTGTGGATGCAGTATTATATATCAGATCAATCACAGGTACAGAGGCTTTTTTCAGCAAAATCCGTAACAGAGGTAAAACGGTCTCTTTTGACAAGCGGTATTCTGATGAATGTCATGTATTTCGTATTCATGATCATTGGGCTTATTATGTTCTCTGTATTCCAGGGAAGGACTTTTGATAATACAAACCAGATCATGATCCAATTTATAGCGGACAGGGTACCGGCCGGTGTGATGGGATGCATTATAGCAGGTATCTTTGCCGCTGCGATGTCGAGCGTGGATTCTCTTTTGAACTCCATGGCAACCGTCTTTATAAAAGATATTTATGAAAAATGGGTGCTGAAAGGTAAGAAGACTGCATCCTTGACAGTATCCCGGAATTTTACCCTGGTCATGGCCGTATTCGTTGTTTTATTTGCTACGCTGGGATTCTTGAATACAACGGCATCTGTCTTAGCAGTGGTAGGAAGTTATATTTCTTATCTGTGCGGAGCGATTTTGGGAATGTTCCTGCTGGGAATGCTCACCAAGAGGGCCAATGATCTTGGAGTGTCGATCGGTTTTGCGGCTGGAGTATTGGGAACAGTTGTATTGTCTAAGGTCTGTCCGGTCAACTATCTCTGGTATAATGTGACAGGCTTGCTGATCACGATGGCAGCAGGATATTTGGCAAGTCTTTTGAAACCGGGGAAAAACCTGGCAGAGACAGAGCGGTATACTCTTTTGGGATGCAGAAGAGAGATTTTAGGGGCGAGTACAGCACATACAGATAAAAAACTGCTCCAGGAGATCCCCTGCCATATGGATAAGTATAGCTGGGGGCTGATTCTGTTTTTCGTGATCCAGTATCTTGTATTGGGGACATTCAGATAAATATAATCAGGAGTCATGCAGGAACTGGCGTACTTTTGGACACAAATACGCCAGAGAGCATTTGGATTATGAGGAAAATCAATGAGGTGAAATGGGGCGATACATTTTACCTCATTGATTTCTTTTTATATTCATTTGGAGAACAGCCTGTCTTTTTCTTAAAGATGCGGCTGAAGTAAAGCGGGTCCAAATATCCTACCAGCTCAGCAACTTCGGAGATCTGAAAGGAGTTATTAGCCAAAAGATCCTTTGCCTTTTCGATTCTCATATCCACCAGATATGCCTGGGGAGAAGAACCGGTAAAGTCTTTAAAGCACCGGATAAACCAGTTATAGGTCATGTGATATTTATCTGCAAGATCCCGAATCACAATAGGTTCTTTATAATTTTCATGTATATACAGGACGGCAGAAGCAATATCTTTATGGCGGTTAGAATAGTGGGATTTCTGCTTTTCACGGGCACGGTTCAACAAGAGGCAGAGCTGTTGCAGCATCAAAACATTCATTTCACAGAAATCATTTTCCAAAAGCTGGGTTTCATGAATGACACTGTTAAACAAAGAAATCAGAGCACTGTCAACGCCGATATACAGGACAGATTCACCCCAGAGACTGTATTGTCTCAGAAGAGCTTCCGCCTGATGTCCGGTAAAATGAATCCAGTAGACTTCCGGCTGCTCTTCCAGGCGGTAATAGTAAAACTGGGGTTCGCCAGGATAGTATATGATAATATTCCCAGCGGATACGGACTGGTATTTCCCGTGGATTAAAAAATGTCCGGTCCCTTTCGTTATATAAAGAATCTGATAGTCCGGGCGTCCCTTCAAACGGGTGGTCTCCAGATAGTTTAATTTGACCAGCTTATAATGCCCTGCGCTGTTAACAAGCAGGGGAACGGTTTTATCTTCTAATCCATCAGGACCTGGGCGATAGTATCCAGTTATGCTGATTATGGGAATCACATCCTTTCGAGTGAGATAAACAGGCAGCGCAAAAATAAAATTAGTTTTATTATAGCACTTACGGGATAAATGATATAGTTATATTTGATAGATAAAACGAAGAAAAACGAAATGGAACACAGGTACCTAAGTAGACAAGATTGTCAAATTATTCACCTGCCATAAATAATTTATAAAATATGACCTGTACCACTTCCATTTTGATCAAATATTTTGTATAATATCTCTAATATACATAAAAGACACGATGGGGGTGGAACTGTGAAGAAGACGGGAGCAGTTCTGGCGGCAGCAGGTATGTCAACCAGGATGCATGATTTTAAGCCGATGCTGCCTTTTGGAGATTCAACAATCATAATGCACATTGTATCGATGCTGAAGAACCTTGATTTAGATCCGATTGTAGTAGTGACGGGTTATCGGGCCGACGAGGTGGAAGAGCATCTTTTTCAGACAGGCGTTCGTTTTTTAAAAAACGAACAATATGAAAAAACAGAAATGTTTGATTCTATCAAAATGGGAATTCATGAGATCTCAGGAGATTGCGAACGAATTCTGATTATGCCCATTGATCTGCCGGCTATCAAGCCTGAGACGCTGAGGCAGGTACTGATGATCGATGCGGAAATCGTACGAACGGTCTGCCATGACAGACCCGGACATCCGATTGTCTTACGCAGCGATGTGGCAGAAAAGTTATGTCAGTATCAGGGCGACAAAGGATTGCGGGGAGCGGTCAGGGATTCCGGGCTTCCGGTTACGAAGGTGGAAGTAGAGGACGAGGGAGTATGCCGGGGCGTGAACACGGAAGATGAGTATCAGGAACTTCTGGAATGGAATTATCAGAGAGGAGAGGGATATCCCATCCGGCCTCAGGTAAAAGTCAGGCTGACTGCAAACAAACCATTTTTCGGACCGGGGGTCTATGATCTTCTGAACCTGGTCGGACAGACAGGCTCTCTGCAGGAGGCATGCCATCACATGAACCTTTCTTACAGCAAAGGAAGTAAGATGGTCAAGGAAGCAGAGCGGCAGCTTGGATTTTCCATTACAGAGCGCTGGGCAGGCGGTCCCGGAGGAGGCGGTTCCAGGCTGACGGAGGAAGGCCTGAGACTTTTGGAGAATTACAGCCGGATGGTATCAGAGGTACAGGAGAGCACAGAACAGATTTACCGGAAGTATTTTGGCAAAGGATTTCGCCAGGAATTTACCGGGAATAAGAAAGGATAGGAAGAAGGAAGGACAGGAAAAGAAATGAAATTAGTCAGGACAGAAGATGCAGTAGGGCATATTTTATGCCATGATATCACACAGATCATCCCCGGAGTGACCAAGGATGCAGTATTCAGAAAGGGCCACGTAGTGACCAGGGAGGACATCCCGGTTCTTTTGTCTGTGGGAAAAGAGCATCTGTACATATGGGAAAAGCAGGAAGGAATGCTGCATGAAAATGAGGCGGCTGAGGTACTCAGGGAAATCAGCCAGGGCGCGAACATGCACCCGACAGAGGCAAAAGAAGGAAAAATCGAACTGATTGCAGACTGTGACGGATTATTGAAAGTAGATTCTGCCACCATGAAAAAGGTCAACAGTCTCGGAGAGATGATGATTGCAAGCCGCCACGGGAATTTCCCGGTGAAAAAGGGCGACAAGATTGCGGGAACGCGTGTCATCCCTCTGATCATTGAGAAGGAAAAGATGGAGAGGGCGAAGGAAACTGCCGGGGAGACTCCGATTTTCGAGGTCCTGCCTTTCAGTCATAAAAAAGTGGGGATCGTGACAACGGGAAGTGAAGTTTACCATCACCGGATCGAAGACTCATTTACCCCGGTGATCCGGGAAAAACTTGCGGAATATGACACAGAGGTCGTGGGACACGAGATCTGCAATGATGACCATGAGATGATTACTGGAGCTATCATGAAACTGTTGGAAATGGGATGTGACATGGTCGTGTGCACGGGCGGTATGAGCGTGGACCCGGATGATCGCACACCGCTGGCAATCAAGAACACAGGGGCCGAGATCGTAAGCTACGGGGCACCGGTACTGCCGGGGGCAATGTTCCTTCTGGCATATTACGACGGGAAGATTCCGGTCATGGGGCTGCCGGGCTGTGTAATGTACGCAAAGCGGACTATTTTTGATCTGGTCCTGCCGAGGCTCATGTGCGGGGAAAAATTAAGACCAGAGGATTTAAGCTGTCTGGGAGAAGGCGGTCTGTGCCTGTCCTGTCCGGTATGCACATTCCCGAACTGTGGATTTGGAAAAGCGGGGGCTTAGAATATGGAAGACCTTTATGGGAGAAAGATAGATTATATGAGGATTTCGATTACAGACCGCTGTAACCTGCGGTGCCGGTACTGTATGCCGAACGGGATCGAGTGGATTCCCATGGACGAAATCCTGACATACGAGGAGATTGAAACAGTCTGCCGTGTGGCAGTGTCAGTCGGAATCAACAAGTTCAAGATCACAGGGGGAGAACCTCTCGTGAGAAAGGGCTGCCCGGAATTGATCGGGAATATCAAGAGGATTCCAGGGGTGGAGCAGGTGACCATCACGACAAACGGAATTCTGCTAAAGGAGCAGCTCGACAGGCTGATCCTGGCGGGTGTGGATGCAGTGAATGTAAGTCTGGATACCCTGGATCAGGAAAAGTTTAAGCAGATCACCGGATTTGATATGCTGGATCAGGTAGAAGCCTCTATTAAAAGTGCCGTAGATAAGGGACTCAGGGTGAAAATAAATACAGTCCTTCAAAAAGACGTGAATGACGAGGAGTGGCCGGGATTGATGAAACTGGCAAAAGATCACCGCCTGGATGTTCGTTTTATTGAAATGATGCCGATCGGGTATGGAAAAAAGAGCAGGATGATATCCAACAGCGATCTTCTGGCACAGATGCAGCAGCTTTATCCGGGGATGGAGCCGGATGAAAAAAGACACGGGAACGGCCCGGCGGTCTATTATAAGATACCGGGATTTGAGGGAAGCATCGGATTTATCAGCGCCATCCATGGCAAGTTCTGCGGAAGCTGCAACCGAATCAGGATGACTTCCACCGGGGAACTCAAGGCCTGCCTGTGCTATCAGGATTCCGATTCCCTGCGGGATGCGGTCAGAAAAGGCGATGAAGACGAAGTCAGGAGACTTCTTGAACTGACAATCAGTAAGAAACCGGAAATGCACTGTTTTGAAACAGTAGATTCTGTCACAGAAAGCAGACAGATGGTAAAAATAGGAGGATAGGGAAATGGGAAAAGTTTTAGGAATCTGTATCAGTGAGAAGCGCGGAACACAGAAGCATGAAGTGCAGGAAGCGAATATTGTAGAAGGCTGGGGCATCGAGGGGGATGCGCACGGCGGTAACTGGCACCGTCAGATCAGTCTCTTATCGTTCGAGAAAATAGAAGCGTTCCGTGCAAAAGGCGCTGACGTTGATTTTGGAGCATTCGGGGAAAATCTGATTGTAGAAGGATATGATCTTCGGACGCTGCCTCTGGGAAGCAAATTCAGGATCGGAGATGCACTGCTGGAACTGACACAGATCGGAAAGGAATGTCACAGCCACTGCGAGATTTTCAAGAAGATGGGTGAATGCATCATGCCGAGGGAAGGTGTGTTCACAAAAGTACTGCACGGCGGACATATTCAGCCGGGAGACGAAGTGGAATTGATTCTGCCCGAGGAGTAAAGTTTAGAGAATTGCGGATACATCCGTCCGCTTTTCTTTGTGACCGTAATGTTTTTGAAAATATAACGGTTTTGAAAAGCAGTAAGGCAGGTTCTTAATATCCGTTTTGAGATATTATGAAAGGATCTATGGGCAGAAAAATCTGACATAGAGGGAGGAAAAGTTATGAAAAAAAGAGTTTTAGCAGCAATGATGGCAGCGATGATGGTGTTCAGCTTGGCTGGATGCAGTGGTTCTTCTGACAAAAAAGCAGATGACAGCAAAAAAACGGAAGGTTCGAAGGAAGATGCAGGGGATGACCAAAAGGAAGATACTGCTGCGGGGAAGAAGGAAGCCGGAAAAGAGGAATTTGAAGAGACGGAGATTCAGGTATTCATAGCAGCCAGTCTGAATACCGTTATGACGGAGCTTGCGGACAAATACAATGAAAAACAGCCGAATGTGAAGATTACTTACAATGCCGACAGTTCCGGTACTCTTTTGACACAGATTGAAGAAGGATATGAATGTGACCTTTTCTTCTCAGCGGCACAGAAGCAGATGGATGCATTGGAGAAGGATGGGCTTGTAAAGGATGGTACAAGGGCCAATGTGTTGAATAATCAGGTCGTTGTCGTAACCTTGAAGGACAGCGGTACAAAGGTGACGGGCCTTGAAAATCTGAAAGACGCTAAGAGCATCGCACTGGCAGGGGGGAGTGTTCCGGTCGGAAAATATACCAGACAGGCACTGATCAATCTGGGAATTCTGGAAAAAACGGATGAACCAGACGCCATTACAACGCAGCAGATTTCAGAAGCGCTCGGTGGTGTGGAGATCAGTGAGCAGGATAATGTGAGTAAGGTATTGGCAGCAGTCGTGGAAGGCTCTTGTGAAGTAGGAACGACATACTATTCTGATACCTATGGATATGAAGATGATCTTAATATTCTTGAGACGGTAAGCTATGATCTGACCGGAAATGTCATCTACCCAATTTGCCAGGTAGTGAACGACGAGGCGGATGAACTGCAGGCCAAAGCAGCCGCAGATTTTTATGAATTCATTTTGTCAGATGAGGCAAAGACGGTCTTTGATTCTTATTATTTCGATACGAATGTAGAGAGATAGGAGAGACTATAAGCAGAGAAGGTCAGTATAGGAGGGAAGGCACAGCCCGATTCATATCACTCAAGGTAAAAGACAATATAGGTAATGATTACTTAAGGAAATAAACGCAGGGAGGAACGTAAAAATGGAAGAAATTTTAGCAATTCTAAAGGAGCTGGACTGGAGCCCGCTGTATATCTCATTGAAAACGGGAGTTGTGGCTACCATTTTTTCTTTCTTCCTGGGAATATTTGCGGCAAGGAAGGTATTGAAGGCAGGGCCGAAGTTCAAGGCAGTGGCAGACGGAATTCTGACACTGCCTATGGTGCTGCCGCCGACTGTAGCAGGTTTTTTTCTGCTGCTGTTGTTCAGTAGGAGAAGGCCGCTTGGTATCTTTCTGTTCGAGACCTTCGATATCAAGATCGTACAGACATGGACCGGATGCATCATCGCGGCGACAGTCATTGCCTTTCCACTGATGTACCGCAATGCGAGGGCAGCTTTTGAACAGATCGATGTGAATCTGATCTATGCGGCGCGGACACTGGGGATGAGTGAAATTCAGATTTTCTGGAAGGTGGCTGTTCCGTCAGCAGGACCAGGAATCATGTCGGGAACCATCCTCACCTTTGCAAGGGCGATGGGAGAATATGGAGCGACCTCCATGCTTGCAGGAAATATCCCAGGTAAAACGGGAACCATTTCCCAAAGAATCGCTATGGTGATTCAGGATGGAAATTATCTGACGGCAGGGGTGTGGGTCGTGATTGTCATGTTGATCGCGTTCGGAATTATTTTTCTCATGAACCTGTTAAGCGGCAGGAATATGAAGCAAGTAAAACGGTGGTAGGAGAATATAAGGGATGGCTGTTGATATTGAATTTCAAAAGAAACTGGGAAATTTTACACTGAATATGTGCCTGAAAAGTGAAAGCAGGAGGATTGGTATCCTGGGTGCTTCCGGCTGTGGTAAGAGTATGACTTTAAAAAGCATAGCAGGGATTGTGACGCCGGATGAAGGCAGGATCATGATAGATGGGAAGGTCGTTTTTGACTCTTCAAGAAAGCTGAATCTAAAACCACAGGCCCGCAATGTCGGGTATCTGTTCCAGAACTATGCCTTATTTCCGACCATGACGGT
This sequence comes from Faecalicatena faecalis, assembly GCF_012524165.2. Classification (GTDB taxonomy): domain Bacteria; phylum Bacillota; class Clostridia; order Lachnospirales; family Lachnospiraceae; genus Faecalicatena_A; species Faecalicatena_A faecalis. The sequence goes on from NZ_JABACJ020000022.1 coordinate 47,369, forward strand.
CAAGGCCAATATTGCTGCGGGATTAAAGGGGACGAAGCTGCAGAAGAGCCGGCGGGTGGAAGAGATGGTGAAAAAATTCCAGTTGGAGGGACTAGGAGACCGTCTGCCCGGCGACCTGTCAGGGGGACAGCAGCAGAGGGTCGCACTTGCCAGAATCATGGCATATGAGCCGGATGTCATCCTGCTGGATGAGCCATTCTCTGCATTAGATGTGTTCTTGAAAGACAGGCTGCAGCAGGAGATGATAGAAATTCTTTCGGATTATGCCGGAACGGTCATACTCGTTTCCCATAGCAGAGATGAAATCTACCGATTTAGTGATGAACTGTTGATCATGGATGCTGGAAATGCCATCTGTTTTGGAAAGACAAGGGAGATTTTCGCAGATCCACAATGGAAGGATGCTGCAAGGCTCACGGGATGCAAAAATATTGCAGAGATAAGGCGTCTGGGAGATCATATGATCGAGGTACCGAATTGGGGAATTACACTTCGTATGACAAGAACAGTTCCCCAGGATATACGATACCTTGGAGTACGCGCACATGATTTCGTGCCAATCTGGGGGCAAGAGGTAAAAAATAGCATTCCTGTAGAGGTCAGGAGCGTGGCAGAGCTGCAGTTCGAGAAGAAATATTTTCTAAAAGGTGCCGTGGAGGAGGCCGAGGAAATCTGCTGGTTCGTGCAGAGAGAGCTTTGGGAAGTGCTGGATCAGAAGGGAATGCCGGATTACCTGGGAATCCCGGAGGAGAAGGTATTGCTGTTGAGATGACGGGGGGACTTAAAACACAGACATTTGTTTTTGTGGACTGTTTATTTGAAGTATAGTAAACTAGGTTTAAAGAAAGGCAAAAGCGGTAGGAGCGGATGCAGGAGGAACCACAAGAATGAAGCTGTTGATTGCAGATGATGAAAAGCTGACCAGGGTCGGCCTTTATGAGAGTATACCCTGGAAGGAACTGCATATTGATGAGGTATATCTGGCAGATGACGGGGTACATGGACTGGAGCTTGTAAAAAGGCACCAGCCGGAGATTATCCTGTCAGATGTCCGCATGCCCCGCATGGATGGAATCACCATGGCAGAAAAAATACAGGAGCTATATCCAGATACCTGTATTATTTTTATGAGCGGATATTCCGACAAGGAATATCTCAAAGCAGCGATTAAGCTGAAAGCTATCAGTTATGTAGAGAAGCCGATCAACCATCTGGAAGTAAAGGAGGCCGTGGAGGAAGCGGTCCGAAATATCGAACGGATTCGGCGCAGCAGGCATTCAGAGCTTCTGCAGTATCAGGAGAAGAGCAGCAGACTTGCGCTCTATATCACCCAGGATGGAAAATCCCAGGAGGAGGCATTGCAGATACAAGAAGAGCTGCAGCTTCCGATTGGTGAGAGTACATACTTTACCACCTGTATTGTAGAATTTATGACACCGATTTCCGAGCTGCCTGGTCAAAAGCTTAAAAAGGCACTGGAGGAATTTGCGGGGGCCGCAGAGCTGCATAAATATAGAATCCTACATGCTTACAAGAGCGATTCCTATCTCTTGATTCATTTTTATAGCGATCATGCAGATTATGAGCAGGGATTTGAACGGTGCATTGAAATATTAAAAGAAACTGCAGGCTGTTTTGGAGATTTCTTCATTGCTGTCGGTAAAAGGGTCTGTGGAATCCAGAAAGCATATCTTTCTTATAATAGTGCGGCAGCGGCCCTTCAGAGAGGATTTTTTAATGAACTGAATACGGTTCTTAGGGAGGGAAGGCCGGAGAAATTTCAGGCGCTTTTAACGGATATGTCTCCCAGGCTGCGCCAGGTGATTTCATCCAAGGACCGCAGACAGGCCCTGGAAGTGGCGGATTCTGTGTATCAGAGTCTGTATGACTGCCGTACCATGCTGGCCGGCCAGGTCAAGGACATTTATTATAAGTATTTCATGCAGCTTGAGAATGCTCTGGACCGGAATCAGATTCTGTCAGAGAATAACGTGCCGGATGCGAATGACACAATATGGGGAAGAATCTCAAAATGTAAGACATTGAAGGAGCTTCACGAGATCTTCTGCCGCCAGATCGACGAATTATTCGATGCTTTGGAGGAGGGGGAACACGAGAATCCTGTCATCTTTAGAATCAAAGATTTTATCAGGAAAAATATCTCCAATGAGGCCTTGTCAGTCAAAGATATCAGCGAATACGCTCATCTGTCTCCCAGCTATGCCTGCACTCTGTTTAAGAATGAGACGGGGAAAACATTGAACCAGTATATTACGGAGTTCAGGATGGAGCTGGCAAAGCAGCTCTTGGAGGATTCACGTTATACCATCCACGAGATTTCATCCAGAGTGGGATATAGTGATGGGAATTATTTTAGCAAGACATTTAAAAAGGCAATGGGGCTTACCCCTTCTGAATACAGGGAGAAGATGTTAAGATGATAGGTCCGTTCCGAAAAATGACAAAATACTATACGGACGACATGGGGCTGAGGAAGAAACTGACGATTTCACATCTGGTAGTCGTTATCATTCCTCTGATTTTGGTGTCCATTTTTTTATATTCCAGCTTTTACGATATGGTGATTAAAAATATGATCGCATCGGAGCAGACCTTATCCGTACAGACCAGCGATACCCTCAAGGCAACGATCAGTCAGGCGGCTTATGCAGCGAACTCGATCCTGGACAGTCAGGTCACACGGGAGCTGTTCGGGGAAGAGGGGGATCTGTCTGTTGTGGAGAGTGTGGACGGACAGAAGATCGTCAACTACTATCAGACGATTTTAGCGATGATTGATGGGGAACTGATAACAGATATCCGTATCTATTATGATGCGCCCTATACCCGGCTATCAGACTTTAATATGCTGGAAACGCCAGTTTTTCAGCCGTTAGAGAAAATGACCAGCTCATATTGGTATGGAATCCTCAGTACTACAGCGGATTCTGCACTTTTCTGTCCTTCTCTTTACCTGTCTTTGACAGAAATTAGGGAGAATGGTGAACTGGCCTATATCACCCGTGTTCCTTATGGTGAGGGAAAGGGCGATGCTGCGTTCATTGCAGTCTATTTCTCCAAAGATAAGATTCAGAATATTTTAAGTCAGAATATCACAGTAAATGACAGTGCGGCCTATATTCTCAACGAAAAATCCACTTTGATCGCGGCCTCTGATGCGGCGTTGACTGGGGAGTATTTTACAGAACTTGACCGAATCAAGGAACTCACCCAGACGGAGAATAATTTCGTGACTGCACCTTTTCTCGAACAGAAGCTTTATCTGGGATATCATGTGATTGACAATAGTGACTGGTATATGATATCTGTGATTCCATCCAGTACGGTCATGCAAAAGGGAAAGGTGCTGATTTTTGAGTTCCTGGGGCTTTATTTAGTCGTAGTGATTCTGGCATTCATAGTGGCATACCGTCTGTCCGGCTCGATTGTAAAACGGATTTCTGCGGTGGTAAAGCAGATGCAGAAGGTGAAGCTGAACCGCCCGGAGCGGATTCAGGCGGTCCAGGAGACACAGGATGAGATCGGAGGGCTGGTCCACACTTATAACTATATGACAGACGAGATCAATACATTGATGGAGCAGCAGGAGAGGACGGCCAAAGAGCTGCGGCTCACAGAATTTGCCGCCTTACAGGCACAGATCAATCCGCACTTTCTATATAATTCATTGGATATGATCAACTGGCACACCCAGAAGGGGGAAAAGGAGGAGGCCGCAAAGGCGATTCAGGCGCTTTCTAAGTTCTATAAGCTGACCTTAAGCAAGAAGAATGCTGCAGTTACGATGGCGGTGGAACTGGAGCATGTGTCACTTTATGTGGAGCTCCAAAATATGCGCTATGATGATAAAATCGAGCTGTTGATCGATATTCCGCCGGATATGCTGGGCTGTATGATTCCGCGCCTGACCTTTCAGCCAATTGTGGAAAATGCGATCCTGCACGGAATCATGAGGAAGCCGGAGAAAGAGGGAAATATCGTAATTACAGGATGGAGAGAGGGAACGGATTTGGTATACCTCATTTCAGATGATGGTGTGGGGATGGAGCAAGAAGTGCTGAATCAAATTCTCACGGGGGAAGGTAAGAGCAGCAAAGGGACGAGGATCGGTGTCTATAACACGCACCGCAGACTTCAATTGTTATATGGGGAATCTTATGGGCTGACTTATGAAAGTACGGTACATCAGGGAACCGATGTGTATATCAGGATACCGGAAATGGGAGCAGATTATGAAGAGTATCATACGATGGAAAGCACTGACAGCAGCCTTCCTGGCAGCAGCGGGGATGCTGCTGATAATGGGATGCAGCAGGAAAGATGAGGGAAGGACTTACGCGATTGTTACGAAGTCTGCCCAGAATGAGTACAATGATCTGATTGTGCAGGGATTTAAAGAGGTCATAGAGGAAGAGGGCGGAAGCTGTCTGGTAGAACAGCCGGAATCTGCAACAGCCGAATCGCAGATCAGGATCGTGGAAGAATTGATCCAGCGGGAGGTAGATGCCATTGCGATTGCAGCTAACGACTCCGACGGACTGGAAAAGGTACTGGCAGAAGCCATGGAGAAAGGAATTCAGGTTTCCACGTTTGATTCGGATTCCAATGCAAAAAGCAGGAAGGTATTTGTGAACCAGGCCTTGGAGGAGGAAGTCGGAAAGGTTCTGATGGAGGCAGTCTATGATATGGCAGAACAGGAGGGGCAATGGGCCATCTTATCGTCCACCAGCCAGGCGGCCAATCAAAACGTCTGGATCAATGCCATGAAGGCGGAGGTCGAGAAGGAAAAGTACCGGGATATGCGCCTGGTCGACATTGTATACGGAAATGATGATTATGAGGTCTCTGTCAAAGCGGCTGAAAAGCTGCTTAAGGAACATCCTGACTTAAAGGTGATCTGTTCGCCGACCGCAGTCGGGATTAAGGCAGCCTGCCAGGTTGTTTCTCAGGCAGCGGACAGAGAGGTGAAGGTGACTGGATTGGGGATACCATCAGATATCGCTGAATATGTAGGGAATCAGGAAGAAGGAAAGCCCTGTCCCTATCTGTATCTTTGGAATCCCAGGGAGATGGGGCGTTTATCCGCTTATGTGTCCCTGAATCTGGTAGATGGAACCATATCGGGCGAGGTAGGGGAAACCTTTACAACGGCGCATAACGAAGAGTTCGTGATTACCCAATCTACCAACAAAGGCAGTCAGGTAGTGCTTGGGGAGCCCCTGTATATTGGCCCGGATAACATTGCATATTGGAAAGAAAAATTATAAGAAGAAAATAGAACCAAAAAATAGAAGGAAAAATAGAAAGAAAAATATTTTACCGGGTATCGAAATATTTTACGGTAGTTCATCTGAAAATCCAGTGTTAAGATTTGATTACATCAAAGAACGGACAGATTCGTTTGTAGGTTTTCGTTGTATATCATGAGGACAAGGAGAGGGAAGAAAGATGGATTACAGAGCAAAAGCAGCTGCCATACCGGCAGAGGACAGGCCCATAGCAAAGAAAAGATTATCCGGGCTTGGGAATTTCTTTGGTATTTATGGAGGAGAACATATTGCCGCGACAGAATTTGTCATTGGGGCGACCCTGGTTACATGGGGAGTCAAGGCGACAGATATTTTCATAGGTCTGATTATTGGAAATATTCTGGCAACCCTTACATATGCGCTGATCTGCGCACCGATTGCAGTTGACACAAGAGTTACATTGTATTCTTACCTGGGCAAGACACTGGGACCGTACATCCAGAAGATCTATAATTTCGTCTGGGGACTGGCATCTATAGCCATGGCAGCTTCTATGCTGACGGTATCGGCATCGGCCGTGAGAGAAATCTTCGGGATTGCCATTCAGACAGAATGGTATCCAACAGATATTAAGTTTATCGCAGTGGTCGTTGTGTTAGGAATCATCGTTACATTAGTTGCAGCAAATGGATTTGAAGCGGTGGCAAAGTTTTCATCTGTCTGTGCACCATGGATGATCGTTGTATTTGCAGCAGGTATTTTTGTAGGAATTCCACAGCTTATGACAGCTACAGGTGGAAGCGGAGTGCATTCCTTTTCTGACTTCATGACCCTTTTGAACACCAGTGTATGGAATGGTCAGGTGATGGAAGGCGGACAGAAGTTAAGTATCCTGCATGTCATCGGATTTGCATGGATGTGCAATCTGGCTTACCACGGTGGACTGAATGATATGGCACTTTTCCGTTACGCAAAAAGTGCAAAATATGGATTTGTTACTTCATATGGAATGTTCGTAGGACATTTCTTCGCATGGGGAAGCGCCGGAGTCATGGGAGCAACGGCAGCGATTCTTTTGAATCAGTCCCTTCTGGTATTGGATTCAGGAGCGATTACCAGTGTTGTATTAGGCGGGACAGGTCTGCTGGCAGTCATCATTGCCGGATGGACAACTGCCAATCCGAATATTTACCGTGCGAGCCTTGCATTCCAGACATTGTTTGGAAAAGTTTCGATAAAGAAGCTGACCTATGTGGTGGGAGTGGTCATGACAATTGCGGCCTGCTTCCCAATCACAGCGAATATTATGGTCATTGTAAATATTATTGTATTAGTGGTACCGGCTATCGGAGCAATCGTATTTGCAGAACACTGGATCATCCCGAAAGTCGGCGGCACCAGATACTGGTCTAAGTTCAAAGGCTGGAAGATGAACTATGCGGCATTGATTTCCTGGGGACTTTCTCTGGCGTTCGTAATCTTTGGAACAGTAACCAAAGTGATTCATTCCTATTTCCTGTTCCTGCCGACATACTTTATCGCCATGATTTCTTATGTGATTCTGGCAAACCTGATGGGTGCCCGTGCAGATTACAAAGAGCAGGAGGCAGAAGAGAAGGCAGTACAGATGGAGCTGGAAAAGCTGATCGAGGAGGAAGACGAAGAGCCGGAACGTGTGCCGAGATATGCGGCTGCACAGAAGACTGCGGCAGGGATTTCTTATGTGGTACTGGGTGTCTTGGCAGTGTTAACACTGGCGGTGTTCTTTTCCGAGGGCGTGACTGTTGAGATGTATAAGACCTTCTCCTTCCCAATCACACTTGTTTACTTTGCATTTGGTGGAATCGCTACTTACCTGAAGTACGGACTGACCGATGAGGTGGGAGAAAAGGCAAAGAAGCAGACGGAAGTGGATGAACTTGTAGGAGAGGTAGTACTGTAAATTTGGAGTTTGAGTTCGAAGAAATATTGTAGAAGAGGGAAGAATCCCCTAGGTTTAATAAAATATAGACCTGTACCATAACAGGATCAGAAGAAGTTCAGTGAAAAGAGAATGTCCTTTCACTGGACTTTTTTCTTTTGCAAAAAAGAATTCTTAATTGGATAATCCATGTTTTTGCCTTGATTTTCTATCCAAACGAAAATACATATATGATATCGTAAGTATATCGAAAGAAACATAAGAACAGGCTTCATCAAGGAGGGTAATTATGAATACGGAGGAACTTAAAGAAATCGCGGATCGTCTGAGAATGACGGCAGTCGATATGGTATACAAGGGAAAAGATGGTCATCCCGGCCCGGCGCTGTCTATTGCAGATATCGTAACGGTTCTGTATTTTGATAAGATGAAAATCGATCCTGATGCTCCCGATTGGGAGGACAGAGACAGATTCATACTTTCAAAAGGACATGCCTGCCCCATTTATTATGCGGCTCTGTCAGAAAAAGGATACTTTGGTGATAAGGTGCAGGATTTCCATTTAAGAGGACTCGGAAGCAAATTCCAGGGACATCCGGTCATGAATAAGACCAGAGGAGTCGATATGACATCAGGATCTCTGGGAAATGGGATTTCAATAGGAAGCGGTATGGCACTAGCCGGAAAGTATAAGAAGAAGGATTACTATGTGTATGTGATTACCGGGGACGGAGAACTGCAGGAGGGAATCTGCTGGGAAGGAATCAATACAGCAGCGGCTCATGAATTAGACAATTTGATTGTTTTCGTTGATAAAAATGGCTGGCAGAGCGGCGGTACGGTGGAAGGGACCATCGGTTCCAATAATATCAAGGAGAGATTTGAGGCATTTCAATGGCATGCACAGGAGATAGACGGACACAACATCGAAGCAATTCGGCAGGCGATAGAGGAAGCAAAATCGACGAAGGGAAGGCCGAGTGTCATTGTATGTGATTGTATCAAGGGCAAGGGCGTCCCTTATATGGAAAACAACAATGCATGGCACAAAGGGGTCCCGACAGAGGAAGAATATAAAATTGCGGCAGAGGCTTTGGGAGGTGTGAAATAATGGCAGAGTTTAAAGGAACAAGAGAGGCGTTTGCGCAGGCAGTTATGGAGCTTGCAGAACAGGATGACAGAGTCATGTTCGTTTCACCTGACTCCTTAAAAGCGATGCGTGCAGTAAAATTTGCTGAGCGTTTTCCAGAGGAATACGTAGAAGTTGGGATTTCAGAGCAGAATGCAGTCGATATGGCAGCAGGACTTGCGGCTTCCAGTCTGGTCCCGTTCGTAGCCACATACGGAGGCTTCTTGACAATGAGGGCATGTGAGCAGATGAGAACTTTTGTTGCATATCCTAATTTGAATGTCAAGTTTGTTGGAATTAACTCCGGTCTTTTAGGTGGAGAACGTGAAGGAGTGACCCATCAGTTCTATGAAGATTTAGGAATTCTTTCTAATATTCCTAACTTTACAATTTTAACGCCGGCAGATGGCAATCAGGCATATCATGCAGTGAAGATGGCATACGAGATTGATGGACCAGTCTATGTGAGGGCTGGAAGCGGAAGAGAGAAGGATGTATATCCTGAAAGTGCACCATTTAACAAAGAGGGGATTACCGTTTTAAGAAGATATGGAAATGATGCATTACTTTTATCGAATGGATTTGTTTTAGACAGGGTTCTTGAAGCCGCCGAGGTGCTAAAGGCGCAAGGGATTTTGGTCACAGTGGGGGATATCAATATCCTTTACGGAAAGAATCCTGAGGCCATCATAAGAGAAATATCGGCGAGTGAAAGAATTGTTACGGTTGAAGACCATAATATTAACGGCGGCATGGGGGCATACATCAGTAAACTTTCTGTAGAGAATGCTCCGAAAAGAATTACACGGCTGGGGTTGACCTCATTTGGGGAATCCGGGCCCGCTAAGGAGCTTGCAGACGCCTATGGATTGTCTGTAGAAAACATCGTAGAAACGGTGAAACATATAGGAAAATAAAATAGCGACAAAAGAAAGGAATGAGTGAAATGGAAAAAATAGTAGTAAGTGTGATAGGTGCAGGGGGCAAGATGGGGACAAGAACAAGCAACAATCTTGCTAAAAAGCCGGAGGCGTTTGAATTGCTGATGGTAGAAGCCTCCCCGGCAGGGATTCAAAGTATCAAAGAAAGAGGGTTTGAACCAGTCAGTGCCGAGGAGGCGCTGGAAAAATCAGATGTTGTTGTCTTTGCAGTTCCTGACACCTTGATTGGAAAGCTGTCAGCAGTCTATGTACCCAAGCTAAAACCGGGCAGCGGGTTCATCATTTTGGATCCGGCGGCAGCAGTTGCAAAGGAATTGACATTACGTGAGGACTGTACCTTTGGTGTGGCACATCCCTGCCATCCATCTTATTTCTTAGATCAGGATACATATGAAGCGCGTCAGGACCGGTTCGGCGGACTGGGAGGAAAGCAGGATATTGTCATGTCGAAGATCCAGGGAGATGATGAGCGGTTCGCGCAGTGCGTAGAGGTTGCAAAACAGATGTATGCCCCAGTGGAGCATGCTTATGTAATGACATCAGAACAGATTGCCTTTTTGGAACCGACGCTGGTAGAGCTGTTGGGAGCGACCTGCCTCTATGCTATGGCTGAGACCGTAGATGAGGCAGAGAAGAGAGGGATTCCCAGAGAAGCGGCAGTATCTTTTCTGACAGGCCATATTTATAATCTGTCTGCGAATTTTCTGGGTTATATTCCAGGCAACCCTCCGGTTTCAGATGCATGTAAGGTGGCAATCAGTCTGGGAAATCGTTTAGTAATGAGAGAGGATTGGAAACAGATTTGGGAGGATGAGGTTCTCGATAAAGTGATAGCAACAATGCTTCATCCAGAAAATCCACAGATCTGACAGGAGGGGAAGAATGAAAATTGTAGTATTAGATGGATATACGTTAAATCCTGGAGATTTAAGCTGGGAGCCTCTGGAGAGATTTGGGGAATGTACGGTTTATGACAGGACACCCTGGAATGATGATGATGAAATCATCCGAAGAATCGGAAATGCCGATATCGTATTCACAAATAAAACTCCATTATCCGCCAAGGTATTTGAGGCCTGTTCAAACATCTGCTATGTGGGGGTCCTGGCGACCGGTTATAACGTAGTGGATATTGAGGCCGCGAGGAGAAAGAAGATACCGGTCGTTAATATTCCTTCCTATGGATCGGCAGCAGTAGGACAGTTTGCGATCGCACTGTTGTTAGAAATTTGTCATCATATCGGACATCATAATCAAGCAGTACAGGAAGGCAGATGGGAGCAGAATCCAGATTGGTGTTTCTGGGATTATCCGCTGATTGAATTGGAGCATAAGACCATGGGGATTATAGGGTACGGCCGGATTGGTCAGATGACGGGCAAAATTGCGCAGGCACTGGGGATGGAAGTACTGGCATATGATTCTTTTCGAAATCCTGAATTAGAAAATGAGCATTGTCGTTATACGGATTTGAGTGAAGTACTGGAACAGTCCGATGTGATAGCGCTGCACTGTCCATTATTTCCTGAGACAAAAGGATTGATTAACAGGGAATCCATCCAGAGAATGAAAGACGGAGTTATCATCCTGAATAACTCCAGAGGTCCGTTGATTGTGGAAAAAGATCTTGCAGAAGCGCTGGAGTGTGGAAAAGTGGCGGCAGCCGGACTGGATGTTGTTTCGGTTGAGCCGATTCAGTCAGATAATCCACTTCTAAAGGCCCCCAATTGTTTGATAACACCTCATATTTCCTGGGCACCGCGAGAAACAAGAGAACGGCTGCTTCACATCGCTGCGGAGAATCTTAAGAGCTATATGAATGGGAAACCTGTGAATGTCGTAAATCTATAGACAGCTTTTTAGAGAAGCAAAGGAGAAAACTTGATTGAGATAACAGAAATTCTGATTAACTATCAGAATGCCCCCGTAGGAATTGAATGTGTAGAACAGGTGGGCTGGAAATTCTGTTCTAATAATAGGAATGTAAAACAGGCCGCCTATCAAATACAAATAGCAGGGGACTTAAATTATACGGAAATTCTATTTGATACCGGCAGAATAGAAAGTGGTGAGTCCGCCCATATTTCCCTTGTAGGGGAAACACTGAACTTAATCTCTTCTTATCGATATTCTATCCGTGTTCGTATATGGACTCAGGGTCAAAAATGCAGTGGATGGAAAGAAAGCAGTTTTGTGACCGGAATCCTGAATAGGGATGAATGGAGGGCGAAGTTCATTACGGCAGAGGATGAGAGTAAAAGTGCAGAAAGCCGTGCCTATTATTTTCGAAGAGAATTCCAGGTTCAGAAAGAAATCAAAGAAGCATTTGTACATGCAACAGCGCTTGGTCTTTACCACTTTTATATCAATGGCAGAAAGATTGGAGAAGATGAGTTTACACCCGGATGGACCTCTTACCATAAGCATCTTCTATACCAGACATATGAGATTACAGAATCTCTTAAAGGAGGAAGCAATACGGCGGCTGCCATGGCTGGAGCAGGCTGGTATAAAGGAGATGTGGGATCTCTAAGGGTGCGGAACCACTATGGAAAAAGAACTGCTTTCATGTGCCAGGTAGAGATTTTATATTGTGACGGCAGCAAAGACAGATTCTGGACAGATTCTGATTGGAAGGGCTGGCAGAGCCCGGTCCTCTTCTCTGAAATATATGATGGGGAATTATATGATGCCAGGCTAGAATGTAGTGGCTGGAACCAGAATGGATACGATGATTGTCAGTGGAAAGAAACTGACGTTGTTGAGGTTCCTATTGAGAATCTTGCAGCACAGGGGAGCTGCCGTGTGGGGAAAAGAATGGAGCTGCCTGCAAAAAGGATATTTTCTACCCCGCAGGGCGATACAGTCATCGATTTTGGACAGAATCTGACTGGATGGATTTCGTTCAGAATCCGGGGAAAAAAGGGAGATAAGATAGAATTAAATTGTTTTGAAACGTTGGATGCAGATGGGAATGTATATCTGGACAATCTGCGGACGGCAAAACAGACAGTTACTTATATATGCAGCGGAGAGGAGAACGGGTGGTTCCATCCCCATTTTTCCTTCCAGGGATTTCAATATGCCAAGGTTGCCTCCTATCCAGGGAAACCAGTAATTGAGGATTTTAGGGCGTGTGTGTTGTATTCAGATATGAAAGAAACTGGAAAGTTTACCTGTTCCAATCCGGATCTGAATCAGCTTTACCATAATATCGTATGGGGAATGAACGGAAACTTTCTGGATGTGCCTACAGACTGTCCGCAGAGAGATGAGAGGCTGGGCTGGACGGGAGATGCACAGATTTTCTGCAGGACGGCCACGTATCTGAAGGATACTTATACATTTTACAGTAAATGGCTGCGTGACCTGGAGGCGGACCAGACTTTCGAGGGAGGGGTGCCCCATGTAGTACCTGATATCTGGACAGGAAAGCCAGTGAAGGGAAAGATTTTTGAGAAAGGGACACATTCTGCAGCGGCCTGGGCAGATGCAGCGGTCATCATTCCGTGGACCCTTTATCTGATGTACGGAGATAAGGCAGTGATCCGGCGGCAGTATCGCAGCATGAAGGCTTGGATAGAGTTCATGAGGAGGCATTCCCGGAATAATATTTGGAACTATCAATTACAGTTTGGAGACTGGGTCGCATTGGATGCAGAGGAAGGCAGTTATTATGGCGCAACCCCGAATGATCTGACCTGTACAGCCTATTACGCCTATTCTACACATTTATTTTCAAAAATGGCAGGAGTTATCGGGGAGAAAGGAGATGAAGAAAGATATACCCGTCTTTATGAGGAGATCAAAGACACCTACCAAAAAACTTTTCTGGACCAAGAGGGCAGGCTTACGGTCAGAACTCAGACAGCACATATTGTTTCTCTTTATTTCGGATTGCTGCCGGAAAGTTCTATAGGCAGGGCCGCAGAGGATTTAATAGAACTTTTGAGAAAAGAAGGCGGGCATTTAGTTACTGGATTTGTAGGAACACCATATTTCTGTCATGTATTAAGCCAAAATGGATATACAAAAGAAGCTTATGAGCTGCTTTTGAAGGAAGATTTTCCATCCTGGCTGTATCAGGTCAAACAGGGAGCAACTACGATATGGGAGCATTGGGATGGAAAACGTCCAGATGGTACGATGTGGAGTCCAGCAATGAATTCATTCAATCACTATGCATATGGTGCGGTGGGAGAATGGCTGTACAGAGCTATGGCAGGAATTGAGGCAGTAGAAGAGGACCCGGGATTCCATACAGTCATTATCCGGCCTCATGTCGGAGGCGGGCTTACATATGTTAATGCGTCCTATGAAAGTATATATGGCAAAATCTATTCCGGCTGGCAGGTACAAAAAAGTTGTATCACGCTGACTGTCGAGATACCATGTAACACAACAGGGGTCATCTGTATCTGTGATGTAAAAGCATGGAAACAGACCGATGGACTTGTGTTTAAAAGAGAAGAGAGTGAATATCGAGCGGAAGCTGGGTCAGGTATTTACCAGATCGTATATATGATTTAATTAAATTCTTAAAACGGATTGGATACATTTACCAGTTATATGAAAAAAGTAACATGTTAGTATGATATCATCACACAGGAGGAAGAGGTATGAAAAAAAGAGTAGTAGCAGTATTCATGAGTGCAGTATTCGCAACAGGTCTGATCGCAGGGTGTTCAGGCTCGGGAGATACAGATGGAGCAGAGAAGAAGGATAAGGACAAGGATGTCACAGAACTGTCTCTTTTGGTCGATACAGCGAATGCATCGACGGCTGGATTCGAGGCAGTAGCCAAGCTTGCAGAGGAAAAACTGGGAATCAAGGTGAACGTTGAGACAAGACCGGGAGGGACAGAAGGAGACAATATCGTAAAGACAAGACTAGCTTCCGGGGATATGGCTGACTTATGTGTCTATAATTCCGGCTCCCTTTTAAATGCGATCAATCCTAAGGAATATTTCATCGATATATCAGGTGAGGAATTTGCGGATCGTTTGGATGATTCTTACAAAGAGGCTGTTTCTGTAGGAGATGCAGTCTACGGGGTTCCATATCAGTCATCACAGGCAGAGGCGATCATGTACAGCAAACCGATGTATGAAAAGTATGGTCTGGATGTTCCGAAGACATGGGATGAGTTCCTGGCAAACTGCGATGTCCTAAAAGAAGCTGGCGAGACTGCTATATTGGGAACATTCGGTGATGCATGGACCGCACAGATTCCATTTTTAGGGGATGCGTACAATTTGGAAACAAATGCACCGGACTTTGCAGAAAAGTTTGATGCCGGGGAAGCAAAATGGGCAACGACACCGGAAGCGTTGAGAAGTTTTGAGAAGCTGGCAGATACCACGCCATATTATAATGAAGACTACCTAGCAACTACATACGATGACGGATGCGATATGATGGCAAATGGAGAGGCGGGACATTGGTTCATTCTTTCTAAGGCTCTGACGAATATCTATGATCTTTACGGAGATAAGGTGAATGATATTGGTATTTTCGGAATGCCAGGGGATGATGCTGCAAACAACGGAATTACTCTGTGGTATCCTGTAGCAATCTATGGTAATAAAAATAGTGAAAAGCAAGAGGCTATTTTAGACTTCATGGAATTCTATATTTCAGATGAAGCACTTGATGCATATACAGAAGCAGCACTTCCAGCAGGTCCATATTGTGTGAAGGGATATGAGCTCCCATCAGAATCCTATGATGCAGTGGCACAGGATATCCAGTCTTATCTTGATTCAGGAAAGACGGCGCCGGCATTGGAGTATATCAGTCAGGTGAAGGGCGCGGATTGTCCAACAATCTGCCAGGAATTAGGATCAGGGCAGACAACGGCAAAGGAAGCAGCAGAAAAATATGACAAGGACTGCGAAAAGCAGGCAACACAATTGGGACTTAAATGGTAAAGGAATGTGGGGGTGCGCTTTATAGCACGCCCCCAGGAGTTTCGTGAAATACGGAGGGTGGATATGAACAGGAAAAAAATATATTCTAATTGGTTTATGGTGCCGGCTATGGCTGTATTCACAATCTTCTTCCTTCTGCCAATGGTAATATCGCTGTTCTTCAGCCTGACGGTATGGGATTTTCACAGCTTTACTTTCTGCGGGTTCGATAATTTTAAAACGTTTTTTTCGGATTCGTCACTTTACAGCTCTATTAAAAATACTATGATCTATGCGGTCCTTACGTGTGTTCTGAAATTGTTCCTTGCATTTTTCCTTGCAGTGTTTTTGACAAGCAAAATCAAGACAAAGAACTTTTTGCGGTCAGTTGTATTTTTCCCAAATCTGATTAGTACGGTTGCAGTAGGAATTACCTTCTGTGCGTTGATGCATCCATCCAAAGGATTGATCAACCATGTGATAGAGCTGTTCGGTGGGAATGGGATGGACTGGCTCGGGAATACCCATACGGCATTGTATGCAGTGATATTGACAGATGTCTGGAAAGGGGTAGGTGTAGCGACCGTGATTTTCATAGCGGGGATGCAGTCGATAGATAAAACCTTTTATGAGGCGGCATCCATTGATGGAGCAAATGCTTGGCAGAGCTTGAAGGCAATCACAGTCCCGCTTTCCCGCCCAGCGATGAATTCCGTCATTATTCTCTCCTTTATCGGAGGACTCAGGACCTTCGAGCTGATATGGGCGATGACCGGCGGGGGTCCGGGATATGCCACAGAGGTGATGGCATCTACCGTATATAAGCAGTATGCAGCGGGATACTATGGTTTATCCACGGCAGGAAATGTAATCATGTTTATTCTAATTGCAATTCTGGCGTTCCCATTACAAAAGTTTTTGCTGAGCAAGGAGGTGGACTGATTTATGAAGAAGAGAAAAAGACTTTACATATTAGGGGATGCAGCAGGTCTTCTGGCGGCAGCAGTTTTCTTTATTGTGCCATTTGCCTTTATGCTGATCAATGCATTGAAGGAGCGCAGAGAAGCGAACCTGCTGAATATCAGTCTGCCGGACAGCGTGCATTTTGAGAATTTTCTGCAGGTATTTCAGGCAAATAATTATCAGATTATCACGGCATTTAAAAATAGCGGGATGATTGTTATTGGTTCAGTCCTTATCCTGATTATTGTAGGGTCCATGGGTGGATATGTCATTCAGAGACGAAAGGACAGAACAATGGGAGTATGTAATGCCTTGATCATGACAGGATTGATGGTCCCGGCAGCGATTCTTCCCACAATCTGGGTATTACAGAGGATACACTTATATAAAACGCTGACAGGAATGATCCTAATAGAAGCAGCACTGCATATTCCATTTACGGTGATGCTTTACCGGGGATTTATGGGCTCTATTCCTGTGGAATTAGAAGAGGCGGGGTATATTGACGGATGCTCGGGGTGGAAGATCTTTACGAAAATTATCTTTCCGTTGTTAAAGCCGGTGACATCAACGGTGATTATACTGAATGCAGTTACCATATTTAATGATTTTACAAATCCCCTGTATTTTCTGCCGGGAGCAGAGAATGCAACAGTGCAGCTTACACTCTATAATTTCATGGGGCAATATGCCAGCTCCTATAATCTTCTGTTTGCAGATGTAATCTTGATTACAGTTCCTATGTTGATATTATTTATTTTCTTTAATAAGCGGATTGTAGACGGGATGGTAGCAGGGGCAGTAAAAGGCTAAAGGTAAAAGACGGTGTGTACCGTCTTTTAGTCGTATTTAAAAATAAGACGGTTGTGAATCGGCATTCTATGAAACCTATTTATGTTATAATATTTCCGTGGTGTATAAAAAGAGAAAGGTCTTAAGGAATGAAATTTCAGAAGAAAATCATCATTGTGTACATGCTCTTTTCTATTGTAGTGACCGTGATTTTCGGAAGCGTATACTATGCCTTGAATGTACGGCAATATAAGGAAAGAGAATATACGAATATCAGTACAGTCTCGAATGTGAAGCTTCAGCAGATGGAAAGCCTGCTTTCAGGAATGGAAGGGGTCATTACGTATTTTTTGTCCGACGTCGATATCCTGGATGCTCTCCAGGAATTTGCTGTATTGGATGCAGATACATATGAGGAAATGTATTTCCATGATGCATCTGCTGCAATTAGGACGAAGCTGTCTACATATTATTTGATGGATGAGTATTATCGGGCAATCGTGTTCAATGAAAATAATAATGTCATATCGAATACAAATTATACCGGGATGGCTCCAGCCATCAACGCTTCCTATGAAAATTACCCGTGGAAGGACAAAGTCAGCAATAAAGGTGGAAAAGATGTTTTGATCGGGCTTCATGAAGATGACTGGGGAAATAAGAAAAAACCATATGTAATCTCCGTGGTGAAGGAAATACAGGGGATGCAGATGGGGTACATCGAGATTCAACAGAGCAAAGAGCATTTAGATCAAATGTTTGCCGATCAGGAAGAGAATATTACCTATCTGTTCGTAACGAAGGAGGGGGAACTCCTATATTCTGCGGATGAAGGAGTAGAGGTGGACGGATATTTGGAGCAGATGGAAGGGGATATTCAGGGCGTCAGAGAGATTAAAAATGAAGCTGGACAAAAGGTGCTGTGCTTAAAGCAGGAGTCGAAGACACAGGACATGATATTGTTGACAATTGCAAATGTGAACATAGGAAAGAGTGCAGCGAAAGCGTCACTTCCTGTCAGTATTCTGCTCTTAGTAGGGCTTCTTGGGCTCTCCCTTGGTTATGTATATCTTACGTCCAGACAGCTGACCAGACCGATCCGACAACTGCAGAGATTTATGGAAACAACGCATTTGGATAATATAGAGGCAGAGATTCCAGAGAAAATCTCTAATGACGAAATTGAGTCTCTATATGTGGCATACAAGGATGTGTTAGAGCGTTTGAATGAGTCTATGTTGAAAGAAAAGAGAATGTCACTATTACAGCTTCAGGCTCAATTTGATCTGCTGCAAGCGCAGGTCAATCCTCATTTCATCTATAACGTTCTGAATGTGATATCAAACAGAGGTGTCTTATCGGACGATGAAGTAATCTGCGATATCTGTAAAGAACTTGCCGAGATGCTGCGTTATGCTACGAATACAAAGGATAAATATGCCACCGTCCACGATGAGATTGAATATATGGAATCGTATTTGAAACTGTTAAAGTACCGATATGACTATAAATTAAGTTACGAGATTGATGTGGATCAAGGAATACAGGATAGGATTCTTCCCAAAATCGTACTGCAGCAGATCGTGGAAAATGCGGCGGTTCATGGATATCGTCAAAGCGCTGAGGTAATAGAGATATCCGTGACAGGACATCTTGGTGAGCATGAATGGTATATAAGAGTGCATGATAATGGGAGCGGTATATCCAAAGAGCGGCTTCTGGGAATTATGGATTCTATTGAATCGGTCAGGAATAAGCTGACATATGACCGCAGTAATGTAGAGCTCGAGATAGGTGGGATGGGGTTAGTGAACATATATGCAAGACTTTACATGTTATATACAGAATCACTGATCTTTAAAATTGAGTCAGAAGAATTGGGAGGAACAGATGTAATCATTGGTGTGAAGGAGTGTGGGACGGATGTATAGGATTTTGGTAGTGGACGATGAGCCAATTGGCTTGAACCATGTCCGTATGATATTGGAGAAAAAATGCCCTCAGTTTGAAATTATTGGAACCGCCGAGAATGGGGCGGAAGCTTTGGAGCTGATTCGCAGAGACCAGCCAGATATATTAATCACGGATATTCGAATGCCGATTATGGATGGAATTGCCCTGGTGTCTCAGGTAAAGAAAGAATTCCCGGAAATCCTGTCCGTCATTGTCAGTGGTTATTCAGAGTTTGAATATGCCAAGAGTGCATTGCGTTCCGGTGTATGTGATTATCTGCTCAAGCCGCTGGTTCCGTCTGACATGATGGCTTTGATGGAACGAATGGAGATTCGGTTAAACAGCCTTTACCATGAGAAGAGGACACAGATTCTGCGGTCCTTATGCCATAAAGAGGTGGTAGATGATGAGACAAAAATGAAACAGTATTTTTCATCAGAAGCATACTACGCTGTTATTTTTCGCTGGAATGGACTGCCCAGCCGATTTATAAAGAAGCACGGTGTTGAGATATTTTCCATGGAAGAGGAAAAGATATATATTTATGGCCGGGATGAGATGGAAGCACTTTACTTGATCCCACGAGAAATTGTGTTTCAAAGTACATTTCCTGAGTTTTTGGAAAAATTGTTTCGGCGGGAACAAAAGCAGAATCGAGGTTCCTATGTAACAGGGGTATTCTGTGAAGTCGAAATTTCGATTGGCCAACTGGCAGATGTTGCAGAGAGACTTTACCGTAAGCTGGATGAATCTCTGATTATAGGAAAGAATCAGTTGACTGGGCTGGAAAGCGATATACCAGCCGTTCATGTGAGTGAGGCAGAAAAGCGTATATTGGAGAATGTGGAGCAATTAATCCGTTGTTGTCAGTATCAGCAAATTTCAGAGGAACTTCACAACATCTTTTCTGTATGGAAAATGGAAGAGCGGAGTCAGTTATATATGGAATCAGAAATTAAATACATTCTGCGTCTGCTCCAAAATGCCTGCCCACTAGAAATGAAGTCTGCAGAAATAGAGTATATGCTGGATGATGTGTTCTATTATGCGGCAGACATGGAGGAGCTTGAGAATAGCCTTGTTCTTCTTATGAAGCAGTGTATTCCAAACGTAAGAAAGGAGAGGATCGATGATAAGGAGCAGCTATTTCGCTCTATCTTAGCCTATCTGAATACACATATTAAGGAACCTTTGACACTGGGAGATATCTGCCGGAAATTTGGCGTGTCTCAGACCTCTTTAAGCAGGATGTTCCGGGCTTATAAAGAGACCTCTTTTACAAACTATCTGACAGAAATGCGGATGGACCAGGCAAAAAGGATCATGCAGCAGGAACCATCCGCATATGTAAAGGATATTGCAGAGCGTGTAGGATATTTAGATCAGTTCTATTTCAGCCGTATCTTCCGGTCTGTTACAGGAGTCTGTCCGAAAGAGTATATGGAAAGAGCAATGTGAGCGAGGCACTATGAGTTCGTATAGAAAACACATATGATCATATATATTCCAGAAAATCTACAATATATTGGGGCTATCGGGAAGGATAGCTCCAAGTGTCAAGGGCTAAAAATCGGTATTAACCGATGCCCCCTTTTTGCTAATGTATGCATGATGACGGTATCTTCTAACTTTTCTCATAAAGGAACCGTATATGCTCATATAATTCCTGGAAGTCGATGACACATTTCCCGTCCCAAATCTGTACAGGAACGTTAGCATCAAAGCCATAGAGTACAGGGTAATCATCATGTTCGAAATCGTATACAATCACTTTTTCTTTCATAGGGTCAATCATCCAGTATTCGCGGACGCCAGCATTCATATACTTATTCAGCTTGATGACGGCATCTTTTTTCTTCGTGGATTTGGAGAGGACCTCAATAATAAAATCCGGTGTTCCATATACGCACCGGTCGATGACCTTACTACGGTCGCAGACGACCAGGATATCCGGTTCCACCATGGTCTTGTCATCACAGTCCAGTTGGACATCCACTGGCGAAATCATAGGGAGACAGGGCCCCTTATTGTCAGTTACATGATTGAACAGCTGGGCATAGATGAAGCCCGTAATCAGTTGATGACTCGATGTAGGAGCTGTCATATCATAAAGAACACCGTCAATCAGCTCCATGCGGGTATCGTCGGGAATCTTATAATAGTCCTCCAGGGTATACTTTCCCTGTTCTTTTGCTAGATAGGGAGTCGAAGCCTCGCGTATCAAGGTCTCCGAAGGTTCACGCAGTATCTGCTCTAACGCCCGCAGTGTGTCATATCTCGGGGAAGCGGTAGAGCCATTAAAAATTTTCTGTACGGTACCCAATGGAACTCCGGATAAATCTGCAATCTGTGCATAGGTATACCCAAGTTCTCTTTTTCGCTCTTTCATTTCCTGGATTGTCATAACATTATCCCTTTCATAAAAAATGAAGCTATAAAGGCTGATGGTACTGGTAAAAGGTTACTTTTAGGATATATTTACTATAACATGGAAATATCCATGATTCAACCGTCATATATAAAAATATCCAAAAACAAACCGAAAAACAACCATATTTCAACCCTGTTTTTAATAAGATAATATTTTGATGACGTTTCTCTGGATATTCTAAAATAGAAAAATCTAAAAAGTTCTGAAAAAGTTCCCCAAAATATATTGACAGAATGTCCGGAATATGATATTTTATAAAAGCTGTCAAAACAAATAAACTATATGGGGGATTAGCTCAGTTGGGAGAGCGCCTGCCTTGCAAGCAGGAGGTCACGAGTTCGAATCTCGTATTCTCCACTTATCAGATGAGCAATCATCCTGATAGATATTCCTCGATAGCTCAGTGGTAGAGCATTCGGCTGTTAACCGAAGGGTCGTTGGTTCGAGCCCAACTCGGGGAGTTTTCAAATCCGTAAACGTCAAGTTTACGGATTTTTCTTTTATAAAAAATAAGCATTATGAAAGGAAGGATTTAAAGATGAAAACAGTCCTGATTTATTTCTCTTACACAGGGAAAACAAAAATACTTGCTGAACAGAAGGCGAAGGAGGAAGGCGCAGATCTTCTTCCTCTTACCTTGATAAAACGCAGGGGGAACTTTCTGACCTATACAGTGGGGAGCCTGTGTGCCAGAAGCCATAGAAAGGCGAAGCTTCACTCTTTTAATACGGACTTGTCACAGTATGAGAGAGTAATCATAGCAATGCCTATATGGGCAGGATATCCTGCGCCGGCAATCAATAATGTGCTCCCGCTGATCAAGCGGGGGAGCAGTGTGGAACTCATTTTTACATCAGGAAGTGGAAACAGCCAGAAAAGTGGGGAGTACGTAAAGAGTGTTTTATCTGGCAATGGAGTAAAGGTGACGGGAATAACGGATATCAAAGCTTCGGAGATATAATAGCTGGTTTCTTGTGACTTAACCTGTAAAAAGGAAGTTCCTAAGGAAGGGGGGCGTTATGCAGATTATTTTCATGTTAGTGGCATTTGGAGCATTTATCGGTCTATTTGTTCATGCTGGGCAAAAGTTGTTCTTCTGGCTCAGTCTGACCTTTAAAGGGGCGGATCCCCGTGTTTTTGGCATTTTATACGGTATTCTGGTGACGGCTGTTCTCGTATTGTTTGTTATAAGCCGCATACCCGGCAATCCGGTCCCGCGGGTGCTTTTTCTTATAGATCACTATGCTCTTGGAGTTATCATTTATATGATGATGTTTGTCAATTTCGCAGACCTTATTCTGCTCCTGTTAAAGAAAAGTGGTTTGTTGGCGGTATCCTTGTTACATGGTGCAGAGTTACT
The DNA here is from genome assembly GCF_012524165.2 of Faecalicatena faecalis. Taxonomy (GTDB): domain Bacteria; phylum Bacillota; class Clostridia; order Lachnospirales; family Lachnospiraceae; genus Faecalicatena_A; species Faecalicatena_A faecalis. The sequence goes on from NZ_JABACJ020000022.1 coordinate 70,038, forward strand.
TGCTGGAGCTCTGGTACTCGTTTTAACAGTGGGTCTGTCTGTTTATGGAGGAATCCATTCTTCGAGGATTCAGACAAAGAATTATCAGATAGATTTACGGGAAGCCCAGGGGAAAACAGATTCCATGAAAATCGTTTTGATCAGTGATCTGCATCTGGGATACGTGATTGATGACAGGCATGTGGAAAAAATTGTAAAGGCTATTAATGAGATAGAACCAGATTTAGTCTGTATTGCAGGAGATATTTTTGACGGAGATATTACATCAGTGAAAAATCCTGAACTGATTCAGGAAATGTTCAGTGAAATAAAAGCATCTTATGGTGTTTATGCCTGTCTTGGAAATCATGATGCAGGGGCAGGATATGAAGGAATGCTGGAATTTCTGGATAAGGCACAGATTCATTTGCTGGAGGATGAAGAGGTCCTGATCGGGCAAAAGATAATCCTGGCAGGAAGAAAGGATTCCGGTCCTATTGGTGGACAGGGGGAAAAGAGAAAGGCTCTGGAGGACATGCCGGATGCGGAAAAATATCCTAAGATCGTACTGGATCACAGGCCGGAAAATATAGAAGAATATGGGAAGGATACAGACCTGATTTTATGCGGGCATACACACCAGGGGCAGATGTTTCCCTTTAATCTGGTTACCGGGGCGGTACTGAAAGCGAATTATGGATATTACCGCCAGGGGCAGGAAGGCCCTCAGGCAATTGTCACCTCGGGAGCTGGTACCTGGGGACCACCTATGCGGGTGGGAACGGATAATGAAATTGTAGTGATTCAGGCTGAAATTCCTGTTTCGCAGGGAGATTAGGAGCAGGGGAATAGGAAAATTAATATGTGATAAAACAGAACAACGAAGATACAGAATGAAATAGATGGGAGATATATTCCTATTGACAAAGTATCTGATTTCGGACTATACTACTAAAGTGTCCGAAATCAGATACTTTTTTAATATTGGAAACTTTGTTTAAGAAAGAAGAGGAGTATTTATATGAATACGTTGAAAAAACAGATGGTTGAACTCAATCAGCTTTGTAATGAAAATGACGGAATCTATCACGAAATCGCCCACAGTTACGGGCTGTCAGACAGCATATATTGGATTTTATACATTTTATACAGCAGTGATACTCCGGTTTCTCAGAGCGAATTGTGCAATAACTGGTACTATTCAAAGCAGACGGTCAATTCTTCTATTGCGGCTATGGCAACGAAGGGCTGGATTGCATTGGAGGTCATTCCCGGAACGCGGAACAAGAAGAACATTATTCTGACAGAAGCGGGCAGGGAGTTTAGCGCCAGGGTCATAGGAGAGACACAGGAGATTGAAGAGACTGCATTTTCAAGAATTACAGAGGAAGAACGAGACCTATTCATATCTCTGTTTCGGACGAGCAATCAATATATGCGCGAGGAATACGAGAAGAGGCGCCCCTCTCCAGGGAAATGATTTTTTAGCGCCATCTGAAAAGAAAGGAGAAAACTATGACAATTCAGTTATCTGATCACTTTGACTATAAAAGACTGTTACGGTTTGTATTCCCCTCTATCATTATGATGGTGTTTACGTCTATATACGGTGTTGTGGATGGGCTGTTCGTATCTAATTTTGTTGGAAAGACTGCTTTTGCGGCAATTAATCTGGTGATGCCGGTGGATATGATTTTCGGCGGTGTGGGCTTCATGCTGGGAACAGGAGGCAGCGCTCTGGTTGCGAAAACATTGGGAGAACAAAAAACAGAAAGAGCGAATCAATATTTTACGATGATGGTTTCAATTACTATCATTGTCGGTACAATTCTTTCCATCGTGGGCATCGTTATTATGCGTCCCGTCTCAATTTGGTTAGGGGCAGATGAGGCGATGCTTCCGAACTGTGTGCTCTATGGCAGGATCATGATGGGATTCAGTATGTCTTTTATGCTTCAAAATGCACTCCAGGGGTTTCTGATTACAGCGGAAAAACCGAACCTGGGACTGGCTTCAAATGTAGCGGCGGGCCTGACCAATATGGTGCTGGATGCCTTATTTATTGTTGTTTTTAAATGGGGCGTGGCAGGTGCGGCAATTGCTACGGGGCTGAGTCAATGTGTCGGAGGAATCATTCCTCTGATTTACTTTCTGCGTCCCAATGCCAGCCGCCTGCGTTTGGCAAAGACTAAGCTGGAAGCAAGACCAATCATCAAGGCCTGTACAAATGGCGCGTCCGAAATGGTATCCAGTGTCACCTCATCCGTCGTGGGAATGCTGTATAACTTTCAACTGCTCAAATATGCGGGGGAGAACGGTGTGGCATCTTACGGTGTCCTGATGTATATTCAGTTCATCTTTGTTGCAGTCTTTATTGGATATTCGATGGGAAGCGCACCTATTGTCAGCTATCATTATGGCGCGAAGAATCATATGGAATTAAAGAATCTGCTCTGTAAAAGTGTTGTATTGATGGTATCGATCGGCGGAGGAATGGTCCTGGCAGCACAGATACTGGCAGTTCCGCTTTCCAGGCTCTTTGTAGGGTATGATGGGACACTATATGAAATGACGGTCCATGCACTTAGGATTTCCACACTTTCCTTCCTGATTGTGGGATTCAACATTTTTGCGTCCTCTTTTTTTACGGCACTCAATAATGGCGGTGTGTCAGCAGCGATTTCCTTCCTTCGGACCTTCATTTTCAAGCTTGCCGCTGTATTGCTGCTGCCGCTCCTTCTTGGACTCGATGGAATCTGGTGGGCAGAGGTGTCAGCGGAGATATTTGCATTTACACTTTCCGTCATCTTTTTACTGGTTAATCGGAAGAAGTACCATTATATGTAAGACTATCCTGTAGGGCATCCGGCTTGCAGAGCTGGTGCCCACGGATGATGATTATAGTTTAGACAAAAGGAATACAAGGATTCGTGTGGAAATGGGGGCAAGCTTTTTGGTTTTTGGATATTTTACACAAAAATAAAATATTTAATTGTTATATTTGTCTATTGTTTTTGAATTATATCTTTGCTATACTACGTTTGTCTTGAAAAACAAAAGTAAAAGTTATGTGTACGGTGTGTTATGATTGAGTTCAGCAGGATCCGATGATTGTTATTTGTGTATTTATGCAGATACGTCATGTGGGTTCTTTTTTTGTAATTTGAAAAGATTCTGCCACATTCGGCAGAGGGATGGGACAGAGAGTAAAGGAAGCGGGTGATGTGATGAAGATATCCAGAGTATTGAATAATAGTTGTGTTATCATATTAGATGACAACCAGAAAGAAATGATATTACTGGGCAATGGGATAGGATATTCGAAGCGCCCCGGTGACTCGGTGGACAAAGCTAAAATAGATAAAGTTTTTGTCATGGAGGATGATTGGAAAGCAGATCGTTTTGCAGAACTTTTAGGTCGGGTCTCGAATGAGATCATCAATATATCAGAGGATTTGATTGAGTATGCACATGAGCTGCTTGGGACCGATTTGGATGAGGCAATACACATATCACTGCCAGATCACCTTGATGGTGCCATAGAGAATTTCCGACAGGGTATTCTACTCCATAATACATTACTTCTTGAGATTAAAAAGTTCTATCAAAAGGAGTTTTCGTTGGGAGAGAGGGCTCTTAAGATGATTGAAGAGAAGATGGATATTAAGATGCCGGAGGATGAGGCTGGTTTTATAGCGATGCATTTTGTAAATGCACAATCGCACGATGAGAACGATCAGACGCGGGCAATCATTACGCTGGTCGATGAAATGGATCGAATCATTTCGCAGACTTTTGGGAGCAGGATGACAGCTATCGATAAGAACTCCCTGATATATTGTCGTTATATGACACATCTGAAGTTCTTTGCGCAGAGAGTCCTGACAAAGACATATTTCATGGAGGGAGATACAAAGGAGCTGAATCTCACTATCAGGAAATATGAGGAAGAATATATGTGCAGCCGGAAGGTTTGTGAGTTTATATCTAAGGAATATAACTATGATGTCTGTGAGGAAGAAGTAATGTATCTAGCAGTCCATCTGGTTCAGATAATGAACAGGAGAACACAGAAGGAAAAGAAGAGTGAAGTTTAGAACAAAGAGATTTATATAAAGAAGAAAGATTAGTAAGGAATGTTATGATTGAGTTCAGCAAGATCCGGATAGTCTGGCATGATTTTGGTATATCAGGTGATATATCAAGAAGATACATGCTGGAATTTCCGGATCTTTCTTATTTTGAAAAATACCGGAGGTAATACTGACGGTGTTAAAAGGTCTCCTGCAGGGTCCGATAGAAAAGTTAAGTAAAAAGAAAGAGAGGATTATGAAATGGCGAAAGATTACACAAAACTTGCCAGTCAGATTGTTGAACAAGTAGGCGGTAAGGAGAATATTAAATCATTGGTACACTGTATGACAAGGCTCAGATTTAGGTTGGATGATACGCAGAAGGTAAACGTAGAGAAACTTGAGCAGATTGAGGGAGTGATCAAAGTGATTATTTCCGGTGGACAGCATCAGGTAGTTATAGGTACTCATGTGGATGAGGTGATGAAGGCAGTAGAGAAGGTCACCGGGACTACATATGGAGGCCAGATCAATGAAAAGGAAGAAGAACAGATCAAAAAGACATTAGGAGAGCGATTGTCTCCCAAAAATATTGTAAATACATTTATAGATACGGTATCCGGGATTTTTATGCCCCTTATGGGAGTGATGGCTGCTGCTGCATTAATCAAGGCGATCGCAATCACCTGCTCTACGTTTGGATGGCTGTCCGATCAGAGTACAACATATACAATCCTGTATGCAATAGGAGATGGCTTCTTTTATTTTATGCCAATGTTCCTGGCATTCACTGCAGCCAAGAAGTTCAAAGCAGATGCTTTCCTCGCTGTAGGAATCGCGGCTGCAATGGTATATCCTACATTATCTGCACTATTTGGTGAAGGTGCAGAGGTTACTTTTTTGGGGATTCCAGTAGTTCTGATCAGCTACACCTCATCTGTTCTCCCGATTCTGGTAGCAGTTTATGCACAGAGTAAATTGGAGAAGGCCTTGAATAAAGTGTTCCCTAAAGTAATACGAGGAATTTTTGTACCTGTAATTACACTCCTGATTATTGTACCGGTTTCATTAATTGTAATCGGGCCTGTTACAGATGTGATCGGAACTGCCATTGGAACTGCTTTTGCATGGCTGATTGAAGCATTCCCTGCAGTTGCAGGATTTGCACTTGGTATTTTATGGCCGATCATGATTATCTTTGGTTTCCACTGGGGACTGATTCCGGTGGTTATGAATAATATTGCATTATATGGAGGAGATATGATTCTGCCATGTACAATCGCAACAAACTTTGCAATGGCCGGCGCTGCAGTCGGAATTTGGCTCAAGACAAAGAAGACATCCGTTAAAAACATAGCTGTCCCTGCAATTTTATCTGCATTACTGGGTGGGGTTACGGAGCCTGCAATTTATGGACTGAACTTGAAGTATAAAAGACCATTCTTTATTGCCTGCCTGTGTACAGGTATTGCCGGTATTATTGTGGCAGGTGCAGGCGTCATGTTCCCATCTGTTATGACGACAAGCATTTTGACGCTTCCGGCATTGGCAGGACTTGGCGGAATTACAGTAATTATTGCCTCTGCAATTGGATTTTTTGGAACAGCTGTACTGACTTACTTTATTGGATTTAATGACAATATGGTAAAGGAGGAATAGATTTATATGAGAAATTTGGCTTTTAACCCGTATCTGCCGTCATGGGAATATGTACCGGACGGGGAACCACATGTATTTAACGGACGAGTTTATGTATATGGTTCTCATGACCGGGCACACGGAACAAAATATTGTGAAGAAGATTATGTGGTATGGAGTGCACCTGTAGATGATTTAAGCACCTGGAAATACGAAGGGGTGTCCTACAGAAAATCGCAGGATGCTGCCAATTCTGACGGAACAAAACTGTTGTTCGCGCCGGATGTGGCTTGCGGGCCGGATGGAAGGTATTATCTCTATTATGGTCTGTCAGATATTCAATATATTGGAGTTGCAGTCAGTGATTCCCCGTCAGGGCCGTTTATGTTTTACGGACATGTTCAGTATGCAGATGGCAGCCTGCCTGCCGGTCTGGCATTTGACCCAGGAATTCTTGTGGATGAGGATGGTATCTATCTGTATTATGGCATTTCTCCCAAAATCGAGGGGAAACCGACAGGGGCTTATTCGGCATTAAAAGAAATCATGCCAGGTGCCTATATGATAAAACTTGACAAAGACATGAAGACGGCAATCAGTGATCCTGTTCTAGTTGCAAATGGTTATTGCAGTGCAAAAGGGACAGGATTTGAGGAACATCCGTTTTTTGAGGCGTCCAGTATCCGTAAAGTGAATGGAAGGTACTATTTTATCTATTCCAGCCTGCAGGGGCATGAATTGTGCTACGCTACAGCGGATGCGCCGGAGGGACCGTTTACGTTTGGAGGTGTGATCGTTTCCAATGGGGACGTGGGACTTTTTGAGGAGCCGACAGCCTATATGGCGAACAATCATGGGAGTATAGAATGCGTGGATGGGCAGTACTACATTTTTTATCACAGGCACACACATGGGCGGCATTTTAGCCGTCAGGCCTGTGCGGAAAAAATTCAGATTCTGGAAGACGGCAGAATCCCACAGGTGGAAATTACAAGTTGTGGATTAAATGAAGGACCACTGCCAGCCGCACAGAGATATCCGTCTTATATCATCTGCAATCTGCATGGACCATCTCCGGCGGAGAAGATTCCTTCTAAACCACCATTCGATGAGACAATGCCCTATCTGACGGAGACAGAAGAGGTGGAAAAAGAAAAAAGGGTTCTGTATCTGACAAATATGCAGAAGCAGGCAGCATGTGGTGTTAAGTATTTGCAATTTGAGGGAGAGACGTCTGTGCGGATCAAGATAAAAGGCGCAAGGGGTACGGTGAAGGTTTTATTAGATTCCCAGGACAGCAGTCCCGTTTCCCAGATCAATGTTGATACACAGCAAACGAGTTGGACAAGCTACACGGCAGAATTAGAGGCAGTATATGGGAAACACGCGGTATATTTCCTGTTTGAGCCGGAGGATGGAGCAATGGATTTCCTGGAGTTTGAATTTGACAGGTGATTAATAGAAGGGAGTAGGAGCATGACAGAGATACCGGTCATAAAAAAAGAAAATGGAATATGGAGCCTATTTGTGGATGGAAAACCGTTTACAATGCTTTCGGCAGAACTGCATAACTCTTCTGCATCCAGCACAGAGTATATGGAACAGCAGGTCTGGCCCTATCTGAGGGGCCTTAACGTTAATAGCGTTCTGCTCCCGGTATACTGGGAGATGATAGAGACTGTGAGGGGAGAGTTTGATTTCTCGCTGGTAGATCAATTGATCAGACAGGCAAGACGGGAAAGGGTCAAACTTGGAATCCTGTGGTTTGGATTGTGGAAGAACGGGATTTCCAGCTATGTGCCCGCATGGATGAAACAGGACCAGGAGACTTATTTCCGGGCTCGCGACAGAGAAGGGGCTGCAATGGATGTCATTTCCCCATTTTGTCAAGCGGCCGTTCATGCGGATGCAGCGGCTTTTGGAAGACTGATGGAGCATCTACGCGAAATAGATGGGGAAGAGCATACTGTAATTCTGGTTCAGGTGGAAAATGAAATCGGTCTGCTGGGCAGTGATATGGACTATTCAGAAGTTGCCAGAGAGGAATACCAAAAGGAAATTCCACAAAGCATTGCGGCGTTATATGATAAAAGCGGTACGTGGAGAGAGGCTTTTCAAGAAGAAGCGCCGGAAGTATTTATGGAATATACTTATGTGTCTGCAGTAGAAAAAATCGCTTATACCGGGAAAACACAGTATCCACTACCAATGTATGTGAATGCCTGGATTGAAAAGTTTCCATGGCGTCCGGGCGGATATCCCAGTGGAGGTCCAATCGCACGTTTTCTTCCGCTGTGGAAGGCACTGGCACCGCATATCTCTGCATGTGTACCCGATATTTATACAGCAAATACAAAGGAGGTATGCAGGGAGTATGCCGGGGAGGAGAACCCCTTGTTAATTCCTGAGCATAGGAGGGATCGGAAAAATATCAGTGCTCTTCTCTACGCAATTGGTAAGTATCAGGCGCTCTGCTTTTCTCCATTTGGAGCAGAAGATTTTATGATGCCTTTGGAACAAAGGACAGGAATTGCGAACCCGGTTGTCATGAAAATATTAAATATAGATATGAAAGCATGGCAGTGTGATGGAACAGGAGAATGGCTTGGGTGTGCGTATCAGCTTCTAGGGAAAGCATTAGACACCATCTATCGTTACCGGACCAAAGGAAAAGTGCACAGCTTTATCCGGGAAAATGAATATGAGAAAGGGGTAGTGCTTTCTCTTGCAGCCTGCGATGTCAGAATCGATTATCTGGATTCCGGGGAAGATACTCCGAAAGCAGCGGGAATCATCCTGGAGGGAGAAGAGAATGAACTCTATATGATTGGTGTTTCCTGTCGTTATGGGATTCTGGCAAAAAAGGAGGAGCATAGGAAACTCGGCATATTGGAATACAGTGAGGGTGTATTTGAAGAGGATCAATATATCAGAAAAAGGATTTTAAATGGTGATGAACGCTATTGTATGATGATTCTTGATAATCCACAACTGCAATATATAAAATGGTATTGGTATGAATAGAAGAGGAGGATGCTGAAATGAAGACGTTATTCCCGGAAGGGTTCTTATGGGGTGGAGCTGTAGCTGCGAATCAATGTGAAGGAGCATACTTAGAAGATGGGAAAGGCCTGTCGATCCAGGATATCATGCCTCATGGAATTATGGGGGCATGGACCAAGGAGCCAACAGAAGACAATATGAAACTGGTCGGGGTTGATTTTTACCATAGATATAAGGAGGATATCCGACTTTTTGCAGAGATGGGGTTTAAGATTTTTCGAACATCTATTGCATGGTCAAGGATTTTCCCAAATGGAGATGAACTTACACCAAACGAGATAGGCCTGCAGTTTTATGATGACTTATTTGATGAATGCCACAAATATGGGATAGAACCGATGGTGACGATTTCTCACTATGAGACACCGCTTCATTTGGCGAAGGAGTATAATGGTTGGACGAATCGGAAACTGATTCGTTTCTATGAAAACTATGTCCGTACAATTTTTGCACGGTATCGGGGTAAAGTAAAGTACTGGCTGACATTTAATGAAATCAATTCCATCCTGATGGCTCCTCTTATGAGCGGCGGAATCATGACTCCGAGAGAGGAATTATCAGCACAGAATCTGTATCAGGCAATTCATCATGAGCTGGTGGCAAGTGCCCTTGCAGTGAAGATCGCACATGAAATGATGCCGGGAGCAATGGTTGGCTGTATGATTCTGGGAAGTCCGACATATCCCTTGACTGCTCATCCTGATGATGTGATAAAAGCTATGAAGAAAGACCAGGAGAATTATTATTTTGCAGATGTTCAGGTAAGAGGGTATTATCCAAGATACCTGGACAGCTATTTGAAGGAACAAGGTGTTAAGATACAGATGGAACCAGGGGACGAGGAAATCTTAAAGAACACGGTGGACTTTGTTGCATTCAGTTATTATGGCAGTTCATGTGAATCTGCAGATCTGAATGCGGAAGTCGGAAAAGGGAATATCCTGGGTGGTGTTAAGAATCCGTTTCTTCCTGTCAGTCAGTGGGGATGGCCAATCGATGCACAGGGATTAAGATATCTGTTAAATCAGATGTATGACAGATACCAGAAGCCGCTATTTGTTGTAGAAAATGGTCTTGGCGCAGAGGATCATCTGGTAATGGGGCCTGATGGAGAACTGACCGTAGAGGATGATTACCGAATCCAGTATATGGAAGCTCATATCAGAGAGATGGCAAAGGCTCTTGAAGACGGTGTGGAACTGTTAGGATATACATCCTGGGGCTGCATCGATCTGGTAAGTGCCTCAACGGCACAGCTGAAAAAGCGTTATGGATTTATTTATGTGGACAGAAATGATGACGGAACCGGAACTTTAAGTCGTTATAAGAAGAAATCCTTTTATTGGTATAAACATATTATCGAGACAAATGGGCAATGCCTGTTGGAAAAGGAGGGGTAGTAATGTTATCATTTTTGAAGAAGAGGCAGGAGCCGGAGGAAAAGGTGAGAGAGTTAAAGGCCTATATTTCAGGAAAAGTGATTCCAATCGAAGAGGTCGCTGATGAGGTGTTCTCTTCAAAGGCTCTTGGAGACGGCATCGGAATAGAACCTACTGGAGATACTGTCTATGCGCCATGCAGTGGAACCGTGTCCGTCGTAATGGCGGACTCCAAACATGCAGTGGGTATGACCCTGAATAATGGTGCCGAAATTCTCATTCATGAAGGTTTAGATACCGTCAACATGCAGGGGGAAGGCTTTGAAGTTTTTGTGAAAGAAGGCGATAAAGTAGCGGCAGGGCAAAAACTAATACAATTCGATTCCCAACGGATTCGTGAGTGTGGTTATGGGCTGACTTGTGTGCTGGTGGTGACAAATATGGAGGAATTTCCGGGAATAAGATTTGTTACCGGGGAGGAGGCTGTACAGGGAGAGACAACAGTTGTTGTGTTCGAAGCATAGAAGTACCTGTTGTGCTCGGAAGTCTTCCCTTGTGCTGTACAGGATACGAATAGAAGGATTTCTTTAAGATAGAAATCCTTCTTTATTATAATATTCTGTTCCCTTATAGTCCTCAAGTACGCCATAAAATTTCAGAATGGTACTTTTATCCTGCACATATTTCCCCAGGTCTTCTGGTCCATAGCGAAGGAGATAATAATCCATGTCATGGAGGATACGGTAGATATTAATGACGCAGTTCACATCATGCGTCTCTTTTGCTTTCTGCACCAGTTCAATCAGTATGTCAAAATCCTGGGAAAATGCATCGTTGTATATACTTAACTTGAGCTCTTCCAGAAGTCTGAGTATGGCTTTAGCATCATAATCGTTGTGAGCGTATACTGGCTCACCATATTGCTGTTGGAATTCTTCATCAGTTAAGCCAAGACTGTCTTTCTTTTCCCAATCCTCGGTTTTATAGGAGTATCCTGTGATGATCTCGCCAGTCTGCTCCAGATAATTCCAGTAACCATCATTAGGATCAGTCAAGTGGTCCTGAAGATCGCCGAATATGAGTAATGCTTCTAATCTAAGATTTGCATTACAAATGATTGTTTTCAGGCGCTCGACATCCTTGGAATCCATTCCGGCCAGGGCAGCACTGCGTATGGAAAGCACCGTGTTTTTATCCGGCTGTTGAAAAGATTTTTGTCCAGAGGCAGGAGCTGTATTTGAGTCTTTGGGTTTTAAATCATCCTGCGTAGTGTCGGTCTTTTCGGAGGAGACCTTTGGGCTTGGGTCAGCACGCTTTTTACTGCATCCGGTGAACAGCATACATGCGGCCACTAATAGGGAAAAACGAAATAGGTTACGTGTGAAATGTGTGGTTGTGTACTGCATCCTGCAGCTAAAAATCTGTACCGAGTTTTTCTTAAGCATAAAAAGTGGCCTCCTTGTAAATTCAGAGCCTTGTTGAAAGGCTGGTGTTGGTTTATGGTATCTCATGAAATTTGTTAAGATAGAATTAGTAATGTACTACAACAGGAGTTCCTACTTCTATCATATGATATAAAGCAGCAGCCTGGTCAATCGGCATGTTAATGCAGCCGTGGGAGCCTACATCGGGAATCTGATTAAGGGTGCCGCCAAAAGAGCTTTGCCATGTAGCGTCATGCAGCCCGACTCCGGTGTCCCAGGTGATGCGCATCCAGTAAGAGACTTGCGTTTCATAGGAGGGCTTTCCGGTAGAAGGGTCGATACTTCCCACCAGTACTTCATTCTGCTTTTTATCCTGTATGGAAAAGGTACCCTCCGGGGTGATTTTTTCTGGAATTGGTTCCCCTGTGATTACATCGGTTTCAAGTACAATGGCCCCATCCTTTAGATACCACATGTGCTGTTCACTCAAATCCACATCTACGTAAGTGTTCCCCCAGTCAGGCATTGCGTGTGAAGCTGCCACACCTCCAATATAATAGGCCGGCTCCCTGGTAACGACTTCTTTATTTTGGATACTGCTTTTCAGTTTTTCAAATTCTGTGTCCTCATCAATGGACCAGCCATAAGTACCACCGGATACAGAGGTGCTCTTCCCAGTCGGCGTGGTAAATGTCCTTGTTGTCCCTACCGTATCGTATTGATCCCCGAACTCACTCAACCACTGTCTGACAGCATCGTCATGGAACATTACGTTCATCTTGTCATCCACTTTAAGCCACTTAGAAATCAGAGCTTTATCCACTACCACCGGCTCATTCATAGGATAAGTAATGCTCGCCTCACAGTATTGGTTCATTTGGGAACATGCCTGCCTGACTAGATCCGAGTCAGAGGTAAATGCCGGGATGGCGTAGCATTTCTCTTTCTCCAGGTTGATTTTCGAATCAAACTTCATAATAGAGGAGACAATTTTTTCTTTTAGCCGATCCTTATCAACGGCCGTTCCATATACTTCTGGCTCGATGACAAACTGCGTTTTGTCGAACTTTGGCTGTGCAGATTTTGGCTGTGTCTGCTCGACTGTGACCGCTTTGAGAGCGTTGATCTCTCTGTCAAGAGCTTCCTGGTCCTATGTCAAGAAAAAGTACAAATTAAATGTAACCAATTTTCTCCCGTTTGTGGATAGCTTTGCCTAACTCGCAACTTCCATGATGTTCCTTTCAAGATTTGCAAG
>NZ_JABACJ020000023.1 GCF_012524165.2 Faecalicatena faecalis
GCAGGGAGGGTCTCTGGAACCCTTTCTTTTTATACTTCATTGACAGTATAATGGTCATTTCAGAGACAATCAAGTGTAGCATAAGATTGCTAATTTATTCGGGCAATAACACCTTGTCATCATCACTTTTTCCCATCAATCAAATCGTAACTCATATCCAGAAAATCCAATATCTTTGATTCCCCTACTGTTCCATCCAACAAAATCGTAATCCAATGCTGCTTATTCATGTGATAGCCCGGCAGAAAACCATAGGTCTGGATAATCATTCCTGTCATTTCCGGATCACATTTAACATCTATAATTTCCACGGTACCGTCTCCATTCAAACCAAGTTTGGATTTTTCGGCATTCATGATCACCGCATACCATTTTCCATTTTGGTGGCGAAGTACTGCACTATCTGGAGAACTGCTCCACAAATATTCCGGTATTGTTCCATACTGCTTCTTTACATATTCAAAGATTTCTTCTCTATCCACAATCTATTCACACCCTTGGATGTTCTCGTATCTTGACAATAATCATACCACATTTTCATGATCTGCACTACCTGTTCAGTTTCTCAAATTCTTTTGCATTTTTCTTTTCTCTCTGAATTTATCTATTAGAGGGTATAACAGCAAGGACAGGAAGTGAGGATACACTTCCGGGAAATCCCAATTTAGTGAACCCTGCCCTAAATTGAAAAAACGCTGAAAGCAACGATACTACTGTCCTCTCAGAAAGGAGAACCCGCCAATGGCTGAAAGAAAGAGAAACAAAGAAATCCATTTCTATGTCACCGAAGAAGAACGAAAGTTAATCCGCAGGAAGATGATAGAATCAAAGACAAAAAACATGGGAGCTTATCTGCGCAAAATGGCAATCGACGGTTACATCGTCAACACAGATACCACTCCACTGAAGAAACAGTATGAGGAAATGCACAAGATTGGTGTAAATATCAACCAGATTGCAAAAAAGGTAAATACCACCGGAGATCTATATCCGGAAGAAATGCAAGAATTGAAAGAGATGGTAAAAGAAATATGGCATATCTTAAAATCTTCCCCATTAAAGTAACAGACAAGAAAGCTCTAGACTATATTACAAATCCAGATAAGACAGATGAAAAACTGTTAGTTTCCAGTTTTGGCTGTTCCTCGGAAACTGCAGATCTTGAATTTTCTATGACAAGAGAAATGGCAAAAAAGAATGGAATGGACAAGGGTGATAACCTGGCATTTCATCTGATCCAGTCATTTAAGCCTGGAGAAGTTGATGCCGAAAATGCCCATCGCTTAGGGCAGCAATTTGCTGACGAAGTACTGAAAGGAAAATATGAATATGTGATCAGTACCCATGTTGACAAAAATCATATCCATAACCACATCATCTTCAACGCTGCAAGCTTTGTTGATCATCACAAGTATGTTTCCAATAAGCGGAGCTACCATAAAATCTGCCGGATCAGTAATCGCATTTGCCATGAAAACGGACTTGCCACCAGTATGCCAACCGGAGAAAAAGGTAAAAGCTATAAAGAGAATATGGAATATCATCGTGGCACCAGTTGGAAAGCCAAGCTACGTGTTGCAGTTGATAAGGCAATCTGGTCTTCCATCAACTATGAGGAATTTCTACAGAAAATGCAGTTAGCCGGATATGAAATCCGCCAAGGAAAGCACCTGTCATTCCGTGCACCGGAACAGCAGAACTTCACTTATATGAAATCTCTCGGAAGCTATTATTCCGAAGAAAATGTTCGCATCCGTCTGGCTAAAAATCGTAGCAAAGTAAAAACTCCAAGACATCTGTCCAGAGAAGCTCGCTTGTATATCAATATCTCCACTTATGTCACAACTGGAAATCGAGAGGGATTTGAACGATGGGCAAAGCTCAATAATCTAAAAGAGGCAGCCCGCACCTTCAACTATCTTTCCGAAAATAACCTGCTGAATTATGAAGATTTCCAGCAGCATGTTTCTGACATTGAAGCTTCTGTTAAAGCGGCTGATCAGAGAATAACACAAGTCAACAATAATCTGAGCAGACAGAAAGTCATTCAGAAACACTGTGATTCTTACCGGCTCTGCCGTAAAGTGATTGAAGATTGCAAATCTGCAAAAAATCCAAAAGCATACCGCAGTAAGCATCAGGCAGAATACCAACTCCACGATTCACTAAAAAAAGAGCTTCAGGATCTCGGTGTCACCAAAATCCCAAGCTCTAATAAAATCCAGAAGCGAATTGAAAATCTTGAATGTGAACAGACTGCTACTGTCCGGGAAAAACAGGAATTACAGAAAAAGCAGAATACACTGGAGATCATTCAGCAGAATTTCACTGCACTCCTCGATGCTCCAGAGATCAGTTCTGACTTACTTCCGGCAAAACGGGAACCTGTTTCAGTCACAAGAGATAAATAAAAATTGCACTGACAACTCAATTATTCTCTTCCAAATCTTCCCAAGGTTTCAGACCCATTTCCTCCCGGGTGACACCATACGGTGCACCTCCGGAGGTATAACCAGCAATAAAGAAAAATCTGTCATCTTGCAAGATTTCTTTTTTAGCCAGATTATCTCTTGTTTCTTTTTTCCGTCTTGCTCGCCTCTGCTGCTTCTTTTGTTTCGCAACAGCTGCTTTTTCTTCCGGCGTTTTCTTATGTTTTTTTGCCATAAGTGTTTCCAGTGTAATCCCACTCTGAATGTCTCTCAGGATACGTTCTTCATAACTCTTTTCACGCTTTTCCATAATTTTATAAAATTCTTCATATTCCGTTTTAGGAGCAAGCGATTGAACTGCTGTAAACAACCTTTTGCATATATCATTCACTTCAGCATCAACCGGCATTCGCTGATTCTCAAGATAAAACTTCAAGTACATTTTGTATATTTTATCTGCTATTGCACTCTTCTGTTTTTGTTTTAAGTCTTTATAGCTTCTGTTGTTCCTCTGCATCTATAATTCCTCATCTGACATCTTTCTCACGTGCCATCAAAAGCATTTTTTCAAAAGATTGAGCGAATCTTTCATCATCTTCCTCCGTCCGCTTCTTCGGTCCCTTGATATGACATTTACGGGAACTTCTTCTGGCTTTTTTATTCAGGTGACGTTCCATTAGCATCTGATCAATATTATCATTCGTGTACCATTTACCTGATTGATGAATAGCATAAGCACCTTTTCCCAATGCCATTGCAGCTACACCGTAGTCCTGTGATACGACAATATCTCCTTTATGGCAGATACTGATCAGTTTATAATCTACTGCATCTGCTCCTGCACCGACAACAACAACTTCGCTATAAGCTGATGACAGAACATGATTCGTATCACACAACAACGTTACCGGAACACTATTTTCTTTTGCGATTTTTTCAATGATTGCAACTACAGGGCAGGCATCTGCATCAACAAATATTTGCATCTTTGCCGGACGAAAAACACAAAACGAAAAAACGCTCCATGCAGATTTGATCCTTGCAGGTATCACACAACTTATTACCGTTGTTCTTGCAGACAAAATTCATCATCATGAATATATTCGCAGTTTGAAACCACTCATTGCTTAGGCTTACCAGCTTAATTAAATCAGAGGTTTATTTAAGTGCGCCCCAAAGTATAAATTAGTCACTCCCCATGTTTAAGTTATATCCCAAATGTAAAGCTCTTTCTTTTTGTGTTCTAAACACAAATAAATCTAACGAGTTTCGCAATTACCTAAATAATACTGCATACTGCCCGAAGATTTCCCTGTTCATCTAAAATCTCTTTCTTCGTGCGTCTGTGCTTGCCCTGCTCATCATAAAACATATTTCTGGTAGCAATTTTCACTTCTGGATGTTCCAGCATTTTCCGTTCGCTGAATACGAGATGAATATGGTAATTGGTCATTTTCTTGTTATGGTGAAGTGCCGCACTGCATTCCACATCGTACCTTTTATGAAAGCTGTCCGTGAAAAGCCTTACCACATCATCTGCCTTGTACTCAACAAAACTTTCCGGAAGTGCAATGATAAACTCCCGTCCTTCAATACACTTCCCAGCTGTTCCGCTTGTATTCAGTGTTATCGTATGGATTATGGCATGGACCAAAAAAGCACTCGATAAAAAGGAGGGGATCCTGATGTTGATCCTCTATGCCATTTATGTTGTATATATCTGTATACGATAAATATGAAAATTGATTCACTGATGTGATAAAATTCTACCTTTATATTGGAAACAGGAAACAGAAAAATCACTTGCCGGCAGATAAATTTCTGCCGGCAAGCGATTTTTATTTTTTCAATTAAAATCCTGTCAATCTGAAAAACATCAATTCATTTGCTGATCCATCGTCTCGTTCCTGTGTCAGCATAATTAACAGAGAGCCGTCATCTAAAAGCTGCATATCTTCCAGCCATGGATAACTGACACCAAATATGTCCTCTGTAGAAATTGCACCTACGTGCGTTCCATCTTTTGCCCAAAATTGTATTTCGCGCATATTTCCATCTGCAGCCACAAAACCATTTTCTGTTTCCGCCATGCCCGTAATGGAACCGAGCTTGTCCGGAGAACTGATATCTTCTCCACCTAATTTCAAAAGCTGATTACCATCATAATCATAAACAACAATTTTTGTGCCTTCATCTTCCGCAGCCATGGATCCGGCAACCATAATATGACTATTCGTGATCTGTACGTCATCTATCATGGAAAACAGTCCCTTGCGTTCTTCATCGTTATTTAATCCGGTCAGTATCCACGGTTCTGCCGTCAGGTTACCGCCTTGATTCGCAATCTTCTGAGTATCACTGTTCACCCAGAAACTGATTCCCCATTCTCCGGATGGATGCATATTCAGATCTCCGTCTACTGTTGTCTGAAGTGCTTTTTTCCCATCTTTTACGCCAATTACATCTCCGATTCCCGGTGAAAGATATAACATTCCACTGCTGTCCCCAGACAAATATTCAAAATCATCGTCTAATTCCATCGAAGAAACGAATTCAAGTCCACTTTCTGAATATTCATAAGTATCCAGTTTATTCTCCAGCAGATGGAATACCTGATTGCCCTGTTTTACAAACTGATGATCCATAATCTGCATAACGCCCTGTGCTTCTTTAAATGGGATATATTCCGGAACGATTGTATAAGAACCTACCATCTGCTCTGCCAATATAGGTTCAAGAGGCTCTCCCTCCCATGGCCATGGTGCGTCTTTATTTCCTTCATCCTCTAATTTCAGCACAATTCCTTCCAGCAATTCTTTGTCAGAATCATCTATTTCCTGTCCTTTTACTCTGATATCATAGGATGTGCCAGACTGTTCATAACGATACATATACGTTTTTTCTATGGAATTACTTTCCGGCATTGCTGTATATTCTGCATTTCCTATTGTTACAGTGTCCATTTTCCCTTCAGCATATGCCTCTAAATCCACTCCAAAGGCAATTAAACTCTTTCGATATGTATATGAATCCTCCTTGGTCGCTTCTATAGAAATAACATTCTCGGATCCATCTGCTGTATCTCCATCAAAAAATCTAACGTAAGAATATTCTTCATCTTTCTTCATATTCTCTTTATCGTAGTTCCATGCCTTTGGATAATACACTGTAAATAAACTTAATTTAAGACTTTCTCTGTCTTTAAATTCTGTTTCTTCCTGCTCTGCTTTTTCCGATTTTTTCTTCTCCGGATTCTTTTTTTGTCCACATGCCGCTATCATCATCATACATATCATGATACACAGCACACACCACAGTTTCTTTTTCATGGCGTCTTCCCTCCTTTCATGATTTCCACATCCTTTTCAGTTATTCACTGTCACTTTTTACACAGTGGAATGTGTAGTAGTCATCATCATCACTGTAGTCTACTTTCAAAGTATCATCGTCATTTATCATCACTATAAGAGATGGATTTTCTGATTCAATCGAACAATATCCCAGTGCAACTGACCATGGGAAAGTCCCAATCTCCTCCCCTTTATAAATAACTGTTACATTACGGTCACTTTTGAAATCAAGACGCAGTGCATCATTGATGTTGTCTACTCCTTCCATAGAAGTCTGAGGTCCGTCTCCTAAAAGTTCTTCCACACTTTCTGCAGCCCACTCACCTATGACTGCATTTTCCTCCTCTGTCAGATAGAGTGCCGGATCCATTGCATCCGTTCCATCCTTTGCAAAAATCACCTTTACTCCCATCTCGAGCATATTATCAAAAGAAATAATATCTTTTCCGATGATTCCCACCATTTCTTCTCCTTCGATGCTCAAGATAAACTGATCATCTTCGACAGACCATTTTCCATTCCCTGTAGTGTCTCCAGCTGAAAAGGAAACTTTTCCGCCATTTTTCACTTCAAATTCAAAATCTCCTCCGAAAACTTCATCTATACTGACGGACATTCCCATCATCTGAGCGGACACCGCTACCCATTTCCCTTCATACGGGTTCTTTTCTCCTGATTTCCCGGAGCCTCCACAACCAGTCAATACTATCATACTGATGATAAGCACTAGTCCAAATAACAAATTCAACTTTTTTCTCATAATCTTCTCTCCTTTCAATTACTTATTATCTAGGCGTTTGCGAAACGCCACAAGCCGCATAAATACTGCATTTTTTGTTACTAAAAATGAAATATGTCTATAACAAATCCACGCAAAAGACCCATCGCAAATGCATGTGTGAATCTCCATGTACTACATCCTCATGCGGAAGAATGATTCACATATATCCAGAAAAGGATCTGCGTGCTTACCCGGGTGTCCTTCGAGGTACCGAAGAATGGGAAAATACTTATAAAATCAGGACTGCGGTTGAACGTGACATCAATCACCTCAAAGAGCATTTATGTCTTGCCGGACGAAAAACACAAAACGAAAAAACGCTCCATGCAGATTTGATCCTTGCAGGTATCACACAACTTATTACCGTTGTTCTTGCAGACAAAATTCATCATCATGAATATATTCGCAGTTTGAAACCACTCGCGTCCCATTGCTTCTGGTGTCATATACATAGAAAGCGGGTTTCCCAGAGCAAAATATATCATAGCAAACAAAAACAGATACTAGAAATCATACCAAAAGCATCTGTCACCCCCTTCCTAGAATTTCGTACCTCCACCACCATGCGTTCTACCAGAAGATGATGTGTGGGTGCTGCTGCCTGAAGAACTCTTTTCTTTTGCAGTCTTTGTTACCGTATGGTACAAGAACAAATCTCTGCTTTCTGTGACATTCATACTTCCATCTTTCACATAATTTCCTGCTGCCGCCTGGAAGCGAACGGTCTTCAACTGTGCCTTCATTCTTCCAACAATAATGAATGCCAAAATCACACCAACACCAATGGAAATAAAGATCCAATAGAATGGTAATGCATCTTTTGGAAGTGTCCTTGCTGTATACGGGCTTCCATTTCGTGCCTGTGTAATAAAATCATCACAAAGTTCAGCAAATGTCATACATGCGGAAAAATAATCCTGCGATTTCAGATCATCCATCATCTGTTTTGGAATATACTTAATGCCCGCATCGGTAAAAGCAGTGATACCATAACCGCAGGTTGATATATAAACATCGTTATCTTCTGTACTGATCAATAACAGCACACCATCTTTATCCGCTCCATATCCATATTCGCAGTAGTCATACATGTCATCTGCAAATTCCTCAACTGTTAATCCTTCGAGTGTATCCGTTGTCATGACGATTACGTCCATCTTCTGTCGGATACTGATTTCATCCAGGACATCGAGCAATTCGCTTTCCTCGCTGTCAGTCATAAGATCGGCCTGATCCTGCACCCGGTAATATTCATCCGCAAAGCCTTCGGAATCCTCTGCATATGCCGGAATTGTCATACCAAGACAAAGGATGAGGATAAGTAAAAACGATATCATTTTCATTTTCTTTTTCATTCCGTCACCCCCTAAAATAGTCCAATAAAGTGCAGAAGTGTCGCCGCACCATAGGTTACTGCTGTGAATGCTACTGCTAGAATTGCAGTCCAGCGAGTTGCTGCTGCTTTATCTACCGGCAGATCTCCGACGAATTTTCCGGTCTGTCCATTCATTGCAAATGTGTATTTGTTTCCATTCCATGTCGTATTCAAAAGCCATACTGGATATAATGCATACTTCGCTTTTCCATTATGAAACTGTACACTACTATTTTCTGCTGTGACACTGTTATATCCCTGAACGGTTTCAGCAAAAGCCTCCTCAGTCGAGCGCTTTACACGTGCATTCGCCCGTTCGATACTCTCTTCCGCTGTCACATCATATTTATCTGCCAAATATCCGGCAAGGTAAGCAGTCTGGAAATCCACTGCTTCCGCACAGTTGTATGGTTCAATGGATTCCATCAGATCATCCGCCATTTTAGACGAACCGTCTACGGGAACATTTTCAAAGCCAACGTTACCGCCTCTATGTACCATAAAGTAGCTGGTTTCCGTATAATCGTAATCACTGTCACTCCATACACGGATCTTGGTTGCCCGGTAACGCACATTGGCATCTACATCGGTATCAAAAAGCCAGAATGGAACATAGACTCCTTTGATCTCATCAATATGATTCTGATCCTTGAAGATCTTCGGCAAAAGACGCTTTCCGGTTAAATGCTTCATCAATCCTTCTTTTGCCGCTTTTTTGTCCAACTTAAACGGTATTACCAAATCCGGCTTTAATGCTCCTGAGAACTGTCCCATCATGACAATCGGATTGTCACAGAATGGACAAGAGGTCGCTGCCATATTGGCATCTCCCACAATCTCTCCTCCACAAGACTTACATACATAAGTACGTAATCCTTCGGTTTCACCTTCCTGCCATTCTCCACCGGCATTGGTTTCCCACTCCATACTATCTGTCTGTTCTTCCTGTAGTTCGTCGTCATACCCCTTCAGTGCATCCATTTCGAACTCGGTGTCACAATATGGACACTTCATCTTCTGAATCGTACTGTCAAATGCTATTGCGCCACCACAACAAGGACATTTATATTCCTGCAAGGTTGCCATGAAAACCCTCCTCTCTTACTGAGCCTGTCGGTCAAATTCTGCAAGCGCTTCATCCGCTCTCCGGATCCACTCTGTACGGTCGCCATAGATTGCTGCATCCAAAGAGTTCATTGCCTGCTCTGCCTTTTCTGCCATATCTGCATCTCCTCGTACCGCAGCATTGAATCCAACAGAAATATCTTTCACTGCATCCATCTGTTTCTTCCAGTTATTCATTGCATTGCCCAGTGTTTTCTGGATTCCAAACAGACTATCAAAATATTTTTTCAGTTTTTCAAAATCCAGACAATTATTCATCGGAAGCAATACATCATAAAGTCCCGGAGTATTAATAAATGCAAGATGTGCTACTTCTTTTTTCTCTGTCTTATCGCCATTTCTTACTTCTTCTTTTTCGAATTCATAAGCACGCAGATCTGCAATCCGATATACACAGGCTCTGGTACTCTTTCCGAATATCCAGAATTTATAATCCACCTGGGTAAATGCCACCAAACCGATATCCTCTGCTACGTAAAGATGCACACCGAATCGTTTCAGTTTCTGCGCCTTATTCTTTGTTTTCAGACGAGGTTCAAAGAAGTACTCCCAAAGCTTTGTTCCACGTTCTACCTGTTCCAAATGTGACTGAACACTTGGAAGATTTGCATGCACATAGTCAAATGCTTTCATACCCTTACTTCTACAATTCTTTCGGCAAATGCAATTTCCATCTGCCAGTTTCTGAGTCTGGATTAAGTTAATTTCTGCTCCACAGATTGCACATTTGTTTGCCATAATTCATTCTCCTTTCAACCAATACCGGAATCCCGGTTATCTTCTTTTCTCGTTTATGATTCTCCTGTTGCTTTCACGACCCATTTGGCATTGTCTACCTGGAAGCTATAACCACAGAAGGAACAACAATTGTGTTCATCTGGTATGAAATTGGCTCCACAGGATGGGCAATCTTTTTCCTTGAAAAATGCTCCGTCCGTCTTCCTTCTTTCTGGATATCTCGCCCTCTGCAAAACGAGTGTCGTTTTTGTTTTCTTTGTATACGGTTTTCCGCTCTCAGGCAGGTAGGTTTCACTTCCATATGCCGTAGCGGTAATTTCTGTTGTTTTGTCTGTATTTACAACATTTTTAAGTATGATCGATCCGATTCCATAATCCATCAGATCGGGCTTGTTTACATCTTTATAAAGTGCCTCATTGATGCAGGATCTCAGATAATTTTCCGAGTATCTTACGATTTCCTTTGGCAGCTTTTCCTGTTTTTCTTCCTTGGATTGGATAATTTTCGCAATTCCCAGAAGTATAAGCAGTGTAGCAATTACACCTATGGTAAGAGAAATATCCGTGTCTTTAATCAGGTAAAGGCATAAGGTCAGACACAGGAACATGATGCCCGAGTAAGCTAGCAATAACAATCCATATTGCATGTTCGCACCCATTTTCTCATAAATTTCGAATGCCTCTGTCTGCCAGTCGTAGAATTCACTTTGTATCACACCGCCACAATATGGACAGATGACTTGCTGACTGCTCAGTTCCACCTCAGCTCCACAGGATGGACAGAGGATCGTCCCTTTATCGGAATAAAATTCCTTGTTCTTACCCTGACGGTCAGAATGACGGATATGCCTTGACTGAAGAATCCGAAGGTAACTGTTTTTCCGATAGATCTGATGCACTGTCTTACCAGCTTGAGGAGAAATAAGACGTTCCAAAGAACTACATTGCAGGATAGACTCCCTCCACTCCCGTCCGTCATCATTCCATCTTTTGAAATTATTTTTTGGAAGTGGTACAACGTCCGTCACCTGGATATCTCGGCAAAGCTTACGCTTTCCCAGCAGTTCCACCTGATGAACCATCTTTCTGCGAAATGTAAGATCCATTCTCTTTGGAAGATAACCCTTATCTGCTTTTCCAAGTGGAAGTAATACATTTTCAAAGGAATCCTTGATGTCCTTCTGAAGCCTTGCCCCTTGCAACGGTGTTTCACGCTTTGCAAGAATTCTTTTCATTTTTGCTTTTTTCAAATTCTTTGGCATAAACTGTTCAAAGTCTATGTCAATGATTTTCTCAGCAATGGCAAACGCACAGATTATGGTAGCTGCAAACGCAAACAGCATCGCCTCTGACAATCCCATATTTATCCCTCCTCATCTATCATTCTATCTGGTTGACCTATTGTTCCTTCTCTTTGCTCTTACCAAATATTTCATAGATCAGGAATATGGAGATAATGATTCCCGCCGGGATCATCATAACGGAGGTAATGTTATCACCTATATCGCCTGTGTAAAGCTTGTATTCTCCATTCAAAGCCCGGTAAGCCTTCTCTGTCACTTCATCCCCCCGGGATATATCTCTGGAAAATACATCTTTTCCTGTATAAGTTTTTCCATCCACTTCAAAGGACAGAATTGCGTGATACTTTACAACTTCATCGCCCTTTTCATCGGTCTTAACACTTATCTGATAATCTTTTACAACGGCGGTTACCTGACGAACATCGGAAGATAGTTTATATTCTATACTGAAAAAAATATGAGTAATTCCATATACAACAAGCCCAATCGAACCAATCAGTAAGAATACACATATCACCTTATTTTGTGCTTTATCTGAAAGTACCTTCACGCAACCCCCTCCTTCCTATCTTTTCTTTTACTACTTTGTTTCTTCCTCGGAATCCTCTAACGTTACCTTAAAAGAACTCAGGAAATGCATAAAATCCTCACTGTCAACAAATTCCTTCACATCTAAATCTTCACACTCGAGACCCTTTGTGAAATTTACTTTCACTGCATAAACCATATTTTTATCAGATGGTTCCGTAAGCACTAATCGGATCTCACACTCACGAATGGAATCCTCTTTTCCCCAGCTTCTAAATACCTTAGAGCCTTTGTAATCCCCAATCGTGATATGTTCGAAACCACTGTGATCTTCTCCGTAGTCCTCAGCCTCACGTACCACTGTAGAACTTTTCGAATTCTCATGGAACAATACAATATCAATCGACGTATCATTTTCTTGATTTGCTAGTGTTAAACTGCTTGTATCTGACGTTTTTTCCTGATAGCCTAACTCCTTGGCAATTTCAAAGCTGATACTTGCTTCATCCTTTTCCTTCGTATAAGTATCTACTTCTTTCTTATATCCGTCTCCCTTTTTCCCGTCATCCTTTGAGCCACATGCACAAAGTCCAACAAGCATAGCAGCAATCAGAAGTACCGATAATTTTCTATATTTTTTCATCATTTCCCCTCTCCCTTCCAATACTTACAATCTTCTCCCCTCTTTTTCTTCCCGGTGATACTTGATAAGATCTTTACTTTGTGCGACAAAACCAATGAGACCTAGCGGAATCATTGCAGCAAATGCAAGAAAGTAAAACGGAGTTGGCCCTGGTTCCAATTTGTATCTTCCCTTTGAATCCCGGTAAACTACAATCCGCACAGTATCTCCTTCTCTTTTTTTCTCAGAGTAAGTTTTAAAATCGTCATATGTTGTTCCATCGATTTCATAAGTAAAGCTTACCTTATATTCTTCTTTTCGATTTCCGTTATCGTCTTTTTCATTCGTTTGAGCACAATTGTAAACGAGTGCATCAATTGTTCGGACATCGGTGGAATTCTTATACTCCCAGCTTACTTTCTTCGTATATATCATGCCACCGATTCCGGCAATAATAATGATAATACTTAAAATCAAAGCACCGATTGTGGCCTTATGCTCCTCTCTTTCTGATGGTAGTCTATACATAACACTCCCTCCTCTCTCTCGAATTACTGTCTGTCGTTTTCGTCAAAGAGGTCGCCACATTCTGGGCAGAATTTTGGTGGGTGTGCTGGATCTTCCGGTTCCCATCCACATTTATCACAACGATAAAGCGGTGCACCTTCCGGTTTCTTGGAACCGCAATTCTGACAGAACTTACCCTTATTTACAGTACCACAAGAACAGGTCCATCCATCTTCCTCTACTGGTTTCGGTGATCCACATTCTGGACAGAACTTTCCGGTCGCTGTAGCACCACATTTACACTTCCATGCACCTGGCGCCGGCTGAGGTTCTGGCTTCTTTGATCCACAATTCGGACAGAAGTTTCCATTTACCACTGCACCGCAAGTACATTTCCATCCATCTGCTGCCGGGGCTGCCTGAGCCGCCTGCTGCGCTGCCATCTGCTGCTGTGCTGCCTGCTGCGCTGCCATTTGCTGTGCCTGCTGCTCCTGCTGTTGCTGTCCCATAGCAAATAAATTCTGTGCGTTCATACCGCCACCTTGATTCATTGCCATACCCATGCCCATGAAGCCAGTCATAGCACCAGCCTGATTGCCTGCTGCTGTCTTCATTGCATCTGCCTGTGCACCAACCAGTGTTGCTGCCGCCATAGTAGGATCACGCATAATTGCTGTACGCTGTGCCTGTTTAATGAGTTCTGCATCTTCATCCGGAAGAGTTACAGAGCCAAGTGCAATACTTACAACCTGTAATCCTCGAAGTGCGCCCCATTTTTCTGAAAGTGCAGTATTCATTGCATTTTCAAGATCGGTATTATGAGTTACGATCTGGTTTGGGCGAAGTTCCAATTCAGACAAATGTCCAAATGCAGGCTGCAAAGCGGAGATAAACTCTGTTTTAAGAGTCGCGTCTAATTCCTCACGTGAATATTCCTGTTCTACGTTTCCGCAAACATTGGAGTAGAATAACAGCGGATCGGCAATTTTGTAAGAATATACACCAGAACAACGAATAGATACATCAATATCAAGTCCAATCTTCGAATCTACTACGCGGAATGGAACCGGATTCGGTGTACCAAAACGGTTCTCCAGAATTTCCTTTGTATTGAAATAGTAAACTCTCTGGTCTTTTCCAGTATCTCCACCATAAGTAAAACGTTTTCCTACAGTCTTGAATGTCTCTTTGATACTTTCGCCAAGATTTCCCGCAAAAATAGATGGTTCACTTGATGTGTCGTAAGTGAATTCACCTGGCTCAGCGCAGACTTCTACGACCTTCCCCTGTTCCACGATGATCATACACTGTCCATCTGCTACGGCAATACCTGAACCGTTTGAAATAATATTGTCATTCCCTTTTGTGTTTGAAGAACGTCCCGTAACACGTTTCTGCCCTTTAGTAACAAGTACCTCCTTTGGCATAGATTCACAGTAAAAAAACTCTTTCCATTGATCAGCGAGAGTGCCACCGACAGCACCCATACCTGCTTTAATAAGTCCCATAATAATTGCTCCTTTCCTAATAAATGATCCTCTCTATGTTGTCCGGTTTCTACCGGCAGATCACAAAAAATAATACTTTAATATATGATATTCCATGCATCCCCCATGACATCATAAGCGTAAACCTGATTATCACAGACACCATAAAGCTGTTCCTGTACAAACTGCTCGTCACTATCAGTTCCCAGTGCGAACAGCATACAACATCCTCCATCGATCTCGTCTGTATCACCTATATACATAAGGCTCATGCCTTGTTCCAGTCCTTGCCTGACCTCATCGATCTCCTGCAGGATTTCTAACGCAATCTCTATCGATTGACCATCTGAGAAATCCTCATATTCGGTAAAATCATAAACACCTTCCAGCTCTGTCAAATGCCCATCTTTCAAAGAAATCGACGGGCGGAATTCCATAGCGCTACCACCATCCGTAACAGAAATCAGTACATTGGAATAAATCTCGCTGAAGTTACAGCGTAGTACAAGAACTTCTCCCGGCTTTCCTTGAAACAACGGGGTGCTTTTCTCATCTATGTATTCCCCTTCTTCTGTTATTTCAGAAGCATATATCGTAATCCTTCCCTTATCATTCGGCGGTACGATTGCATACAGTTCCTGACCCTCTGTCATAAAATAAGCCACATCGGACAAGAATGGATAGGTCTCTATGAATGCATTTGCCTCCAGATAAATGGATAAATCTGTCATACTCAGTTCACTGTCTACATATCCCAGGAGAGCCACTCCCGCTCCACAACTGTTCTGCCCAATCTGCTTTTGCAATATCGAAAGTTCCGATGCTTCCGCTTCTGCCTTATCGTCATCTGCTATTTTATTATCACCTGGTATCGTAACAAGCTGACCATTCTGATGCTTGCTGCCATCTGGATCTGAATTCGTTTTCCTTGTTTTCAGTCCACATCCACACACGAAACTGACAAGCAGTAACATCACACCTAATCGTAACGGGAACTGTTTCATATCCTCTTTCTCCTTGTAAATACGTTTTCCTTGCCTCAAATAAATTGGCCTTCTTACATCGCATAAATCTGATCCATCAGATATTCGGCAGTCATCGATCCGTAGAAAAACTGGTCGATAAGGCCATTTTTCTTTGCATCCCGAATGTCCTTTGCTACCTGTTTTTCAGTATTAGAATCTACGATAAGGGCAATTTTACAACCGGGACACACTGCCTTTACCTTATCCCGGAGCTTCAGCCTCTCACTGAGTTTCCAAGGAGTATAACTGGTTACTTCCATCATAAGCACATACGGTTTGTACACTTGACATAATTCCAAGGTATCTTTTGGAGACTCTGTACGGATCACATCAATATCATAGTCCGAACTTCTGAAGGCAGTCGCTACGGAGTCGGCAAACAGAAAATTCTGCATATCCACCACTATTTTTCGCATCGAACATCCCCCTTTCTTTAGCGATATATCCGATGTGTGTGTGACATCTTATTTCTTGGTATTATTTTAGCAATGAAATACGGTTTTGTCTGTCCTCAAAAGTGTGGACAAATTTATTAATGCGCCTAAAATTTACAGAATTTTCCAACATTTCCACATGCTAGACAAGGCACTACCCTGTAGCAAATGTTCTGAATCGTCAAAAAAAGACACTAACCTATGTTAATGCCTTTTTGTCATTATATGTAGTTTACTTCATTTTTTTGTATCAAACTGATTACCAGGCACAACCAGACGCTTACTGACTGCTGCCACCATCAGACGATTGCGGTTCGGATATCCGGTCTTCTCCAGCATACGGTTAATATACGTCCGCACAGATGATTCTGCCACATGAAGACTGGCTGCGATCTCTGCATTCGTCTTGCCCTCACACAACAAACGCAGGGTTTCCATCTCTTGATCCGACAAATTACAAGAAAGCACATTTCCAAGCTGTACCGTTGGCACACTGTCTGGCCAAAACTGCTTGCCCTGAAGGGTACCTTCGATCACGTCAATCAGATCACTGGAAGGAGAATCCTTGTACCAGAAACTGTCCGCTCCTATTCTTCTTGCCCGGTCTAAGAAGCGTCCTTCTAACATTGAGGTGACCATCACAATTTTAATCCGAGGGTAGAACTTCTTGATTTCTTCTGCTGCTGTCAGGCCATCGGAGTCATTTTCCGTGCAAATATCCATCAAAATCAAATCGATATGCCCCTCACTACATCGAGCAAGTGCTGCATCTGCACGCGTTAATACACCTGCCACTTCACATTCACCACTTTTTTCCACACTAGAACACAAATACATACGGACAAGTGCCTGATCCTCAACAATTAGTATCTTTTTCACAGCTCTTCATCCCCTTTCTAAGAGCTAATTCTTTGGTATATCTATTATCAAAGAAAACTTTGGCAAACTCTGTACATTCATCGTACCTCCCGCTGCCTCTATCCGATGACGCAAATTGGTAAGACCTCCGCCTTCCATAATCGTTTGCTCCGGCTGCTTGCCATTATTCCCTATCATCACCGTATAATTATCTGCATTGTTCCAAATATTTATCTCAAGTTCCGTTGCCTGTGCATACTGGATTGCATTATTCAGGCAGACTTGCATCGCAACATACATCAAATCTGCCGCACTTCCCTTAGGCTCTTCTCCCTTCATCTGTACCATCACACCACTACTCTTTGCATCGTGAAACAGTTTTTCCTTTGCGGACAAAAGAGCCGCTTCCCGAAAGGCAATACTTTTTTCCCATTCCTGAAGCACCATTCCTGCATCCACCTCACCTAGATCTCCGGCAAGATACTGCTTTGTTACCGTAATGCTGGCAGCCAGACTATCGTGCATCGCAGATTTTGCAGCCAAAAGTTCCTTCTCCTTGGCAACCGCCTCAACATTTTCAGAAAGTTCACGAAGCTTCTTTGCATCTTCGTCAAGCTTCCTATTATCATCTGCAAGCTGCACCAGTGCCCGATGTAATTCTGTAATATCAGCAGCTGTAAGCTGGGTATAGACTTCTCCATACCGGTCTGTTACTTTCGTCCATTCAAATTGCCATACCGTCTTATCCGGGAAACGATACGTATCCTCCATATCCGAAAGCCTTACCACGCCATCCGGTGGTGAGGCAAGCGCAATCTTCACCTCACCAAGATATTGCATATCACTTTGGAACAGATATTGACTCAGACGATACATCTGCCGATTGCAAAGCACAATTCCTCCAAGATTGTCAAAGAAGCATACTGCTGTCGGAAGCTGATCAAAGCTTTCTTTAATTGCATTCACTCGGAGCTTTTTCCATTTACCCATTGTCCCCGCCTCCAATCTGTGTTCGAATAAGCCATAACCCTTCCTCCATACAGGCTGTCACTTTCGAGGATACCACCTCCAAAAGATCACCCTCACATTCCACAGAAAGGTTCATCTCCGTATCGGACAAAGAAAGAAAAAGCGAATGTAAACCACCTCTCGTCATTCCCACTACATCTTTCACCAGTTCCAGCAGACGAGCGACTTCTGATGTACGCATCGCCCTTGTTGTGAGATATGCTACCCCACATTCTGTTCCTCCTGCATTTAACGCACGCACAGCTTCATCAAAAGTCAGACGAATCTCCTGTTGTGGCAGCATCTCGTATTCCTTGCCAAGGAAATACAGATTCGCACTTCGCTTAATATATGTACCAATCAGCATGATTTCCTTCATATAAGCCCGTAGTTCATCTGCATCAGCATCCTTACACAATGCAAGTAATTCACATATCCGGTCGGTCTGTTTTCCATGCTTTGCTTCCAGCTCATCATAAATACGATTCTTCTCAGCCAGCTCATGTAACTGCTTCTCTATCAAATAAGCATCGTGCAGTTTCTTTTTATTTTCTTCCATTTTGACCTTATTGGCATTCAAGTGGCTGCGAAGTTCTGTCAATTGACGGATATTATCCCCCCAGACAGTATAACCAATCTTGATTGGCGCTGAAGAAATACGCATTCCCTCTGGACTGATGATCGTTTGTCCATCCTGCGGACAGACCATGTCCTCTCTTGCCGTCTTAGAGCGGAGCAGCACGCGACCATTCTGGTCAACAATACAGGACACCAGTGTCGTTGCCTGAAATAACCCGACATACCCAGTATTGGACTGTATCATCCTGCAATGGATACAGCTTTCATAAATCGATGCATACAACAGACAAAACATAGCATTCATATCGCCAAACATAAAACGTACCTTTGGGAAATCCACCAGATACAGCAATCCGTACAATAACATGACACAGCCTAGGATAAATGGCATCATTCGCTTTCTGCCAATTTCCGGAACACGACTTTGCCGTAATAAATGAATGATGGTAAACAACATGCAAACAACCATCCATCCCAGACACGCAAAATATAGCAGGCGATGAGAATATACCTTGTTATCAGGCACTCCCGGAATCCCGCTTTTGAAGACAAATACCCGTTGATGCAGGTCATTTGTAATCACTGCCAGAAATAACAGCGCAGGAATCACTGCCAGTATCTGACTCTTCGCAGGCAGCCGGTAAGACTCAGGCTTCCCCATATACATAGCAACATACACCCCAAGGAGCGGAATAAACAGCATGGGAAGGTAATACAGATACCACAGATAACGCGCTACCGTCAGATTAGTAACGATCTCATATTTAAATGTCCGAAAAATCATCCATATCAGTATCAAGGCTGCCATCAGACGCAGACAATGCAATACTGGCTTCTGAATGATACGCTGATCCAGGGAATATCCCCACAGGACAAACAACAACAGATATAATGCAGCACGTACATAACTTGGATTGCTTCCGCCAATGTCATACATAGCAAGAAACCGGCAAGCATATGCTACTGCAATAATCCCAAAAACAAGAATCCTCATGCATAATTGTCTGGTGTTTCGTTTCACGTAATGAAGCCCTCGCTTTCTCTTGGACTCTCAGTTCCAAGTTCTCTTCTTATTCCAATCTCTTCGGAATACCTCGCTCTTCCTGCTGCAAGATACGCATCATACAACACATGACACCTTTCTACTGTGCATCTGAAGCAATCTCGTATCTAAAATAATTATAATATACCCCACTTTTTTCCGCAACGCATTCACAACAATTCATGATTTTCAAACCAGTGGACAATCTTGTAAGGCATGGTGCTAGGAAAATCAAATCCCTGTTTTTACAATAGGATACTGGATGCGCAGATTATGAAATACTGGAAGCTCTTGTGAAACAGACGGATTTATGCTATAATTTAATTTGAAAAGGTATGCCCAATCCTACTGATATCAATGTCATGGAGGGAGCTAAAGCAGTCAGGGAAAATGGCTGTATTAAAACACAAAAAGGACGCAGGATTACTCCCACGCCCAAATTACTATCTGGCTTTATCTGTCCTTACCATTGGCACTTCTTTCGCTGCTTCAACCTTCATATCTGCACCGCCTCTTGCTTCAAATGCATCCGCATTGTACTGATACTCATATGCTTCAGCAACCATTGGAGCATACACAATCTCTGCGTTGACTTTCTTTCCACCTTATTCCTCGTGCTCTCCTTATGCTTTTTGTTGGCTTTACATTACGCCCCGATCAGCTCCTCTCTCCGGCTTATCTTTTCCCTGTTTTTCTTGAATTTTCCTCTTATTGATTTCCAGTCTTTCATGAATGGAAGGCTTCTTTGCTTTCGCAGCCACCTTCTTATCTTCTGTCCACATAATCAAAGCCTCTTTCCCAGCAGTCTTCGTATTTTTCACTTTCGTCTCTGCGGTTGCTCTTTCTCTTCCTGTCAAAACGTCTTGTTTTTCTGCAATCTGCTGTTCTCTCCGCTCCTGCACACCTTTTTCTTCTAGACTACAAAAGCTCTGCAAATACGGCAATACATGATTCTGCATATCTGTCAGATCTTCCATATACTTCTGATACTCTTCATTACCTTTTCCTTGCTGATAACTGATCCAGCTTTCATCTGTCAATTTCATTTCATTCTGCATCTTTAACTGACTGATGATACCGCCGTTTCCGGTGCCAATATCTATCTTACCTTGAAAATGATGCAGCATCTTGTCACCCTTCTCAGCATAATATACTGTAAAAAACATCTGTGCTGTCGTTTTTGGTTCGTTGGTGTTTAGATCACGTTCAGCATACCAGACTTTGTCCTGTTCTACGGTTTTGGAATCCAAATCAGATAACTTCTGGCATCTTGGATTCCCCAGCTCACTTTTCTCACAATAATTCACATACACCATCGGTTCCATATCTTTTGGAAGTTCCGGTTCATAGGCTTTCAGTCTTTCCATCAATACACCTGCACGCACAGAATGATCGCATTCCTCGTCTACGATATCCTTCAGATACGAAATATAGGAATGAATATTCCCGCTTCGCAAATCCAGCATTACTTCCTGTACCGTATTTTCTCCCGTCTCCACATTATCTCGATACTCATACGGATCAAAAGCTTCTGCAATCTCATCCAGTGCCTCTGCTAACTGTTCTGTGGTCATCTTCTCTGGATACATTGCTTCTCGAACATCCCGCATCGGAACGTACTTATAGTCAGGTAATGCTTCATGAATTTTCTCAATTCCTTCCCTTACTAGTGCAAATTCTCCATAAAATCGAACATCGTCCATCAGATTTCCAAGTACTGTATTTCCTTTTACAATTGCAAATTCAGCGTCATCGTAGTAACTGTCTTCCGGATCACGATAAATAATTCCCATTGAGCATCCAAGATAGGCAGTTTCTGGATTCTCTCTATATTTTTCATAGACTGCAGCTATCTGATTAACATCGGTACTTTTTTCATAAGCCCCCATATCGTGAAACTCATCGCATTCTGTGGCGAAATATTCCAGATACGGTTCTTTCTTCGGTGGCATATTATTAAGGATGTTATCAATCATGTTGTAATTTGCCTCTTCCAGTTCCTCTACCTTTGCCAGTGGTTTATATTCGCCCTGGCTTTTCTGAATCTCTGCCATTACAATCTCATCCATTTCTTCTACTTTTTCCATCAACTGATCATAATCCCCACGGATGCGTTCTCCAGTCCAGTCTTCGTCTTCCAAAAGTTCTTCCGCCGCTTCTTCAATAGAAATTTCATCATTCTCATAAACGCCACCATCCATCAAGCGGAAATCTTCATCATAAAAGGAATAATCATATCCTTCTTCTGTTATCTGAATAGCAAAGTAAC
The DNA here is from genome assembly GCF_012524165.2 of Faecalicatena faecalis. Taxonomy (GTDB): domain Bacteria; phylum Bacillota; class Clostridia; order Lachnospirales; family Lachnospiraceae; genus Faecalicatena_A; species Faecalicatena_A faecalis. The sequence goes on from NZ_JABACJ020000023.1 coordinate 21,462, forward strand.
GTTCTCCTACCTCATATGCCAGTTCACTAAGAACCTGTTCTTCCAGATTCAGGAAAGAATCCAGCTGTTCAAAACTGATACTGTCTACAAAATGAGCGGTTACTTTTTCCCCGTCATTCAGAACTACGATATCACTGACAGACAGGGAATGTCCACGGAAGTCTTCCGGTCTGTCAATGTTGAACTTTTCAAAAATATCATCCAGTGACATATTTCCTGATAATTCACCAACATAGACCAGCTTATAATCTTCTTTTTTTATCTGCATACCATGACTTTCAATAAAACTCATATTCATAAATGCATAGTTTTCTCCCGGTGAATCATCCCGGATCTGATAAATTCCAAATGTCCTTCTTGTTCCTAACAACAGGTTTGCTTCTTTCAAAGATTGAATCTGTGGATATTTCTGCATTTCCCATTCCAGGTTACGAAAACGCTCCCGTTCTGCCATGGACATCTGATAATGCTCCGGTCCTCGTTCAATTTCCATGCGTTCTGTGACATACATCGGTGATGAAAAATTAGTGATCAGATAGATATCTGCTCCAGCATCGTATAATTTCAATGCTTCTTCCTGGTCAATGACACCCATAGGCTCCTGAAATGCTCCAAAATCTTCATCGGCATAATCCAGATTCTGATCCCTTATCCGTTCCCACATCTGTAATTCCATGCCAAACAGACCTTCATGCGCCTGTATCATTTCTTTACTTGCATACTCTCCCTTGCCGCCATCGCTGCCCAGGCAATAAATCTTAGAACCCATTCTGTGATAATCCAAAGCTGCTTCTTTTCTGAGCGGTACCATATCCTCTGCTGTATATCCATAATCACGTAATTCCAGCTTGCCTATGGTTGGATCTGGTAAGTCCTGAATATCCATTTTTGCATCATCCAGAAGTTCCTCTACTTTATCTTCATCTGCCTGATTGATTGCATCTGTCAGATTTCTTACCAACGTCCTTACTTTCTCTTCCTCGCCAATCAGATTTGCATATTCAAAAATCTGTTCCTTTACATCCGCTGGAATCTCTATTTCCATGTGTTCTGCACGGTCTATCTGTTCCTGCGTATATTCCTGCATTTTCTGCGTTTCTTTTCCTGTTATCATATTTCTAGCCATTCAAATTCCTCCTGTGTTCTAAAAAATGGCATAACCGGCAGAACCTTCTTCTACCAAATTATGCCATCTTTCCTGTTTACTTATTCCAAACCGAAGTCCCGTTTTCTGGTTTCCTTGCCAGTTTCACTTTCCCGTTGACTCTTTTCTTTATAAATCTGCAGTTTTTCATGGATAGAACCACGTGCCGGTCTTTCTTCTTTCTCATCTGATTCAGACACCTCTGCTTCTGCATCTTCCCGTTCATCCATATTGAGCAATGCATTTAGCTCTGACAGTCGCTCCAGTTTCTGGTTCAACTCCTCTTCTTTTGGAAATGACTTTCCCACTTCTTCTTTCGCATTTGCCAGCTGTTCATACACTGTTTCCAGTCTTTGTTGTGCTTCTGAAAGCTTCTCTGGATAACTGTCCAACAGATTGTTGATACGGGTAATATTTCCAAGTGCATCTGCTCCAAGATGAACTTTCGAGACAGCCTCGTGTTTGACGGATAGTATAAATTCTTTACTCCATCCATCAAACTGAATCCTCATATTGAATCCCTGATAGTTTCCGATATCCATCGCAGCATCTACTGATTTTATATCTTTACATACCGCCAGAAGTGCTGCTCCTGCCTCTTTCTTTTCTGTGAACACTTTGCAACCAATCTCCATAGCAAACTGTTCTGTATCTGTGATTTTATGCTCCGAATAATGAGCGATATCTGCCTTGTAGCTGTCTATGATCTCCGTCAGTTTTGCAATCTGTTGTGGAAAGTTCCTTGCAATATCATCTTCCAAGCGGTACTGATTATTCATGTGGTTGGCTTTTAAAAGCTTTAATTTCGCCACATCCACATCTAATGCCATCTTCTCTTTTACTGCCGGATTTCCGGTTGCCAGTGCCTTGACCTCTGCATAGGAAAGTGCCGCTTCGTCCACATCTTCACAGCTTCGCACAGGTGCTTTACTGGTCATAATCTGAGAAATGAATTTCTGCTTATTCTCGATCAGCTGGTCGAGTAGGTCAGCGGTATTACTACCGCTTTCCCCTCTAAGAACCGTGCGTGAGAGTTTCCCCTCACACGGCTCAAGCACTTATAAGCCCTGCGTTAGCAGAACCAGTTCATCAACATTTTTCGAGTAATGAAGTTCTCTATGGCAATCAGCATGTAATAAAACATTCTTTTCTTTAAAATCTGCTCCTACTTCCGTATGGATTCGGAAGCCCCGTTCCACTGTGATAGGTTCACCACAATGCGGACAAATGCCTTTCTGCATTTTGTACAGTGCATTTAATTTCTTTCTTCCATTGATTTCCCGAAGCATTCTCTTTGTGTCTCTGTCCTCAAAATATTCTGTGAAACACTCGTCAAATGGTGTCGCTTCTGATTTTGTTTTCAGCCACCTTACTATTTTAGTGTCAGTAGCATATATCAGATGTAATTCAAATGAGTCTGCCATATTTACACTGAATGTCCAGTTCCTTGTGCCGACTCTCCTGAAATATTTCTTAGCTATCCATTTGTGGCTTTTCTTCGGATGCCTGCGTTTGCACCATCTCCACAGACATCTCCATACATCGAAATCAAATCTGTCAAACGCCTGCGAGGAGACATTATACTTTTGGAAATTTACCCAACCTCTGATGACCGGATTTAACTTTCTTATCAAGTCTTCCTGCTTCATAGATGGATTTTGCTTTATAATCTCCCGTATCTTATTCACAATGGCTTTATAGTTCTTTTTGGATGGTTTTGTAAGAAGCTTGTCTTTATACCACCGTATATTACATCCGAGAAAATCAAAACCATCTTCGATATGGGTAATCACTGTCTTTTCTTCTGACAGTTCCAACCCTCTCTCTGATAAAAATTCCCGGATAATCGGAAGAACACCTGCTTCCAAAAGCTCTCTGCTTTCGCCTGTGACGATGAAATCGTCAGCATAACGTATAAAGTTCACTTTTGGAAAATATGCTTTTCCATCCCTTTTAGTTTTGTGGTATTTCTTCCTAATCTGGATTTCCAGACCATCCAACACCATGTTGCAGATAGTTGGTGAAATAGCCGAACCCTGTGGGCTGCCGAGGTCTGTCGAAAATAATCTTCCGGTCTCAACGTACCCACTCTTTAACCATTTACGCAGAATATCTCTGTCCATTGGGATATGGTTCAGTATCCATTCGTGACTGATATTATCAAAACAGCCTTTAATATCTCCTTCCAGCACCCATTTAGGGGATTTTGCTTTATTCAGACAGGTAAAACACTGTTCGATTGCATCCTGAACACATCTCTTTGCTCTAAATCCATAGGAGTTAGGGTCAGCAGTGACTTCCGCAATCGGTTCCAGTGCAAATTTGTACAATGTCTGCATCGCTCTATCCTTCATACATGGGATACTGAGCGGCCTCATTTTTCCGTTCTTTTTCGGGATATATACCCTCTTTAACGGTAATGGTTTGTAGCCTCTTCGTTTTAAACTGAGAATTGCTTCATATTTCAGTTTGGGAGTAGACCATAAGATTTTGTCTACACCTGCTGTCTTTTTGCCTTTATTACTCGTTACTCTTTTTACAGCTAAAGCACGTCCGTAGAAAGAGTGTGTAAGCAGCCATTGCAAAGACTTTACTTTGCCGGTTCTGCCCTGTTGATGAGCCTTTACGATACGCATTTGCAGTTTTTTAACGTATGCATTCGCTTTGTTCCAGTCGATGCTGTCCCATTCCTTTGCAACGTCAGAAGTCGCACACATTTTCATGTTCATTTGCCTTACTCCTTTCAAAAATTCTATAAACTCTCTCGTAATTAAGCACCATGCGGAATTCTGCTCCCCTTTCGGGTGGGGCAAATTTTGAACCCCTATCCGTCCTCATTACAAGGTCGGCATTCGCTTCCTCCGCAATCCTTTACCCGCATTCCCAACGGCTTCCCTTACGGTCCACTTGCCTTTGCAGGCGAGAATACGGGCTTGACACGTTCCACTTAATCAACAATCATTGATAGTTTAGGTTCCACCTCTACTCCGGCAGTCTTATGTCCGTGTATTCCTATCGTGGAGAGGAATATCCAACTGCACACCTTTTGGTTCAAGCCTGTCAGCTACTTTGGCTTGTTCAGCCTTAACGAAGCTTACGGTGATTCAGTTAATTAACCATGCTATCAGAAAGCCTTCACCCTAACCGCCTTGTAGCTGGCAGTTTCGCTTCTCCCTCACGGGATTAGCTCCAAATAGGGTTCCGTTTATATCCGCTTCCGAACAATGCCATTACTGGCAAAGCCGGGGATATTGGCTTCATCCAACGGAATGGATGGTTTGGTCGGGGTTACCGCCAAACAGTTAAATTAAGCGACTTCGTGTCGCACCCACATGTAGCTGTCGAATGTGGATTCTGTTACATATCGGAAGATATGAACCTTTTTATTATGATTTCCCTGGCGGATAATACGCCCTTCTCTCTGTTCCAAGTCAGATGGTTTCCAGCCAATATCCAGATGGTGCAACGCAATCAGACGATCCTGCACGTTGGTCCCGGCACCCATCTTTGCTGTTGAGCCAATCAAAAAACGAACCTGCCCGGATTTCACTTTTCCAAACAGCTCCGTCTTTTTTGCTTCTGTATTTGCATCATGAATAAAAGCAATCTCTTTTTCCGGTACACCTTTTTCCATCAATTTCTGCTTCAAGTCATCATAAACATTGAAGTTGCCATCGCCTTTCGGGGTACTCAAGTCACAGAAAATCAATTGTGCAGATTTCTGTGCCGCCGTGTCTTTCCAGATCTCATAACTTTTCTCTGCACAGACTGATATTTTGCTTTCTGGATTATCTGGCAATAATTCGTTCACCAAACGCTGATCCAATGCCAATTTTCTTCCATCATTGGTAATTTTCAGCATATTATCAACCGAAGCATCTACCCCTCCGTTTCTGACAACTTCTGCACGTTCCCCCAGACTTTCTACGATTTCTTTCTGCTGTTCCGTTGGTTTCAGCACCACTGTTTCATATTCTGCCTCTGGCACAGGAAGCTTTAACTGATCGGAAGTCTTGATATCTGCAATCTCCTTAAACATATTCATCAGTTCCGGAATATTATAAAATCTTGCAAATCTTGACTTTGCACGATAACCTGTTCCTTCCGGTGCAAGCTCAATGCTGGTGACTACCTCGCCAAATGTGGAAGACCAGGAATCAAACAATCCAAGTCCCATATTTTGCAATTTACTGTTCTGCAGATACCGTTGCATAATATACAATTCCGTCATACTATTGCTGATCGGTGTGCCCGTAGCAAAGGTAATGCCTTTCCCTCCGGTAATCTCGTCCAGATACTGACATTTATTGAACATATCCGCCGACTTCTGTGCTTCATTCTGTGCAATTCCGGCTACATTTCTCATTTTTGTATAAAGAAATGCGTTTTTATAACTGTGTGCTTCATCTACATATAAATGATCCACTCCCAGTTCTTCAAACGTAACTACCTGATCTTTTTTCTCTTTCTGATTCAGTTTCTCCAGCCTTGTCTGCAATGTTTTTCTTGTCTTTTCAATCTGTTTGACGGTATAACGTCCACCATCCTGTTCATACCTTGCACTCTGGATTGCCATTTCCAGATCATCAATCTGCCTCTGAAGCATGGCTTCCTGTTTCTCATCAGAGATTGGAATACGCTCAAACTGGGAATGTCCAATAATAACAGCATCGTAATTTCCCATAGCGATTCTGGCACAGAACTTCTTTCGATTTGCCGGTTCAAAATCCTTTTTCGTTGCTACCAGAATGTTCGCCCCTGGATATAACTGCAGGAATTCTGCTCCCCACTGCTCCGTCAAATGGTTTGGAACTACAAAGAGGTTTTTCTGAGATAATCCCAGACGTTTGCTCTCCATTGCCGCCGCTACCATTTCGTAAGTCTTCCCAGCTCCTACTACATGTGCCAGAAGCACATTATCACCGTATAGCTGATGTGCAACTGCATTTTTCTGATGCGGTCGAAGTTCTATTTCCGGATTCATTCCTGGGAAAGTCAGATGACTTCCATCGTATTCACGTGGGCGGATACTATTAAAACGTTCATTATACACGCTTACCAGCCTTTCTCTCCTCTGTTGATCCTTGAAAATCCAATCTTGGAATGCAGCCTTCAAGGCATCCTGCTTTTGTGATGCCAACATAGTTTCTTTTTTATTCAAAACTCGCACTTCATCCCCATTGTCATTTACGACTTTATCATAGATTCGTACATCTTTTAGATTCAAGGTATCTTCCAGAATCCGGTAGGCATTTGCTCTCTCCGTTCCATACGTTGCATAGGCAAACGCATTTCTTGGACTATCGGCATTCTTTCCTGTAATCCTCCACTCACCATTTACCTCAGAGAATTTTACCTGTATTTCCTTCTGTGCAAGATACCTCGGCGTATGAAGCAGTTCCACCATAAACTCCTGATAATCCGAAGGTTCAATCCAGGTGGCTCCAATACGCACTTCAATCTCCGATGCTTCCAGATCTCTCGGCTGAACTGCCTCCAATGCACGGACATTCGGTGTGAATTCTGGATGATTCTCTGCAAAAGTTCTCGCAGTGTTTAATTTATCCCTGACGTTTCCAGAGAGATATTCATCTCCGCTTTCCCACTGGTCTGTCAGTGGATTTTTGAAGATAACTCCAACCAGCTCTTCTGTGATTTTCTCTTCGGTCTTTCCGGTCAACTGTGCCATATATGGGAGATCTACTTTAGCCTTTTCATTTAGGGACAGAGCAAGTGCTTCTGTGGCTGTCTCCACACTTGTCACAGCGACCGCCTTTTTAATGGTTCGTTTGGTGAACATGTCCGCTTTCCGCTTCAATGTTCCATCTTCATTCAAGTCTTCCAGGGAACACAGCAGACAATAAGAAGAGTCATCAGAAAATGCACGTTTGTTAGCATTACTTCCAATAACTCCATACTTTGCTGTGTAGGTATCATACACCTGATTCAGTTTTTTCTGCTGTTTCTGGATTTCTTCGTCTGTGACAAATTCTTCCATCTGCATGGCGATCAGTTCACGAACGGTATCACGGATTGCAACCATGCCTTTTACACGTTCTGCAGTGGCTGCAGGCATTTTCACCTGATTCATCAAAGAATTGACACGGTAATATACCTGATCATCTACCACCGTATAGCTGTAATTTCGAACATTCGGATCTGCCGGAATACTCTCTGGCATCTCATCCAGTTCTGCCTCTATATCTACTGCCGCTACCATGCTTCCCTTGATGTGTTTTACAGCTTCTTGTAACTGTAATTCCAGATCAGCTCCTTCCATTGGAGCACAGGTTGTTTCCATACCATACGGACCGGACACTTCTTTCATCTCACCAAGAATCAATCCCGGATGCTGAACAAAATACTTGTTAATGGTAATCCCATTTGCATCACTCTCTAAATTCACCCAGTCTGGCATCTCTTTTGTGAAACTCTCACGCTTCTGGAAAAACAAAATATCCGCACTGACTTCTGTTCCTGCATTTGCCTTAAAAGCTGTGTTCGGCAGTCGGATTGCCCCCAGCAAGTCTGCACGCTCTGCCAAATATTTCCGGACTTCCGGTGATGCCTTGTCCATAGTTCCCTTTGTTGTGATCAACGCAGCTACACCACCTGGACGTAACTGATCTATAGTCTTGGCAAGAAAGTAATCATGAATCATAAAATTGTAGCGGTCATACTGACGGTCATTGACCTTATATGCACCGAATGGCACATTTCCGATTGCCACGTCAAAGAAATCATTGGGATAATCCGTCTTCTCAAAGCCTTTGATCTGGATATTGGCATCTGGATAAAGAAGTTTAGCAATTCTGCCACTGATGCTGTCCAGTTCCACCCCATAGAGTTTGGACTGGTTTAGATTCTCTGGAAGCTTTCCAAAGAAGTTCCCAACTCCCATAGATGGCTCCAGGATATTTCCCTTTGTGAATCCCAGATTCTCCAACACCTGATACATACTTTCAATCACAATCGGCTGTGTATAATGAGCATTTAAGGTGGACGCTCTGGCGGCAGCATATTCTTCCGGTGTAAGGACGGTCTTTAATTCCAGATATTCTGTCTCCCATGCGGATTTTGTCTCATCAAATGCATCTGCAAGACCTCCCCAACCAACATATCGGGATAAGATTTTCTGTTCCTCTGGTGTAGCATTACGGTTCTCATCCTCACATTTCTTTAATAGCTGGATAGCCATAATATTGGCTCGGAATTTCTCCTTCGGTGTTCCCTGTCCAAGTTCATCATCTGTGATGTGGAAGTTCGTTGCTTGAATCGGTTCTGCTATTCCGTTAATCTCTTCCAATGATTCTTTTTCTTCCGATACTTCAACTTCTCCCGACAGTTCTTTTTCTTTTTTATCATAATCTGTCCACACACGTTGAGAAATCGCAGTAAAATAGGAAGACTCTTCCTCCATGATTTCTTCCCTGATTTCCCGTAATTCAGCTAAGGTATCCGCATTTACTGTTTTGTTGTGATAATGATAATAAAGTACTTCTTGTCCGAGTTTTACATCCAGACGTTCCAATTCTTGTGTTGACATTCGATTCCAAATATCATCTTTTTCCGTATGAATCGTGAAACCTTCTCCATCATCATGATATTCTAATGTGTATTGAAGTCGATCCTCTTCTCCCTTAACTTTGCAATCAAAATCATGGATTTTTGTTCTGGTACCGGACATATATTCTGAATCAACTAATCGCAAATCAGTTATATCTTCCGCTGTCAAAGTATCCTGCTCCAGCTGTTCTCCTAACATCTGCTGTGCTTCTTCCAGATCTGCCAGTCTTTGTGCTTCCTGTCGTTCTTCGTACTTTTCCATTTCTTCCGGTGACAAATAATCATCTGTGCGGATTAACTGGCGAACACGTTCTGCAACCTTGTTCCACTTTAATAAAACTTCTACCTCTGGACTGCCAATTTTCCCTTTTGCAAGTTTTAATCCTTTTGCATCATGGGATGCGTCGGAAGCATCTGCTCCTGGTATTCCGGGTGAGGAACCACCTGTTCCATACTCATTTTTCAGGAACTCAGCTGCATCTTTCATATCATGATGTTCCATGAAATACTCATAGATTCGGTTACGTCCTCCTGCAGTAATGCCGCCTCTTCTTAACACTGCGTCAATTTCATCCTGTGTGATAAAGGATAGTGCCGGACGTTCGACCGTAAATTTCTGGTCTACCCAGGAACGCTCCCTCTGAAGATCCTGAAAGCGTTGGAAATATTCCGGATTATGCTGAATCTCCCAGCGGTGATAATCTCCCGGATTCTCATCCATATATTTCTGCAGCCATTCAAAACGATAGACAATCGCATCTGCTTCCTCTTGATCTGTCCATGCTCCACTCACTACATCCTGCCAGTCTGAATATGATTGTTTCTTTTCCCAGTTTCTGCAAGTATCCCGAAAATGAAGTGCAAGAAGATTGGTCATTTCTTCCTGCTCCTGTTCAATGGCATTATTGGAAATCAAATTATCCACGTAATTTCCATCCTCATACATATCCCGAATTCTGTTCGCTGCTTCTTCCCACGTAACCATGCGGTCAAAGTTTCTTCTGGCAGAGTCCCCTCGCCGGATACGGATACCATCATTGTCATACCAGATACTGATTTTCTGACCATCTATGGTAAATCCTTTGCCACCAGTTCCATATTCATCTTTCAGAAAACTCCGCATTTCTTCATTATCCAGACCTTCAATCAGTCTTGCTGTAATATGAAACAGTGTATTTTTCTGTCCGCTTCCCGTGCGGAGAATATCATTTACCACTTCATCGGAAATAAGAAAAGCGGCTGGCTGTTCCAATGCAGCTGCCGCTTTCCTTATTTCTCCTAACTGTTCCTCTTCTGTTGGGAACAGACTTAACTGTAAATAATCTCCTGAATCACCAGCTCCTCTGCCTGTGCCTTGATCTGGTTCATGTGTCTGGTCCATGCCATCCCGTCTGCCATTTTGTCCGGTGCCGGATCTTTCTCCAGAAGTTCGTTCATCAGGTCGTCTACTCTCTGTCTTGCCTGGCTGTCGATCTCCATCAGATGACTGTCCAGACGGTTCTGCAGTGTCAGAATGTTGAACCTGGCTACCTTGTGATTTCTCAGATACTCTTTCCGCATCATTCCGTACTTGCCGATGGTTCCTCTCGTCTCTTCCAGGCTGATATCTGGAATCTGATACTCTCCGTTCTGACTGTAAGTGATCTCTCTCATAGTCTGTTTCCTCCTTATTTTCTTCTCTATCTTCTGTTTTATTTGTACTGCTTTCACGCATTAACGTGTCAAATTCATTATAGACTACTTCTTTTTCTTTTGCAACCGTTTTCAGGTCATTTTCCAGATTATTCAGCACATATCGTCCAATCTGCATCAGGACTGGTCTGCTGATCTCATTGACTGCACTTCCCAGATGTCCTAATACTATCAGCTGATTAAAGTCCGTAATATGCCGAAAATCCTCTGCATCCAGATATTCCTGTGCATCCAGTCCACACCGGTTTAGTAATACATACCAGACACTATTGGTCATCAGTTCCCGAAATTCGACTTCCTGATTCTGTTCGTCCAGTTCTTCCAGAAATGTCCCTGTTACGTCCAGTCTCAGTTCTTCCAATGCATCTGGAAGCCATTCTTGCATACTCTCCTTCGCTGCCTGATGCAGACTTTCAGCAAGTCCTCCTTCTGTATCTTCCAGTGATAACTGCTCCTGCAGATAATCTGCAACCAGCTGTTCACCTTCCACCGGAAGATTCCATAACTGTGGATCTTTTCCCAGATTCCGCACTTTATAAGTGTCCTGCACATCAAATACATACCGAAGTTTTGTTTTTGGTCCGGAAGTATTGTCAATCAAGGCAATCCCCTTGGATCCCTTTTTGATCCAGCGGTACATCTTCTGATTCCAGATTTCCATGGATGCTACGGCAGATGCTTCCGGTCGCTGTGCATAAATTAAAAGCTGTTCTGGAAAAGTGTATTTGTACAATCTGGAGGCAGTATTTAGGAACCGCATCCATTCCTGCGGACTGGCAGCCACATCTTTTGCCACCTCTTCCGTCAGCTGTTCCATTGCATATAATTTATTTGCCATGTGCTACTCCTTTTCATAAAATCAGGGACTGCTTAGTACAGTCCCCTTAAAATCATCGTTGTTTCTCTTTATAATGCTGCGGCAAGATCTTTTGACTTATTCTTTGGCACTTTGTCTGCCTCTTTTGCCTTGATCTCTGCCTTGGCTTTTTCCAGTCTTCCATGGATTCCACCTTTTACTTCCGCTTTTTCGGCTGCTTTTTCTTTCTCCAGACGAGATTCCCTACGCTCAGCATTTTCCATTACTGCGGTCTTTTTATCACAGAACTGAACCTTATCCGAAAGCTGTTCCTGTCTTTCCACCTGTGTCTCATTGACTTCCTGTACCATCGCATTTAATTCCGGAACCTGAAAAATGCCGTTATCAGGGAGAATCAGCACTTCATGAATGGAAGATGGGATGACAAAGTAATCACTTCCCAGGCATTCCCCAATCTGTTTACGAATATCTTCCTGCAGTAACAGGGAAGCTCCATTCATCTTAGCTTTGTTTGTCAGACAGAACATTGGGTTTTCCATGGCTTCCATATCCATTTTTTCATTCAGCAGGTTTTCTGGTTCTTCACCAAAAATCATAGATTTGATAATCTCATTCATATCCATAAGTGTGACACCACGTTTTCGGTCTGCCACCATCGCATCCGCTTGAATCTGTTCGGCAGATACTCCCCACTCGTTCATCAGAGAAACAGTTACCGGAATACTGCTGATCCCTTTTTCATTTTCCTCCAGATTTACTGCATAATAAGCTGCAAAATCTCCGTGTTCTGTGACTACTTTATCTGCAAGAAGATCGGTATTCCATTCCTTATCACAAATTCTCATCTGTAATTTGTCCTTCATCTTTTCATAATCCAGAATATCTGGAACTCCCATATCAAAAAATTCTGCTTTTCCCTGTGCCTCAATACGCATATCAGCCACATCGCCAACACAAGAGTCTACATCTTTTCCATGGATATATTCCTGGTAGAGGGAATCCAGATAGACTGTCGGTACGATTCTCTGATCTCCGTTTGGAATCGTAATACCTGTCAACTTCAAACCGTTGTTTTTTTCTACTTCCTGAAGTTTAATTTCTGCGTCCTTATAAGACTCTGGCAGATACTCCTTTACATTGTCTTTGACATATTCATAAAATTCTTTTCTGTTCATCATACGCTTTTACCCCTTTCTGATCATGTGATGGTTCATTCTTTTTCTGCTGACCATCTGCTCGGCTTTCTTCTGATAAGCCATCATTCTCTTTACTGTTTTCTCCTGGTTTTTTCGTGCTTCCTGTCTTTTTTCCATTGCTTTCATCATAGTTTTCTGTTCCTTTCTGTGATTTTTTTGTATGAAAAAGGGAGCCTCACATAGAAGCTCCCAATCATAACCGTTGGTTTTAGTTTCCTTATTTCCTTTTCCTGCTGATATAAAGTCCTGCCATACCTCCTGTGGAGATTACAAGAAGCAAGATTGGCAGCCAGATATTCGTGCTGTCACCTGTTTTCGGTGCGTTTGATACCTTTGTCTCTTCATGGGACTGTGGTATATCCGGTGTGTTCGGTGTTTCTGGAACTTCCGGTTTCTCATTTGTCAGATTAAAGGTAACTTCTACAACCGGTGTACTGTCATCTGCATAGGCAAATGTCACTTCATGCTTGGTCTGATCCAGTGTGTATCCGTCCAGTGTCTTTGTTTCCACCAGATAATACTTGATAGCGGTATCATATTTGCCGTTCTTAAATGTGGCAATCTCATACAGCTTACTTTCTGCATGACCGGCAGCATCTGTCTTTAAGGTTTCCAGAACTTTTCCTTTGCTGTCACGAAGTTCAAATTCTACCCCTTTCAGCGGTTCTCCTGATGATTTATCTGTCTTATTGAGAATCACTTTTCCCTTGGCAGTGTCATCTTTCATAGCTACTTTCTGGATTTCTCCAGTATCCTTTACTTCAAAACTAACATCCGATGTCAGAAGATATCCTTTCGGTGCCTGCTCTTCACGTAAGGTATATTTACCGATTGGAAGTTTTTCGATATAGTGTGCTTCCTCTGTGGAAGTCCAGCTCTCTACTACCTGATCATCCTTATCGAGAATCGTCAGTTTCGCACCCGGAATTTCAGTTTCTCCTGTGATATCTGTCTTACTGATCTGCACTTTTGTCACATCATCTTTCATCTCTACTTTCTGAATCTCGGCTGTATTTTCTACTGTAAAGGTAATACTTTCTGCAGTGGCATATCCATCTGCCGGTTTTGTCTCTGTCATGGTGTATTCCTTGCCAACCACCAGTTCTTTGATCACATGGGATTCTTCCGTAGAAGTCCATTCATCTACTGTGTTGCCATCTGAATCCGTCACTTTCAGGTGTGCACCTGGAAGTTCTTTACCTGTTGTCAGGTCTGTTTTGGTCAGCTCCACTGTGGTTGGCTGATTCTCAAAAATAAAGTCGTAGCTTACTTCTGCCTGGTCTTCTCCGGCATATTCAAAGGTAAATTCCTGTACTTCTTCTGTTGTAACAAATCCGTCCGGCGCAAAGATCTCTTTCACATAGTATTTTCCGTCTACCGGAAGATCTGCCGTAAAAGTAATCTGTCCTTTTTCATCCGTTACCCGCTGCTCGATCAGACTGTCTTTCTCAAGGAGTACCTCGCCCTTTGCATTTTTGATATCTTCACTGGTATAAAGACCAAAGACACCACCTGCAAGAACACGTTCTGTATCTTTTTCTTTCTTCAGAACCGTAACCTTTACTTTCTGACGGGCATTCTGCCATTTCTCATCATAAGTGATGACTGGTGTGTCCTGATCACGGTAGGAAAGGTCAACATATCTCGGCTCTTTGTCCAGCACATAACCATGGGCTGTTTTTACTTCCTTCACATAGTATTTTCCTGCCGGAAGATCTCCCATCTGTGCAATACCATTGGAATCTGTGGTAATGGTTCCCACTTTTTCATCTGCTTTGAAATAATCTTCACTGACACCATCTGCCGCTTTGATATCTTCCGAAGCAAATACGTCGAACGTCACATCTGTAAGGCTTCCGGTTACATACTCAAAAAGATGCTCCACAGTACCTTTTACATGATCCAAAAGTGTCACCTTATCCAGAAACTCTCCATTTTTGTTGATGATCAGAAGTCCTGTCGGAACTTCATCTTTCATCTCTACTTTCTGAATCTCAGCAGTATCTTCCAGCGTGAACTTCACATCCGTTGCTTTCAGATATCCATACGGTGCCATTTCCTCACGAAGAGTGTATTCCTCTCCAACTGTCAGTCGTTTGATCACATGTGGCTGATCTTTTACAGAAGTCCACTGATCCACAACATTTCCTTCTTTATCAAGAACAGTGAGTTTTGCCCCATCCAGTTCCACACCTGTGGTTATATCAGATTTTGTAATTTCTACTGTTGTCGGCTGGTTCTTTTTCACTGTTTTCAGTTTTACTGTCTTCACATCCTGTCCCTGGTAAGAAGCATCCAGATTCAGAACTTCATCAGAGGATACAAATCCCGCCGGTGCTTTTAACTCTTTCACATAATACTGTCCAAGCGGCAGATCCAGCGTACATGCTGCAAGACCATCGTTATCAGAAGTCATTTCCTGCAGAAGTGTATCTGCCTTTACAATGATCTCACCTTTCTCATTCTTCAGATCTTCTGTGTTATAGATGCCAAAGACAGCTCCTGCTACGGTTGCACCATTTTCTGCATCCTGTTTTTCTACCTGGATTGCAACTTTCTGGCGGTCATCGCCAACCATCACTTCCTGTTCGATCACAGGTGTATCCTGATCCGCATAGACAAATGCGGCATCCGATCTGTCATGGTTCAGGACGAATCCTTCCGGTGCAGTCTTTTCTACCACATAGTAAGAACCAAGCGGCAGGTTATCAGCAACTGCTTTTCCGTCTTCCCCGGTCGTTACCGTTGTTACCAGTGCATCTTTTGCATAGATCAGCTGTCTGTTCCCGTTTTCATCTTTCTGATAATCCGGTGTATAGATATTTTCAGCTGCATAGACATGAAATGATGCACCCTTCAGGTATCTTTCTTCATAAACAAAATCCTTTTTAAATCCGGTCAGCATCTCACCTTTTTTATAGATCGTCAGCTTTCCTTTTACCGGATGGTTCTCATAGTCTACCGTAATAATGGCATCTCCGCTCTCAGAATCCATCTGGTATGCTGTATTTGCATCCACCGCAATCTCTACATAGTTCTTATTGATTGTGTACCCTTCCGGTGCGTTGACTTCCTCAATCCGGTAATGTCCGATCTTCAGATTCTTCGGCATGATCAGATATCCCTGGCTGTCCGTAAAATAGGACTTATGAGTGGTTGTCACTGGGTAAGTTGTTACCTGCTCCACATACTTCTTGTTGTCCAGGTCATATACCTTAAATTCTGTTCCGGCAATCAATACGGATTTCTTTGTTTCATCATCTTTTTTCACGATTTTCAGTTTTGCCTTAAACTCTTCATCCAGAAGCACTCGCCAGATCTGTGGCTCGTTTGGATGATGTTCTGTGATATTCACTTCAAAATCATCGACTGGCTTGTAATTGTGCGGTGTTGTAGTTTCACGCACGATATAGCTTCCAAATGGTAATGGAATACTGCAGGCATACCCTTTTTCATCTGTGAAAATCTCAGTTGCTCCATTTTCTCCACTCACTACTGGTTTGGCAGAATCAAAATCATAGCTTCCATCTGCTTTCTTTGTAAGGGAAGATTTCAGATAAACTGTAAATCCGGCTCCGGATAACAGATCTGCATCGGTCTTTCCATTGTTGGCTGCTTTGATGATCTGAAATGGCTGTTTGATGACCTGCTCACTGGAAGTGCACTCTCTTTTTACTTCTGCTGTCATATCTCCTTCATAACTACACGTAAGATCATGCTCTTCTGCATCTGCCAGGTATCCGGTCGGCGGAGTAATCTCTTTGACATAATATTTGCCAAGATATAGGCCATTTACAGAAGCCTGTCCTTTGTCATCTGTTGTAAGAGAAGCTACCTGCTCTCCTGCTTTATAAATAGTTCCAGTTGCTCCATCCGGGTGCACAATATCTTCACGAGCATACAGTCCATAAACTGCACCTTTCAGTGTGGCATCTCCCTGCGGTACTGCTTTTCCTGTCTCTTTATCCACTTTATAAAGATTGATCTTTGCTGTCACACGGTCATTGCTGAAGGTATGGGCAAAAGATACGGTTGCTTCTTTATCATTGGTGTAAGAAAACTTGAACGTATACACATCTTCTGTATTTCTTACATAACTTTCCGGTGCCTGATCTTCCTTTACAGAATAGGAATATCCAATCGGAAGATCTGCTGTGAATTTTGCAGTCCCATCTGCTCCAGTAGTTGCTTTCTCAATCAGTGTTCCTTTTTTCACAACAACGGTTCCGTCTGCATTTCTAATATCATCGGATGCATACAGAGCAAAAATACCGCCATTCAGTGGTTTCTTTGTATCTTTATCCTGTTTTACTACGGAAACATCTGCTTTCTGTCTTTCGTTGTTAAAAGTCACATCTGCAAATACAACTTCTTTATTCTGTCCGGCATAAGTCAGAGTCACTGGCTTTTCTTCGCTGCCGTTATAGAAATTGTCCGGTGCTTTTGCTTCTTTCACCACATAGCATCCAAGATGCAGGTTCTTCAGTGTAACAGAACCATTCTCACCTGTTGTCAGATTTTCTTTTACAAGGTCCCCTTTGCTGTACACTTTTGTGCCATAAGCAGTTACGATATCTGCTCCGGCATACACGTTATATACTGCATTTTTCTGTCTGCGGTTTTCATACTGGAATACCGTTCCATTCTCACTGACATCTGCTCCGGTAAGCACCTGTCCTTCTTTGTAAATGGTAAGCTCTGCCAGCTGTTCCTTATTTTCCACGGTTACAGCTGAGGTCTTACTTGCTACCAGTTTTACATTTGTTGCCGTTGCATTTACCACATATCCCTGTGGTGCTGTGATCTCTTTCAGATAAACAGTATCCTGTGTCTTGATGATCGTAACAGAAGATTTTCCATTCTTATCTGTTACCGGCATCTGAGTGATCAGTTTTGTGCAAGACTCATCGCTGTATACACCGAATACTGCACTCGCAAGATTAACATCCGCCGTGTCGTCTTTCTTTACGATTTCAATCGTAGCCTGTTCAATCCAGGACACCTTTAAGCTTACATATTTTTCATCAGCGACACCTTCTCCAAACACAAATGCCAGATCCTGAACACTTGCATTCGTAGTCAGTTTATATGCTGAATAATCTTTTGTAATACTTCCCTTCATTTTTGCAGAAAAAGTAGCACTTACATCTCTTGTCTGTGTCAGAGGAGCTGAGAGATAAAACGTGGTTCCGCCTCCAATTGTTACGCTTGCACCTGCCGCACTTACATTTCCAGTAGATACATTATGGAGCTTTACTCCTTTTGGTAAGTCCATTGTGATTTTCTGCTGGGAAGATGCGTTGAACTGAATGTTCTCCGTTCTCTGAACATTTCCATCTACATAAGCTTTTACATTCGGCTTTGAAAATGACATTGCTACATCTGGTATTTCCGGCTTATTCACACAATAATTATAGAGTTCTTTTGCCAAAGCCTCTCCTGTAGCATTTGTTCCGTAAAATGCATCACTACTTCCGTTGGCATATGATGCAGCCATGTGAATAATGATGAATCTTTTTCCTTCTGAAAAATCCGTGTGTTTATTCGCAAAAAAGCTTTCACTTCCTGCGGCATCTGTACCGTAATAACACACTTTTGCTAACGCCTGATTGTCTCCAATCTTTGTGATTGTATAATTTCCAGATCCTGGTCCAGGTTTTGCTGGCTGTACACAATACGCAGTTGCTCTGACGCTTCCGTAGCTGATATAGTACGGCTCTGTCAGATAGGTTCCAAGATTATAATCTGCATATCTATACAGTGGTCCTTTTTCAATTGTTACCTGCTGTGTACTTCTTGCTGAATAAGCCGAAACTGCTTCAAATGTTGCAATCTCTCCTTCTTCCATAGCCTCAAGATCCACACCTTCGTCTCCTGCCTGTTCCAAAACATCATGAAGCTCTAACCCTGATTCTTCATCATAGGTATCCTGGTTCTGTGCCTGCTCTACCAAATCATCAAATTCATCAGCGTCAATATCGGTAATCTCCGATTCTGCTTCTGAATCCTCCGCTTCTTCTGTCTGCTGTTCACTGCCAGCTGTTTCGGATTCAGTCACTGCTTCACTCCCTGCCGCCTCTGTCTGTACTTCTGTTTCTTTCTCACGCACAATCAGTTTTCGGCTGACTTGGTACTTCGGATGCTCCTGATTTACCGGTTCCACATAATAGACCGCTTTGTAAGTGTCCGCATGATCTGTCGTAAAATCCTCATCCTTGTCGTTCTTTGCTTCCTCAAATGTGACTTTGACCTTGTTATCATCCTTGATTTCCAGTCCTGTGTAGTCTGATTTCACATCAAATACACTGCCTGTTTCGATTTCATAATCTTTGGCAGTCACCACCTCATCTTCATCCAGAAGGTCTTTCACTTCCTCATAAAGTGGAGGTTTTTCCTCTGGCTGGATCTCCGCTGCATATGCAGTCATCGGAGATAACACTGTACTAAGCATTGTCATGCCTGCCAGCAAGCCAGATAGTACTTTTCTAAAATTACCTTTTTTCTTCATGCTAAGGTCCTCTCTTTCATAATATTTGTATTAAAACAGACAGTCCTTAGACTGCCTGCAATACACTGCTTATCGTTGCGGGAAACTCAGATTGAACTGCACATTTCCCTCGCCGGGATCAACCATCTCCACTGTTGCTTCATACTGTCTCCCTGTTTTTCTGGATACCAGATCCTTATAATGGATTTTTCCTTTAGACAGGAACTTCTTTGCTGCCGCCTTATCCATCTTTTTTCCCTGGCTTGCAAGGAATTTATCATTCTTCCATAAGGCAAAAGCACAGTTCCGGTCAGAACAGTAAAAGTTTACTTTTCCTTCCCTGACATCAGCTCCACAGCGGGGACATTTGCCAATGACTTCTCCTTTTGCTTTTCCCTGAAACTGCTCTTTCTTTTCTTCTGAAATCCCCTGATATCTGGCAACCAGTTCCTGCATCAGCTCTGTAATCCCATTTAGGAATTCATCTGCTGTCTCTGTATTCTGGGCAATGTGATTCAATGCCATTTCCCACTCTGCTGTCATCTTCGGAGATTTAATCTCATCCGGCAGAACCGTAATCAGGACATTGCCATCATCTGTCGGCACCAGATTTTTCTTTTCCCTTTTCACAAAACCAGACTGAATCAGTTTTTCAATGATTGCTGCCCTTGTTGCCGGTGTGCCAAGTCCTTTCTTTTCTGTATCTTCGGTCAGTTCTTCATTCCCTGCACGTTCCATCGCAGAAAGCAGGGTATCTTCTGTGTACTGTTTCGGTGGCTGTGTAAAATGCTCCGATACAAAAGAATCACAAGGACCGTAATGCTTGCCATCCCAGATATCCAGCTCCGGCTCTTCTTTTTCACTCTTTACGCCAAAGAACTGTTTCAATTTATTTTCGATCGACTTGAATCCTTCCTGCTTTGTTTTCTTTGCTGAGAGATAAAACGTATGATAATTACAGGTAATCTGGCATTTATGGCTTTCATAAATATAAGGATCTGCGGTTGCTGTCAGTACCCTGGCACTGATCAGATACAAAATCTTGCAGTTTCGTTCTTTCAGTTTACCTATATCTGCCTTTGCTACTTCCACGGTCGGGATAATTGCATGGTGATCAGATACTTTCTTTGAATTTAATACCTTACTCACGTCCGGCTGATATTCCAGCCCTTCGGCATAGGGCATTTTCCCAAGTAATATCTGAATCAGAGTTTCTGTGCTTTCTCCCATCTCATCTGTCAGATACTGGCTGTCTGTTCTCGGATAAGTAACAAGCTTCTGCTCATACATCTCCTGCACGGCATCCAGCGTCTGCTGTGCGGTATAACCAAACATTCGATTGGCTTCCCTCTGCAGAGTGGTCAAATCATAAAGCTTCGGAGGACGGACCGTTTTCTCTTTCACATCATCCTTCTCCACTTCGCACATACGCTCCATACAGTCCGCAGCCACTCTATCTGCATCTTCTTTTTTCTGAAAATGCTCTGTGACCGCATCCATATCGTCAAACTTGATATGAGCCATATAATATTTCTCTTTGGTAAATTCCTTGATCTTCTGATTTCGATCCACGATCATAGCAAGTGTTGGTGTCTGTACTCTTCCAACTTTCAGATTCTGGTTATACAGAACGGAAAAAAGACGGCTCGCATTGATTCCCACCAGCCAGTCTGCCTTTGCCCTGCAAAGTGCTGACTGATAGAGACTGTCATAATACGAACCGTCTTTTAATGACGCAAATCCATCTTTAATTGCCTGTTCTTCCATGGAAGAGATCCAAAGCCGCTTCATCGGCTTTCTGCATCCTGCCTGCTCATACACCAAACGAAAGATTAACTCACCTTCACGTCCTGCATCAGTTGCACAGATTACTTCATTCACTTCGGAATCTCTCATCAGTTTCTTTAAGATTCCAAACTGCTTCTTTGTACCCTCCAAAATCTTGTGTTTCCAACATTCCGGCACAATCGGCAGATCTTCATATCTCCATTTTTTATATTTTTCATCGTATTCCGATGTATCGCATAATCCCACCAGATGTCCTACGCACCAGGAAACGATATAACCGTTTCCCTCCACGTAGCCATCTTTTCTTGTTCTGGCTCCAAGCACGGAAGCCAGTGCCATCGCAACCGATGGCTTTTCTGCAATCACTAATGCTTTCATTCTATTTCTTCCTCACTTTTCATTTCTATATCTGACTGTATTTCATTTCCCCAGACATCCCACCCAGGTGTTGTCTGTCGTGCAAATAATTCTATTCTCGGTACATCACCAATAAGCTCAACAATTCTATCTCTTGCCACATCTGGTTTTTTACTGTGTCTTTCAATGTGTGATAAAATAATCTGTCGAACATATGCTGATTTCCTATGAACAGACCCTTTCGTTGCAAGCAAACAAATTTCAGCATTGCTCCTTGTCCAGTGTCCCAGACCAAGAAACAAAGTATCTGCCTTTTTATTCTTCTTTACCCACACGAACGCTACTGTCTTGTATTGAAATCCCCATGCTTGAATCACACTTAATCCTTCTCTCAGCTGTGGAAAAGTGACCCAGAGAAATAAAACACAATCTTTATCCGCTAATTTTCCAACTGGAAGATCACAGATTTCCTGCAAACTCATGGTCGGGTAATGGTCTGCGGCAATTCCCTGCCCCGCCTTCCTGTTATACTGCCAAGGCGGATCAGCGTATATAATCTGATATTTCTTATTCCGCACTCAATCATCGCCCTTCCTCCTCTTCTTCATCTTCCAGCACATTATCGTCAAAATCTTCATCTCTCAGGATTTCCGGTTCTGTACTTTCTTCCTGCTCATCTGCATCGTCTACTTCCCGCTTTTCAGACTCTGAATCTTCGGATTCATCTTCATCCTCTTCCATCTCATCCTCGTCATCATATTCATGCTTTGGTTTATAGACTTTGAAGTAATATCCTCCTGCCGCAGCTCCGACTGCAACCAGTGCAATCAAAAGATACGTTCCAAATGGACTTTTATCTTCAGGCATCTGAATATCATCCTCTACCTTATCTTTCTCGGCTGACTCTGTCGTTTCCGGCTTTTCTTCCTCTGCTTTTTTCTCTGGTTCTGCATAAACCGTATCTACTTCCGGAAGTATCACCGAATCAGAAAGTGTAAAGTTCATCAGATCTTTTTCACTAACTTCGGTAAGGAAATACACATTATCCTGAGATTTTGAATTGTCGATGATCAGATAGAAAATCTTACCACTCTTAGTTGAAATGGTATAAAACTCTTTTGTGCCTTCCGTAGCTGTTTTGGTAACAGAATCTGCTGTCTCGCCTTCTTTATTAAGCTGTTCCTCAATACCTGTCACTGTCCGATCATCCACGGTTCCTTTTGCATCTGTCGGCTCAGAAGCCTGTGCATCCTGCGGAAGCGGTGAAGTCGTTGTTTTCTCAGTCCCAGTTGCATCTGCACTGGTCGTGGTTGCCATTGCACCATTACTGTCACTGGAAGTTTTCTGTTTCTCTGCCTGCTTCTTTGCCCATTCATAATAAGGATTCTGTAACACATACTTTTCAGACGTATTTCCGGCACCGTCTGTTACCGTAATCTCAATCTGTTTTGTAGTAAAATCTTTCTGTGTCAATTGCACTCTCAGCATTCCATCCTTCAAGTCTGTATAAGTGGTGCCATTGACTGTTACTGCAGTAATCCCTGATACTGTATCATTCCCCTGAATCGTCAGCACACCATCTGTCAGGGAAGCAGAGAGTGTAGGCTTTTCCGTGTCATAACACTTAATAGAGCGATTCTGCTCATAGACCTTCCCCTCACCATCTGTAACACGCACATACACTGTCTGATTTCCAGTGATCGTGATACTTCCACTTCCGGTTACATCCTGCCAGCTTCCATCTTTTCCTGCTTTTGCTTCAATCTTTGCTATTGAGAAACCTTCCGGCATATGACTGGCATCTACCGTAACAGCAATGGTTGTTTCTCCCTGTTTCCAGCCATCCGGTTTCTCAATCGTGATTGCAGGCGTGGTATTCTCAGCTGCATAAGCAGTCTGTGTCTGGAGCAAAGGTGTTGTCAGGCAAAGAAATGTCGTTGCTGCAAGCAAGCTCTTTTTTACCCTGCTTTTAGTAATTGTTCTCTTCTTCTGTTTCATTTTTTCCAGATTCATCATCGGCTTTTGTTTCCTCCTTCTGTATTTCTACCCTGCCGGGCAGTTCATTTTTCATTCTCTTTTTGAAAGCTTCCAATTCCGGAATACTCATATCCATTGCACGGATAATTCTTACAATTTCCAGATTTTCCGCTTCTGTTTTTGCAATCTCCGCAGCCTTGAACCGCTTTAAATCTGCTTCATATCTGGCTTTGGAAGCTTCCATTTTCTCTTTGGCTTTCTCATAATCTGCCGTAGCTTTTTCAAGACTTTTCATCGGTTCTCCTTTCCGGACGGCTGATGCAGCCGCCCTTTTTTCTTACCATCGTCCAAATCCATAGAAATGGCTCTGCCAGTATGGGGAATTGATGGACGTATACTGCACCGGATGTCCACAATGGATCATCTGACCATTGCCTACATAGATTCCGATATGCGTTACCGGCTCCCCTGCGTCGTAAGTTCCAGTAAAGAAAATCAAATCTCCCGGCTGCGCCTCCGACTGGGATACTGGTGTACAAATGTTGTACAGTCCCTGTGCTGTTAATCTTCCTGTATTCCTTACACCAGAGTTTGTCAGACAGTAGCTTACAAATCCGGAACAATCGAATCCACTTGGGGAATATCCACCCCACACATACGGTGTTCCGAGATATTTTGCCGCTTCTTCTAGTAATCGCTGTGCCGCTTCACTGGTGTATTCATTGCCACCAAAACTGGAACCTTCTCCTGTTTCCAGATAAAAGATCGGGTTCAACCGTTCTCCATTTTTTAACAGTTCAATATGAAGATGGCTTCCTGTCGAATTTCCAGTGTTTCCTACCAGACCAATTTCATCACCTTTGCTAACAGATGCTCCTGCAGATACGCTCCGGCTGCTAAGGTGTGCATAGCGAAGCTCATAACCTTTGCTGTCTTTGATAATGACGTAATTTCCATAGCTGTCATTATAAGCAGAAGTTGTAACCGTTCCGGTCAGCCCTGCCATTACTTTTGTCCCTTCCGGTGCTCCGATATCCATACCATTATGAAGCTGATTTGCTCCTGATATTGGATGAATCCTGTATCCATAATAGCTGGTCACACTGGAATACCAGTTAAAATCAACCGGTGTTGCAAACATCTGCAAGTTGCCTTTTGTATCGTTGTAGGCACTGAACAGTTCTTTCTGGAAAAATCCCAGCCTTTCCTGACAGATTGACATCAGGTTTCCACTATTTAAGGTGACATTCAGTACATCTACATCTCTGGTCCTGGTCACTTCCACTTCCTGACTTCCATTATCATCCGCCAGATAACATTCCCATGTCTGATGTCCATGTGCAGATGCTGCCGCATGACTGTCATAATAGACATCAAACTGTACACCGTATCTTGCGAAAGCTCCGGTATCTTCTACAATATATTCGACACCATTCATAACTACCTTTGTTCCCATTGGTACAAACGGATTGGAAGCATCTACCGCTAAGGTATGATTGGCAGTTGGATATGCTCCACTGGCAGTCGGTCCTCCGCTCCAAACACCACAACAGATCGGACAGTTACAATATCCACTGGTCACTACTTGTCCCAAAGATTCTCCAACTCTTACAGTTGCTGTCTCTGTCACAGTCTCATTGACTGCTTCTGTTTCTAACCGATACTGCAATGCAAAAAGAGCATCCAGTTCTGGCTTTACCTGTTCAAAGGTAAATTCTTCATACTTTGCTGACAGATAACTGATCAGGATAAACGGATCATGCTCAATAGGTCCGATGTTATATCGGTATTCCTCATGTCCCGGTTCTTCAGATTCCATGTTGTTGATCCGCTCCTGCAGATTAGCTTCCAGCTGTGTATAATACAGTTCCGCTTCCCGGATTGCCTGATCCGATGACAGATAACTGGTTCCGGTGTAAGTGATCACATTTTGTAAAAACACTGCAGAGCATGACGTGACATTCGTTATGATCAGAAACATCAATCCGATCAGAACTGCTACACTGATATACACCTTCCGGTTTTCTTTAAAGAAGTTGGTGACTTTGCCGCCAATCTTCTTGATATAATCAATCGTACCTTTTGTAGCTGTTCCTACTGTCTGTTCACTTCGCTTCGCTTTGGCATAATCCCGTTTGATCTGTTGCTTCTGAATCTGTTTTTTCAGTTTCTTCTGCTCCTGACGGGTTGCCGCCTGTGTCTGTTTCTCTTCCTGTCTTTCAAGTCTGCTTCTTTTTCTGGATGCCCTCTGTTTCCTGCGTCTGGCACTTCTCTGTTCCAGCCGGTAAACACCTTCGCCGCTTTCTTCTAACTTATGGGCACCTTCTACCGCCGCATTATCGTCTTCATTTTTGCTGATCTCACGGTGCAATGCTACGGAAGTTGCACTTCCTGCTTTCTTGACAACAGAAGCTTTTTCTGTTTTCACAGATTCCCCTTCACCAACCTTCAGGCGGGATTTTTTCTTTCCAGGAGCTTCTCCATCATTTGCCTGATAGACCTGTGCCTTCTTGGAATGCTGCTTTGCTTCCTTCTTCTTTTTGGCTTCCTCATAAGAAAACTTTTTGGCTTTTTCCTTTTGTTTCTGATGTCGGAAATTGACTCCATCCGCATCCATCTGGTTCAATTTCTCCATATCTTTATCATTTTTCACAGAAGCACCCGTTTCCTCATAAGCAAACTTCAAACGCTGTTTTTGTTTTGGCTTTTTGCTGCCACCTGTCTGATTTCTCCGGCTGTCTCCTCTGTTTTCTGAAAGATCCGCACGTTTTTCTTTCAGTCTCCCTGACTGGCTGGCTTCGGATTTTTCTGCAAGTCTGGATTCTTTTCCGACTTCAGCACGGATTCTTTTCCGGTTTTGTTGCTTTCTATTTTGTCCAAAATCCTCACTTTGGTTCTCTGTTCGCATCAGTTCCGGTGCATCTCTGGATTTTTGCACAGAGGGACGAATATTTTTCCCACTCCGTTCAGACTGGCGGGGAGACTTATCCACAAGGTGTTCTTCTTTTTCCCCCTGTTTTCTTCCCATCTGCACATCACTGGCACGGTTACTGACACGAACAGAAGATTTATCTGTCAGGTTTTCTTCTACCAGACCATCCTTTGTCATCTTCTGGACTTTCTTATCCCTGACTTTCATTCTCTGTTCTGCCACTACTTACTCCTCCTTCTTCGGATACCCTTTCCCTGCCTGCAATAAGCAGAGAAAAGCGATGCCGAAAACAGCACCGCCACTAAAAGTTAATACATATGAAATTACTCGTAACATTGTTTTCTCCTTTGATTTAACCTGCTTCAGAGGTCTCCTCTAAGCGGGTTGTCATGATTTTATAGAGGGAATTCTTCGGGAATCTGTCTACAAATGGGATAATGACATTTCCATAGAACAGAAGTCCTTCCCCCTCATTACTGTTGGTTACATAGGACAGCTGGGTTGGTGAGATATTCAGCTGCTTTGCCAGAATCTGCCTGTCTCCGGAAGCCTGGTTCAGCATATAAATAAAATCTGAATTTTCAAATATATTCTCTATCTCCCTGGAAGACAATAAATCTTTTATATTCTGGGTGATTCCAGTTGGAATACCACCCCATTTACGAAATCTCTTCCATATCTCCACACTATAAGCTGCGGTCTGCTCTTCCTTCAAAAGAAGATGGAACTCATCCACATAGTATCTGGTGGACTTATGAGCAGAACGGTTCATTGTTACCCTGTTCCAGACCTGATCCTGAATGACAAGCATCCCAATCTTTTTCAACTGTTTACCAAGTTCCTTGATATCAAAGCAGACAATACGGTTATTAATATCCACGTTTGTCTGATGGTTAAACACATTCAGAGAACCTGTAACATAGATTTCCAACGAAGTGGCCAGTCGCTGTGCTTCCGGCTCTTCCTGTTTTCTCAGAAGGTTGTATAAATCCTCCAGGATTGGCATCTTCTCCGGCACTGGATCGGCAAGATATTCCTGATATACTAACCGTACACAGCGGTCAATGATGGTCTTTTCTACCGGCTCCAGTCCATTCTTTCCTCCAACAATCAGCTCACACAAAGACAGAATAAAATCTGCTTTCAGTGACAGTGGATTATCTTCCTCGGAATAGTTCAGGTTCAGATCCATTGGATTGATATACTGGTCAGATACTGGCGAAACCCGAACTACCTGCCCATACAGTGCCTGCACAAGTGCCGAATATTCGGCTTCTGGATCACAGATAATGATATCGTCTTCCGTGATCAAAAAGCAGTTTGTAATTTCCCTCTTTGCTGAGAAAGACTTACCGGAACCTGGTGTACCAAGAATCAGTCCATTTGGGTTCTTCAGACGCTTCCGATCAACCATGATCATGTTGTTGGATAATGCATTCAGTCCATAATAAAGAGCTTCCCCTTCCTGAAACAGTTCCTGTGTCGTAAACGGCACGAAGATCGCTGTTGAAGATGTGGTAAGCCCTCTCTGAATTTCAATCCGATTGACTCCCAGCGGAATACAGGACATGAGTGCTGCTTCCTGCTGATAATCCAACTGTTTTAAAGAACAGTTATATTTCTGTGCGATTCCCTGCACCTGGAAAATATTATTATCCAGTTTCTGACGCTTCTTTGCTGTATTCATAACCAGAACCGTTACAAGGAACATTCTCTCATTTCTGGACTGCAGATCTTCAAGCAAGTTCTTCGCTTCTTCTCCATAGGTTACAAGGTCCGATGGAAGCACGTCCATATCATAACCGGAACGTACCGCTCGTTTCTGCTCTTCGATCTTCATCTTATCCAAATCTGAAATCTTGCTCTTGATCATCTTGATCGCTGAACTCTGGTCAATAGACTGGATATGGATGTTGACATTAATACTGTCATCTACATCCAGGAAATCTGCAAGCATCCGGTCTGTCAGCTCTGGTGCAAGAATCTGCAGGTAACTTACACTTCCCATCGTTCTTCCCATCAAAAATGTCTGATTCTTGGAAAAGTTAAAGGAAGTCGGTGCAATAAAATCTTTAGTTTTTAATCCAGTTTCCGGCAGCATCTTATACTGGAACTTAAATGGTTCGATCCGATCCTGGTTGAACACATGATACAGAATCTCCAGCCTTTCCAGTCCATTCAAAGAATGTGCCTGTGCTCCCAGAACCTTAAAGTTATTTAAGATATCCGTTTCGATTCTTTCAAGCCTTGGTCTTGCCACCTTCAGGCTTTCTGCTTCGATTCCAAAAGTGATATATTTTGTCTTTACCAGACCATTATTTCCTTTGGAAAGCTGATTTTTCAGCATAGTACGGTACTCTTCACGAATGGCATTGAAGTCATCGTTCTGATCCGGAATATCGATGCTTTTCTCAAATTCTGCCACATCCACCTGCTGATTGATAAAGGACAGCTGCACACTGATGGAAGAATCAAAGTAATTTAAGAAATCACAGTAATTCTCAAATATCGTGGTCTTATCCTCATTTAAAGCAAGCTGATAATTGATGTCATAAAACTGAATTGTCTTGGAGAAAAAGGTCTTTGTCACCTGGCAGATACCATCCTGCAGCATCCGAATATACGGAATACTCTGCTGTGCAGTTGTAGGAATGTTTTTCTGTTTCCTACGGTCCCGTTCCTGTTTCTTCCTACGCTTTTCCTGTTCTCTTTCTTTTCTGCTTTTTTTGTTTTTTCTTTCCTGACGGTTTCTTTTTTCCGCCAGGGACAGACGCTCCTGCTGAGCCTCCTGCTTTGTCTTTTTTGCCATCCGGCACACCCTCCTTTTTTACAAGGGTGGAAATCTCCTGATAAAAATTTTCTGTCTTATATGGTCTTACCGCCGGACAGATAAACTTCTGTCGAATGATATTTGCCACCACTTTTTCAAAGGGAAGCCCGTCTTTTTCATACATCGCCATGAAGAAAAACGGAAGCATGACCGTTACCATCAAAATGGCAGCGATACTGGAACCGATTGGTTTTCTCATGAACAGATAAAACGGAATTCCCACAACTGCGGCAAGTGAAAAGAAAATCAACTGCCGCTTTGTCAGATTTAATGCTACTTTTGTTTTGACCTTGGTAAGGTCTTTTGGTACTGGTACATACGCCATGGTATGCGCTCCTTTCCTGCCCGTTAGTGGGCATTGAATATCGATTTGCTAAGGCTTCCGGTCTTGAATAATGAAAATGCAAGAATCACGGTATAAGCCGCTACTGAAAACATTGCTGCATGAAGGTCACTGGATATGGTCATTGCATTTACTAAAACTGCATAAATTCCCACACAGACCATCATGAAGAATCCCTGAAATGCCAGTGCGAACAAGCCTTTTAAATAGTTGTTTCCGATATTGCCCCATTCCTTATTGGTCATGGTGGCAAACGGAATTGGTGCTATGGAAGTATAAAGGTAAATTTCTATCATTCTTCCGTACAAAATAACGGTTATGATGATTGACAGAATCCGCATGGTAATACTGATCAGCAGCGTTTCCATGGATAGCAGGAACAAATCCCCTAACTCCATATCCTCCAGGGCATCCACAATTCGTGTAATTGCTTCTGTTGCATCCACCGCAGTGTTTCCTGATATCACCCCGGCGGCATTATTGACCACATGTTGGCCAACGTCAAAGACCGCCATCGTGATATTGAACGTATTTGTCACCAGATAAATGGCTACATACGCTTTGAAGATCCAGAGGAAAATGTTATAAGTCTCAAATTCATGGAAATTGTTTTTTTGTGTTACCATCGTGATCAATTCATAGCACAGGACAAAGGTGATGATCAGTCCCGCAATGGGGACGATCACCGTTTGGGATATATTCTGAATCAGATTAAAAATCCCTGCATTCCACCCCTGCGGTGTCTGTCCCACCTGCCCGGCTATGGTTCCCACCTGCTCATTGACAGACGTGAACATGTTATCCAAACATGACTTGATAAGTCCGATCAGGATATCCTTTATCGCTTCCGTAATTCTCTCAATGATGGTGTTCATCTACCACTCCTCTTAAGAGAACAATGTTGCCAGCTGTGGAATCAGGGTAGTTCCCAGCAGCATGATTCCGGCACCAGCCATCAGCTGTTTGATGCCCTGGGACTTAGCGCCGGGATTGTCATTTCCATATCCTTCCAGAAGGTTCACGACACCCCACACACCAAGACCTGCGCCGATTGCGACTACAAGAGTTTTTAAAGTTGTAATTGCGCTGCTAAAAAATGCCATATATTCATAAACCAAAACTGACTTCTTTCAGGTGTTTACGGGAATGAAAAAACACCGACTAAAAAGCCGGCGCACCTAATGTCAGTTATTCCTTTCCTCATTATTTTTCGTTCATTCCCAAGGTTACTCCGACAGTTCTACATGAATCACTTCCACCTCTTCTTCGGGTTTCGGTGTGTACTGTGGATTTAACTCTTTCTCTACTTTGTACCGGTTCTTCTCGTTTTCATCTGCAAGAAGCCGATAGTTTTTGTGTTTCGTGATATCATATTTATCCGAGAAAAATGGTCTGGCACCACGGATCTGCAGGATACATTTTCCTCCATCCATGACTGCAATCTCATCTTCCGTCATCAGCTGTTTGCCTGTTTTCTGGTAGTTCAATCCAAAGGACTTCTGATTACTCCTCGTCTCCGAAGTGTTATACAGGTCAATGGTTTCCTTCCCCAGAAGCTCACTCATTTCCTTTAAGGTGGTTTTCTCTTTGCCACCAAGAAAAAGTGTAGTATCACAGTTGCCCAGAATGGTATCTGCACTATCCTTATACATTGCCTTTAGCTGACTCTGGGACTGCAAAATAATAGAAGCAGAGATTTCCCTGCTTCGGATAGTTGCGATCAGCTTGTCAAACTGAGGAATCTGCCCGATGTTGGCAAACTCATCAGCGATGACACGCACATGCACCGGCAGTCTTCCACCATATACATCATCTGCCTTATCACAAAGCAGATTGAAAAGCTGTGACTGTAACATGGCAATCACAAAGTTGAATGTGGTATCCGTATCGGACATGATCAGAAACAAGGCTGTTTTCCTGTCACCGATCTTATCCAGTTCCATTTCATCGTAAGACATGATCTCACGAAGTTCTGCGATATCAAATGGGGCAAGTCTGGCTCCACAGGATATCAAAATACTTTTCGCTGTCTTTCCAGCCGCCATTTTATATTTTTTATACTGTCTGACCGCAAAGTGCTGCGGATCTCTTTCTTCCAGTTCCTGGAACATCATATCCACAGGATTCTGGTAAGTTTCATCCTCTTCACGGGTTTCGCTTTCGTTCAAAAGATCCAGAAGGGTATTCAGGTTCTTTTCCTCTTCATCCCCTTCATACCAGATAAAAGCAATCAGTGCTGTGTACAGCAATTTCTCTGCTTTCACCCAGAAATCTTCGGAAGCTTTTTCCCCTTCGCCTTTGGTATTCACAATGATTGTTGTCACCAGCTTCAGGATATCTTTTTCAGACCGTATATAAGCAAATGGATTGTAATGAAGGGACTTGGAAAAATTGATGGTATTCAGAACCTTAATCACATATGGCTCATGTACCACTTTTCCAGATTTATCTTTCATGATATTTCCATTCTTATCTTTCTTAGGTGGTCCCTTTGCTAACATCTTCCCGCACTCTTCAATCAAAGTGCCTTTCGGATCTGTAATGACCATGGAACAGTTCATTTGCATGACCGATGGTTTTACAAAAAAACGTGTCTTACCGGAACCACTGCCGCCGATGACCACTATATTTTTATTTCTTGCATACTTTGGCTGTTTAGGTCTACTTTCCATAGTCAATGCTTCTGTTGCTGTCAATGGAATGTTCATCCATGGATCTTCTGACATATAAGGCTTGATATCCTCTGCATTTCCCCATCTGGCTGAACCATACTCGATTCCTTTCCGGAGTTTCTTTGCATCTGCCTGTTTCTGCCAGACCAACACTTTCAGAACGACTGCAACAACAATACCTGCTAGCAGATCTTTCCAGTTATTGCTTAACACAAAACCAGCAAAAATCCGGTCTGCGTGTTCCATTGCATATAATAGTTTGTTCCCCATATCTTCTCCCGGACTGTTCCGGTAAAGAAAAAATGCCCGGTCTGCATAGAAAGCAGCCAGAGCATAAGGAATATTTGTAAGAACCAGTTTCTTTTTATCCAGGGCGGACAGCCTGACCCTGATCTTATTCTTCCATTTTTGCATCAGATTTTTACCGATTTGCTTTTTCATCGGCTCTGCTCCTGATGCCGGTTCTTTACTTTGTCCTTCGATTTCTTTGGCATCATTGCCCGGTAAGCTGCAAGACGCTTATGAATAGAAGGTTTATTCGCTTTTTGAATCTGTTTCTGGGAAAACTCACGGAAAGCAGCATTGAGTGCATCCTGATCACGTCCCTTGAAGAATACCAGATAAACCGGAGGCTCTTTGCTCTTGTCTTTTTTCAGAGCATAATTGATCCCGTATTTTCTGGCATACCGTTCAAAGGACTTGATATTTTTGTCCGTGATCTCGATATTGACCATCCCGGCATTCTGTTTTGCCAGCTCTTTTACCGTGACCTTTCCCTGTTTCGGCTGATTTTTCTGTGCTTTCTTCTCTACTGATTTCTGCTTCTGATGACGCAGATACGCAACAAGAACCTTTTTCAACAGGTCTGCTGTAATCTTAGTAGCCCGAATACAGAACGTGACCGTTTTCTGAGTTACCTCTTCCTGCATGACTTTTCCCTCCTTTCAGCGATTCAACTGCTGTCCAGATCTGTAATCATGGCAATCACCCCCTTTAATAAAAAAAGACAAATTAACCGGTAATCAGGTTCTGCACCTGTACGAGTTTTTCTGTCCCTTCTTCTTTTCTCTTATCTTCTCCACCACAATAGATGGGAACACACATTTCAAGTATTCTACTGTAAATACGCTGATGGGCAGTATCCAAATCTGTGGATTTCATTTCATTCAGTCCCAGATTCGTTGTTATGATCAGCGGAAGCATTTTACAATAGCGGCTGTCTATCACATTATAGACCTGCTCCAAAGCAAACTCAGAATTTCGTTCTATTCCTAAATCATCAATAATCAGCAGCGGATAATCCACAAGATTTTGTATAATCTGGTTCTTATCTGCCTGATAGCTGGTCATTTCATTTAAAATCCTGGAAAAATTCGTCATCATGACACGTTCTCCCTGTTCCAAAAGTGCATTTGCAATACAGCCTGCAAAGAAACTTTTCCCAGTTCCAACTGGTCCCATCAAAAGCAATCCTACATTTTTTCTCTTCATATCTGTCCAGTTTTCTACATACTGCCTGGCAATTAGTGTCTTCTGGTTGCTTCCATTGTCATTTTCAAATTTCCATTCCCAGAATCTTCTTTCCCGAAGTCCGACGGATTTTCTCTGATAAAGCAGCCGCTGTGCTTCTTCCCGCTGCATCTTCTCATCCAGTTCCTGTCTGGCTTTCACCTCGCATTCGCACAAACAGGACACTACATGCTCAAATCCCATCAGACTGACTTTCATCTGTTTTCTTTTTCCACAGATGCCACAATGAAGACATCCCTCTTTGTCCAGATAATCTGCTGTTACTTTATTTTCCATCACAGGCTTTCTCCTTCCTGAAATTCATATTTATCCATTCCTGCCCTGGCTCCATCCCGTTCTGCCCAAAGACAGATTGTTGCAAAATGGTTCTGATATTCTTTTCCACTGGATTTCATATAAACAGAAAGATGATCAATTCGTTTCTGGTAATCCCATGGAAAAAGCATCATCAACTCCCGCAGTTCAGCTTCCGACAGAACAACATTTTTAAATCTCCCATACAGACTGAATTTTTCTTCCAAAGCGGAAGTATTGCCCTTACTCTTATCAGTATGATTCTTTTCAGTCTTATTTATCTTAGTATTACTTCCATCCAGATTCTTGCAGTCCGGACTTCTATTTTTTTGCGTTCCGGACTTCCAGTTTCTTGCAATCCGGATTTCCAATTCTTTGCAGTCTGGATTTCCAGTTTCTGGCGTTCCAGAAGCAACGTATCTTACTGGCTTTCCTCTGATCCGTTTCACAAAATTTTTCACATATATGACAGAAGGACGATTATTCCCCTGCCGATACCGTTCGATCAATCCAATCCCATGCACACTGTCAAGCTCATAAAGAAGCTTTGTCACTGTCGTATGCGACATTCGCAACAGCTCCTGCAATTCTGCGATCGTGTAAATAATATAGACATAACCATCACCGTCAATCCAACCATTTTTCTTGGATAGGCTGATTCGATCAAGCAGAATTCCGTAAAGGAGCTTTGCGTCTGTGGACAGGCTTGCAAACTCTTTTTCTGTGAACAGAGCTTTTGGTATCCGAAAAAAAGAAAACTGGTCAGATTCTTCTGCTCTGAAATATTCAAAATCTGCCATAATATTTTCCTACTCTTCTACATCGAAATCACAATTTGCCGCACTACCTGTACCATGACATAATTCATCAAGCACATAATTGAATGCATTCATCGCCTCTTCCAAATAGATTTTCCTAGCCTCTTTATCACACGCATACATATAGGCAATAAATCCTTCATCATTTCCTATTGCGTGTACCAGAGTCTCCAAAACTTTCATAAATTTCTTTTTTGAACACTTTTTATTCTGCCTGTTCACATATTTCTGAATATCCAGTACTCTATCAGCATTTTC
Source organism: Faecalicatena faecalis (assembly GCF_012524165.2). Taxonomy (GTDB): domain Bacteria; phylum Bacillota; class Clostridia; order Lachnospirales; family Lachnospiraceae; genus Faecalicatena_A; species Faecalicatena_A faecalis. The sequence continues at coordinate 56,163 of NZ_JABACJ020000023.1, forward strand.
CTCATTCTCTTCAAGAATTCCAAACGCCAGATCCATGCCAAATTCATAGCCATCACAGGAAATCTGATCAACATCAAGCTGTCCCAGCTCATCTCGATAATTTCTTTCTTCCATTGAAGTCAGTGGTGTCCCATATTCATCCAGATATCCCATATCTGCAATTGTTTCCAGAATATCTCTGGATGCTTTCACCATTTTGTCCATAATGATTTCTCTTTCTTCCATCGGCATATTTGCCATAATGCTGTCTAATGTCATCATTGATTCTTCCTCCATCTCATTTTCATAAATATCGTTGATATAAAAGTGGTTTGCTTTTCCATTGTTCGGAATGATACGCACCAGATTTCCAACCTCCACCAGTTCCTGTACTGCCTGATCTACCCCATATCTGGTTGTATTCAGGTCTTTCTTCATTTCACTTTTTGGATAAATTACATACAAATCCCCCTTACCATCTACCCAACCATTCTGCACCGCAAATTTCAAACGATCCAGAAATAAGCTGTATAAAATCTTTGCTGTATTTGACAGATTTTTGTATTTTTCCATCTGGAACAGCACCTTCGGCACCTGCAGACAATCTACCGGCATATACTCCATCTTACTCATTGATTGTTTCCTCCTTCTGTTTGTACAGCACTTCGGCTGAATTAATATTGATTTCCAACATCCCTACAAATACCTGATAGTACAGAAGGCATATCTGTTCATCCTCTCTTGCCAGATACAATCCTTCCAGTTCATCGGACGGATGTTTCATTCCATATACTGCCTGACAAATATCATGGATTTTCTCACATTCCACACTTCTAAGATGCTGCTCCAAGGTGTGGTTAAATCTCTGCCAGTCCTCCAGTTTCTGATTTACTGACATCATGCACTGGAACAGTTCCGCTGCTTCACATGCTGCTGACAGCACTACATTTTTGTTATTGATACTTCCATCGGCATTTTTCATATGCCCTACCATATACGCCTGATCTACTGAAACCATCTTTTATCCTCCTCTATCTAAACGGCATTTCTTCTTCCATGCCCTCTGGGATCTCTAAGAACCCTTCCGCATCTTCTGGAAACGGTGGTCTGTCAACCATTTTTGCACCTGCGAATTCAATCCGGTTTGCATACACTTCGGTGGTATAAATCTTTTTCCCGGTATCCTTATCTTCATAATTACCTGTGACAATCTCGCCTTCCACCATGACCTTCGTGCCCTGCATCAGATAATCTCTGGCAAATTCTGCTTTCTTTGCAAAAGCCTTTACCGGAATGAAACTGACTTCATCGGAATAATTTCTTCTGACTGCCAGAACAAACTTGGCAATCTTATGAAGTCCTTTTTCATTCTCCACTTCGTTGTATCCGGGATTTCTTACCAATCGCCCGGAAATAACTGTTGTATTCATTGGCTTAACCCTCCTATGCTTTCATTGATTTGTAACAGATGCCGATACATGGTCCACATTTTCCATAGGCACATCCGTAACATTCATCTTTTTCCAACTCTTCTTGCTTCATTTCATCGGCAAACATTCCTAACAGTGTTGTATAAATCTTTTTCATTGCAAGGAACTTTTCTTCTGCTTTTTCCATCTTCTCTTTATAAAATGGGATCAGTTCACGAAGAACTGGATGGAAACGTTCATTTTCATCATCCCAGGCACAGGTTTTCATCATACAACGTGGCTGTTTCTCATAATTGCCCAGATAATACGGGCAGAACGTACAGCCTCTTTCTTTAACAATTTCCACCGGAATTACTGGCATCTGACTTTTGATTTCCTTAGTTACATGCTTACTTTCAATTCGCTCTCTCATATTAAAAATCCTCCAAGAATATATATTTGCAAAAGGGACTTCCCCTGAATTGCCTGGTTTTAAGCACAAAAAAAGAGGCAGACTTACGATTTTTGTTTTCGCAAGCCTGCCTCTTATCAATCTAATATTCTATTTTCCAATGACATACCGTATAAACACGTATATCGCTCTAATCACATACACTGGAATCATGATGCTTCCAATCAATGCTCCAATGATGACACTTAATGCAGCCATCCCAAGTGTTGCTGTGGTATCCATTCCTCTCGGAATCAGAATCAACCGCATTTTATGTATTCCAAATGGAAGTCCAGCAATAAATACCCACCAGAACCAATCCGTCTGTCCACTGACCTTCATAATTGTTTTTGTCATCCAAAACCAGAATACCATAAATGCCAGTGGCAGAATCGATTTTTTAATTACATCTTCAATCGTCATCTTTTTTCTCCCTCTGTCTGATTCCTTCCGCCACCTCCCGATTAAGGTTTGCCAATATTTCTCTAACCACAGGAGAATCCAATCGAAAGGTTTCCAGATCTTTCTCCGTAAGCTCCCTTCCGTTCGCATCATATCTTCGTACAATTTTCAAAGCCATACTTTCACTTCCTTCCTGCTGATAATCCTAATGTTTTCAACAAATGTTTAAACTTCTCTCTTTTTATCCGTTTAACACGTATCTTTTCTATCTTTTTCAGATAGACTTGTATTCTCCTTGCCATATCTTCATTGCTCATTCTTTACCCTCTCTTTCTGCCCACGATGCCAGAAGCATAAATATAATTTCTTCCATCTGAGTCTTTGTATATGTATCTGGAAAATATTGTTTCAATTTCTTCGCCGGAATCTGCACCTGAACTTTTTCAGTACTTTCATTCATGCAAATCTGGTCAATTTCTGAATACGTCAACATCCGCTCTTTTGAAATCTGCTTCAATTCCTTTGCCTGCTTCATGGAAGGTACCATATTGTGATTACTCATATACTGAAATAATATCTGCTGCTCTTCAGTTCTCAAATAAGAAAGTTCAACAGCTGTGTTAAAGGGAAGCTTCTTCTCGTCTGCCAATTCTAATAGCTCTGCTACTAACTCTGTCAGATGAATATATCGAAGAATCTGTCTGGAACTATCTCCTGTATTCTGACTGACTTCTTCTGCCGCCAACTTCTTGCCAACTTGGCAAGAAGTTAAATCAGATCGTTTTCCCTGACGCTTTAACGCCTCATATTTCATTTTATAAGCAAATGCCTTTTCGCTGATCAGCAGCTCTTCTCGTTGAATGTTGGAATCTACCATAATCACCGTCGCTTCATCATCTGTAAGATCTTTGATGATAACCGGCATTTTCTCTAGTCCAGCAAGTTCACATGCTCGTTTTCGCCGATGACCAGCTACCAGCTCATAACCACCAGACTCTCTCAACCGCACAATACCAGGAACCAACACGCCATATTGTGTAATGCTTTCTGATAATTCTTCCATTTTCTTATCATCTTTTACTTGAAACGGGTGATTTGGAAATGGATGAAGGCTTCCTATTTTTATCTCGCAAATTCCATTGTTTGTTTCTTCGTTTGTTCCAAACAACGCATCAAGTGGCTGTAAGGAAATGGGAGTTGCTCTTTTTTTAGATGGCATCTTCTAGCACCTCCTCCGTCACTCTCCGATAAGCCTCTGTAGCTTTGCCTTTCGGATCATAAGAGAAAATACTCTGTCCTTCTCTGACTGCTTCCTTCATTCTTACAGAAAATGGAATATAATTATCAAAGATATGAATTTGACTTCCATATACATTTCTGAGAAGTTCCATATTATTTCTGGCATCATTTGTATGCGCATCGACCATCGTGAACAGAATCCCACCGACTTGCAACTTCGGATTAATCTGCTTACGAACCTTACCGATCGTTTTTAACAACTGCTGCAAGCCTTTGATTGGCAGGTAGGACGCTTCAACTGGAATGAGGACTTCATCTGATGCAGCCAGCGCATTGATCGTAATCATTCCCAATGATGGCATACAGTCAATAATGACTGCATCATATTGATCCTTGATACCATATAAAATCTGTTTCAATACATATTCCCTGCTCATTGCATTTACCAACTGTACTTCCGTACCTGCCAGTCCAATGTTAGAACAGATAATATCTATTCCCTCTGCCTGATGTCTGATATAACAGTCTGAAGGAATATCTTCATCTTTCATTACTGCATCCATAAGAGCTGTAAGTGTTTCATTACTGTCATCACAATCACGATATCCAAATCCTGCGGATACATCAGACTGTGGATCGGCATCTACAATCAACACTTTCATATTCTTTTGTGCTAATCCTACTGCTAAATTAGCTGTACATGCGGATTTTCCCGTTCCCCCTTTTTGGTTTACAATAGAAATAATTCTAGCCATTTTTCATCACCTTTCATCGTCGTCAATCAAAAAGAGGACTGAATTAGACAACCGGAATCTATATTCCATGCGAGCTAATTCAGTCCTATAATTACAATAATTCTGTTGTTTTTACTCTTGTCTTACACAAATCCATTTCCAGTCTGGATCTGTAATAATTCATATTCTGGAATGACAGCGCTGCCTTATTTTTCCCTTTTTCAGGGAGTTAAAAATAAGGACTAAATTAGTGCAACCCCTTGTATTTACTGGAGTTTTCTAACTTGTCCTTATTATAACTCGACCATGGCAGCTAAAATGCGGGAGCAATACTTCTGCATTTTCATCTTTCAACAACTGCTCGTCGTTACAGTCACGAATAATACGGCGAATTGCTTTGTTGAGGGTTGCCTGGTGTTGCGGCTGTCCGAAACGATTGATAAAGATAAAATCGGTGTATCCGTCAACAGTCGCTTCACAATGAAGGTCAAGCAATTCCTGTCTTTCTTTTTCCATTAAAAATGCTTCTTTGACGAAACCGAGCATAGGCACTTTTCTTCTTCCTGCCGGGGTTTTGGTCGTATTAACATTGAAGTAACAGCCACGCTTACTGCCCTCGGTACGGTGGTCATAGTAAACCAGCGTGTGGTTCACATCAATGATACCTTCTTCCAAATCAATATCGCACCATCTTAACCCTGTAACCTCTCCAACACGAAGTCCCGTACCAATCATAACCGCAAACACCGGATACCAATACTTTGATGTCGGAGAGTTTTTCAGATAGTCAAGAAACAACTCTTGCTCCGGCTTTGTTAAGGCTCTACGCTTCTCGGTCTGAAAACAATGGGACTGTTTCAACTCTTTAAGCACATTGTTTGACGGGTTATTCCTGATGTAGTCATCATCGACCGCCATATCCAAAATCTGATGGAGAACCGTATGAATATTATCAATGGTTGCCGGCTTCAGATGGCGTTCGTCTGCAAGGTAATTATAGAACCTCTTTATATCTGTTTTTCTCAGAGAAGATACAGTCTTTGAGCCTATCTGATGACGGACAAAGGTCTCATACATATACTTGTAGTTTTCAAAGGTGTTGTTTTTCAGTCCTCGCTTCAAATCCTTCCAAAGCTCATATATGTCATTGACCGTTGTGTAACGAGCTTCTGCCTTAATGCCATCGCTCTTGTCTTTTGCGATTTGTTCCTCTTTGTATCGCAGTTCATCAAGTGTCTTGGCATACACATAACGCCTTTTGTGGTTGGCGTCCGTCCAACTGAAATGGTATGTACCATCGGCTCTCTGTGATTCGCCTGTACGAAGCACTACTCTTGATTTGTCTTTTCTTTTTGTTCTTGGCATAATTTTTCCTCCCTTAAATGCGAAATTGCTTATCAAGATAATCAATAAATTTGTCTCGGATTACACAGACCTGAACACCGTTAGTGACAGCAAAGGGACAATCACCCTTCATTATGATTTGCCTGATTTTTGTCCTACCTATACCGGTGTACTCGGCTGCTTCCTCAACAGTTAGTACATTCTTCTCCCAAAAGGGAGCTTTTTCTTTACGCTTTTCGAGTAAGGCTCTGTAAGCTAAAACACCGTTGTCCATAAGCCCTCCTTCCTATATTGAGTACATTTTCTCAATGTACTCATCAAAAACTCGTCTCTTAATCATTCGTCTGTTTCCTACCCACAGCACGAACGGACATTTTTCTTGGCTTGTCATCTCATAAAGTTTGTCTCTGCCTATGCCTGTGTAAGCGGTCGCTTCATCAATCGTAAGGTAAGGCTTAACCCAAACCGGCACGGTTTCCACCCGATTGCCTGGATTATTCAATTCAGTCTGCTTATTTCCCATAACACCACCTCCGTCAGAGGGAATACTGCGATGACAGGTATTCCTCAAATTGTTTTCTTTTAATCAATCGCTTTGCTCCGTTCCAAAGAACGAAAGGACAATCTTCGCTATTCGATAGTTCTTTTATCTTTGATGTGCCAATGCCCGAATATTCCGAAGCTTCTTCAACCGTAAGATTCATTTTCTTCCAAATTGGGACACTCGGCATATTGGATTTAAGCTGTTTGTCAGACATACGCTGTAACCTCCTTCCTTTGGTGATTACAGCATACTCAAAAGTCTGCGGTAAGCCAATTATGCGAATCGGCTCATCGCAGACTTGACTTTTTTCTTAAATCGAGTATTGCCTTTCGATAAATTCGTCAAAGACTTTCCTTTTAATCATTCTTCTGCTACCAATCCAAAGAACAAAAGGACAATCCTGACTTTCCGTCATTTCATAGAGTTTTCCCATTCCAATACCGGAATAAGCTGCCGCCTCCTCAATAGACAGGTTTGGTTTACACCAAAGAGGAATATCGTAACGCTTCTTCTTTTCACAGCTATTTGACATTCCTGCACCCCTTTCCTTTGACCGAGGTGCGTTTGTCATAAACGATATAATCCCAACCGCCGTTATTACACTTATCGCAGTTGTCTTTGCTTTTAGCAAAAGGGTCAAGACGCCTGACAATATAATTTGGGTCGTGGATATAGTCGCTCAGGCACTTGGGACATAAGCAGCGAACATCTCCGTTTCTGTCTGTGTTGTAAATCCATAAACCGAAAGTCTTTTTAAGAGCTGCGTTAATTTGCTTCCAAAGCCTTTCGTCGTTTACCGAACCAATGTAGTCTGTCAGTTCGTCCTTATTGACGGTTTGTATCTGTTCAAGAAGAACCATTGACGGCTTCTTCAGACCGAAGTCCTCACCCAAAATGATGTGTGAAGGAAGATACTTCTTTTTCATCACAGCCGTAACAGCAGCAACAATAATTGTCGGAGCATTTGCATTAAAGTTGTCCGCCTGAATTACCATTACAGGTCTCTCTCCCGACTGGACAGACCCCTCTCTTTTTCCAAAATCGTAGTAGAATAAATCTCCACGCTGAATTTCTTTTCTCTGCATATATGTATAACCTCTCTGTTCATTTAGTTTTGAAAGTGCATTTCTTATCCGGAATTGAAATAACCCCTTCACTCATTTGGACAAAGGGGGTCAAAATGCACACCCAAAATCAGAGGTTTTCATAAAATTTCTTGAAATTTTTTCTTGCGGCAGCAATCGACTTATCTACAACGCTGTAATATACGCCTTCTTCCTTTGCGATTTTTCTTGAACTCATACCTAATAAAATCGCTTTAATCAGTCTTTCTCTCTGAACAGGTTTCAGCATTTCCAATACCTTTCTGACTTTCGCAATTTCTAACTGACGGAGCTGTTCCTTTTCTTCCTCAATCCGTTCTTCCTCCGCTTGCTCAAACGGGTCAACAAACGGAGTAATCAGTTCCCGGTGGAATTGTTCAGAGATGTCATCTTCATACCCATACACATCGATTGTTCTTTTTGCTCGCTTTTCGTACTTATCGTTGTTTCTGTATGACTCGTCAATCACTTCGCCCTGAGCCATAGAAAGCAGAATGAACGGAGTGTACCGACGGATAACATCAGGGTATTTAACCCACAATTCTTCTTCCGCCAGTTCTGTCACAATCGCCCATTTCTCTGTGCCGGTGTAGCCGTGATATTCATACCGCAGGTTAATGAGCTTGCAGTCGTTCGCAAATAATAATTCCTGTTGTTCTAATGTAAGTTTTGTCATTGTCGTAATCTCCTTGAATTTGAATTTTTGAATTTGGTTGAAATCAAAAATTCGGAGATTACGGATACTTGGCGATATATGCCAGCCACTTATATGTCACGGTCTTGCTCCTTTCGGGAGCTACAAAAAAAGCCGGACACCAAGAACATTAGGATATTTCTATCCCTTAATTCTCAGCGTCCGGCAATTTGATGACTCAGGAGCTTTCGCTCAAGGACTCGTGGCTCGGTACATCTGCCCGATATTTAATTGTTCGCTCTGTTATTACTTCTTGTTAATCTGTACTTGACCGTTCCCTTGCGGAGGGACAGGTCAACCTCTACTACTCTGTGGCAGTTCGGACATTTCAGTTCAATAACACCTGTTGTCATTGTTACCTTGTCAAAAATACGCCAGCCACAGTTTTTGCACCTTACGATTATCTTTTGTTCCAACGATTTCATAGCTCGCTCACCTCCGGATAAACCGTAACCAAATCAAAAGGATTATCAAGATACTCCTTTTTCAGTAGTCCGAGCTGTTTCATTCGTATGGCAAGTGCTTTTTTTGAACACCCTAAAAAATCGGCAAGTGCGTCAAACCTTTTATATACGCCCGGAAAGTATATCTTGTTTAGACACTCAATCTTTTCTCCAAGACTGAACAGATACATTCCCTGCTTTATAAGGTTTTCGGGAAGAAGGATAGCTGCTCCAAGCGTATTTGCCTGCCATTCCTCCCAATCGGATATAGGCTTATTCCTCTCGGAATTTGCCTTGTAATAATGTACTCCGGCAGATTTCTGTGTCACGCCGTAATCATTCGGGAACAACATCTTGAATATCTGATGGCTGCCCTCGTGCATTAAGGTGAAATTCTTTCTGCCTTTCAGCTTGCTGTCAAAGTTCAAGTCCTTTTCCACGAGAACGGTTTTCCCGTCCAAAAAGAAAAAGGCTTCGTTATCATCATCTTCAAATACCTGAACACCCATTTCCGTAAATGAGGTCATTCCGAGAATACTACCGTCATAGGATAGGTGCTGGTATTCGACATTCAATCCGAGAACCTTCTCCAAGAGAAGCTCCGGGTCAATTCTGTATATTTGTGTGTTGCGGACATCGGGAAGTGCCATATATGCCTGAACATACTTGTCGGCAATCGCTTCGATGTCAAATCTCGATAAATGTTTCAAGTTACAAAACCTCCTACCATTAGGATTTTGCTTCTACAAACCACTTTCCGTTTTCTTCGTCGAACAGAAATGTGGGCTTGCCGCAAATCTGTACCGTGTAGCGGATACCGGTTCCTCCGACTTTGGTGGAAGCCGCACGGCATTTCTGAATTACACGGTCTATCTCATATTTTTCGTCATTCTCAAACTTGATGAAGTTCGGACGAGCCGTTCCATCAGGTCTGTGTGTTACATTTACTTCAACATAAACTTTTCTTCTTTCGGATTCCATTTTTATACCTCGTAATTTCTCAAAGTCAAAACTAATCTTCCCAAGTGCTTGTATCCGTCGATGTTCTTATCCGACACCCTGTACTTGGGTCGGTCACTTCCGGCAGTATTGATGTAACAGGAAAGCCTTCCTTTCTTAAAGCGTTTTTTCCGGTCAAAGAAAAGAAACATTCCCTCATATATACCGTAGTCGGTAAAATGGTTTCCGCCGTCCGCACGGAAGATAACAATATCTTCGCTGCACCCCTGCAAAAAACAGTCGGGTATCGTAACATAAGCCGTAACCTCTTTTTCGTCAATCACATTTAGACCTCCTTAACCAACCATACCTGTCGGCATAGTGATCTCGGCTTTTTCCGGTGGTAGCCGCAAGTTCTGACACAGAACCCCATTCCTTATGCTGTCCTTTCCGAAACGCCGTCTGATTTCTTCAACACACTTTTCCATTCGCTCCAATTTGTCCTGTTTGGCAGCGTCCATAAACATATCAATTTGACGGGGCGTGTCTTGTGGAACAAGATTTATGGCTTGTACCGTCACAGAACGGATAGGGTTATTCCACCCATATCTTTTTTCAAACAACTGAAAAGCGGTCTTTGCAATAATCATCGGAGACTGTGTAGGAAGTGCAATCTTCGTCTGCCATTGCCTTGTATTGAGCGTGTTGTCTCTAATATGTATTGCGACACCTTCTGCACTCAGTCCGTGAACACGGAGCTTGTGTCCGATGTCTTGGGTTAATTCGAGAAACACGGGCCACACCTGCTCCGGTTTCTCTAAATCTGCTACTGTAGTTATACCGTGTCCTACACTTTTTATAGGGGAAACGAAGTCTTTCTTGGCAACAAGGGAAAGGTCGTTGCCGTTGGCATAGTTCCATAAAACTACTCCGTTCTTTCCTAATCTTCTGCGTAAGAACTCAGGGTCGGTATTCGCTAAATCCCCGATGGTACGAATACAATAGCTGTCAAGCACTCGCTGGGTTGCCCGTCCTACACCGAGCAGGTCAGCGGCAGGAAGTCCCCAAATCTTTTCTTTGAATGTGTCCTTTGGTATTACGGTTACTGCGTCCGGTTTCTTCATATCCGAGCCGAGCTTCGCAAATATCTTATTAAAGGAAACACCCACAGAAATCGTCAAGCCGAGTTCAAACTTCATTGTTTCACGAATTTCATTTGCCACCTTTTCCGGCGAACCGAAAAGGCTTTCCGTCCCGCTAATATCCAACCAACACTCGTCCATACCATACGGTTCAACTTGGTCGGTATATCGCTCATAAACGCTTCTCGCAAGCTTTGAGTATTTGATATACTCCTCATAATGGGGCGGTACTACAACCAAGTCCTTGCACTTCTGTTTAGCCTGCCATACTGCGTCCCCGGTTTTCACATCAAAAGCCTTTGCTTTGTAGTTCTTTGCAAGCACAATACCGTGTCGCTCCTCCACAGAGCCGCAAACAGCAATCGGATATTTTTTCAATGCGGGGTCGAGCATACATTCGACGCTGGCATAGAAGTTATTCATATCACAATGAAGTATGCTTCGTAACATTTTTTGAACCCCCTTGACATTTTGGGTAGTTTGGTGTACACTATGTGTAGTTCAACTTCCCAATTCATATTATATACACTTCAACTGTACTTGTCAAGAGCAAATGGGTAGTTCAACTGTAAATATTCTTTTAAGGAGTGAAATCACAATGACATTCGGTGAAAAAGTCAGGGCTGAAAGAACAAAGCTTGGTATGAGTCAAGATGAGTTGGCAGCTAAAATCGGCGTAACCCGACGCATAATTGGTTCTTATGAAAATGATAAATCCCGTCCGAGAGGAATGGAAAGATACAAGAAGCTGGCAGAAGCATTAAATGTAAATGTGAATTATCTGCTGTCTGAGGATGACGCTTTCATCGCCGATGTAGAGGATAAATACGGACGCAGAGGAGCAAAACAGGCTCAGGAATTGCTTGCAGAAGTCACCGGTCTGTTTGCCGGCGGCGAAATGGCTGACGAGGATATGCGTGAAATGGTAGACGCCATTCAGGAAGCATATCTCATCGCTAAGAAAAACAATAAAAAATACACCCCGAAGAAATACCGCAAAGACGAGTAATCCTCGAAGTGAACTAAGTCCAATATATGGGACACATAATAGTTTATAATTTATTATAGGGTAAATATCCGATATACTATAATATGGGAGGTGAGCCGGATTGGGGTATTACACTACGGCTGAGATTGTGAAAATCGTAAACAAGCTCATCGACCGCTGTGGCACTCGTGACCCATACAAGGTCGCAAAAGAGCTTGGTATCAATATAATCTACCGGAATTTTGACAAGCAGCGTGGAGCATACAAGGTTATTCTGAAGAACCGCTTTGTTTTCCTTAAAAACGGTATGCACCCGGTCGTGGAACAGATAGTGCTATGGCACGAAATCGGGCACGATGTTCTACACAGGCAAGAAGCTGTTGCTGTCGGCGGGTTCAAAGAGTTCAACATCTTTGATATGAGAGAAAACCGTATGGAGTATGAAGCAAACATCTTCGCTTCTCAAGCTTCGCTACCGGACGACACCATTTTGGAATACATTGAAAACGGCTATGACATTCAGCAGATTGCACGGGCAATGAGTTCCGACATAAACCTGATTGCTCTGAAAGTGGATACGCTGATTGCACAGGGCTATCAACTTCGCAAACAGGAACACCAAAACGATTTTCTTAAATACAATCACAAAATGTAAGACCGTCAAGTCTCGAATGTTGAGATTTGACGGTCTTTTCGTTATTTATTACATTTTTCTTTATAATCTTCGCCCCAACTCCACATAGCGTCGAGAATAGGTTTCAAGCTTTGTCCCAATTCTGTCAGAGAGTATTCTACTCTCGGCGGAACTTCAGCATACACTTTTCGATTAACGAGTCCGTTTTCTTCCATATCACGAAGCTGAGCAGTCAAAACCTTTTGAGAAACGCTGCCGATTGATTTTTTTAATTCACCGAAACGCTTTGTACCCGGCAGTAATGCTCATGTACGGTAAAGAAGCAAGCAACCGAAAACAAGAGATAGACCGCCAGCACTACACTATTCCGAACCAAAGACCAAAAGATAAGCATTGTGGGAAAATCTAAACTTTTGGATTCTCCTACAATGCCGACTACGGCGGAATCCCTCCCACTCCTTATATCTTTCTTTCCGTATACATTGAATTTGTATTTAGTAAATGCTATAATGTCCCTATTCAAATTATAAATGTGTTGAATTAGTTACATGTACATATTTTTTGTACCGGAGGAAGTGAAATGAATCCAAAAATTTATCTCATTACAGGCTTAATGGCTTCTGGAAAATCTACAGTTTCCGATTTACTGGCAAAATCAATAGAAAAATGCGTCCATCTTCGTGGTGATGTGTTCCGAAAAATGATTATTACAGGCAGAGAAAATATGTCAGCTACCCCATCAGCGGAAGCAGTCCGCCAGCTGTACCTTCGATACAAATTGACTGCTGATGCGGCAAAGTCATACTTTGACAACGGCTTTTCTGTAGTGATCCAAGATAACTACTACGGTGATGAATTAAATCGAATGATAAATTATCTGCATAAATACCCTGTTGAGGTTGTCGTTCTTTGTCCAGATGTGGAAACAATAAAAGAAAGGGAACGATACAGGGAGAAAACAGGCTATTCCGGCTTTACGGTTGAAACCTTATACGATACATTTATGCAGACAACACCACGGATCGGCTTTTGGCTGGACAATTCCAACCAAACACCACAGCAGACAGCAGAAACCATTCTGAACGCCAGGAAGCCGGTATGATTGTTACATATAAGGGGAAGAAAAATTTCTTTTAGGTACTTGCTTTCCTAAAACTGATGTGATATAATAGTTTCATTCCAGAAAAGGAGTAAAAAATATGCGGCAAGGTATTCTTAAATAAAACTATAATCAAATAGTGGGAACAAAGGATTATGATAGTTCCTTTTGTGGGGGCTTGATTTTTTGTACCCAATTTAAGAATACTTTTGCCTTATCAATTTTGACATATCCAAAAAAACAGCAGTCACAAATAGGTGTATGCTGTATATGTGTATGTCCGCAAATTATAATCCCCAGTGGTAAAAGTATTTTACTGCTGGGGATTTTTGTGCCCTTTCGGGCTGTAAAAGGAGGACAATCACATGAAAATAATCAATATTGGCATTCTTGCCCACGTAGACGCAGGAAAAACAACATTGACGGAAAGTCTGCTATACACCAGTGGAGCGATTGCGGAACAGGGAAACGTGGATAAAGGGACTACAAGAACAGACACTATGATTTTGGAACAGCAGCGGGGAATTACCATTCAGACAGCAGTTACTTCTTTTTGCTGGAATGATTATAAAATCAATATTGTGGACACTCCCGGTCATATGGATTTTTTAACCGAAGCATACCGTGCTTTATCTGTCCTTGACGGAGCTGTTTTAGTCATTTCGGCAAAAGACGGCGTACAGGCACAGACGCGTATATTATTCCATGCGCTTCAGAAAATGAACATTCCCACCGTTATCTTTATCAACAAGATCGACCAGGCTGGCGTTGATTTGCAGAGCGTGGTTCAGTCTGTTCGGGATAAGCTCTCCGCCGATATTATCATCAAGCAGACGGTGTCGCTGTCCCCGGAAATAGTCCTGGAGGAAAATACCGACATAGAAGCATGGGATGCGGTCATCGAAAATAACGATAAATTATTGGAAAAGTATATCGCAGGAGAACCAATCAGCCGGGAAAAACTTGTGCGGGAGGAACAGCGGCGGGTTCAAGACGCCTCCCTGTTCCCGGTCTATTATGGCAGCGCCAAAAAGGGCCTTGGCATTCAACCGTTGATGGATGCGGTGACAGGGCTGTTCCAACCGATTGGGGAACAGGGGAGCGCCGCCCTATGCGGCAGCGTTTTCAAGGTGGAGTATACAGATTGCGGCCAGCGGCGTGTCTATCTACGGCTATACAGCGGAACGCTGCGCCTGCGGGATACGGTGGCCCTGGCCGGGAGAGAAAAGCTGAAAATCACAGAGATGCGTATTCCATCCAAAGGGGAAATTGTTCGGACAGACACCGCTTATCCGGGTGAAATTGTTATCCTTCCCAGCGACAGCGTGAGGTTAAACGATGTATTAGGGGACCCAACCCGGCTCCCTCGTAAAAGGTGGCGTGAGGACCCCCTCCCCATGCTGCGGACGTCGATTGCGCCGAAAACGGCAGCGCAAAGAGAACGGCTGCTGGACGCTCTTACGCAACTTGCGGATACTGACCCGCTTTTGCGCTGCGAGGTGGATTCCATCACCCATGAGATCATTCTTTCTTTTTTGGGCCGGGTGCAGTTGGAGGTTGTTTCCGCTTTGCTGTCGGAAAAATACAAGCTTGAAACAGTGGTAAAGGAACCCACCGTCATTTATATGGAGCGGCCGCTCAAAGCAGCCAGCCACACCATCCATATCGAGGTGCCGCCCAACCCGTTTTGGGCATCCATCGGACTGTCTGTTACACCACTCCCGCTTGGCTCCGGTGTACAATACGAGAGCCGGGTTTCGCTGGGATACTTGAACCAGAGTTTTCAAAACGCTGTCAGGGATGGTATCCGTTACGGGCTGGAGCAGGGCTTGTTCGGCTGGAACGTAACGGACTGTAAGATTTGCTTTGAATACGGGCTTTATTACAGTCCGGTCAGCACGCCGGCGGACTTCCGCTCATTGGCCCCGATTGTATTGGAACAGGCATTGAAGGAATCAGGGACGCAACTGCTGGAACCTTATCTCTCCTTCACCCTCTATGCGCCCCGGGAATATCTTTCCAGGGCTTATCATGATGCACCGAAATACTGTGCCACCATCGAAACGGTCCAGGTAAAAAAGGATGAAGTTGTCTTTACTGGCGAGATTCCCGCCCGCTGTATACAGGCATACCGTACTGATCTGGCCTTTTACACCAACGGGCAGAGCGTATGCCTTACAGAACTGAAAGGGTATCAGGCCGCTGTCGGCAAGCCAGTCATCCAGCCCCGCCGTCCAAACAGCCGTTTGGATAAGGTGCGCCATATGTTCAGTAAGATTCCTTGATACGCCACAGCAAGGATGGTTATTGCATTTCCCTGCCTTTCGTGGTAAAATGTAGTTGTAAACCACCAGAGAAAACAACAACCCTGCTACCCCCCGTTATCACCACCGATAACAATTTGATAACAGCCCATCGTATAGGGCTGGATAATATGGACACATCAAATAATCAAAAAAATGAGGTATCAAATTTATGAAGCAAAATCCGTTAAATATGATGCCCAACAACGATTTTGAATAATGTACTTGATGGCTACTCAAACGAGCAGCCATCTTTTTCTTGACAAAATAGTTTTCCTTGTGTATAATGGGCATAGCACCTATCCCCATAAATATTTTAAGGAGGTCTCTATGGCACGAGTTTATTCAAATTACTCTGAGGAAGAAATTTTATTGCTTCAACGAGAAAGCGAAAAAATGGGATTAAGTTTATCTGCATATCAAAAGTACAGAACCTTGTTATCTTTGACCGATAACAACACCATTGATATTGCAGACTTAATTTCAAAAATGAAAGACACTCTTTCTGCAAAGAAAGAAGGCGATGTTTTTATAGTATCGTCACTAGTCCCTAATGAATGGGTATCATTATCAAGGTCCGAAAAGAATACACTTTCTAAAGCACTAAAAAAGATTGTAGATGAGAACCCCAAAGCATACCAAGTTAACGATGTTTTACCGGGAAAAATCAATCAATACATCGTCTTAGGAGGTCAATAATGAAAAGTAATGATATGATAAATTTGATTATCGATGTTGAGAAAAATCAGCACGGTATCACTCAGTTATACCCCTCACGAATACATTATTTTCAGAGAACAAAAGTACAGTTTACAAGGGACTACACAGGGTAACGGTCTGACGGGAGGATTACCGCCCGTCAGATTTTCCATGTAATGTTCAAGCTGTCGCTTGTGGCGGCAACGGTGGTAATCATCAAATCCACCACCCGCCGCTTGTCGTCAAAGGATACATCGTCCCATGTGTCGAGGTAGCCGGAAATCTGGTTGACCTGTCCCGGGCTGATGGTTTCCACCGTCAGCTCGGCTATCTGCTTCACAAGTTCCTGCTTGCGCCCGTCCAGTTCCGCTATCTTCACATTCACATAGGAGAGCAGGACATTGTTCGCGCCCGTCAGACTGTCCACCAGCTTTTCAATCTCGCTGTCCACATGGAGAAGCTCTACTTGCAGGGCGGCGATTTTGGGATTGGCCTTTGCCGCTTTCTTCCTGCCCGTCAGCGTCTTGTGCTTTTCCAGCTTCTTCACCATCTGCTGGTAAACCACCGCTTCCAGTTCGGAAGTGATGATTTTCCCACAGCCCGGACAGCTTTTATTGTCCAGCCGTTTCGTACAGCGGAGATATTGCCTGCCGGACGGATTGAAGATACTCATAAGCGCATATCCGCAGTTCCCGCACTTGATTTTCCCCGCCAGCCATGTGTGGGTGGCTTTTCGGGCGGACTGGATTTTCATGTTGTTCATCAGCTTCTTGCGGCAAGCCAGCCATATATCCGCCGGAACAATGCCCTCATGGGGAGCCAGCACCAGCATTTGGTCTTTCAAGTCGTTTTTCTTGCTGGGCTTCACATCCCGCCCCTGATACAGATAACAGCCGTTTGTCCCCGTAAAGTCGGCGGCGTCATTGACGATAACCGTACCCTGGCTTTTGAAAAATTCGTACACATCCAAGTCCGCCTGCACATAGACGGGATTGCGTAACATCTGCGCCAGTGTGGGGCGTATCAGTTCCTTGCCGTAGAACAAAATCCCCTGTTCGGCAAAGTACCGGGTAATGTCCCCGTAAGAGGTTGTGGGCTGGGCGTACATCTCAAATATCAGCCGGATATTGGCCGCTTCGTCCGGGTTTACCACCAGCTTCTTTGTGTTGATACCGTCCATTTTGATAGGCTCGGTGTGGAAGCCGTAAGGGGCTTTCCCGCCCATCTTGAAGCCCCGCTGACTGCGGGAGTAGTAAGCGTCTGTCACCCGCTTCTGTATCGTTTCCCGTTCAAGCTGGGCGAACACGATACAGATATTCAGCATAGCCCGCCCCATCGGGGTGGAGGTATCAAACTTCTCCGTAGAGGACACAAACTCCACATCGTACTGCTGGAACAGTTCCATCATGTTGGCAAAGTCCAGAATGGAACGGCTGATACGGTCAAGTTTGTAAACAATGACCTTTGCAATCAAGCCCCGCTTAATATCCCGCACCAGTTCCTGAAACTTCGGGCGGTCTGTGTTCTTGCCGCTGTACCCTTTGTCTGTGTATTCCTTACAGTTCCCGCCTTTCAATTCGTATTTGCAAAACTCAATCTGGCTTTCAATGGAAATGCTGTCCTTTTTGTCTACCGATTGCCTTGCATAGATCGCGTCTATCCTGTTATTCATTTTGTCGCTCCTTTTCTTAAAAAGAAACGGAGCTGCTGACAGTTCTATTATACCGCCAGCAGCCCCGCAAATCAACGATGGCTTCGGGATTTATGCCCCGGCTTCCTCTTTCTGCCGCTTATCGGCATATTTGCGGAACACCTCATAAAGCTGCTGCTCCAGTTCCCGGCGTTTGGTCGCTTCCTGCTCCGGCGTGAACACCGGGGAGAGGTTTTCCAGCGTGATTTCCTTTCCCTGAAAAGTCACGACTTCTGTTTCCTTTTTGTATCTGATATTGTTACTTATAAAATCACCTTTCCTTTCCATACTGCCGCTGCTGCCGTTTCAGTTCCGCCAGTATATCCGGCGGGATACGGTCAACCAGCCTTTGCATATCGTGCAGTTCGCTTTCCAGCTTTGCCCGCTCCATGCGGTCTTTGATTTTGCCGCTCTCGCTGGCTCTGGCTCGTGCTTCCAGCTTCTCATTTTCTGCCAGCAGGTCATTGATTGTGACCTTGTACTTTTTCAACTGCCCGGAGAAATTCTCCATCTGCGGGAACCACTTTTTCAGCATGGAGAGGGCTTCCTCTTTTTTCTTTCCGGCGTTCAGCGGGTTAATGCCGTCCAGTGTGGCTTCAATGGCTCTTGCCTGCCGGGAGAGGGAAACCGCCTGTTTGAAAAGCCGGGTGGGGATATGCTTCCGGCCTGTCTTGCTGGCGCTTTCCCCACGCTCCAAGTCGGGATATTTCTCCACCATGTAGGCGTGAAAATCATCCTGCCACTTCGTCAGGTTTGCCCGGTTGCCGATAATCTCCTTAGCGCACAGGCGGTTGTCCTTTGTCAGCGGAACAAAGGTCAAATGCAGGTGGGGCGTTTTCTCGTCCATGTGTACCACCGCCGACACGATATTTTCCCGCCCTACCCGGTGGGTGAGGAAATCCGCCGCCCTCTGGAAAAACGCCTGTATCTCCTTTGGGGATTTCCCCTTGAAAAACTCCGGGCTGGCGGTTATCAGCGTATCGACAAACCGTGTGCTGTCCTTGCGGGTTCGGCACCCGGCCTGCTCAATCCGGCTCTGAATGAAGTGGTAATAGCGTCCCTCCGGCTTGACGATATGGAAGTTGTATTTGCTCCGGCTGGTGTCAATATCAGGGTTGCTGGCGTATTGGTCTTTCTGCCGTTCGTGATGGGCTTCCAGCGGCCTTGCCGGGTTGCCCTTGTGCTTCTCAAAACGCAAAATTGCGTGCTGTGCCATTCTGCTCCTTTCCCCATTCCTTTCCTATCCGGGGTTTTCCACAGGGAAAATCCCGCAGAAAATAGCTCGGATAGGATTGGAATGGATAGAATATAAATCAATCTTTTTAATCTTTGTATTTCTATATACCGTCCGGTTTTCGTACTTCTCAGGAGTGATTTCCGTACTTCATGGGTACGGTTTTCAGCCCTCCGGCGTACCAGAACGGGATTTCTTGAAGTCGGTGTTCGGAACCGCTTCATAGGATTTTGGGAAAATGCGGTTGGGTTTTCCACAGCCCTGCTTCTGGATCTCCACCAGTCCGGCATATTGCAGTTCCCGCATGGTATTTACCGCTTTCTGCCGCCCACAGCGGAGCAGGTCAACTACCTCGCAGATGGGATAGTACAGGTAAATCCGCCCGTACTCGTCCGCCCACCCATTCTTGCGGGATAACTCTGTCCGGCGCAGGATAAAGGCGTACAACACCTTTGCCTCGTTGGACAGGGGCTTGAATGTAGGGGCTTCAAAGAGAAAATTCGGGAGCCGGGTGAAGCTGAACGCCTGTTCCGGCTGGTGAATGTAAATCGTGTTTGTCATATCGTGTTTTGTGGACGGTTAGAAGCCCGTTTTCCGGGGCGGGCGATACTTTATACCACCTGCCCCGGTTTGGGGCCTGCGAAGCCTTATAAATCAAGGCTTTTCCGCTCCTAACTGTCCACAGCAGACCTCCTTTTCCGTTCACTTTCTGTTTTCTGCCGCCTGTGAACTCTGGCGGCGCAGTCCGGGCAGTATTTAGCCCGGTTGGATTTGGGGACGAACACGCCGCCGCAAACCGCACAGCGTTTCATGTCCTTATCCCGGAAAATCTCCGCTTTCAGCGTCCCGTCCAGCGGCAAGACCGCCCAGCGGAACCACTTACAGCAGACCGAGAAAGAAACCGTCTGCGGGCAGGTGCAGGCGTCCCCATCGTCAAGGACAATGCAGTTGCCGTCCTCACAGCAACAGCACTCCCGGCGTATCAGGCTGGCCGCCTGTTTCTTCTGCGCCGGTGTCATGCGGTAAAGGGAACCGTCCGGCCTGCGTTCCAGCGGCGGCAAGTCTTTATAGGGGTTATCTCTCATGCGTTCCCTCCATTTTGCTTTCCATTGCCGTTCTCCCCGAAAAGGTTTCCTGCCTCGTCGTCGCAAGCTGCGTATCGCTCGTTTCGCCGCAAGCGGCAAAACTCACTCGCTCCGCTGCTCCTCCTCTTCCCACAAAGCCATGCGGCTTTGCGGGGGCCCCGACAATAGCGGCGTATTCCGGCGTTGGCACGCTCCCCGCAGCTTCGGGACGTTTTGTCCCGAAGTGACCTCTGGACAAAGTGTCCAAAAGTCCGGCTCCTGGCGGTGCTTCCCCAGCCGTGGTATTCTCTTTTCGGACGGTCATTCTGTTTTCAAGGTGCTGTCCATCGATGAACTACCCTAAGTCTACACGAAAAAAATGCAAATCCCGGCTTTTTGCGAGAATTGCATTTTGATGAAGTTTACACTTTGGAAATTGCATTTTTGCAATTATCTTGTATAATGGAAGTATGCGGAGGAGGTGCGTGTCTATGGCTTTACCCGGAACACCCGGACAGCGGATTTCCGATTTATGCAACGGGAACCACATCACACAAAAGGAACTTGCGGAGAAGATAGGCGTTTCCGCTTCCCAATTGAGCCGCATTGTCAGCGGCGAAACAAGAACGGTAAGCAGTGATATTCTCATAGGTGTGGCAAAGGAATTTAAGGTATCGACAGACTACATACTGGGCTTGTCTACCGTGAGCGTCCGTAAAAGTTACGATATTTCTGAATTAGGCTTGTCAGAGGGGGCCGTGAGGGGGCTTGTGACGGGTGCTGTTGATGTGCAAATCCTCAACCGTCTGTTGGAACACAGGAATTTTCCCAAGCTGATAGATTTGATACGGATTTATTTTCAGGATACGGCGGCAAAGGGCATAACAGCAAGAAACCAGCTTATCGAGATGGCAACGGCTTCCCTGTCCGACCTGATGAAAGAACACCCGGAACACCGGGCAGAAGCGAAGCAGGATTTACAGCTTTTGAACGCCCAAAAGATGGGGGAACATGAAGCGGAGATTGAAAAAATCAAAAATGTGTTCCTGGCTATCCTGCGGGACATTAAGAAAGACATAGACAACGGGGAACAGCCGGGAGAAGCTGTGACCGCCGCTATGTTCCAAGCCATGCGGGACGCACTGGCGGAACAGAAACAAAAACCGCTTTCCATTGACGATGTAACGGCGATGATAGCCGGACAGATTGGACAGCTTGCGCCGATGGACGAGGAAACCGCCGACCTGTTTCAGCGGTTAGTAAAGAAAATGATTGAACAGGCAGAGAAATAAATGTAGGAGAATATTAGAAAATGGGAAAAAGCAACTCGTACTATATGCAGCTTCATGTAGAAGCACTGTTTACAATGAATGAAAAGAACGAACTTATGACTATAAGGGAACCATGGGACTCCACTTCACAGCCGGCTCCCCGCTTCTATTTGACAAGACCACTTTACGAAAAACCACATACTTATTTTCGTGCTGACGTACCGAAAGAATTAAGAGAAAAACTACAATCAATTACCAACAGAGAGCCAGTACTGATGCTGCCGAATGAATCACCTATTTATGATAAAGAATATCGGCAACTATTAGGAGAAAGTAAGATTTCAGAAGATGCTTGTTTTTGGCTTCCTGAACAGCCAAAGTTAAAAGCCTGCTTACTCACTAAAGACAACATTGAGCCTCAGATGAGCCACTATTTTCCCTGGCTACCTGAAGAGTTGCTGGATGTTCCCTTTTGCGCTGCTTATTTGGAAGATTCTCAAGTCGTATCTATTTGTCGTAGTGTTCGGATTATTCTTGAGGCAGAGGAAGCGGGAATTGAAACGGCTGAACTTTACAGAAGAAAAGGGTATGCATTCCACACACTTGCAGAATGGGCAGAAGCAGTTAGACGAAATGGTAGTATTCCTTTGTATAGTGCGTCCACTTCTAACTTAGCCTCTTTAGGTTTAGCAAAAAAGGCAGGCGGCATTTTCTTTGGTAACGGTTTTTGCGTTTGCTGATTTATGGTTTTGGGGTATAATAAACTGTTTGAAGAAGAAAAGAAGCGGCTAAAATAGATTGCGGAGAAGTTGGACTTGCCGAAAAATCCAAACCCACAGCGGGGACGGAAAAAGAAATAGAGAACAGCAAATCGAAATAGGAGGAGTGAAAATGAACCAAGGAAGAATTATTGTGATTACAGGTTCGCCGGGAACAGGAAAGACAACAACTGCGTCGATTGTCGCAAAAGAATCGAACATGGATAAATCTGTGCATATGCACACAGACGACTTTTTCCATTATTTAAGCAAAGGAGCAATACCGCCGCATTTACCAGAGTCCAACGAACAAAATTTAGTTGTTATTGAAGCCTTTTTAGAAGCTGCGAAGCGATATGCTCGTGGCGGATATGATGTAATTGTAGATGGGATTGTCGGGCCATGGTTTTTGGAGCCATGGAAAGCTCTTGTTCGGGAACATTATGAGGTGCATTATATTATTTTAAGGGCAAGTAAGGAAGAAACCTTAAAGCGGGCTGTTGAACGCTCAAAGTTAGACCGAAAAACAAATATCGAATTGGTAGAAACAATGTGGGAGCAATTTTGCAATCTGGGAATATATGAATCGAATGTTGTAGATACGACCAATTATTCCATTCAAGAAACTGTTTCCGCAGTACAAGAAAAAATCGCAAGTAGGGCAGCATTGTTGTCTTAGATTGTTTTGGTGCAATTCCCATTTATCGAGCAGATGAAGTTGGGGAGCCGCCTGGAGGCGGCGGTGCCGAAGGATAAAATAGGAGATGTTAAGGTTATGAATAATGAATACGATAATGAGAAGTTTTTTGAAGAATATGCAAAGATGTCCCGCAGTAAAGAGGGGTTAAAAGCTGCTGGTGAATGGCATCAATTAAAACCTTTGTTTCCTTCGTTAGAAGGAAAATCTGTTCTTGACTTGGGGTGCGGATATGGCTGGCACTGCAAGTTCGCAGAAGAACAAGGAGCTACAAAAATATTAGGGATCGATTTAAGTAAGAAAATGATTGAGGAAGCCCAAAAGCGCAATTCAGGAAATCAAATTGAATATCGTATTAGCGGATTAGAGGAATATGACTATCCAGAAAATGAATGGGATTGTGTTATATCTAATTTAGCTCTGCACTATATAGAGGACATAGTGGAAATATTTCAAAAAGTGTATAGGACATTAAAACCAGGTGGAATTTTTCTTTTTAATATCGAACACCCTGTTTTTACCGCAGGAGTTGGGCAGGATTGGATTTATACAGATGATGGGAAACCGCAATATTGGGCGATTGATAATTACTTTATAACAGGAGAACGAAATACACATTTTTTAGGATGTGATGTAGTAAAACAACATCACACACTTACACAGATTATAATGGGATTGCTGAACAATGGGTTTGAGCTTAAAGTTGTAGAGGAAGCAGAACCGCCTAAAGAGATGATGGATATTCCGGGTATGGAAGATGAACTTCGCCGCCCGATGATGTTACTTGTAAAGGCGATAGCGAAAAAATAATATCTCTATTAGGAAAACTGATATACCCCAATTTAGAGAATGGCATAGTAATTCCTAGTGATAAAGAGAAAATGATTGCACTGGCAAATAAATACATTGAAAAAGAAAATGTAGATGCACTCATTCTCGCCTGTACGGAGCTGCCACTTGCCATAAAGCCCGAAGATGTTAATGTGCCAATCGTGAATACAACCCAAGTACATATCAATGCAATTTACCAATATGCAATTCGATAAAAATAGCAAAGCCAGCCGAGCCAGTCAACGGTCAAGATGAACGGCGCATTTCATGCGCCGCCGTTGACAGCCCCGCCCGTCTTTGCTAAAGGGTAATCAAGGCGGGAAAGCCCTAAAATGGCTTCACACCTATTTCAATAATTGGAGGAGATAAAAATGAGATCAGAAAAGGAAGTTTATGA